>CAWDBP010000007.1:0-547080 GCA_963800585.1 uncultured Bacteroidales bacterium
ATCTTGTTTTTATTAAATCTATGCGATGCCTTTGGGCAGGACAGTGTATATTATATAACACCGAAGCAAATAAAAATTGATGTCAAAGCAAATGTTCCATTTATCATACAATTATTTTCTTGCCATTCTTGCGGCTATTATTGGACCTTGGAAAATTCTGATACTACTTATATTAAATTTATATCAGTGAGATATCAAAGAGTAAGTGGAAGAGATACCGATATTGGTGGTGATGTATTTGAATTTTGGAAATTTATTGGGGTAAAAGTAGGTACGTACAGTCTCGAATTTGTCAATAAAAGGCCAGCTAACTATCTGCCTGAAAAAGGAAGATGTAAATTCGAACTTAATATTAATTAATAGATGAAGTCACAAATATAAAATCAAGTAACCCTATTGTCGTTTTCCAACAAAATCAATAGCCGGATGATAGGTAAAGAAAATTGATTTTTCTTTACATATTGAAGTATATTTGCAAAGAAAACAGAGAAATCTTTACAAATGAATTTTCTTTGCAAAGATTTTCATCATTTCTTGCCTGATGGAAACAAACATTTCAAACATCCCGTGGAAGCCTTCTCTTCTTCCTCCTGAAATAGAACTGGAATCAAGAACGATTCTGAAAAAATTGCCTGATGCTCACCGTGCCCTTGCTGAACTTAAAGGTATTGGGGGAACAATACCTGACCAGGCAATATTGATTAATACCCTGGGATTGCAGGAAGCGAAGGATAGTTCTGCTGTGGAAAATATAATCACAACACAGGATGAATTGTTCAAGGCTGAATTGAACCTGGCAGGATCTCAAACCGTTGCAGCTAAGGAAGTCCAGAATTATATATCCGCACTTAAAAAGGGCTTTGACCTGGTCAGTAAAAACGGTCTTATCACATCCAATCATATATTGAAAATTCAAGCGGAACTTGAAAGAAATAATGCGGGGTTCCGGAAGGTTCCCGGAACTGTATTGAAAAATCAACAGACCGGGGAAGTCGTTTTTACTCCCCCTCAGGAACAGGATGAAATAATTAGCGCAATGAGTAACCTGGTAAAATACATCAATGATGATTCTCTCAGTGATGCAGATCCACTGGTAAAAATGGCGGTGATTCATTTTCAGTTTGAAAGCATCCATCCTTTCTTTGACGGGAATGGCCGTACAGGAAGGATCATTAATATTTTATACCTCGTTCAGAAATCTCTTTTACACCTGCCCATTCTCTACTTAAGCCGTTTTATTATTGATCATAAAAGTGATTATTACCGGCATCTGCAGAATGTGAGGGAGAAAGGTGAGTGGGAGCCATGGATCCTTTTTATGCTTGATGGTATTGAAAAGACTTCTATTGAGACCATAACGCTTATTCTTGAAATAAAGAAGCTGATGATGGACTATAAGCACCGGATCAGGTCAAGTTATAAATTTTATAGTCAGGAACTGATCAATAATCTTTTTCGCCATCCGTACACGAAAATTGAATTTATCCAAAATGACCTGAAGGTATCTCGGGTCACAGCATCCGTTTATTTGAATCAATTAGCCAATGATGGTTTCCTTACTAAAAAGAAACTTGGGGTCGGTAACTATTATATCAATACATCGCTCGTGGCTTTGTTCACCAGATGAAAGTCTGTTATTCTCAATTTTTAAAATACCTGTATTTTATCCATATTATACCTGAATAATTCCGGCAATTTTTAATGTTAATCTTACACTTTGCATCTTGCCTGCTTACCGGAGGCAGGCGTTGTTCGATATTCAAGTCCCACTCGCCACTCACCACCTCACCAGTTCACCACCTTCTTCGCGTCACGCGTCAAGCGTCAAGATTTTCCTTATCCGGATTTTTGATGATTATAATCGAAAATCGTCAATCTTCAAATTCAATCGTAAATCGAAAATCGTCCAATCGTAAATCCATCAATTTTCCGTTCCTTTGCATAACTATGTCCCTCAACATCGCCTCCCTCGCCTCCGGTAGCAACGGTAATTGTTACTATGTTGGTAATGAGCACGAAGCCGTGCTTGTCGATGCCGGCATCTCCTGCCGCGAAACCGAACACCGCATGACCCGCCTGGGATTGTCCATAAAAAAAGTCAAAGCCATTTTCATCTCTCATGAACATACCGATCATACCAAAGGTTCAGAATTTATCTCGAGGAAACACCGCATACCGGTATACATCACGGCCACGACCCACAGAAACAGCCGGCTTCTGTTCGAACCTCAGCTTATAAGGCATTTTTCAATAAAAAGCCCGGTGCACATCGGCGGACTAAGCATCCATGCTTTCCCGAAACGGCACGATGCATCTGAACCCCACAGTTTTATTATAAAAGGAAACGGGGTCACCATTGGCGTCCTGACCGACATCGGCACAGCCTGTGAGCATGTTGTAGAAAATCTCAGCCAGTGCCACGCTGCTTTCCTGGAATCAAATTATGATGAAACAATGCTGGAAAATGGAAATTACCCGGCCTATCTGAAAAAACGAATCCGTGGCAACGATGGCCACTTATCCAACAACCAGGCCCTGGAACTCTTCACCACTCATCGCCCTCCCTTCATGAAACTCCTGATCCTTTCCCACCTCTCCGCACACAACAACACCCCAAAACTTGTCAACGACCTCTTCACCAAACACGCCCATGGCGTAAAAATCGTCGTCGCCTCAAGATATGAGGAAACAGAACTCTTTTGCATCGGAGAAAAAAATGAATACACTCTTTTTTAACTTTGTCCCTTTGTTACTCTTTTACTTTTTTCGCGTCACGCGTCACGATTTACCCAATACCTAATACCCAACACCCACCATGCGTTTCCTCCTCGCCCTGATATCCCTCTTCCTCATACCCGGCTCAGCCCTGGCCCTTTGGAACGCACTGATCATCATCGCAGGCAATAAAGACCTCTGGATCCCCCTGATCAGCGGATTCGCCCTTGGCATCCCGTTTTATTTCTATGTGATCAAAAAGATCCATGTTATCTCAACCTTCGAACACGAACTCACCCATGCCCTGGTAGCCCTCCTTTTTTTCAGAAGGATCCACAAATTCATAGTCACCTCAAAACGGGGCGGACAGGTTCAATATTCAGGAAACTTTGGCGGCGAATTCGGCACCCTCCTCATCGGTCTCGCCCCATATTATCTTCCCACGTTGACCCTAATCTCCGTCCTTATCAGGCCTTTCCTGCCACCCGGCTGGTTTCCGTGGTACGATGGCTTTATCGGGGCCACCCTCGCATTTCATATCTTCTCTACGGTCGATGAAACAAAACAATCATGGACAAAACACACCTTCACCGGCGCAGGCGACAACCAAAAAACAAAATCCGACATCGGGAAAGTAGGCTATATCTTTGCATTCCTGGTAATCACCGGCTTCGGTATCTTCCTCTTAGGCCTCTCATTACAACTCATCGGTTCCGGCTATTTCGGAACGCTTCCGTTCCTCAAACAAGTAGTAAAAACCTCCTATTCTGCATATTATTCCCTGATCCGTGAAATTTATGCCTCCCTTGCCCCCATAGTGAAGCAATGGTTTTCTTAACCCCCCAAACCCCCACTTTCATCGACAATTCACCCTATCAGACCGAAAACATTTCCAAATCCCCCGAAATACATGCAATTTTGAATCATACAATTATCATCGCGTCACGCGTCACGCGTTACGCGTCACGATTTTTTAAAAACTTGTAACATTTCTCCAATACCTGAGTCTAATGTACGTTATTAAAGAAAATTATTGCCATTACTTATGATCAACATTAAGAAAATTCATAAGTCTTATGTTATGGGTCAGTCCAAACTGCATGTGCTGAAAGGGATTGACCTTGACATTCAGGCAGGGGAGATGGTATCGGTGATGGGTGCCTCGGGCTCGGGGAAATCTACTTTACTTAACATACTTGGGATCCTTGATAATTATGATTCCGGAGAATATTCCCTCGATGGAATTGCCATAAGAAAGCTGAATGAACGGAAAGCTGCCGCCCTGCGAAATAAAATGCTTGGGTTCGTATTCCAGTCATTCAACCTGATCTCCTTCAAAAATGCCATGGAAAACGTTGCCCTGCCCCTTTACTACCAGAAGGTTTCCCGTAAAAAGAGAAACCTGATCGCCATGGAATACCTCGATAAGATGGGATTAAGAGAATGGGCGCATCACCTCCCCAATGAATTATCCGGAGGACAAAAACAGCGCATCGCCATTGCCCGCGCATTGATCTCGAAACCAAAAGTCATACTTGCAGATGAACCTACCGGTGCCCTCGATTCCGTCACCTCCCTGGAAATGATGGATATCCTCCAGGAAATAAACCGTACAGGAATAACCATGGTAATCGTCACCCATGAACACGACATAGCCCTGCGCACCCAAAAAACCATCCGCATAACAGATGGAATGATCACAGAAATAATTAAAAATTAAAAAATATTGAATTACCTAAAACCCAAAACCTAACACCTATACGGGCTCAAAATGTTGAGCCCCTACACCCGCACCCACTACCCACTACCTAATACCCAAAACCTAACACCTGTACGGGCTCAACATTTTGAGCCCCTACACCCGCACCCAATACCCAATTATGTTCGAACTCGACAAATGGCAGGAAATCTTCAGTACGGTTCAGAAAAACAAGCTCCGGACTTTCCTCACAGGGTTCAGTGTGGCCTGGGGTATCTTTATGCTTGTAGTCTTGCTGGGTTCCGGGAAAGGGTTGGAAAATGGCGTAGCACAGCAATTCCAGGGAGGCGCTACCAATGGCATATGGATCACCAGCGGAATTACAAGCATGAAGTACAAAGGCCTGCAGATCGGACGCAACATCAAATTTACCAACGAAGATTACAATGTCTTGAATACTACCATCAAAGGTCATGATCGTATCTCGGCGCGTTTATTTCTGGGCAACAACCTCACCTCTTACAAAAATCAGTACGGCTCGTTTTTCATCTCACCATGCCATCCCGATTATGGTTATATCAAAGAAGTTGAAATGATCCAGGGTCGTTTCCTGAATAATATCGATATCCGCGATTTCAGAAAGGTTGCAGTCATTGGTGAAAAGGTCAAAGCTGCTCTGTTCAAGGGAACAGATACGGTTGCAATGGGAAAATATATTACCATAAACGGGGTCCTGTTCAAGGTCGTGGGTGTTTTCAGGGATTTTAGCAGAAATGACAATGAACAAAGAAGAATATACATCCCAATCTCTTCGGCCCAGCGGATCTTTAATGGGAATAATGTCATTCAGCAAATCTCCTTTACTACCGGCACGGCCACTCCCGAGCAGGCTACTGCCATGGTAGAAAATACCAAATCCCTTCTTTCACGGCGCCATACCTTCGATCCGAATGATAAAAGTGCAGTGGAGGTCTGGAATAAAAATGAGGATGTGCAACGTTTCACAGCTTTATTTTCAGGCATCCGCCTGTTCATCTGGATCATTGGCATCGGGACAATAATCGCAGGTGTGGTGGGCGTAAGCAACATCATGATGATCGTGGTAAAAGAAAGAACGAAAGAAATTGGCGTCAGAAAAGCCCTGGGAGCCACGCCTTCTTCTATAGTCGGGTTGGTACTCCAGGAAGCTGTTGTGATCACCGGTTTTTCAGGATACGTCGGACTGGTTCTCGGTATAGGTCTGCTGGAATTGGTTTCCAGCAAGATGCCACCAACCGACTTTTTTAAAACCCCGGAAGCCGACTTCTCAATAGCCATCGGAGCAACCATCCTCCTGATCGTAGCCGGCGCCGTTGCAGGCTTCGTCCCAGCTATGAAAGCCGCCAATGTAAGACCAGTAGATGCATTAAGAGACGAATAAAATTAATAACCCAAAACCCAATGACCAATAACCAAAAACCTACACCCGTACGGGCTCAAAATCTTGAGCCCCTACACCCAATACCCAATACCCAACACCCAAAATATGTTTGACCTCGACCGCTGGCAGGAAATCTATCACGTTCTCCGGAAAAACAAGCTCCGTACGTTCCTCACAGCCTTTGGCGTGTTCTGGGGGATCTTCATGCTGGTCATCATGCTGGGATCTGGTAAAGGACTTCAGAATGGCGTTACCCAGAATTTTGGTGACATGGCAACCAACAGTGTTTTTATCTGGGCACAGCAAACCTCTATTTCTTATAAAGGGTTCCCGCGGGGAAGATATTTTAACTACGAAAACAGCGATATCCAGGCATTGCAGGACGGTATCCCGGAGATAAAATACCTCGCACCCCGCACCAATGTGGGCGGTTACAACGGAACCAGCAACGTGGTCCGGAAACTTAAAACCGGAAATTTTGGCCTCTTCGGCGATTACCCCGTCTACAACAGCATCGATCCGGTCAATATGATTGAAGGAAGATTCCTCAACGACAACGATTTGAAAGAGAAAAGAAAAGTAGCGGTAATAGGTCAGCGGGTAGTCGACCTTCTTTTTGAAAAGAACGAGAAACCGCTCAACCAGTATATTCAGATCAACGGGGTATATTTTATGGTGATCGGGGTGTTTAAATCGAAACGTACCGGGGAAGCTGCTTCCCAGGATAATCAGAGGATCAACATGCCTTTCACTACTTTGCAGAGAACATTCAATTATGGAAACACGGTCGGATTCTTCAATTTAACGGCAAAAGATGATGTTCCGGTGGATGTAGTTGAAAAGAAAGCCATTGAGATCCTGAAAAAAAGACATTCGGTAGCACCTTCGGATGATGATGCCGTTGGCCATTTCAACCTTAGGAAAGAGTATGACAAGATGGAAGGACTCTTCTTCGGGATCCGGCTGCTGGTCTGGATCGTGGGAACCGGAACCCTGTTGGCTGGCGTCATCGGCGTAAGCAACATCATGCTGGTAGTGGTCAAGGAACGAACCAAAGAGATCGGGATACAACGTGCCCTGGGCGCGACGCCACTGAATATCATCAGTGAAATTATCACCGAAGCAGTAGTGCTGACAACCTTTGCAGGTTATTTTGGATTAGTTGTCGGCGTGGGTTTGCTCGAACTTATCAACTACTTCCTGTCATCTTCCGGCGCCAACACCCAGATGTTTGTGCACCCCGGCGTTAATTTTAAAGTGGCTGTCACAGCATTGTGCATTCTCGTCATCTCGGGAGTGTTCGCAGGCTTTATCCCCGCAAGAAGAGCCGTCTCCGTCAAACCCATCGACGCACTTAGATATGAATAGAAAATGAATAGTAATAATAAATGTGGAATAATGACTCTCCTTAGATTATAACCATAACTTCTTCGCGAACTTAGCGTCTTAGCGTCTTTGCGGTGAAATAACATTTTAGAGAAACTCAATTATGATTACGAAATAAATTAACCTGTTTACTCCATCTTATGAAGAAAATACTTAAAATCGCAGCACTGGTAATTATCCTTGGAATTTTCCTCCTCACCATCGTTTATCTATACAATAAATCGAAACAGAAACCGGTCGTCTACAAGACTGAAAAGCCATTCATTACTACCATCACACGCAAAACAGTTGCAACAGGTTCTGTGATTCCACGCAAAGAGATCGAGATCAAGCCTGTTGTTTCTGGAATTGTTGAAGAAATTTATATCGAAGCAGGTAAGAATGTCAAAAAAGGACAGAACATCGCCAAGATCAGGATCATCCCCGACCTGGTAAACCTGAACAATGCTGAAGGACGGCTCGACAGGGCAAAGATTGCTCTCGAGGATGCAAAGACCAGCTATGACCGCGAAGAAAAACTCTTTAAAGAAAATGTTGTGTCACAGTCAGAATTTCAACCCTTCCAGGTTACGTATAAAAATGCACGCCAGGAAATGGATGCAGCCGAAGCCAACCTCGAACTGATCCGGGAAGGAGTAAATAAAAAGTCAGGAAAAGTAACAAATACCCTCATTACTTCCACCATTGATGGGATGATCCTTGACATACCAATAAAAGTCGGAAGCAGCGTCATCGAAGCCAATACCTTCAATGCAGGCACTACCATTGCCACTGTCGCAGATGTGAACGATATGATCTTCCAGGGAAAGGTAGACGAAACCGAAGTCGGGAAGATCAAGCCGGGAATGGGACTTCTCCTTTCCATCGGGGCCATCGAAAATGACACCTTCCAGGCCACCTTGAAATACATTGCTCCCAAGGGCGTGGTGGAAAACGGTGCAGTTCAGTTTGAGATAAAGGCCGATGTGGATCTGAAAAAAGGTCAGTTCATCAGGGCCGGCTACAGCGCGAATGCTGATATCGTGCTGGAAAAGAAAGATAAAGTCCTTGCCATCCGTGAAGGCGATCTTTTGTTCGAAGGCGATTCCAACTTCGTCGAAGTGGAAACAGCTCCCCAGAAATTTGAGAAACGATTGATCAAAACAGGCATATCAGACGGGATTAACATTGAGGTGGTCTCTGGACTCACCGAAAAGGATAAAATAAAAGTGCAGCAACTCAATACGACCCCGGATAAGAAGTGATGTTGTTTTGTACCTTTGAAGGAACAAAACAACCGGCCATATGCACATGAACTTGTCGATCAGAACCCGCCAACTCCTTTGGTTTTGTTTACTTGCATTGTGCTGTTACGCTCTGTTCATCCTAACCTTCGCGTTTTGGTACTACCTGACCGACAGCATTGCCCTCACAACCTATGGAAAACCAGCTCAGGAAAAACTGGATTTCGCAAAGGCTCTTTATTTCAGCATCGTCACTTTCCATACCATTGGATATGGTGACATTCATCCGGTGACCACCCTGGGCAGAACAATTGTCATGATTCAGTCTGCCATTTCGATCTTCTTCACAGCCATGTTTTCCGGACTCCTTGTGTATTACGTGATCAAACGTCCCAATGACATCTTCTCGACCAAAAAATTGTACATCCGCCACCGCAATAAAAATTTCTGGCTTTCTGCCCGGCTCGGAAATAAAGGCCGGTCAATCATTGACATGGATGGCCGTTTTGAGGCATGGACCATCGAAAACAACTCCCGGGTCAGGGCTTTCCAGCACCAACGTGAGCTTCCCGACCTGGAACGCATCCTCTACTACGATATCAACCTGGATGAACCCGCCAACCACAAACTGAAAGATGCCCTGATAAAAGCCCGTAAAGGAAAACACAGGCTTCACATGAAACTATCCGTGATCGGCAATGATATAAAAACCGGTGAACAGGTTGCCTTCGCTAAATATTACGACTCTTCAGACCTTGTTTTCGGTAAGACATTTTTTAACGTCTATTCCTGGGATGCCAATGGACACCGCAAAGACTTCCAGTGGAAAAACTTCGAACGCATCCAACCCATGGAACCCGACCTCATTCAACAATTTGAAAAGAGTTGATTTTTCCCCCACCCCCCCAAATCTGATTTTATCACGATAACCCCGCAGGGGTGTAATATCGATAACCCCCGGTGCAACCGGGGGCGAAGGGGGGATTTTAATCAGAATCGCTTCACATAACCATGGCAATAAGGCAATGTGCCTTTATGATCATAGTAATCCTGGTGATAATCTTCAGCCTTCCAGAAAGTAGAAGCTTTTTTCACTTCCGTAACAACCTTTAAGCCTTTCTCTTTGAGCAAATTTATCAGTTTCTCAGTGATCAGCTTCTGATCTTCATTCCGGTAAAAAACTGCCGACCGGTATTGTTCCCCCCAATCCGGCCCCTGGTGGTTCCATTCAGTCGGATCATGGATCTCGAAAAACATACGGGCAACAGTCTCAAAGTTTGTCTGTGAAGGATCAAAAACCACCTCAACAGCCTCATAATGGCCCGTCTTGCCGGAACATACTTCCTCATACGTAGGATGATCTTTATGGCCACCGGTATATCCGGCTGTCACAGATTTTACCCCCTTTATTTTTTTCATATAATAATCAACGCCCCAGAAACAGCCTCCTGCAAAGATGGCAGTATCAGTCTTTGGTGCAACACTTTTAGTGACAGGCTGTGCCGAAGCAACGAAATCAAGTGATATTGAGTTCACACAATGACGCGTGTTTTTTGGGGTGAATCCCTCACCCTTGAAAACGTGTCCAAGATGAGCCCCACAACGTGCGCACTCTATTTCCGTGCGCATGCCATCAGGATCAGGAACACGCTTGATAGCCCCGGGTATCTCATCATCAAAACTCGGCCAGCCGCATTTGGCATCAAATTTATCCTCCGACCGGTACAAGGGGTTTCCGCATCTTTTACAGACATAAACTCCCTTGCCGTAGAAATTATCATATTTCCCGGTAAAAGGAGCCTCGGTTCCTTTGTAGACAATAACCTGTTCTTCTTCAGGAGTAAGTTTCTTGAATTCCATTGTTTTCGTGGTTTTTTGGGTACTTTGGGTACCTTGTTTATTTTGTGTGCTTTGTGTGCATCCAGTTAAAAGGAGCGAAAATATAAAAAGAATATTAACAACGACATTTTTCATGCCCCAATAAATTAGAATTAATCTTAATAAATACGAAAAAAAGAACAAATTATTACACATAAGACAAAAAACTCCAAAAAAAGCTATCTATTCATATCACCTTTTACATTCTGACCGATTAACCCAAAGTAATCAATCCAATAATCCCGCAGGGGTTGAATATAGATAACCTCCGGTGCAACCGGAGGCCCATGTTACAGGAGGCCCAAGTTACCGGAGGCTTGGGAAGTGAAGGGGTTGAATAATAAATAAATTTATGACCAGCTATCGTCAGATCCTCTACCAAATCGTCTTTAGTACAAAAAATCGTACCCCATGTTTAATTGAAGAAAACAGAGAAGAATTATTCAAATACATCTGGGGAATTATTCAGAATAAGAAATGCAAACTGTTTAGAATAAATGGTGTAGAAGATCACATCCATATTCTATCTGATTTACATCCGGAATTAAGTCTTGCAAATTATGTAAAAGAAATTAAAGTCAGTTCTTCTCTCTGGATAAAGAAGAAAAGAATATTTCCAGATTTTACTGGCTGGGCTGAAGGTTATGGTTCATTTACATATTCTTATAAAGACCATGAGCAAGTCATAAGTTATATCAAAAACCAGGTGGAACATCATAAAAAGAAGTCCTTCCTGGAGGAATACAGAGAATTATTACACGAATTTGGAGTCGTTTTTGATAGTAAGAACCCATAAAAACCTCCATCTTACCTGAGGATCCAATAACCCCGCAGGGGTTGAATATAGATAACCTCCGGCGCAACCGGAGGCCCATGTTACTGGAGGCCTGGAAGGTAATCCCTATTTCCTTAGCCCCGCAGGGGCGTAATATGGATAACCCCCGACGCAACCGGAGGCCCATGTTACCGGAGGCCTGGAAGGTGATCCCTATTTCCTTAACCCCGCAGGGGTTGAATATGGATAACCCCCGGCGCAACCGGGGGATGGGACACCGGGGGATGGGACATGGAGGCGAGACATGGGTATTATTTTTACCTTTGCCTTCCTTTATAAATCAAAAGACATGAAAAAGATCCTTGGAATGGGGAATGCACTGGTAGATATAATGATCCAGCTGAAAGACGATCAACTTCTTGATAAGCTTGGACTACCCAAAGGAAGTATGCAATTGGTTGATGCGATAAGGAGTCAATCCGTCCTGGATAAGCTTAAGAATCTCTCGAAAAGTTTTTCTGCCGGAGGTTCCGCTGCAAATACGATTCATGGACTGGCGATGCTTGGCGTTCCTGTAGGATACATAGGCGTTATCGGTGAGGATGAATTGGGTGGGTCATTTGTAAAGGATATGATCAATGCAGGTGTCGAGCCTCATATGATCCACAGTCAACAGGAGACAGGCCGTGCTGTTGCACTGATTTCTCCGGATTCAGAACGTACGTTTGCAACATTTCTCGGGGCTGCCATTGAGCTTGAAGCTGATCATCTGAAAACATTCAATTTTAAGAAATACGATTATCTTCATATCGAAGGATACCTCGTTCAGAATCACGATCTCATCAGAACTGCAGTATCCCTGGCAAAAGAAAATGACCTGACCGTTTCCCTTGACCTTGCGAGTTACAATGTTGTGGAAGCAAACCTGGAATTTCTGCGGGAGATTGTTACGAAATATGTGGATATTGTTTTTGCCAACGAAGAAGAAGCCAAGGCATTTACAGGGAAAGAACCAAGGGAAGCACTGGACGAGATTGCTGGGATGACTCATATTGCTATCGTGAAAACAGGTTCAAAAGGGTCGTTGATTAAAAGCGGAAATGAAGTGGTTGAAATTGGGATTATAGATGTAAATCCGGTTGATACCACAGGGGCAGGTGATCTTTATGCCTCCGGTTTTCTTTACGGTCAATCAAAGGGCTGGTCATTGTTGAAATGTGGAGAAGCAGGTGCACTGCTGGCTGGACATGTAATAGAAGTAATAGGATCAAAAATGGAAAAAAACAAGTGGATGACTATCAGGAAACTGATTGAAGAGTAAATGGTGACTCTTAATATCGTAAATCGTCAATAAAAAAATTCAATCGGGAATCGAAAATCGTCCAATCGTAAATTATCATTTCACTCCAGAGCCTCAAAAAAGATATAGCCTAATATTGGGACATTTTGATAATTAACTGGCATTTTTTACCTTTGCAACCCTTTTCAAACAATCCTACTTCCAATCAAAATCAGAAACAGCTAAAAAATGAAAGTATTTCAAACGAGTGATATCAGGAACATCGCCCTCATTGGAGGTGCTAAGTCAGGAAAAACCACTTTAGGCGAAGCGATGCTCTTTGAAGGCGGTATGATCAACCGCCGGGGCAGCGTGGAAGATAAAAACACCGTTTCCGACTACCGGCCAATCGAGCTCGAACGCCAGAATTCAGTCGTTGCATCCGTTCTTTGCACTTTATATGATAACCGGAAAATTAACATTATTGATACCCCCGGATTTGATGATTTCATAGGAGAAGTTGTTGCTGCACTTAAAGTCGCCGATACCGCCCTGATGGTTGTCAATGCTCAGAACGGCGTAGAAGTAGGAACTGAAATTACCTGGAGATACACAACAAAAAACCAGACCCCGGTGATATTTGTGGTCAACCACCTCGACCAGGAACATGCCAATTTTGACGAAACCATACGCCAGCTGCACCAGCAGTTCGGGAAAAATGTTACTTTGATGCAATACCCGGTTAACGCAGGAACCGGTTTCAACTGCATCATCGATCTTCTGAAAAAGAAGATGTACAAATACCCACAGGGTGGAGGAAAACCTGAGATCCTGGATGTGCCTGACAGTGAAAAAGCAAAGATGGAAGAGATGCACAATGCCCTGATCGAAGAACTTGCATCCAAAGACGAATCACTGATGGAGATCTACTTCGAAAAAGGAACACTGACCGAAGAAGAAATCGCAAAAGCGCTTCGTACAGGCATCATTCACCGGTCAATTTTCCCCGTAATGTGCGTTTGTTCAAAACAGAATATAGGCGTGGGAAGACTTCTGGAATTCATCGTTAACAGCGTGCCTTCACCCGATGCCATGCCAGCTATTAAGCCAAGAGATGGTAAAGAATTGAAATGCAATCCTGCCGAGCCTGCCTCTGCTTTTGTTTTCAAAACCAGCATCGAACAGCACCTCGGAGAAGTTTCGTTCTTCAAGATCTATGCCGGTGAGATCACCGAAGCCATGGACATGATCAACCCCAGCCGTAATAGTACAAAGGAAAGGCTTTCCCAGCTTTTTGTCATCAACGGGAAAAACCGTGACAAAGTCGAAAAACTGGTTGCCGGTGACATCGGCGCTACCATCAAGCTGAAAAATACCTGGACAAATAATACCCTGAATTCTCCTAAAAATGCGGATCTTATCATTGAACCCATGGTTTATCCTGAACCCAAATTCAGGACTGCTGTGAAAGCAAAAAACCAGAGTGATGATGAGAAGCTGGGTAGCTTGCTGAGCGAATTGAATAAAATGGATCCCACCCTGGTATTATTGTATTCGAAAGAACTTAAACAGGTGATCCTGATGGGACAGGGAGAACTTCACCTCAACATTGCAAAATGGCAATTGGAAAATCTTGAAAAAATAAGCATCGAATTCCTTCCGCCAAAGATCCCGTATCGTGAAACCATTACCAAGGCTGCTAAATCCATGTACCGCCACAAGAAACAATCAGGGGGTGCCGGACAATTTGGTGAAGTACATATGATGATCGAACCTTTCCGGGAAGGGATGAAAGACCAGAATGAATTCCCGATTCGTGGGAGAGATGTGATTGAACTTGAATGGGGAGGAAAACTGGTCATGCAGAACTGCATTGTTGGAGGAGCCATCGATGCACGTTTTATGCCCGCCATCCTGAAAGGACTGATGGAAAAGATCGAGGAAGGTCCCCTTACTGGGTCCTATGCACGTGATATTGTCGTGAGTATTTACGATGGTAAAATGCACCCGGTCGACTCCAATGAAATCTCATTTAAACTTGCCGGCAGGAATGCCTTCAAGGAAGCCTTCAAGAATGCAGGTCCTAAGATCCTCGAACCTATCTACGATATTGAAGTCATTGTTCCGGAAGAAAAAATGGGTGATGTCATGACCGACCTCCAGGGTCGCCGTGCCATAATCATGGGGATGGACAGCGAAGGAACCTACCAGAAGATCCTTGCCAAAGTGCCGTTGGCCGAACTGAATCGTTATTCAACTGCATTGAGCTCGCTTACCAGTGGCCGTGCAACGTACAATATGAAATTTGGGGAATATACCCAGGTTCCGGGCGATGTTCAGGATAAACTGCTAAAAGCTTACGAAGAACAGGAAAAAGAAGAAGAATAACCTTTACCTCGTTGAACATGTCAAACCCGGCAAATTGTCCGGGTTTTTTTATACCGCTAGCATAAGAAAGTTCAGGGAACTGATGGAAACAGGAGATATAACTGAAAAGCATGATGCCTACGCTGGTTTGCGGATAAAAGATTTCCGTCTGTTCCTATCATTCCGCTTTTTTATGACCATTGCTGCCCAGATGCAGAGCATCATTGTAGGTTGGCAGGTCTATGAGCTTACCCATGATCCTTTTTCTCTTGGGCTTATTGGATTGGCCGAGGCCATTCCTTTCATCTCCGTTGCGCTTTATTCAGGTCATGTAGCCGACCGGTTCAACCGTAAAAGAGTTATTTTAGGATTCGACCTGGTCTTTCTGATAGCAAGTTCATTGCTATTGCTGATTACTTATCACAAAACAGGCATTATTGGGAAATATGGCGTTTTACCCATCTACTTATGTGTAGCAATATCAGGCCTCGCAAGGTCTTTTATTTATCCGGCAACGATGGCATTCATGGCACAAATCGTACCCCGGTCATTGTACACCAATTCAGCTACCTGGAACAGTACATTCTGGCAGATTGCTGCAATAACCGGCCCGGCAGTCGGCGGATTGATCTATGGATTTTTTGGCGTGAAAATAGCTTATATGGCTGTGATCCTCTCTATGATCATCTCTTTTCTCTTAACATCGAATATTCGCAGCAGACCGGTTCCGCCTGTTGATGAGTCTGAGAGCATAATACAGCGGCTATCCAACGGGATAAAATTCGTCTTCAGCAGCCAATTGTTATTGGGAGCCATGGCGCTCGATATGTTTGCAGTGTTGTTTGGGGGCGCAGTCGCCATGTTGCCCGTGTTTGCCGCCGAAGTTTTAAAAGTAGGTCCTGAGGGACTAGGATTGTTACGTGCTTCACCAATGGCCGGAGCAGTGCTGATGTCACTCATTCTTGCTTATAAGCCACCTACGGCTAAAGCCGGGCGATTATTAATGATCGGGGTAGCTGGATTCGGAGTAAGTATCATTTGTTTTGCCCTCTCAAAAAACTTCTTCCTTTCCATGGGATTATTAGCGTTGAGCGGCATGTTCGATAACATCAGCGTGGTGATACGCGCATCAACAATGCAGCTCGTAGCACCCGATGAAATGCGTGGAAGGGTTGCTTCCGTGAACAGTATCTTCATCGGATCTTCCAATGAAATTGGATCATTCGAATCAGGCCTCGCAGCAAAACTCATGGGCTTGATCCCCTCAGTCATTTTCGGAGGAATGATGACCCTGGCCATTGTCGGCGCCACCGCTAAATGGGCCCCTAAGCTTAGAAGGTTAAACCTGAATAAACTGGGAACAGGTTACAGGGAAACCTAGAACATAACTCATCAACCCCGCAGGGGTGTAATATTGATAACCCCCAGTGAAACTGGGGGTCAATGCTATACTGGGGACTTGGAACCTGGGACTTATGATTTTCAACCCCGCAGGGGTGTAATATTGATAACCCCCGGTGCAACCGGGGGATAAGGCCATACCGGGGGTCCAGAAGACGATCTCTTATTTCTTTTCCAGATAATTATCATTCATTATCCGGATATAAACTTCAAGGGTTGATAAGCCAACTTGTTTGCGTCTTTCATTTAATTTTTCCGGATCAATTACAGGTTTGCACTCATAGGACGTCTTCGAAGAATTCAGGGTCATTTGCGTTCCATAGACTTGTTTTTGACCAGTATTGATAAGGACTCTGTCTAAAAGATATGCATAGTCCTGAAGCGATGAATTTCCTTTATCTGCTTCAACTTTCATCCTGACCAAAACACTGTCCTGAAAGTCAGGGTGCCTATCTGCATGTTGAACCAGCAACCAAAAATTATGTGAACTTTTGATCCCGACTTTGTTATAACCTGGATAACCATCCTTGTCAAACAATGGCTTTATTACTAAATAATTCATGCTATCAACTGCTCTGACTCCTTTACTGACAATACTTATAGAATCGGTTTCTTTAATAGTGACTTTATGAATTAAATGTCTCCATTTCTGGTCTTCAACTTTAAGCGAATCCAGTAATGATGACAGGGTACTATCGACTTGCCCCCAATTCAAGGAACATTTAAAAAGGAAGACAAAAATCAAAATAGCCCTAATTTTCATATTCTCTTAAAATCCACAATTTTCCCGTCACGCGTCACGCGTTACGCGTCACGTTTTTAAAGGAACAACTCGACAATCTTCCTTAAATCCTCTTGGTTGAGAAGATAATTTTCCCCACAGACTTTATTCAGGACTAACGTTTCAAGGATCTTTTGCTTACTGACGGCAATCCCTGTCTCGGACAGCCTTACAGGACATTCCAGCGAACGGAACAATTCTTCGATCCGCCATATGCTTTCATAGGAAGTGAGCTGCTGATTGAAAATGCCTGAACCAAGAAGCCCGATCCGTTCAGGGTGCTTTTTCTCAATATATTTCAGCCAGGCAGGATAAACAATGGAAAGTGAAGCGCCATGCGGAATATCATAAAGCAAAGAAAGAATATGACCAATACCATGAACAGCCCAGTCGCCCGATTTCTTACCCAGAAGTGTAAGTCCGTTCAACGCCATGGTGGCCGCAAACATGATTTTTTCACGGAGTTCATAGTTATGCAGATCTTTCAGCAAAGGAGGACCATATTGCATTGCTTCCTGGACGATCGAAATAATAAACCGGTCGCTAAGTGTTGCGTCTCCGCTACCGAACCAGGCCTCAAAACTATGTGCGATCAGATCGGCAATCCCGTAAGCTGTGTAATCACGGGGAACTGTGACCGTTAATTGCGGATCGAGAAAAGAATGAGCAGGATACATCAGCGGCGACCCGTATCCATCTTTGAATTTGGCATCATGATTTGAGATCACAGCAAAAGGATTCATCTCAGTGCCAGTAGCGGCAAGGGTTAGTATGCAGATCAGGGGAACAGCTTTTTCAGGCTTTGCCTTGCGGATTATAAAATCCCAGGCAGGATGAGCAACAGGAATAGTTATTGAAATAAATTTTGCTGAATCGATCACACTGCCTCCTCCAACTGCAAGTATCATATCGACCTTGTGTTTACGTCCAAGCACTGCTGCAGCCTCCACATCTTCAATAACCGGGTTTGACCTGATTCCGGGATATTCAAAAACTTCAGCATGCACTTCTTTAAGATAATCTATCACCGTATCGTAAAGCCCTGTTTTTTTTATCGATTCTTTACCATAAACCAATAAAACCTTCTTCCCATATTGTTGAAGTACATTACTTAGTCCGTAAATGCAATTCCTTCCGAAATGAAGGGTAGTTGGGTTGCAATAAGTGAAATTTTCCATATCGAGAATGATTTTTATGATTGTATTAGTAACGTTATTCTTGTTTTTCCTGACCTGTGGGAAAATACGGATAAACTTTTACCGCTCCTGACAATCCGGGAACAGGAATTTATTTGCCTCTTATACTGGAATAAGTACCGGTAATTAAATCAGTCGTATTCCCCGTAGGGTAAACAGCGAAATTCCCGTACAGGGTGGTGTCCGGTATATCGAAAGTTCCATCGATATATGATTCACCCGCACTTCCGATACCGATATGAATCTTGAACTGCATGCTTGGGATAGCAGCAAGACCATCACCGCTTCCGGCCTTGTAATCCTGGTATCCGGCGTTAGTATAGACCGTAAGATCGTATTGATTAATAAAAAGATTTCCATTTATATTCGTAACACCGAGATAAATCCGGGTTCCCTGTGAGGTGGTTCCTGTCCAGTTTCCGATCAGTTGAGGGAAATTAGGCAAAGGAGTCTCTTTCTTTTTGCATGACAAAAAAATGAAGTTGATCAATACAACACCCAAAACCAATGTGATAACTATAAAAGTTTTTTTCATTTTCCACCCATTAAAGTTCTTTCAAAAATACGGATAATTTTCACTACTTTTTCCTCTTCCTTAACACTTAAAACTTTAAACTTAACACTTCTTTACTTATAAATCTTTACCTTTGTTTCCCGGTTAACCCATCTTTTCAATTGCTCTATGTACGGTAAATTCAAAGATCATCTCCAAAAACAACTCGATAGCATAATCTCTGAAGGACTTTATAAGAATGAACGTATCCTGACTACACCTCAAGGAGTGGAGATCAAGACGGACAAAGGTCAGAAGGTACTGAATTTCTGTGCTAATAATTATCTTGGCCTGAGTAATGATCCAAGAACCATGGCGGGCGCAAATATGACCTTTTTCCGCTATGGGTTTGGGATGTCATCTGTAAGATTTATCTGCGGAACCCAGAAAGTTCACAAAGACCTTGAAGCAAAACTGAGTGAATTCCTTGGCACGGAAGATACCATCCTCTATTCCTCTGCATTTGATGCCAATGGCGGCGTTTTCGAACCATTGTTAAGCGAACAGGATGCAATTATTTCCGATGAACTGAATCATGCTTCCATCATTGATGGCGTGAGGTTGTGCAAAGCCCAGCGTTTCAAGTATAAGAACAATGACATGGAGGATCTTGAGGAGGTGCTGCAGGATGCCGGTGAAGCACGTTTCAAGCTGATAGTCACCGATGGCGTTTTTTCCATGGATGGGATCATTGCACAGGTAGATAAGATTTGCGACCTGGCTGAAAAATACAATGCACTGGTAATGGTTGACGATTCGCATGCCACCGGATTTGTCGGAAAGACCGGAAGAGGAACCATTGAGCATTGTAACGCACAGGGCAGGGTGGATATCATCTCAACCACCTTCGGCAAAGCGCTTGGTGGTGCCTCCGGCGGCTGTATCTCCGCAAGGAAAGAAATTGTAGAGATCCTTCGCCAGCGTTCAAGGCCTTATCTCTTCTCAAATACCTTGGCACCTGCCATTGCCGGCGCTACCCTCGAAGTGCTAAAACTACTTTCTGAAACCACAGCCCTCAGGGATAAACTATTTGAAAACACATCCCTTTTCCGCAAAGGAATGGAAGCAGCCGGCTTCAGGATTGTTCCGGGGATCCATCCCATCGTACCAATCCTGTTTGGACATTTGCCCAACGACGCTGCCCTCTCTCAAAACTTTGCAAATGCTTTACTCGATGAAGGCATCTATGTGATAGGATTCTATTATCCTGTCGTACCTAAAGGAAAATCAAGAATAAGGGTGCAGATCAGTGCAGCACACTCAACGGAACAGATTGAATTTGCCATTGAAAAATTCATAAAAGTCGGAAAACAATTAGGCGCAATTTAATAACCTTAAGGGAGAATCAATAAATCAATACATGATCTACGGTATAGGAACAGATATCATCGAAGTCGGACGTATCGAAAAGGTGATGGGAAGAGATATTGGCTTCCGGGAGAAGATATTCACCTCCGGGGAGATCGCATATTGCGAAACGATGAAATATAAATATGAGAATTATGCTGCACGCTTTTCCGCCAAGGAAGCATTTATGAAAGCCATTGGTACGGGTTGGAGATTTGGGATCAGGTTTGCAGATATCGAGGTTTATCATGATGAATTCGGCAAGCCACTCATCCGTCTTTATGGTAAAGCAGAGGAACTTGTAAAGATTGAGGGGATATCAAAAATTCATGTATCTTTATCGCATGTTAAAGAAATCGCTACAGCCATCGTAATCGTTGAGACTGATAATAAATAAACCCTTCGTCAAAGAAGTTAAAAGACATAATATTCGAAACACAACCAAAAGACAATACAACTAAATCCTCACAGTATTAACCAAAACAACAAATTTCACTATGTCGCACATCGGATTTTACGACGAACGAATTAAAAATTTCAGTTGGAGCCTTGCCGAAGAGGAACTGGGTTATAAACCCGGGGATGTTATTAATATCGGATGGTACTGCTCGGATCGCATCTGCCAAATGGGAAAAGCAAATAAGATGGGTCTTATCTGGGATGGTATGGGAGGTATCGAAAAACGATATACCTACAATGACATCCGCCTTGCCAGCAACACGATTGGTCAATTTCTCAGAGATCTTGGGATCGCACCCGGAGATCGTGTTTGTTTGTTCATGGATAAAATTCCTGAACTGTATCTTGGTTTTCTCGGTATTCTGAAGACAGGTGCCATAGCTCAACCTTTATTCTCGGCATTTGGCGACGAATCCCTCTTTATCCGTCTGGAAAATGCACAAACCCGCGCTGTTATCACACAGAAGAAACATGCCCCCAAGGTGCGTAAAATTCTGGAAAAAATGCCCTGGGTGGAATACCTGATCATCGTTGACCAGGATCCTTCCAAACCTCTGCAGCAAAGAGAAGTGGCATTAAATCTCGAAGAACTCCCGAAAGTGGAAAAGTTTGACATTTATCCAACTTATGCTGAAACGCCTTCCGTGCTTCATTACACTTCCGGAACCACCGGTCAGCCGAAAGGTGTTAAACATGTGCATTATTCCTTGATCTCGCAATACCTGACCTCTAAATGGGTACTCGACCTCCAGGATGATGATATTTACTGGTGTACTGCCGATCCGGGCTGGGTTACAGGGACATCCTACGGCATTATCGGTGCCTTCAGTAATGGGGTTACCCAATGCGTAACCGATTCCGGATTCTCTGCCGAAAATTGGTATCGGTTTATTGAAAAACACCATATTAGCATGTGGTATTCAGCCCCAACTGCTATCAGGTCTTTAATGAAAGCAGGGGATGAGATAATAAAGAATTTTAATCTTTCCTCACTGCGTCACCTGGCAAGTGTGGGGGAACCATTGAATTCGGAAGCCGTGATCTGGTCGGAGAAAGTATTTGGAAAACCATTCCTTGATACTTATTGGCAAACGGAAACAGGATCAATCATGATCTCCAACTATCCCGGCATGAAAATAAAACCCGGTTCAATGGGCAAGCCTTTCCCGGGCATCACAGCTACCGTGGTGAATTCTGATACATATGAACCATTTGGTGAACCCGGAAAAATAGGGCTCATTGCGCTTAAACCGGGCTGGCCTTCGATGATGCGGATGTACTGGAATAATGAAGAAACCTATAAAAACAAATTTAAGAATGGGTGGTACCTACCGGGCGACCGTTCCAGTATCGATAAGGAGGGTTATTTCTGGTTTGTAGGTCGTGATGATGATGTGATAAATACAGGTGGTCACCTTGTCAGCCCCTTTGAAGTTGAATCGGCCTTGCTTGAACATCCTGCAGTTGCTGAATCAGCCGTCGTTGCAAAACCTGATTTTGTGAACATGGAAGTGGTAAAAGCATTCGTTACCCTGAAACCTGGTTTTATCGCCAGCAAAGATCTTGATCTTGATATCATGAACTTTGTCAGGAAGAAACTTTCGCCATTAGCCATGCCGCAGGAAATCGAATTCATCGATAACCTACCCAAGACAAGAAGCGGAAAGATCATGCGCAGGATCCTCCATGCAAAAGAATGGGGCGAAGAGATCGGCGATACAAGTACACTTGAAAATGATTAATTAATATATTTTAAACACCACAGTTTCCTGTTATCATAAAAAATAAACAAAACAAAAAAGGAGAATACACTATGGAAGACATGAAAGAAATAATCAAGACTTACGTCATCAACGAATATGTGGAAGACGATAGCGAAGTAACCTATGATACCCCACTGATCTCAGGAGGTATCGTCGATTCATTTTCGATGGTTTCCCTCAAGCGGTTCCTCGAAAATAAGTACAAAATTTCCATACCCGATGATAAGGCCACACCTGAGGCATTTGACTCGGTAAATAAGATCTGTTCACTCGTCAATGAATATCTAAAATAACGGAGGTTAACTATGGCATACAGCAATAAAGTACGTGGATCGTACCAGGAAATCCTGACCGGGATGAAAGACGCCGGCCTTTTAAAAGTTGAACGCTACATTCATTCTGCACAAGCGGCTGATATTGAAGTAGAATTCCCGACCGGTGCGCCTTTAAAAAAGGTGATCAACATTTGTGCAAACAACTACCTTGGCTTATCCAGTCACCCGGAGGTCGTGAAAGCTGCCCACGCCGGTCTCGATTCTCATGGCTATGGCATGTCTTCCGTTCGTTTTATCTGCGGAACCCAGGATATCCACAGGCAACTCGAACAAATGGTAACAAAATTTCTTGGGACTGAAGACACCATCCTTTTTCCTTCCTGCATGGATGCCAATGCCGGTGTTTTCGAAGCTGTTTTGACTAAGGATGATGTGATGATCTCCGACCGTCTCGTTCATGCTTCAATCGTTGATGGGATACGGCTTTGCAGTGCCATGCATGATACTTTCAAGCATTCAGACATGGCCCACCTGGAAGAAAAACTCCAGTTGCATAATGACAAGCGACTGAAAATGGTAATCACCGACGGCGTATTCTCCATGGATGGCGATACTGCAAAGCTGGACCAGATGGCCGACCTCTGCGACAAATATGATGCAATGCTTTTCTGCGATGACTCACATGCCAGTGGATTCATTGGAAAGACCGGCCGCGGAACTCACGAAAAATGCGGGGTCATGGGACGGATGGATATCATCACTACGACCTTTGGTAAAGGCTTAGGCGGAGCATCCGGCGGTTGTGTTTCAGGACGTACAGAACTCGTTGAGATGTGCCGGCAGAAAGCCCGTCCGTATCTCTTCTCCAATACAATTGCACCTCCTGTCGTAGCCGGTGTTATAAAGGTTCTGGAAATCCTTTCTGCTACCACCGAGCGTCGTGATAAACTTGAAAAGAATACCGAATTCTGGCGCAAGGGACTTACCGATATAGGTCTTATCATTAAGGAAGGCGATACCCCTATCGTTCCGGTCATGCTGTTTAATGCTAAGCTTTCACAGGATGTTTCCAGGGACCTTTACGAAGAAGGTATCTATGCCATAGGGTTCTTTTTCCCTGTTGTGCCTCAGAGCCAGGCCAGGATCCGCACGCAGATCTCTGCAGGCCACGAGATCCATCATCTCGAAAAAGCACTCGATGCATTTAAAAAAGTTGGAAAGAAATACAACATCCTCGGAAAGACCAAACAGGAGATTATCGAAATGTACGGGATGTAAGTTTGAATAACGAAAAGCCAAAATGGCGAAAAAGCGAAAATGTGAGAACGTTTCTCAAAATTCAGCTCTTTCGCCATTTTCTTTCCTTTTTATCTGATCATTATCTATTTGTTACCTTTGCATTACAAACTATTAAATTTAAACTTTAAATGAAAACAATCATTGTTTCCTTCGTTTTTTTACTTTCCTCTGTCCTTCTTTTCGCACAAGGTCAGCAACAGCCCTACAACCCTAACCAGGATATACGGGCTGACGTTAAAACAGCCATTGCTAAAGCAAAAGCTGAACACAAACATGTCCTGATACAATGGGGCGGTAACTGGTGCCCCTGGTGCATCCGTTTTCATAACCTTGTTACCAGCGAACACCGGATTGATTCCATTATGAAAAAGGATTATGTTTATATGCTTGCCAGCGTTCCGAAAGAGAAGGAAAAACGCGATTATAATCTTTATAAGGAATTTGGATACCCTGTTCGCTTTGGCTTCCCGGTTTTTGTTGTCCTCGATGGCAATGGAAAGCAATTGATCATCCAGGATTCGGGATTACTTGAGTATGCAAAAGCTCCCGGTTACGATACCACGAAAGTCTTTACCTTCCTGAAGATGTGGAATGTAAGGGCAGTGGATCCGGCATCGTACCCTGCGAAATAGTTACCGGATCCGGGGTTCAGGGTGCCGGAATTTTTCTATCTTTGCACCCTTTATTCACCTGCTCTACAGGGCATATCAACTAAAATGAACATCCACAATCTTGACCCGATCTTCAACCCTCAGCGGATTGCTTTGATCGGGGTAACAACCAATCCAAACAGCGTTAGCGGTAAAGTACTGATAAACCTCGTCAGCGGAGGTTTTCGTGGAGTGGTATATCCCGTAAATGCCGATCATGAGGCGGTGATGGGTATTCCATGCTATCCTGATATAAAAAGCTTACCCAGGGTTCCCGATCTTGGAATAATTTGCTCTCCGGCAGAAAAAGTGGCAGGTGTTGTGCGGGAATGTGGTGAAATGGGAATTCCCGGTCTGATAATTATCTCAGCCGGATTTCAGGAGATCGGGGAAGAGGGTAAAAAGATGGAGACTGAGATCCGTGACCTGATGAAAAAGTATAAAGGGATGCGGATCATCGGCCCGAATTGTCTCGGGGTGATTGTTCCTTCCCTTAAACTTAATGCCAGCTTTGCAGCAGCCATGCCACGGCCAGGTAATATTGCTTTCATATCACAATCCGGGGCTCTGTGTACTTCCGTTCTCGATTGGGCCATGGAAGGAAAGATCGGATTCAGCCAGTTTGTCTCCATCGGAAACAGCCTGGACGTTGAATTCGGTGATTTGATTGATTATTTCGGAGAAGATGAGAATACGCATTGCATCATCCTCTATATTGAATCCATAACGAATTCGAGGAAATTCATGACTGCTGCCCGTGCCTTTGCACGCAAAAAGCCGATCATCGTTTATAAGGCAGGACGTTTTCCCGAATCTGCTCAGGTCGCAGCATCCCATACCGGAGCCATGGCTTCTGAGGATGCAGTATATGATGCTGCTTTTCAGCGCGCCGGCCTTGCAAGAGTATACGAGATAGGCGATATTTTCAGCGTGGCTGAACTGATCGGCAGGAACAAATTCCCCCGTGGCCCTCGTCTCGGAATAATTACCAATGCTGGCGGTCCAGGCGTAATGGCGACGGATGCCCTTATTGCTTCAAATGGCGTTCTTTCTCAGCTTTCTGAAGAAACCATGGCAAAACTTAATGAAAATCTCCCTGCTTTCTGGTCTCATGGAAACCCGGTTGATGTTTTAGGAGACGCCCGCGCCAAGCGCGTTGCAAAAGCTGCACAGATCGTTCTGGAGGATCAGAATACGGATGCTGTTCTCGTGATCCTTACCCCGCAGGCAATGACTAATCCTAATGCTACGGCGAGAGAAATTAGCACGCTGGTCGGCACTTCAAACAAACCTATCCTGGCAGCCTGGCTGGGCGGACAAAGCATGCATGAAGCCGATGATATACTGGTCGAAGCCGGCATTCCTTCCTATAAAACTCCCGAGCAGGCCATCAGTGCTTTTATGACCATGGTTTCTTATTCAAGGAACCTGGAAATCCTTTACGAAACTCCCGAAAGATGTACCGGTTGAATTTACAGTCGACCGCGGACAAACTTCGTAATGAATTTGAACAGATCATCAGAAAAAGTGGAAATGTATTATCGGAAGAAACGTCAAAGATTATACTGGAATCCTATGGTATCACGACAACCAGGCCTCACAAGGCTGCTTCGTCTAAAGAAGCAGTCAGTATTGCAGATAATATAGGATATCCGGTTGTATTGAAGATAGATTCTCCTGATATCACCCATAAATCAGATGTCGGTGGTGTAGTACTGAATATTACCGATGACCAGCAGGTAAAAAAGGCATTCAGGCAAATAACAGACGCAGCAGTGATTCATCAGCCATCAGCACGGATTGATGGTGTAACAGTCCAAAGGATGTTTGCTTTTAAAGATGCAGTTGAGCTTATCCTTGGCATTAAAAAGGATAAGATTTTCGGCACGGTACTGATGGTAGGAATGGGAGGGATGACCGCCGAACTGTTCGGTGATAAAGCCCTCGGGTTTTCCCCCACTCAATGAAAGCCTTGCCCGGAGAATGCTGGAATCACTGAAAATATATCCTTTGCTTAAGGGCTACCGGGGAAGCAAACCAAAAAATATCGACCAATTGATACAGGTACTGATCCGGCTTTCCTATCTTGCCGCAGATTATCCTGAGATCCTTGAACTTGATATCAACCCTCTGCTGGTAACATCTGTAGAAGCCATTGCATTAGATGGCAGGATCGTTATCGACCGGGATACAGTACGCCAGGAAAATCATCCCTATGCTCATCTTGCTCTGCACCCTTATCCTGAAAAGCTGGTCAGACCCATCAAATTAAAAGATGGAACAAATTTACTACTAAGGCCTATTAAACCGGAAGATGAGCCATTGTGGCTTGCCATGATCGGGCGATGTTCGAAAGACTCCCTTTATTCGCGTTTCCGGTATTTTTTCCATTGGCAATCGCACGAAGCCGCTACCCGTTTCTGCTATAATGATTATGACCGGGAGATCGCCATCGTTGCTGAACTAAGTAAGGGGAATTCTAAAAAATTATTGGGCGTCGGTCGCCTGATTGCCGATCCCGACCATGAGAGTGTTGAATATGCTATACTTATTGAGGATGCATGGCAAAAAAAAGACCTTGGCAACCTGCTTACAGACTATTGCCTGGAAATTGCCAACAGCTGGAACCTTAAACGTTTCATTGCCCAGACTACGACCGACAACAAACGAATGATCTCGGTATTCCGGAAAAGGGGATTCGAAATTAAAATTAACACCCAGGATTCAACTGTTGATGTAACGAAAGAACTCTGAACAGATAATAATACATAACAAAAAACGTTTTTTATAAAATTAAAATGAATATGAAAAAACCACTGTCACTTTATTTTGTTTTAACCGTTATATTCCTGGTCTCATCCTGTGCAATCCAGCCTGTCCAGAAGCGCCTTATAGGAACATGGAAGGTTGTGAAAGTTGAACCAATTAACGTTCCATCCACACAACAGCCGGTTATTCAGAATGTTCAGGAACCCAAAAGCGATAAACCTGATACTGTTAAATACCAGGCTAAACCCAGTGAAATGACAAAAACTGAAGTACAACAGGAAAGAATGATTCAATCGGAACTCCGTTCAACAATGACTGTTTATGCTGATAAAACTGCCATTAAAGAGTACCCAGGTAGAACAGTTCATGCCAAATGGACACTCAAAAACAAAGGAACAAATTTGGTTGTAAAAACAAAGGAAAGCGGTAAAACTGTGACTTTCTATATCCAGCATATCAACGATACCAGTGCAGTTTTTACAGGTACCTCACCGATTGGTAAATTTAAGATCACATATAAGAAAGTGAAAAACTAAACCCGTTAATTCGCAAGTTCACTATTATAATTACACCGATAATTTTTTCCTGATTTCCCTGATCATCAATTCGGTCATTTTCGGAAGATCATATTCAAAAGAAAGACCCCAATCCTTCTTTGCAACAGTATCGTCTATGCAGGCCGGCCATGAATCGGCAATGGCCTGGCGGAAATCAGGTTTATAGGTGATTTGGAATTCAGGGATGTGTTTCCGGATCTCATCTGCAAGTTGACGGGGATTAAAACAGATACCTGCAACGTTATAACTTGATCGGAGACGCAATTTCGATGGATCTGCTTCCATTAAGTCGATCGTGGCTTTTATGGCATCTGACATGAACATCATCGGCAAATCCGATTCGGGCCCGAGAAAACATTCATATTTCTTCTGCCTTATGGCATCGTAAAATATCTCAACGGCATAATCAGTAGTTCCACCACCCGCTTCAGTCTTATAACTGATCAACCCAGGGTAACGAAGGCTTCGTGTATCTACGCCATATTTATTATAATAATATTCAATCCAGCGTTCGCCAGCCAGTTTACTGATCCCATAAACCGTGTTCGGGTCCATAATAGTAAATTGTGGAGTATTGTACCTTGGGGTTGTAGGCCCAAAAACAGCAATGGAACTTGGCCAGAATACTTTTTTAATTTTCAGTTCACGCGCCAGCTCAAGCACATTGATCAGGCTTTTCATATTAATATCCCAGGAGGCTAATGGCCTTTTCTCAGCATTACCCGAAAGAATGGCAGCGAGGTGGTATACTTGTGTAATTTTTTCATGCTCGAGGATGAGCTGAAGTTTTGAAGTATCCATCACATCAAGGATCTCAAACTTTCCTGATTCAGCTATTTCAGCCGGAGCGGGGCGGATATCGGTAGCTATCACATTTGCGTTCCCGTATTTCTTTCGTAATTCGAGTGTCAGTTCCGAACCTATCTGACCGGAACAACCAATAACAAGAATTTTTTCCATCTAAAGAAAAGTTTATAAGGATTTTTACAAAAGTAGGAAGAATTTATGTTTCCCTGATAAAATGTGGCATTTCAAATGGTATTTCAAGGGACAATTCAACCAGCCCTCCAAATGCTCCATTGTTGTACCAGGGTGCCTGGTAGATCAGCTTTTTCTTTCCCTTTTTCTCGATTGTATATACATTCTTTTCATGGGATTCCATCATTTCCCTGATCTTTTCATTCGAATAATCCTGGTGACAATCCTTCAGATTTTTTCCAATAAGTGCAGATCCGCCATATTTTTGAAAATCATTTACTGCCGTAGCATTCAGATAGATGATGTTTCCCGAAGCATCGCTCACAATCACAGCGCCTTCAAGGTTGTCGATAAATTCCATGCATCATTATTTTTATTGGCTAAAGATACGATCTTCTCTGTTTTCAAACGATTCTTCCGGGAATAAAAAAAAATTCCCGCAGAAATCCTGGTATATATACCATTCTGCGGGAAGTTTTTCAACTAATAACGTTTTGTGAACCCTTATTTCTTCGTGGGATCAGTTTTCGTTGTCGTTGTGGTAGTGGTAGTTTTTACTTCTTTTTTGTCACCAGGTTTTGCTACTTCTTTTTTCTTATCACCAGGTTTTGCAGCATCCTTTTTTGTGGTGGTTGTGGTTTTTACTTCTTTCTTTTCTGTTGTCTGTTTGGTTTCTTTTTTTACTTCCTGACCAAACATAACTGCTGTACCAAATACAGCTACTAAAACTAATGCCAATACTTTTTTCATAGCTCTGATTTTTTATAAAAGTTAGTTTAATTATGATTTGCATGCAAAGATGAAACTAAAAAATGGAGGAATTCTGAAGTTGCAATGAAAAATTTCAGGACAGATGTTTGTAAACTTTGGTAACCGACCTTTCACCTGAGAATTATTGCTTTTTGCGTTTCTTAAAAAAGTTCTAATTTTACTGTCTGAACCCAGAAAGAATGGAATCCAGTTTAATCATTTATAATACACTGAGTCGGAAGAAGGAAAATTTTCAACCGCTCAATCCTCCATTTGCAGGCATGTATGTTTGCGGGCCAACGGTTTATGGCGATCCTCACCTGGGCCATGCACGACCGGCCATCACGTTCGACCTGGTTTTCCGTTACCTGCAGCACCTGGGTTACAAGGTTCGCTATGTCAGAAATATCACGGATGTAGGTCATCTTGAAAATGACGAAGATGAAGGAGAAGACAAGATTGCCAAAAAAGCACGCTTGGAACAACTGGAACCCATGGAAGTCGCCCAATACTATTCCGATCGTTATTTTCTGTTCATGGAGGCGATGAATGTCAAACGGCCGTCAATCGAACCCAGGGCATCGGGACACATTCCTGAACAAATCGAAATGATAAGGAAGATCCTTGAAGCTGGATATGCTTACGAAGTTAATGGATCAGTTTATTTTGATGTCCTGAAATACAATGAAAAATACAATTACGGAAAGTTGTCGGGCAGGATCCTGGAGGATCTGATTTCCAATACCCGGGAACTTGAGGGTCAGGAGGGAAAAAGAAATTCTGTCGATTTTGCTCTCTGGAAGAAGGCCCAACCCGAACATATCATGCGTTGGTCGTCACCATGGAGTGAGGGGTTTCCCGGCTGGCATCTCGAATGCTCAGCAATGTCAACCAAATACCTCGGAATTCATTTTGACATTCATGGTGGTGGAATGGATTTAATGTTTCCTCACCATGAATCAGAAATAGCCCAATCGCGCATCGCCAATGGCACTGATTCTGTGAAGTACTGGATGCACAATAACATGATCACTATCAACGGGCAAAAAATGGGAAAATCATTGGGCAATTTTATCACACTCGAAGAATTCTTTACAGGAAATCATCCGGAACTCAGCCAGGCATACAGCCCGATGACCATCCGGTTCTTTATCCTGCAGGCACATTACCGAAGTACCCTTGATTTTTCAAACGAAGCGCTACAGGCAGCCGAGAAAGGATTGAAGAAATTACTTTCAGGTGTTGAAACCTTGCAAAAGATCATTCCTTCTGATCCATCCGGCAATCCATCCAATTCAAACATCCGGCAACTCATAGACGGATGTTATCAGGCCATGAACGATGATTTCAACAGTCCGATGGTGATTGCAAATCTCTTTGAAGGGGTCAGAATCATCAACTCGGTGTGGGATAATAAAGAAACCATCAGTCTTCCCGATCTTGAACTCTTGAAAAATATGTTTCAGGTTTTCATTTTTTATATCCTGGGATTAAAGGAAGAATCATCTGAAGATAAGGATGATGTGGTAAAAGGACTCATGGACCTTGTTCTGACATTAAGGAAAGAGGTCAGGGAGAAAAAGGATTTTTCTACCTCCGATCAGATCCGTGAAGCCTTGCAAGATCTTAAAATCACTGTAAAAGATACAAAAGAGGGGCCCATTTGGTCCATTGATTAAGTGTGAATCCCGTTGAACGCCTTTGGGGTCAAAATAATTACCCATCTGAATCATAAAAACATAATCCACAACCCATGAAAACACTCAAACTATTTATTGCATTAATTGCTACGACCGCCCTGGTATCAGGCTGTCAATCCAAACAGGAAAATATGAAAAAAGAACTGGTTGATTTTATTCACAAATTCGATTCCGCTTACATCCCATTATACAAAGCGAGTACGCTTGCCAGTTGGGATGCATCCATTTCCGGTAAACCCGGGGACTTCAAGAAATCAGATGATCTGCAAATGAAAATGGTAAAACTGTTTGCAAATAAAGAATCATTAAAGAAACTCGAAAAGATAAAGGTTTCTGGATTGATCACCGATTCCCTATTGCTTCGTCAACTCGATGTTCTGTATCGTCAATTTCTGATGGCCAAAGCCGATACGGCTAAGATAAACGCTACGGTTCGCATGCAGAGTACCATTGAACAGAAATATGGGAATTTCCGTGCTATCGTAAAAGGCAAGAAAATGAATGATAATGAAGTGGAAGATGTTTTACGGAATTCAAAGGATGTAAATGCACAAAAAGAAGTATGGATCGCCCAGAAAAAAATAGGCACTGAGGTAGCTGCAGATATCATTCAATTGGTAAAAAAGAGAAATGAAATTGCCAAAGACCTGGGATTCCGGAATTATCATGAAATGAACCTCACGCTGGGTGAGCAGGACCCGAGAGAAATAAGTAAACTATTTGACCAGTTGGATAGTCTCACGAAAGGCTCATTTGCAGAAGTGAAGAACGATATCGACAATTATTTTATGGCTTATTATAAGTTGAAGAGCAAAGATGAACTGATGCCATGGAACTACCAGAACCGTTTTTTCCAGGAAGCTCCAAAAATTTACGCCGTTGATCTTGACAAGTATTATAAGGATAAAAATATTGTCCAACTGGTCACGAATTACTATGCAGGTATAGGTCTTCCGATAGATGAAATGGTTAAAAAGAGTGATTTGTTTCCAAAAGAAGGTAAAAACCAACATGCATTCTGCACCGATATAGACAAAAAAGGTGATACACGAGTACTGGGAAATATAACACCGAATTCAAACTGGATGGGCACCATGCTTCATGAGTTTGGTCATGCATGTTATGAAGTTGGCATTGACACCTCTCTTCCTTTTATTTTAAGAGATCCTGCACATACTTTTACAACCGAAGCCATTGCAATGATGTTTGGAAGATTCTCCTCCAATCCTCAATGGATAAAAGATAACCTTGGGATTTCGGAAGAGGAAAAGATGAAGATTGCCGATAACTGCTTCAAAACATTCCGTCTTGATCAGCTTGTTTTTAGCCGCTGGGCCCAGGTGATGTACCGTTTTGAGAAAAGCATGTACGAAAATCCCGACCAGGACCTCAACAAACTCTGGTGGGATCTGGTTGAAAAGTACCAATTGTTGAAACGTCCGGAAGGCCGTAATGAACCTGATTGGGCAACAAAAATCCACATTGCCTCCTATCCCTGTTATTATCACAATTATTTACTTGGAGAGTTGCTCGCATCTCAATTATACTATCATATTATCGGTACCATCCTGAAATCGGATGATTATAAATTCCAGAGTTTTACCGGGGAAAAAGAAGTAGGCAATTACCTGAAGCAATATGTTTTCAATCCGGGTATGAAATATTACTGGAATGATATGATCGAAAAAGCCACAGGGGAAAAGCTTACACCAAAATACTATGCTAAACAGTTTGTAAAATAAGGAATGGTCTATACAACCTTAACGAGGTAATAATTTTTCTTTCCTTTCTGAACAAGAAGGTAGTTGTTGTTTAACAGCTTTGATTCATTGATCTCGAAATCTTCCGTGACCTTTTCTTTGTTTACAGCCACACCACCTTCTTTCAGCATGCGCCGGGCTTCTCCTTTGGAAGAAAAGATCCGGGTAGCCCCAGCAAGGAAATCAACAATATTGATTTTGTTTGCTATTTCGCTTTTCGCAATTTCACTTCGCGGTACTCCTTCAAATACCGAAAGAAGGGTGTCTTCTGACAATTTTTTCAGGGTTTCTGTGGTCCCCTTACCGAACAGGATCTCTGAAGCTTCAACGGTAGCAAGGTAATCTTCTTCTGAATGAACCCTGATGGTGATGTCTTTGGCCAGCAATTTCTGTAATGTTCTCAGGTGAGGTGCTTCCGCATGTTTCCGGATCACTTCATCGATTTCTTCTTTAGTCAGGAGCGTGAATTTCCGGATGTAATCAGCGGCATCTTCATCGCTTGTATTGAGCCAGAACTGGTAGAATTTGTAAGGGGAGGTTTTCTTCGGGTCGAGCCAGATATTCCCGGCTTCTGTCTTTCCGAATTTTCCGCCATCGGTTTTGGTAATTAGCGGACAGGTAAGGGCATAAGCTTCACCACCCAGTTTCCGGCGAATCAATTCGGTTCCGGTAACAATATTTCCCCATTGATCTGAACCACCCATCTGGAGCTTGCAATTCTTATGTTCGAAGAGCCAGCAAAAATCATAACCCTGTAAAAGCTGGTAGCTGAATTCAGTGAAAGAGATACCGGACCCCGATTCCATCCGGTTCTTCACAGAATCCTTGGCCATCATGTAATTTACGGTGAGGTGCTTGCCTACTTCCCTGAGAAATTGCAGAAACCCAAACTCTTTGGTCCAGTCATAGTTATTTACCATCTCTGCCGGATTCACCGGATTAGAGAAATCGAGAAATTTCTCCAATTGAGTTTTAATACACTCTTGGTTATGCCTGAGTACGCTTTCGTCGAGGAGGTTGCGTTCTTCCGATTTCCCTGAAGGATCGCCTACCATGCCAGTTGCCCCGCCAATCAATACTATGGGTTTGTGGCCGGTTCTTTGAAAATGAACCAGCATCATGATCGAAGCCAGGTTCCCGATATGTAGTGAATCGGAAGTCGGATCATAACCGATATAGGCTACTGTCATTTCTTTCAACAACTGCTCTTCCGTACCTGGCATTAAATCATGGATCATTCCACGCCAGCGAAGTTCCTCGATGAAGTTCATTTTCGCTTTCTTTTCTGCAAAAGTAGCAAAATCTGGAAATTCTATTTCCTGTCTTATACCTGCATCGGGATTTCCATCAAAAGGATCTCGGAATTTTCAAGGGCCGTCAATGAAAGCGATCTGGTATCACTGAAACCACCTCCATCACGACGGTCAAGTTGTGTTCCGGAGATATCAGCCGATCCTTCGATAATAAAAACGTAGGCCCCGCTACCGGGTTTTTGAAAAGTGTAGTCTGCCTGCTTTCCTTTATCCAGTGAAATCAGTGAGAACCATGCATCCTGGTTGATCCATACAGCATCGTTTTCTGTTGGCGATACAACACGTTGCCAACGGTTTTTTCTTGCAGAAACTTCATATGTTTTTTGATCGTAACGGGGAGTGACATTTTTCAGTTTCGGATAGACCCAGATCTGTAATAACCTCAAAGGATGATCAGGATCAGGATTGTATTCCGAATGAAAAATACCGGTTCCGGCCGACATGATCTGTACATCCCCACTCAGGATCTGCATCGTATTTCCCATACTGTCCTTATGTTCCAGTCTACCTTCCAGGGGTATGGTAACGATTTCCATATTATCATGCGGATGCCTGTCGAATCCCATTCCTGCATCGATAAAATCATCATTTAAAACCCGTAACGCCCCAAAATGAACCCTTGCAGGATCATAATAATTAGCAAAACTAAAAGTATAGTTGGTCTTCAGCCAGCCATAATCAGCATGGCCCCGGGTTCCGGCCTTATGAACAATTGTTTGCATTGTTTAAAGTTTTATAAGAACCAGCGAAGATCAGTTCTTCGCAAGTTCAACATTCATCATCAGTTTTATTTCATCTGAAACAACCATCCCACCTGCTTCGGTGATGGCATTCCAATGTAATCCGAATTCCTTGCGGTTAATTTTACCTGTCAGCTCAAAACCGGCCTTTATATTTCCATAGGGATCTTTTACAATCCCGCCGAATTCACCTTCAAGTTCCACAGGTTTTGTAATGCCACGGATTGTCAGGTCGCCGGAGAGAATAAAACCGGAATCTCCTTTTTTTCTTAAGCCTTTAGAAACAAAGGTAAGTTCAGGATGATTGGCGGCATCAAAGAAATCGGCTGATTTGAGATGATTGTCGCGATCGGGCTGGTTTGTGTTTATGCTGTTGACATCGGCTTTGAATTCGATCTGTGCATCAGTAAAGTCTTCACCCTTTGTAATTACGGTTGCATCGAATTTGTCAAATCCTCCGGTGACATTTGATATGACAAGATGTTTGACTTTAAAGTTAATTTCACTATGGGCTGGGTCAATCGACCACTTTGTTTTTTCTGTCTGGTTCATGGTTTTTTATTGTTTGGTTTATGAAGACAAAGGTAAACCATGATGCCTGGCCAGGAAATGGCAAAACACAGGGAACAATGGTAAAAATTGAGGATGGATTACAAATGGTGAGCTTCCCTGAATCCGAGGATAGAATTTCCCGTGAAAGTCTTAAAGAATTTACTGAAATGTGAGGGATCGCCGAAGCCAAGTTCGTACCCGATCTCTTTAATGCTTTTTGTGGTGAAAACCGATAATCGCTTGGTCTCAAGGATCAGCCGGTTCAGGATGTATTCTTTGGCCGGTTTATGAATAACCGAACTGATCACTTCATTGAGGTATCCTGGTGAAACATTAAGCTGCTTCGCATAATCCTGCACCTGGTGCCATTCTGCAAAATGTAGTTCCACAAGTTCTTTAAACCGCTGAACAAGTGTTCTCCCGACTTCGATATTCTGTGTATTTGAATCCGGATACAATGTACAGACTCCATTGCATTCAATGAGGAACAATTTCAGGTAGGCTCCGATGGTCTCGAATTTCAGCTCGTCGGATGATCCAAAGGCTTTGTTCATGGAATCTGCGAAAGTCATCAACCGTGAAAAAACTAACTCATTAAGTGGAAGTGGAGGTGTTTCATCACTATCACGGAATAACCTGAGATTGGAAATAAAATCTTCCCGTATGCTGTTTTTTTGAAGAAATTCAGGTGTAAACAGGATTATCATTCCTTTCCCACCTGGATCAGTAATTACCTGGTGTACCTGCCATGGACTAACAAAGAAAATAGAGCGGGGTTCAATGGCATACTCATGAAAATCAATTAAATGTTTTCCAGTTGCCGTGAACGACCAGATGACGGAATAAAAATTATGCCGGTGGGGATCGTCAACAAATACCCCCTGTTCCCGCTCAATATCTTCCATACTCCGGATCACGAATGATGCCGGAGCTCCTGCATAAAAAAGGTCAAGACTATAAATTTTCTCTTTCACTTTACAAGTTCTTGACAATCAGGAAAAGTATCAATGCATACCTTGCCTATGCTGCTGTTCCAGCATGTCATTCTTTAACTTCGTTGCTGCTTCCGTGTACTGCTTGTAAAGTTTTGGATCATTGAGCAGTTTTTTGACTTTGGCATCTCTTGCTTTTTCAAGTGGTTCCAGTTTGGAGGGGTCACGAAAGGCATGCTGTGCACGTGCATCATCATAAAAAGCAGTGTAGATATCAATAACACCTGCTTTTTGCTTATCATTAAAAGTGACCATACCTGCCATTCTTTCGACGGTTGATTTAGCTTTGTCGGCAGAAGACATTGGCTTTTTGTCAGTATTCTGTGCAAAAAGGCTGAACGCAATTATCATAGCGAGCATCCCTGTTAAGATCATTTTTCTCATTGTTTTGTTTTTAAAGTGATACTTATATATCAATAGAAACGCTGAAAATCAGAAATGATTTTAAAAAGCGGAAAATTATTTGATGACGACAAATGGTTTATTTAATTTATGACAAATCATCTGGGCAACAGTACGGGCCGATTTGATGGCTACCGGTAAACCTCCCCCGGGCTGTGTCCAATGCCCGGCAAGGTAAAAGTCCTGAAGTCCTGGAAGAACATTACTCACAGGTGAAGGTGCAGTAAGATTTTTTCCGGGTAACCAACCTTGCGTACTTCCCTTCCAGTTGTTCGTGTACCGCTGATAAGTAGCGGGTGTCGCAATGTCTGTTTCTTCGATGGCATCGAGGATACCACCAAATTTTTCTTCCAGGATCGTGATGATCTCCTCTGCAAATGCTGTTTTCTGTCTTTTGTATCCATCAGGATCCGATCTTCTCAAGCCAATCCAGTATTCTCCATTTTTGGAATAAAATTTTACGGTAACCACACACTTTCTTTCCGGTGCCAGTGTGGGATCATAGTTATAACAATGCATTTCCATCCGTGAATACCTTGTGCCATCGGGTGAAACTAGTTCTCTATTAAGCGGGAACCGCTGCATTTGAGGCATTTCTTTGAACGAACGGGAAATACCCAGGGAAAGAAGGAACACAGAATAATAAACTTCAAGTTTCTGCTGTTCTTTTAGCTTCACAATCTTTTTGTTTATAAATTTTCCTTTCAACGCCGTAAACAAAGAATAATGCCAGTCGGCGGCAGAAATGGTCATATCGGAAGAAATTCTAGTGCCATCAGTCAATACAATTCCTGTTACATGACCGTTTTCCGTGACTATTTCATCAACCCCGGAATTGTAACGGATCCTGCCGCCAAGGTTAAAATATCGTTCTTCAATCTTCCTTACAAAGTTTAGCGATCCTCCAACAGGATAACCAACACCCATTTTATCATTAAACGCCAGTGGCAATGTAATGATAAGCAAAGGCTTCTTGTCACCATCGAACAACAACTGAAACGCCTCTTTCAGGAAAGGATTCTTTAATTTACGGGCATAGCTGAGATTCGTTTGTTTTTTCCATCTCATCAGGAAAAACAATAAGGGTAGATGTTTTACGAATTTTATCTTTTGATGAAAGGGTAGAAGTTCAGGGACGGATTGTATCATTGGCGGTATTTCGTAGCCCTGCATCTTTCGCATCGAGTGGATTAGTTTTTTTATTAGAGCACTGTCCTCCGGAGCTAGATCGATCATGTAGGTAAATAATCTGTCAAGGTTGGTATAAAGATGGAAGATATTGTTTCCATTACGATCAAGGTTTTCCTTGACCTCTATATCCATCCTCACCTCATGATTTTTAAATTCGATGGAAGACAGGTCGATCAACTCTGACCAAAGCAGGTAAAATGGATTGCTTGGGTTCGATCCAAGCAACCAATGAATACATCCATCGAATGTATAATCTCCCCTTTTCCAACTGGTACAAAGTCCTCCGGCATGGGAATGTTTTTCAAAGATCTCTGTTTCAAAGCCGTTCATCTGAAGGTAACATCCTACCGACAAACCGGCCACTCCTGCCCCGATAATGTTAATTTTCATCCCGTAATAATTGTACAAATATAATTTTAAAGATGCTGATCAGATTGAATGATTGAAGAATAAAGTTTTTTCAGCTGAACAAATTTAATTTATATTTGAAACTTCTGTTTGTACTTTTATTTTTCTTAATGATGAAAAAGAAAATAATTACACCGAATAACAAAAAAACCATTCTTGTTGGACTATTCTTGATTTTACTACTGACAGGTGTAATTTACAGAACTTCCCTTAAAGGGTCATTTTTGTTATATGATGATACGGAAAATGTAGTAAATAATCCCATGGTAAGGAATCTTACCCTGGCCACACTTCCTCAGTTTTTCTACGCAGAGAAACTTTACATGTTTACCCCCCTCACCTTTCTAAGCTATGCCATTGATTATAAGATCGGGGGAATGGATCCTTACTGGTTCCGGCTTTCAAACCTCTTATTGCATCTTCTGAATATTCTCCTGGTATACATTTTAGCCAGGCAGTTCCTGAAAAAAGGTGTTTTAGCCTTATTCGTGGCTTTAATTTTTGCAATCCATCCTATGAACGTCGATTCCATCGGATGGATTTCTGCCCGTAGTAACCTTCTGGCCGGGACATTCCTCTTACTGTCACTTATTTTTTATTTTATTTGGATTGAAAAATTGAAATATCACTTTCTTGCTCTTTCGATACTTGCCTACCTGCTATCTCTTTTGTCAAAATCATCCGGTGTCCTCTTGCCTTTTATTCTGTTCTTTCTCGATTATATGGTAAATAGGAAGTGGTCGTTAAGAACCATTATAGAAAAAATACCTTATTTCGCTTTTGGACTGGTGATAGGTCTTATCACTTTATTTTTCAGAACCGATATAGGGAATACCCAATCAATTACATCCTATTCCATGATTGAGAGGATATTTATGATATTTTATTCTCTGGATGGATATTTAATCAAGACGATCTTCCCTGTCAACCTTTCAGAAATCTATGCTTATCCAGTAAAAACCGCAGGGTTTCTTCCACTTCTTTATTACCTTTCCCCAATCGTCTTCATCGCCATCCCTATGCTCTTAATCTTTCTTAAAAAATCAAAAAATCTACCGAAACCCGTTATCCCTTGCATCCTGCTGTTCCTTTTGCTGATTCTTCCTTCACAGATAGGTCTCCTTGAAGATGGATTTATGGCCAACCGCTACGGATATATTCCACTAACCGGGATTTTTATTTTGCTGGTTATCATTATGAATTGGGTTGTGGTTAGATTCCATATTCCGAAACCAGGATTGGTCTTCATGGCGATAGTTCCTGTCCTTCTATTCTCTGGTTATTCTTATTATCGTTCAAAGGTCTGGACAACCACGCTAACCCTTTTTAACCATGCGCTTTCTCAGTCGCCAAAGGCGGCATTTGCATACAATATCAGAGGAATGGCGAAATATTCGAATAAAGATTTTGAAGGGGCCATTGCAGATTACGATGAGGCCATACGGTTGAATCCGGATTATGCCGGAGGTTATTATAACAGGGGAATTGTCTTTTTTTACAGTCGGCAAAATGAGGAAGCCTTAAAGGATTATTCAACAGCCATCGAACTGAATCCCAAATTTGCCAGCTGTTATGATGCCCGTGGAATTTTATACATGGATGTTCTTCATAATGATTCACTGGCACTTGCGGATTACAATCAGGCAATTCGTTATAATCCCGGATTTGCCCAGGCTTATTATAACCGGGGGATCCTTTTAATGAGGATGCAAAATACTGAAGCTGCTTGTAGCGACTTCTTGAAGGTCAGAAAACTTGGATTTTCTCAGGCCGATGAGATGATAGACAAGTACTGTCGTTAATCTTTGGTTCTACGAATTGTTTTTCTTTCGTTTTTTGCTTCTTTATTGTCCGGCCACAGGCGATAGTGATCAGCAATAGTTACAGGGTAAATACACGATAGGTCATACTCTTACAATTCCGCTTGTTTCATTATCTTTGCATCCCTAAAATTTCTGAATATGATACTGGTTACCGGAGGTACTGGACTGCTTGGCTCACATGTTTTATTCGACCTGGCCCGGCAGGGGAGAAAAGTACGGGCGATCAAACGAATGAGCAGCGATACTTCCATGGTAAGAAAGGTGTTTTCCTATTATTCAGATGATCCCGATGTATTACTGAAAAATATAGAATGGTTCGATGCCGACCTGATGGAGTTCGACGCTATTGGGGATGCATTGAATGAGATAAAAGATGTTTATCATGTTGGTGCGGTGGTTTCGTTCTATCCGAGGGACCACAAAGCCATGCTTAAAGTAAACATTGGGGGCACAGCAAACCTGGTGAACCTCTCTCTGGTTAAAGGGGTTGAAAAGTTTTGCTATGTAAGTTCTGTAGCTGCTCTTGGCCGTGGGTTGAATGGAAATGCAACGGGGGAAGAAGATTATTTTGTGACTTCACGAAAAAATACCATTTACAGCATCAGTAAATATGGAGCTGAAAGGGAAGTATGGCGTGGCATGGAAGAAGGGTTGAATGCTGTGATAGTTAATCCATCGTTTATCCTCGGCCCGGGATTCTGGGACGACAACTCGGGATTGTTCCGCCTGGTTTGGGAAGGGATGAAATTCTACACTGATGGCACCAACGGATACGTGGATGCCAGGGATATCGCCAAAGCCATGATACAACTCATGGATAAGAGTATCTTTAATGAACGGTTTATTCTTTCGGCTGATAATATCTCGTACCAGCAGCTTTTTGGAATGATGGCAAAGTATTTGGGCAAACCAAAGCCTGGCATTAAAATTCCCAATTTCGTGACCGACATGGTATGGAGAATAGAAGCAGCAAGAACATTTTTCACAAAGTCGACGCCTGTAATTACAAAAGAAATGGCGCTGACCACACAGCAGAAATATTTTTATACCAATGAAAAGCTCAGAAAAACCCTCAATTTTGATTTTATACCATTGGAACAATCGATCAGGGAGATCTGTGAGTTATATTTAAAAGAACTAAGTGACAAAGTTCCAGGTTAAATGGGTAATTGACCACCCCGAATCATAATTCAATTTTCATAATTCATAATTATTCCGGAATATTGTTCCGGTAATGCTGGTATCGCTCAAGGATTTCTGATACAAAACGTCCTGCCCCACCATACATAAGAAGATCATTTGCTGAGTCTGCTGAAAGAGTCGATTCTTTGAGGGAACGACGGTTAAAATAAAAACCAGGATTTCCATTCAGCTTGTTGGGATATTTTCCATATTTTACTGCATGGTCGCGGGCTGCAAGCACCCTGCCAAGCCCAACATTATAAGCTGCAAGGATGAAATTAATGCGCTCTCCGCGATCAGGGATTTCTGTCAGAAGCTGGCTGTTAAGCCATTTCAGGAATTTAACGCCCGCCGATAATTGTTGAGCAGGCGATGAAATGCTGTCCATCCCGAATTTGTTGGCTGTTGCGGGCATCAGCTGCATTAACCCTGTGGCATTTCTTGAAGAGACAGCGCCTAAGTGAAAATTCGATTCTTCATAAATCAGAGAAGCTAGCAACCGCCAGTCCCATGAAATGTTTTTACTTAGCTTTTTGATCACATCATCAAACGGAGACAGCTTATTATCTTTCACAGAAAAGAAGCCATTACGAAAATAATTAGGGACAAGAGGATTGTTGAAATAGGTCAGGTAAGTTTGTTTCAATTCCCTGGTCTTTTTGATTTCAGTGATCCACTCATTGATCTTCATAAGGAGAGTGTTGGAAGAATGAGTTACAACCCAGCCATAATTGTAAAACCCGGTAATGCAATACTCTGCGTCGATATTGGGATAAGCCCGTTTAACCATCATAGCAACATTTTCATCGCAGATAGTGTATTTGATCTTTCCCTCTGAAACCATACCAATAAGTTGTTCCGGACTTTTTTGGGTTTCCTCGATCAGCGTTAAGTTTTGCCCGGTTTTTCGAAGGAAACGCGCCAGCAGTGGTTTTTTAAAAAGATTTTTCCGGATATAAAGAGTGTCGTTGAAAAAATCAGAGGGCGATTTGATCAATTTACTGATCCCGGTTTTTTTACTGACTGCAGGTTTGCGTTGTACCAAAACCAGCCTTGTTTCAAACAAAGCTTGTGAGAATTCAACCATCCTCTTTCCTTCTCCGGTTACCGGTAAGTCGCAGGCTATTACATCCCCAACATTCAGATCGAGATAATAATAGAGGCTGGATATATCGTTTGTGGCGATGATCTTCAACGGTACTTTTAAATAATCGGCAAAAGAACGGAGAAGTCCCAGCTGGAACCCCATTGGTTCTCCATGATAAATGAAATAATCCAGCGAATTCTTATCAGTCAGCGCTACCATGTATCCTCTCTCCCGGATTTTCAGGAAAGCATCCTTTGCCGGATCATCATCCTTCAAAGTATAGAATTGCCGTATAATAGCAAGCCCTATCACCATTGCCATCAGAGGTATAAGAAACCACTTGTGGCGCTTACGGATATGGATATTTTTCCAGCGTTGCATTTCTCTCAGGTAACTTTACGGTAGCGCCATACGGCGAAACTAATAATAGCCAGGGCATAAACTACCAGGGAATAGAATGTATCCCTTATATCATGAAAATCAGATCCTTTCAGCATCACCATACGCATGATCTTTATAATATATGCAATTGGATTGAACCGGTCAAGTTTTTGTGCCCATTCCGGCATACTTTCAATTGATGTAAAAAGACCACTCATCAGGATGAAGATCATCATAAAGAAAAAAGAAACCAACATGGATTGCTGCTGGGTATTCGTCATAGTGGAAATCAGCAACCCGAATCCCAAAATTACAAATATATAAACAGCAACCGAAAGAAATATCAACCAGAGGCTACCGATAATGGGAATGCTGAAAAGGACTTTCCCGAGGATCAGTCCGAATGCGAGTTCGAAAAGGGCAATAATCCAGAATGGAAGCAGCTTACCGGCGATGAACTGCACCTTCCGGATGGGAGTTACATTGATTTGTTCAATAGTGCCGATCTCTTTTTCCCGAACGATATTCATCCCCGATAAAAGAAAAGCAATAATCGTGACCAGTAAACAAAGTATACCCGGAACCATATAAGTCTTGTAATTCAGTTTTGGATTGTACCAGTAGCTGGAAGTGACATTGATATTGTGTGTTGCGGAAAACATGGCCGGACTTAAAAAGTCGACGAGGACCTCACGGTTAAAATCAAGGATGATCATCGTGGAATAAGCATCAATAAGTCCGGCACTTGCACCATTGATAGCATTGATCACAATCTGTACCTTGGCTGCGTTTTCCTTTACCAGCCGGCGTTCAAATCCATAAGGGATCTGCAAGATCATATCGACATTCCCTTTCCTCATCTCTTGCTGGGCTTCCTTGTAAGAGAATGAGGTGTGTTTTATTATGAAAAACGGGCTTCCTTCAAACTTACTGATCATTTTCCGGGAGGAAGAAGACATATCGAGATCGATGACCGAAACCTTGATATTTTTCATCTCAAAAGTGGCAGCATGTACGAGTATGATCAACTGAACCAACGGCACTACGAAAATAATAGGCAGCATCATCCTGTTCCGGAATACCTGGATAAATTCTTTCTGGATAATGAAAAGGATTGTATTCATGCGGCTTTTAAGCTAAACGGATTTTGAATTTTTTAATGCTCATCATTATAAATGTCACAGTAAATACAAACAGAATGAGTGTCTCTTTCCATATATAAATAAACCCATTGCCTTTCAGCATGATGTCTTTTATAATTGTTATGAAATACTTTGGGGGCATAATGTGACAGAGTACCTGCAGGATAATTGGCATATTTTCAACCGGGAAGATAAATCCCGATAACAGAATAGTCGGCAACATTAGCGCCACGAGCGAAAGTGTCATGGCAACCTGCTGGCTATTGGTTATGCTTGAAATGAGAATACCCAGGGATAGTGCCATGGTTATGTAAAGAAAGCTTTCTGCCAGAAGCAGGACAATACTCCCTTCGATAGGTACCCCGAAAACGAATTTTCCCATTCCCAGGATGATACAAGCGTCAATAAATGCCAGCACCACATAAGGGATTACCTTGCCAATAATAATCTGGATAGGACGAAGTGGTGAAACCAAAAGCAGCTCCATGGTGCCTAACTCTTTTTCCCGGGTGATCGATAGAGAAGTCATCAGTGCAGAGATCAGCATCAACAGTAAGGCCATGATACCGGGAACAAACATAAAAACCCCTTTAAGCCCCGGATTATACTGCATCCTCACTTCTGGAATTATACGCATAGGTATCTGGTCAGCATTGATGGATATGAGATAATTATTTATAATGCCTGTTGCATAGTTCACAAGAATGTTTGCAGTATTCGGATCGGAGGCATCGCCCAGGATCTGGATATCTGCTTTACCTTCCTTCTCAAGTTTTTCAGCAAAATTACTTCCAAAAACCATGACCAGTTTGGTTTTCCCATCCCTGAAGGTCGGACCTATTTCAGCATAGTTTGTAAGATTTTTTTCCAGGATAAAATATCCGGATGAGAGGATTTTCTCTGAGATCTTCCGTGAAACTTCATCTTTCGACGAATCGTAAATAGCGATACTTGCATTTTTGATCTCGTTTGTGATGACATATCCAAAAAGCAGCAACTGCACAGCAGGCATTCCAAAGAGGATCAGCAGGGTGCGGTAATCTCTGAAGATGTGGTAAAACTCTTTAGTAACAAATCCAATGAATCGCTTCATAGGCTTTTCCTGTTTTTTGCATAGCTATAAAAAAATCTCCAGGCCGATACCAATAACGGTATTCCCATGCATAGAAAAAAAGTATAGATGATCCGGGGGTTCACCAATCCTGATAACCTCAGGGTGATCCCTCCGCTGATCATGATCGTCATCAACAAGTAACTCCGGAAGTTGAAGAAAGAGAAAAAACAAGGATTGTCGATCCTGATAAGGGTAATTCTTGTGATGTGTTTTTTGGAAATCCTCGCAAAAAGAAGAATGTAGAATAAAATGCCAAGTACAATCCCGATCCCGATTTCCATTGACAGGTGCTGATTTGCCCCGATGAGCCATAGTAAAGAACGAAAAATGAGAATCCCCCCGGCAATACTCCAGGCACATCCGGCGATGAGTAACAAAGTCCTTTTCTGAACACCCGGTTTTATTTTTTCAAGAAATTGAATCATTTTCATTTGGTTTCAGGCTACGGTTTTTACTCTTGCAAGTTTCAGGAAGACATCGTTCATATTTGATGCACCGTAAGTTTTCTTTAAGGCGGATGGTGTATCCAGTGCCGCAATTTTCCCATCGACCATTATCGTAACCCTGTCACAATATTCTGCCTCATCCATATAATGGGTTGTAACAAAAACCGTGATACCGTCCTTTGCCGCCTCGAATATAAGGTTCCAGAACTGCCTGCGGGTAATCGGGTCGACGCCTCCTGTGGGTTCATCCAGAAATACTATCTTAGGGTCATGGATGATAGCCACCGAGAATGCCAGCTTTTGTTTCCATCCTAAGGGTACATCTTTAATCAATTTATTCTTTGCATCTTCAAGTCCCAGCGTTTTCATCAACATCGCAGATTTTGTGGAGATCTCCTTTCTGCTTAGTCCATATATTCCACCATAGAAGCGGATGTTCTCGTATACCGTGAGGTCATCATAGAGCGAAAATTTCTGACTCATATAACCGATATTCCTTTTGATATCGTTACGCTGGTTATAGATATCAAAGCCTCCAACCTTCACCTCCCCCGATGTGGGATACGACAAGCCGCAAAGTATGCGGATTGCAGTTGTTTTTCCTGCACCATTGGCACCCAGAAACCCAAAAATTTCGCCTTTCCTGACCTCAAAACTCAAACGATCGTTGGCAACGAAATGTCCGAATTTCTTGACGAGATTTTTAACCGTTATTATATTCTCTACCATATTATCCATGAAGATATTCTACCGGGATATTTTTATCAACATATGACTCCTTCAAATTCAGGAGACATTGGGTCTTTTCTTTTGCGGAATCGGTTTATTGAGTCATTAATTCCATAAAGCAGTCTTCGATGTTTGGCTTGATTTCTTCTATTTCGATATTCTCATGACCGGTTTCGATTAAGTATTTGCGAAGATCTTCCATGGATTGGGTTGACTTCTCAAATGCAATATGGACTGACTGGCCAAAAGCCTGTACGCTGTGTATACCCTGATACTTGTAAAGATCTTTCAATAATTCAAAGGACTTTCCAGAGCGCACTGCCCAAAGTTGAAAGCGGTAGTCCGTTATTATTTCTTCAGGTTTGCTTATCTTCATTATTTTCCCATCCTGTATGAGGGCCACACGATCGCACAGGCTTGCTTCATCCATATATGGTGTCGACACCATGATGGTGATGTTGCTTTCTTTCAACCTGCGCAGCATCTCCCAGAATTCTACGCGTGAAACGGCATCTACCCCAGTGGTGGGTTCATCAAGTAAAATTACAGCCGGTTTATGGATCAGCGCGCAGCATAGAGCAAGCTTCTGTTTCATTCCCCCTGAAAGATTCCCTGCTCTTCTTTTCTTAAAGGGTTCAATCTGGCGATAGATATCTTTGATCAGGTCGTAATTCTGTTTGATCGTCGTCCCGAAAATAGTTGCATAAAATGACAGGTTCTCTTCAACACTAAGGTCCATATAAAGTGAAAAACGACCAGGCATATATCCAAGGATCCTGCGGATCTTTTTAAAATCTTTCACTACGTCAAGTCCTTCAACAGATGCAACGCCCCCATCGGGTAATACAAGGGTAGCGAGTATCCTGAAAAGGGTTGTCTTTCCTGCCCCATCCGGTCCTATAAAGCCAAACAACTCTCCTTTAGGCACTTCAAAAGAAATGTCCTCAAGACCTTTTACAGTACCATAGCTCTTGCTTATATTCCTGACCGATATTGATGGGTTTTCCATGAAAGATCTATGGCAGAAGAATAGTTTTCGTCCAGTAGGTTGTTCTTCCCAGCAGGGAAATGCCAATATATCCGCGTATCTTCAGCACATTTGGCGAGTCGCTGAAATGGATATGACAGGTGTATGTTTTTCCATTATTCGGATCATAGATCGTACCGTCTTTCCATTCATCTGCTCCATCAAAAATAAAATTCTTTAAGACAACCAGTCCTAACCTGGGAGTATTCTGAAGTTTCGGATCAGGGTTAAGATGATCGGTTTTTGGCTTTCCTGTGGCAGGATCGATGGGCTCTTTTAACCATACGATCTTGGCAAAGAATTTATTACCCTCCTCGTAAATCTGGAGTTTACTGGATTTTTCCTCATTGTACCAGATGCCCGCTATATCGCTGGCCTTATGTTTCTGAGCAAATGTTTTACCCCCCAGGAGTGCGAATAAAACAAACAATGCAAATGTTAGTGTTCCGGACCTTTTCATAACGTATGATTTTTGGTTAATACAATGTCATTTTGAGGGCATGAACCGGATTTCACCAGGCATCCCTATCTTAAGCGTTCCGTCATTTTTTACCCTTACCTTAGCAGCATAAACCAGGTTCACTCTTTCTTCTTTGGTTTGTATTGTTTTGGGAGTAAACTCAGCTGTTTCTGAAATCCAGGTTACGACTCCTTCTATGGAATTGTTGGTATTCTCGTCCTTATCATAACGCACTTCCACTTTCTGTCCTATCTTGATATATGGTAATTGAGCTCCACTCACATAAACACGAAGGTCAAGGCTGGTAAGATCAGCGATCTTGTAAAGCGGTTTCCCAAAGGTAGTCACTTCATCCGGCTCAGCATATTTTGTCAGGACAGTGCCCTTTATCGGGTTGACAATATGTGCGTCTGCTATCGAATTGTTGATCTGGTCAACTTGTTTGTTAAAGGTCGATACTTGTGCATCCAGGCTGGCATACTGTGATTTTATCGAGGCGATCTGTTTATCTGCGAGGTTTAGGCTGGCATCGATATCATCCTTCTGTTTCGTTGTGGCAGCGCCATCTTTCAACAGTCGTTCAATCCGTGCCTTCTCCACCAGGATGTTGGTTTTGTTCTGTTCCTGCACTGCAATCTGTGCTGCAAGATCATCTCTTCTCGTGGAAGTGGCAAGCTGTTGTTCACGAGCCTGGCTCTTTCTGATTGACATATCCAGCGTATCAACAATACCCACCAGGGTATTCGAATCGATTAACTGACCTTCCTCCACTTTCAGGAATAAGATCTTTCCATTTGCCTGTGAGGAAACAGTGACTTCCGTGGCTTCAAATGTTCCGTAGGCATCGGGATTATTTTTATCCCTGTTGCATGAAGATACCAGGAGATAAACAGGAAATGCTATTAAAAGTGCTTTTTTCATTGGCCTATTGATTTTGTTCTATGGTTTTTCTTTATAAGATTATAATTTACCCAAAGTAAACAGGTAAGCTATCTTAGCTTTCACCAGTTGAATCCGGTGTAATTCAAGGGTCATCTTTGCCTGTGTTACTTCGTTGAGGCGTGCGATGTAATCGCTTGACGTGATTACCCCATTGTCAAGCTGTGAAGATGCAGATTGGGCTATTTTTGTCCTCAGGGCAATGATCTCCTGGTCCTTTTGAAGCAGTTCTTCCATTTTTTCCATTTCAGCTGTATTGCTCTCTGCTGCTATCTTCAGGTTTTTCTCAAAGGTTGCTTTTTGTGTCCCTATGATGTCGTTCTGGATATTATAAATTTTCTTCTCATTTCTACTCTGGTTCCAGTTCCAGATATTCCAGGTCATTTTGGCACCAAATAACCACCAGGGAGTAAAATCGTTGGAGAGCATGTTTAACCCTGGCCTTCCATAACCGGCCTGACCGAAAGCATAAAATTTTGGATTCCACCGGGTGTTCACCATATTCTTCATCACGACTGTTTTGAGTTGCTGGATGTTGTATAATTGCAATTCTGGCCGATTGTCTTCAAATTTTAACGAACTTATCTGAACTGCCGGGAGTACCAACTTTGAATTTTCGGGAATGGTTGAAGATGTCAATTCGGAGAGTACATGAAAATCGTCGGCCCTATCGTTGCGTATCTCGATTAGCTCCTGGTCTACATTCATGATCTCTGCCTGCAGAATATCGGCGTTAGAAGCGAGCATGGCGCCGTTAGCCACGGCAGACTGAACTTCCTTTAGTTTCGATTGGATCTCATTTTTATTACTGATCAATATTGCTTCATTCTCCTGCAGCATAAAAATACTGAAGTAAGCCTGATTTATCCTGTCTTTCAGCTGGTATAACTCTACCTGCAAACTTTTTTGGTCTGACTGTAGATTGAATGCCTCGAGTTTTTTCTGGTACCCGGTAACATTGCCATCATAGATCGACTGGTTAATATCCACGGTAACTTTGTACATATCCTTACTTATCACCGGGAATTTGATGAAGGAAAACTGGGCAGGCAGATTTAGCGTCAGCTCAGTTACGTCCGATTGAAGTGATGCACTGCCGTTAAGGTTCATTTGTGGTAAATAATTCTTATTAAGGTTTCTGATCTTCAGTTCATTGGATTTCTCCAACATACCCGATTGCCGTGCCAGTGGATATGTTTTTTCTGCCTGCTGGAAACAATCATAAAGGGTCACAGTATCAGATTGCCCGTAAACAATAAACTGTATGACCAAAGATAGCAGCAGGAATACGATTCTTTTCATTTTTTTCTGATTGTATTCATAATTAAATGTGGAAGTGTTTTCTTCCTTTTTTCAATAAACTGATCATATTGTTCATCCGAAAAATCAAAAATATTCTGTAACATTGGCCTGGCAACTACAGGGAAGATGCACAATGCAAGAATATTAATAAAAAGTTCCCTGACGTCTGTTTTTTCTAACTCCCCGTCATTAATGAAATCTTTCATCCTCTCGAATAGCATGGAAGGCGATACCGGGGCTGATTTAAACACATCGATGATCTTTTCAGGGTTTTGGTTCATTTCAGCGAGAATGAAACCGGGGATATATGAATTTTTCTGGAGAAACCCTATGTATTCGCTGATCAGATTCTTCAATTTTTTATCAAGAGGGACATCGGCATCAACAGTCATGAATAGTTTCGCAAAGATTTCCCCGAAAGCTGCTTTAAACACGGCATCAAATAAGTTTTCCTTCGTCCGGAAATAATAATGCAGCAGGGCTTTATTGATCCCGGCTTCATCCGCAATCTCCTGCATGCGTGCGCCTTCAAACCCCTTTCGGTGAAAGACTGTCTTCGCAGCCTCTAAGATTTTTTCTTCAGTATTTTGTGTTTTATTAGCCATTTAGTTTAACTATCTGGTTAAACCAGGTGGTCAAAAGTAATATAAATTTTAATGAAATGAATAAATTTTATGAAAATATTTTTAAACTGAACAAAAGAAACAAGGATGAATTTACTTTCCCGGTTCAATTTTTATCTTCTGCCCGGCCTGAACACGTTGGGTATTGGTGATGTTGTTCAGGGATTTGATCGAGGATACGGTTGCATCATATTTTTCAGCAATATCCCAAAGATTATCTCCTTGCTGAATGGTGTACCAAATATATTTGGATTTAAGCGTGGGAGCAATCTTTACATTTGAAGTGTCAGAATGGTTACTCGTTTTTGCATTATGTTCTTGCGAAGATGCTGTTTCACCTGAGGATGAAAAGATTTTTAGTTTTTGCCCGACAAGTAGATTTTGGCTTTTGAGGTTATTCCAGGTCATAATGTTTTGAACAGTGCAGCCGTGTTTCTGGGCTATAAGGGCCATACATTCACCCTGCTTTACAGTATAAACAATTGAACTTGAAACACTCGAACGGGAACTATTGACTTTTTCGGGGGTTGTATTAGTAATCGGTACAGAAGAATTCTGAGTGGCAATACTTTCAGGGAATTTCGATTTCCCGGATCCATTGTAAACAAGAAGATTTTGCTTCGGTCTTACATAGTTTTTTTTCAAATTGTTCAGTGACTTCAACTCACTGATTGTCATATGGAATTTCTTAGCAATTCCTGCCATGGTCTCGCCATTCTTTACGCGGTATTCAGTAGTCTCCCGGTTATTTCTCAACGCCAGCATCATTAACGAATCCTTTTGTATCCCTGTTTTGGTTTTATAAGCATAGAGTGCTGTTTCATTGTTAATAAAATCGCCAATATGATTTTTCCGGAGTCTTAATTTATAAGGTGTTTCAGGTGTTGCCGGGATAACACCTTGTTTGAATGCCGGATTTAAAAACTGAACTTCTTCATAAGGGATTTTTAACATCTCGGAAATTTGCTCGAAGGTCAGTGGATTTTTAACTGTCACCGTATCGATTTCATAAAAAAGTATTCCCGGATCAATAGGATAGATCTTGTGTTCTGCAGCAAAAGTCATAACATAGCTGGCCGCGATAAAAGCGGGTATATATGAACGTGTCTCTCTTGGAAGGTACCTTTGGATAACCCAGAAGTTCTTTGCTCCTCCGGCTCTGCGGATAGCTTTATTGACATTTCCGGCGCCCGAATTATAAGCAGCTAATGCCAACGACCAGTTTCCATATATATCATATAGATCATTGAGGTGTTGGCAAGCGGCTACGGTTGATTTGACAGGATCAAAGCGATCATCGGTATAAGAAGAAATTTTTAATCCATAAACCTTTCCCGTTCCGTACATAAACTGCCACAATCCTTTTGCTCCCGCACGTGAATTTGCTATGGGGTTAAGGGCCGATTCAATGACTGCAAGATACTTAAGCTCAAGCGGCATATTGTATTTATCGAGTTGTTCTTCAAATAAAGGGAAATAAATTTGTGATAATCCAAGAATCCGTGCGGTCAATCCTCTTTTTTTATAGGCATAGAGGTCGATGAATCTTCTGACGTCGGTATTATAAACGTATTCAAAGGGTGATTGAAGACTCATCCCTGTAATTCTTTCCCGGTATATTGAATCTGAAAAATATGGGATCTCGCTGCTATTGCTGTTGACAGAGTTTTCGTCAGTATTTGTTTTCAGATATTTGGAATTCTCAAATATCTTCAGCCGCGCAAGACTGTCGAGCATGGAAGCAACAGGGTCATCTTCTACAAAAGATTTTTTTGTGTTGGTGGTATCAGATTGATTGGTGTCTTGTGCCCGGAGAAAAGGCGAGAGAAATAAAAAAAACAGGATAAGGATTTTCCTTTCAACCATATCAGCAATATAAATCGTTTATAAAACAGCTATTTGCAAATTTACGAGATTAACCGGTACGAGCAGAAAAAAAGGGGAAAAGTGATTAACAATCAATTGTTAATGATTGCAATATCTTTCTTTAATGCATTCTTTATGGTTTTTTGCACTTGGCACTTGGCACATGGCACTTGACACTTGGTCTGGGGTCAAATCCCTTCAACATGGATTGTCACTTCCGTGTGATCCAGGATCTGTTTTATTGCTTCTTCAATGGTATCACAGAGATCATGGGCTTCTTTGACGCTCATGGCGGACGGAACGTTCAGGTGAAAATCAACATACCGGTAATTCCCGGCTTTACGGGTACGGAGCCCATGGTAGTTAATTGTTTCTGAACAGTACTTGGTAATGAGGTCAATAATTTGATTAACTTCTTGTTCCGAGAGTGATTCATCCAGCAGGGGAGCATATGCTTTCCTGAACAAAATGAAGGATTCCCGTAGAATAAGCAGGGCAACCAATATCGCAATGATTGGATCAATATAATGGATCAGCGGGCTTTTTATAAAATAACCCAGGATCAACATCAGGAATAACCCCAGAGCAACTCCCAATGAAGTATATACATCTACCTTCAGGTGGAGTGCATCGGCCTCCAGGGCAATGGAGTCTGTTAATTTTGCTTCTTTGTATAACATTCGCGAAACAAAAAAATTCACCATTGCCGAAATCGCCATCACAGCGATACCAAGACCGACTTTATCAATTATATGTGGATGAAATATTCTTCTGACAGCTTCAAATATTATCCATCCCGATGCAATGAAGATGAGTATGGCTTCAGTAACGCCGGAAATATTCTCATATTTTCCATGACCATACGGATGACGCTCATCGGCAGGCGTATCGGAGATTTTCACTGAAAAAAATGAAATTACAGATGCCAGAAGATCCATAAAAGAATGAATGGATTCTGAAAGAATACTGACAGAACCGCTCAAAATACCCACTGTGATTTTGATCACTATCAGCAATGAGTTCGAGAGAACTGATAAGCGGGCTACGCTGACTTTACTTGCCATTTCAGGGGAATCTTTTTTCAGGTCTCATTTGCGGGAAGAACAATACATCCTGGATGGATTGGGAATTGGTCATGATCATGGTAAGACGGTCAATCCCGATGCCTATTCCTGCAGTTGGCGGCATTCCGAATTCCAGCGAACGCAAAAAATCTTCGTCGAGCAGCATCGATTCCATATCTCCGCGTTTACCCAGCTCAAGTTGCGATTCGAACCTTTCGCGCTGGTCGATGGGATCGTTGAGCTCTGAGAATGCATTGCAGATCTCTTTACTGTTGCAGATAGCTTCGAATCGTTCTACCAATCCTTCTTTGGTCCGGTGTTTCTTTGCAAGTGGCGACATTTCAACAGGATAATCAGTGATGAAAGTTGGTTGGATCAGGTTAGGCTCACATTTCTCACCAAAGATCTGATCGATGATCTTTCCTTTACCCATGGTTGGATCAACAGGTACCTCTAAACTCTTTGCCAGGGCAACCAATTCCTGTTCGGTTTTTCCTGAAATATCTATACCGGTGTAATGCTGAATTACCTCATACATGGTAAAGCGCTTCCAGGACCGTTTGAAATCGATTATATTTTCACCCACCGGAACCTGGGTTGTACCATGTAAATCGATTGCAATCTTTTCCACCATTTCTTCAACCAGGTTCATCATCCATTCGTAATCTTTATAGGCAACATATAATTCCATCTGGGTGAACTCCGGGTTGTGATACCGGTCCATACCTTCATTACGGAAATCTTTGGAAAATTCATACACGCCATCAAAACCACCTACGATCAACCTTTTTAGATACAGCTCATTCGCAATACGCAGGTAAAGTGTCGTGTCAAGGGTATTGTGATAAGTGGTAAAGGGCCGTGCTGCAGCACCACCATATAAAGGCTGCAGAATTGGAGTCTCCACTTCAAGATAATTGCGGAGATTCAGGAATGAACGAATGGAATTAACAAGAATTGCCCTTTTCTGAAAGGTCTCCCGTATCTGGGGATTTACGATCAGGTCGACATACCGCTGCCGGTAGCGCTGCTCGGGATCGGTGAAAGCATCGAAAACAGTATCTTCCTTTTCTTTCACAATAGGAAGCGGTCGTAATGATTTGCACAGAAGGGTAAGAAATTTTACATGCAGTGTAATTTCACCCATATGTGTAATGAATACAAAGCCTGTCACTCCAATGATATCCCCGATATCGAGTAATTTTTTAAAAACCGTATTGTAAAGGGTTTTATCTTCACCTGTACACAGATCATCCCGTTTTACATACAACTGGATCCGGCCTGTGGAATCCTGGATCTCAACAAAAGAAGCCGCTCCCATGATCCTTCTGCTCATAATTCTTCCGGATATGCTGACATCCTGAAATAGCGATGAGCCTTCTGTGAATTTTTCCTTAATTTCTTCAGCATGTGCCGTAACCTCAAATGTATCCGGTGGGTAAGGATTAATTCCTAACCGTAAAAGTTCATTTAATGAGTTGCGACGGATCATTTCCTGCTCGCTCAATACCTGTGACATAATTTCAGATTTTGGGCAAAGATAAAGAAAACTTGAATGTAAGGCCTTATCCCAGCACTGTATGCAGTACATGGTGAGATTGAATTTCCCTGAACCCCGGAACATGTAAACGGTAGTACAGGAGAATCATCTCCAGCAATGTATCCCGGGTTTTTGCAGGAACATGGATGGAAGCACCAGCTCCTTCAGGGGTTTTCAACAGTTGAAAGAAAATTTTACTCAGGGAGGGATCAAGGAATTCGTGATGTTCCGGAGCAGTTGCCTGGAACACCCCTTCCCGCAAGTTCAGGAGCAAGGCTTCTTTTGAATAATTTAATTGTGGCATGCAGCCAAGGTAACGTGTTAACTGCAGGGAAAAAACCAGGTGAAACAGCGTAAAATTATCAACGGCATCATCAAGGTGAAGACAAGTTTGATAAAGAAATGAAAAGAGTTCGGGATGGGGATCTTCTTCATGAATGGTTTTATAAACAAGTTCATTGATGAAGAGGGCGATTGAACTTTTTCGTATATCGAAAGGAATATCCTGATACGGATGTGAATAATCCGCCTCTTTCAAGGTCTGCAGTGAGGCTTTTTCCTTGTGATAAACCACAAGGTCGAGAAGTGTCAGGGGTTGGAAAAGTCCTGATTTGAGCTTTGCATTCTGTTTCCTGGCTCCTCTTACAAGATAAGATTGAAGCCCGAATAACTCGGTATAAATCTTTACAACATAGCTGGTTTCCGAGAATTTGGTGGCATGTAAAGCGATTCCCCTGGTCTGGTGAAGCATTAGTGAATAATAAGGATTTTGGTTACGATCTTCTGGGAACCGTTATCATTGCCGGCATAAACCAGGTAAACTCCGCTCTTAGCCTTTCTTCCATTGAAATTCTTGCCATTCCAGATTGCAAGACCCCCATTGGCCTGGGTGGAAAAGATAAGATTTCCTGAAATATCGGTAATACGTACCTGTGCATTACTCACAAGACCCTTGATCCCGATTAACCCATCATAATCTTCTTTTACAGGGTTGGGATAGGCATAAACGGTAGAGAAATTTTCACCGCCTTCGGTTGCAGTTCCTTTAAATGATATCAGACCCTGGTCGGTGCCGATAAACACCTCCCCGGTTTCCGGATCGATTGTCAACGCAAGGATATTATTGGAAAAAAGCGGACTATTATCAGTAGTAAAATGCTCAATTTGCTTTGTTCCGTCTGCGGAAAAAAGATACAACCCTCCGCCTTCTGAGCCAATCCATTTCCGGTTGGCGCCGTCAACAGCTATCGCCGTCACTTTTTCATTTTCCATCAGGTACTGAACATAAAGTCCCTGCTGGACAAGGATCTGCTGGGCGTCGTAATCCTGACCGGTAAAAATATTTTCAGGGTTAAAAAAGACGCCAATCCCCTTTTCTGTTCCAACCCATACTTCTCCGTTTTTATCTACAGTAATTGCATAAACATATTGTCCCGGAATATTACCATTGCCCACCTGCTGACTCAGCAGGATGGATTTGCTGTTTGCAGGATTGTTGGCATCTTCTTTAAAAACCAGTAACGGGCTGGTTACCGAACCGGCAATTCTCGTTACCACCCATTTCTGGTTACTATTGTCAATAATCATCTGGCCAAGGTCATCCTGTTGAACGATAGGCACATTATATCCGGTCCATTGCTTTGAGGCCGTGCAGGTTCTGCAATATTGTGAAATGCAGGTGTTATTGCCCGAAACTGCTACCCAAAGGTTACCGTTACTGTCAAAAGCAGTACCATTAACCCTGACATCACCGGTATCTGAAGAAACATGATTTTTGAGTGAGCTGTTCCAATAGCCAAAACGGTTTACTACTTTTTCGTTATAAAATTCAACCAGCCCACCAGGGTATCCGCCGGAATAGACTCTTTTTGAATCACTGGGATCAACCGATATGGTACAAAGATCTCTGGCATTAGCCAAACCAGCATCTGTATTAGCAGTAATGTTGTTCCAGGAAGTGCCATCGAAGTGATACATCGCAGCAGGTGAATAATTTGGATAATATGAGAGGTCCCTCCCACCCGGAACAACATAAACATCATTGCCATAAGCAGTAATTGCAAACACCAGGGAAGAAAGAGGGCCACTAATAGTTATCGGAGAATATTTTCCGCTCGCGGTATCCACCGAGGCCAGACCTGAATTGTTATCTGATATCCAGATAAATCCACTATTGTCAAAAATTGCATCTGTCGGGTATGGTCCGGTTGTGTTATAGGAATAAACCCCATTATCGTAATTAAAATCCGCATTATAGTACTTCACGAAATAATTATAGGAAATAACCAATTTCCCGTGAGTTGACTCAAAATGTTCGACCTGATTAGAAACGTTCAGAACCCATTTTGTCCATTGTCCATTAGCATTACGAAAGAGACTATCTCCGTTTGTTGATGTTTGAAATTGACTTGCAACAACTTGCCCGTTAAAAGTGATTATATGATCGTACTTTGCTGAGGTGCTCAACCTCGTATCTTTTTTCCAGGATTGATAATTTGCAAGATTGGGATCATTGGCATAGGCTGTATAAACACCATGTTCTGTTGCAGCAAAGAGAGTATCCTGATCATTTTTTGTCAGCCCGTATACGTTAACCTGGCTTCCATTGGCCCCGATATAATAAGTCTCATGGATCTCTTCTTTAACAACATCCAGAACCACGATTCCGAAACCACAGGAAAGATAAGCATACTGGCCAATAAAATAAATATCGTTGATGGTTTTATTTCCCAGGATGGATGACCGTTTGATGTCCGACATATTAATGATGGTATTGTTCTTGATAAGATCAATGTTGGCATTGGTATAAGCGATCACCAGTGTGTTGTATGCCGAATTGTAGTTCATGGCGGAAATCCCGATATCAGACAGGCCGTTAATCTTACTGATCCGTTGAATACTGTTATCGTCTTTATCGTAATAAAAAATTGAATAAGGTGTAGCACAATAGATTTTGCTTCCAATTTCTTTCACAGCAATACATTGGGAATAGGGAAGATGCTCTCTCCATTGACCGATGCCGGTTGTCTGGGTAAAGCCAGTGATCGTTACCTGAAAAAGGAACAGTGGAATAAAAAGATTTCGCATCGGTATCATGAAATGAATGTTAAGAAAAACATGGGTATCTGAATATTCTGATAAACTCAATTTCCCTCCTTTTATTGTAGGAAACTCCTGATTAAAGGATCATTCCGGCACCCATTGTTTCATTGGTGGATTCATCGATCAGGATCAGACTGCCGGTGATCCTGTTCACGGAATAAGGATCATAAAATAAGGGTTTCGTGGTTTTTAACTCGACACAGGCGATATCGTTCAGCTTCACGGTCGTCTCTTTTTCCTGCTGTTCAAGGGTATTGATATTCAGGATATATTTTACTTTCTTAACAACACAACGTACATCGCGGGTGGTATGTTTAATTGCATATTTCCCGTTTACCTGCAAGGGGCGCAGATTCATCCAGCAAAGCATAATCTCGATTGTGGAACTTTCCTTTGGAATATTATTCTCCGCAACGATCATATCTCCCCGGCTTATATCAATGTCATCAGCGAGTGTAAGTGTGACAGACATAGGGGCAAAGGCTTCTTCCTGGTTTTTGGTGAACGTGTTGATGGATGTTATTACTGATGAAAGCCTTGAAGGTAGCACAAGAACACGGTCACCTTTGTGAAAAACGCCTCCGGCGATGCGTCCTGCATATCCACGGTAATCATGATATTCATTGGATTCGGGACGTATGATGTATTGAACAGGGAAACGGCCATCCTTAAGGTTATAGTCATTTATAACAGGTATATTTTCCAGCGCGTTCAGAAGAGTCTCTCCGGAATACCAGTCCATATGCCCGGAGGGACCCACCACATTATCGCCGTGAAGTGCACTGATGGGGATAAACCGAACATCTTTTCCAGGGAATATCCGGTCGGAAAAAGATTTAAAATCTGTTCTTATCCTTTCAAAAACTTCGGCTTTATAATCCTGCAGATCCATTTTGTTTATACAGACAATAATATGCGGGATTTCGAGCAGGGATGCAATGTAGGCGTGACGGTGGGTTTGTTCGGTTACACCATTCCTGGCATCGATAAGGATGATAGCTGCATTGGCTGTTGAAGCTCCGGTCACCATATTTCGCGTATACTGAATATGTCCCGGGGTATCGGCAATGATGAATTTCCGCTTGGGGGTTGCAAAATAGCGATAGGCAACATCAATGGTAATGCCTTGTTCTCTTTCAGCCCTTAGCCCGTCAGTGAGCAAGGCCAGGTTGAGGTACTGACTTCCTTTTTTCAGGCTGGCTTTTTTAACGGCATCCAGCTGATCTTCAAAAATAGATTTGCTGTCGTAAAGCAGGCGGCCGATCAGTGTGCTTTTCCCGTCATCCACACTGCCGGCAGTCGTAAAACGGAGCAGTTCCATGTCAAGATACACTTTACTGGAGAACTCCCTGCTATCGCCCTGTTTATTTGTCATACCTGCATCCAATTAAAAGTATCCTTCTTTTTTACGATCTTCCATGGCAGCATCTGAACGCTGATCATCATACCTGCCGCCTCTTTCTGTCACGCGCGTGGCCGCAATCTCGCGGATAATATCTTCAAGTGAGTTGGCGGCAGAAAGCGACAAACCCGTGCAGGTGATGTCACCAACCGTACGGCACCGCACTCTCCGGGTTTCTACCTTTTCTTTTTCTTTCAGCTTCATGAAAGGCGCCCAGGCAAGCCATACCCCGTCACGGTTAAAGACTTTGCGCTCGTGCGTGTAATATATGCTGGGCAGATCGATGTTTTCGGAATGGATGTATTGCCAGATATCCATCTCAGTCCAGTTGCTGATGGGAAATACACGAAAATGTTCTCCCATCCTCTTCTTCCCGTTGAAAATATTCCAGAGTTCGGGTCGTTGATTCTTTGGATCCCATTGGCCGAATTCATCCCTGTGGGAAAAAAACCGTTCTTTTGCCCGGGCTTTTTCTTCATCACGCCTGCCCCCTCCGATAGCTGCATCAAATTTATACTTCTCGATCGTATCCAGCAAGGTTATCGTTTGAAGTACATTCCTGCTGGCATTATAACCCTGTTCCTCAACCACCCTGCCCGTGTCGATCGATTCCTGGACAGATCCTACAATCAACCGCGCATGGAATTTATCCACGAGTGTATCCCTGAACTGAAGCGTTTCTTCAAAATTGTGGCCGGTATCTATGTGTACAAGTGGAAAAGGGATCCGTGCTGGCCAGAAAGCTTTTTGTGAAAGATAAACCAATACGATCGAATCTTTACCTCCGGAAAATAACAAACAGGGCCGCTCAAACTGTGCGGCAACTTCTCTGATAACAAAAATAGCTTCAGATTCCAGCTCCTGTAAATGACGTATCTGGTACACTACGATCTTCCAAAAATTCTTTTCAGTACAGATTTTTTCTCCATCTTCCGGTCTTCGGCATAATAACCGTACCCGTAACCATGCCCGTACCCATACCCATATCCATAGCCATAACCGTACCCGTATCCATATCCATATCCATAGGAATACCTCGTAAGTTTTACATCATTGATAAGAATAGCAAGGTTTGGCAATTTACGCTTCTCCAGATCACGGATGATTGAAGTAAAGACTTTTTTATGGGTGAAATTTTGCCTGACCAGCATCAGGTTGGCATCTGTATACTTCATCAGAAGGAAGGCATCGGTGACAATACCGATAGGCGGAGTGTCGATAATGATGAAATCATACATCTCCTTAAGAAGTGCAAACAGAGTCGCTGTCTTATCCGATGCGATAAGCTCCGAAGGATTGGGAGGAACCGGACCGGACATGATGATGTCCAGGTTCTCCACTCCTGATTTTTGGATAATGCCCTCAATAGTGCTTTTATTGATAAGATAAGAAGTGATTCCTTCGGTATTGGAAAGGCCAAAGTCCTGGTAGATTTTTGGTTTGCGAAGGTCGAAACCCATCAGCAATGTTTTTTTTCCGTACTTGGCGAAAATGGAGGCGAGGTTAATGGAACAAAACGTTTTTCCGGCGCTTACCATATCCGAAGTGATAAGAATGGTTTGTTTTTCTTTTCCCTTCAGCAGGTACTGCAGGTTTGTTCGTATGGATCTGAATGATTCTGCAATCGACGATTTCGGGAAATCCATCACCACTACTTTGCTGTCCTTGTCCGAGTGAATAACATGTCCGATGATCGGAATGGTAGTAATCTTCTCCACATCTTCCCGCTGCATTATCTTGTCGTTCAGGTAATCTTTCCCGAGAATAAAAATAACAGGAATGATCAATCCAATAAGCAATGCAATCATGTAATTCAAACTGATTTTGGGATACATAAGCGTGTTTTCTTCCGGATTTGCTTTGTCCAGCACTTCATTGTCGGGAAGATTAGATGCCTTGGTAATCTGGGCCTCCGACCTCTTCTGCAGCAAATAGGTATAGATCGCATCCGTCAGTTTGAACTTGCGCTCAATGCCGAAAAGGACCCGTTGGGTTTCGGGAAGTTCGTTGACCCTCGATAAAATGGTATTCATCCTTCCATCCAGGTCCTTTGTCGCAATTTTATTGGTATTGATAGCATTCTTAATGGTTTCGAAGATGGCTGTCTTCGTTGAGTTGATCTCTATGTCGAGGGATTTTATGGACGGGTTTTTTTCTTTCGTGAATTGCGTCGTCTCTTTCTTTGTGGAATATAATTTGGTCAGCTCGAGCGTAAGCTGATTCAGCATATTATCCTCAACTCCCATGGACGAAGGAATGATCAGCTCATCCAGGTTCGTGTTTTTTTCAACATATTCCCTCAGGTTCTCCAGGTATTTTGATTGTACCAGCAGAGCTGCTTTCTTTTCCTGCAACTTGTCCAGTTGATCAAAAACCTGTTTGGATTCCTCGTCCAGACTCAACATCCCGTTCCTGGTCTTGAATTCCTTTAATTCTTTTTCAGAAAGGTAAAGAGAATCCGTAATTCCTTTCAACTCGTCGTCTATAAAATCAATCGTACGAATGCTCACAAGATTCTTCTTCTCGAGTTCTTTTTCAATATATTCCTTGGTCAGCGCGTTCAGGAAATCAGCAAGCTTGTCAACATTTCCTCCCTGGAGCTTGATCTGCAAAATGGTAGATTCCTTGTTGATGCGTTCAATGTTAAATCCCTTGAATTCACTTACCAGATCATCATAATCCTTTAACTGGAAATAAAGCGAGCGGTTGATGTCTTTCCTGGGATCGAAGGTGGAGTTTAAAACAATTTTAAACTTGAAATAGGGAGTAACAACTTCTTTGCCAAACGTATGTGTCTGATGATAATTGATGGTTACGGGCTCCCTGTCGATGATCTTGCTTTGTGAATAATCATAAAAATGCACATTCTCTTCCTTCACATCAAGCCTGTACTGGTCTTTGGATAAAATCGTTATATCAAAACGCAGGTTCAGGGGCTGTTGATAATTGCGGTCGAGTTCTACAAGAAAAGGAGATTTCGTATAAAGATCGGAGGTAATAAAATTCTCTTCGGAAGAATAGGACACTTCAAAGCCGATCTTGGAAACGGTCCTGTAAACCATACTATGGGAGGACAGGATACCAATTTCGTTCTGAACATTCTTGTTTTTTATCCCAAAACCGAACCCAAGCATATCCTGGGGATCGATCGTTTTTTCGGATTGATCTTTTACCAGGACAGTCGTGGTTACTTCATATACCTTGCGTGAATATTTGTTGAAAAAGAAGGCAATCAACAATGCCACGATCAGCATCAGGATAAAAACGTACCAATACCTGAATAACTTGAAAAAGATCTCTTTATAATCTATGGATTGCTGATGATCGCCCGACTGTAAATTCTCTTCCATTCCCTTTTTATTTAAAATAATAAAGCAACAACAATGTAGTTGAAATTGCGCTGAAAATCAAAGCCCACGGAAAGGTTTCCGTTCCCCACCGTTTAACTCCAAGCGGGGCGAAATAAAGAATGTCATTCGGCTTCAGGTAATAATATTGCGAACGCAAAATATCAATACTGTTCAGGTTAAGGTAAATCACTCGGGAGCCTTCTTTCGTTTGTCGTACCAAAGCGACCTTATTGCGGTTTGCAAATTCAGTCAGATCGCCGGCAAGTGAAATTGCCTCGAAAATATTGATCTTATCCTGGTACACTTTATGGGTTCCCGGCATCTTGATCTCTCCCAGGACCGTAATGTTAAAACTTACCAGTTTCACGGTGACAATAACATCTTTGAGATAATCATTAATCAAGGTCTGCACCGTGTTCTTTACCTGCTCAACCTTGAGATCTTTCACTAATATTTTCCCGATGAGGGGGAAATCAATATACCCTGAATCGTCCACAACATAGCTGTCGAGGTATAAATTGATGTCAGAGTATTCATAAACCATATTGCTGGTAACAGAGGTCTGCCTGTTAAAGAATAGATAGGATTTTTCATCGAGGTTGAAGATCCGGATGTACAGGTTATCGTGCGCCTGGACCCTGTAATCTGATACTCTTTGATTCCGGTAGGACTGGGTCGTATCATTTTGTTGCTGTCGCTGGAGATATTTAACCTGTTTTTGTGTTACGCATGAGCTTAAAAATGCAAGGATCATACTTACAAGAAGCAGGTGAATGAATGAAAAACGGGCAGGCTTCATCATAGGTAATATTTTAATTACAGAACCAACACATCTGCGGGTTGTTTCTATGACTGGAATTGAAAATTTCAATAAAGCAATGGTTGGGTTACTGTTAATTATTGAGCAAAGTTAAACTTTTTTCATTAAAAGAAAAGTTCAATTTCATCCTAATGCTTCACCGATCAGTGTCGCAGAAGTGAAACGGTCAATTTTTACCCGGACATATTCTCCGGGTTTATTCCCGGTAACGGGGAATATTACGACTTTATTTTGCGAGTTCCGGCCTGAATTAAAAGAATCCGACCGTTTCGAATGCCCCTCGATCAGCACTTCAAAAATCTTCCCGGCATCTTTTTTATTTCCCTGGTATGAAAGCTTTTGCTGAAGATCGATGATCTCCCGCAGTCTCCGGTCTTTCACTTCTGTAGGAACATTGTCATGATAACGTTCTGCCGCCAGGGTATCCGGCCTTTCCGAATAACGGAACATGAAGGCGTAGTCAAATCCCACCTGCTCCATGAGAGATAAGGTTTCCCTGTGATCTTCTTCCGTCTCATCGCAAAACCCGGCAATGATATCCGTCGAGATCGCGCAACCCGGAAGATGACTTCTGATCGCATCGATCCGTTCAAGGTACTGATCACGCGTATACCCGCGGTTCATCTTTTCAAGGATACGGGTACTGCCCGACTGCACCGGGAGGTGAATGGCCTTGCAGATATTATCGTACTTCGCCATGATTTGGAGAAGCTCGTCAGAAAGATCTTTGGGATGCGAGGTGGCAAAACGGATCCTCAGCAAGGGGTTCACCAGGGCCGCCTTCTCCAGGAGTCCCGCAAACGAGGTTTTAACCCCCTCCGAAGTCCAATGGTAGGAATTGACATTCTGCCCAAGAAGGGTCACTTCCCTGAACCCTTTGGAAAAAAGAGCTTCGGCTTCCTGCAGGATGGAGCTTACATCCCGGCTTCGCTCCTGGCCCCTGACATAAGGCACAACGCAGTAAGCACAGTAATTCTCGCAGCCCCGCATGATCGAAATGAACGCAGATATCCCGTTTGAATCATAACGAACCGGGGAAATATCCGCATAGGTCTCATCAATAGAAAGCAAAGTATTGATGGCCTTCCTGCCCGACTCTACCTCGGCCATCAGCCGGGGAAGGTCACGGTAGGAATCCGGTCCGGCAATCAGATCCAGCACCTGCTCTTCTTCAAGCAACTGTTTTTTCAACCTTTCAGCCATGCATCCCAGCATTCCGATGACCAGCCGCGGGTTTTTCTTCTTCAGAGATTGCATGAACTCCAATCTCTTTCTTACCCTCTGTTCCGCATGATCCCGTATGGAACAGGTATTGACAAATATTACATCTGCATCCCTGATTTCCTTCGTCGGTATATAGCCATCCTCTTCGAGTATCGATGCAACAATCTCACTGTCAGAAAGATTCATCTGGCATCCATAGGTCTCGATAAAAAACTGTTTGGCTTTCACAAAAGCAAAGGTAGGAGAAAATGTCGTGCCGCGTGATGCGGAACGGATGTAGAGGCCCAACATTTTGAGCCCGTGCAAGATGGTGAAAGGATGTAGGGGCTCAACATTTTGAGCCCTTAAAGATCGTGTGGGACTTAATATTATCCCCCAAAAACTTGCATAACAGCTGAATATTTCTTATTATTGGTGCAGTTTTGCGGGGAATTGTAATTATCGTTTGGACGATTGAAATAAAAATGTGTCCCTGCAAGTCATACGATTTAAATAAAAAATAATATGAAAAAGCTTTTCCTGTTATTTTTTCTCTTCCATTTTCTAACGAACTTTTCAAGCGGTCAAATCCTCATAGGTATTCATGGAGGAATAAGCTGGCCAACTTTTAGAAATGACGGGCACCCTTGTAATAACTTAGACTACAGTTATACAAGTTATCCCGGTTATTATATGGGGGTAGATATAAAGGGACTAATACCAAAAATCAAATACCTCAATCTTGGACTCTCAATTGATTATAATCTGAATTCCTTCAATTGGAATAAAGATGCAATGGGTTTGTTATATAAGTCAGATAATCAGTATGATTTAAGGATGCTACGATTCTACATTTACCCTGCATTAGTTGTTGGAAAAAGATTAAAATTCTTTTTTAACATTGGGCCTTATTTAAGTTTATCGGTCAATGCTTCTTATACTGGGACGGTTAAGTATCATATCAACCCAATACATGGAGATACAACATATAGTGTATCAGGCATATTAAAGAATTTTAAAACAACTGACGTAGGGCTAAGGGAAGGTTTAGGCATTAGTTATCCAGTGATTAGCTATTTGATTTTATCTGTAGAAGAAAATGGCGGTATTGGCATTTTGAATATAAATCAACAGGAAGGATCTGTAAAAAAATATGATATTGGTGTGTTGCTAAGTGTCGCTTATCTAATTCAAAAGAAAAAACCAAAAAATCCAAAATAGGGAAGATCATTAAAGAATAATCGTAAATCGTCAATCTAAAAATTCATTCGTCAATCGTAAATCGTCCAATCGTAAATATAACAAGCCCAATGAAAATTCTCATCTACATTTTATTGTTCCTGTTTCCTGTTCTTGCCTTCGCCCAACAACCATGGTACAAATATTCTCCAATGGATTATGCATGGAAGAATGTTGGAAACAATGGTTTCTCAGCAGGAGGTGTTAGTTACACAAGTCTTGCTTTCAACCCGACTAATGGTCAGCCTTATGTGGCATATCAGGATACTTCATTAAAGGCCACTGTAATGAAATTTGATGGAAGTAATTGGGTGTATGTTGGAAATGCAGGTTTCTCGGTAGGAGATGTTTCTTATACAAGCCTCGCCTTTAGCCTATCTGGTCAGCCTTATGTAGCTTTTATGGATAATGGGATTGGGAAAGCAACTTTGATGAAGTATGATTCCGTTTATGTTGGGATAAATAACCAGCAGGAATCAAAGTTTTCATTGTATCCCAACCCGGCAAAAGACAAGTGCAAAGTGCAATATGCAAACTGCAATATTAAAAGCATTGAAATTTTCAATGAGATGGGAGTGAAAGTTTATGGGGCTGACTTTTCATCAGGTACAGGCAATTCTGTTGAAATAGATCTTGATTTTCCACCAGGGGTTTATTTTATGAGGGTAACAAATGTAGGGGCAACCCTCGCGGTTGCCCGTGTGGTAGCCCTCGTCGTCACACCCGGTTGACCAATTTTTAATTGGGACACATTATGAAAAAATTGGTTCTTCTATTATTCGGACTGTCTATATGGTTCACCGGTCCATCCCAATCATGCCTGCCGGAAGGAATCATGTTTTACACGCAAACCGATATCGACAGTTTTCACACAAATTATCCAAACTGCACTGAAATCGACGGAGATGTCACAATCGCTGGAAATGATATTACAAATCTGAACGGATTAAATGGGGTGACTTCCATCCATGGAGAACTTTTTGTATTCGGGAATCCGGTATTGACCAGTTTGGCAGGGCTGAATACTTTAACTTCAATCAATGGTGATCTTTCTATTATAAGTAACAAATCGTTGACCAGTTTATCAGGGTTGGACAGCATAAAAGCCGGCTCCATTGACAATTTATTTATCTATTCCAATAGTTCCTTATCAACCTGCGAAGTACATAGCGTTTGTTCTTATTTGTCAAATCCCAGGAGTTCAGTTAATATTTATGGTAATGCACCTGGCTGCAATAACCCACCTGAAGTGGAGACCGGTTGTGGAATTTCAATGTCTTGCCTTCCTCATGGAAATTATTATTTTTTAACTCAGTCCGACATTGATAACTATCGCACAAACTATCCATATTGCACACATGTTGACGGAGGTATTTATATTTACGGTGGAGGCCAGATTACCAATTTGAACGGTTTGAGTACTTTGAAATCCATCAGCGGAAGCCTCATCGTTATTGATCAATCTAAACTAACCAGTTTAACGGGATTGAGTTCATTAAAAACTATCGGCAATAACCTTTATATCAGAAACAACTCTGCTCTGACCAGTTTAATAGGGGTGGATTCGTTGACTTCAATCGGGGGATACTTTTTACTTCAACTTGACCCTGTCCTTACCAGTTTAACGGGTCTGGAAGTGTTGAAATCCATTGGAGACGAACTTTATTTTGATGAAAATTCTGCTTTGACAAATTTAACGGGACTGGATTCATTAACTTCAATCGGTAGTTCTCTTGGCCTTTATCACCTTCCCGCCTTGGCAACATTAACAGCGCTTCATTCTTTGACATACGTCGGAGACGATATTACTATTATAGGCAACAATTCTCTGACCAGCTTATCAGGGATTGACAACATTAATGCCAGGCCCGTTGCCTATCTGAATATTTATACAAACAGTTCATTATCAATCTGCAATGTTAAAAGTATATGCGATTACCTGTCAAGGTCTTATAGTCCATCTCATATTGATAGTAACGCAATTGGTTGTAATAATCGGGCAGAAATTGATACAGCGTGCAAGTACTTATCGGTCGGGAACCTGACTCCTGATAATATTTTTTCTCTTTACCCCAACCCGGCAAAAAACAAGTGCAAAGTGCAATGTGCAGAGTCCAATATTAAAAGCATTGAAATCTTCAATGCGATGGGAGAGAAGGTTTATGGTGCTGAGTTTTCAGCAGGTACCGGCAATTCTGTTGAATTGGATCTTGATTTCCCGGCAGGGCTTTATTTTGTGAGGGTGACAACTGTAGACCCTTGCGGTCGCCCTGGTAGTCACACCCCGTTAACCAATGAAAAAACAGTAGAAGTAGGAAAAATCATTAAGCAATAAAATCCAAAATCAATTTAAAATCAGGAACCATATGAAAACATTTATTTTATGTTTAACCAATCTTTTGCTTTTTGCCTTTTTTACAATGGCACAGTTACATAATGAAACAAAGCCAATGTACTCCGATACCCTGTTCTATGAAAACTGGTCAGGCGGTAATTTCACCACTAATCAGTGGACTCTTCCGACATGTGACACAATAGCTCATATAGCGTCATGGTCAATAACAACTGTTTTCGGGAACCCTTCTCCCTCTGCAAATTTTCATGAAGCTGCAACTGTAAATTGTTTGTTGCCTTTGACAAGTAAAGAAATCAATGGTACAAATAATTACACCGAACTCAGGTATGATATTTATCTGTGCGATAGCAGTAATTCAAATGTGCAGTTTGCAGTCGACCTCTACGTTGGTAATGTTTGGCTTGTAATGGATTCATTTGATGGCAATGGAGGATCGTTTCCGTGGACTACCCGCGTAGTCAATATTTCTGATTATTGTCAAAACAACTTTTATTTTAGATTCAGACCCATAGGCGATTTTATTAATGACAACCATCTGAATATCGATAACATCATCATTGGTTCATTTTTTTTGGGAATTACAGAACACCGGAATGCTGATTTTATAATTAAACCAAATCCGGCAACAAATGAAATTACTATTGAAACATCAACAACACCCGCCATCAGCCAAGTGTCCATAATGAACCTGAACGGTCAGGAGGTATTAACAAGTCAAATCACTGAGCCCAAAACAGTAATTGATATCAGCAACCTGCCCAGTGGGGTTTATTTTGTGCGGCTGACCAATGACAAGACAGTGGAGGTAGGGAAGATCATAAAAAATTAATTACGAATTACGAATAACAATTCATTACGCGTGTCGCGACAATGGGTGTAAGGGCACAAAATTTTGTGCCCGTGAAAGTTCAACCGTCAATAAACCTCTCCATCGGAGCGGTATTATATTCTCTTGCCATTTTACCATTTTGCCATTTTTCCATTTTTCTTCGCGTCACGCGTCACGCGTCACGATTTTCTCCCCTCCCTCCTGGGGAGGGGCCGGGGGAGGGGTCAAACTCCCAAAAGTGATTTGAAACCGGAATTGTATTACTTTTGTACCGGTTTTCGAAGTCTTAATAATTTGTTGAAATGACCAAAAATCTTGTTATCGTTGAGTCTCCTGCAAAAGCAAAAACCATTGAGGGGTTCCTGGGAAAGGATTACGTCGTTAAATCCTGCTTCGGGCATGTGAGGGACCTGGAGAAAAAAGGGCTCGGTGTGGATATCGATCATGGGTTTCTTCCACAATATATCGTCTTACCGGAAAAGAAAAAAATTATTGCCGATCTCAAAAAGAAAGTCACCGATGCGGAGACCATCTGGCTGGCTTCTGATGAGGACCGCGAAGGGGAAGCCATTGCCTGGCACCTCGTTGCAGCACTGGACCTGGATGAATCGAAAACGAAGCGGATCGTTTTTCATGAAATTACCAAATCGGCCATAACTGAGGCGATCGATAATCCGAGAAAGATCGATAAAAACCTCGTGGATGCCCAGCAGGCCCGGAGAGTGCTCGACCGGCTGGTAGGATTCGAGCTTTCACCACTCCTCTGGAGAAAAATAAAGCCTTCGTTGTCTGCCGGAAGGGTTCAATCGGTTGCCGTCCGCCTGATTTCCGAACGGGAAGATGAGATCCGCAATTTTGCAGAAGTATCTTCCTATCGTGTACAGGCCGATTTTCTGCTGGATGATGATAAGAAAAAATCAAAGATAACGGCAGAGCTGAACAAACGGTTCTCTGCGAAAAAAGAAGCCCTTGCATTTCTTGAAAAGTGCAAAACTGCCTTGTTTAATGTCGACGACATCGACACAAAACCGGCAAAGAAATCACCTGCTCCTCCTTTTACTACATCGACGCTACAACAGGAAGCCAGCAGAAAACTTGGCTTTTCCGTATCAAACACGATGCGGGTTGCACAACAACTTTATGAATCGGGGAAGATCACCTATATGCGTACCGACTCGGTGAACCTCTCGAAGATGGCGCTGGGCATGGCTAAAGAAGAGATCACGCAGTCGTTCGGCCCTGAATACGTGAAAACACGCCAATATACTACAAGGTCTAAAGGAGCCCAGGAGGCTCATGAGGCCATTCGCCCTACTTACCTGAGTCACAAGAGCATTGAGGGTGACAGCTCCCAGCGGCGGCTTTACGATCTGATCTGGAAGAGAACCATTGCTTCCCAGATGAGCGACGCCATCCTGGAGAAAACCAATGTCACAATCGGTGTTTCAAATGCAACCGAAAAGTTCATCGCTAGGGGAGAGGTCATAAAATTCGACGGATTCCTGAAAGTATATATGGAATCAAAAGATGACGATGAGGATGAAAACCAGGAGGGCCTCTTGCCCCCCGTCACGGCCGGTGATAAACTGGTTGCACAGGAGATCGTCGCACAACAGAAATTTACACAGCATCCTCCCAGGTACACCGAAGCCAGCCTCGTCAAGAAACTGGAGGAACTGGGCATAGGCCGCCCTTCCACTTATGCGCCAACCATCTCGACCATCCAGAAACGCGGGTATGTGATCAAGGAGGACCGGGAAGGCATCGTACGCGAATATTCGCTGATCCGGCTTAAAAAGCAGTCGCTGACTGAAGAAATTAAAAAGGAAAATACGGGCTATGAAAAGGGCAAGCTCTTTCCCACCGATATCGGCAACCTGGTCAACAGCTTCCTGATGCAGTATTTTGTCAATATCCTGGATTATAATTTTACGGCCGATGTTGAAGAAGAGTTTGATGAAATTGCCGAAGGACACCTGGTATGGAATAAAATGATAAAGGATTTCTATTTTCCGTTTCATGCACAGATTGAAGAAACCCTTGAGACTTCAAAAAAAGTAAGTGGCGAACGGCTCGTCGGCAAAGATCCAACCACGGGTGAGAACCTTTCTGTAAGGATTGGCCGCTACGGACCAATGGTGCAACTTGGCGACAGCGATAAGGAAAACAAGCCCAGGTTTGCCTCCCTGAAAAAAGGACAAAGCATCGATACCATTACCATGGAAGAAGCCCTGGATCTCTTTAAATTACCCAGATCCCTGGGGAATTATGAGGATTCGGAAGTGATCGTCGCAGTGGGGCGTTTTGGGCCGTATGTCCGCCATAAATCCGTATTCTGCTCGCTGGCAAAGACCGACGATCCCATGACCATCGGACTGGACCGAGCCATTGAACTCATTACTGAAAAGCGGAAGAAGGATGCTGAAAAGACCATCCGTGAATTTCCTGAAGACCCCGATATGAAGATCCTGAATGGACGGTATGGGGCTTATATTTCCTATAAGAAGCAGAATTATAAGATCCCGAAGACTACAGATCCCAGGGAATTAACGCTGTACGACTGCCTGTCCATCGTAGAGATAACAGAACCTTCCAAACCAGGAAGGGTGACAAGAAAAAAGCGCTGAGAAGCATTTTAACAAAATATATGGATATATCTGAATTTTTCGAGCCTGTTGATATCAGCTATACGTCTGAGCCTTCAGGGATTCTCCGCATGGGAGATAAAATAAATGCATTCGTCAACACGGGCGACTTTCCCGATTATCATGAGGCCGATATCGTGCTGATCGGCGTTAAAGAGGACAGGAATGCTTATACCAACGAAGGCTGCGCTCTTGCCCCCGACTATGTCCGGAAGCATCTGTATAACCTGTTTCCTGGATCGTTTGAACCGAAGATCGTCGACCTGGGTAACATCAAAGCAGGATTCCAGGTATCCGATACCTATTTCGCTCTCTCATCGGTCATCGCAGAGATGCTTGAAAACGACATCTTCCCGGTCATCATCGGGGGCAGCCAGGACCTGACCTATGCAAACTACCAGGCATACCAGAGCCTTGGCCAGATCATCAACATCGTTTCTGTCGATTCGATGTTCGACCTGGGCAGCGCGGAAAATGAAGTCACTTCCCGCTCGTTCCTGAGCAACATTATCCTGCATCAGCCCAACTACCTGTTTAACTATGCCAACCTTGGCTACCAGACCTACTTTGTCGACCAGGATGCAGTGAAACTGATGAAGAACCTGATGTTCGATACCTACCGGCTCGGGGTGCTGAGGGAGAATATCGAAGAAGCCGAGCCCGTGGTGAGGAATGCCGACCTCATCACCGTGGACGTATCCTCCGTCCGGTATTCAGATGCTCCCGGCAACGCTAACGGCACGCCAAATGGTTTTCATGGTGAAGAGATCTGCCAGATCATCCGGTACGCTGGATTGAGCGACAAGCTTACCTCCATCGGCTTCTATGAAACCAACCCCCAGTACGACCGGAATGGCCAAACCGCCCACCTGGTGGCACAAATGATATGGTATTTCGTGGAAGGGTTCTATAACCGTCCCCACGATTTTCCTTTTAAAAATGACGATGACTACATCCGTTACCGCGTTGCAATAACCGATCATAAAGAAGAGCTGACATTTTACAAGAGCAAGAAAACCGACCGCTGGTGGATGGAGATCCCATTGCAATCCGAGCAGCGTATCAAATACCAGCGCCATTACCTGGTCCCCTGTTCATACCAGGACTACCAAACCGCCTGCACCAACGACATTCCCGACCGCTGGTGGATGGTATACCAAAAACTAATGTAGGTCGCGTCACGCTTTCCTGTCCGGATTCTCGCTAAGAAACGCATTCCACCCTGAATAACTCTTCTTCTCCCCTCCCGGATTGCGTTGAAAATAGTGACACATGGCTACGGCGAGGCCGTCGGTGGCGTCGAGGTGCTTTGGCATTTCCTTAAAACTCAGCAGTGTTTGAAGCATGGCAGCAACCTGTTCTTTTGAAGCGCTTCCTTTCCCGGTTATGGATTGCTTGACTTTCTTCGGTGAATATTCGAAAACCGGTATTGACCGGGATAAGGCAGCCGCGATTGCCACCCCCTGTGCCCGTCCCAGCTTAAGCATCGACTGGACATTCTTTCCATAAAACGGTGCTTCAATTGACAGTTCATCCGGGTGGTACTGGTCAATCAGCGACAAGGTGTATTCAAAAATATTTTTCAGCTTCAGGGCATGACCTTCAATTTTGTTTAATTTTAACACACCAAGCGATAAAAGACTTATCTTTTTTCCCGTGATCCCGATGATGCCATACCCCATAATATTAGTGCCCGGATCGATGCCTAAAATGATGCGATTATCTGCCAATTTGTTTTTGTTAGGATGAAGACAAAAGTAAAGAAAACCTTCAACATTCTGCTCAGAATTCTCATCCTGGCTGCCACCTATGGATTTCTTTACAGTAAGATATTCCATGGCCGTGACTGGCACCGGCAATACAACCAGTTCATTGCCCTGCTGGATAAGCCGGAAATCAAAGACTTCCTGTTCATCGTATTCTTGATGATGCTGGTCAACTGGGGCATTGAATCACAGAAGTGGCGTTACCTCATTTCAAAGATCGAGAAGGTCTCTTTTTTCCGGTCACTGCAGGCCGTCTTTACAGGGGTCTCTATCAGCTTTTTTACCCCTAACCGTACGGGAGAATATTTTGGAAGGGCATTCATTCTCGATAAGGCCAGCCATGTCGAAGGGATCCTCATCACCATCCTCGGAAGCATGTGCCAGTTGTTCATCACCATCCTCACAGGATCATTGGCGGCACTGGTGTTTATCCCCCGGTTCCTGAGCAGCAACATTTTCTTCTCCGGCTATATCTGGTATGGTCTGGTGATCCTGGTCATCCTCATCGACCTTTTACTCCTCTTCCTCCTGTTGAATGTTCAGTTCCTGTCGGTCCTGCGCGAAAAGCTGCTCCGTTCACGCCTGAAGAAGTTCAGGAAATACCTGACAGTCTTCTCCGAGTACCGTCCGCGCGATATGATGCGTGTCATCGGCATGAGCTTTCTTCGTTACCTGGTCTTCACAACCCAGTTCCTTCTGCTGCTCCGGATCTTCTCAGTCGCCATCCCCATCTTTGACGGACTGATCATCACCTCCCTCATCTTTTTCGTCATGACCATAATCCCTACAGTAACCCTCACCGAACCGGGCATCAGAAACTCAGCCGCTATCTATTTCTTCGGCATCTATTACAGCCATTCAGCAACCATGCCCGACGCCATGATGATTGGGATCCTTTCAGCAACAACCCTGCTATGGGTCATTAACCTTGTAGTCCCGGCAGTAATAGGAACATTGTTTGTATTTCGTTTGAAATTCTTTAGAAAAAAATAGAAAATGCTGTAGGGGCTCAACATCTTGAGCCCAAATAAGATCGAGAGGTGTAGGGGCTCAACATCTTGAGCCCAAATAAAATCGTGAATGTTGTAGGGGCTCAACATCTTGAGCCCTATGGGAATGCCTCCGGTAGGGCAGGGCAAATAGGGATGAATCGTTCCTGTTCGCCCCACCGGAGAGGCTTTTTATTAATTTTGATGATGTTGAAAAATCTGCATATTTTTACATATCATTATTGGGATATGAAAAAACTCTTGTACCTATTATTGTTCTTTTTCCCATTCATTTCACAGGCACAATGGTACCCTGTTCCGATGCCCACCACTCAGGGACTTGAGGCAATTACGTTTACGGACACACTTCATGGGTATATTGCGGCCTGGGATGGTTCCGTTCTTGAATCATCTGACGGAGGCATAAACTGGCATACTTTGCTTACCGGTACATCAAATGGTTTGACAGACATTTGGTTTCCGACTGCTTCAACAGGATATTCTGCAGGCAATGGCGGTGCTATTATCAAAACAATCAATGCGGGAAATACCTGGTCAGTCATTAATTCTCCGACCGGTAATGTGTTACGGGGTGTTTATTTCTTAAATCCGGATACAGGTTTTATTTGCGGTCAGCAGGAAAGTATATACAAAACAACAAACGGTGGGACGACATGGGTTCAGCAAACCACCGGTCCATATTGGTTGCGTCAATTTTCATTTCCCACGCCTCAAATCGGGTACTGTGCCGGTGACAATCATTTAGTTTTTAAAACAACCAATGGAGGTCTGTCATGGAACCAAATACCCGGAAGTGGCGGTATAAACCTAAACGATATTCAATTTCTGACAGTGGATACTGGTTATGTTTGCGGTTTGAATGGGTACGTAGCAAAATCTTTTAATAGCGGCCAAACATGGCAGGTTTTGAATACGGGTACAACCACAGACTTTGAGGGATTATGGTTCTTTAATACACAGGCTGGTTACTGTGTGGGTCCCCCAGGTATTATAATGAAAACGACGGATGGTGGCGCAACGTGGACACAAGAAACATCTGGTACCAGTGTTTTTTTGAGGAGGCTTTATTTTTTACACCCAAATCAAGGATTCATTTGTGGTGATGTTGGCACTTTACTGGAAAACTGCCTGCCGGCACCTGGTCCAATTACAGGACCTTCACCTGTATGCCAGGGAGATGTTGGAAAGATATACTCGGTAATTCCTGTTACCGGCGCTGCCGGATATCACTGGAGTGTGCCCCCCGGCGTCATCATCACTTCAGGAAGCAATACAAACAGCATTACAGTTACATTTACCCCGGCTGCTGTCTCAGGATCGTTTTCGGTATATGCTTTCAAAGCCAATTGCAATGGTGCAACTTCTCCACCTTTTCCTGTGATAGTGAACCCTCCTCCTGTTCCAACACTGGTGGGACCAAATTCCCCATGTATAGGATCAACGAATAATAATTATATCACGGATCCAGCGATGACATCCTACATCTGGACTGTTTCATCGGGGGGAACAATTACTTCCGGATTGGGGACAAATTCAATTACAGTGACCTGGAACGCTGCAGGCCCGCAAACGGTTAGTGTTACATATACTTCGACAGCAGGTTGTACTTCCTCAAACCCCACGGTGCTAAATGTTACAGTCAACACGTTGCCGGGCCAGGCGGGACCAATCTCAGGATCTCCAACTGTTTGTGCCGGTGCTAATGGTGTGGCCTATTCTGTTGCACCAATCCCAAATACCATCACTTACATATGGGCATTACCACCCAATGCCACTATTGCATCCGGCGCCGGGACGAACTCGATAACAGTGAACTTTGCACCTAATGCATCCGGTGGCGACATCATTGTATGGGGTACAAATAGTTGCGGCGATGGTCAGAATTCACCCCCGTTCGCTGTTATAGTCACACAATTACCAGTAGCGGCAAGTAATATCACAGGTCCCTCACCGGTATGTGCAGGAACTGAAGGGTTCGTTTATGCAGTTTCTCCCGTTAGCGGTGCCAGTTCTTATGTATGGACGCTGCCCTCCGGATTCTCAATAGTTTCGGGGAATGGAACTAATACCATTATCGTTACGATCGCTTCAAATGCTTTCTCAGGAAACATATTTGTTTATGGGATAAATAATTGTGGTAACGGACAGTCATCTCCGCCGTTTCCGGTGATTGTTAATTATCCGGCGGCAGGAAGTGCCGGTCCTGATGGACTGACCTGCCAGACGACTCCATTTACAGTCACACAAGCCTCGGCATCAAATGATAGTGCAGTTATCTGGCATTCAACCGGACAGGGTACTTTGACCGGTACTACTACATTATCTCCAACCTATACTCCTGCCCAAGGAGAAACCGATACGGTAACTCTGATATTGATCATATACGGGAATGCCCCATGCAGTAATGATACTTCAAAAATGATCCTTACTATTGAACACAAAGCAACTATTAATGCAGGGAATGACCTTATTACATGCGGACAGACCCAGGTAGTTTTATCCGGTTCATCTGCTTCTGATTACCAATCACTGTTTTGGACAACTTCCGGTTCAGGGGTATTTAATGATCCCACGATCCTTCATCCTGCCTATACTCCGGGCATCTCAGATGTGAATGCAGGAAGCGTATTTCTTACATTGCATGCAACTTCTGTTCAACCTTGCGAGCCCGATTCCAGCAAGGTTTTACTAACAATCGTGAAACCGGTTTACGTGAATGCGGGACCCGACAGTTCAGTGTGCGAGGATCGACCATTCACGGTAAGTAATGCCATTGCCGGTAATTATTCTACGGTTACATGGTCAACTACAGGCGACGGCACTTTCAATGATCCGACCATTGTTAACCCGGTCTATACTCCCGGTAATGCTGATATAATTCATGGGTCAACTCTATTGATCCTTACTGTGGAAGGAGTTTCACCGTGTCCTCCCGCGAGTGATTCCCTGTTGCTGACCATAAATAGAAAACCGTCAGTTCATCCTGGACCAGATGGGGTAATTTGCCAGGGCATGACATTTACTGTTGATGGAGTAACGGCCTCTGAGTTCAGTCATTTCACATGGCAATCAAACGGACAGGGGATTCTTTCAGATACAACCACTCTTTCCCCGGTTTATACACCCGGATCCGGTGAGACTGGAACTGTAAACCTCGTGTTGAAAGTCTTTGGCAATCTTGCCTGTCATGACAGCATGGTTTTATGCCGGATGAAAGTGAATATTTACACTGCTGTAATAGCAGAAGCAGGAAACGATCAGACAATCGCCTATAATACCATGGCAATGCTTCAGGGGGCAGCCAGTGGAGGAAGCGGTAACTATAGCTATGAATGGCAGCCGTCCTCCCTGGTTAAAGATGATACCGCAAGGTTAACCCTGACCGTACCGTTAAAAGAGGACACGCTGTTTATTGTTACAGTCACCGATAAGGCCACAGGATGCAGTGCTTCTGATAGCATAAGGATATATACAGGCCCCGGCGAAGGTCTGGATAGTTGCATTGTTGTTCATAATGTCATCACACCCAATGGCGATGGATTAAATGATACCTGGATCATCGATTGCATTGAAAATTACCCCGATAACACAGTACAGATATTTAACCGGTGGGGTGACAGGGTCAACAGCTTTGATCGTTATGATAATACGACTCAGGTTTGGAAGGGTACAAATACAAATGGGAAACTTTTGCCTTCAGGAACTTATTATTATGTCCTTCAGATAAAAAATGAAAAGACCCGGTCAGGCTGGATTTTACTCAGGGGTGGATTTGAATAAATGCGTAATAATAACAGCACGGCCTGAATCATGACAATGCTAACTATTTATTATTCCGGATTACTGGTTATTTCAGGGGCTTACTTTGCTGTTATCCTTCTGATCGATCTTGGATTATTACGGTTGAAACGATTCGTTACGTCAACAAATAAACCTGGAACAAAGGTCAGCATCATTATCCCGGCAAGGAATGAAGAGGAAACTATCGGAAACTGTCTCCGTGACCTGGACAGTCAGGATTATCCAATGCACTTAATAGAAATCGTGGTAGTAAATGATCATTCGACTGATCAAACGGAAGAACAGGTACTGGAGTTTGCAAGGTCACACCCTTCTATGAACCTTAAACTGATCCAAACCGGTGCCGGGGGAAATGACCAGGCATTTAAAAAGCATTCTATCCGGGCAGGTATCGTAGCAACCACGGGTGAACTCGTTGTTACAACCGATGCCGATACACAATCAACTCCCGGCTGGATATCTTCCCTCGTGAACTTTTATGAACAATGCTGTCCTGAAATGATCCTTGGTCCGGTTGCCTTTCATGAAGCCGGTTCGTTTTTTGAGCAAATGCAGGTCGTGGAGTTCTCGGGACTTATGGCTGCAACTGCCGGCTCATGCAACATGGGGTTTCCCCTGATGTGCAACGGCGCCAACCTGGCTTTTAAACGAAAGGCCTGGCTTGAGATTGCAGATACGGGAAATGACCTGAAATATGCTTCAGGCGACGATCTTTTCCTGATGATGAAGATCATCAGGAGGTACGGGTCAGGTTCGGTAAAATATTTATTTGCAGGAGAAGCCGTCGTTTCAACGAAAACAAAAAAAACACCGGCTGAATTCTTCAATCAACGACTGCGATGGGTCTCAAAAAGCAAAGGTTACACCAACCTCGTAATTATGACGGTTTCCATCCTCACCTGGCTCTTCAACTTCCTCTTGCTTTCAACCCTGGTTGCCGGGATAATCAACTTGCGACTATTCGTTCTTTTTCTATTCCTGGCAGGAATGAAGATGATCATCGAATTCCCCGCCATGTGGAGGATCATGGGGGTTTCCGGCAGAAGGAAACACCTGGTTCTTTATCCTCTCGTGCAGGTTCTGAATGTTATTTATGTTTCGGTAATCGGGATATTGGGGAACCTAATCCCCTATAAATGGAAAGAGCGGAAAATCGAGTCGCGTCACGCGTCACGCGTCACGCGTCACGCAGAGTAGGAGTTCAATATCTTGAACCCTTAAAAATTGCCTCCGCACAAAGCAGATCAACCGGATAGGTGATCTTTATATTTTCTGGATTGCCTTCCACGAGATGAATGATCTCCCCAAGCGTTTCAACTACCGTTGCATCATCGGTAAATAATTGAGACGGGGCCGACTGGTACGCCTTTTTAATTAATTCCTTCCGGAACACCTGCGGCGTCTGCACGATCCTCAGGTGTTCACGTGCTATTTCTTTGTTTCCCCCCGGGCCGGTTTCCCGTATCGATTCCTGCATCCGGATCACCGGGATGGCATTGCCACTCTTAGCCGCTTCCTCAAAAGTGCGTTTCAGAGTTTCAATAGAAACCAGCGGCCTCACCCCGTCGTGAATGGCCACGAGTCCACTCCCGCTGATGTGTTCCAGTGCATTCTTCACCGAGCCGAACCGTGTTTCCCCACCCTTCACAAGCTGATGGGCGATACTGAATGAATGGCTGCGGCAGAGTTCTTCCCAAAGAGGAAAATAACTTTCAGGAAGTGTAACAAATAGTTGCATTGAGGGATCAAACCGGTGAAAAGCCCTGATGGCATGCATTAAAACGGGTTGTCCTGCCAGCAGGAGGAATTGTTTCGGAACATCCGTATTCATGCGGGTTCCGGTTCCACCGGCGACTATTATAACTGAATTTTCTGACAAGAATGCGGGGATGAGCGGTTAAATGATCAGCATGGGATTGCCATACGTAAAAAACTTGTATTTCTTCTCAACAGCTATACGGTATGCCTCCATCAGGAAATCGTATCCCGCAAAAGCAGCTACCATCATCATCATGGGCGATTGCGGCAACTGGAAATTGGTCAGCATGGCATTGGCTATGCTGAAATCGTAGGGCGGGAAAATGAAACGGTTGCTCCAGCCCCGAAATGGTTTAAGGGTACCTGCAATGGTCACCGACGATTCGATGGCTTTCATCGTCGTGGTTCCCACGGCCAGGATCTTCTTCTTTCCGAGCTTGGCGCAATTGACGATATCGGCAGTTGCCTGTTCAATGATCACCTCCTCCGAATCCATCTTATGCTTGGTAAGGTCTTCCACGTCGATGGTACGAAAATTACCCAGTCCGGCATGAAGCGTGATCTCGGCAAACGAAACACCCTGCAGCTCCAGCCGTTTCATCACTTCGCGGGTGAAATGCATCCCGGCTGTGGGCGCAGCAACTGCCCCTTCATGCTTGGCATAGATCGTCTGGTACCGCTCTTCATCTTCCGCCGTCGCCGGACGGTTGTGTATCTTTGGAAGCGGCGTCTCTCCCAGCCCCTGGATGGTCTTCTTGAACTCCTCGTAAGGCCCGTCAAACAGGAACCGGATCGTCCGGCCACGGGAAGTGGTGTTATCTATAACCTCTGCCACCAGCGAATCGTCTTCGCCAAAATAAAGCTTGTTCCCGATCCTGATCTTCCGGGCAGGATCCACCAGCACATCCCACAAGCGCGATTCGCGGTTCAGCTCGCGTAACAGGAAGACTTCAATCTTAGCGCCGGTTTTTTCCTTTTCGCCATACAACCGTGCGGGGAAAACTTTTGTGTTATTAATGATGAATACATCCCCATCTTTAAAGTAGTCAAGAACATCTTTAAAATGCCGGTGTTCAATCTTCTGGTTCTTGCGATCGAGCACCATCATATTAACTTCATCCCGGGTCTTGGAAGGATTTGAGGCAATAAGTTCAGGAGGTAAATGAAAACGGAATTGAGATAACTTCATCTTATATATGGCGTTAAAAGGAGTGCAAATTTAACACAAATTTAAAGGAATGTCAAGGGAAAGGAATTCGTAACGCGGAGAATGTAGGGGTTCAATGCGTCTTAGCGCTTTTTAGCGTCTTAGCGTCTTTGCGGTAAAAAACTCTTCAGAGTGGGCTGAATAAGTCTGTTATATCTTCGCCTTCTTTCAGGTGATAGCCATGGATGCCAAGTGTCCGGGCTGTCTGTACGTTGATAAGTGTATCATCTATGAAAAGTGTCTCAAAGAAAACAAGGTCGTTTTTATCAAGCACCCATCTGAAGATCTCCGGGTCGGGCTTTCTCAGGTGGAGTAGGTACGAGAAGTAAGCGTTCTCAAACAAGGCATCAAAATCAGGATATCCATATTGTTGACGGAGCTCTTCACAATATTTCAGGTAATGGATCTCATTCGAATTACTGAGCAGGAAGATCCGGTAAACTTTCCTGATATTTTCAAGAAGCCATATTCTGGGCTCGGGAATTCCAACCAGCAGCGCATTCCAGGCATCGTCAATGGCCTCATCGGAAGGAGGCACCCGGTAATAGCTGCGAATTGCATTCCTGAACTCCTGCGAGGTAATGAGCCCGGTTTCATACGTTGAAACCAGGTGTTCAAACTTCCGGTCATGCTCCTCCTGCTTATCCCTATCCTCCGCCTTTGGCTTCCCGAATGCCTTGAACTTATCAACCGAGCGCTGTATCTCGAGGTCGCAAATCACTCCGCCGAAATCGAAAATGATGTTTTTTATGGATAAATGACCTGGTATTTTTGATAATAGCTGAAGCATAACCCGTCGAAAGATGAAGATACCGTTTTGCAAAAATGCGATTTATTTTCTACTTTTGCCATCCTTACTTAACCCGTTAATCGTAAATCGTCAATCTCAAATAATAATCGTCAATCCAAAATCGTCCAATCGTAAATCAAAAAGGGCCTATAGCTCAGTTGGTTAGAGCACCTGACTCATAATCAGGTGGTCCCTGGTTCAAGTCCAGGTGGGCCCACAAGTAAATCAACCACTTACAAAAATTCTGTAGGTGGTTTTTCTATTCGGTACAAACAATAGAACAAACAAACTCATTTAAATAGGTTCAGAAATTTTCAATTAATAAAACACAATGTCGAAAAAAAACTACTGAAAGAAATCAAGGATCATTTAGAAAACCGAGATATAATAAAAAACCTTGTCAAGTTTATGGACAAGGACATTCAAAGATCAAAGGACTCGAAAAAGACGACAAGCAAAGAGGATAAAAGTAAACGTGGAAAGAAGGGTTAAACCGTCCATTGTAGTTTATTGTCCTTCAACTTATCTCGTTTTGCCATCCGGTACATCCGATTTTTTGTTCTTTCCTTTCACCGTGGTACGCCCTTAATTACCTTATTTAATTGATAAATAACCACATAAAATTTTTAACCATATTTTAAAATCCGCAACACAATTTTGTAATAATGTGTTAGTTGAAATAGGGAAAGGAACAGGTATAAAGGGAAAAATTAATTTTTTGAAGATCTCCAAAAATCATGATCATCAGTCAGGAATACGACAAAAAAGGTATTTTGATAGACATGTCCGGCAACAATTTGCGTCCCGGTTATGTGTATTCGTGCCCACAGTGCATCTTCTGGTACCTGCGGGGGGTATTTAAATATGGTTTTATCTGGCGGAGGAAAACCTAAGTACGTTTTGAACTTTTTATTTCTTATTTGAGATGCTATTGATTCCTGACAATATCCCGCTATAACTTCAATAGCATGGGCTAATATTTTTTTAGACTCCCAGTCTGCGAAAGAGTCTCCTTGCGTTTTGTCAAAGTGCCTGAACGTAACTACAAAAGTGTTGAGGTCAATATCCGAAATGGATTTTGATTCTTGTAAAGTTTGTTTAATCAAACTTGGTTTTAAATCAGGTCTGAATTTGGTTGACTTAGGCTTTGCCACAATATTTATTCGTGTAGTATTGCATAATTTCATCCTTCGGAATAATGTTAGTACACCTATCCCCCGGCTGAACACCCCGCCTTGCGTTTATCCAAGGATCTTCGGAGTGTGTCATTGCTTCTAATTGTAAACCTCCAGTGTCTTTTAATTCATCAACCACCTCGTTAATAACACTTAGTTGGTATGGGATTAATTCCTTCTCTAATATTACAGAGGGGAGTATTTCATCTTTTGAGGGTGTGTAAACAACTTCCCTATACAATAAAGAATGGTCCCGAATTTGATTATACAATTTTCTATTAACAGGGCCGTGTACCCATGCCTCAAAATCATCGTCAAATAATGGTTCGGCAAAAACAGCCAAATGATATGCCTGAACATAGAATAAAATCTTTTGCAGCTTTAAATGTGACATTGAGCCACAGCGAATAGATACATAAGCACCCACAGTATCAATGGATACCTTGCCAAGTGGTTTGCCTGTTTTATACATTGATTTTATTGTTAGAATGAATTTCTTATGGTATTTTGACAAATATACGACTAATTCCTATATATAAGCAAATCCATACTTCTTTTAGTACTTTATAGTTCCAAAGCGGTTTGATCGGATTCCATTTTCTGTATTTCTGCCCTTTTAAACGTTTCTTTCTTAGAACCCGGCACAAATGGCATTCTATGGTTTAACAAGTCTTCTACTGTTGCAATTTGGATTTTATCACAAAATACATACCCTGAAATTTCAAATGTCCCCTCTTTTTTGGCCAATGATCTCATGTTTCTTGTCACCTGTTCATCAAAACAAACAAAAATACCCATAGATGCCCCCTTGTCGCTTACTGTTTTTAGGAAATGATTAAACTGCGCAATGGTAACATTCCCGCTTTTAACCTCTATCAATACAATGTATTTGTTTTTTTCATCCTCGAAAGTTTTATAACCGTCAAATCCCATCTGGGTTCTGTTTTCATTTAAAATACCCAACAAAACAACTTCTATTATCCATTGTTCAAATTGTAACCGTCCTTTCGATACATTATTAGCCAATTCCTTAGCTGAATCAACATCTTTGGGGAATCCCTCAATGTCAAAGCTATCTTTAATTTTTGCGGTATAGGTGTCTATAAGCCTTTGCGATATTAGTTTAATTGCAAGGTGCGAAATATCAACACCAAGCCATTTCCTATTTAATTTTTGAGCTGCTGCTATGGTTGTACCACAACCACAAAAAAAATCTGCAACGAGATCCCCTTCATTAGAGCTTGCGTTTATTATTCTTTCTAACAGGGCAATTGGTTTTTGAGTAGGATATCCAAGTCCCTCGTCCGACCATGAAACAATGGGTTTAATATCTGTCCAAATATTTTGTAATGGCATCCCTGGCATATCTTCAAGGAAGCGTTTATATCTTGGAAAGTTGTTTTTTGTCCAAAATATTTTACCCTGCTCGTCTAATTCATTTAATCTATGTTCCGGATACCTCCAAGCCCTCACAATACCCCTCCATTCATATTCTTTGTTCATCCCCTTGTGCCCAACTAAGTCGCTGGACATAAATAATTTTCCGGTTTTTTCATCTTTATACCTGTAATACTGTTTTACATATTCTTCATCATAAGGCTGATATTGTGGATTCCATGTATAATCTTTACTTTTTGAGTAAACTAAAATAATATCAACAGAAGAACCATATCCCGTGGCATTACTGTGTGCTGAGGTTCTTTTCCATGTTATTTCATTTTGAAAGTTCTGAGCGGAAAATATTAGATCACATACGAGTTTAATATAGTGCGACATAGTGGGATCACAATGTAAGTAAAAACTACCCCCCTCGTTCAATAAGTGGTACATGTACCAAATTCTTATTGCAATTGTACAGATATATGAGATATAGCCCTTGGGTACATTGATCTCGTCAAGGTTCTTTATAAATAAATATAATTGATAATCTAAGTTGGACAACTCATTAAGAGAATCTAAGTATGAAATATTAGTCCATGTATCTGCAAATGCTTCTTTCTGTGCCTTAGTGTCGGTCATATCAACACTTTCAAAGAGGACGTTATAGTTTCTCTTAGAGTTAAAAGGTGGATCGATATATATTAGATCAATAAACCCCTCTTTGTTTGAATTATAAAGGTTTTTTAATATATCCAGACAGTCACCAAAAAATAACGTATTCTTAAATCCATTATGAACCCTCATATGTAGTATTTTTAATTATATGACAATGATACAAAATAAAACAAGAGAATTAAAATATCATTGTTTTAAAGTTGTTATTAACTTTTGCACAAAAGCCTGTCTTATCGCTGATACTAAACCGATTTATCATTTATTAACTTCGCAAACTTTCGCGAATGTTTATACCAGAATATTTTAATCAATTCAATCCCTGAATCTGTTATCTTATACGTCTGCCTGGTTGGTCGCTCTAAATATCCACGTCTTACTAATTCACGAACACCCGTTAACATTGTATCATAACAACAAAAGGATTCCCAAGGGATAGCCTTCAATCTGAAAGGATAAGATTTTACCTTCGCTGTAGCTTCAATCAATAAAAGAACCTTTAACGCCGTTTTCGTGATATGGGTTGAACTATCCTCAATCGTGTAATAATATGCCTCCCCCAACGCGATTTTGTCTTTGGATGTTAGTATGTACCTTGTTTGCCTTGTCCTTATCATGTAGCTGATTGATTAACTATTTGATTTTATAAGTCAAAGATTCATATGAATCGTTTCAGTATCACTATCTAAATACATATAGATTAAATTATTCTCAACACACACAAAGGGATGTTTGTTTTTATTCAGAGCTGACGGATTTTCCTCCTTATTTAATCTGTTCTACCAGGCGCTCAACCCGGTACTTAATATTGTTTAACTTGTTTAACTCTCCTTTTTCGTTTGAAATTTCACTGTAGTAAGCTTCCATATTTAGTTCTCCCTCTATTGCGGCTTTTATCTTTTGTTCTAACACATCTGGCCTGAGTGCATCCAATTCTACAGCTAACTCCCCGTACTGTTCAATATGTTTAGCTGCTCTGGTATCTGTCTTTTTTAGAGCATCCGGGCTGTGAGGTAGCTGATAATTTACTATATCCTCCTTTTGCAGTGCAACTCTTTTAAAAGTAATATTATCAACATTCAACTCCTCCCTGAGTGTAGTTTGCATGGCTGTTAGCATCTCAACTCCTGAGGGGTCGAAGTCTCCAAAGTAAAGTAATACTGGCTCTTTATCCATATAATATTGTAGCCTATCTTTGTAGTCCTTTAAAAAACTGACCGAGCTAAAACCCCTACAAACCACTACTGAGACGGTGTAAGGTTCGGCTACTTTCGTAAAGACTGTACTCAGTGCGTCCTTTTCTATCCATATTTCTATGTACTTTTCCTGTGTTTGTAGAAGGTCTCTCCGGTATCCTGTTAAAAACTGTTTTACTGATTGGCTTTTAAAGTCTTCTGAGCTGTCCCATCCCGTTAAATCATGATAAGCTCTTACCCTGTCTTCAATATCATTCCAACTAATGTACCCATTTATCCTGGCCCATTTCAACAAGCTGGACAACATTCCGTATTGGCTTACTTATTTTCTATGTAACCCTTTCCAACAAGTTGATAATAAACCTGTCTTAGTGTAAGAGGCTTGTACCTTTTAAGCTCTTCCAACACTTCCCTTACTTTGTTTAACTTGTCAAACTGGTTCTTCGTCCAGCTAAATTTTCTACGGCTCATATTTTTGTTTTATAGGTTTCAATAATCCAGATTATTTCTATTTTGTAAAGCCTAAGACGCAACATTGAAGATCAATGGTTGCTTAGGTAGTTCAAGTAATGAAAGTTCGTTCCTGCCTCTTAAAATGCCATCAATAGCGTTTTCTGGCTTCCAATACTCATACTTTAAATCGGGTTCTATTCCAATACATTTTAAGGTCTCTTTACGCATAAGTAGTTTAACGTATGCCTCGTATCCTATTGGACATACCAAGGAATCATGAATTGTAAATATTGGTATGCTCCGCTTTTCCACGCAGAACCTTTTTGCGATGTTATTCAGTATCAGTTTTGCCTCTATGGATTGAAGTAGAATCGGTAAAAATGTTTTATCATGCCTTTTTATTAGCTTGAAAACTTCATATACGGTCGGAAAGAGGCTTCGGAATAATCTTTTAGACTCAGCTTCTGGTTGCCCGATGAATTGATTTCCAGAATAAAGAACCGAAAACATCATGTTCTTTATTTCCCGACGGGTCATAAAACGCTGTCCCATTACCTTAAAAAGTTCTTCTTCCATATACTCATAAAGCTTTCCTTCGGACACTTTTTGACGATATTTAGCAATATCCTGATTCCCTTGTCTATCTAAGGAACCCTCACCAAATACTAACATAATGGTAGGAAGGAAGTCGTGTAAGGTTGGATGTGTGGAAGGTAATTGTGGGAAAATATTAAATATATTGAAGAGATTATCACTTTTAACCTCAATTTTTTCAAAAAACCTTTGATTCAGCAGAAGGGTACTTAAAAGAGGTTGGGAATTGGAAATATCAACCGATACTAATGATTTACCCTCGTACGTAATAAAATCCCTGACTATTTTGGGAAGGTTGGTCAGGTTGGTATGAAGACGACCACTCGTCTCATCAACATGGAAAAAGAATTTATGATCGGTGAGCCTGCAAATATTGAGCATTGCTGCATTATACCTACCAATGGCCTTCTCATCCTTATCTACAATATCTTGTTCAAGTTTCATTCTTACACAATCCACTGCTGCCGGAGCATCAATGTTAAGATTATCATTAAAAAACTTTGCAAGTGTTGGGTACAAACACCTGGAATCCACTTTCGTCGATTTCTGATATCTGTGATTATACGAAGATTTGTCAGCCAGAACCTCTTTGTTGATCTTTCGGTACTTTTCTGTGAAACGATACCCAATGGATTTCTCACTTACAATATATTGCCCGGATGACTCCAGTACTCCGGTATCCACAAGGTATTTGAGGTAAGCCTTATAATTATGAATGTGTCCCTGCAGACGTTGGGCATTAAGAGGGACGAACCTTTGATTTTCCAATAACCTTTTATCATATGCGGCAATTTCAGTCAAGAGGTTAAGAATATGAATGAAGTGATCCTTTTTATAATTAAAATTTGGATGATTTGCAGCCAGTATTAAATCAAGATCAAGATTCTCCGGAATATACTTCTTTTGTTTACCATTACTTATTTCCGTACCTTTGTTCATTCTGTTTAAAAGTTTTTACCCGGTTTGCCGTCCCTGGCTGCCGGGTTTCTTATTGCCCAGCTCCGGGTTCGTTTTCATCTATTTAAAAGTTTCACAATACCAATCAAAAAACGATTGAAAGTCCTTTGCGATGTAATACAGGCCGCCAGATTCCTCAACCTGGCTTTGATATGTGCGTTGAGCCGCGCTTTGTTTGTCGTGTTGTATCTTTACCTCAATCTTAACCGATCGTCCGTTTATCGTTGCGGAAATGTCGGCCGTTCCTTTCTGCATTGAGCTTTTAATCCATTCCGTTGATCCGATTTGTCGCCGGAATCCCATGATATCAGTAACAACTTTACGCCGGTCAATCATTCGACCAGTGACCGTGATACGTTCCGCCTGAAAACCATTTAATCTGATCCAGGCAATTATTGACTGGGTTAATTGGTTTGCAGTCTTATCCTTGTATGTTGGTCGTGGCAACCATTCGGGGTGGATGTCCAGATGCTTTGCTTTGAGTTGATCAAACGCTAACCAATTAAGCGTTTTTAAGGCTGGTTGGCCGTTGGTGCGGTATCTTAGCACCACTTTGTCCTGATCCATTACGGTAAGGGTTGCCTCCGCTATTCATTGCCCGAAATTTGACGATCAACAGCCTCGGAAATTTCTAGCATGGGTGGATTTTTTGCCTGCCCTGATCCAGTCCATAAGTTCGGATCTGAAAAATACTAATCTGCCCCCCCTTGGTCTATGTACTGGAATGGCTCTCTCATGGGAAAGTTTGTAAAGGGTGGATTTATGCAGGCCAGTAAATAAGGCTGCTTCGTCAATAGAAAGAGGCTCTTTTTCTTTCTGTTGTGGGGTTGAGGATGCCTCGGCGATCCCTTGTCTAACTGCATTTTTAATTAACTCATCCAGGTCACTTAACCGGATGGGACTTAAAAGAAAATCTTCCATGTTAACCAACTTTTATACTTTGAAAAATTTCACTACGCTTAAAAAAAAGCTTACGACCTGCCCTGTAAAACGGGAATTTGCCTGCTCTTGTGTACCTCCACAGTGTCACCAAATTGCAGTTCAACAATTTAGCTGTTTCTTTCCTGGTCAGTAAGTTTTCAACTTCTTTCGTGTTTGTTTCAACTTCTTCTTTCATAATGATAAAGTAAATTTGTGAATGATACTATAAATTCAATATTGCAATATTACAATCAAACAGGTTTTTGAATCAACAAGGCAAAAGGCCAAAAATTCATTTTTTCTTTTCGTGATTCTGTTTTTTCCATATTACACTAAATTAGAGTAGAGTACAACTGTATATTGTTAATATAATGCAAAGTTCAACTAAACACGGTCGTTGTCAATACCCCTTTTGGGGAGTCTGAAATATATCCTCAATTCTTATCGTATCGCTGTAATATCAGGCGTTTTCACCTTAATGTAAAAAAACCCGGTCACCACTGAAGGCAACCGGGTAAAAGTTCAGGTCTAGGTAAATTTATCTACCTCCAAAAATGATTATTGTTTTTCAGGCAATAATAGATTCGGCCCATTTCTTTTTTTCCTCAATATCAAAGCTGTCAAGGTAATTTTCTGTAACTGCAAGGTTGCTATGTCCTAAACTCTCGGAAATAAATTCTGTAGAGGCCCCTGATCGTTTTAATACTGTTGCAAAGCTGTGACGTGCTACGTAAGTAGTAATTTTTTCAGGTATTCCGATATTCTCTCCAATAGTCTTTATATAGGTATTTATCAATTTTGTTATTCCCTTAATCGCATCATATTCCTGTTGTGGGGTCATATCCTGGGGACAGGATTGGAAAAATGTATTGATCCGGGCTTGCTGGTTTATTGCCCCATGTATCTATAATACGGCCAATGGGCTTTGTGATAATTACTTCAATGGTAATTGGTTTTTTTCTTGTCTCTCTTTTTGTTTTAGATCGTATAAACCGGATAACTTGCCCGTCAATATTCGAATATTTTAATCGGGCCATGTCTTTAACGTTTATTCCGTTACATAAGTAGCTAAAAATCCAGTAATCCCGGCACTGTTGTAAGTTGCTGCCCGGTGTCGCGTCATATCCGGCAATTTGTTTTATTTCTTCCAGTGTTAGTGCCTTTTTTACGTTCGGCCCTGCTGGTATTTGATATTCGTCTTTTTTAAAGGGATATTGGTCAATAGAGACGATCTCGGTTTTTATTGCCCTGTTATAGACAGTTCGTAAATTTCTCAGATATATTCCGACGGTCGTCAGGGTGTTTCTCTTAGCCTTTTTTTTGCCTGTTGGTTTCTTGGGTGTCAGCATCCAGGCTTCGTATTTGTTAAGAAACGGGACCGTAATTTTATTAAATGACAGTTTCTCTTTTTGAGTAAACTTCTTTAACGAGCTCAAGGTACATTCAAATGTTACTGCTGTAGATATTCTGCCCCCGTCCCTCAGTTCCTTTGCTCTTTCTCTTAGCATGGAAAAAACATCATTCGGATCGGTTTTATTTGATAAGTACTTTTTTTCAAACTTTTCAAAACTGAATAATGGCATCTTGTCAAGGATATTCCGGGCTCGTTTTTTGTACTCTGCAAATATCAGGGATATTGTAGAATAGGGCTTCCGAGGTCGCTCTCCCATGATCCGACTGTAATCGTCCTCATCTAAATAAATCAACTGTCCCGGTGTAAATTTGAATTTTTCCGGTAGGGTTTCTCTTGCCGCTTCATATTCGGGTATCGGTACATATTGTACCGGATAATATTTACTTTCCCTTAGATACGTGATCCTGAGACGTACTGGGTACAAACCGCTGGCCCTTTCCTTGCGGGTGTCTAATACTATATTCTCTGTTGCTGCTGCCATTGTTTATAAATTTGGGTACAAACAAAGGTACAAACAAAATAGAAAGAAAAGTAAAAGAAAGTAAAATATTTATTAACATTTTAAAATTGATAATCAGTGTTATAATAAATTTGGCTTAAACGAGTAAAACGGAGGAAAGGTTTATAATTATGACTCATAATCAGGTGGTCCCTGGTTCAAGTCCAGGTGGGCCCACCAGTTCAAGTGCAAAGTGCAAGGTGTAATAATTTACACTTTGCACTTTTCTTTTCAGACTTTAATGAATAAACCTAAACACGTAATCAAATACCTTGGTACAATCACAGTTCTCTAAACCCAACACCCAAAACCTAATACCCAATCCCCATTACCCACTACCGTAATAACAAAGAAAATGTGTGAATTATGTAATTTATTTCTATAATTATGTAACGTGTTTCTTAATAAATGAGTACATATTTGTAGCGTAATTTAAAGATGAACTTTAACAATAAAAAAAAGAACTTAAAATAACCTGTATTAAACAAGGGGGAAAAGGGGTCGTGATGTAATATGTTATGTAGTAAAGTTGCAATCCAAAAATCCTTGCCGTCTGGATAACGCTATGTTATCAAGGGTCCCACCTGAATTCACATCCTGAAATTTTTTCTGTCTTTAATACAGGCAAAAAAAAGCACCTTTAGGGGTGCTTTTTTTATTTCCTTTGTCATTACAACCTTATTTTGTATTATTGTTTTTGATTAATAAAGGAATAAGGTATAAGGTAAAATGGTTTATAATATGAAAACGATACTAATATTGTTTGTCCTTTTCCCTTTCTCATTTTTGCAAACAATGGACGCACAAAATAAAGGCGACCTGCAAGCATCGCACAAACCAGGTATAATTAACAAAATTGACACGCTTTACTATTATGGTGCCGATTTCTCGCATGTTCGGGTTTCAGATGGGCCAAAAACATCCAGGAGTTTGGAATATAGTAAAGTTTACCCATCAGCGTGGATTGCTTATCTTGAAAAAGAAATGGTGAATAACGGGTATGTTCAGAGGGTGCTGAAAAAAAGGGATTCTGCTATAAGCAGGATGAAATTCATGCCCTCTCCATCAAAGTGGTTCCTGATTTTATTATTGGACAAACATATTCTTTCCCACTGGATACAATAAAAAATGCGGTCAGCAAATACGGATTAAATCAAAAATCAGGTATCGGGCTCGTTTTAATTCCTGAGGATTTTAATAAACCGGAAGAAAGGTCTGTGACCTGGATCGTCTTTTTTGATATCCGGAGTAGGGATATTCTTTGGGCCACAAAGGTGTCCGGTCATTGTAAACACATGGGTTATACTGCCCACTGGGGTTCAGGAATAGTCGATGGTTTCAAAGGTTTTATTCATCACTATTATAATAAAGGATAGTTTTTATCAATAAAATGAGTAATCGAAATGCCATCGTATATGGCCTTTTTTGAGAAATAGTAAAAAACATGAATAGGATCCGGGTTGTTTTATTACTGGTTTTTATTACGGGTTCGGCATACTCCCAGACCTGGAACTGGCAGAATCCCTATCCCCAGGGGAATGACCTTTATGCTGTTCACTTTTGGAATGCAGCTAACGGCTATGCCGTCGGGGCCTTTGGTACAATTATAAAGACAACCGACGGGGGAAATACCTGGGCTATTAAATACATGGGTGCGGATGTGATCTTCCGGTCGGTTTTTGCAACCGGTCCCGATACCTGTTACGTAACCGGGAATAACGCGGCAATTCTTAAAACCACAAACGGAGGCGGAACCTGGGTGTCATTGGACCCCGGAACCGGGGGCGATCTCTATTCGGTATGGTTTGCGGATTCAAATACGGGCTTTGTGGCCGGCTCCGATGGTACCCTGCTGAAAACTGCAAATGCAGGGGCATCCTGGACCGTACAGTCAGTGCCCGCCAGTGTCTCTCTTCGTGCGGTTTTCTTTTCCGGGGCGAATATAGGATATGTTGTTGGCGATAGCGGTGTGATCCTGAAAACAACAAATGGAGGTTCATCATGGTCCCTTCAACCGTTTGGTCCCGCCAGTTTAATGTTATATTCCGTTTATTTTGTAAATGATACGATTGGCTGGCTCGGCGGATGGGGGCAGTTTTTACAATCCTGGCAATCGGAAATATTCAGAACGGATAATGGGGGTACTACCTGGGTTTTCCAATATGCTATGTATCCCTCCGGAGCTCCGACGGGCCTGTTCTTTGCAAATAAGGATACGGGTCTTGCAGTCGGATTGGGTATTGGTTTTGCAAAGACTACGAATGGAGGACAGCATTGGGCGTATGATCTTAACCCCGGGTTTTCTTTTCGTTCCGGTTGCTTTACTGCCGGCAATACAGCCTTTATGGTTGGGGATGGCGGCATTCACTTGATGTCAAATGATGCCGGGAATTCCTGGCTTTCCCCGCATACGGCTACATATAACTGGCTGAATTCCGTATCTTTTCCCCCGAACAACAATAGTATCGGTTATGCGGCAGGGGATAGTGGTACCGTCGTTAAAACAACAGATGGCGGAGCTGATTGGACCCATTTGAATACACCAACTAAGGCTATGTTATCTTCGTGCTGTTTTATCAATGAATTCAAAGGATATGCGGTCGGTGAAAATGGTACGATCATCCATACCGCGGATGGAGGGTCTGCCTGGCAAATTCAAACTTCAGGCGTAAATGCCTTCCTGAGATCGGTCTGCTTCGTTACAAGTAATGACACCATCGTCGGGTATACCGTTGGAAACAACTATGAATCGGGCGGTAACACCCTCCTTAAAACCTACGATGAAGGGATCACCTGGCAAGTTATAACTTCTCCTTTTTATGAGGCAAGCAGGAAAATCCATTTTACAGATCTGAAGACAGGATATGCAGTCGGGAGAAATGGATCGATATCAAAAACAACGGATGGCGGAGTCACCTGGACCGATCTTAACTCCGGTACTACTTCTGATTTGTACTCAATTTTCTTTGTTAACAATTCAACCTGTTATCTCTCAGGGGATAATGGTGTTATTCTTAAGAGTACTGACGGTGGTGTAACCTGGGTACCTCAAAATTCAGGAATGACGACACCCTTGGTAGATATCTGTTTTGCTTCCCCTGAGGTGGGTTATGTCATAGAAACCTATGGCAACCTGTTAAAGACCTCCAATGGCGGCTTAAACTGGTATTCTTTGGGCATGATCAGCACCGGTTATTTCTCAGATATCTGCTTTACTGATCCGGTCACAGGATATATCGTGGGTTCAACTGGCTCGATTCTTAAAACAAGCGATGGCGGAGGTCCTGTTTCTGTCAATGAGCATCCCCCGCAGGAATCCATCATCACCATTTATCCGAACCCGGCATCCTGCCGGATCACTATCAGGAATAACCAATATTTCACCGGTGAAACGAACGTGGCCATATTCAATATGCAGGGCGAACTGCTGCTGCAGGAAAAATTCCGGGATAAAAAATCTCCTGAAATTGATATAACAGGACTACCGAAAGGATGCTATTTCGTAAAAATACAGGACATTCAGGGATCTGTTACCAGGAAACTGGTGGTACAGTAAAATGTTCAGTATAACCATCCAATCCACCCAACACATTATACCTAAAACCCAATACCCACTACCTAATACCCAATACCAATTACCCACTACCCACTACCGTAATAACCAGGAGAATGTGTGAATTATGTAATTTCTTTCTGGAATTATGTAACGTGTTTCTTAATAAATGATTACATATTTGTAGCGTAATTTAAAGATGAACTTTAACAATAAAAAAAAGAACTTAAGATAACCTGTATTAAAACAAGGGGGAAAAGGGATCGTGATGTAATATTTTATGTAGTAAAGTTGCAATCCAAAAATCCTTGCCGTCTGGATAACGCTATGTTATCAAGGGTCCCGCCTGAATTCACATCCTGATATTTTTTCTGTCTTTAATACAGGCAAACAAAAAGCACCCCTAAAGGTGCTTTTTTTATTTCCTTTCATTACAATCTTATTTTTATTGTGCTAAATAGAGCCGGTTGTTCCGGCATAAAGCTGGGCAATGCCTTACTGCAGTTTAAAAACAATAGGGAGGTTAAACTGGACGCGGACAGGTACGCCTCTTTGTTTCCCTGGGATCCACTTCGGCATTGACTTAACAACACGAACTGCTTCATCATCACAGCCGGACCCGATCCCCCTCAGGATCTTAACATCTGTAATTGATCCGTCAACCTCAACGACGAAAGTCAGGAATACTCTCCCCTGGGTGCCGATTTCCTTTGCCTCTTCAGGATATTTAATATTTTCCGACAGGAATTTAATACGCGCTTCCTCGCCTCCCGGGTAGGAAGGATCTTCCTCAACTACCGTGAAGATTGGCTTGGGTTCAACCTGTTCAATAACCGGTGGTTTAGGTTCCGCAACTTCAATTTGCGGGGGCGGCGGAGTCTCATTATTTGGCCTTGCATTTGCATCCTCCATGGTCGTCATCGCAGTCATCACGCTATCTGTAGTAACCGTCGGAATAGTGAACCTGGGTTGTTTAATTGCATCAGGAGGAGGAGGTGGTGGTGGTGGTGGCGGTGGTGCATCTGGCGGAAGTCTAATCGGGTCAAACTAGGGTTCAGGAATGGAAGAGACAATCCTGTTCTTGTTTAAATAGGAAGCAATTACAGGATAGGCAACAACAGAGCCGATAATAAAGATCCCCATCAGTAAGGAGATCAAAGTATACTTCTGATACTTCTTTCTCAGGGCAAATGCCCCGTAGTCTTTATTCCTGGTCTTATAAACCAACTCTTCCAGGGATTCAATTCTTTGCTTTTTGGTTTTCATGTTCTATCAAATTAAAAGATTAATAAATCATTTCAATCAGTTAGAAATCATTGTCCCAAATATAATACAATTTTTGCTGAATTCCAAATATTCTTATGAATATATTTTCAATTATATACAAACAAAACAAATAGCCCCGAAAGGGCCTAATATGGATAACCCCCGGTGTAACCGGGGGTCCTACCCAATACCCAATACCAATTATCAATTATCAATTAATTTTTAATACACCTCACGCTAAACCCGAACCGTTCGTCTGTGGATTTCAAGTCAAAAAAAGCAGCTGTATTTACTATCCGGCACCGTCCTGCAAATCCTGGCTGCTCTTCAGTTGCCGACCACAAAACTGCCCAGTAGGAAAAATTCACCCAGGTCCCGTTTGCAACACTACGGTATCCTGCCGGAAGCAGGGTAAATCCGTAATCGTCGGTCCCTCCGGTATTCGGACTTTCCCAATAAGTTATCCCTGCTGCCTTCAGCTTGCCTCCTGCAATAGAATCTCCTCCGGCAAAAGTTATCAGGGTATTCCAATCCGCATCCGTTGCCACATGCCATCCTGTGGGGGCAAGTTTGCCCGAATTTACTGCATACCAGTTGTACATGGCACCATAAGGAGAAAGATTGGAAATATCATTGTTCGGCCAGCAATAGGCTGCAGTCGTTAAATCAATCCAGGCATCTTCATCAGTAACATAAGGAATGGATGTACCGTCATTATATCGGGTGGTCTTCAGGTTCTCGACCATCCATACCTGGGTCCCGATCGCAACAGTGGAATATATATTTCCGTCAATATCGGTCACGGTCGGGGGTGATGTTTTAAAAGACATCGTACTGCCGTACCCTGTTCCATTAGGGGTCGTGGCATAAGCCCGTACATAATAGGTTGTGGTCGGATTCAGATTAGTGATTGTGCTTATATACTCCCCTGCACCTGTACCATCCGTTGTCTTATTATCAGAAAGTGTCGGAGTAAGACCTGTACTCCAGCAAACTCCCCGCGTTGTAACTGTTTTACCTCCGTCATTTGTAATATTCCCGCCACAAACAGCGGTTGTACTCATGATAGCCGTAACGGCCGAAGTTGATAATGTTGGTACCGGGCCCGGACTGGATGAATTATCATTATCATTATTCTTTGTACATCGGGTCAGCAGGAAAAATAAAACCCCACTCAGAATGAATAAATAAATCTTCGTATTCCCTGAACTTTTCATAGGATTAAATATTAAAATTAAAACACCTCGAATAATTTAATTCGTCTTTCGTAATTCGTAATTAAATTTTTTCACCATCCCTGCATGCTCCTCAGTATCCACCGGAAATTGGGCTATATCACTCCTTTTTGATGCTTTCCAGGATAATAAGGTAATTAACGCACTCAGTAGGACTCAGTTTCCAGTCAACCACTACTTTTAAAGGAAATGTTTCAACATTTAAATTAATCGTCGAATTTGCCGGTAGTGAAAAGAATTCGTATTCTTTATTGTTAATAATTATTGACCAGCCACCGCAGCACATGCAAGCCCCTGGATTTAAACCAGTAATTGTTCCTTCTGATTGATGACCGCCGGTAATGGTTCCATTGGATGAATTGCTGGTTTCCTTTTTGCAAGAAGAGAATTGTATAATTGCCATGACAATTATGATTTTACATATTGTCTTCATATCAAGGGCGATTTATTCTATAGCAAAGATAGCGCAAGAGTTTTTAAAAGTCAAGATTACCTTGGAGAATTGGTAATATTATCTCTTTCTTCAACAAAACGACGATCAACTTCTTTTAAATTTGCATCTATATCCATTAGTATCCTTATACAGGGCCCTGCTTCATGCTCTGAAACCGTGATCCTTGCTCTGAGCCCGAAGGGGCGTAATATGGATAACCCCCGGTTTTACCCTACTCTTTATACACATCTTTTTTTACCTCAATTAACACTGGTCTGTTAGTAAAATATTGATTTTCAGTTAAATTAATTATATAAGGGTATCTCTAAAAACTAAATTGTTAATAAAAAGTTCATATCTATTTGTATATCAGATTAATATGATTGATAATAATGTGTACCTTTGAGTAAAACAATCAAAGATGCGCAAAAATAAAACCCGGGGACTTTTTGAAGACCAATTTCGGTCCGAAAAGACTAGTAATATGAAAGATCCACTTGAACAGTTGAACCACTTTATCAACTGGGAAGATTTCCGTCCGACAATTGATAAGGCCTTTCCTGTGATTGATCCTTCATTAGGAGGACGACCTTCGTATGATCGTGTGATGATGTTCAAAGTATTGGTGCTTCAAAGGATGTACAATATGTCTGATGATAACACCGAGTATCAAATTCTTGATCGTCACAGTTTCTGTAAATTTCTTGGGATAGAATCTTACGCACAGGTACCTGATGCTAAAACCATCTGGCACTATCGTGAACAATTGAAAACCAATTATATCATCGAAGATATTTTTTCTTTGTTCAATGAGAAACTTGAAAAAGCTGCCTTGTTGTTAAAAGACGGTGCCATCATTGATGCTTCCATAGTACAGGTTCCCCGTCAGCGCAACACCAGAGAAGAAAACAAACAAGTTCGTGAAGGCAAGGTACCTGAAGATTGGCAGGATAAACCTAATAAACTTGAACAAAAAGATCTGGATGCAGACTGGACCAAGAAAAATGGAAAAACTTACTTTGGATACAAAAATCATATCAAGATCAATAACGGGAGCAAACTCATTACAAATTATCAGGTTACCCCGGCCAGCGTCCATGACAGCGTTATGATGGAAGATCTGCTTGATACAGATGAGGCAGATCAGCCGGTTTATGCCGACAGCGCATATAGCGGGAAGAATTGTGATAAAGCTATTAAGGCTGTTAAAATGAAAAATCTTACCCACGAAAAGGCATACAGAAACAAAAAATTAACAGACAATCAAAAACAGCAAAACACAGTTAAATCAAAGACCCGTGCACGTGTTGAACATGTTTTCGGATACCAGTGGATGAACCTTAATGCCGGGCAACTAATCCGGAATATTGGCATTGACCGATGTGCGGTGGCCATTGGATTAAGAAACCTCATCTACAACTTTTTCAGATCAATCTTCCTCGTAAAATCACAAAAACTATCAATCGTACTGTAAATCAGCCACAAAATGAGTCCATAGGTTACAAAATTTCAAAGAACGACATTCATATTTCTGTTTTTTCAATAGCAAGAAAAACAGATCATTTGATATTGCAAGTTTTTGTTTTAAATTTTTATAAAATCATAGTTTTACGAGGTGCCCATAATTTGATGATTATTGTAAAAAACAATAATTATGAGATTTATAGACATGTCAAATTTCCCAGATAAACGTCTGGAAAAAAGGGGCGAAAGTTATTACTTTCGCTTGAGAGAAATCGCAATTGCATAATTAATCGCAATTATTTAACAACCAGGGATAAAATTGGAGACTACCGTTTTTTGAACAATCCACGAATCACCGAGAAGTCATTATTAGAGTCCCTCAAAAAACAATGCAAAGAGAATTGCCAGGGTATACATGTTGTCGGTATTCAAGATACCACAGAATATAATTATCAGCATCATGCAAACCGGATAAAAGAGGATTCATTAGGCATTGTTGGGAACTCTGAACTTGGTTTTTTTGCGCATTTAATGATTGCATTTGATGCTGATAGCTTTTTACTACAAGGCATCCCTTATGCAAAACTATGGAGCAGGGATCTCTTTCAGCCAAGTAAAAAAGAACGAGTATATAAAAGGCAGCGCATTGAGGAAAAAGAGTCTTATCGATGGATAGAAGCCGCTGAACAGACCAAATCATTTTTGAAAGATGCCAAACATTTTACTTTTATATCTGATCGAGAAAGCGATATTTATCAACTGTGGAACAGAATTCCAGATGACCATACGGATTTGATCATTCGTGCCCGTAGTGATAGAAATCTGATCACTCCATCATCGACAGTATCAAAGGAGTTGGAAAAACTAGAAATCACAGGTAATTATCTAATTGAATTAAAAGGTGATAAACGAACAAAACGAAGTAAACGCAAAGCATCAATAAATATTAAGTACAAAGAGGTTAAGATAAAAAAACCAGCTTCAGTAATCGATGATCCAGAAGCTGACGATTATATTAATCTTACGGTTGTTGAAGCCAAGGAGGACACTTCAACCGCTAAAAAGGATGAGTCACCTATTCATTGGATACTTTTTACAACCTATACCATTCAGGATTTTGAACAGGCTTGTCGGGTAATCGATTGGTATGGCTTCCGCTGGCAAATAGAGCAATTTATCAGGATTACAAAAAGTCAAGGGATGGATCTTGAAAATAGCCAGTTAGAAACGGGAGATGGGTTGAGAAAGCTGGCCTTGCTCTCTTTTTCATCATCCTTAAGGATACTACAAATGTCATTAGCAAGGGATGGACTAATCAATGATAATGTCAAAAAATACTTTAGTTTGCAGGAGATTGTTGTGCTGCGATTAATTAATGATCAGTTTAAAAAAGAAACGATAAAACAACAAAATCCTTTCCCAAGAGAAACACTGGCATGGGCTGCTTGGATCATCTCCAGGTTGGGGGGATATAGCGGATATTCATCACAATCTCCTCCAGGACCAATGACATTTAAATGGGGATTGGACAAATTTTATCAAATTAAAATTGGATATTCCTTATTCCAAAAAGATGTGTATAAAGAGTAGGGTGCAACCGGGGGTCAAGGCTATACCGGCAATCAATATTTTTTATTTTCATGCACCTTTTTCTGCAGAGCTTATAAAAGTCCGGGTATTCATCCTGACCGGATTTAGATGGTCAATATCATCAGATTTTGCATCTGATGTTCGAACATGACTCTTAAAAGTGCAGAACTACCGGGATAAATTAACAAAATAAAAATATTTTTAATTTGGAGTATCAATCCTTTTAACCTAAAATATATTTGCAAAATATATTCTATTCACAAATCATTGTTTAACCAAAGTTAATTTTATGAAAACTTCAGTAAATATTTCAGCATGTTTGCTACTTCTGTTATTTACCGTACAGCACCTATTTGCACAAACTGATAACCAACATATTGCAAAGGCCAATAAGAAAACCCCAAGAACTTATGATGCGCCCATGACCTTGCTTGCGGGCACAGGGTTTAATGATGGTAACAACGATGTAAATATGTATGCATCAGAATTATATTTTATTCACGGTAATGATCGTTTTAACGATGTAAATACCGGATTCTTCGGAATTCCTTTCGCAAGTTCTGAGACAGATTTTCCTCAGTTGGCAATTAGTTTGTCCCATATAAAACTAGGCAAAGGATTTACTCTTTCTTTAAGGATCTGGGCAAATCTCAATACGAATTATGATTCAACCTGTAGATTTCATGTTAAGAAAATAAATGATGGGGGTCTTATTAAGGATACGATCATCTATTTCAAGGAGGCCCATTTTCCTGATGTTCAGACACACGAAAAAAAAGATCTCCTTATCCATATCGCCAAGGGTGATGCAACTCAAACAGGGATATATTATATATATGTTACGGGTTGCTACAGTGATACAGCCCTTTGGTATGAGATAAGCGAGATTACGTTGAAATATGATTAATAAGTCTGTAAATAATCCCGTAATCAGCCACTCACCTGTACCCTTACCTGCCGGCAGGCAGTATTTCTGAATTTCGATCTTGTTTCAAAGGTTGTTAATCGAATGTCTGGGTATTTATCCTGACCGGCAGAATGTGGTCAGGGGTTTTGAGCCCCGAAGGGGCGCAATATGGATAACCCCCGGTGCAACCGGGGGTCAAGGACAGATCGTGGGCCTGGAACCTGATCCCAGCTTTCTGAGCCCCGAAGGGGCGTAATATTGATAACCCCCGGCGAAACCGGGGGCCCCACCCATACCGGGGGTCAAGGCTATACCGGCGATCAATATTTTTTATTCAACCATTCACAAACAGCCTCATGCTTCTCATCAAGGTCTGGTTTGGTATATTTTGTCTTTAACCACTCTAAAAATTCTGGTTCACAGATTTCTCTGATCACTTCTTTATAATATCGCATTTTGGCTAACCTTACGAAGTCACTTGGGTTCGCTGATTGATTAAGAACCCCCACAACACTTTCTTTTGTAGATTCATCCATCACACTTTTCTTTGGGAATGCTGATAAACCACATTATTAATGAAGGACAATTTTACAACGATAGTCTTTCATTCCGCTTTGTATTTCCAGGATGTAAATTCCTTTACTATGGCCCGATAAATCAATTACACTTGATTTTTGACTGCTGAATCTAAATTTAGGATTAACCGGCTGCCCTGATAAGTCGTAAATTTCCAGTGAGTTTATAGCGTTTTTGCTGTTAATGGTAAACTTTCCGGTGGTTGGATTCGGATAAACGGCAATACTTTCGTCCTGCATTTTCAGGTCGTCTATTCCAAGAACCGTATGAAAATAATAGTAAGTACTATCGCCACTCGTCACCTCAGTGCCGGTGCTGTTCCAATATTTAAATACAATGCTTTTTTGAAAATTGTTGGCATCATAGGAAGAGACGCGTTCCCGTTGATTTACCCAGGTGCTGTCGTTCCACACTTGGACTAATTCGTTTGTTAGATTATTATTGGCATCATAAGTATAGATGACTTCATTGGCAATAAACCAGGCAGTGCCATTCCAGTTGTGATATAATTCACTCTTCAGATTATTATTGGCATCATAGGTTAAGGTGTCTTTCTCGGCATTCTCCCATGCATTTCCGTCCCAGCTAAGCACTACATAACTCGACAGGCTGTTATTAATATCGTAACTATAGTTGTATTGCCAGGAGTTCGCCCAAACACTGTCATTCCACCTTAGGTCTGTTTCACTTGTTAAATTATTGTTGGCATCATAGATATACGTGGAATAAATGGAATTCTCCCAGGCACTGCCATTCCAGGTTTGGATTAAACCGCTTGTCCGGTTATTTTTGGCATCATAGGTTAAAGTCCATTCTTCAGTATTAACCCATGCGCTGCCGTTCCAGTTTTGTGATATTGAACCTGTCTGATTATTATTGACATCGTATGTCCATATAAATCGAAATGAATTTATCCAGGCATTGCCATTCCAGTTTTGGACTGATTTGCTTGTCTGATTATGGTCAGCATCATAGGTATAAATGAACTTATCGGAATTTACCCAGGCACTGCCATTCCGGATTTGTGCAATGCAACTGGTCAGATTATTTTTGGCATCATAAATCATATTTATGGTTCTATCCTCAGGATTCCATGCATTAGTGAGTGTGTCCAACTGCCAAACGTAAACACTATCAAATATCTGGATTAATGAGCCCTGATTAGGCGTTTTGGGTTGGAAATCTCGTCCCGGATTCCCATCGGAAAGGAGGTGAAATGTCGTTCTTTCTGTTATCGTGGAATTTAATGCCGGCCGCTTGTTTTGTGCAACCCCGGTCAAACTTAGTATGATCAGGATGCAACCGACGATCAGGCTTTTTTGAGTATTCATTTAAATGAAATTTGATGAACCGAAAAAAGAATGATCGAATTTAGGAGAAAAGAATAGTTGTTAGACAAAACATATGTTAATCTAAGTTAATATAAAAAAATTTAACACGAAGCACCCCAAAAACAGGGTTGAGCCCGGTTAATGATGAGAAAATGATATCACCTTTTCACGACCTGCAAATGAACAAGCCTGATCCTGTGATAAAAAATGTGGCGACGGGCAAAGTTAATTGCCCTGTATGCACCTCACGCTCATTCCACGGTTTTTATCATCCATGTTGCGCCCCATCCATGCAAAATTAAACCCCAGGAACCGGTCGAGCCCGTCAACCGAAGAATATTGCGTGGAGGTCCAGATGTAATCATAGTAGCCCATCTGGGTATATGTTCCGTCTGTATCCCGGTATCCGCCCGGGAGGGCAGTAAAACCGGTTGAGTTGGTTGCCCCCAGGTTAGGATACGTCCAATGCATCGTGCCGGCTTCTTTCAGCCGGCCTCCGACGCTGTCGGCAGTTAAGTAGTTTGAAAGTACTGTCCATTCCGAATCTGTTGCTATATGGCATCCGTTAGGCGCAATTGAACGGACGTCGGCAATGGCAAAAAAGTTATAAAGATGTCCATAGATCCTGCCATTCGCTGTATCGTTATTATAATCCCAGTACTGGCCGGCTGTCGATGGGAATTTCATGTTCTTCATTCCTTTGACTGAATTGATCGGATCGCCGTTGCGGTAATGAGTCACTCTCAGGTTTTCGGCCAGCCATACCTGGGTTCCTATGGTAACCGTAGTGTACACGTTGCCGTCATAATCGGTTACCTGGCCCGGAACAGATGCCGTTGTCGTAAATGTAACCTCGGTTCCATAGCCGGTCAGGTTGCTGTTTATGGCGTATGCCCGCACATAATAGGGTGTCGATGGTAATAACCCGGTAAGGTTGCTCGTAAAGCTGCCCGTTCCGCTCCCTTCAGAAGTCTTGCTGTCGGCAACTGACGTATTCTGGTGAGTGCTCCAGCAAACACCCCGTGCCGTTATTGTCCCGCTGCCTGCATTGGTAATATTTCCTCCGCATGTGGCCGTCGTACTGCCAATATTACTCACCCCCGAGGTAGACAGTACAGGAGGCAAATACGACGTTTCAGTAATACCATTAGAAGATTTTTTGCACCCCGTGTTGCAGAGGATAAACATTCCGATCCCGCATAAAATCAGGATCGCATTGATAAACTGATTTTCCCTTCTCATAAACTTTTAAAATAGGTGAATGACTGAGTAACTGTAACCAGTGAAGATTTTATTTTGTAAATGTAATAAGAATTAATTTTTGCAAAAAAAACCGCACATTTGTGCGATTTTTTCAAATCTAATTAGCTATATATCTATTTTTATTTAATCTGCCCATAAATTTCATTCTGGGCACATTTCTATAACACTGAATATCAGGCTTGTATTTTCATAAATAGTCAAAATAACACCGTTTGACAATTTCTTGGCAAACCCTTTGCCTTTGTTACTGTTTTAACAGATAAATTTATAAGCCATTCTGCTGGGTTTAAAAAACCCCTATGAAAACAAATCTAAAAAGATCATTATTGTTAATATTTGCCATGTTTGTGGCAAATTTGATTTATGCTGCTCACGTCATCGTGCCTCCGGCTACATGCTACCTGGTTGGTACCTCCGCGCCCTACAATACTTTACATGGCGGTGATACCTTATTTTTGACCAGTGGAAATAAAGCCTACATCTACCTGATGAATTTCACAGGGTATTCAACTGCCCCCATAGTAGTTATTAATCAGGGAGGAATAGTGACCATTGGAAGGAATTTCTCCTACGGAATAAAAATTGGTGGCTGCCGGTATATAAAGTTCACAGGAACAGGAACAGGTGATACCTATGGATTCCAGGTTTTACAGACTATAGGAGATGGAGTCTCGATCGGGGATTTAAGTTCTGACATTGAACTGAATCACGTTTCTATTGATAGTACTGGGATAAGAGGAATAGTTGCAAAGACAGATCCTGCTTGCGGCGGATATGCCTATCGGAAGAATTTCACCCAGTACAACACGATTATTCATGATAACTTAATTCAGAATACCGCTACCGAGGGAATGTACATAGGCTCAAGTTTCTATAGCGGTGAAGACTTAACCTGCAACGGAAACGACTCACTGATCCTCCCGTCAATTCTTAACGGGTGCCAGATCTATAATAACATTGTCCGCTATACAGGTTACGACGGAATACAGGTGGCTTCTGCATTGAATTTATCGGTACACGACAACCTTATTCAGTACGATAGTCAGCAATCAGTATATGCTCAAATGACGGGGATCCTGCTGGGTGGTGGCGACCAGGGCGACTGCTACAACAATTACATTGAATATGGCAAGGGAGATGGAATTGACAATCTGGGACTTGGTGGTTCTAGGCTTTACAACAATGTGATTGCTAATGCAGGATACAATTACTATCCGGGAAATCAAACCTACCCGAAGTACGGTATTTACACGAATGATTGTACAGCTATTCAGGGATCTGAATTCGACCTGATGTTTAACACCATCATCAATCCAAAATCTACTGGCATTGTCTTTTCAAGTCAAAAAGCAACCGCCTCGGTAATAGAAAATAACGCAATCATCAGTCCGGGGATTGCAGGGAGCTACATCGTTAACAATGGCTATTCAGGAATAACGATCAGGAACAACTATACTTCTGCAACGATAGCTCCTGCAATGTTTACCGATACTACTTACAAAACTAACCCGGGTTCTCCGTTGATTGACGCAGGCTACCCGGAAACAAAAGGAATTACACTCGATAAATTTGGCAATGCAAGGTGGCAGGGCCCGGCTCCCGACATCGGGGTGAATGAATTCATCCCCATAACAAAGACGTGGAACGGAACCGTCTCAACGAACTGGAACAATCCGTTAAACTGGACACCCAACGGAGTTCCGGCATCTTCAATCAATGTGTCCATACCCTCAGGTACTCCCTATGCATGTATTGTTAACTCCACCGCAATGATTTGTTACAATATGGTCATTGACGGAGCAACTTTTACCATAAACACCGGCATTGTCATTACTGTTTCCGGAAATTTAACGATCCAGAATAGTGCAACCCTGAATAATTGCGGATCACTGACGATTAATGGAAATTTAATTAAATAAGGTACTTTCTTCCCTGTTAACTCTTACTCAACTAACCGGTTTATCGGAAGGTTTATCTTTTTCTGCTTCTTTGGAAGAAGCGTCTTTTTTGGGATCCTTCATCTCGGAATCCAACCCCTCAATGGCATCCTTGAAACTTTTAACCCCTTTCCCCATGCTTTTCATCAGTGCGGGAATTTTCTGTCCGCCGAATAATAGCAATACCACTAAAGCGATCAGGATAACATCCTCTCCTCCTAAAAATAATAAGACCGATATCAGCATTTTTTTGGGGTTTTACCTTTTGTTTTGTCAGGCAAAGTTACAGAAAATCCACTCATATAATATCCCAAAACTGGTTTCTGAATAAATAATCTTAAGAAATTAGTTGACAAACTAAATATTTAGTTGTATCTTTACATTGTCAATTAGCCATCCAATGAAAACAAAACCGGAAAGTGATACAATTCGGGAGTTAACGAAAGCGGAAGAGCAGATCATGCAGATCCTCTGGAACATTAAAAAAGGCTTCGTTACAGATATACTGAACCGTTTCCCCGACCCGAAACCAGCATATAATACCGTTTCCACAATCATCAGGATCCTTGAGAACAAAAAGTTTATCTCCCACAAGGCATATGGCCGTTCCTATGAGTATTACCCAAGGATCAGCAAAAAAGAGTACACGCGGGTCTATTTCCGGAACTTTATCTCCGGCTATTTCAACAATTCATACAAAGCGCTGGCTTCCTTCTACACAAGTGAAGAAAAGCTGAGTATCAAAGAACTCGAGGAAATAAGACAGGTAATGGACACTGAGATCAAAAAACAAAAAAAAGAAAAACCATGACCCTTCATCAGCATTATATCTTTCAATCGTCCCTGTTGCTGGCAGTGCTCTACGGTTTCTATTGGATTGGTTTGCGCAGGGATACCTTCTTCAGCCTGAACAGGTTCTACCTTCTGGCCACGGTTATTGCATCCGTCTTGGTGCCTCTGGTACCTGTCACTATACCGGGTGCTCACCCAATAATTCCAACCATAACTTACTTGCAAAAAGTCACTGCTCCCCAGGTGGAAATTAACAGCGTCATGGATAAAGGCCTCGCATGGAATAAAATCCTGGGATGGCTGTACATGGCAGGGGTTGCGTTTTTCCTGCTTCTCTTCCTGGCCCGCATCCTTAAATTTTCCAGGGTCGTCAGTAAGCATAAAGTGATCAGAAAGGATAATCTGAAACTGGTAATAATCAGTTCAGAATACACGCCTTTTTCATTCTTCAATTTTGTTTTTATCAACGAAGAACTTTACAATAGTCCCGATATTTCAACGATTCTTGCTCATGAAAAGATCCATGCCAAACAGTTCCATACCGTCGACATATTGATCATCGGGGCCTGCAAGATCTTTCTATGGTTTAATCCATTTATCTGGTTTTTGGAAAGATCGATAAAAAACACGCACGAATTCATTGCCGATAACAAGGTGATCGCAGGCGGTTTTCAACAGAAAGCCTACCAGGAATTATTGTTTACCCGGTCCACAGGCATTAAATTCAGCCCCATCGCAAATAATCTGAATCATTCACCACTAAAAAAACGGCTTAACATGATCACAAAGCAGCGTTCATCAGCTTTCTCAAAAGCAAAAATAATCGTGGCAATACCGGTAATACTTGCCATGATGTTTATTTTCTCCGCCGGCACCGGGAATCTTGCAAATGCCCGGGAAAAACAAAAAAATCAAACCAATTCTGAAGCCACCAATAATGCAATGAAAGATACCTTAAAACAGTTGGTTAATGATACCACACTGGTCAGCCAGAGGGAGCAATATTCAGAACTGGAATCTAATCCTCAATATCCCGGTGGTGATGCAGCCCGTATCAGGTTTTTACAGGATAATATGAAATACCCTGAGGAAGCAAAAAAAGCCAAAATCCAGGGCAAGGTATTCATCCAATTTATTGTTGAGAAAGACGGCCGCCTTACCAACCTGAATATCCTTCGTGGTATTGGAGCGGGATGTGATGAAGAGGTTCTCCGCGTTGTTAAACTCATGCCTCCCTGGCAACCAGGCATAGCTCATGGAAAACCGGTAAGGGTCGTTTTTAACCTCCCGATAAAATTTACTCTTGATAATAAAGTACCCGAGGGTAAATAGAACAAGAGCAATCTTCCCATCTGGTTATTGAACCTTGTACCTTACCAGCCTTCCCTCAAATTGCTGATAAGTGTTGAAATAAAAGTTGTGCGTTTTGATCCTGCCGATGTTTTTCCCATAGACATCGTAGATATAACGAATCGGATGAGGGGTAGCTGGATTGGTAAGAACCACCTTCATACGCACGGTGATTGACGGAAAACTTCCTGCCGGAACCGTCACCACCGAATCCTTTCCGGTCATCTTTATATATCCCCTGAAGAGAGCCGCCTGAATAGTGTCAACCCCGAGGGTATCGGTAAAGTCGTTGTCAGAACACAACCGGTATCCCGAACTATTTACAAGGTAGCCTGATGAATCGCGGATGTATGATGGAAACTGCGTGTTTCCGAGGACATAATGATTCTCCCATAATTTATAATAGTTGTTCCCCCTGATCATCGTATCTTTTTCGATATAGGCGCTGTCAAAATTATTCTGTGGAGTCGCTACCCCGTTAGAGTCGAGCTTGAATGACTGATAAATCCAGTAATTCCCGACTTTCAGCTTATAATAATCCACGGTCGTTGATGAAGTCGTTTCGTTAGAGCTTTTCTTACAGGAAAATGTAAGAATCGAAAGGATTGCAAATACTAAAATAAACAACCTGTTCATAATGGAAGGATTTAGGTTAATAGTATGGAAGGAATATATGTTGAAAAACGGTCGGTTATAAGCTTATATTGTATAAGCTGGCAACTATATATTCAAACTTATTATGAAAGGGTCATGAATCTTATATGGTTCTTAAAACGCCTTTTTAAAGATTTACACATTGTCATCCAATACGACCTCTTATCTGAAATATAATCCTGCCGTTGTCGTGATAACCAAATCCTGTAAATAGGATTTATATTTGTATCCTGATTCTGAAAATGATAGTATAACCATTGAAAACATTCAGTAAATTATATCAAACCGGAAAAGTAACATTAAGCAATAAAAAGCAATTACGAATGAAACAAATGTTAACCGCGGTAATGGCTTTCCTCGTCATTACAGGTTGCTCACAACAGATACCGCAAAAATATTTCGTTGCATTCACCGATAAGAATGGAACCCCGTATAATATTAACAATCCCCAGGCATTCCTCACACAAAGGGCCATCGACCGGAGAAACGCCCAGGGTATACCCATAACCGAAGAAGACCTCCCGGTGAATCCCGCCTACGTCAATGCTGTTGCCGCAACCGGAGTGCAGGTCTATACCCGCTGCAAGTGGTTTAACGGGATCACCGTGAGGGCAGTAGATTCGTCAGTGCTGAATTCGATAAGAGCGCTTAGCTTTGTTCAGAGTGTTACCCGGGTTACTTCCTATAATTCAAAGACATATTCAGAGAGTGAACGGAAATTCAAACAGGAAAGTGTCCCGTTAAAACACAATGAAACTCATAAACTCAATTCCCCGGCTTCTCCGCAGAATTATAATTATGGACCGTCTTATACCCAGATCCACCAACTAAACGGGGATGTTCTCCACAATCTGGGATATCGGGGACAGGGTATGGTAATTGCAGTGCTGGATGCAGGTTACCTGAATGTGGATGTTAACCCGGCATTTGATAGCTTATGGGCGAATAACCAGATCCTTGGAACCCGCGATTTCGTGAGCCCCGGCAGCAATGTTTACCGTGGTGATAGTCATGGAGAGGCCGTCCTTTCTGAGATGGCATGCGACGATCCTGGAAATATGATCGGTACAGCCCCGAAAGCATCCTACTGGCTCATCAGAACAGAGGATCTGAGTTCGGAAAATATCGTGGAAGAATATAACTGGGTAGTAGGAGCAGAGATGGCCGACAGTGTTGGCGCCGATGTGATCAGCTCATCACTGGGATATTCCACATTCGATAACGGGTGGATGAATCACACCTGTGCAGACATGAACGGTCTTACCAATCCGTCAACCAGGGGGGCAAATATTGCATTCAGCAAGGGAATGGCACTGAGTATCACCTGCGGGAATGCAGGAGGATTCTCATCCTGTGTCGATTCGCCCTCTGATGCTGTTGATGCCCTTGGCATCGGGGCCGTCGATTCGTCAGGTCTTTATGCTTCTTTCAGTTCTCCAGGTATTGTTGATACCACTTACATAAAACCAAATCTTACTTGTATGGGAGTAAATTGCACGGTCGCTTCTCCCGATAGTTCCTATGGCACTTCATCCGGTTCGTCTTTTGCTTGTCCCATAAATGCAGGATTAATGGCTTGTTTATGGCAGGCAAGGCCAACCCTTGTTCCTTCCCAATTATACCTGGCCATTGAGAAAAGTGCAAGTCAGTACACCCATCCCGATTCATTGCTGGGATACGGGATCCCCGATTATGCCATGGCCCTGCAGCTTGCCGGGGTCGGTATAAAAAACAATCCTGTCTGTCGGGTTTATCCCAATCCTTTTAAAGAAGCGATTACTGTGATATTTGATCCAACTATGCTGGGAAATCCTGATATAAGCCTTATCTCCGTTACCGGTGCCGAAATAATGAGAACTAAAAAAATGGCCCCCCCCGGAGGCGGGACCACAATCAGGATCGATAATCTTGCTGCCCTTAAACCAGGGTTGTACATTCTGAAGATTGCTTCAGAACGTACAACAGAATACTTAAACCTGGTTAAAATTGAGAAGTAACCGGGAAATTATTCTTCCTTTCCCGGCTTTTCAGTCTTACGCCTGACATATTCATTGAAAGCATTCTCCCCCTCTTCATTCCAGTACTGCTCATAATAACTCCATTTTGTGCCATTGGAATAGTCCCTGCAATTCCCGGAATCCCTCATGAAATGCCTGTGACGCCAGGGGCCGTGCCTGTGACCCCCCGGGTTGTGGTGTCCATGATGAAAGCCGCCAAAAAGAAGCCTTCCAAGGATTGCCAGTCCGACTGCCTGCCAGTAAGTAATTACGCCAAGGTGGAAGATGATGGGCATCAGCGCGTTCCAGAGCCACATTACAACGGCTCCGAAAAGAAATGCAAATGCCGTGAATCCAATAATTCCCAGGATTATCCAGATCGCCCTGGGTCTGCGACCGCGGCAGAAGTGCCGGTTTTCAAATTTATTCTCTGTTGTTTCCATGATTTTTATTTTTGATTGTTTACTAGTATCTTATGTAATTTTGAAAGTGCCCGGTGTTTACGGGAGAGCAGTGTGCCGACGGGAACATTCCATTCCTCTGAAAGATCTTCATAGGATTCATTATCGAATTCCGTCGCGATGATAACTGCCTGTTCATCGGGTCTGAGCTGGGAAATTGCCTCTTTCAACATTTCCGGCCCAATGTTTGAATATCCCTTTTCTTCATCTGATATTTCATTTGTTATCGTATTAAGTAAATAATTCTCATTCTTTTTGTCAGTGAAATTCTCGATCGAAACAGTTCGTTGCTTTTTTTTCTGAGTGTCGATGATCTTGTTCCTCACCGACCGGTAGATATAGGCAGTGATATTTTCAATCTGGTAATTCACTTCAAATTTAGTGATCAGTCCTACCACAACATCCTGAACAATATCTTCTGCAGAAGCCTCAAAAAAACGATCATCAAGATTCTTGCTCACAAAGTTGACCAGCTTATCGTACTCGTTCCGGAAGAACTTATCTAATGATTTTTTCTGAAGTTCTTTTTCCATGATGATGAAGACGGGGTGAAATGAATTTATTGCAGTAAAGAAGAAAATTCTTTTTACAACTCAACCATGATCCCTACGGAAGGAAGGATTGTCCCTGCATAATTCTGGATGTAACGCAGTTTATAACGTTCCACGCCTTTGTCGTCAATGTATTTTATCACCGATCCGTCGGGTTGTGTATTGACCAGGATATCTGGTTGATCGGCTTTTGTCCCTAATACATTTTGAACGTCGACATACAGCATAAGCGACCATTTTTTAAAATAAAATGCTTTATCGACCCGGATGTCAAGCTGATTGAATGCTCTTAACCGCAAGGTATTGAAGCGGCTGTAGTCGAGGTATCCTTGCCCCTGCACATTCCAGGCTGAAACAATACTTGACTTATTCTCGTCATAAGGAGTATAAGGAGCACCGCCGACAAGCCTCCATTTCATGCCTGTCTCCCAGTTATGCCTGAATTTTCTTCCAAGTGTTATGTAAAGGAGATTACGGTTATCCCAGGCCGAGGGAATGTACTTTCCAAAGTAATCAGTGAATTCACTTCTCACCAGGGTATAAGAGAGGATCACGTTAAACCCGAAAAGATTGGTATTCCGGTAAAGCAGTTCCATGCCATAGGCCCGTCCTTTTGAAATTGACAGGAGCGCTTCATTGCCATAAATATCATAATCGGCTCCCTTGCTCGCAAGCGCCACCGAATCCCTGATTGAAAAAGGATACCTGCTGTATTGTTTATAAAATCCCTCCAGGGATATTTTAGAATGTAATTCAGGAAGGAATTCCAACCCAAGAACAATATGATCACAGGCGATATATCTGGCCCCGAGCGAATCATTCACCAGGGTCCCATTATTATTCCTTAAGCCGAGCGAAGTATAAGCAGGTTGCTGGTAATATCTCCCGGTACTGAAATTGAGAAATAATTTACCGGTGATGCTATACGATGCTGAAAATCTTGGTGACAATTGTTCAAGCATATTCGACATCTCGTTTGAATAGTTATTGGCATCCATTCTGACCCCGAGTGAAAGGTGTAGTTTCTCTTTAAAGAAAGACCGGGTCACTTGTCCAAACACATTCCAGGACCATACGCTAAGGTAAGAATTATAGTTTACAGGATTCAGTTCGTTATTGGTATAAAACTGCTGGAATGTCTTGTTACGGTATTCAGCATATTGTATCCCCGCCCCGAACATGATCTTCGTTTTTTCGATGCCGGTTATATCTTCATACCTGATCTTGTTTTCACTTTCCTGTGATTTATAATCAAGCAGAAGACTGTCAGGAACCCTGACATTATTCTTGTATTTATATTCTTCATTGTTCAGCATGTTCCTGCTGAAAACCCAGTTCTCATAACCCTTTTCCCTGAAATGACGGTAAACGATGCCGAAGGTATAACTCCATTGGTTGTTTACCGGCAAAGATTCAAGGATATAATGCTGGAAATCGTTCGGGTTTTTGATCCCGGTATTCAAAGTATTATTATCGAGAGAACCGATGGAGATCACAGAAAGTTGGTTTCGTTTATCCAGGTCGATCTTATACTTTAGCTGGTAATCATTGTAGCTAGGTAGAAATGGCAGCTTCAATGCTGAAAAGAGAAATTCAAGGTACGATCTGCGTATGGAAAAAAGAAGCGTGGAATTTTTTGTAACAGGGGTGTTGATGGTAAGTCCCAGGTCGCTGGAACCCAGGGTCAGACGGGCGCTGAACTTATCTTTATTCCCGTCGATCTGGCTGAATTCAAGAACTGAACTCAGTGAATTTCCCATGTTTGGCGGGAATGCTCCTGAATAGAAGTTCAGTTCACGGATAAAATCCACATTGATGATCCCAACAGGGCCTCCCGATGCACCCTGTGTCGCAAAATGGTTCAGGTTCGGGATCTCGACGCCATCGAGATAGAACCTGTTTTCACTGGCCCCGCCGCCACGTACGATCACGTCATTACGAAAAGCAGGGGCTGATGCGACTCCGGGCAATGATTGGATGACCTTTGAAATATCACGATTTGAACCGGGACTCCGTTCGATTTCCTGGATTGTAAGCCGCTGAATTGAAACGGGGCTTTCTTCTTTCCTTACGAATTCTGAAGGTTTGATTTCAACAGTTTTCAGGTCAATTGCTGCCTCTTCCATACCGATCTCCACGAAAACAGTTTTTGCGTTGGTCACCAGGAAATCTTCCGATACATATTTTTTAAATCCAACCGAAGACGCAACCAGTCTTACATATCCCGGTTTTACATTCAAAAGAACAAAATCCCCGCTGGTATCGCTTGAAACTCCTTTCTGAGGATCGTTCTCAATGATAATGTTGGTAAAAGGAAGCGGCTCATTGTTTTTATGGTTGAAAACCCTCCCCTTGATGGTTCCTGTTTGTGAGAATCCATTGACGGTTAAGGAAAAAATGAAAATGACAAAGAATATATAGAGAGTTTTGTTCATGCTGGTTTATTCATAGATGATCCGGAAATATTCCTTAATTGGACTGATTAAAAGGGAGACGAAGTTACGGAAAAAATATTACAGGGCGGAGAACACTACACCCTGACCCTCGAAATCGTGATACGGAAATGGAGAGAAGTGAAGAGTGAATTAATTTTATCTTTGCACATAAATTTCTATGGATATTAAATTATCAACCATGAAAAAAGTAACTTTTATATTTCTCCTTTCATTATTTATGGGGATGGTTTCATTTTCGCAGGAACTAGTTCCGGGTAAAGTACCTGTCCCTGTGAGGCAATCCTTTACAAAGCAGTTCCCAAATGCCAAATCGGTAAAATACGAGCAAAATAATGCTGATTATGTAATCTCATTCCTGGAACAGGATAAACAGTTTATTTTTACTTACAACAGCGCAGGGAAGGTGCTTGAATCAGATCAGGAGATAACTCCGGCACAACTTCCCATAGAGGTTTCATCAGCAGTTACAAAGAATTTCCCCGGGTACGACATTGCTACAGCCGTGAAGAGGGAAGCGCCTGATAAAGGAATTTGTTATGAAATGGACCTTAAAAAGGAGGGTGAGGGATATAGCATACGCTTCTCCGAGAAAGGTGAAATACTACAAAAAGAACCCCGGAAGGTAGAATTCAATACAACTATAAAGTCCAAAAGATAAAAAACGAACTAGCGGACAAGAGTTTAAAATTCCTCATATGCAATCTACCCACCGGTTCATCCCAATTGCAATTTTCTTTTTATTTTTTTCGGGAAGCCTGATTACTAATAAAGTTCCTGATAGAACCGGATTTATAATCGATCATACCATCACGATCACTGGGATTAATTCAGGGAATACAGGACCATTAGGGGAACTTGAATCGGTAGTAATTCCTCTTAAGCGGGTAGGGAGATTGTTCATGATCGAAGCGAAAATCGATAATATCGTGGGAAACTTTCTCTTTGATACCGGCTCAGCTGAACTGGTTCTGAATAGTACTTATTTCAGGAAGTACATGACAACCATTGGCGGGGAAGGAGGAGGAATAACCGGGTCAACAGGCACTATCCAACATGTCACGGTAAAGAACATGGATGTCGCCGGACTGTTATATCGGGATTTAACTGCTGATGTGACCGACCTCGGCCATATTGAAAATAGGAGGGGTGTAAAGGTACTTGGACTGTTTAGCCTGAGTATGCTTAAAGGCATGGAGATGGTGATCGATATCAATCACAATGAACTAAGGCTGTATCGTCTGGATAAAGCCGGCAACAGGGTATCGGCACAGAAAAATGAATTCAGGGCCGACGTAACGGAGAAGGTTGAATTGTATCACAATATCCTCTTCATAAAAGTAAAGATCGGGGGGAAACTCCTTGATTTTTGCCTAGATACGGGCGCCGAATCCAATGTCGTGAATAGTTATGCACCAAAAAAAGTACTGAGTACGGTCACGATCCTGAGAAGATCTGACCTGGTCGGTGCAGGGACCGGTGAAGCAGAAGTCATGTTTGGCAAGCTGAACGATTTCGTTCTTGGCGAGCGTTCCATTCCCGGCATGGAAACGATCATCGCCAGTCTCGATGCCCTTTCAGCAACGTATGGTTACCCGGTCGATGGCATGCTGGGGTACGATTTTTTTATAAAAGGAGAAATTTGTATTAATTTAGTCAAAAATGAATTAAAGATCAGTTTCGTCAAAACCTGAAAGCGTTGAACAACAAAGTAAGATATTTCCTTGTGCTGGTTTTTCTGCTACCTGTTTTCGGTAAGGCGCAGTTCAATCCGAACACCGTATGCAGGGTCGAGAATGGAAGGACCTATTTCAGAATTGACTTGCGATGGAACGATAAAGAAAAGAAAGAACTGATGCGATTGTTCGATCTCGACAGCGTGGTGCTTGCAGCCGTTTGGTCAGGGAAGAAGGAAATAGCAGTAAAGAAAAACCAGTGGGAGATCGTTAAGTTGAATGATCACCTGGTGGAATTGTCAAAAGTGATCAGGTCGCTGCCCGTGAAGTCTCCGGCTGCGAACGATGTATTCATGGTCGACGACCGGTGGATAAGTGCTGAGGGCGAAGCGGAAAGGGAATCGGTGGAGTTTGGAGTGAACCGTTTTACAAATGTCCATGTGTTCCGCTACACGAATGGGGTCGCCCGTTTTTTTATTCCCGGGCATAAAGATGCCAGGCGGGTGATGTTATCCGGATCATTTAATTCCTGGAGCACCGAACGTACCCCGATGCAGGCCTGCGATTCGGGCTGGATGATTTCCCTTAAGCTGAAACCGGGTAAATATTCTTATAAATATATCATCGACGGAACCTGGACACAGGACTCATATAACAAACTCACTGAAGGAGATACTTACAACGGCATTAATTCAATAGTTTATTGCTACAACTATATGTTCCGGCTTCGCGGATATCCTGCTGCTCACCAAGTCATATTGGCCGGAAGTTTCAACAATTGGAATGAGAAGGAATTGAAAATGGTTCATATTCGCGACAGTTGGTTATTATCTGTTTATTTGCGGGAAGGGACGCATACTTATAAATTTATTGTTGATAAGGTTTGGATTTCCGATCCGGAGAATAAACAGAAACGACCGGATGGTAATGGAGGTTTCAATTCAGTGATCGGGCTCGGCGACAGCGTATTATTCAGGCTGAAAGGATTTCCCAACGCAAAGAACGTTATCCTTACCGGGAATTTTAACGGCTGGAATACCGGTGAACTTTTTATGGATAAAGACAAGGACGGATGGCAACTCTATTATATCCTCAGTCCTGGAAATTATGAATACAAATTCATTGTTGATGGAAAATGGATGACGGATCCTGCAAATCCGAATACAACAGGTTCAGGCGAAACCCAAAACTCTTTCCTCGCACTGAAATCAAACTATGTTTTCCGGCTGGATAAGTTCCCTGATGCGAAAGTTGTGACTGTTGCCGGCAGTTTTAACGACTGGAATCCGGATAATTTCATCATGGTTAAAAAAGATGGCAAATGGACCTTCCCCATCTACCTGAAGCCCGGAAAATACACTTATAAGTTCAGGGTCGACGGGAAATGGATCATCGATCCCGGCAATGACATCTGGGAAGAAAATGAATACGGAACCGGTAACTCCGTCCTCTGGATCGAACCGTGATGTGAAATTCATTTAATTATTCTGCTAAATTTGCCTTTTGAATTCAAATAAAATTGACCCCATGAGCCATAAAATACTTGTTATTGATGATGAACCCAGCATCTGTATGCTACTGGAAAATTTTCTCTCAAAGAAATATGAGGTAGTTTGTAAATATGATGGACTCGAAGGCGTTAACTGGCTGGAAGGGAATCTGCCTGATCTGATCATATGCGATATTCAGATGCCGGTAATGGATGGTTATAAGTTCCTGGAAAAGCTAAGACAAAGGGGATATACAAAACATACCCCGGTAATTATGCTTTCGGGCATCGAGAGCAGCAAGGAGCGCGTAAAGTGTTATCAGTTGGGGGCGCAGGATTTTCTTGCAAAGCCTTTTAATCCTGAAGAACTGGAAGAATTAATCAAAAAAAACCTCTTTCCAATTCATTTTGCCGGTAAATGGTAATATTCCTGTGCCTGAAATTATTCATAATTATACAGAAGATTTATCAGCAGACAACAATTCCTGGCGAATAATTCTCAACTCAATCAGAAGTTCTTCTGTTGAGAATTGTAATTTCTTAAAAAGTTCGGATAAGCCCTGATTTGTTTTTTTGAGTGCCAGTTCCTCAATCATTTTTGCAAGTTCGGACGGCTCGGCAGCCATGAATGAACCGGTTACGCCTTTCAGACTGTGGACGTTGAAGGCCAAGGCATCAAAATCATTCTCAAGGATATTCTTCCGGATATTCTCAAATCGTTCAGGTAGTCCTTTTTCGAAAAGATCAATAATGTTCAGGATAACATCTTTATCGAAATATTGAAAAGTATCATTGAATTTTTGCCTGTCAATCATAGTACCTTCGTTGGCAAATTTCAAATAATAGAGGCAAAATATTCAATAGTTCTTTTCAATCCTTCCTCTAAAGCGATTTTTGGTTCCCAGTTCAGTTCTTTCCTGGCAAGCCGGATATCGGGCTGCCGTTGCGTGGGATCATCCGGCGGAAGCGGCATCCTGACGATCTTCGACTTTGAGTTGGTAAGCTTAATTACCTTTTCGGCAAGTTCCCGGATGGTGAACTCCAAAGGATTTCCCAAGTTTACCGGCCCGGTAAAATCTTCCCTGGTATCCATCATGAGGATCATTCCTTCAATCAGATCATCAACATATTGAAAACTGCGGGTTTGAGTGCCGTCGCCATAAAGGGTGATATCGTCGTTCCTGAGTGCTTGAACAATAAAGTTTGAAACCACCCGTCCGTCATTGGGATGCATGCGTGGGCCGTAAGTATTAAAGATCCTGATGATTTTGATCCTGACATTATTTTGTTTGTGATAATTAATAAATAATGTTTCGGCTGCCCGTTTCCCTTCGTCATAACATGCTCTTGGCCCAATTGGATTCACATGTCCCCAGTAAGATTCAGGTTGCGGATGAACATGGGATCACCATATACTTCACTCGTTGAAGCCTGAAGAATTTTCGCCTTGATCCTTTTAGCCAATCCCAGCATATTGATCGCTCCCATTACCGATGTCTTAACGGTTTTAATGGCATTATACTGGTAATGAATCGGAGATGCGGGACATGCCAGGTTATAGATCTCATCAACTTCAATAAAAAATGGCATGGTCACATCATGCCTTATCAATTCAAAAAAAGGATTATTTAAAAGGGAAATGATATTTTGTTTCTGCCCTGTGAAGTAATTGTCAAGACAAACCACTTCGTTTCCGTCTTTCAGCAACCGTTGACAAAGGTGTGAACCCAGAAAACCAGCCCCACCGGTAACCAAAACCTTTTTTCTTACCATACGTTAAATATTAGTATCAGTTGACTTTTCAAAAATACGAATATTTATGAGATTTGATATCAACAGACCCTTGTTGTACCCTTTAATATCCTTATAAGCTAATCCCGGAATACCTTTATTATCTGTAACAAATGGAAAAATATTTTCAAAGAATGTAACATTTTCTGGTAAAAGGCCTTAAATTTACATGGCGCGGCAAACAAATGAATCATTGAATGAGAAACTATTGACTATAAGGGTAATTAATATCAAAAAATGTAGATCAGATCATTTTTAATGAAACAAATTTATGCAATTCAGAGATAAACTTAAAAGACGAGGGACCCTGAAAGCTTTGTCATTGCTGGGTTTCTTTCTTTTCTTACTGTCGGTCTCCAATGCTCAGGTACGGACCATAACGGGAACGGTATCTGCATACGACACAAAGGAAACATTGCCGGGAGCAACGGTACAGATCAAGGGAACCACTACGGGTGTGGTAACCGATATTGATGGGAAATACACATTCAAAGTACCTGAAGGGAAAGTTGTATTGGTATTTTCTTTTGTCGGCTACACTCCACAGGAAATTGAATTAGGAGTGCAAAACATTGTTGATGTAACGATGGTACCATCAAAGACAACACTTTCGGAAGTAGTCGTGGTGGGATATGGAACTTTACGAAAGAGTGACCTTACCGGCTCGGTTACGACTATAAAAACAGATGAGCTTACAAAGATTACTGCCTTGAACCCAATGGAGAGTCTTGAAGGAAAAGTTGCCGGGGTGCAGGTCACGCAATCTTCGGGAACTCCGGGTGAGGCGCCAATAGTCCTTATCCGGGGTATCGGGACTTTAAATGATGCCTCCCCAATTTATGTCGTAGATGGAGTGATCCTGAACGACATTTCCTTCCTGAGCAGCGCTGATATCGAGTCGATGACGGTTTTAAAAGATGCCTCAGCTACCGCCATATACGGAAACAGGGGTGCTAATGGTGTAATCGTTATCACTACAAAATCGGGGAAAGCAGGTGAGGGTAAAACCACATTCACTTTCACTGGTGAAACGGGTTATCAGAAAGTTGCGCATGAAATCAAATTATTGGATGGAAAAGACTTTGCTACCATAATGAATGAGATCAGTCCGGGTTCCTATAATAATGTTAACCTGGTTCCCAATACCAACTGGCAGAACCTGATCTTTCATCTTGCTCCCGTTTATAATTTCCAGGGCTCAGCCAGCGGATCCAGTAAAACCGTTCAATATTATATTGGTGTTGGTTATTTCGACCAGGAAGGGATCATTGACAAATCTTATTACAGGAGGCTTACACTGAAGTTTGATAACACCTATGAATTGACAAAGGATATAAAAATAGGGAACAACTTCACAGTCACTCCATTCAGTCAACAAGTTGCGCCTAACGTGACTTATGAAGCTTATCGGGCTCTTCCAGTTATTGAACCATATACTTCCGGTGGCTACTACAATGCAGTTCCGGGAGTAGGTAATCCCCTTGCCGATCTGGCTTATTCGAATAATACCAACAAGGGGATACGTGCGACCGGTAACCTGTTTGGTGAGGTGACCTTCCTGAAAGATTTTGTCATCAGGTCAAGTTATGGAATCGATGCCTCGTATACGAAAGGTGTCAATTTTACACCTGCATTTTCCGTATCACCTACTCAGTACAATCTTTTCAGCACACTGGGTAAAGCATATACTGATTACATTGAATGGCTTTGGGAGAGTACTATTTCCTATAAAAAAGATTTCGGAAAACATTACCTGGATATTGTTGCCGGGTATACGATGCAGAATGAAACGAATGAATTGGTATCACAAACAGGTCAGAATATCATTCGTGATAATTCAAATTTTTGGTACATACAACCTAATTACATTGTTGATCCATCGAATAATATCAATAATCTCGCTACCATCACGAATAGTGTTGATCCAAATATGTATTTTTCGATGATCTCTTACCTCATCAGGGTTAACTACACGCTCTTTAAGAAATACGTTTTAACACTTACTTACAGAAGGGATGGTTCTTCCAAGTTCAATACAGCAAACAGGTGGGGCGATTTTCCTTCGGCCGCTTTGGCCTGGAATATGTCTGAAGAAAAATTCATGAGCAAAGTAAAATTCCTCTCCAAACTTAAATTGAGGGGGAGCTGGGGGATATTGGGGAATGATAAAATTCCTTATACCAGCAGATATTCCCTTGTAGATAACAGTATTGTAAGCGTATTCGGATTAAATCCTTCTGCAATTCCAGGTGGCACCTATGGGGCAATCGGCAATGATAAGCTGAAATGGGAGACTACTTCGCAAGTAGATGTCGGACTTGAAGCCGGATTTTTTAAGGATCGGTTGACTGCCGAGTTTGATTATTATGATAAAGAAACCTATGGAATCCTGGTTCCATTGACCATCCCGGCTTACTTTGGGAACGGCCTCGGAACAACTGAAATTTTCAATGCGGCGAAAGTTCAAAACAGAGGAATCGAGTTAAGCATCAACTGGCGGGACCAAGTTGGACAGCTAAAATATGGCATCGGCATCAACGGAACAACAATTGCCAATAAAGTACTCAGTATTGGAGGAATAAGCGGATCGGATACCGTTCTTTACGGAGGATATCTTGCCAATGGATTACCTGTAACTGCGTCCAGGGTTGGACTTCCAATCGGAGCTTTTTACGGATATAAAACCGACGGTGTTTTTCAGAGCCAGGCCGAACTGAATGCTTATCCGCACTTATCTGGTGCCCAGGTTGGAGACCTGCGTTTTGTGGATGTGAACGGGGACAGAAAAATAGATGCCCGTGACAGGACTTATATTGGTTCGCCTATACCAACATTTATTTTTGGATGTTCCATTAACTTTGAATACAAAGGAATTGACCTGGCAATTGATATACAAGGACAAACGGGGAATAAAATATTTAATGCGAAAGCGATCGTTCGGCCCGATCAGTATAATTATGAAAGCAATGTCCTGAACGCTTGGACAGGTCCCGGTACAAGCAATACAGAACCGATAGCATCCTCCGGCGGAAATAATTATCTGCCTTCTGATCATTTTGTTCAGGATGGATCGTTCATCAGGATCCGTGACCTCATTCTGGGATACACAATACCTCAAAAAGCCACACAAAAAGCATATATTCAGAAACTAAGGATCTATTTAAAAGCTGATAATATTCTCACATGGACAAAATACACCGGATACACTCCTGAGATAGGCAGTGCAAGTGTCTTAAGCAATGGTGTTGATTATGGCTCTTATCCAACGACTTCAATTTATTCAATAGGATTAAATTTAAATTTCTAACCAATGAAATCATCAAGAATCCTCATAATATTGTTTGCATTGGTTCTCTTCCTGGTAACCCCTGCCTGTAAAAAATTTCTCGAGAAAGATCCGCAGGGAACCCTTACCACCGATCAGTTTCCGACCAGTGCTTCAGATGCACTATTGGCAACCAATGCAATGTATGCATCGATAAGGGATTGGTATTATAATTCAGGTGGGTATCCCATTCTTGATATCATGTCGGATGATGCAAGGAAAGGAAGTAACCCTTCAGATCAGCAAAGCACCGTGGGTCCTTACGACTACTTTGGAATCACACCTACTTCGGATGGACTTGACCGTTGGTGGACTTCCCTGTATGTTGGTGTAAGACGTGCAAATGTTGTGATCAACAAGGTTCCCCTGATCTCAATGGATGAAACCCTTAAAAGCAGGTATATAGGCGAAGCTAAATTTCTGAGAGCCTTGTTTTATTTTGATTTTGTCCGTGCCTGGGGTGGCGTTCCTTTGGTAACAACCACAGATCCCCCATTGGGATTAACCAGGGCAGACACAGCACATGTTTATTCTTTGATCCTAAGCGATCTTAATGCTGCAATCAATAGTCTGCCCCTGAGGAGCGCATATGCAACAACTGATCTTGGTCGTGCAACAAAAGAAGCAGCCGAAGCGTTATTAGCAAGGGTATGCCTTTTCCGGCATGATTTTGTTAACGCTGAAACATTTGCCATGGATGTGATTAACCTTAATGCATACAGCCTCGAGCCCGTATACATCAATGCAAACGGGATTAACGGAAATAATGGCGTGGAATCAATTTTTGAAGTCGGAGCCCTGGAAGTGGAAAACCAGGATGCAGGTGGCGATCAATATGGAAATACCCAAGGGGTAAGGGGAGTCCCTAATAAAGGATGGGGTTTTAACCGGCCTTCTATAAGTCTCAGGAATTCTTTCGAAACAGGTGACCCACGGTATAAAGGGACTGTAATCGACCTGAATGATACGATTGACGGGATCGTTATTCTCGGCGATGCCCAGACACCCGCTGTTACAAAGGACGCCCAGGGAAATATCATAGAAATTCAATGCTATAACCGCAAAGTCTGGGTACCTGGTTCTACTACTACATCCAACTGGGGGCTTCATCGCCGCTTTATCCGTTATGCGGATGTTTTACTTATGGCTGCTGAGGCTTTGAATGAAAATGGAAAATCCACAGAGGCCCTTACTTATCTGAACATGGTAAGAGCCCGTGCCCGCCAGGGTAATCCGAACATACTCCCTGATATTACGATTACAGACCAATCTCAATTAAAAGATATTATTTTTAATGAACGCAGGCATGAACTTGGATTGGAAGGATTCAGGTTCTGGGACCTGGTAAGAACAGGAAGAGCACCCACAATACTTGGACCACTCGGTTTTGTTACAGGAAAGAATGAAGTGCTACCGATCCCTCAAAGTGAAATTGATCTCTCGCAGGGAGCGTTAGTACAAAACCCTAATTATTAATATTTACTAATCTTAATTATGTTTAACCTTAAATGAATGATGTTATGAGAAAACAAATGTTGATTTTGAGTTCATTGCTTCTTGCGATGATACTCGTGGTTGGTGTTACAAGTTGTAAAAAGAGTTCAAGCTCGGTTACCACTTTCAGTCTTTCAAGCCTGAAGGCAGGGGCAATTGACCTGAACGGAGCCACCCCTCCGGCGAATGTTCCAAACAATCCAACTATTATGGCTGTCTTTACAGTGGCAGTGAATCCAACAACTGCAACCACTTCTACTATAAGCCTCCTCGAGGGTTACGATACGGTAAACATTGCACTTACCGTTGCGGTAACCGGGGGTACAATTACTATTACGCCAAAGCAAACATTGGCTAATGGCGCATTGTATACACTTAAATTTGCCACTGGCATATTGTCTACTGATGGTCAGGGTATTGCTGCATTTTCACGCTCATTTTCAACAGTGGGGACCTTCGTTCCTGCAGGAGTAATTGCATACTGGGATTTTGAAAATAATGCTGTTAATGATGAGGTTGGTACATTTAACTCGAATTTCAGCAACATAACCTTTAAGTCATCCTACAGCACAGCTGCAGGTATGGCCGGATATTTTGATGGAACCTCCAGTATTGTCGAAATCCCCAATGGTGATCAACTTGATGCTACAAAAGATTTCTCCATTGCTTTTTGGGCAAAGGCTGTTTCTGCAGGTCATGTTGATTCCTTAGGAAACCCGAAAGGACAATTTATCATCGGATTGAGTGCATTTTATGGCTTTGAATTTGAGATCGCCGGCGACTATGGTTCATGTAAACTTTCAGCATGTTATAATGTCGGCGATACCAACACGGTTTCAGAAGACCTCTGGTTCCCAGGAAACGGTCAGATAGGATCAAATGGTGGATGGGTAGGTTGGACCTATTGCAGGGATCTGACAAATAGTGGCGGTGTAGCAGCATTACTGAAGGATGTATGGGCTAATGTTGTCTGTGTTTACAACAGTGCTACCAGGATTGGTACCATGTATATCAATGGACAGGAAGAGAAAGCACAGGATTTCAATCTTTGGCCGGCAGGTTCAAAAGATCTTGCTGTCACTGGACTGAAATACAGTGGTGTTGAACCACAGGAATATCCTATTCTTGCTTTCGGGTTTATCAAATCACGGAACAGCACATTATGGAGCGACCAAAGCTGGGGAAACTATTATACTCAATATGCGAACCATTTCCAGGGTTATCTGGATGATGTGAGAATCTGGCATAAACCACTTACTCCAGTTGAAATTTCATTAATGTACAATTCTGAAAAACCGACATCCAAGAAATAAGGTCTATTTTTCTGGTTGTTATTAATCAGGTTATTGGCAGTTAATTATTTTCATTGATCGTTGTGGAAGAAAATAAGTAACTGCCAATAACTTTTTATAAAGCGGATCATCTTATGAAATCATACACGATCGTCGGATTACTTGTCATTTGCATGTTCATTTTTTTCCCATCCTGCAAAAAGAAGACATCCAATACCGAAAACCTTGTTGTGGAACAAGTAATCTCCGGGAGTAATGAAATTACACTTCAGGGTCCGAATTTTAACATCCCTGTTGACAGTTCTATTTTCATAAAATTCAATTTTTCACTGGACACCGAGACGATCAGGAAAAACGTTTTTTTAAGAAGGGATGGGAATACTAATGTATTGTTTGGGATCACTTATTTAAACAGGTATCAAACTATTGTGATTACCCCGGTAACCGTACTCAATCCATTAACAAATTATGTTCTGCTAATCGGTTCGTCCATTACCGGAACTTCAGGAGAAGGCTTCTCCGGAGCAAATTATTCGTTTACCACAAACAACAGAAAACTTACCCTGAAAAGTGTCACATTGAACGGAGCAGACTTTTTACAAAACAAGAACCTGTCAAATATCGATTATAATCACGTTGATATAGAACTTATATTTTCCGACCCTCTGGATTCTTCTGACTACAAAACTTACTTTACCCTGGGGTCCAGTTTTCTTTCCTGTTCACTTTCAGATAGCAGCAGAAAAGTCTCCATTACCAACTTATCCCCTTTACTGGATTACACCTTTACACAATTCACCATTTCCAGTAGCCTCAGATCGAAAAAAGGATTATTGTTCAATGGGTTCTCAAACTCATTTTTTACCTCACTGGATTCGACTTACAAGTTTCCTCCATTATCGGATGATGCCCTGCTTAATTTGGTACAGCAACAAACCCTGAAATATTTTGTTGATTTTGCCCACCCGGCATGTGGTATGGCGCGGGAAAGAAATACCTCCGGTGATGTGGTCACGACAGGGGGATCTGGGTTTGGAGTAATGGGGTTGGTGGTTGGAATAAGCAGAGGTTTTATTACGAGAGACCAGGGCCTGGCACAATTTGGAAAGATACTCACCTTTCTTGAAACCTGTGATCATTTTCACGGAGCTTGGCCACACTGGATGAATGGCACTACAGGAAAGGTTGTTCCCTTCGGCCCGAAAGATGATGGAGGTGATATTGTAGAGACCTCATACATGGTGATGGGGCTTTATACTATGCGACAATACCTCGATTCAACCAATGCATCGGAAAAACTACTGATCAACAGGATCAATGCTCTCGCTAATGCCGTGGAATATGACTGGTATACACAAGGTCAAAATGTCTTGTACTGGAACTGGTCACCTGATTATGGGTTTGCTGTCAATGTCAAGGTTCAGGGATATAATGAAACACTTATCACCTATGTTGTTGCAGCCTCATCAACAACACATCCTATTTCTGCAGCAGCTTACCATGAGGGGTATGCGCTGAATGGAGCCATAAAGAATGGCAACAGCTATTATGGTATAACGCTTCCCTTGGGCCAGTCCTATGGAGGCCCATTATTTTTTACTCAATATACCTACCTTGGATTGGACCCAAGAAATCTGAATGATACCTATGCAAATTACTGGACACAGAATGTTAACCAGTCATTGATAAACTATTCGTATTGTGTGGCTAACCCGAAAAAATATATTGCGTACAATACTGCTTCTTGGGGACTCACTGCAAGTGATGACCCGGTTGCATATACGGCTCATTCCCCTACGAACGATGACGGTGTTATTACGCCAACTGCGGCTGTTTCCTCGCTTCCATATACACCGGTTCAATCAATGAATGCAATCAGAAATTTTTATTATATACTTGGAAACCGTCTCTGGGGACAATATGGGTATTATGATGCTTTTGATGTTTCAGCCGGTTGGTGGGCTTCATCCTATCTTGCAATCGATGAAGGTCCCATTGTGGGGATGATCGAAAATTACCGTACGCAATTGTTGTGGAACCTGTTTATGTCATGTCCGGAGATTGATCAGGGGTTGACAAAACTTGGGTTTACATATTAAATAGTGATTACTGCACATTAAATTTAAAACCTTATGCATGTTACCCCGGGATTTCTGAAATCCTTTGTTCCTGCATTCGGCCTTTGCCTGCTGATTCAGACGGCAGATGCACAGGAAAACACATTCACCCGGATTTCTCCGGCCGACAGCATTACAATAGAGAACCTGCTCTCACAAATGACGCTGGATGAGAAAATAGGCCAATTATCGCTGTTTGCATCCGGGTGGGATGTTACGGGTCCCACAATGAATTCCAATTACGAGCAACTTATCAGAAATGGCAGAGTTGGAGCTATTTTAAATGCCAGGGGTGTCGATTACGTGAGCTCCCTGCAAAAAATGGCTGTCGAAGAATCACGCCTGAAAATACCATTGATCTTTGGATTGGATGTGATCCATGGTTATTCCACTATTTTTCCTATTCCTCTTGGACAAGCGGCAAGCTGGGATCTGGATGCTATTGAAAAAGCCGACCAGATAGCCGCCAGGGAGGCATCTGCTGAAGGGATTGACTGGACATTTGCCCCTATGGTTGACATCGCACGGGATCCCCGTTGGGGAAGGGTTTGTGAAGGGGCAGGGGAAGATACCTGGCTTGGATCGCAGATAGCAAAAGCCAGGGTCAGTGGTTTCCAGGGCAAGGGATATGGGGATGGCATGCATATTCTGGCATGTGCAAAGCATTTTGCAGCCTATGGAGCCCCGCAGGCAGGTCGTGATTATAATACTGTGGACATGTCCCCGCTTTCTCTTTATGAATACTATTTGCCTCCATATAAAGCCTGTATCGATGCAGGTGTTGCAACGATAATGACCTCATTCAACGAAATCAACGGAGTCCCCTCTACTTCAAATAAATGGCTATTGACAGATCTTCTTCGCAAAGATTGGGGATTTAATGGTTTTGTCGTTACCGATTATACTGCCATAAATGAACTGGTTAACCATGGTGTGGCTGAAGACCTTAAATCAGCAGCAGAACTGGCAATGAATGCCGGGGTTGACATGGATATGGAGGGAAGTACTTTTCTGGACTACCTTCCCGGCCTTCTGAAAGAAAAAAAAATCAGCATTAATAACATTGATGAAGCAGTACGCTATATTCTACGTGCCAAAATTCAATTAGGCTTGTTTGATAACCCTTACCGTTTCTGTAACAAGCAACGGGAACAAACAGAGCTCATGACAAAGGAAAACCTGGATTTTGCCAGGAAGCTGGTTTCGGAAAGCTGTGTTTTGCTTAAGAATGACAATCAAACACTCCCCATACCTCCAACAGTAAAAACCCTGGCCGTGATCGGGCCCCTTGCGGATGCTGGCAGAGAAATGTTGGGAACATGGTGCGCCGCAGGTGACTGGAAGAAATGTGTATCCCTGGTTGGAGGGATCCGGAATAAATTTGGAGAATCCGTTAAAGTAATTTATGAAAAGGGGTGTAACATCGATGATAAAGACCTTACCGGGATTGAACCAGCTGTAAAACTTGCACGCAGTGCCGATTATGTGATACTGGCTCTTGGGGAAGACCCTGGTATGGCAGGGGAAGCAGCTTCAAGATCGGATATTGACTTGCCGGGTGTACAAAACCAGTTGGCCGATGCAGTGATCAAAGCCGATAAACCTACGGCCGTAGTTCTTATTAATGGGCGGCCCCTGACTATCTCCCATTTAAATGAAATTGCCCCGGCCATACTTGAAACCTGGTTCGGGGGAACCGAGGCTGGCAATGGCATCGCTGATGTATTATTCGGAGATGTCAATCCTTCTGGTAAGATCACTATGAGCTTTCCCAGGAATACAGGGCAGATTCCGGTTTTTTACAATTGCAAGAAAACGGGTAGACCCTACAACCCTGGTCATCCGGATGAGAAATATGTTTCCAGGTATCTCGATATCCCGAATACCCCACTTTATCCTTTTGGATTTGGACTTAGCTATACCAGTTTCAGCTATTCAGACATTAAAGCTGTAGTTGTGGGAAACACTATTACAATTTCCTCAAATGTCACCAATTCTGGTGACCGGGATGGAGAAGAAGTTGTGCAGTTATATATTCAGGACCTGGTTGGAAACATTACCCGTCCGGTTAAAGAACTGAAAGGGTTCAAAAAACTTTTGATCAGGAAAGGTGAAACAGTTAAAGTAGCCTTTACATTGACACCTGATGATCTTTCTTTTTATCATCCTGATCTTAAAAAATATTGGGAACCCGGCGAATTTAAAGCATACATTGGAGGAAATTCGGCAGAGGTTATTTCTGCATCATTCAAGTTCTGACAATCCTATTCCAAAGTAAAATGAAAAGTAAAATGAAAATCAGTAAAATTTTATTATTTGCGGTTCTTACTTTTACCATTGGTGCCGTACAGTCACAAAATATTATATTCAGGTCCAGGGGAAAAGTGAATTATCAGGTGGCCCCCGGCGAGATGGCAATGCTTGATTCAATTCAGCATAAGACATTCCTTTACTTTTTAAATGAACATAGTCCTGAAAAAGGAATTGTAAAAGACCGTACCTTAACCGGGGCTCCTTGCAGTATTGCAGCAACAGGTTTTGCGTTCCCATCATTCGGTATAGGAGCGGAACGAAAATGGATCACCCGTGAACAGGCGGCAGAGATCACCCTGAAGATACTTACTTTCTTCAGCAATTCGGTTCAGAGTGCGGATAAAAATGTAACAGGCTACAAAGGATTTTATTATCATTTCCTGAAAATGGAGTCAGGCCTGCGTGAATGGAATTGCGAACTTTCTTCAGTAGATACGGGAATTTTGATGATGGGGATAATATTTGCCCGGAACTATTACAATTCAGATAATGCAGTCGAAACCAAGATCCGTTCACTTGCAACACAATTGCTTGACAGGGTTGATTGGAATTTTATGGAAATGCCCGATACGGGAAGATTTGCCAGTACCATCTCCATGGGCTGGACCCCTGAAGACCGATCACAAAATTTTGGCTGGATTGGGTACAACGAGGCCGATTTCCTTTATGTTTTAGCGGCTGGAAGTGGAATGAAAAATGCTGAACAAGGATACAAGACATGGTTAAAATCGTATCAATGGTACACCCCGTATAAAGGGCTTTCGCATGTTGCTTTTCCTCCTTTATTTGGTCATCAGTTTTCACAGGCATTCATAGATTATCGCGGCCTGGTTGATGAATATATGAAGGGAAAAAGAATTGATTATTTTGAAAACTCCCGCCGTGCAACTTATGTTCAGCGACAGTACGCACAGGATAATCCAAAAGGCTGGGTTGGTTATGATTCTCTTTGCTGGGGCGTGACAGCAAGTGACGGCCCCCCGGACAAATATAATTTTGACGATAAAAAGTTTTTAGGTTATGCCGGAAGGGGAAGCAGCGGACCGGGGTTCAATTATTTTGACGATGGAACAATTGCACCTTACGCCTCACTTTCCTCCTTACCATTTGCGCCTGAAATAGTTTTACCTGCCATTGAATCAATGAATAAAAAGTACGGGAAAAAATTGTGGGGGAAATATGGTTATTATGATGCTTTTAATCCGACTGCTAAATGGATTGACAATGATTTTTTAGGAATAGATGAAGGTCCAATGCTTATCATGATTGAGAATTTCAGGACCGGATTGGTATGGAATTATGTAATGAAAGATCCAATAATCCAGAAAGGTTTAAACAGGCTCGGTTTCGAATATTTCAAATAGCATTTACCTGGCATGAAAAATCTGATTACAAAGAGAAATGCACTATTGGTGTTGTTGGTTCTGACAACTACAATACTCACAGCCCAGATCAAAACACTTGATGAATTTGAAAATACCAATGGCTGGACATTCATCAGATCCGATAATGTCGACCTTAAATTATCCAATGAAAAAGGATTTACCGGCAACGCGATACGTTTCGATTATGATTTTACTAAAGGAACTGGTTATGGAGGAATACAGAAACTTTTCCCGATCGACCTCCCCGAGAATTATGAGTTTACTTTTTATATCAGGGCCGAATCACCTGCCAACAATTTCGAAATTAAATTTATAGACAGCACAGGGAATAATGTCTGGTGGGTCAATAACCGAAACTATAATTTTCCGACCGAATGGAAAAAGATCCGTATAAAGAAAAGATATATCAATTTTGCCTGGGGACCAACAGCGGATCACAACTTAAAACGAATCGACAGGATAGAATTTACAATTTCATCATATGTTGGCGGCAAGGGTACGATCTGGATCGATGATCTGAAGTTTGAACCCCTGCAGCCTGAAGCACATTCTTACCCGGTCCCATTAATAACTACTTCGTCATTTGTTAAAGATCATTCACCTTATCTTATGATTGATAATTCAAATGAAACATACTGGCAAAGTATTGGAGTGAAAGATCAGAATGTAAGTATCGATTTTAAAATTCATAGAGGATTCGGCGGTTTGCAAATCAATTGGCTGAAAAATAATTATGCAAAGAGTTTTATTGTTCTCATATCGGAAGATGGTAATAGTTGGGAGAAAGTTTATTCTGTCAAATCAAATCGGAGTGATATCAGTTTTATCAGGCTGCCGGAAGCAGAAGCAAAATATGTTAAGATAGATCTTACAGAAAGCAATTCTGAAGATGGGTTCGGAATACGGGAGATAAAATTCCTGGATATTAAAAGTTCTTTGACCCCGAATGATTTTTTGATTTATGCAGCAAAAAATTCATTGCCAGGAGATTATCCAAGATACTTTTCAGAGCAAGCTTCTTATTGGACTATTACGGGTGTTAACTATGATGTTAAAGAAGCGCTGTTAAACGAAGATGGGATGGTTGAAGTTGATAAAGCCCTGTTTTCAATTGAACCGATGATAAAAACAGGAGATTCACTTTATAACTGGACCAATATCAAATCTGTTCAATCCCTAGGCTCTTTTGAGAATAAAAGTGAATTTAATTTTGTGCCTTCTGTCAACTGGCAATTAAAGGATCTGAAATTTGTATGCGGCGTAACATCAACGGGGGAGGCAAACAAAGATTCAAGGCTTGATATCAGCTATTCATTTACCAATCTTTCGAATCAGCCAAAGGATTTTGAGTTTTATCTGCTGATACGGCCTTATCAGGTAAATCCATACTACCAGTTTCTGAATCTTACCGGAGGTGTTGGAAAAATAATATCAATCAAAGAAGAAGATGGCAAATCTTTAGTAATCGATGATAAAGCACTGCTATCGTCAAAACCCTTTGATTCCTTCGGCGCGAGTGATTTTGATGAAGGGAATATCGTTGATCTTATTCGTAAAGGACGTATTCCTCAAAATAAGTCTGCTCTGGATCAAAGTGGACTGGCCAACGGGGTGATAAAATATTCATTTCACTTAAAATCGGGTGAGCATTCCAGGTTCTTTGTGGTTGTTCCGTTTTATGGAAAAAATTCAGGTGAAGAAAAGCTTAACAATGAATATATCTCAAAAGAATTTGATCAAACAAATGATTTCTGGAAAACGAAAGCCGGGCACATCCGGTTTAATTTACCTGAATCTGCTAACAGGATCATAAATACTTACAGATCAAACCTTGTCTATATTTTAATTAACAGGGATAAAGCAGGATTTCAACCTGGCTCGCGTTCATATGAGCGGAGCTGGATCCGAGACGGAGCATTAACCTCATCAGCGCTTCTGAAATCGGGTATTGTGACAGAAGTAAAAGAGTTTATTGACTGGTACACGGCTCATCAACTTGAAAATGGTAAAGTTCCCTGTGTCGTTGATTCCAGGGGGGCCGATCCGGTTCCTGAAAACGACAGCCATGGGGAAATGATCTACCTGATCCGTGAATATTTTAACTTCACCAAGGATACTGCTTTTCTCAGGTCAAAGAATCAAAATGTACTGAAAGCTGTGGATTACATCGAATCACTGATCGCCCAACGATCGACGGATCATTTTAAAAATGGGAACGACAGTGTTCATGCTTACTATGGTCTGGTTCCGGAATCAATCAGTCACGAAGGATATTCCGCAAAACCGATGCACTCGTACTGGGATGATTTCTTTACCCTGAAAGGATTGAAAGATGCTGCGGAGATCCAGAAAATACTGGGTGAAAAAGAATCCTGTGAGAGAATAAAAAAAGTATGTGATACATTCCGGGAAAACCTTTATAACTCAATGCAATTGGCGATGAAAACAAGAAAGATAGATTACATTCCCGGTTGTGTTGAGTTGGGTGATTTTGATGCAACATCAACAACGATCACTTTAACGCCCTGCAATGAATTAAATAACCTGCCCAAACCGCAAGTATATAACACCTTTAATAAATATTATGAATTTTTCATAAACCGGAGAGACGGGAAAATTGATTGGATTAATTACACTCCTTATGAAAACCGGTTAATCGGGTCATTTATCCTTTTAGATCAACCGGAAAGAGCGCATGAGTTAATTTCATTTTTCTTACATGATCAGCGTCCGCAGGGATGGAACCAGTGGGCTGAAGTCGTCTGGAAAGATTACCGCAAACCAGGTTATATAGGGGATATGCCGCACACCTGGGTTGGCAGCGATTTTATAAATGCAATCAGGACTATGTTCATTTATGAGAATGAATACGATCAATCACTTGTTTTAGCTTCTGCACTTTATCAGGATTGGATCGATTCGCCAACAGGAATGTCCGTTGAAAATCTGCCAACCTATTATGGAGAGATTTCATATTCGATAAAGAAAGATAAAGATAGATATGTCTTCTCAATTTTTGGGAATGTAAAACTTCCTTCCAATGGAATAAAGATCAAAAACTTTAATGGATCGAAACTTCCGGTAAAAGTTACTGTCAATGGGAAAGAACAAACAGGTTTTACGAACCAGGAAATATCTGTCAAAGAGTTTCCTGCAGAAGTGATGATTTATTATTAATTAAAGTTGTTGCAAAGTATGGAAATAAATTTGACTCAAAGGGAACTATATGAATGAACAAGAAACCAGCACAGTTCAACTTCCGAAAACGGAACATCAGATCCGCTTTTCACAGTTAGCAGCCTATGGGGCAGGAGGTATTATTCCCATTGCCCTCTTCAACATAGCCGGGATCCTTGTAGGATTGATGGGCAACATAAGTTTGGGACTGAGCGCCTTCTGGCTGGGAGCCATCATGATCGTTCCCCGATTGTGGGATGCTCTTTCTGATCCTGTTATCGGACATATTTCCGATAACACACGGACCCGTTGGGGTCGCAGGCGTCCCTACCTTTTGATAGGCGGAATACTCGTTGCAGTTTTTTTTGTAGTCATCTGGTGGATCCCCAAGGGTGACCTGGTGCGTACCTGGTTTCCGTCAGAATCAGGTTACCACGCTTTTCAGCTTGTTTATATTCTTTTTTCCCTCCTTTTATTTTTTACTGCCGTTAATATTTTCGAGATCCCTCATGGTTCACTGGGAATGGAAATGACGACTGATTACCATGAGCGTACCCGTCTTTTCAGCGCCAAAAGCTTTGTAGGTAATCTTTTTGCCATGAGCACACCCTGGCTTTTTGCCCTCGCCAACCTTAGGGTTTTCAAAGGTACAGGAGGCAATGAAGCCGACGGCATGCGTTACGTATCCATAATGATCGCTGCCGTCCTGATCCCGCTTTCCTTCTGGTGGACCTACAAATTACGTGAACCGGGATTTGTAAAAGCTGCTAAGCATGAAAAAACACCCTTCTGGGGAGATATGAAACACAGTGCCACCAACAGGAACTTTATCATGTTGACCTTAACTATTTTCACGTTGGCCATGGGGTTTAATTTTGTCCAGCTGCTCGGGTCATACATTCCTATTTTTTATGTTTTCGGGGGTGACAAAGTTGCAGGTGCCTATCTCCTCGGAATTAACGGCACTATCTGGGCAATCACAGGTGTACTTGCTGTATTTCCCCTCAACTGGATAAGTCCAAAACTAGGAAAACGCAATACGCTGACTATTGCTATTATACTCATGTGCCTGGCACAACTCTCTAAAATTGTTTGCTACAACCCGCACCACCCTTACCTGATCACTATTCCTATTGTTCTGCTTTCTACCGGTATGCTGTTTTTCTTCACCCTGGGATCTTCCATGGTGGGTGATATCTGTGATGAAGACGAATTGAAGACGGGTTACCGTGCTGAGGGAAGTTTTTACTCGATATTCTGGTGGTTTATAAAAATGGGAACTGCCTTGGCCAGCCTTGTTGCAGGTGCGCTGATCGTATTTACCATGTTTGACGAAACACAGGTAACAAAAGTCGATAAGTTGCAGGGAAGCATTCGGGAACTGCAAAGTAAAGTTCAGTATTGGGAAGGATATAAAGGCATCACAAATGCCAATGCGGAATGGCTCGAAAATACCAAAATGCAAAACTCCGAAGCACTCAAAGAGTCAAAGGATTATTTGATCTACCTGGAAAAAGAATCTCATAAAATACAGGAGCCGATGAACGAAACACTCACTGCTTACCCAGGTCACAGGAAGGACATGTTATTAAATACATTGTCCAGGACCCGGTCTGTTGAAGCCGAACTTGAACAGCTTCAGCTACGTATAGAAAAATCAGGGCCTCAAACTGAAGCCTCCATGATTAACACAATTGTCACAGAAGCCATCCCACTGACACTTCAAGCAAAGCTTGAACAAGCCAGGATGAATTCATTTGAACTCATGTCACGACTGGAAGCAAGATCCCTGGAGACGAAAAACAGCAAAGAGCACTATAAAAGGCTCCTGTGGAACATTACGATGGTGAATGACTGCCTTGCAAATATGAACACAACATCATCTTTAAATTTTCTCGATAAACAACTCGGCATTATTGAAAGAGAAATCGTTCCACTCACAAAACAGACCCCTTATACGCTTTTAATGATGCGTGTGGTTGAGATCGGACTTCCACTGTTATTAAGCATCTTTTCATTTTTCTTTCTTCTCCGTTACACACTGACTGAGAAGAGAAGTCATGAAATAAAGGAGCTTCTCAGGCAAAGAAACCTGGAAAAGTCAAAAGAAGAAGGGAATAACATAGGGCCGGTGATTGCTTAATCAAAGAATGATTATGAGATTTAGTGTTAAAGGAGACAGTTTTTATCTAAACGACAAAAAGGTATTTCTCAATTCAGGAGAGATCCATTATTTCAGGATTAAACGAGCGCTTTGGGATAAACATTTGGAAGCTGCTAAGGAAGCCGGTTTGACAACCGTCAGTACCTACGTTCCATGGGCATGGCACGAATCAGAGGAGTCTGTTTTTGATTTTGATGGTACCTCATGTCCTGAGCGCGACCTTAAGGGGTGGCTGCAGCGATGCCAGGCTCACGGATTATATTGCATAGTAAAACCGGGACCATTTATCCTTGCCGAGTTTCGCGGAGCCGGATTACCAGACTGGTTCATGGATAGGTATCGTGAAGAAGTCAAGATGCGTAACAGCAAAGGGGAAATATTCCCGAGTGACGGGGTCAGTTTGTTTAATAAGAAGTACCTTGAGAAGGTGACGCTGTGGTATGATAAGATCATGCCCTTCCTCAGGGAATATGAGATATCAAACGGTGGCCCTGTAATCATGATGCAGATCTGTAATGAGATCGGAGTATTCTCATGGTTGGCGAAACAGGCAGATTATAGTAATGCTGTTAAGGATCGTTTCATTTCATATTTATCAAATAAATTCACAAGTATCGCTGATGTAAATAAGTTGTGGGGGACAGATTATATGGATTTTGCTCATGTTGAACTCCCTCCCGACGGTAAACTTTCAGATACATCAAAGGGTGACCGGGGACGCGATTATGAATGGCATTGTTTCTGGAGAACTTATTATGGCGACTACCTGAAAATGCTGGCCGGCATGGCCAGGGAAAGAGGCATAACTGTTCCTTTATATCACAATCTTCCTGGCTGGATCTATGGAAACGGCTATGAATTCCCGGTCAATATCACCATGTATGAAGATTTATTCGGTGATAAGAGTGAGATACTGTTCGGGGTGGATCATATTCCGGAATTCTTCTCCTATCGCAATATGCATGATGACCGGATCATCAATGATATAACTTACGCCATGCAGGGGAAGAAACCGATGTTTGCTGCTGAGTTCCAGTGCGGCTCAAGGGAATATCACGTGGTAACGAATCCACGGGAAATGGAATTCTTCTATAAAGCAAGCATTGCAAATGGCCTGGTTGGTTGGAACTATTATATGTTCTCCCAGGGACACAACCCAAGCCGTAAGGGTTATTCCGGAAGAACATTTTACTGGTTCGACCCTCTAACACCGATAGGTGAGCGGACCAGTGCCTTTCCATTGATCAAACGTATGAGTAAAATTGTAAACACTTCCGAAAGCATCATAGTCAATGCAAAACGTAAAGCTGAGGTATGCGTCCTGTTCTATCCACCCTATTATGCAACAGAGCTGGAAAGGCCTGTTGGACGGGAATGTGAACTTCAATTCACACCTTCTTCTATCCGCCGGCCGGCTTATTTCGATGGATTACTGAAAATACTCCAGGTACTGAATATCGATTATGATATGATTGATCTGAGTAAGGTTCTGTTGATACTTTAAGTAACTACAAACAGGTATGGGTATTCGGCACCGATGAGATGAATGCCAGGGACCAGCAGATCGTTGTTGATTATTCCCGAACCGGTGGGAATTGTGTCCTTTACCCATATCTGCCTGACCGTGACATGTTACAGAGACCATGTACTATCATTCGCGATGCCTTATCAGTATCACCGTCGGGAAAAGAAATAATTGATTCACCATTAATCGATATATATGACCTTAAAGATATCAAATGCGCTAATCCTCAAATTACCTATTCTGAAGAATCGCTTTCAGGTGCTGAAGTAATTGCCCGGACTATTAATGGTTCTGCATGTGGGTTTGAAAAAGTTCTTGGAAGCGGATCCCTGATCCACCTGGGAGCATGGACCGGATTTGACACTGAAGATCATAAACTGGTCTATGAAGCAATTCTGAAGAGATCGGATGCAAAGCTCAGGCAGGCATCATCTGACAATATTTTTATCGTTGTAAGAGAACGTTTCACAAGTGACAATTCTGCAGTTCTTTTCATAGGAAATTATTACGATGAAGAGCATGCTGGTAAAGTCACTTATACTCATCCCGAAAGTGGTGAATCTATCACAATTCCTTACTTCACAGGATGAGATCTCCTGGCCCGGATTGTACGGTATTCTGACTCCGGTGTGCCTGGAAGTTTCTGACGGATTAAAGATCCTTCATAGCACCTCAGATATTCTGGGTGTTGAAGAAATGAATGATCAGCTCGGGATTACCTTATATGGAGATCGTGATCTGGCCGGGGAGATCGTCTTTGAGGGCACGAATGTAAAAAAGATCAAATCCGCGACAATGGATGGTAAAGTTGTTAGATTAGTTCATGATGAGAAACGAATTACTATAATTTACAATCATCAACACATGAAGGAAATGATCCTTAATATTACAATACGTTAAGTTATTCTAGCAAAAGTCATATAAAAAAATGTCCGTAGATAAAGAGATGGATATTAAAAATTCCCTGGGACTTTCCTTCGGTTTTTTGGAAAATGGTGCAATTAAGAGTATTGAAGCCGATCCAATAAGAATAAGCCTTAAATCTGCGACACCTTTTTCAAAATCAGGACCAAATCTCTATTTAAGGAAAAGAACGAAACCCTTTGAATTCAAAGCACTTTTAGGTCCGGAAAGTAACAGCAGTTTTAAAATACAGGCAAACTCATTTATTTCTGAGGGCAATTGGGCCGGACTTGAATATATATGTGTGTTGCAACTTTCAAAAAAAAGTTTGAGCTGGCAGTGGCATATTGATATTAATAATGTATCTGAAGATCTTATTGAACTTGATTTATTTTATGTGCAGGATGCCGGGCTGAAGCCGGCAACTGACGGATTAATCAATGAATATTACGTAAGTCAATATCTTGAACGGCGGATTCTTGAGGATAAAGACCATGGTTCTGTCATTTGCTGCCGTCAGAATATGAAAGAATCTGCGGGCAATCCATGGTTAATGATGATTTGTAAAAATGCTGCGGTCGCTGCAAGTGTGGATGGCATGCAGTTTTATGGTAAAACTTTCCGGGAAACAGGGATCCCGGAAGGGCTTCTTGCAGACAGGCTGGGAGGTGAATATTCCGGAGAATCATCTGTTCTGGCTTTGCAGGAAAAGCCATTTAATCTATCCACGGGGGATCATCATCAAAGTTTTTTTGTTGCTACTTATCTGCATGATCATCCTCTGGCAACTTCAGGTGATGATTTGAAACGATTGGCCGGACTTATACATGAATTTGGTGATGACGTTTCACCCTGGAATTCACACAATTTATCTTTTCCGGATAAAAATATATTCAATACATCTGGTTTTTTACCTGTTGATGATTTGAGTGATGAAGAACTTGACCGGTTTTTTGGTCCGGAGAGACGTCATTGTGAAAAAGAAAATGATCAGTTATTATCCTTTTTCTTTAGCCAAAACAACCATGTTGTGTTACGGGCTAAAGAGATCATTGTTGACCGCCCGCATGGACATATCATGCAGGCCAAAGGAGGGTATGCACCCGATGAAAATATTATATCGACGACCTCATTTGCCTTCGGTGTTTTCAATTCGCATCTGACCCAGGGTAATACGAATTTTAATATTCTGCTGTCAGTTTGTTCCAGCCAGTTTAATCTTGCAACAGAGACCGGGCAGCGGATCTTTGTCGGGATTAAAGGACAGAAGTTTTTACTTGGAGTTCCTTCTGCTTTTGAGATGGGGTTAAACCATTGCCGGTGGATTTATAAGTATGGCGATCATTGCTTCCAGGTTCGCACCTGGACATCTAAAACGACCCCCCAGGTTAACATGGACTTCAAAGTTTTAAGTGATTGTAAGGTGAATTTATTAATTACTCATCATTTTGATCATCTTAATGGCTGGACAATCAATCCAAGGGAATACAACCGGTGAATATATAGCCAAGCCAAAAGTAGAAAGCATGATTGCGGGAAAATTTCCGGCGGCGCAATTCAGGATTTTGGTTAATAGTATCAATTCTGATTATAAGGCTTGTGGAGACGAAGCACTCTATGAAGATAAAAAAAGTCATGGGGATCCTTTGTTTGTCCTCGATGTACGAGAGACATCTGATTTCTGTATGAGTTTTATTGGCGAGGTCTGTTCTGCTTTTAAGGCAGTTAAAATTGAAGATGCTGATGCCCAGTGGCTTTCAGATTGCCGGGATGCACAATCTATCATGGCAGGAACTGAGCCTGAACCTGTTCACTGAAGGGAGATCAGGAAGACATCGCAGCCATCAGGGATATCCTGCCATGGTATGGCATGAATGCACTTACTCATTTTTTAACACCTTATGGCCTGGAACAATTCAGCGGGGCTGCCTGGGGTACGCGTGACATAGCGCAAGGACCGTTCGACTTACTCTTGTGTATGGAAAAATATTATGAAGCTAAACAGGTACTTCGGATCATGTTCTCAAATCAGAATGCAGATGGAGGATGGCCGCAATGGTGGATGTTCGACAGCTACTCAAATATCAGGGCTGACAGCTCACATGGAGATGTTTTTTACTGGTGTATTATTGCGCTATGCAACTATCTTAAAGTTACCGGCGATCTGAAACTTCTTGACGAGAATTTTTCCTTTCTATCATGAGAAAGGTATGCCAATGCTGAGAAGGCGTACACTTGCCGAGCACATTGACAGGCTTATTAATATGATCATTAATTCATTTATTCCGGGCACTTCGTTAGTCCCCTTTGATGGTGGCGACTGGAATGATTCGCTGCAACCGGTCAGTAAGGAATTAGCCCAACGAATGATTTCAAGCTGGACGGTTGAAATGAATTACCAGGCCTTTACTCAATACCAGTTTATATATGAACAGACAGGTAATACAGCAAAAGCTAAAGCGTTGAAAGAGATCTGTGAAAAGATCAAAAAAGATTTTAACAAATATCTGATCAGGGACGGTGTCGTTGCCGGATATGGTCTGGTTGAAGAAGATCGCAGTATTAGTTTACTGCTTCATCCGGAAGATAACAAGACCAATATCCAGTATAGTATATTACCAATGGATCGTGGTATCATCAGTGAAATATTTACAAAAGAACAGATCTTCACCACCAGGATCTCATTGAACTGCACCTAAAAGGTCCAGATGGAGCCCGGTTGATGAATCGTCCGCTCAAATACAAAGGAGGCATTCAGACCCTATTTCAGAGAGCCGAAAGCAGCACATTTTTTGGTCGCGAGATCGGCCTTATGTATGTTCATGAACATATCCGTTATGCTGAATCACTGGCTCGGACAGGCAGGGCAGAAGCTTTTCTGAAAGCACTTCGCCAGGCAAACCCGGTTGCGTACCGGGATATTGTGCCATGCGGGGATATCCGACAGTCAAATTGTTATTACAGCAGTTCAGATGTCACATTTAAGAATCGTTATGAAGCTGATGAGCGATATGACGAAATAAAGACCGGGAAAATTACCCTTAAAGGAGGATGGCGGGTTTATTCCAGCGGACCTGGCATTTACATATGCTTGATTATTTCACGATTGCTTGGTTTGCGAAATGAATTCAGAAATATAGTTCTTGATCCTGTAATGCCACATTCATTTGATGGCTTAGTTGCATCAATAGATTTTATGGGTTATCCGGTAACATTCAAATATTCAATTAAAGAAGATTGCTTTGGCCCAAGGCTATTTCCATTAACGGTGACCCTGTCAAGTTCACCTATGAAGATTAACAAATATCGTAAGGGTGGAGCGGTTATTCCCACTGATCAATTTGTAGCAAAGTTGAATAAGAATGGGAATATTATTGAGATACAGATGTAGTGCCCCATCAGTGAATTTACTTTCATCCTCAAAATCCTGTCCCCCAGGCCCGGAAAATCGTGACGCATGACACGGAAATGGTAAATAGTGAGTGGTGAGAAGTGAAGGAAAGGGGTCGTGGAAAATGAATTAATGAATTAACTGTTAAGAAATTGACTTGACCTGATTGGTTTCAGCTGCTTTTTCTTCTGTAAGTAATTTTGATTCCCTGAGCCTTATGGCTAGAAGAAAACTTAAAATTAGCAACCCGGTCAGGATCACCAGGGAATATGTCATAGAACCGCTTCCGGGAGTTTTAAAGAAGTCCATTCCGAAAATAAAGGCAATACCCGAGATCTGTCCCATAAGGAGCAGTAATCCATTGGAAGTACCTTCGGGTGCCGGGAAAGCGATCTCTGCGCCGTATTGGAAACCAATGGGTCCAGCGCTTAGCAGGAAGAATCCCATAATAAAGGAAGAAGTGAGAAGCAGGGCATAGTTTGTCGCAAAAGTGATGCCAATAAGTCCCAGGCTGGAAACAGCCAACGCCAGCAGGATAAAGGGAACCCTTCTGCGGTACCGGTCAGAAAGCCAGGAAATAATTGCAGCGCCTGCCAGTCCACCAAAGATCATCAATCCACCGGCCATTCCTGCCTGCGTGACAGTGAACCCCCTGGGCCGTAAGATTTCTTCGATCCATGTTGCGACAGCATTAAAAACACCCAGTCCAAAAAAGAAGATAATTAGTAGCAGTATATAATTCTTTCTCTGCAACATGCTTTTCAAACCGTCGAGCACCAGGGATCTTTCTTCCTCACCTGCCGGAGTAGGAGGCCGTTCCCTTACCAATGCAAGAAAAACAATAGTTGCAATTCCGGATATAATTCCATAAGTTATTAACATGCTTCTCATACCTGACTGAATGACCAGAAAAGGTGTAAACACCATGCCAAGAATAATGCCAAAATACATAGCCAACGACCCAAGCCCGGATGCAGTTGCACGCTCGCTTAGCGGAAACCACCGTGCAGCCACCGTTGTCATTGCATTCAGGAGAAAAGGCTGACCGATTGCAATGCCAACCTGGGAAACAATAACCCACATAAAATTGTCTCCCATGATCCCCCTCATCAATCCGAAAATCCCTGTCAGAACAGCTCCAATACCAACAGCAATGCGGATCCCATATATATCAATGATTGCAGATGCAGGAATGGAGACCAGGATATAAACCACCATAAAAACCATGGATAATAATCCGATTGAAAGATCTGAAACATGGTAAAATGTGGCAGCAACACCAGTCACCGGCGCAAAGGTGATCCACATCAATTGGTTAATCGATACAACCAGCATATAGATCGCAAGGATTACCCAGCGGTAGGGTGAACTTTTAATTTTTTCTTCAGACATGAGCTATTTTAGAATTTTTTGTTAATAAACAAGAAATCTTATTTCGAATGAAAGCAACAAATTTATAAAAATATTCTCCCTCTCATCTGTTCCTTATAAATTGCAATAAAATAATATCGGTTCTTTCTCCCTGAAGGCATTTATAATATATATAAATACTCAGTTTCGTTGGTTTCAAAAAATACAAAATAAACCTGATTATTTGCATGGGATTAATAATATTGAATGTTTCAAAGAAAAAATTTTTTTTATTTTATTTTGTTTGATAAATATATTTATGTACATTTGTCCCGCTGCGGAAACTATATATATTTATTTTTTTTAAAACGTTGATTGATAAGTTGATAAAATTATAATTATCAATAATCAAACGTGGATTGGTCGGCATTTTTAATGAGGATTATTTTTATTTTATAGCTACATAATTCATATATGAAGAAAAATGTACCTCTGAATAAGGTAAAAACATGCATTTTTTCCTATTCCAATATTCTTATAATTTCTCAATTTCAACAATCTTTAATATACATGTCGACATTGATATATTATCTATTACCTCATTGTAAATCCAAATCAACAATATTGAATTTATACGAGGATAATGAGATTAATCTGTCAATGATGGCATGATTATGTATATAGTCGATATGAAAAAAATTAATCAGCTTCTAAAATAAGTCTTATGAGAAATCATTTACTTTTCCAAACAGAAACAAAAATTAATATTGGTAAAGGTTTACCGGTATTTCTTTTTATCGGACTAATATTCTTTTCATGTTTGGTTCAAAGGGCAAGTGCACAGAACTGTTCTGTCAATGCGGGAATACCGCAATCAATATGTGTTAATGGGCATTTGTTTCTGCAAGGTAGTTATACTCCACCTTTGCAATCGGGGGCTCAGGTAATCTGGTCACAAATAGCGGGTCCTGCTGCAACGATTGTCAATCCAACCAATTTGAATACAGAAGTCATAAACCTTATTGCAGGGAATTCATACACATTCAGATTATCGACTACTTGTGGTGATGGTGCACTTACTTATCAGGATGTGACCCATACAGTAAAAGCGATAACATTTGCTAATGCAGGACCGGATGCGACTTATTGTCCGGGAGCTTTGGCATCATTGTCGGGGAATGCTCCCGGAGCTAATGAAACAGGTGTATGGACAGGCGGAGGAAATGGGATAAGCATCAACAATCCAAACAGTTCGACTTCTGCCCTAACTATTGCAGCTGGTTCTTCAGGTACAGCCACCTTGCACTGGACAATAACAAATACAGATGGTTGTTCCTCTACTGACGATGTTATTATTACAAACAGGGGAGGCGTTACACCTGTTAGTGCGGGCAGCAATCAAGCCCTGAGTCAATGTTATTCTTCAACCCAGTCTACAAACCTTAATGGGTCTTATGCCGGGTCAGGAATTGACGGGCAAATCGGGACCTGGAGCATTGTTAGTGGCCCTAATATTCCGACGATAGCTAATCCGAATTCTTCAACTACTTCTGTAACCAATCTCATTCAGGGAACATACGTATTTCGATGGACCGTAACAGGGCCATGCGCCTCTGGCAGTGCCGTTGTTCAGATAACAGTGCCCGCACCAACTGCAGACATAACACAGGCAACTATTATTGGAGGAAACCAGGTTTTTTGTGATCCGACAATTACTTCAACAGTTTTAAGTGGTTCTAATCCACTATATATAAATGAAACAGTTACATGGGCGCAAACAAGTGGACCTTCAGCTACAATTACCAGCCCCAATAGTCCGGTTACTTCTGTCACCGGGTTACTCAGTCCGAATACTTATACGTTTTCTTATACCATAAACAACCCGGTAACGAATTGTTCCAGTTCTGCAAATGTTACGATTTCATACCTTCCGAATCCACCCTCACTTACAATTACTTCTTCAAATCCCATTATTTTGGCGTGCAACAGTAGTTCTGCAAGCATAAATTTTACCCAGGGAGGCTCAGGTGTCACACAATACCGGATTTTAAGTGGACCTGTTACACCTGGAATGACCTTTCCCACCGATTGGACAAATGTGCCTTCTTCACCGCTGACGATAAACGGGTTAACAAGCATGGGCACCTATCTTGTACAAATGGAACGAACAACTGGTACAGGCAGTGAGTGCTCGACACCTTTCGCCGATATTTCTATTGTAACTTCATTTTCAGCACCTGCATCAAATGCCGGTACAGACCAGATACTAAATTGTAATGTAACTTCTACGGATCTTGTCGGAAATGATCCGACAGCCGGAAATGGAATGGGCCAGGGCACCTGGTCGCAGGTAAGCGGACCTTCCGCGGTTATTCTGACAAATCCGAATAGTCCAACTTTGGGAATTGGAAACCTTGCTCCTAGTGGATTATATGTTTTCCGCTGGACGATCTCAGGCGGGCCTTCTTGTCCCATATCTCAAGACGATGTACAAATTTATACTGCATCAGTAACACCTACAGACGCAAATGCAGGACCTGACCAGAATAATGTGTGTGTCAATACTCCAGTTTATCTTGCTGCAACACCGCCACTTTATGTTTTTGAAATTGGAACCTGGACGGTAAGTCCGAATGCGGGTGTCGTATTTTCAGACATCCATAATCCACAAGCCGTGGTTACAGGACTTCTAGCCTTTACTACTTATACATTTACCTGGACTGTAGCTAATGGTTGCGGATCGGTCAGCGATTTCATGACGGTTGATGTTATAGATTCACCAGGACCCATTCCTGCAAATGCCGGGCCGGATCAATGTCTTTTATCCGGAACCACCACTATTACGCTGGCTGGTAATAATCCATCCCCGGGAACCGGTCTTTGGACAAAAATTTCCGGCCCTTCTGTTACCATCAACAACCCTACAGCATATAATTCAACTGTTACAGTATCAGGGAATGGAATTTATGAATTTCAATGGGCAATTTCCAGTGGTGGTTGTATTCCCACGCTGGATACCGTGGTTGTGACAATCAGCAATCCGATCCAGACATTCAATGCAGGACCTGATCAGCAAATTTGCGGAAACACGGCCATCCTGACTTCTTCACTAGGAGGACAACCAACCATTGGTACAGGTCTTTGGACAGAGGTTTCCGGCAATGCCGCTACCATCACGAATCCAACGAACTATACAACATCGGTAACGGGACTTGTTTCAGGAGTATATGTCTTTCGCTATACTATTACAAACGGAGCCTGCAGCTCTTCTGACGATGTTTCACTTTTCGTTTCAGAACCTGCGCCATCCATTGCAAATGGGGGGACGACTCCAAAAGGTGTTTGCGGATTAACTTCTGTAACCATGAATGCAGTTCCACCTATTTCCGGTTCAGGACTATGGACCATTGTTTCCGGGACTAACAATCCTACCATCGTAAATCCTTCTTCCCCAACGACGAACATTACAGGATTAATTACCGGTACTTATGTATTCAGGTGGACTGTTTCAGGAGGAACATATTGTCCATCAACATCATCTGATGTTACAGTTAATGTAACATTGAGTGCTGATGCCGGACCAAACCAGAGTTACTGTACATCGGTGACTTCGGTGGACCTTGTCGGGACATTGGCAAGTACAGGAACCTGGACCCAGGTAGGGAGTACACCTAACATTGCTACAATCACACCAACATCAGGCAATACAGCCACTGCATCCGGACTGATAGTTGGCGTATATACTTTCCAGTATGCAATTTCAGCACCGGGCTGTATTTCTACTGCTACAATGACAGTCACTTTGTACACACCCCCAAGTACAGCAAATGCCGGACCTGACCAGGAATTATGTAATGCCACTACGTTTACATTAGCTGCAACTCCACCGGTTTCAGGAACCGGAACATGGAGCGTTTCTTCAGGGCCCACAGGTGGTTCCTTCTCACCCAATGCCAATACATATAACGCAACATTTACCGGAGCTGTTCCCGGTATATATATTTTAAATTGGACAGTTGCCAATTATACCTGCAGCAATACAGATCAGGTGCGTATTACCAACTATGCACCCCCATCACCGGCTATTGCTGGTCCAAATCAGAATGTGACCTGTGCTACCAGCACCACAATGGCAGCGACCAATCCTGCGATCGGACTTGGTACCTGGACATTTGTTTCAAAAGCGGGTGATGGGCCAACGCCAACCATTACGAATCCCCTGCTCTACAATACTACCATAACAGGATTAGGACCCCAGTCAAGCGGAAATCCGGAGATTTACACTTTCAGATGGACGGTCTCAAATGGTATCTGCCCAAGTAATACTGCTACTATGACAGTAACAGTCTATCAGCTTCCAACACCTGCAAATGCCGGACCAGATCAATCCTTGTGTAATCAGACTTCTGCTGTTATGGCTGCAACCCCCGTTACTATTGGAACAGGGACATGGTCACAAGTCAGTCCGCCTGTCACTACTGAGTCTTTCTCAAATGTGCACTCACCGACTACCACAGTAAATAATATTATCCCAGGAACCATTTATGTGTTCAGGTGGACTACGGCTACTGCATTTTGTACTTCGTATGACGATGTAACTGTCACCGACTATACATTACCCACTGCTGCAAATGTTTCAGCAACCCCAACATCCTATTGTACACTCGTCCCGATCACACTGGTTGGAAATACGCCAACAATAGGTACAGGTTTGTGGACACAAATATCAGGACCAACCGTATCCATTATATCACCCACAAGTCCAAATACCATAGCAGTAGGCGGAACCAGTGGAAATTCTTATGGTTTTCAGTGGACCATCACAAACGGAACATGCCCAGGCAGCTCTGCCAGTGTCATTGTAACAATGTACACATTACCAAGCCAGGCTGATGCGGGCCCCGACCAGGTACTTTGTAATCCGACCACTTCGACAACCCTGACAGGCAATGTCCCGACTTTACCGAGTACAGGGGTATGGAGTGTTGTTTCCGGCCCCAATACGCCTACATTTACTTCAACTCTTTATCCTTCAAATCCTACTACGGATCCCAATGCCACTGTTTCAAATCTGATACCGGGTATATATATATTAATGTGGTCGAATGTGAATGGACCTTGTTCTACTTCCGACAATATGCAAATTACGGTTTATGCTGCAACAACTCAAGCCATTGCCGGTCCAAATCAATCATTATGCAATGCCGCTGTATTCACAATGGCAGGAAATTCACCCGCTTCAGGAGAAACCGGTACCTGGGTCCGCATCAGTGGTCCGAATAACCCCGTGATTACCAACCCTAATTCTCCAACCACAACCATAACCGGAACAACTATCGGAATTTATGTCTTCAGATGGCAGATTACAAGTGGAAACTGTGGTTCTACTCAATCCTTTGTGACCATTACAAATTATCCCAACGCAAATGCCGGACCAAATCAAAACGGTTCAGCAACCTGCGGGGTAACAACGGTTACGCTTGCTGGGAATAATCCTTTTCCTGGTACAGGTTTATGGTCAATTACCAGTGGTACAGGAGGCAGTTTTTCATCTCCGACTACTTACAATTCCACATTCACAGGCATTGGTGGCAATACTTATACCCTGACATGGACAATCACCGGGGGAGTAACCTGTCTCAGCAGTAGTAATATGCAGGTTATTTTGAACTTAGTGCCTACTGTTGACCCGGTATCGAATCAGGAATTGTGCAATGGAAATAATACTACCGCGGTGACATTCACAGGAGCCATAACAGGAACTATATATAACTGGACAAATAATACAACCAGCATTGGCCTGGCGGCCAGTGGTTCCGGAATTATTTCCTCTTTTGTAGCCACCAATAGTGGTACAGCACCTGTAGTCGCAACCATCACCGTTACTCCTTCCTATACCAATTCAGGAGGGACTATTTGTACCGGGACTTCCAAAAGCTTTACCATCACAGTAGATCCGACTCCAACAGTAAACAGTGCTGCTTCATTAACGATTTGTAATAACACGGGTGTTGGTTATACCATTACATCAGCAACAACAGGAACTACATTTACCTGGACAGCATCAATACATACCTCGCCAACCGGTGGGACAATCACCGGATTCTCAAATTGTAACTCCAGCTGCGGCACAAGTATTAACCCTACATTGATTAATACCGGCACTTCTCCCGGTGTGGTGAGATACATCATTACACCTGCAGGCCCTGCACCGACCAACTGTCCAGGCACACCCTTTAACTTTGATGTAACTGTACAGCCTGTTCCCAATGTTATTGCCAGCCCTTCTTCCCAGACAATCTGCAATGGAACTGCAACCAATATTTCACTTTTAACTTCTATTACAGGAGCGACGGTGACTTACACGTGGACAGCAACACTTTCTTCCGGCTCAGCTTCCGGTTTTTCAGCCGGAAGTGGGAATACTATTGCTCAAGTACTCACCAATATATCAACTTCAATTGCTACAGTTACCTATCACGTAACACCTGCAATCGGAACTTGCACGGGAACTCCCATTGATATTGTTGTTACCGTATTTCCCTCCGGCCAGGTTAACCAACCAACGAGCCAGGTTGTATGTAATGCAACCAATACTACAGCGGTAAATTTTACAACCAACAACTCATTTGGAATAACAACCTATGCATGGACAAATAACCAGACAAGTATAGGCCTGGCCGCCAGCGGAACAGGAGACATATCCTCTTTTACAGCAACTAACAGTGGCACTGCCCCCGTTATAGCCACAATTATCGTTGTACCCACATTAACAAGTGCCGGCACATCCTGCCAGGGGCCATCTAAAACATTTACTATAACCGTAAACCCGACCGGACAGGTAAATCTGCCAGGCAGTCCGGTTGTTTGTAACAATGCTGCGACTTCAGTAACCTTTACTACAAATAATACGGGAGGAGTAACTACTTACGCCTGGACAAATGACAACGCCAGCATTGGTTTGGCAACCAGTGGCACCGGCAACATATCCTTTACGGCAACAAATATTACGACAGCACCTATACTGGCAAATCTTACCGTAACTCCTACTTTTTCGAATGGTGGCACATCCTGCACAGGACCTTCAAAAGCTTTTACTATAACTGTAAATCCATCTGGACAAGTAAATCAACCGACTAACCAGGAATTGTGCAATACTTCTACAACAACTGCAGTAACATTTTCAACCACCAATACCGGAGGAATCACAACCTATGCATGGATAAATAGCGCACCAAGCATAGGCCTGGCCGGCAGTGGTTCTGGAAATATATCCGCATTTACTGCCATCAACAATGGTACTGCTCCGGTTGTAGCCACAATTACCGTGACTCCGACGTATACAAGTGGAGCGACAAGCTGTCAAGGACCTAACAAATCTTTTACCATTACTGTAGATCCAACGCCAACCGTAAATAGCGCTGCATCAAAAACAATTTGTAATAATACAGGGGTCGGTTATACCATTACTTCGGCAACATCAAATACGACATTTACATGGACAGCTGCTATTTTAACCTCGCCAGTGGGAGGAACGATAACCGGATTCACAAATTGCAACTCAAGCTGTGGTAACAGTATCAACCCAACTTTGAATAATACTGGTACATCTCCGGGTGTCGTGAGGTATATAATAACACCAACAGGCCCTGCACCGACAAATTGTCCAGGAACAGCATTTAATTTTGATGTAACGGTAAATCCAACCTTTACTGCAATAGCCACACCTTCAGCTCAGACAATTTGCAATGGAACTGCAACTAATATTGCACTCTCGACAAATATTACAGGAGCATCGGTTACCTATTCCTGGACTGCATCACTAACAAGCGGTACAGCAAGTGGATTCTCTGCAGGGAGTGGCAATACCATTGCTCAAACACTAACAAATAATACAACTTCACCTGCTACAGTTACCTATCACATAACACCTGCCATCGGAGCATGCACAGGAACACCAATTGATGTTGTGGTCACCATAAATCCGACCGGGCAGGTAGTTCAGCCAGCCAACCAGGTTGTTTGTAATACAGCAAGCACCAGTGCAGTGCACTTTACAACTAATAACACAGTAGGAATTACAACTTATACCTGGATCAATGACCATACCAGCATAGGACTGGCCGCAAGTGGTTCAGGAGACATTGCCTCATTTACAGCCACAAATGGTGGCACTTCACAAGTAACTGCCACTATTGTTGTGACACCAACATTTACTTATGGAGGTGTTTCATGTGTTGGTCCAACAAAGTCTTTCACAATAAAAGTCAATCCTACCGGACAGGTAAATCAACCGGGAAGCCAGGTAGTTTGCAATAACGCAGCAACATCAGTGACTTTTAATACAAACAATACAGATGGAAGCACTACATATGCCTGGACAAATGACACCCCAAGCATTGGATTAGCCACCAGTGGAAATGGCAATATATCTTTTACAGCAACAAATATTACAACAGCGCCAATAACAGCAACACTAGTTGTAACACCTACCTATACAAATGGAGGTACATCATGTATTGGTTCTTCAAAAACATTCAATATCACTGTAAATCCAACCGGAGAAGTTGATCAGCCGGTAAATCAGGTTGTTTGTAACGGAGCAAATACCACCGCCGTAACTTTCACCACTACTAACACAGGAGGGGTTACAACATACACATGGACAAATAGCACTCCAAGCATTGGGTTAGCCGCCAGTGGCTCGGGAAATATATCATCTTTTACAGCAATCAACAATGGTACTACACAAGTAACAGCCACAATTAATGTAATACCTACTTTTACAAATGGAGCAACCTCATGTATTGGACCAAATAAGACATTCACGATTAAGGTTAATCCGACCGGGCAAGTAAATCAGCCAGGCAGCCAGGTTGTATGTAATGGCAGTTTAACGGCTGCAGTTACCTTTGGAACATTAAATACGGATGGAAGTACTACTTATGCCTGGATAAATGATACGCCGAGCATAGGTCTTGCCGCCAGTGGTTCAGGAAATATCTCAGCATTTACAGCAGTAAACAATGGTACTGCTCCGGTTGTAGCCACAATTACGGTGACTCCGACTTATACCAATGGTGGAACAAGCTGCATAGGAACCTCAAAAACATTTACGATTACAGTAAATCCTACTGCCAATGTTATTGCCAACCCAACCACTCAGACCATTTGCAGTGGTTTGGCAATAAATATTGCTTTAAGCAGCAGTGTCTCAGGAGCCACATTCTGGTATCCCACCCCCACTGTTGCAGGTACATCTGGCAGTTCGAGCGTAACAGGAGGAGGCTCAAGAACATCTCCCGGGAATACAAATCCCATCACTGATGTGCTTACAAATATTACGGCAGATATTGCAACAGTGACTTATCATGTGACCCCACGTGCGAATGGTTGTGATGGAACACCCTTTGACATTGTAATTACTGTAAATCCCAAACCTGTTCTAAGACCGGGTCTCACCCAGAATTTATGTTCAGGAATTACTGCTAACTTACAATTAAAGACATTGCCATCAATGTTAGGTGGTGTAATCTATAGCTGGCCTGCGCCAACTTTAACAGGAGGAATGACATATACGAATAACGGCGAACCTGGAACTTACATAGTAGATGACTACAATAATCCTACGTCTAATCCTCAAACAGCTACTTATCTAGTAACTCCTACTGCACCAGCTTCCCTGGGAGGATGTGTAGGTAACGCAGGTCCTGTTGTGATTACAGTCAACCCGGTACCGGTTCTAACACCTGGATTAGTTCAGACTATATGTAGTGGAACAAACGCAAACTTAGCCCTGACGACCACACCAATAACCACCGGAGCTTTATTTACTTATCCTGCTCCTGATGTTACCGGTGGCATGACCGGTGGGTTATCAAGAGTAGTAGCAAGCAATGCCAATATTACAGATCTGCTGATAAATCCGACTGGAACAGCACAAACGGCTACATATCATGTTACCCCATGGATAAACAATTGTGCTGGAAGTATTGTCGATGTTGTGATTACGGTAAATCCGACACCAATTGGAGTACCCCAAACCAAAACGATCTGTAGCGGACAATCTGTAAATCAGGCTCTGACAACCAACCCATTAGTTGCAGGAGCAACGTTTACTTACCCGGCACCAAATGTTACAGGAGGTATAACGGGTGGGACTGCAAGAGTAATAGGAAGTTCTTCCCCAATTAATGATATTTTAACAAACCCAACAGCTTCGATTCAAACAGCAACTTATACCATAACCCCGACCGCAGGTAGCTGCGTGGGATCGACATTTACAGTTGTTGTCACTGTTAATCCGACACCCGTTTCAAATGCCGGCACTGCACAAACATTTTGTAATGTATCATCAACCACCCTTGCAGGAAATAACCCAAGCCCGGGAACAGGATTATGGACCCTGGTCAGTGGACCAAACTCACCGGCTATTACAAATCCGGCTTTATTCAATACCACTGTCACCAGCATGATCCCTGGTGTCTATGTATTCCAGTGGACCGTCAGCAACGGGCCTTGTACACCTGCTGTAAGTTCTGTTACTGTAACAAATTACGCCTTGCCAACGACAGCAACAGTTGGAACCAATCAAAATCTTTGCGGTACCCTGGTAAGTGCTGCCCTTGGTGGCAACACGCCAACGAACGGAACAGGTTCATGGAGCATCGTCAGTGGAGGAACTGGTACATTCAGCACACCAACTTCTGGCAGTTCAACCTTTACTGCCAATGCTTACGCAACCTATGTTCTGGCCTGGACTATCAGCAACGGAACCTGTGCACCAAGCACAGCCAATGTCACTGTGAACTATTACCAGACACCCACACCAGCCACCGTTGGCGCAACACAGAACCTTTGCGGCACACTCCTCAGTGGCTCACTGGGTGGCAACACTCCGGTGAATGGCACTGGGGCATGGAGCATAGTCAGTGGTGGGACAGGTACGTTCAGTGCACCGGCAAGCGGCAGTTCGACCTTTACTGCCAATACCTATGGAACCTATGACCTTCGCTGGACCATCAGCAACGGCACCTGTACACCAAGTACGGCTGACGTTATTGTCAACTATTACCAGACTCCCACACCAGCTACCGTTGGGACAACCCAGAATCTTTGCGGTATTCTAACCAGCACAGCATTAGGCGGCAACACACCGGTTGTCGGAACCGGACTATGGAGCATAGTCAGTGGCGGGACAGGAACCTTTACTGCCCCAACCAGCGGCAACTCAAACTTTATAGCCAATGGATACGGAACCTATGTACTAAGCTGGACGATCAGCAATGGCACTTGTACTCCAAGCTCAGCCAATATCACAGTAAACTTCTACCAGGCACCTACCACAGCCACAGTTGGCGCAACCCAAAACCTATGCGGAACACTGATCAGCGGGTCGCTGGGTGGCAACACTCCTTCAGTAGGCACCGGAGCCTGGAGCATAGTCAGTGGAGGGACAGGCACATTCAGTGCCCCGACAGGTGGCAACAGTACATTTACAGCAAATGCCTATGGAACCTATGACCTGCGCTGGACGATCTCCAATGGTACCTGTACCCCAAGTACAGCGGATGTCATCGTGAACTACTATACTGCACCTGTTACATCTAATGCCGGTCCTAATCAGAACCTTTGTAATGTTAAAAATACCACCCTCGCCGGCAATAACCCCAGTCCTGGAACGGGATTATGGACTCTTATCAGCGGACCAAATTCACCAGCTATTACAGATCCAACTTTATTTAACACCACGGTGACAAGCATGGTTACTGGTGTATATGTATTCGAATGGACCATCAGCAGTGGTGCTTGCGCTCCTTCTGTAAGTACAGTAACTATAACGAATTATGACTTGCCAACCACAGCAACAGTTGGAAGCAATCAGAATCTTTGCGGTACCCTTGTAAGTGCTGCCCTTGGCGGCAACACTCCGACGAGCGGAACAGGTGCATGGAGCATCGTCAGTGGAGGAACAGGTACATTCAGCACACCAACTTCTGGCAGTTCAACCTTTACTGCTAATGCTTACGCAACCTATGTTCTGGCCTGGACTATCAGCAATGGAACCTGTGCACCAAGCACAGCCAATATCACTGTGAACTATTACCAGACACCCACACCAGCCACCGTTGGCGCAACACAGAACCTTTGCGGCACACTCCTCAGTGGTTCACTGGGTGGCAACACTCCGGTGAATGGCACCGGGGCATGGAGCATAGTAAGTGGCGGGACAGGTACGTTCAGTGCACCGGCAAGCGGCAGTTCGACCTTTACTGCCAATACCTATGGAACCTATGACCTTCGCTGGACCATCAGCAACGGCACCTGTACACCAAGTACGGCTGACGTTATTGTCAACTATTACCAGACTCCCACACCAGCCACCGTTGGGACAACCCAGAATCTTTGCGGTATTCTAACCAGCACAGCATTAGGCGGCAACACACCGGTTGTCGGAACCGGACTATGGAGCATAGTCAGTGGCGGGACAGGAACCTTTACTGCCCCAACCAGCGGCAACTCAAACTTTATAGCCAATGGATACGGAACCTATGTACTAAGCTGGACGATCAGCAATGGCACTTGTACTCCAAGCTCAGCCAATATCACAGTAAACTTCTACCAGGCACCTACCACAGCCACAGTTGGCGCAACCCAAAACCTATGCGGAACACTGATCAGCGGGTCGCTGGGTGGCAACACTCCTTCAGTAGGCACCGGAGCCTGGAGCATAATCAGTGGAGGGACAGGCACATTCAGTGCCCCGACAGGTGGCAACAGTACATTTACAGCAAATGCCTATGGAACCTATGACCTGCGCTGGACGATCTCCAATGGCACCTGTACCCCAAGTACAGCGGATGTCATCGTCAACTACTATACTGCACCTGTTACATCTAATGCCGGATCACCCCAGAATCTTTGCAATGTAACTTCAACCACCCTTGCAGGAAATAACCCAAGCCCGGGAACAGGATTATGGACCCTTATCAGCGGACCAAACTCACCTGCTATTACCAATCCGACTTTGTACAATTCAACAGTCACCAGCATGATCCCTGGCGTCTATGTATTCGAATGGACCATCAGTAGTGGTGTTTGTGCACCTTCTGTAAGTACAGTATCTATAACAAATTACGCTTTGCCAACGACAGCAACAGTTGGAACCAATCAAAATCTTTGCGGTACCCTGGTAAGTGCTGCCCTTGGTGGCAACACGCCAACGAACGGAACAGGTTTATGGAGCATCGTCAGTGGAGGAACTGGTACATTCAGCACACCAACTTCTGGCAGTTCAACCTTTACTGCCAATGCTTACGCAACCTATGTTCTGGCCTGGACTATCAGCAACGGAACCTGTGCACCAAGCACAGCCAATGTCACTGTGAACTATTACCAGACACCCACACCAGCCACCGTTGGCGCAACACAGAACCTTTGCGGCACACTCCTCAGTGGCTCACTGGGTGGCAACACTCCGGTGAATGGCACTGGGGCATGGAGCATAGTCAGTGGTGGGACAGGTACGTTCAGTGCACCGGCAAGCGGCAGTTCGACCTTTACTGCCAATACCTATGGAACCTATGACCTTCGCTGGACCATCAGCAACGGCACCTGTACACCAAGTACGGCTGACGTTATTGTCAACTATTACCAGACTCCCACACCAGCCACCGTTGGGACAACCCAGAATCTTTGCGGTATTCTAACCAGCACAGCATTAGGCGGCAACACACCGGTTGTCGGAACCGGACTATGGAGCATAGTCAGTGGCGGGACAGGGACCTTTACTGCCCCAACCAGCGGTAACTCAAACTTTATAGCCAATGCATACGGAACCTATGTACTAAGCTGGACGATCAGCAATGGCACTTGTACTCCAAACTCAGCCAATATCACAGTAAACTTCTACCAGGCACCTACCACAGCCACAGTTGGCGCAACCCAAAACCTATGCGGAACACTGATCAGCGGGTCGCTGGGTGGCAACACTCCTTCAGTAGGCACCGGAGCCTGGAGCATAATTAGTGGAGGGACAGGCACGTTCAGTGCCCCGACGAATGGCAACAGCACATTTACGGCGAATGCATACGGAACCTATGACCTGCGCTGGACAATCTCCAATGGCACTTGTAACCCAAGTACAGCGGATGTCATCGTGAACTACTATACTGCACCTGTGGTGTCCAATGCCGGATCACCCCAGAATCTTTGCAATGTAACTTCAACCACACTTGCAGGAAATAATCCCAGCCCGGGAACAGGATTATGGACCCTTATCAGCGGACCAAACTCACCTGCTATTACCAATCCGACTTTGTACAATTCAACAGTCACCAGCATGATCCCTGGTGTCTATATATTCGAATGGACCATCAGCAGTGGTGCTTGCGCTCCTTCTGTAAGTACTGTTACGATAACCAATTCAGCTCTCCCCACCACAGCTTATGCAGGCCCAGATCAAATTAATTGTGGACCGGTACTACCTTTAACCACCGTGACTGTGACTATGGCTGCAAATACTCCTTCCATTGGCTCCGGCTTGTGGACTAAGGTAAGTGGTCCGGGGTCACAGACAATTTCCAATCCAGGTTCACCGACAACAACAATCAGTGGCCTTTTGGTAGGTGTTTATGTTTTTAACTGGACAATCAGCAATGGTGCATGTTCTTCATCTTCGGATGTAACTATTACAATTCACAATTGTGCACCAGTAACGTTCAATGAAAGTATTTATGTGTGTGAGAATGGAACTGCAACAATCAATGTTTTGGCAAACGGAGATTATTCCCCACAAAATTTACCCTTATCTGTTGTCACCACACCTTTATTATCACCTATTCATGGAACGTTAACGTGGAACAGTGGAAGTACCTTTACGTATCAGGCAGCAAGTGGATATAGCGGCACAGATAAAGCAGTTGTTTCTGTATGCGATAACATTCCTTTGTGTACGAACGATACTATTTTCGTAAATGTTGTTTCAGGTGTAACCGCAGATGCAGGTCCTGACCAACAACTTTGTGAAGAATCGACAACAACACTTACAGGAAATTATCCTCCTCCGGGAAGTGTCGGAAACTGGACTTTTGTATCGGGGCCAAATGTCGTGACTCCTTCACCCTCAAATAGTCCTGCCGCAACAGTTATTGGCCTGATACCAAGCACAACACCTTATATTTTCAGGTATACTGTAACTTCAAGTTATCCAGGTGCAACCTGTTCAAGTTTTGATGATGTTCAGGTAATAAATTATAATTATCCGTCCTTACCATATCCAGGACCAGATCAAGTGCTCTGCCTTAGCAGCGGACCCTCTACTTCGACGACATTAACAGGGAATACACCTGTATATGGAACCGGAACATGGGTGGAGGATCATGGCCCCTCGGTAGCTGTCATTGCAAATCCTACAAATCCCACAACTTTAGTTTCGAATTTGGTTCCAGGGACTTATGCCTTCCTCTGGATAATTGGGAATGGAAATTGCGAACCTAATCAGGCTGCTGTAAATATTACTGTAAATACACCTGCCACTGCAAATGCAGGATCAAATGCCTCGATCTGCAGTACATCAACATACAACTTATCAGGTTCTTCTGCATCAAACTATACTTCTTTGAACTGGAATACATCTGGTAACGGGTTCTTCAACGATCAGACTTTACTTCATCCCATCTATACTCCGAGTGCAACTGATATATCCAATGGGAGTGTTACTTTGACCCTCACAGCTAATAGTTATGCACCATGCAGTAATGTGACGAGTTCGATGGTGTTGACGATCCATCGCCAGCCAACAGCATCAGCAGGCAGCAATGCCAGTGTTTGTGCAGGTTCGCCAGAATATACATTGAGCGGAGCAAGTGCAAGCAATTATACCAGTCTGCAATGGACAACCAGTGGGACAGGTTCATTTACGCCGAATGCCACAGTACTGAATCCGTCCTATACTCCAAGTGCAGCAGATATAGCAGCAGGAAGTGTAATCCTGACGTTGACAGCCAATGCAGCAGCACCATGTACCAATGCAGTAAGCTCGATGACCCTGACGATCAATACCTCGGCTACGGCATCAATAGGAGTGTCAAGTGCCACCATCTGCCAGGGAATGAATTATTCGCTGAGTTTAGCCACGGTGAGCAATAACAACGGACTGTTATGGACAACCAGCGGAACCGGGACCTTCAGCAATCCTGCAGCTTTGAATCCAATATATACCCCGAGTACAGCCGATATCAACAACGGGAGTGTAATTTTAACGCTGACAGCCTATGGTGATGCACCATGCGGAAATGCAACGAGCACAATGACATTGAATATCAACAAGGCGCCGTTAGCCAATGCTGGTCCGAATGGCACAATATGCCAGGGCAGCACATATACAGTTAGCGGGGCAAGTGCAAGCAATTATGCAAGCATTCTTTGGACCATGAATGGAACAGGAACGTTGACCAATGCAACGACACTAACCCCGACTTATACTCCGGGATCTGGTGAAACAGGAGTAGTTACCCTGACCTTAACAGCCAGTCCGAATACAGGATGTACAACGGCAGCAGTTTCGACGATGACAATAACGATCAACGGGGCAGCGACAGCCAGTGCAGGCAGTAATGCTACGATTTGTGAGACTTCGACATACACCTTATCAGGAAGTGCGACCAACTATACATCCTATCTCTGGACCACATCAGGTACAGGAACCTTCAGTAATACAACCACTACCCTAACACCAGTCTATACACCAAGTGCAGCAGATATTACAGCAGGGACAGTGACATTGACACTGAATGTGACAGCCATTGCACCATGCAGTAATGTAAGCAGTTCGATGGTGTTGACGATCCACCGGCAGCCAACAGCATTAGCAGGCAGCAATGCCAGTGTTTGTGAAGGTTCACCGGAATATACTTTAAGTGGGGCAAGTGCAAGCAATTATATCAGTCTGCAATGGACGACCAGTGGAACAGGTTCATTTACGCCGAATGCAACAATACTGAATCCGTCCTATACTCCAAGTGCGGCAGATATTGCAGCAGGAAGTGTAATCCTGACCTTGACAGCCAATGCAGCAGTGCCATGTACCAATGCAATAAGCTCGATGACCCTGACGATCAATACTTCGGCTACAGCATCAATAGGAGTGTCAAGCGCCACCATCTGCCAGGGAATGAATTATTCGCTGAGTTTAGCCACGGTGAGCAATAACAACGGATTGTTATGGACAACCAGCGGAACCGGTACCTTCAGCAATCCGGCAGCTTTGAATCCAATATATACCCCGAGTACAGCCGATATCAACAATGGGAGTGTAACCTTAACGTTGACAGCCTATGGTGATGCACCATGCGGAAATGCAACGAGCACAATGACATTGAATATCAACAAGGCGCCGTTAGCCAATGCTGGTCCGAATGGCACAATATGCCAGGGCAGCACATATACAGTTAGCGGGGCAAGTGCAAGCAATTATGCAAGCATTCTTTGGACCATGAATGGAACAGGAACGTTGACCAATGCAACGACACTAACCCCGACTTATACTCCGGGATCTGGTGAAACAGGAGTAGTTACCCTGACCTTAACAGCCAGTCCGAATACAGGATGTACAACGGCAGCAGTTTCGACGATGACAATAACGATCAACGGGGCAGCGACAGCAAATGCAGGACCGAATACAACGATCTGTGAAGGATCGCAATACACCCTTTCAGGATCTGCTGCAACTAATTATTCAAGTCTGCACTGGACTACGACAGGTACAGGTAGTTTCGATGATGTAACTGTATTGCATCCAATCTATACGCCAAGTCTGGCTGATATTGCAGCAGGAAGCGTTATACTTACTCTCCAGGCCAATGCCAATGCACCGTGCACCAATGTAACCAGTTCGATGACACTCAGCATCAACCGCCAGGCAATTGCCAATGCGGGTCCGGATGCCACGATCTGTGAAACATCCACCTATACATTGAGTGGGTCAACAGCACAATATTATTCTACACTGACCTGGACATCTTCCGGAACAGGAACCTTCAGCAATGCAACATTACTGCATCCCGTTTACACGCCAAGTGCAGCAGATATAGCAGCCGGAACGGTAACCTTGACATTACAAGCTAATGCCAATGCCCCCTGCACGAATGTAACCAGTTCAATGACATTGAGCATTTCACGGCAGTCTATAGCTAATGCTGGCCCGAATGAAACAATCTGTGAAACTTCAACCTATACTTTAAGTGGTTCTTCGGCACAATATTATTCGACCCTGAATTGGACAACTTCTGGTACGGGAACCTTTAGCAATGCAACAGTATTGCATCCCATCTATACTCCGAGTGCAACTGATATATTCAATGGGAGTGTTACTTTAACTCTCACAGCTAATAGTAATGCACCATGCATTAATGTGACCAGTTCAATGGTGTTAACAATCCACCGGGAGCCTATAGCATCAGCAGGCAGCAATGCCAGTGTTTGTGCAAGCTCACCTCAATATACCTTGAGTGGGGCGAGTGCAAGCAATTATACCACTCTGCAATGGACAACCAGTGGGACAGGTTCATTTACGCCGAATGCGACAGTACTAAATCCGTCCTATACTCCAAGTGCAGCAGATATTGCAGCAGGAAGTGTAATCCTGACCTTGACAGCCAATGCAGCAGTGCCATGTACCAATGCAATAAGCTCGATGACCCTGACGATCAATACTTCGGCTACAGCATCAATAGGAGTGTCAAGCGCCACCATCTGCCAGGGAATGAATTACTCTCTGAGTTTAGCCACGGTGAGCAATAACAACGGATTGTTATGGACAACCAGCGGAACCGGTACCTTCAGCAATCCTGCAGCTTTGAATCCAATATATACCCCGAGTACAGCCGATATCAACAACGGGAGTGTAACCTTAACGTTGACAGCCTACGGTGATGCACCATGCGGAAATGCAACGAGCACAATGACACTGAACATCAACAAGGCGCCGTTAGCCAATGCCGGGCCGAATGGCACAATATGCCAGGGCAGCACATATTCAGTTAGCGGGGCAAGTGCAAGCAATTATGCAAGCATCCTTTGGACCATGAATGGAACAGGAACGTTGACCAATGCAACGACACTGACCCCGACTTATATTCCGGGATCCGGTGAAACAGGAATAGTTACCCTGACCTTAACAGCCAGTCCGAATACAGGATGTACAACGGCAGCAGTTTCGACGATGACGATAACGATCAACGGGACAGCCACAGCCAGTGCAGGACCGAATGCAACGATCTGTGAAGGATCGCAATACACCCTTTCAGGATCTGCTGCAACAAATTATTCAAGTCTGCACTGGACTACGACAGGTACGGGTAGTTTCGATGATGTAACCTTGTTGCATCCGATCTATACGCCAAGTCTGACTGATATTGCAGCAGGAAGCGTTATACTTACTCTCCAGGTTAACGCCAATGCACCGTGCACTAATGTAACCAGTTCGATGACGCTCAGCATCACCCGCCAGGCCATTGCCAATGCAGGGCCGAACGCCGCGATTTGTGAAACATCGACCTATACTTTAAGTAATTCGACTGCACAATATTATGCAAGCATTAACTGGACGACTTCCGGTACAGGGATCTTCAGCAATGCCACGATCCTGCACCCAGTCTATACACCGAGTGCGGCAGATATTACATCAGGAAGTGTAATATTAACGCTGAACCTTGTTGCCAACGTTCCATGTGCGAACTCAAGCAGTTCAATGACACTGAACATATCACGTCAGCCGGTTGCCAATGCTGGTCCGAATGCGACAATCTGTGAGACTACGACCTATACATTAAGCAATTCAACAGCACAGTATTATTCAACACTGTTGTGGACAACCTCTGGTACGGGAACCTTCAGCAATGCAGCAATATTGCATCCGATTTACACTCCAAGTGCAGCTGATATTGCAGGAGGTACAGTGACCCTGACGATCCAAGCTTTTACCAATGCACCGTGCAACAATGTAACCAGTTCAATGACACTTGGCATTTCCCGCCAGGCAATAGCCAATGCTGGTCCAGATGCCACAATCTGTGAAACATCGACATACACTATCACCGGATCATCGGGGCAGAACTATACTTCGATTAATTGGACTACACTCGGAACCGGTTCATTCCTTGACCCAACTATTTTACATCCGGTTTACCTGCCAGGCACAGCCGATATTACAGCAGGTAACGTAAAACTTGTTATGCACCTTACATCCACTTCACCTTGTGTAAGTGCAACAGATACTATGGTACTATACATTAGTCGTCAACCTATCGCTAATGCAGGCCCAAATGCGACGATTTGTGAAACTTCCACTTATATATTGTCGAACGCAACAGCGTCCTATTTTACCAGCTTGCTTTGGACCACTTCCGGTACCGGAACATTCAGCAACACTGCAACATTGAATCCGGACTACACTCCAAGTGCAGCAGATATAATTGCAGGAAGTGTAATATTGACACTCCAGGCCAATGCCAATGCACCATGTAACAACGTGACCACTTCGATGACGCTTAATATTACCCGCCAGGCCATTGCCAATGCAGGGCCGAATGCCACGATCTGCGAAACATCGACCTATACTTTAAGTAATTCGACAGCGCAATATTATGTAAGCATTAACTGGACAACCTCTGGTACAGGGACATTCAGCAATGCGACTGTGCTGCATCCGATTTATAGTCCGAGTGCAGCAGATATTGCAGCAGGGAGTGTTATGCTAACACTGAACCTGGTTGCCAATGTGCCTTGCTCGAATACCAGCAGTTCGATGACACTCAGTATAACCCGTCAGGCAATTGCCAATGCAGGCCCGAATGCGACTATTTGCGAAACATCGACTTATACATTAAGCAATTCGACAGCCCAGTATTATTCAACATTAAGTTGGACAACATCCGGAACGGGGACATTCAACAACGCAACTGTACTGCATCCGGTTTATACTCCAAGTGCAGCAGATATTACAGCAGGCAGTGTTGTACTTACTCTCCAGGCCAACGCCAATGCACCGTGTAACAATGTAACCAGCTCGATGACACTCAATATAACCCGTCAGGCAATTGCCTATGCCGGTCCGAATGCCACAATCTGTGAAACATCGACCTATATATTAAGTAATTCAACGGCACAATATTATTCAACATTGAACTGGACAACAACCGGAACAGGAACTTTCAGTAATGCAACAATCCTTCATCCTGTCTATACACCGAGTGCTGCTGATATTGCCTCAGGAAGTATAACATTAACGCTGAATCTTGTTGCCAACGGTCCATGTACGAACACAAGCAGTTCAATGATGTTAAGCATATCTCGTCAGCCGGTTGCCAATGCTGGTCCGAATGCGACAATCTGCGAGACCACGACTTATACATTAAGCAATTCAACAGCGCAGTATTATTCAACGCTGTTATGGACGACCTCCGGTACAGGGACATTCAACAATACAACAGTATTGCATCCTGTTTATACTCCGAGTGCAACTGATATTGCAGGAGGTACAGTGACCCTGACGCTTCAGGCTAACGCTAACGCTCCTTGTAACAATGTAACCAGTGCGATGACGCTCAGCATCACCCGCCAGGCAATTGGTAATGCTGGCACGAACGCTACGATTTGTGAAACATCGACCTATACATTAAGTAATTCAACAGCACAATATTATGCAAGCATTAACTGGACGACTTCCGGTACAGGGATCTTCAGCAATGCCACGATCCTGCACCCAGTCTATACACCGAGTGCTGCAGATATAGCATCAGGAAGTGTTATGCTAACACTGAATCTGGTTGCCAATGTTCCATGCGCGAATACCAGTAGTTCGATGACATTAAGCATATCACGTCAGCCAGTTGCCAATGCTGGTCCGAATGCGACAATCTGCGAGACAACGAACTATACACTGAGCAATTCGACAGCCCAATATTATTCATCATTGATTTGGACAACCTCTGGTACTGGGACATTCAGCAATGCAGCAATATTGCATCCGATTTACACTCCAAGTGCAGCTGATATTGCAGGAGGTACAGTGACCCTGACACTCCAGGCCAATGCCAATGCTCCCTGTAACAATGTAACCAGTTCGATGACACTCAGCATTACCCGTCAGGCAATTGCCTATGCCGGTCCGAATGCCACAATCTGTGAAACATCGACCTATACATTAAGTAATTCAACGGCACAATATTATTCAACATTGAGTTGGACAACAACCGGAACAGGAACTTTCAGTAATGCAACAATCCTTCATCCTGTCTATACACCGAGTGCTGCTGATATTGCCTCAGGAAGTGTAACATTAACGCTGAATCTTATTGCCAACGTTCCATGTACGAACACAAGCAGTTCAATGACGCTGAGCATATCACGTCAGCCGGTTGCCAATGCTGGTCCAAATGCAACAATCTGTGAGACTACGACTTATACACTGAGCAATTCGACAGCACAATATTATTCAACCTTGAACTGGACCACTTCCGGAACAGGTATATTTAACAATGCAGCAATTCTGCATCCAATTTACACTCCAAGTGCAGCCGATATTGCAGCAGGAAGTGTTATACTTACTCTCCAGGCTAACGCCAATGCACCGTGTAACAATGTAACCAGTTCGATGACGCTCAGCATTACCCGCCAGGCTATTGCCTATGCCGGACCGAACGCCACGATCTGCGAATCCTCAACCTATACTTTAAGTAATTCGACAGCGCAATATTATGTAAGCATTAACTGGACAACCTCTGGTACAGGGACATTCAGCAATGCGACTGTGCTGCATCCGATTTATAGTCCGAGTGCAGCAGATATTGCAGCAGGGAATGTTATGCTAACACTGAACCTGGTTGCTAATGTGCCTTGCTCGAATACCAGCAGTTCGATGACATTAAGTATATCACGTCAGCCGGTTGCCAATGCTGGTCCGAATGCTACAATCTGCGAGACTACGACTTATACGCTAAGCAATTCGACAGCACAATATTATTCAACCTTGAGCTGGACCACTTCCGGAACTGGTATATTTAACAATGCAGCAATTCTGCATCCAATTTACACTCCAAGTACAGCCGATATTGCAGCAGGAAGTGTTATACTTACTCTCCAGGCCAACGCCAATGCGCCGTGTAACAATGTAACCAGTTCGATGACGCTCAGCATTACCCGTCAGGCAATTGCCTATGCCGGTCCGAATGCCACGATCTGCGAAACATCGACCTATACGTTAAGTAATTCAACGGCCCAGTATTATTCAACATTGAGTTGGACAACATCCGGAACAGGAACTTTCAGCAATGCAACAATCCTGCATCCGGTTTATACACCAAGCGCTGCAGATATTGCATCAGGAAGTGTAACACTAACGCTGAACCTTATTGCCAATGTTCCATGCGCGAATACCAGCAGTACGATGACGTTAAGCATATCTCGTCAACCGGTTGTTAATGCTGGTCCAAATGCGACAATCTGCGAGACTACGATCTATACATTGAGCAATTCGACAGCGCAGTATTATTCAACGCTGTTATGGACGACCTCCGGTACAGGGACATTCAACAATACAACGGTACTGCATCCTGTTTATACTCCGAGTGCAGCCGATATTGCAGGAGGTACAGTGACCCTAACGCTACAGGCCAACGCCAATGCACCGTGTAACAATGTAACCAGTTCGATGACACTCAGCATTACCCGCCAGGCTATTGCCAATGCTGGTCCGAATGCTACGATCTGCGAAACATCGACTTATACATTAAGTAATTCAACAGCCCAGTATTATTTAACCTTGAACTGGACAACATCCGGAACAGGTACTTTCAGTAATGCAACAATCCTTCATCCGGTCTATACGCCGAGCGCAGCAGATATAGCAGCTGGAAGTGTTATACTAACACTGAATCTGGTTGCTAATGTGCCTTGCTCGAATACCAGCAGTTCGATGACATTAAGTATATCACGTCAGCCAGTTGCCAATGCTGGTCCGAATGCGACAATCTGTGAGACAACGAACTATACATTGAGCAATTCGGCAGCCCAATATTATTCATCATTGATTTGGACAACCAGTGGGACAGGGGCTTTCAGTAATTCTGGAATTTTGCATCCGGTTTATACTCCAAGTGCAGCAGATATTGCAGCAGGAAGTGTTATACTTACTCTCCAGGCCAACGCCAATGCTCCGTGTAACAATGTAACCAGTTCGATGACACTTAGTATTACCCGTCAGGCAATTGCTAATGCAGGACCAAATGCCACGATCTGTGAGACGTCAACCTATACGTTAAGTAATTCGACAGCACAATATTATCTAAGCATTAACTGGACGACCTCTGGTACCGGGACGTTCAGCAATGCAACTGTGTTGCACCCAATTTATACTCCGAGTGCAGCAGATATTGCAGCAGGCAGTGTGACGTTAACATTGAACCTTATTGCCAATGCACCTTGTGCCAATACAAGCAGTTCAATGATACTTAGTATCAGTCGCCAGGCTATTACCAGTGCAGGTCCGAATTCAGCAATCTGCGAAGGTTCAACCTATCAGTTAAACAATTCAACGGCACAATTTGCCACAACAATCAATTGGACTAGTTCAGGCACCGGGACTTTCAATAATCCGGCAATATTACATCCGATTTATACTCCGAGTACTGCGGATATTTTAGGAGGTACCGTAATACTGACTATTACTGTGACCTCCAATCCGCCCTGTGCCGGTGCAAGCAGTTCTATGACCCTGACCATAAACAGGGCACCGGTAGCCAATGCCGGGCCAAATTCAAGTACCTGCCAGGGAGTTCCTTTCATTGTGACTTCCGCTTCTGCCCAATACTACAGTTCTGTACTATGGACAGCACCGGGGCCGGGAGTACTTACAAATGCCAACACCCTTAACCCAACCTATACACCTGGACCCACACAAACAGGACCGGTTGTATTGACGCTGACCGTTTATGGCAATGCTCCATGCGGATCGGCAACGTCGCAGATGACATTGAATATCGTCCCTGCACCGATAGCCAGTGCCGGGCCCAATTCCTCCATCTGCGAAGGTTCCCAGTTTACTGTACTTGGATCATCTGCATCAAATTACATTTCACTCCATTGGACGACAAGCGGAACAGGGACATTCGTTGACGCAACAGTCCTTCATCCGATCTACACTCCCAGTTCGGCCGATATTACTGCCGGAAGTGTCGTTCTTACGCTCCAGGCTAACGGCAATGCACCTTGTACTTCTGTCCTGAGTTCCATGACCCTGACCATTGTCAGAGCACCTGTTGCAAATGCTGGCCCGGATGGAACTACATGTCAGAACCAGGCATTTACTGTTTCAGGGGCAACTGCACAATATTTCAGTTCACTGCTTTGGACAGATAACGGATCCGGAACATTGAGTGGCGCCGGTACTTTGACTCCTACTTATTATCCTGCTCCCTATGAAACAGGCCCGGTTACACTAACACTTACTGTCACGGGCAATGCGCCTTGTGGATCGGTCAGTTCACAGATGACTTTAACCATTGTTCCATCACCAATTGCAGATGCCGGTCCTGATGCCACCATTTGCGAAGGTTCAACTTATACTGTCACTGGTGCATCAGCATTCAACTATGCGGGATTATTCTGGACATCAAACGGAATGGGAACATTGACCAATTCGACAACACTTTCTCCTACCTATATTCCGGGAACCAACGAGGTCGGCACTGTTACTCTGACCCTGACAGTTATCGGGATCAACCCCTGCGGAGATGCGATAGATTTTATGTTGCTCAATATCACCCCGAAAGCGACAGCTAATGCCGGACCGGATATTTCCAGCTGCGCCTCGACCCCGGTGACTCTTGCTGCTGCGACTGCATCAAACTATACATCATTAGATTGGACTACATCGGGTTCGGGAACATTTAATAATCCAAACATACTCAATCCGATATATACTCCAAGTCCGGCTGATATTCTGAACGGTAATGTAGTACTCACTCTGACTGCAAATGCAGGGGTTCCTTGTCCTGCAGCTTCAGATGATATGAAACTGACCATTTCTAAAGAAGCAGTTGCCAATGCCGGACCAGATCAATCAACCTGTGAAGGAGCATCCTATATGATCATGGGGGCTTCAGCACAGAACTATACTTCATTATTATGGACTGACAATGGAATGGGAACTCTGACAGGGTCCAACACCCTGACACCAATTTATACTCCGGCTGCAGGAGAAACCGGTCAGGTGACCCTGACTCTTACAGTTACGCCGGTTGCCCCCTGTCCAGTTGTAACAGATCAGATGGTCCTGACCATTTCAAAATCTGCTACGGCAAATGCCGGTCCGGATGCTACCAATTGTGCCGGGAGCCCTTTTATACTTTCAGGAGCATCGGCCACAAATTATCAATCGGTAACATGGACAACAAGTGGTACAGGAACCTTCGATAATCCACATGCGGTGAACCCGGTTTATACGCCAAGCGAGGTGGATATTCTTACCGGAGCTGTGGTATTGACAATGACGATTGATCCGATCGTTCCCTGTGCAGTTGCTTCTGCTCACATGACCCTGACCCTTACAGGGACCCCGGTTGCAGATGCAGGGCCCAATGGATCTGATTGTCCTGGTGTTGCATATGCCATCACTGGAGCTACCGCTATAAACTATAGCTCAATCCTGTGGACCACCAACGGCCTGGGTGTTCTCTCGGGTTCGACAACGCTTACACCGACCTATACACCTTTACCCGGTGAATCAGGAACTATCAATTTAACGCTGACCATCCATGGTACTGGCGGATGTAGTAGTACAACAGCAACCAGCCAAATGAATATCGTGATCAGCAATCCAATCACTGTAAATGCCGGCAGCGATCAGACTATTCCACGAAACTCCTCAACCACACTACTGGGACTGGCATCAGGAGGATCGGGTGTTTATGCATTCAGCTGGCAACCTGCATCATTGCTGATCGGCGCTTCAACTGATCATCCGGAAACAGTCAAACTGGGAGATAATGTTACTTTCATCCTGACTGTAACTGATGTACAAACGGGTTGTCAAAGTACTGATAGCGTGAAAGTTTTGATCAACCAGGGAATAGAAGCAATCATCGCCATGCACGACCGCGACACGACAGGAGTAAATATCCCGATAAATGTCAAAATATTAGCAAATGACGTTTATTCTAAAAACCTGGCAGTAGGTGTTACTCTCTGTGGAGGACCTGAACACGGGCTTGCTGATGTATTGAGTGATAATACCATTAATTACACACCTGACCGTGATTTTTCAGGAATTGATTCCTTATGTTATGTTGTTTGTTACAACCAGTACCCGGATGTTTGCAGTGCGACTGAGGTTTATATCTATATCAGTACCCAATTACCAGCAAGCTGGCTGATAATCCACAATGTCATTACACCCAACGGGGACGGGATCAATGATGGATGGATAATTGACGGAATTGAAGAATTCCCTGATAATAATGTTCTTATCTTTAATCGTTGGGGAGATGAAGTCAAATCATTCCAGCATTATGACAATACTACAACTGTCTGGAAAGGGGAAAATTATCAGGGTAAACGTTTGCCTGATGGCACATATTATTATATTATAACGATCAAAGATGGAGGGTCCCGAACCGGTTGGGTATTGATCCGGGGCAGTTCAAAATAATTCCTGGTCATATATATTGTTTGATTATATTTGTTATCAATGTCTAAAATATAAGAAATGAAAAAGATCGTAATCATTATCTTCCTGCTTACCGGATCAGTAGTTTTTGCACAACAGGATCCACTTTTCACCCAGTACATGTATAACAAACTGGATTTAAACCCTGCTTATGCTGGAAGCCAGGATCTTTTTTCTGCAGATATGCTCACCCGCATCCAGTGGGTGGGCATACAAGGAGCTCCGAGAACGGTTTCCTTTACGGCTCACACACCATTAAATAATCCCCATATCGGGCTTGGCCTGGATGCTGTCCTCGATGAACTCGGTCCAACAGTCGATTATGGTGTAAAAGGGTCATTCGCTTACCGGGTAATTTTTCCGACTACAAAACTCTGCTTTGGTGTCGCAGCCGGGATTAAATATTCCGATATTGATTGGAGTGAACTTAATCCAAAGAATTTGAATGATTATGAATTGAATAATAATGTTAAAAGCAAGGTAGTTCCCGATGTTGATTTCGGCATATATTACTACGGCAATCAATTCTATGTTGGTGTATCGTCCAAGCATTTGCTGCAAAATCAAATGATTGTTGCCAGCACAACACCCACCAATTCCGAGAACACCTATACCAAACTCCTCAGGCAATTTTACGGTTTGGCTGGCGCTGCTTTTCCATTAGGAGATAATGTTGTATTCATGCCCTCGATTTTGTGTAAATATGTACAGAATGCACCCTTTCAGACAGACCTGGATGCAAGTTTTATGATCTATGATGTCCTGACACTTGGAGCAACGTATCGCACTGATGCGGCATTAGGTTTGCTTGTAGAAGTCAACATTACTAAAAACTTCATCTTCGGCTATTCATATGACATCTGGTTCAATGCCCTGCAATCATACAATAAGGGATCGCATGAAATCCACCTTGGATGTTGCTTTGATATCTTCAATAAAAACCGGATGCTTACACCGAGGTATTTTTAATTTTTAAACACATCAGAATATGAATAAGCTTACACCATTTTTTGTCCTCCTGCTTGTTATCTTCATTGTTGTTCCTTCTTTCGGACAATTAAAAGATGCAAAAGCGCAAATGAACCTTTTCAATTATTCAGAAGCGGTTTCGATCCTTCAGAAAGTCATTCACAAAAACGATCCCAAAACAATAAATGAAGCAATTCAATTGTTGGCGGAATGCTATCGTAAGCAGAATGATATGATGAATGCCAAGGCATGGTATGGAAAGGCACTGGTGACCGGGAATACTGAACCGATGAACTTTTATTATTATGGGCAGGCATTGCGTGCGGTAGGGGATTACCAAAAAGCAAAAATCATCTTTCTGCATTATGATTCGATAGCATCGAACAGCAATCTGGGGAAAATATATGCTGCTTTTTGCGACAGCGCAATGAGATGGAAGTCTAATCCACCGGCCTTTGAGGTTAAAAATGCCTCAGCATTGAATTCCAAACAATCGGATTTCGGTCCGGCTTTTTATGACAATGGGATCATCTTTGCCAGCGACAGGGTTGTTTCTAAAATAGAAGATAAAACTTATGGCTGGACTGGAAATAGCTTTCTTCACCTATTTTGTGCTGACCCTTCTTACCCGGATGACTATTACAACGACTTTAAAACGCCAGTCCTTGCCCCTGGGTTGCTTAATCAAGAGTATCATGACGGACCTGCTATATTTAACAAGGACTACACAGAAATCTTTCTTAACCGTACATTTGTCCATAAGGATAAAGAAAAGAAAGACAATAAAAAGATAAAGACTCACCTCTTGAAAATCTTTTATGCTACAAGGAAAAACGGAAAATGGGGAAAACTCAAACCCTTTTTCCTCAATAGTACTGAATATTCAGTTGGACATCCTGCATTGTCACCTGATGGAAAGACACTCTATTTCGTTTCTGATATGAAAGGAGGTTCAGGTGGTACCGATATTTATTACTGTACCCGCGAAGGTGAGAAATGGAGTAATCCTGCAAACCTGGGACCTGTCATTAACACCTTCGGGAATGAGATGTTCCCTTTTGTTGCTGATAACGGGGACCTTTATTTTGCATCCGATGGACATCCAGGATTTGGCGGATTGGATATTTTCGTATCCAGAATGGTGGATGGTAAGTGGACTACTCCAAAAAATCTTGGGCTCCCAATAAATTCTTCCTATGATGATTTCAGTTATGCTGAATATAAAAATACGGGGACAGGACTATTCTGCTCAAACCGGCCTGAAGGGAAGGGATCAGATGATATCTATTGTTTCAAACGCATACCTGTGGAAGTGCCGACTCCTCCTTTTGCAACCAAACCACCAGACATGGTTTCCGGATGTGTGAAAGATAAAACCACGAAAGAACCCATTCCCGGAGCAACAGTTTTTTTACTCAATAATGAATCGGGCAAAGTTCTGGTTATTAAAGCAAATTCAAACGGGTGCTTCAAAACGCCGGTGAACAAAGGCACACACTACCTCATTAAAGCCATGGAGAACGGCTATATTGCCGATTGTCTCCCATTTTCTTTTGACCCAGGTCAACCCCAGACAGATCTGTCTATTCCGAGGGATCTTCTCCTGGATAAACTTGCCGTAAACCGGAAATTCAAACTGGAGAACATTTACTATGACTTTGATAAATGGAATATCCGGAAAGATGCAGAACCCTCGCTGAATAACCTTGTCACGATCATGAAGGAGAATTCTATTAATGTTGAATTAGGGTCTCATACCGACAGCCGCGGATCAGATGAGTACAACAACCGGCTTTCTCAGCATCGGGCAGAATCTGCAGTTCAATATATCATTTCCTCGGGAATTGACCCCTCAAGGATTACAGCCCATGGGTATGGAAAAACCCAGCTGGTAAACAGATGCAGTACTGGAGTTCCTTGTTCTGAGGCAGAGCACCAGGCAAACCGCCGAACAGAATTTAAAGTGATTTCGTCTTATGAAGATAAAACGAATGATACATTCAATCCGGAAAAGTTCCACGAAGGAGAAACCCTTGATACCAGGTTTCTCCCCGATGGTTTTTTCTCTACTTGTTCACAGGATGTCAAGTGAATTATTATTTTGATTGCTTAAATCATCCGTGACTTATATTATCCTGTCTCAGTTGAGATTCAAACAGGTTTTCCCCATTTTTTAACAGCTGCGCCAATTGCAGGACCTGCTTTTGCAAGATCTTCGGGTCGCATGACAGGCAGAAAATCAATTTCCGCATTCAGCCATAAAAAGAATGGCTCTGCAATTGCGGGTATTTGAGATGCATCATCTATATTAAGGATGACATATGCACCACGGTGACCGCATACAGTTGTAAAATAAGCTGCCTCTGCCTTGATCTCAGTAAGCAACTCGTTCATCTTATGACCAAATTGGGGATCACTTAGGGCTTCATTGCCTGTTTCCTGACCCATTCGAACTTTCATTATATATTTCATATGATTTTTCTTTCTATTTTATTGGTTTAACATTAACTAACTTTCAAAGACAAGAATTAAATAATTTTACAAAGCTAATATAGAAATAGTCTAAATAAAAATTTTATTTTATGATTTTATGGAATAATTTACTCAGGTGAAAGACTCATCCAATTTTTATTTTTCATTTTTTCCTTAAAGCAAACATAATGCATTCAATCATAAAGAAATCAGAATTAAATGGATTGTGAATGGAAAAAATTTAGGGAGATTAATTTATAATCGGTCTAAATTAACGTATATTTGTGGGATAATTAACCGGGCAGATTTCATAAAAATCCGGTTGGACAAATTATTCATAAACAATTAAGGAGGAACCAATCATGCACTCAAACATACAAAAACTTATGATGACCCTGACGCTTGTCATGATGATAGCCGGGGCCTGGGCACAGGCTAGTGCGCCTTCCATGCCTGAAGCAATAGTAAATCTGAATAAATTCAATGGAATCTGGGAGTCAAGAATGACTTCAATGATGGGAGATAAATCCTACCAATTTGATTATAATGTAAAGTGTTTGCCAATCGCAGGTGGAAATGGAGCATACTGGGAAGAAAGCGGGCTTCATCCCGCATTGGGGGAGATGCACACTTCTGACCTTTTTGGCTATGATCATTCAGATGGAAAGCTGCATTGCTACTCGGTTGATAATATGGGTACAACCCACGACCAGGTATGTGAATGGAAATCCCCGGATCACCTGATCATGGAATATAACGGTCTTGAAAACGGGAAACGGATCATACAGAAAACAGAGTTTACATTTACAGGAGATGATAATTTAGATGTTAATGTAAGTTCGACGATTGATGGCAAGACACAATGGAGTGGATCCGGAACATTTCATAGGATTAATGAAGGGAAATAGTTTATTGGTTTGTTCAATTAAAAAGAGGCTGTCTCAGGATTTGAAACAGCCTCTTTTTTGTAATATGTTTGTCCGTAGAGTTATCTAATAAATAAGGATTCCCCCCAATAAATCATGACTTCAGAATTTTCCAAGGCGAAAGCTAAGTCTGGCTGTGAATTGATTAAGCAGGTCGGGTGAAGTGTTCTTAAGATCAAAATCAGGAGAATAACGATAACTGATTCCCAAACCGATCCTTAAATGTTTGATCATGTTGAACTCAAGTCTTACTCCCGGTTCTATGACAAAAAACTGGTCCCTCGAAATGTAATCGTGACGTAATTCATTATGAGAATTGTTTGCAAAGATACTGTCATTATGATGGTAGGAACGCGTGTAGTCCATAGATCCAAATCCGATCATCAAAGGGAAGGCAATATGAACCCGTGAATTAGGGAGAAGAATATATTCCAATAAAAGTCCGCCATAACCTCCCTCTAAATAAGCTCCACGCATTTTTGAAGCAGTGGAGTCATAATAAATATTATTATAATGCAATCCGTTGGGATCACCAATGAAACTTCCGGTAATTCCTATGGCCCAATGGTGATTTAGGATCATTCCCATACTCATACCCGGGAGAAAAACACTTTTACTTCCGAACATCGAATAACCACCGTTCATTTCAATAAAAAACCCCAATGGTATTTTACAAGTTCCTTTACAGTGTCCAAAAATGGTATGGATCTCACTAGTACCTATGGAGGTAGTTGAAGGTAGGGTATCCTGGGAAAAAACTGCCAGGGTGCTTACCCAGCAGATCAATAAAATCGTGATTTTTTTCATCTTTTAATTTTTAAGGTTAATACCTGCCAACCTTAAGGCAGGAAGTACACCTTTATCATACGCAATGTGGTTGATATTTACATGATCAAAACAGAGGTTTGAGGGAAATAGTATATATGTATGAAAATAAATTTTAAGATATGTAGTTCAGGTTATCCTATTTTGCTGATCTTTTTTATACCAAGAGGGTAATAACGAAAAGAAATTTTGGTCGTTAACAATTTTTAACAATAATCATTCTAAATAACGACCGGTACACCATTACCTTTGATTTTATATTTAACGCTTCAACTATGGCTAAAAAATTAGCCGCAGTGGGAAGGATTTTTGTACTAATTAATTAACAAAACTTAATAAAGGGAGATTTTACTATGAAAAGAAACATCGGATTTACGCTCTTGACATCTATATTTTTATTATCAGGAGTAGTGTTTTATACCAAAGTATATGCGCAGGAATGGTCTCCTGCTCAACAAGATGTATGGAATGGGGTAAACAATTACTGGGCTGTTATGGTAAAAGGGGACATTGCAGGTTTCCTTGAATATTTTCATCCTGATTACCTTGGGTGGGATGACAATTCACCATTACCTTCAACAAAGACGGAGATCCAGAAATGGCTTCAACTTGAAATGACAGGAAATAAAATATTATCCTATGATATAAAGCCGGTGGGGATAAGAGTATTTGGAGATTTTGCTTTCGCTGATTATTACTATTCGTTTGCCAGCGAGATGGATGGTAAGAAGAAAATGGAAGAAGGAAGATGGACAGATATCCTGATGAAACAGGGAGGCAAATGGCTGATCATTGGTGATAATGGAGGTGCTAATGAAAAAAAACATGATGACTAATTTATAATTAAAAACCCGGCGACCTATGCAAACAAAATATTTTTATAAAAATGCTCTTATTATTGTCGCTTTTATGACAATTACATTTGTAATTAATTCCAAAACCATGGCATCGACTATTAAAGAAGAGATGGTAACCTATAAAGCTGGGAATGTCACCCTGGCAGGATTTGTGGCGTATGATGAAAGCATAAAAGGAAAACGGCCGATAGTGTTGGTGGTTCATGAATGGTGGGGGCTGAATGACTATACAAAAATGAGGGCACGGAAACTTGCAGCGCTGGGTTATCTTGCCATGGCGGTTGATATGTTTGGCGACGGTAAAAATGCCGCGAATCCAAACGAGGCCCGGGAACTTACAACCCCACTTTATAAAGATCCTCATCTGGCCAAAAGCCGGTTAGATGCGGCGATCAGGAAGATCAAGGAGTTTCCGCAGGCTGATCCCAATAATATTGCTGCAATCGGCTATTGTTTTGGAGGAGGTGTTTTGCTGAACTCTGCAAAATTAGGGGCGGATCTGAAAGGAGTTGTAAGTTTCCATGGGGGTCTTATGGGTGTGCCACCAGATAAAAAGTTGTTAAAAGCCAAAATCCTGGTATGCCACGGAGAAAATGATAAATTTGTTACTCAAGCTGATGCTGATGCTTTTAAACACCAGTTGGATTCCATCGGGGCAACCTATACTTTCAATGTTTATGCAAATGCAACGCATGCATTTACAAATCCTGACGCTACCCGGATTGGTAAACAATTTAATATGCCTATTGAATATAATGCTCAGGCTGATAACGATTCATGGAATGATATGAAGGAATTCCTGGATTCGATTTTTAAGAATAAATAATTAAGGATACCCCTGGTTTGATAAGTACGATGTGTAACACTTAAATCGTGTCGCACGAATAATCTTTGTTCTATTCCCGAAGAAAATAATTTATATATTTGCATGCCAATGCACCCTAGCAAGAAGACTAACAACTATTGGTTATTCAAATAGTTGAAATAATTCTTCTTAATCCACGTTCATTAAGCGATTGTGGAGATCATTAATTTTAGTCAAAATTCAAACAAGAACCATGAAAATAACTATTGTCGGGAGCGGTTATGTCGGTTTAGTGACCGGAGCCTGCTTTTCTGAAGTTGGAATCGATGTCACCTGTGTGGATATTGACCAGAAAAAAATCGAAAACCTCAAAAATGGGATCATCCCTATTTTTGAGCCGGGACTTGAGGAAATGGTGCACCGCAACCAGAAGAAGGAGCGATTACATTTTACAACAAAAATTGCCGAATCGCTGAATGATTGTGAAGTAGTGTTTATTGCGGTCGGCACACCACCCGATGAAGATGGCAGCGCTGATCTCAAATATGTTCTTGGGGTAGCTGCAGATTGTGGCAGGCACATGAAGAATTATTTACTGATCGTTACAAAGAGTACTGTTCCGGTTGGGACTGCTAAGATGGTCAGAATGGCAGTTCAGGAAGAGTTGAAAAAACGCGGAACAGCCATTGATTTTGACGTTGCTTCAAATCCCGAGTTTCTCAAGGAAGGAGCAGCCATAGATGATTTTCTGAAACCTGACCGGATAGTTGTCGGCCTGGACTCCGAGCGGGCTGAAGAAGTGATGAAAAGCTTATATAAGCCTTTTACTCTGAATGGTCATCCGATAATTTTTATGGATATCACTTCGGCTGAAATGACCAAGTATGCTGCTAATTCAATGCTGGCAACGAAAATAAGTTTCATGAATGATATTGCCAATCTTTGTGAAATTGTTGGTGCTGATATCAATATGGTAAGGAAAGGCATAGGATCAGATACAAGGATCGGGCAAAAATTTATTTATCCCGGTATAGGTTATGGTGGTTCCTGCTTCCCAAAAGATGTAAAAGCCCTTATTCATACTGCATCTGATTACAATTATGACCTGAGAGTGTTAAAATCAGTAGAGGCTGTAAATGAAGATCAGAAATCGGTGTTATTCCATAAAGTGAACAAATTCTTTAAAGGTGATCTAAAAGGAAAAACCATTGCATTCTGGGGTCTATCCTTTAAACCCATGACAGATGATATGCGCGAGGCTCCATCACTTGTACTGATCCAAAAGTTTCATGAAGCCGGCGCCAGCATTAAAGCATATGACCCTGCAGCCATGGCTGAGGCCAAAAGAATCCTTGGAAGTACCATTACCTATGCGGAAGACCAATACGATGTACTGATCGATGCAGATTGTCTTATCCTTATCACTGAGTGGGCAGAATTCAAATTTCCTAACTTTAATGTCATCCGGAAATTATTAAAAACACCTGTGATCTTTGATGGAAGAAATATTTATGACCGTGCCGAGATGAAGCACAAAGGTTTCGACTATTTCTGTATCGGAGTAGATACTACCAGGTAGGATGATCACGGGATTATCTCCCTCTTCTTGCCCGTTCCCAATTTACTGATTGTGAACGTTTGAAGTATCTTATTAATCCAAGGAAAACGGATAGGTTCATAATAAAGAAGTAATAGGGGACAAACAAAAGTTTGACCCTTACTGACCTGTTTTCCAGGTACCATCCCAACAATGCTGCCAGATAAAATATCACCTGAAGCCAGAAGAGTATACTGTATAATCCGAAACCAAAGAGCCCTTCGTGAAGTGCAAGGATGAAGCTCGCAATCAACATCAGCAACAATGAAAAAGGCGCTAGGGTCCATCGTAATATACGATGTGAAATAAACTGAAATGATAAGATCCCATATTTGAAAATATTAAACAGCGACTTCAAACGGATGACAGATTGTATCCCACCTGCTGAAATACGCACCTTTCGTTTAAGCTCTTCTTTAACATTTGCAGAGGCAGTTTCAATAGCATAAGCTTCCGGATCATATTGGATTGTATATCCTTTCTGAGCAACCCGAAGAGAGATAATGAAGTCGTCAAGGAGGGTATCGGGTTCGACCTCCTGGTACAATTCCGTCCGGATAGCAAACAATTCACCTGCTGCCCCCACCACGGAATAAAGTTCAGCATCCCATTTTTTCAGTGTCGATTCATATTTCCAGTACAAACCTTCGCCGGCGCCTGCTGCGGCATCCTTATCCTTGCTAAATATTCGTTTCTCACCTGAGACACATCCAACTTTCGGGTCACTGAAAAGACTAACGATGCGGCGTATAGATTCTTTTCCCAGCATGGAGTTTGCATCGGAAAAAACAACGATGGGTGATTTAACAAGCTTCATCCCCCTGTTTATCGCGCCGATCTTTCCATTCCTTTCCGGAAGATGATAAACTTCAATACCTTCGTACTTCTTCAGGAGATCGGGTGTCCCATCATCTGAACCATCGGTGACCCAAATCAAATGTAGTTTTTCACGAGGGTAGTCAAGTTCCATTGAATTTTTCACCTTCGTATCAACATAATCACATTCATTGTATGCCGCGACAAACAATGTCACATCCGGTTCATATGTATCAGGATGATTTTCCCGTTTCGAACTATGGAACAATCGTTTCATCCGCACCAGTAAAAACAACAGAATCCCATAACCAATATAGGCATAGAATACGATGAACAGCAATATCCAAAAAGTGATCATTAATCCCGTCATAGTTCTTAAATTAAATATGTTTTCTTTTAAAAGGAAGAATCCCTATCCGGGGCAGAAGAAAATAAATGGTTCGTCTTTCTTTGTTGTAATCCAATTTTAAAAAAATGTTATATCCGCTCCCAAATACCGGTTTGCGGATTGTACTGTTTGATGATATGTGCTGGATTTCCCACAGCAACCGAGTATGGAGGCACATCTTTAGTTACCACTGAACCTGCTGCAATTACAGAATGTTTACCAATAACGACTCCTGCAACAATTACTGAATTTGCGCCTATCCAAACTTCATCTTCAATTATAATTTTTCTCTTTTTAACAGGTTGTTTGTGGGGTACAATGGTTATATCTTCATATCCATGGTTTAGCCCGGACATCACAATGTTCTGCGCAAGCATAACATCATTTCCGACTGTCACCGGACCAATTAAAACATTATTTATCCCTACACGGGTACGATCGCCAATGATTACATCGCCAACACCATTATTAATGGTGCAAAAGTCTTCGATGGTCGAATCATTCCCTAAGATAAAATTATTGAATGGTAAAACATCAATACGGGTATGACGGCAAATGCGGGAATGTTTCCCTTTTTTATGTACCAGCGGATTTAAAAACAATTTCACCCAGAGCCTCGGTCTTGCTTGATTTTTTGGCATCAGGGTCTTCAATACCAATTGCTTTAATCTTGGGGTTCCTTTTATTTTTTCGATTGCTCTCATTTAGTGTGTTTTACTAATTTGAGTTTTAAAAATCTCAATGACCTTGTATATTTCTCTGACATTATTTTCCCAGGTATGTTCACGAGCAAATTTTATTCTCTTCTGACGAATCTTCTCATTATCTTCCTGAAGTGCTTTTTCGATTAAAGCAACATATTCTTCTTTATTTTCAGCCAGATAAGTATTTTCAGCAAAAACAACCATGGCTTCTGTTTTTGTCGCAACGGTTGGTTTGCCCATGGCAAGATATTCATCTATTTTTCGGGGATAATTTCCGATGGTCACCGGATTCAGAACCTGTGGATTGATTGCAACATCAAATTGATTAAGATATGAGGGAAGCCCGGTACTTGGTTTATTACCTAAAAAATAAACATTTTTCAACTCGTGGAGCCTGGTGGTTTTAAATGCATCATCTTCAGGACCGATAAGCACCACACTCCAACCGGAACGACTTTCCGCAATATACTCCAGGACTTTGATATCAAGTCTCAAAGAGGACAATACTCCAATGTAGCCGATAATTGGTTTGGTAATATTCTGAATGTCTTCCGGGACGAAGGTAACAAGGGTTGAATCGAATAAACTCACATCACAGCCTTGTCCAACATAATATGAATTTACATTGTTCTTCCGTGCCTGGGAAGCAAGATACGTCGAATTGGCAACCACCAGATCAGCTTTATTCATAAGTTGGGCTTCAAGTCGCACCCCTTGTCGTTTCCAGTAGTCAACAGCGATTAAATTGTCTCGGGTATAATACAAATAGATCTCAGGTTTAAGCAATTCTTTCAGGTAGAAACCCAGGAACATTGAACTATCGTTGAACAGGATATAGTTGCTGAATTCCAAACGGGTTAAAGCAGATCGAATGGCTTTGGCAAAAATGCGATTATTCCGTTTGTTAAGCAGGTCGTAAACAGAGGGTGAATGGATCCAGTTAATAGATTCCAAAAGTCCCTTTGGATAAAGATTCCATAAATTATCCTTAACCTGAATCAAATCCTGATCCTTCCCTTGTTGTATGCGGATACGTTTCTGGATTTTAGCTGTGGTTTTTTCTTTAAACCTGGTGAAGCGGTCAAGCGGAGGATTGACATAGAGAACCCGGTTAAAACGGGCAAATTCCAAGGCAATATTCTTGCAGTTACTACCGATTTCTAAATCCCAGGCCTGTATGCCAATGATGACAATATCGCGGTTCTGTATCATACATTTCTTTTTATATGGTCAAGTGGTTGTGGAACAAATCTCCTGATAAATGGATAAAACATGTTCTGCCATAGATCTCCATGAAAACTTTGCTGCCTGTGGAATCCCCTTATTAACCAGGTCATTTCTTAACATCTCGTCACTTGTCACTTGTACCATTGCTGCAGTGATCTCTTCGGGCTTGAAGGGATCAATGACAAAGGCTGCATCGCCGGCTATTTCGGGCATGGAGGAAGTATTGGATGTAATCACTGGTACACCACAGGCCATGGCTTCCAGTAGAGGGATCCCAAAACTCTCACGGAGTGATGGGTAAAGAAAAAGAATACACTGGTTATAGATGGCTGGCAGGTCGGTATTTTTAACATAGCCAGTAAGAATAATCCGGTCAATCAGAGAAGGAACTCCAATCTGATCAAGCAGTTTTTCAAGTTCGGTCCTGTCAAAATCGAGCATTACCAATAGAATATCGCTGCCAGTTTGTTTAATAAAATCAGAATAAGCTTTAAGTGTTCCTTTTGTATTCTTTTTAGGATCAGTATTCCCCAGAAAAAAGAAGAACTTGTCCGGCAATTTGTACAGGGCTTTAACTCTTGAAAGTTCTGCAGTATCAGTAACCGGCTTAAAATGTGTTCCAACACCGTTGTACACGGCTTTCAGCCTTGGATCATTTTTCATTCCGAAAAATTCACCGATCCTGTCTTTTTCAAAATAGGAAACAGTGATAATGGCAGCGCTCTTTTTTATAACCCGGGGAACAACAATCCGACGGTATACATTCCCGAATTTCTGGTAGGTAGTTCCTGATCCGCTGAGGATCTTTACGTAACTGCTTTCCATGTAAATGATATCATGCAGTGTGATAACAATCGGGATGTCAGTATTAACCGGGGCAGTATTACTGGTACAATGAAGGATCTCACAACCATCTTTTTTAGCGGCCCTGGGTAGTGCAATCTGTTCCCAAAAAGGATAAAAACCCCCATTTAGCTCAACGATCCGGAAGTTCGGTGTTGCACTTAGGACAGTATTATCTCCATCAGGACTTACATAGACAATGTATTCATTCTCATGATCAATCTCCTGAAGGTTGTGGATCAATTCAAGAGCTACCATGTCCATCCCATGTTTTTTACTTCGAAAAAGCCGTTGACCTTCGATCCCGATTTTCATATAACAATGTAGATAAAGAATAAATTCATGTTTTAAGTATCACCGTGCTTTGTATGAATAAATTGTTTATTGGCTCCCTTTATCCTGAGCAATGAACCGACCATCAGCAACATGCTTTTAGGCAAGGATGCCATTGCTTTCAAAGTTTGCCTGTTATACATCTTACGCGGGAATGAACACAAAAAGGCCAGGATACACATCAGGACAATTCCCACCCAAAAATAATTATAAACCATAGGAATATCCAAAATATTATTGAGCGGGAAAAAGATAACACCCAGAACCATTACCATTCCAAGCAACAGTATCCTGGGCGGCTGCATGAATTGAACAACTTTATCAAAATAATCGATATTTCCTTTAGTGATCAATGCTTTTAAGGAAGAAATGAAATCCCTCCTGAAAAAAATGAGTTGCGCAGATAGCCAACGCCGCCGCTGGTTTGAAAATACTTCTGCCTTTTGAACTTTTTCATCGTATACATAAGCGTCATCGAGGTATTCAATAATGTCTCCTTCTTTTAATAATTTTAATTCAATCTCTTTGTCGAAACCACCAATCGCTGTTACCGTCAACATCAGAGCCTTGAAAAAGTCATATCTGAAAGCCATGCCGGAACCAATGATGGCTGATGAAAAACCAAGAACGCGGTGGCCTTTACGGAATATATGGTTGTTTATTTCTTCACTTATTGCATCAAGAACGGCAAGAGATGTACCTGTGTTCTTTGCAGTCCTGTGACCTTGAACAGCTATAAATCCTTTTTCAAAAGAAGCGTTTATCTTGCTTAGAAAATCCCGGGACATCAGGTTATCTGCATCGAGAATAACTGCAATATCATATTTTTCCGTAAGCTGTTCCATTGCACTGTTCAATGCTTTTGATTTAGTGCTAATATCAAATTTGACTTCAATTACCTTTATGGGCATCGTTCTCAGGAATCCAAGTGTATCCCCTAGAAAGGAATCAGCAATTACAACCACGTCGAATTGCTCTTTAGGATAGTTCTGTAAAAGCGCGTCGGTTGCCACCTCCCGTATTACTGCATCTTCTTTGTATCCGGGGATCAGAATAGCAATCTTTCTCTTTGCCGTTTGCTGTGGATATGGTTTGTTGCCTGTAAAATAATCCGGCAAATGAAAATAGAAAAATATACAAAACAGATAATCCAAGACCTGGTCAGAAAAAAGATCTGGATGATAATATAAAACAATTGAATTACAGGGTTCATCGGGTGACTTTCATTTAAAAAGTAGGATTAGAATGGATCTCTTTCGAAAACATGTTTTTCAAATGCCACATTATGGATTTATTATACGCCCTGAAATGTCCGTGTTCCCCTTTTATCAGGAATTTCAGTGCATTTTTGGGAATCGAAATAAAAAGTTGGTAAATAATTGCGACCAAAAAAGTGAAACCTTTGACATTCCTGCGGAGATATATCAGGCGGGCCCGGTTCATGTAATAAATTTTCAAAGGGCTCATTTTCCCGGTAGAAATTGATTCCTTGTGATATACAACGGAATTGTGAATATACCAAAGAGTATACCCTGCATTTTTGATCCGGGTTGCCCAATCAAGTTCTTCATAGTAAAGGAAATAACACTCGGCCATTAATCCGACTTTATGGATAACTTCCATGGGAACTATAATGGCAGCACCATGAACAAAATTTGTTAACGAATCACTGTCAAACTGCCCGTTATCCTTTGCGCCATGGCCGTAACCTTTGTTTCGTATCGTATATGGATTAATAGGAGAAAAGCCGGTGAATTGAAGTATATCAGGAGTATGATAAAATTTTATCTTGGGGCTGGCAGCGCCTATTCGGGGATCAGCCTCAAACTTAGAAACCAATGGTTCCAGAAATCCACGATCCACTTCGGTATCATTATTCAGCAATAAAACGTACTTCCCCTTTGCATTCCTGATCCCTAGATTATTTCCTCCGGCAAATCCAAGGTTCTCTTTGCTTTGAATAAAATGAACCTCTGGAAATGATTGTGGAATGACAATTGGATCATCATTCGGAGATGCATTATCGACAATAATGATCTCGATCACCGGATAGGTAATCTGCCTCAGGGAAAAAAGCAACCGGCAAGTAACTTCAGGATGGTCATAATTAATGGAAATGATCGAAACAAGAGGATAATCCATATTACTGTTCTTATTTATCGGTTCATTCAAGATCATTTCCATGTTTCAAGCAATACAAATATATTAAAATACCGATGAAATTGTTTTATTACTATGATGTAAAGTACCAGACATTCGGTTTTGCTTAATACTTAAAACCTATTTGGCGGCAAAATATTATCAGAAGACCGTTCATTGACCCTGAACATGTATTATCTTTGAAGAAGCATTTTTCATTGCTGTGCCGTTCCTTGTTTACTTTGATCCCCTATGACTCTTGACTCCAGGATTGCTCGTGATTATTCAAATAATGCTAGTTTGCTCGGAATAGATATAGGCTCCGTGACTATTTCATTGGTACGGATGGACTTTTCGGGTCAAATTCTGGAAACAGCATATCTTTTTCACAAAGGGCAAATCCGGGAATGTCTCAGAACCGCCGGAGAACAGCTGGATCTCTCATCTGTTCGAAATATTGCAGTTTGTGCTGCTCCCTGTTTCAATCCTGAAATGGTTACGCAATGCAACCCGCAGGTTGCTGTTATCAAAGCCACAAAAATATTAAACAACCAGGCAAGGTCCCTTTTACTGGTTGGCGCCGAGAAATTCATGCTGATTAAATTTGATGAAATAGGTAATTTTGAATCAGTCAGGTCAAACTCCTCCTGTGCTGCAGGTACGGGTAGTTTTCTCGACCAGCAGGCATTTCGTCTTAACCTTACCGGCGTTGAAGAATTATGTGAGATCGCATTAAGAAACATTGATCCCGTTCCTGATATTGCATCCCGGTGTTCGGTCTTTGCGAAAACTGATCTCATCCATGCTCAACAGCTTGGTTATTCACTCGAAGCAATTTGTGACAGCCTGTGCAAAGGTTTGGCCATAAACATTGTGGATAGCTTGTTTAACCAGGAGATTCCATTACAACCTTTCTGCTTTGCCGGTGGAGTCTCAAAAAATACAGCCGTGGTGAGACACCTGGAGAAGCTACTAAAAACCCCTATATTAATAAATGAATATTCCCATTGCATGGGGGCCATAGGGGCTTGTTATTTTGCCATACAGGATCAACAATTAGTAACTGAGGGATCATTCACATCGCTGGATGAAGTATTGCAACCTGACAATACCGGGAAAGTCTATTTTCACCACCCGCTTGCATTGACACTTTCAGAATACCCCGATTTCAGGACCGAAAAATCATGGAGTTTCAAACCGGTCATGGCTTCACACCCCTTGCTGTGAAAGTTGATTTGTATACTCTACTCTCCAAAGACCGGGAGTACGAAACCATTCTGGGAATAGATATCGGATCGACAAGCACAAAAGCCATTCTTACAAGTAATGATAATTCTCCTCTTGCAGGTTTTTATACCTATACTGCAGGAAAGCCGGTCGAAGCAATTCAGGCAATATTTGAAGCGATTGATGATCTGATCAAAAAACAGGGATCAGTTTATCTTTCAGGGGTGTCGGAACTACCGGATCGGGAAGAAAGTTTATCGGTAAAATCATTCATGCCGATCTGATCGTGGATGAAATAACTGCACATGCAAGAGCTGCTTATGAACTGAATCCTGAAACCGATACGATCATTGAAATCGGCGGACAGGATTCGAAATTTACGCTCATGCACGATGGGATTGTGACTTTTTCACAGATGAATGCCGTTTGTGCAGCCGGTACGGGAAGTTTTCTTGAAGAACAAGCCGGGAAATTAGGTTGTCCGCTGTCAGATTATTCCAACAGAACAGAAGGAGTTTCTGCACCCCTTGCAAGTGACCGGTGTACTGTTTTTATGGAACGTGATGCTAATCAATTGTTGAATAAGGGATATCAGGTGAACGAGGTATTGGCTACGATCCTTCATTCTGTAATGGAAAATTATCTTAAGAAAGTGGCTTTGGAAGGATCTATCGGAAATCATATTTGTTTCCAGGGTGCAACGGCAAAAAACAGGTCATTGGTTGCTGCCTTTGAACAGAAACTGGGAAAAAAAATATTCGTTTCCCCATATTGTCATCTCACAGGCGCACTCGGTGTTGCACTTCTTCTTATGGAAGAAAAACCTCTTCAGACGAGGTTCAGGGGGCTGGAAGTTTACAAGGAACCTATAAATGTTCATTCTGAGCGATGTACATTTTGTTCGAATCATTGCCACATCAGTCTTGTCACTATTCAGGAAGAACAGGAAGCTTATGGGTTTTTATGCGGACGCGATTATGAAACAAAAAAGCACGTTAAGGTTCAATCCGCTACTTTTAATCTGATGGATCAAAGAGCCATACTGCTTAATGCAGGAAACCCGGAAATTTTCAGAACGGATGTCATCGTAGGATTGCCGGCATCACTGCATATTTTTGAAGAATTGAGCTTTTGGAAAAGGTTCTTTGGGAACCTGTCCATCCCCACGATGACCAGTGAAAATTACCCTGATCCTGTTAAAGCGGGAAAACGGATTGCCGGAGCAGAATTCTGTGCGCCTGTTGATTCGATTTATGGACATGTGGCTTATCTGGCCGATAAGGCAGATCTGATCTTTCTTCCTGTTTCTTTTCAAATGAGGGATAAAGAAAAAAGTACAGAAGGATATTATTGTTATTATACCCAATATTCTGCCTCCCTTGTCTATACGTTAAAAGATAAAAAAATTGCAGGGAAAATCGTTTCTCCTCTGCTTGATTTTTCGAAAGGGAACAGGTACATCATTAAGCAGCTTACCGAAAGCCTCCGGCCGTATTTTGGATCGGATTTAACCCCTGAAAGAATTAAAACAGCTTTGGAGGAAACATTGGATTTTTCAGCAGCCCTGAAGAAGAAACTGTTTTCACTATTTAAAACTGAATTCCAGCCTGAAACAAATATTTCCGTGGTTTTACTTGGAAGACCCTATGTGGTACTTGCAAGGTCAATGAATAAAGGTATACCGGAAATATTTAACAGGATGGGAATTAAGACCTTTTTCCAGGATATGGTCAATCCGGATGAGTTGTTATCTGACGAAACCGCGATTCAACTTCAAAATGTCCCCTGGTATTACGCCGCTAAAATCCTTGAGTCAGCGAAAACAGCAGCTGTTACAAAAAATCTGTATCCTGTGTTGATCACAGCCTTTAAATGTGCTCCTGATTCCTTTATCATGGACTATTTTAAGAAACTTTTAAACGACTACCAGAAACCTTATCTCATCCTTCAGATAGATGAACATGATTCGAATGTTGGTTACGAAACCAGGATTGAAGCAGCCATCAGGTCATTCCGCAATCATTCCATCTTGAACAGGGTATTCCCTGTAGCAAAACCTCATCAATTATTACCTCAGCTTCAAACCAGGATTAATGGAAACACCTTGTTATTCCCTGATTGGGATAATCTTGTTCCGCCTTTGCTTGTCGCCAATCTTAGAAGAGGCGGCATTGATGCCCGTTTGCTCCATTCCAGCGAAATGATCATTAAAAAGAGTATGGCATATAATACCGGCCAATGCCTTCCTGTAAATATTGTAGCACAGGAATTTATCGAGTATATTGAGCATCACCGTTTAAATCCTGAGCATACTATGCTCTGGATGACTAAATGCTATGTCACATGCAACCTGCGACTTTATCCTTTTTATGTTAAAAACTTTCTTGAGTCCTATGGCCATGGTTTTGAAAAAGCTTCTGTTTATTCCGGCGACCTGACTCATCTTGAAATCGCCGTCAGTACCAGCTATTACGCCTATTTTGCGTACCTGTTGGGAGGGCTTATCAGGAAAATTGGATGCAGGATCAGGCCTTATGAGGTTATCAAAGGACAAACGAATGATTCTATCGAAAAAAGTATTCATATTCTCGAAACAGCTTTTATGGGGAACCGGTCAATGGATGATGCTGTTAATGAGGTGGTCGCTCTTTTTGATAAAATTGAAAAGAAACCAGGGAACAGACCACGTGTGGCAATTTTTGGTGACCTGTATGTCCGTGACAACGATGTCATGAACCAAAACCTTATCAATGATATCGAAGAGAACGGCGGCGAAGTAATCACAACACCCTATACTGACCTGGTAAAAATAACGATTGAAAACCAGATCCGTCGGACTCTGGCACGAGGAGATTATTTGACAGCAGGACTTTACAGGGTGATGATTTCAAGCATCAAATTTTTTGAAGACAAGTACTATAAACGATTCAAAAAATTCCTTGGAAAAAAACCAGTTGCAGATCCATTAATATTGGAAAGGAACCTCGCAAAATTCAATATAACTCCATTTCATTCCGGTGAATCCTATGAGAACATTTTGAAGATCTTTTACATCCTTGAGAATTATCCGGATATATCACTTTTTGTGCAAACCAATCCTGCCTTTTGTTGTCCAGCACTGGTCACCGAAGCGATGGCACAGGAAATTAAAAGGATTACAGGAATTCCGGTGGTTACACTGACCTATGATGGAACCGGCGGAAACAAAAATGAAAGCATTATTTCATACCTGAACTCAGTAAAAGCTGTGAATGGTGAGAAGTGAGAGGTGTGTCTGCCTTCTGACCTCCGCCCTCATTTTACTTTTTTTCACTTTTTTTATTCTTCATATAATTATTTGTATTATCTTTGACCGACCGTTCATTCATAAATCATGTGCCCAAGAACAAGTAAACAATTTGAAGAGATCCGCGAAAACAAACGGTCGCAGATTATTGACGCAGCCATCGAGTGTTTTGCAAAGCGGGGCTATCATGCCGTTTCAATAAGTGAACTTGCGGAATTTGCGGGAATCTCAAAAGGGTTAATGTACAACTACTTCAAAAGCAAGGATGAATTGTTGAAAAACATTTTCAACGAGATCATGTCTGTCATGATGGAGATGTTCGATCCTGATAACAAAGGTCTGACAGAAAGAGAAGACCTGCAGCGATACCTTGAGCGGTTCTTCAGGCACCTGAAGGCAAATATCATTTTATGGAAGATGTACATGGCCATATTCAGCCAGCCTGCCGTCCAGGAGATTCTGAAGGATGAAATCCTTGAAGCCTCGAAAGAGCCTACAGCAATGATTGAAAAGTACTTTAAAAAACAGGGATATAAGAAACCATCAGTAGAAGTTGCTTTTTTGAGCACTCTGTTCAGCGGTGTACTGATTGAATACATTGGCGATCCTGACCATTATCCGCTTGACAAAATAAAGAAAAGAATTCTCGAATTATATAAATGAATTCCGATAGAATGAAAACAAACATAAAATACATGGTGCTGGGGCTAATGTCACTGGCAACTTTTCAGGGTTTATACGCACAGGAACCGAGTGCAGATGATATTATCAGGAAAGCGGATGAGAAAAACCGGGGAGTGTCAAGCCATGGCACTCTGACCATGACTGTAATCAGGCCAGACTGGACAAGAACTATAACGATGAGCAGCTGGTCGAAGGGAAGGGATTATTCGATAGTTTTCATTACAGCACCGGCTAAGGACAAGGGGCAAGTCTTTTTAAAGATAAAGACTGAGATGTGGAACTGGGTTCCTTCGATCGATAAAACCATAAAAATACCACCGTCAATGATGTTGCAATCTTGGATGGGTTCAGACTTTACCAATGATGATCTCGTAAAACAATCTTCCATCGTAGTGGATTACACACACAAGTTGTTGGGGAAAGAAAAGGTAAGAGATATGGACTGTTATAAGATCGAAATGATACCCCTGCCTGATGCACCGGTTGTATGGGGAAAGGTAATCATGTGGGTGACCGTGAGCGGTTATGACCAATGGATGGCGGAATATTATGATGAGGATAATAAACTTGTTAATGTTTCAAATTCTTATGATATCAAACAAATGGGGGACAGATCCATTCCAACACGCATCGAAGTTGTTCCCCAGAATAAAAAAGGACAAAAAACTATTTTACATATTGATGAGATGAAATTCAATACTAAGATTGATGAGAATTTCTTCTCACAACAGAACATGAAAAAGATAAGATAGCACACTATGAATGATATCCGGTTAGCTTGGCGGAACATTTGGAGAAATAAACGCAGGACCTTGCTTACAGCAGCATCTATTTTTCTTGCCATATTCCTGGCCCTACTTGTAAGGTCAATGCAGACTGGTATGTTCGATCGCCTGATCGACATAACAATAAGGTCTTATACGGGGCATATTCAGATTCATAAAAATGGATACTGGGACGACAAGGACATCAACAACTCCATGGGAATAAGTGATTCGCTGATGAAGGTCATTATCTCCACTAAAAATGTTGACAAGACAGTTCCCCGCCTCGAATACTTTGCACTTGCCTCTTTTGGAAAACAAACAAAAGGTGCTATGATCACAGGGACTGATCCTGTAAAGGAAAATGCTTTGACAAATCTTTCTGCGAAAATCATCAGGGGACGCTATCTTGATCCTGACGGAAAAGACATCGTGGTTGCCGAAGGGCTTGCCTCTTTTCTCGGGCTCACTTTAGGTGATACACTGGTGTTAATCGGGCAAGGGTTCCATGGGGTAAGCGCGGCAGGCAAATTCCAGGTTACCGGGATCCTTCATTACCCTTCACCCCAGCTCAACAACCAACTCGTATATATGAACCTACCCACGGCCCAGGACTTTTTCGGTGCAGAAAACAGGATTACATCTTTATCCATCATTTTGAAAAACCCGGATGAAATTAATAACGCCATTACTGATCTAAAAAGCAGAACTACTGGTCAAAATTTAGAGATCATGAGATGGGATGAAATCATGGTTGAGATAATGCAGCAACTTAAAGCTAAAACAACCACAGGAATGTTGATTATCGGGATTCTTTACATGATTGTGGGCTTTGGAATTTTTGGAACGGTGATTATGATGACGAATGAACGTATCAAAGAGTTCGGGGTGATTGTTTCAGTGGGCATGCAAAAATCACGTTTGGCTGTCATCACTGTTTTAGAGATGATTCTTTTAGGTCTCATTGGCACATTGTCAGGAGTCATAGCAGCAATGCCTATCATAATTTATTATCACCTCAATCCTATTCGTATTTGGGGTTCTATGGCACAAGCTTTTACAAGCTTTGGCATTGAGCCAATTATGCCGCTTGCCTTAAAACCGTTTTTTATTTTGTGGAATGTGTGTTTTATCCTGTTCATAGTTCTTGTAACCTGCATTTATCCTGTTCGAAAGATATTTAAACTCAGGGTGGTTGATGCCCTTCATAAATAATGTGTCATGATCTTTAAAATTTCTTTTAAAAATGTATGGCGAAACAAGACCAGAAGCTTGATTGTGATTGTTGCAATTATCTTGGGTCTCACGGGTGGAATTCTTACAACATCCATTATGACGGGTATGATTGATCAAAAAATACGGGCCGAGATCACAAATGAAGTTTCGCATATCCAGCTGCACAATCCCGCCTATCTGAAGAACTACGAATCGGAATTTACGATTGACCACCCTGATAGTATTTTATCTCTTATTTCGAAACTTCCCGAAGTAAGGGCAGTTTGCTCCCACACCCGGATTACAGGAATGGCCGCTTCCGCGAATGCTGCTGCCGGTATTCAGATTGTCGGAATTGATCCTGTCGCAGAAAAGAAAGTGAGCGGGCTCTGCACTTCTATACCCGACAGTGGGGGCGGATATTTTACCGGGATCAGGAAGAACCAGATTGTTATTGGAAGAAAACTTGCCGATAAGCTAAAGATCAGATTGAAATCGAAAATGGTGATCCGGTATCAGAACAATGATGGAAACTTGACGGAAGCTGCTTTTACCGTAAATGGTATCTTTCAGACTTCCAACCCCGCTTTTGATGAAACGAACGTTTTCGTTAAGAAAAGAGACCTTGATTTGATTTCGGGCAGTGATAACGGGATACAGGAAATTGCAATCCTGTTGAATAATATCGATTTAATACCGGAAACAGAGAGTACGCTAAAAACCAAATTTAAAAATCTCGATGTTGAAAACTGGATGGAGATCCGTCCTGAGATGGGCTTTATAACATCAGCCATTGCCCTGGAAGTTTACATCCTGATGGGCATCATTTTATTTGCACTGGCATTCGGTATTGTGAATACGATGCTGATGATTGTGTTTGAACGGACCCGTGAACTCGGGATGCTGATGGCAGTGGGCATGAGCAAATCGAGAGTATTCAGAATGATTATGCTCGAAACCGTCTTCCTCACTGTAATAGGAGGTGTTATTGGGATGATCCTGAGCGCCGCACTGGTGGGGTTTCTTCATCAGCACGGTATCGATCTTTCCTCTGTCTCGAAAGGCCTTGGAGCCTATGGATTTGATTCAAAGATATACCCATTTATCAAAAAGGATTTATACTTCAACCTTTCATTGATGATTATTTGTACCGGAATATTTTCGGCAATAATGCCCGCAAGAAAAGCCCTTAAACTTAAACCCGTAGAAGCAATCAGAGTTGAATAAAAGTGAACAGTTAACCCCAATCCCCAATACCTAATACCCAACACCATGAACATTATTGAAATTAAGAACCTGAGTAAAATATACGATGCAAAGACGATTCCAGTCTATGCCTTGAATGGTGTGGATTTGTCTTTTAAAGAAGGAGAATTTACAAGTATTGTAGGGCCTTCGGGCTCTGGAAAAACGACCATGCTTAATTTGCTTGGGGGACTTGATACGCCGACTGGTGGTGAGATTATGATTGACAATACTGATATCACAGGATTAAAATCCAGACAGCTTATTGATTTCAGGCTACGGAATATTGGATTTGTGTTTCAGTCATTCAACCTTATTCCAGTGCTGACAGCAAAAGAAAATGTAGAGTTCATCATGCAATTGCAAGGTATCAGCAAAGAAAAACGTGATAAGAGAACACTTGAGTTGATGAAATCCGTCGGATTGGGGGATAAAATAAATACACGTCCTAATAAATTATCAGGAGGTCAGCAGCAAAGGGTTGCGGTTGCGAGGGCACTTGCTTCAAAACCGAAATTTATCCTTGCCGATGAGCCTACTGCCAACCTGGATTCAAAGTCTGCAGAAAACCTCCTGGAGATAATGGAAAAGCTTAACAGAGAAGAAAACATCACATTTATTTTTTCTACCCATGATGCCAGAGTGGTTGCAAAAGCAAGAAGAGTTATTACACTTGAAGATGGAAAGATTGTAAGTGATGTTTCGAAAAATTGAGCCAATAAAAAATTTATGATCATATTCGGGCACTTTGCTGCTTTGCATCTTCACGATAATATGAGAAGTCTTTCATGTTTGTTGATTGTATTACTGTCTTTCGCTGTTAATACCTTTTCCCAGGACTCAATCGTCGAAAAGAAGCCATCACACATATCGTTTAACGGATATGTGAAAGACATGCAAACAATTTATATACATAACCTCGACCAGGATTGGATTACCAGCAACCTGATCCATAACCGGCTTAATTTCAAATGGAACATTTCAAATAGTTTCACTTTCTGCCTGGAGGAGAGAAACCGGTTTTATTGGGGTGATCTGACAATTATAAACCCGCAATACAAAGATTTTGTAGCAATTGACAACGGGGTCGTAAATATGTCATGGAATATCTTTCAAGGAAAATCCTATGTTCTGAATACCACCATAGACAGGCTTTGGCTCGATTATACCAGGAATAAGTTTCAAATCACAGTCGGACGGCAACGGATGAATTGGAGTCAAACCTATGTTTGGAACCCCAATGATATTTTTAATACCTATTCCTACTTTGATTTTGATTATGAAGAAAAGCCCGGCAGTGATGCAGTGAGATTGCAGTATTTCACAAGCCCATCCTCAAAGGCAGAGATTGCAGTCAAGGTGAACAAGGACAAAAAGATCACTGCAGCAGGCTTGTACCGTTTCAACCATTGGAGATATGATTTCCAGGGATTAGCAGGGATATATAATCAGAGCGATCTCGTATTAGGAGTAGGATGGGCAGGCCAGATAGCAAAAGGTGGATTCAAGGGAGAGATGAGTTGGTTCAGGCCAGTTAAACGTTTTAGTGATACGACAGGGGTATTTCTTACTTCTGTGGAATATGACTATACTTTCAGGAATTCGATATTTATTCAATTTGAGGGTTTCTACAATTCAAATACAACTAATACGACCAATCTTTTGCTTAGCCAGGTCAACCCCGAATTGTTGAATGCAAAGAATCCTTTTCTGAATGGGTTTTCCATATTCGGGAATATTTCCTATCCGTTCACTCCCCTGATCAATATTTCCCTGGCAGGTATTTACAATCCCTCCAATCGTATGGTCTTCATCCTCCCGACTTTTACTTTTTCTCTGATGAATAATCTTGACCTTTCATTAATAACACAGTCTTTTCAATCGAATAACCCTTCAGTGGCGGGGTTGCTGCAAACCTCAATATTCATTAGGCTGAAAGGGTCATTTTAAGATAAGGATTCAGATTTTTATTATGAATTTCTGATTATTCACCCGTAGAATTTCCAGGAACAAGGGTATACTGAATCAGAGTTTCAGGCGCGGCAGTGTTGTTTGAAACATAAGTCGGATTGAATGCAGCGTATATTTCTTTCCTTTTCAGAATCTCCGGATTAGCGCCGACCATGTTTTTTTTCTTCGATTCGGTTGTGTGCTTAAAAACCTGGTATTTTGTGAATTTGACTCGTTTTTTCTTAGTCACCGGAATAATGGATTATCATTAATATACAAAATTACGAAAAGTTGGGAGGAACCAACAATATATGTCCTTTATCGCATAATAAGTACTTGCCGGTAAATCATCTCAACTGATGATGTATGACCTGAAGAAACTTGGGTTTATAACCAGTGTTTATTGTTTAGAGAAAAGTAGTATTTTTGCCGTCAATTTTATTCTGAATGAAACCAAGAGAAAGGCTTAGTACCACCGAAAGGGCCAGGAATATCTTCGTTGGTAAGGCAAGGGATCTCAAGGATGAACACATCTTCGAAAAAGTTACCCTTGTTGCCGTCCTTGCCTGGATTGGACTTGGTTCTGATGGATTGTCTTCATCCTGTTATGGACCTGAAGAATCATACCGTGCACTTGGCCAGTACCATGGGATGACTATTTTCGTTGCTTTTGCAGTGGTTGTCACCATTGCCATCATCAGCAGCAGTTATTCCCAGATCATTAAGCTCTTCCCTTCGGGTGGTGGTGGCTATAAAGTTGCCACTAAACTTCTTTCTCCCCGGTTTGGGATGGTCTCCGGCTGTTCATTGATTGTCGACTATATTCTTACTATTGCAATCAGCATTGCCAGTGGTGTGGATGCCATATTCAGTAATTTCCCGCCGACTTTTCAACCTTATAAACTTTTTGTTACCTTAGCTGTGATCCTGATTCTTTTGCTGTTAAATCTGAGGGGAATAAAGGAATCAGTATTTTCACTGATGCCCATATTCATCATTTTCCTGCTGACTCACGCTTTTACCATCATATATCCTATTTTTTTCCATACCAAAGAATTCGTTAACCTCGTTCCGGATGCCACCAGGGAATTCAGACAAGCTGGCAATAGCCTGGGGACTTTTGCAGTTCTGCTGATACTTGCCAGGGCTTATAGTATGGGTGCCGGAACTTATACAGGGATTGAGGCTGTATCCAATTCCATGGTGATCCTGAAGGAGCCAAGGACCAAAACAGGTATTCATACCATGCGTTTAATGGCCTTTTCATTGGGAATAACCGTTTTGGGACTACTCGCGGCTTACTCCATTTTTCATCTGAAACACATACCGGGCAAGACTATGAATGCCAACCTGCTCGAAACTATGTCGGCAGGATGGAGCAGGTGGATTGGTGAACCCTTTGTGATCATAACCCTGCTTTCGGAAGCAGCCCTCTTATTTGTGGGAGCACAGACTGGTTTTCTCGATGGCCCCAGGGTGATTTCAAATATGGCACAGGATAACTGGTTCCCGAGACGTTTTTCCGTTCTTTCTGACCGGCTTGTGACACAGAATGGCTTGGTATTAATGGCTGTCGCAGCATCTTTTATCCTGCTGGTAACAGGGGGTAGAGTCACTACATTGGTGGTCCTTTATAGTATCAATGTGTTTATAACATTCTCGCTTTCCCAGGCTGGAATGGTAAGGCATTGGTGGCAAGTTAAAAGAAAAGAAGGAAGCTGGATCCCGAAACTTATCATTAATGGTCTTGGTTTAGTGCTTACTGTAAGTATATTATCCACTGTTCTCTTTATTAAATTCACAGAGGGTGGCTGGCTTACAATCCTTATAACATCCAGTCTTATCTTTTTCGTTGTAAGGGTAAGAAATCATTATGACCGTGCTTCAAAACTGCTCGGCAGGCTTGATCATAAAATGTCAAGGCAGGTTGAGGGAGCAATGCTTTGTTGGGAAAAATCCAGTATGAAATTTCCTGAGTTTAATCCGGATGCTCATACAGCCTGTATTTGTGTGGAAAATTTCAATGGCGTTGGTATCAATACCTTCCTTAAAATACGTGAAGACTTTGAGAGCTATAAGAACTTTGTTTTTATTTCTGTCGGAATGGTCGATACAGGCACTTTCAAGGGAGAAGAGGAACTTCAGAACCTTGAGGAGCATGTGAAATCAAATCTAAAGAGATATGAAGAGCTTGCCCGCGCGTATGGTTGCTTTGCCGATAGTTATTATGCTATAGGTACTGATGTTGCTGATGAAGTAAAGGAACTTTCAAAGACAGTAGTTCACAAATATCACAGGGTCATTTTCTTTGTTGGCAACCCGATCTTTTCCCGCCCGTCATCCCTCACAAGGATGCTTCATAACCAGACTCAGCTTACTTTACAAAACCGTCTTGCCCACAAAGGATTTATGATGGTCATGATCCCGGTGAAACTGACATCGGATTAATATTAATCCAGCATTCACTATCCATTTCGATTTATGAATAATGATTTTTCATCCGGGTACCTGCGTTTATGTATATCTTTGCACCATGATAAATGTTAACCGGTATATTTCCATTTTTTTACTGGCATGTTTTTTACCAGTAATAACACCTAGGGAATTTATTCATGATCTCTTTGGGCATGAAGATACGCATGACGTTTATCATTCAGCAGTTACCATTGAAAAATTACACCGGCATTGCAGCATTTATCAGATTACTTTTTCCTCCTTTATTTCTTATCTGAAGAACATTTTTACAGAAAAGGAATTTAATAGTTCCTTATATCTTGTACCAAGACAGGCATTCATTCCCGCAATATCTGTAAATCTTTCCTGTTTAAGGGCTCCTCCTTTATATCAATTCTAGGAGGCCTTTTCATCACCAGTTATTTTATTTTTAGTGTACAAAAGCGATGGATATCTGATGTATTATCCATTACTTTATCAAATCCCAGATCAACAAGAATGTTATGACCTGTTTAATTAAAAAGATTTGCGTAATACTTTGTTTGCTTTCATCTCTTAATGTCCATTCACAGGTTACACTTACAGGCAGAGTGACCGATCAAAAGAGTAAGGAGCCGTTGTTCGGCGTCGATATATTTATTCCGGAACTTACGATTGGCACCACAACTGATACATCAGGAAACTTTAAGATCTCAAATCTTCCAAAACGAAAGATCTTGGTAAGAGTCAGTTATGTAGGCTATAAAACGATCATTGAACCGGTGGATTTATCACTCACTATACATAAAGATTTTACGATTGAGGAATCGCCTGAACAGATGAATGAAGTTGTGGTTACTGGAACATCAATGGCAACTGAAATCAGGAGAAGCCCTGTTCCGGTTGTTGTTCTTGAAAGTAAAGAAATAAACCTGAACCTTAATACGAATATAATAGATGCCCTTACAAAACTCCCGGGTATCAGTGAAGTCACGACAGGGCCGAATATTTCCAAGCCTTTTATCCGTGGCCTTGGATATAACCGGGTTTTGACTTTATACGACGGTGTAAGACAGGAGGGACAACAATGGGGTGATGAACACGGTATAGAAGTGGATGAATATGCTATTGACAAAGCTGAAATCGTTAAAGGACCTGCAAGTTTAACTTACGGTTCTGATGGTTTAGCAGGAGTTGTGAACCTGATTCCTTTTCCTTCGGTTCCAACCGGTACAATAAAAGGAAATTTCCAGGGCGAGTATCAAATGAATAATGGTTTATTTGGCGGATCTTTATCTCTTGACGGTAATCAGAAAGGGATCATCTGGGGAGGGCGGATATCACATAAACAGGCAAAGGATTATCAGGATAAATATGATGGCCGGGTATATAATACAGCCTTCAATGAAACAGATGCTAGTGTTTACACAGGTATTAATAAACAATGGGGATTTTCGCATCTAAATTTCTCCCTTTACGATGACTTGCAGGAAATTCCCGATGGTAGCCGGGATTCAATTACCAGGCAGTTTACTAAACAAATCACTGAAGCAGATACCGTCAGACCTATTGTCAGTAAATCTGAGTTGAATTCGTATAAAATCTCTGCATTACACCAGCATGTGCAGCACTACAGGCTTTATTCAACTTCCAGTATATACATGGATGGCAGCAAAATTGGAATTATTCTGGGATACCAGGAAAATATCCGTCAGGAATTCAGTCACCCTCAAGCATTGGAAACTCCGGGATTGGATCTTTACCTCCATACGATTACCTATGATGTGAAATATTACTTACCTGATCTGAAAGGATGGGAAGTTACCCCGGGTATCAACGGTATGTATCAGCTTAATTCAAATAAAGGAACCGAATTCATCATACCTGATTACAGGCAATTTGATCTGGGTCTCTTTGTACTTCTGAAGAAGTCATTTAATAAAGTAGAAGTAAGTGCCGGTGCAAGGTACGATATGCGCTTTTTTACAAATGACCAGATGTATGTACGCAAAGACCCCGTAACAGGTTTTAATATGCAGGTAAATATTCCTGATACTGCGGAAGCGACAAAACAGTTTTCCTCGTTTAGAAATACTTTTTCCGGATTATCAGGAAGTGCCGGAATGACGTATAGTATAATAAAAAGTCTTAGTATTAAGGCAAATATTGCCCGTGGTTTCCGCGCGCCAAATATTGCGGAGATATCTGCCAACGGAATTCATCCCGGTACAAACATATACCAGATAGGCAACCCTGATTTTAAACCTGAGTTCAGCCTGCAGGGTGATCTTGGCATCTTCTACACATCCAGGCCGGTTATTGCGAGTATTGAAGGATTTTATAATGAGATATCCAACTATATCTTTAACCAGAAAGTTCTGAATCATGCCGGCCAGGATTCTGTAATTGTGAAAGGAAACGAGACTTTCAGATTTCATCAGGCCGAAGCTGTTCTATATGGTGGGGAAGCCAGTCTTGATATTCATTTTTTCAAATGGATGCATTTTGAGAATTCAGTCTCCGTAGTTTTTGGAATTAATAAAGGTGGAAATGGTATAAAAATAAATGATAGCTCCAGGTATTTGCCATTCATCCCGCCATTGCATACACATTCGGAACTTCGCGTAGAATTCGACAAGGGGATCAAACATTTATCATCCATCTATGCCCTTGTTGCCATGGAATATTATGCAAAACAAAACAGGGTTTACCTGGCAAATAATACGGAAACACCTACTCCGGGTTATACTCTTTTTGATGCAGGAATAGGAGGCGACGTGACCAAGAAGAATGGGAAAGTACTATGCAGTATTCATTTTGCTGCCAGTAATATTTTTGACATTGCATATCAATCGCACCTGAGCAGGCTGAAATATTTTGAACCCTATCCAAATAACACTACAGGCAGATCAGGGATTTATGATATGGGAAGGAATATAAGTATTAAAGTGATTGTCCCCATTGATGTCAGAAATTAGTAAGATTGAATATAAGGTAGACTCTAGATTATTGAGTAATTTTGATAGCTCGAATTGAAAAATGTACAAAATGAATTATTAATAAAAAGTATGATGAAAACTTTCCAACGTAAAGTAATTACCTCATCTCTGGTTTTGGGATATCAATTAATTTCACTTTTTGTATTTATTATAATGTTACCAGGTACGATCCATGCCCAATGGAATAACAATACATATGTTAATGAGCTAATATCAACGCTTACTGTTGCTGATATGCAATCGGCTTCAACATCAGATGGGAAAACCTGGATTGCATTCTATGTTCAGAATGGCAGCAACTATGACATGAGGGCTCAGTTAATTGACGCAAATGGATATAAACTGCTGGGAACGGACGGGATGCTTGTAAGTAACGAGCCCTCAGGTTCTGCCACATATGTATTCAATGTTTGCGTGGATGCGTCTAATAACCTTATTATCGCATACCAGGACATAAGGTCAGGCCCCATACAGGCTGTAGTATTTAAAATATCCGAAGCCGGAACTCAGCTATGGGGTGCAACAGGTATTGTTCTTGGGTTGGGTCTTTCCCCTTATCCGGCGGTTTTAAGCACAGGGGAAGTAGTTGTTGCATGGAATGAGTCAAACAGCAATACCCTGCAGCTTCAGAAAATAACTACAAGTGGAACAACAGCGTGGTCGACACCAATATCAATTTTAGTTGGTTCGACTACCACAACCCGCGGACAGGTTATTGGAGCTATCGGAGGAAAATTCTCAATGGTATATCAAAAACGAGGTATCGGTGTCTCTACAACGCTATATGCCCAGATGTTCGATAATAGCGGTTCGGCTTTGTATTCTCCTTTACAGATCTGTAACCAGACTACAGCCGGGTACGATTATTATTCTATTGCTGCTGAAGCCGACACTACTTATTTTGGCTATTATAGTTCATCCGGATCACGGTTTAATTCTTTTCTTCAAAGAATTAACCCTGCCGGAACAATTCCATGGGGGATGAATGGTTCGAATTTCAATACTGCTACCGGGGGAAGTGATAACTATCAAATGCAGACCGCAATTAATATTACTCCCGGATCAAATTATGTTTGGTCAGTTTGTACATTCAGTAATCCCAACCAAACACAATACGGCGTTTATATTCAGAAATTTTTAAAGACCACGGGAGCAAGGCAATTTACAGATGCCGCCAAAGTTGTGTATGCTATTAGTTCCAGTAATGATCAGCAATGTGGTAATCTTGCCCTGGTCAATGATACGCCCATGTTCATGAGTTATGATGTTAATTATAAGATTTATGCAACCAGGTTAGATGCTTCCGGAAACTTCGTATGGCCTGCTAACAGGGTTGAACTTAGTTCAACAACTTCGACACTTGGGAAAATGCGATTTGGGTTTACACCGGATGGCCCCAACAGGTGTGCAGGTACCTGGACAGAGAATAGAACCTCATCTTATTTGGGTTATGCCCAGGGTATTTCCATAGGAGGACTCATCGGGATCAAAGTTGCAACACAGGGCAATGTTCCTCCGACAATAAATACCAATGGAGGAACTTTGCAAATGGTAGACACAGTGTTTCCCGGCTCAGCAAACCAGAGTGCGACCTGGAGTATTGTTCCGGGAACAGGCCAGGCTTCGATAAGTGTCAACGGTTTGGTGACTGCCATAGCAAATGGGACAGTATATGCAAAAGCTGTTGCAATTCAGGATGTCACGGTGGAAGATTCATTAATGATCACAATTACCGGGCAGGTCCCCCAGGCTCCCACAGTCATAACTCTCGCAGCAACCGGCATTACCTTTAACGGAGCAACTCTTAATGGTTCAGTAAATGCAAATAATTCAAGTACCACGGTGACATTTAACTGGGGACTGACTACAGCCTATGGCAATACAACCAATGCAACTCCTTATACGGTGACGGGTAATACACCAACGCCTGTTCTTGCAAATATTACAGGCTTGTTGCCTTTAACGACATATCATTTCCGGGTAACCGGAACAAATTCTGCAGGAACAAGCTATGGGAATGATCTAACATTTACAACCGTTTCTGCTGCACCAACTGTTGTAACCGATGCGGCCTCCAATATTTCAGGAACCAGTGCACAACTTAATGGCACTGTCAATGCCAATACATTTTCAACGACCGTTTCCTTTGATTATGGATTTACCACAACCTATGGTACAAATGTTGCAGGAACGCCCAATCCTGTTAATGGAAATACACCCACACCTGTATCTGCTACTATTGGAGGACTTACCGTTGGTCTCACTTATCATTTCCGCTGTAATGGGACCAATTCAAGCGGTACCACCCATGGCAACGATATGTCATTCGTTGCAGGCTGCCAGTTACCCGGGTCTGCAGGTTCTATTACAGGTCCCGCCAGTGTTTGTGCGAATGCAACCAATGTGGGCTACAGTGTTGGTTCGATCACGAACGCAACAACGTACATTTGGACAGTTCCAACAGGTGCAAATATCGTCTCGGGCCAGGGAACCCAGAATATCACTGTAGATTTTGGGACAACCTCAGGAAATGTCACTGTTACAGGCAGTAATAGTTGTGGATCAGGTAATTCTTCTTCTTTGGCAGTTACAGTAAATCCTCTCCCTGTACCTACCATTACGGGTACCAGTTCACTTTGTATCAACAGCGGAAATTATTCCTATTCAACTGAAACAGGGATGACCGGTTATGTATGGAATGTTTCTTCAGGAGGTTCAATTACTTCCGGACAGGGAACGTCAACAGTCCAGGTTTACTGGTCTTCTGCCGGAGCCCAAACCGTTTCTGTTAACTATACAAATGCTAATGGTTGCCAGGCGGCTTCCCCAACCCTTTTCAATGTTACGGTAAATGCCGCTCCCGGCGCTGCAGGATCAATAACCGGACCTGATACCCTTTGTGCAGGAACGACTGGCGTGGTTTATTCAGTATCTTCTATCCCGAATGCTTCGACCTATATCTGGACCCTGCCTTCAGGGGCGTCAATAACTTCAGGTGCTGGAACAAACTCAATTACCGTGGATTATAGCTTAAGTGCTTCTTCAGGGAACGTTAGCGTTTATGGTAATGACTTCTGTGGTGATGGACCTTCTTCATCATTGGCCGTCACTGTAAATCCGGTTCCCCCTACTCCGGTGGTGACATTTAATGGTTTCTCCACACTTTTTAGCAGCGCCCCTATTGGCAATCAATGGTATTATCAGGGAACCCTTATTCCTGGAGCTACCGGGCAAAGCTATAATCCAAATCCGTCCGTGTGGGGTTATTATTGGACAATTGTAACAATAAATGGCTGTTCTTCGGATACATCAAATCATATTTTCTTTTACATTGAAGGCATTGATTCACATTCGTCATCTGCTTTCGGGATATACCCGGTTCCCAATGACGGACTATTTAACGTGTCCATTACTACTGCTTCCAAAGAATCTTTTTCTATAAATGTTTATAACAGCCTTGGAGTAAAGATCTTTGAAGAGCCTAAGGTTGAAGTAACTGGTTCATTAACCAAAGCGATAGATATACGGCCGGTACCGGATGGGGTTTATACCGTGATTTTTGAGAATAGCCTGGAAAAGGTTGTAAAGAAAATTGTTGTAAACAAGTAGGTATTGGGTGTTGGGTGTTGGGTATTGGGTAGTAGGTTTTGGATGATGGTTAATACTGTAGGGGTTCAAAATTTTCAACACCTGTGGTTTTATTCTTTACGCTTATTTTCCTGTTCTTGTGCCTTTCTTAATAATTCGTCACGGTGCTGAACCAGGTATTCGAGCTTCTTTTTTCCATAAGCTATTTTTATGATCACAACAAACAGTACCGGGACTATAAATATAGCCAGGGATGAAGCTGCGATCATACCTCCTAATACCGTAAATCCAATTGTTTTACGGGCCACTGCACCTGCTCCGCTGGCAAAGACCAATGGCATTACACCAAAAATGAATGCAAATGAGGTCATAAGGATGGGCCGCAATCGCAAGCTGACAGCATCAATCGTCGATTGAATAAGATCCTCTCCTTTGTCAACACGTACCTTGGCATATTCTACGATTAGTATTGCGTTCTTGGCGGCAAGTCCGATTAAAGTGATGAATCCTATCTGTGAGTATATATTGTTGCTGAGAGGCGGGATTAAGGTAAGTGTAAGAATAGCCCCGAATGCCCCGATCGGCACTGCCAGCATGACTGAAAAAGGCACTGACCAGCTTTCATACAAGGCCGCAAGGAAAAGAAAAACAAAAGTGAGTGAAAACAAGAAGATGTAAATGGTTTGAGAACCTGCAATTATCTCTTCATAACTCAGGCCGGAGAACTCATAACCATATCCCTGCGGCAATACTTTAGCGGCGACTTCTTTCAGGGCATCAATGCTTTGCCCTGTACTGTAACCCGGACCTGAACCGCCATCTACTTCAGCCGACCTGAAAATATTAAAATGCGATATTACCGGGGCGGCTTCGATGGGCACATAATTAATAAGCGAACGTAGCGGCAGCATTCCGCCTGATTGATTGCGGACATAATATTTATCCATATCAGTTACAAACCTTCGGAAATTAGTATCTGCCTGTATTACTACATGATAAGTACGATTGTAAAGCGTGAAATCATTCACAAAAGAGCTTCCCATGTATGATTGAATGGTGGTGAATACATCTGAGATATTTACCCCCATTTTCTTACATTTCTCCCGGTCTACCGTCAGATTATAGCTTGGGGTATGGGCGGAATAATAACTTACGGCCCTGGAAATGGCAGGGTTCTTGTTTGCTTCATTGACAAATTTGCGAACAACTCTTTCAAAGGCATGAACATCATCGTTTGTATTACGCTGTTCTATCTGGAAGGAGAATCCGGCCGACTGCCCGATTCCCGGAATCGGAGCAGGCTGCATAACAATAACTTTTGCATTTTTGATCCCTGCTTTTGCAATGCGTTTAAGCATGACTTCTATGATTCCCGGTACCTTTTCACTGGTTTCTTCCCGCTGGCTCCAAGGCTTGAGCTGACAGAAAATTGTACCACTATTTGATTTAGCAGCGCCGTTACTGACATTGAATCCTGACATAGCTGAATAATGTGCTACCCCGGGTGTTTCACCTACAACCCTCATTAACTTATTAAGCAATTCGACGGATTGAATTGTAGATGATGCTTCAGCCATTTCGTAGGTGACCTGCAAACGTCCTATGTCCTCGTTCGGAATAAACCCTGTAGGCTTAAATTTAAATAAGAAGAAAGTTGCGACTCCAATGCAAATCAATAAAACAACTACATATCTTGAGGAATGGATGCCACGTCTTACCCCATTGAAATAACGTCCTGAGAATTTATCAAACATATTATTAAACCAGAAGAAAAACATGTTCAGCCCTTTTGATTTCTTACTGAGATGGTGAGGTTTTAATAATAGGGAACACAATGCTGGTGTAAGGGACAAGGCTACGAAAGCGGAAATTAGAATAGATACCGCTATGGTAATGGCAAACTGTTGATACAATCGGCCTACAATACCAGAGATAAATGCAACAGGAACAAATACCGAGGCCAGTATTAATGCGACGGCAATTACCGGTGCTGTTATATCTTTCATAGCATGCACGGTGGCTTCCCTGGCAGAAAGTTTTTCAACATCAATGTAACGCTGCGCTGCTTCCACTACGATAATAGCATCATCGACGACAATTCCGATCGCCAGTACAATGCCAAACATAGTCAGTGTATTAATAGTAAATCCAAATGGTACAAAAAAAATGAATGTGCCCAGGATAGATACCGGAATGGCCAGGATAGGAATAATTGCTGTTCTCCAGTTCTGAAGGAACAGGAAAACTACAAATGCTACCAGGGAAAGTGCTATAAGCAGTGTTTTCAATACCTCCTGCATGGAAACCCTGACAATAGTAACAGCTTCAAAAGGCACCTTGTAATCAATATCTTCGGGAAATGATTTTTTTAGCGTTTCAAGTTCTGCATAAACTCCTTTAGCTACGTCCAGGGCGTTGCTGGTTGGCAGTGGGAAAACCATAAGCATGGACGCGCGCTTACCGTCTACGTATGCATTGCTGTAATAGGTAAACTTACCCAACTCAACTCTGCCAATATCTTTGATGTAAACCATTTCCCCAGCAGCCGGTATTGATTTTACAACAATTTTTTCAAATTCAGAGACTTTATTTAGTCGTCCATTAACCAGGATGCTGAATTCATGGGTCTGTGTTGCATCCTGTGGAGGTGCACCGACAGAACCTGCTGCAACCTGAACGTTCTGTTCATTCAATGCATTAATGACATCCTGAGGTGTTAAAGAATAGGATGCCATTTTATCGGGGTTCAGCCAGATGCGCATACTGAAATTATCAGCACGGGTATTGATATCACCGACACCAGGGATACGGAGCAAGGCATCTACTAAATGGGTATTTGCATAATTATCAAGGAAAGTAATGCCATGTGTGCCTTTTGGAGAAAAGAGGGCTACCATCATTAACTGGCTGATATTTCTTGCCCTTACCGTCAGTCCTAATCGGCTTACTGTCGACGGTAACAAAGGTTTAGCTATGCCAACCCTGTTTTGGACGTCAAGTGTAGCAATATCTACATTGGTTCCGACTTTAAATGTTGTATTGATTGACATCAAACCAGTACTGGTGCTGTTGCTTTGAATATATTCCATGCCGGGTACGCCATTAATCACTTCTTCTAGAGGCGTGGCGACAGTTTGCTCGACGGTGATAGCATCAGCACCTGTATAATTGGCTGATACGGAAACAGCAGGAGGGGTAATCTTCGGATACTGGTTGACAGGCAGCGTAAGAATGCAAATAATCCCCAGAATAGCGATTATAATAGAAATGACGATCGATGTGACCGGTCTTTTAATAAAGGTTTCAGAAATCATAATTTTTGATTTCTCTTTTGGTTTGCCAGGTATTCAAGTTGTTTTTTCCCGTAAGCAATTTTGACTATAACTACAAATAGAACAGGAACAATAAAAATTGCCAATGATGAAGCTGCAATCATTCCTCCCATAACGGTAAATCCTATAGTTCTGCGGGCCACGGCACCGGCTCCTGTTGCCAGTACCAATGGCAATACCCCCAGGATGAATGCCATTGAAGTCATGAGAATTGGTCGCAAACGCAGGCTGACAGCATCAAGGGTCGATTTGATAAGATCCTCCCCACTGTCTACACGCACCTTGGCATATTCTACAATAAGTATCGCATTCTTGGCCGCAAGGCCAATCAATGTTATGAGACCTATTTGTGCATAAACATTGTCAGTAAGGCTTGGTATGAACATGAGGGTCAGAATAGCTCCAAATGCACCAACAGGGACAGCAAGCAATACAGAAAATGGAACTGACCAGCTTTCATATAATGCTGCCAGGAAAAGAAAAACAAAAGTAAGTGAAAATAAAAAGATATAAATAGTCTGGGTACCAGCCTGAACTTCTTCATAGCTCAACCCGGAAAAGTCATATCCATATCCCTGTGGCAACACTCTTGCTGAGATATCTTTCAAAGCTGTTATTACCTGGCCACTGCTGTAACCTTCAGATGAACCGCCATCCACTTCGGCAGAACGGAAGATATTAAAATGCGATTGAAGGGGTGCGGTTTCTGTTTGTTTATAACTTATAAGCGAGCTTAGTGGTAGCATTGTTCCCGCCTGATTGCGAACATAATATTTATCCATATTCGTAATCATCTTGCGATACATCGTATCAGCCTGAACTACCACATGGAAAGTACGGTTATACAACGTGAAATCATTGACGTAGATACTCCCCATGTATGTTTGAATGGCTGTAAACACATCTGAAATATTGACACCTATTCTCTTGCATTTTACTCTGTCTACCGTGACATTATAACTTGGAGTATGTGCTGAGTAATAACTGAAAGCATGAGAGATCGCAGGATCTTTATTTGCTTCTGCGACAAAATTGTTCACTACTTTTTCAAATGCATGTACGTCATCATTTGTATTGCGTTGTTCTATCTGGAAGCTGAACCCAGCCGTTTGCCCTATTCCGGGGATCGGAGCAGGAGGGATGACTACAATATTGGCATTCTTTATATTCGCTTTTGCAATGCGATCACGCAATACATCTATAATGCCCGGAATCCTCTGACTGGATGTTTTACGCTCACTCCCAGGGTTTAAGCTGACAATAAATAGTACCGCTGTTGGATTTTGTAGCACTGGTTATTACATTAAATCCAGCCAGAGCTGCGTAATGCTGAATTCCTGGTGTTGAGGAAACAACTTTCATCAATTTCGTCATCACATCGACAGACTGAGTTGTGGATGAAGCTTCCGGCAATTCATAAGTCACATAGATAAGTCCGTCATCTTCGCTCGGGATAAATCCAAATGGTTTATGTTGAAATAAATAAAATGCAGCTAACCCAATACATAGTAATAATATAATCACATATCTTGATTTCCGGATGCCATTCCGTACCCCATTGGAATAACTTCTCGTAACTGATTCGAACCATTTATCGAACCTGAAGAAAAATTTATTTAACCCCTTTGACATTTCATCCAGGTGCTGGGGTTTCAATAACAAGGTACATAATGCAGGAGTCAGTGATAATGCTATAAATGCTGAGAGTAAAATGGATACAGCAATTGTGATCGCAAATTGCTGATACAGTCGTCCTACAATCCCGGGAATAAAACCCACTGGCACAAACACGGAAGCCAGGATAAGTGCAATAGCAATCACAGGAGCCGAAATATCACTCATGGCATGGTAAGTGGCATCCATAACAGACATGTTTTCAACATCCATATAACGCTGCACTGCTTCCACCACAATAATGGCATCATCTACAACAATTCCAATAGACAACACAAACCCGAACATGGTGAGGGTATTGATTGTAAATCCCAGGGGAATAAAAAAAGCAAATGTGCCGAGAATGGAAACGGGTATAGCCAGAACGGGTATCAGCGTGGATCTCCAGTTCTGAAGAAATAAAAATACTACAAAGGCAACCAGGCAAAGAGCGATCAACAGTGTTTTTGCAACTTCCTGCATTGAAATCTTTACAACTGTTACTGTTTCAAAAGGTATTTTATAATCAACATCAGCAGGGAATGATCTTTTCAGATTTTCCAGTTCTTTAGTTATACCAGCAGCTGTTTGTAAAGCATTGCTACCGGGAGTCTGATAAAGAGTGAGGATTGAGGCGCGCTTGTCGTCTACATAACAATTGCTGGAATAGGTAAATTTGCCTAATTCGACCCTGGCAACGTCTTTCAGGTAAACCATTTCGCCTGTTATCGGCATTGTTTTAACTACGATCTTTTCGAATTCAGATACTTTATTCAACCGGCCATTTACCAATACACTTAATTCATAGGTTTGTGTTTTCTGCTGAGGAGGTACACCGGCGGAACCTGCAGCAACCTGCAGGTTTTGTTCATTTAACGCATTGATTATATCCGTAGAGGTAAGGGAATAAGCTGCCATTTTATCAGGGTTAACCCAGACACGCATACTGAAATTATCGGCGAGTGTGGTAATAGCTCCTACTCCAGGTACACGGAGCAAGGCATCCATGATAAATATGTTGGTATAATTATCGAAAAAGGTGATGTTGTGAGAACCCTTAGGTGAATATAGCGCAACCAGCATTAATGCACTTGGATTTACTGCACGAACTGTCAGTCCCAGACGGGTCACTGCCTGAGGTAATAAAGGTGTTGCGATACTTACCCGGTTCTGAACATCAAGCGTTGCAATATCAATGTCGGTACCTATTTTAAAGGTTGTATTGATGGTCATCAGTCCGTTATTGGTACTATTGCTTTGCATGTATTCCATGCCGTGAGTTCCATTTATCTGCTCTTCGAGAGGAGTTGCAACAGTTTGTTCGACAGTCGTTGCATCTGCCCCTGTAAACTGACCTGAGACCTGGATAACAGGAGGGGTTATGTTCGGATATTGACTAACAGGCAGGTTAAATACACAAATAGCACCTATGAATGCTAATACAAGCGAAACTACGATTGCTGTAACCGGTCTTTTAATAAAAGTATTGGCAATCATAAGGCATTGGACTTGATAGGTTTTCCATTTGCCGGCTTCTTGGAGATATTTATCACTGAACCGGTGTGTAATGACTGAACCCCATCCACAACAATCCGGTCTTCGGCATTAATTCCTTTTTTTATAATTACATCAGGCTCTATAGTTTGCCCTAATTGCACTTTCTTTTGCAGGGCAATCTGCACAGGATGGGTTTTTGTTGAATCGTTCGGATCAGGAGCAAGAGTATCTTTAACCAGGTAGACGAAATATTCTCCCATAAGCTCTACTACAGCTTTTCCGGGCACTACCAGTTTAGGTCCGGATTCCTGGTTGTGCACTCGTAAAACGCAACTGGTACCAGGTCTTAAAGTATAGTCGGGATTTGGGAAAATTGCTCTTACACGGATCGTTCCGGTTTGAGGATCGACGGCGCGATCAATTACAGAGATTTTTCCTATATGAGGATAAATTGAATCATTAGGAAGAACGATGGTAAAAAGGGAATCGATTTTTTGTTGTTTATCGTTTTTTAGCTCTTCAAAACGTGCCAATTGCTTTTCAGATATTAAAAAATCCACACCCATTGGATCATCGGTTGAAATAGTATTTAAGATTGTTTGCCCGACAGTTACCATGTTTCCCAACTTAACCTGGCTGAAACCGATCGTACCGTCAAAGGGAGCCGAAATAACAGAATAGGCCAGGTTGGTTGCTGCCATTTTTAAAGATTGCTCAGCGGCTGCAACAGTATTCCTGGCGTTTTGTAAAGCTATTGCGGCATGATCAAGAGTTTGTTTGGCAACAGCATCATAAGTGCTGAGATAGGCGTACCGGTCGGCATCCTGCTGTGCCTGCTTCAAATTTCCCTGCGCCACTTCCAGGTTGGCTTTTGCCTGGTCATAACTTTCCTGGAACAACTGACGGTCAATTTCATACAATGCCTGTCCTTTACGTACATGAGTGCCTTCAGTAAAAGAAATTCCCTGGATGTAACCCTGCACTTGCGGACGCAAATCAACCTGACTTAGCGCTGTAATCGTTGCGGGATATTTATCATAGTATAAGACATTTTTTGCTTTCACTGTAAATATATTAACTGGTACAGCCGGATTAGCTGGAGGTTGTTTTTGTTTGCATGAAACAAATAAAATGCAACTGATCAATAATGCTAAAGATGCAATTCTCATGGAGATGATAATTATTTAATTCGTTACTTTTATTTTGAAGAAAAATTACCCATTGCTTTTTCCAAATCCACTTTACTCAACAAAACCTGGAACAAGGCATTTAAATAACTGATCTTTGATGATATTAAGTTCGATTCGGCGGTTATCACATTCAGGTATGCTATCAGCCCTTGTTTGTACTGAAGAGAAACAACTCCGTAAACATCTTTTGCCATTTCCACATTATCACGTAACACATTCAGATCGTATAAATTGCTTTTATAATTTGCTAATGCCTGCGTATATTCAGAATAAATATGGGATTTAAGACCAGCTATTGCCAGATCAATTTGTTGTCCCTGAAGTTTCGCTCTCTGAATACTTTCCACTCGCCGCATACCAGTAAATAACGGAATGTTAATTGATGCGCCTATATAAGAATAGGGATAGCCTTGATTTAGAAAGTTTGGTAAAGTATTGCTTTCATATTCATAAGTATAATTGTAAAAAGCGGAAAGGGAAGGAAGAAATTGATTTTTGTAATATTTAACAAGCATTTGCTGTAAACTTTTAATGGTTTGAAGCTGTTGATATTCTATCCGTTTTTCATATTGTAACATTTGTGTAGTATCAAAATTGATTTCCTTCATCATTTGTATTGTATCAAAAATCACCCTGAATTCTTCTTCAGGAGGGAATCCCATTAGTTGTTTAAGCGCGGCGTATTGTGGACGCACACTTTCTTTCGCTTGTTTTAATTGCGCATTAGAATTATTCAGTGCGATGGTGGCTTCTTTATAATCAGTTTTATCAATAGTGCCGCCAATATATTGATGGTAAGCATCCCTGAGGGTTTTACCAAGACGCGTCGTATCGTCTTTTATTACGTTCATTTGCTCTAACGTAAACAACAAATTATAAAACGCCTTACTTACCGTTGCGATAAGATTTATCTTGCTGCTATCATTGGATTGCTGTGCCTCCTTAACGAATAAATGTGCACTCCTCGTGGTATATAAAACATCAGGATTGAAGAGAGTCTCTGTTACTGATAATTGCGGAAGGAAGGTATTAGTGATACCGGAATGTTCTTTGATTAAAGGTCCTCCCGGGTTGCTGGAGTTAATCGAAAAAATAGTTGGCAACGGATCATAATGCGTAAAACTACCGGAAAGGTTAACCTGTGGAATCCAGGCCGACAAATTAATGGCATTCGTCTTTTTTACAATGGATACATCAATTATCGACTGTTTAACAGCAGGCTGATTCTGCAAAGCATAAACAATACACTGATCGAGATTTAAAACCTGAACAGTCTTAGATGAACTTTTATTCTGAGCGCAGGTGTAAAAGGATGTATTAATGAAACTGACAATAAAAATAATAGCAACCTTTAAAATTATTCCATTATAGTTTATGCACTTCTTTAAATTTTTTTTGTACGTACATTCTCGACTCATTTCTTTAGAAACTGGTTTTTATTTATTTCAGGAACATTTTTAGTATAATCAGAGTGTTATTTTAACGGGACAAATTATTAATAAGTATTGACCAAAGCAATTAAACTTGTGTTAATTCGATTTTTTAATGCTTGATAATCAGTTTTTGGACATAATTTCCAGCCCTGAGAATATAAAATCCGGATGGGATGTTTGATAATGATAATCTGAAGTTTTGACTTGCCTGAGTTCCAAGAAGAACTTTTCCGGTTATATCAATTATACTGACCTTGATCATCTCATTTGGGTGCAATGAGGCAATAAATCCATAGACAAACAGATCAGCCGGGTTCGGATATACAGAAAAATGATTTATTACGGGTTCGGGCTGTTCATGAATAGATGATATAACCTGGGGTTTGTCACCTTTTGAATAGTAATTCAATCCTCCCGAATAATTGCCGACAATAAGATCCATGTAATTTGAATCTGTCAGGTTACCAATTGCCGGTGCAGTGCGCCAACCTGATGAGATCTGGAAAGGAGTACCACTGACTGTATTGAACAGTGAATCAGATTCCGTGAATTTTCCATTAAGGTTACCGTCAATAGTAGTAAAATAATGTACTTTTCCTTCGTCCGAACCAACCAGCAGTTTGGTATTCCCATCTTTATCCCTGAAAAAACAGGGTGTACTGTAACCATAATATGACAGGTTATAATTTGTCACGTTGATCTTTCCCAAACTGTCGGTCACGAGGGTAAATGACGGATCATTGGTAGTTCCTGTATTTTTGTAATAGCTCAGGTTACCATTCTGTTCCCCGATGATCAGGTCCTTCAATCCGTCTTTATCCAGATCAAATAACTGAGGCGTACTGAATGTACCTGTTTTGATATTCTTATAATGAAGTTGTGGCGAGGCATAAACAGGGTCAGTATGGGGTGCAGCAGTATTCTTAAAAAAAAGGATTGTTCCATCAGAATTGCCAATGATCATGTCATCACTTCCATTACCCTCAATATCACCAAATGTCGGATAAATACCTTTAAGATGCAAAGAGGAAAGATTGGCGAAATCATCAGTTTCGAGGTGGAATAATGGATTGTTAAGTGTCCCGATGTTTTTGTAGTAAGCGATCTTTGAACAATAATCAGAATATAAATAACCCTGGTTGTAGTATGAACTGTCGTAATAACCAAAGTTTCCTATAAGAAGATCAGGTAATCCATCACCGTTAACATCATAGATAACAGGAAAAGAATTTGATCCTACACTGATCATTTCGCTGACAAAAAACCGATCGGTCACAAATTGAAAATTCGGGTTATTGTTTGTTCCTGTATTCTTATAATACCAGACATTATGGAAATTATCAGAAACCACATAAGCCGGATTGTTCGTAGGGTCGAATGGTGAGACAACGAGATCATTAATGGAGTCATTGTCCATATCGAGATAAAACGGACAGGGGAACTCATAAAGATGAACAGGCTTAGAATAAGACGGAAATAATGTATCATCGCTGATCATGTGTGCTGAATCCTTTGTTCCTCCATTATATAGAGCTATTATATTAGGGAAATTAATACCTCCGGTGAGGAGATCTTTTACCCCATCATTATTAAGGTCAAGAGTAAGTAGGGTTGAACCAACATGTTTTGGACCATTTTCAATTTCGTTACACGAAAAAGGTATCGGACTATTCTTATAAGGACAAACAATGTTCAATGTGATTGAATCAGAGGAAGCGCTTTCTTTGAAATCACCCCAGCAACTGCTGGTGAGTTTGTAGTCAAGACTATCGCAATTCCCATAATTTTGAACCGAAAGGTTACGGTGATATTCAACATATGAGCCAAGTCCAAAGAAGGTCAGTATGTCAACTGCCCCGTCCCCGTCAATATCAGAAATTGAAGGATAGTCCACAGTAGTTCCAAGAATTCCTACCTTACCCGAATAATAATAAGATTCAATCATATTGGTGACAAGTTCGAATTTTAAAACTGTATCCGAGATATTATGAAAAACCCGGATACTTCCATTCCCATAAGTGAAAATATCCTCTTTACCATCGCAATCATAATCATAAAAAAACACCCAGTCATGCAAAGCGGGAAACAAAGAAGCTAATTCGGGGTGAAAGGAATAACTTACTGAATCAGGAATTCCATCATTTATAAAAGGAAGGATCCTGTTTCCCTGGCGATCGAAAATAACCAGGTCTTTAATGCCATCGAGGTTAATATCTATTTTACCAAACTGACAGGAATTTAATCCTCCTGCCCAGGGATATTTAAGAGTGGAATCAAGAAGATTCTGGTTGTATGCAAATAAAGGCAGAACAAGGAAAAAAAAATTTAGACAAACCGGTCTGAGCAGGTTCAGGAAATCTTGATAATTAACAGGAAAAATCATAAACAAAAGTATGGAAAACATTCAATCAACTTGAAAATGGAGACAACTTTTTACGACAAACCATTTTGTTTACAAAGAATATGAGCCAGATAAGAAATAGCTATGCCTGAGAAAAAAAATACAATATTTTGTTAAAATTTTGTTAAACTTTTTTTTCAAAAAAAACTTCCATATAAATTTGCACCACATTTTTAAACGGGATTCATATGGATGTGATTATTGAGAAAATCACCAAACGCTATGGCTTTCAAAAAGCAGTGGATAATATCTCCTTTAAAGTAAACCCAGGGGAAATAGTCGGTTTTCTAGGACCTAACGGCGCAGGTAAAACCACAACAATGAAGATCATAACCTGTTATATGCCGCCGAATGAAGGCGATGTAAAGGTTGGGGGAATATCTGTCCTTGAAAACCCTGAAGCAGTCAAAAAGCACATCGGGTATCTTCCTGAATCCAATCCGCTATATAAAGATATGCCTGTAATTGATTACCTGAAATTCGTTGCGGAGATCCAGGGTGTTCCGGCAGATAAGATCAGGGAAAGAATTGTGGAGATGGTCAGGATTTGTGGGTTAAAAAATGAGAAGTACAAAAAGATCAATGAGCTTTCAAAAGGCTATCAGCAAAGGGTCGGTCTTGCGCAAGCTTTGATACATGACCCGGAGGTGCTGATCCTTGATGAACCAACATCTGGACTCGATCCGAACCAGATTGTCGAGATAAGGGAATTGATCAAAAAGATCGGACGCGAGAAAACCGTGATCCTTTGTTCACATATCCTTGCCGAGGTCGAAGCCACCTGCGACCGGATTCTTATTATAAACAAGGGACAACTGGTTGCTGATGGAACAGCGAACACGTTGAGAAAACAAGCTCAGGATAAAGAGATTGTCAAGGTGACTATTGAGGACGGCGACAGGAATGAGATTTATCATAGTCTTCAGGTCATCGATTCCGTTGAACTGGTCGATCTGATGCCTGCAAACACCCAATCTTTCGAAGTTCAAAGCAAACCAGGCACAACTTCCCGGAAAGCGATCTTCAGAATGTGTGCTGAAAAAGGCTGGTCACTCACAGAGATGACCCCGGTTGAACGTAAACTTGAAGAGGTATTCAGGGATCTGACCATTACTAATTAATATTTATTAATAAAGAAAAAATTATTCGGTTTATGATAAAGATCTGGATTATTGCAAAAAGGGAACTCCGATCATTTTTTGATTCACTGATGGCTTATGTGATGATCGTATTGTTTCTTGGTTTCAGCGGATTTTTTACCTGGCTTTTCGGTAGCGATGTATTCTTTGTCAACCAGGCCAGTCTCCAATCATTTTTCGGGATCTCATTCTGGACCCTGTTCTTTTTTATTCCTGCCGTCACCATGGGCTTATTGGCTGATGAACGGAAATCAGGCACCCTTGAGCTCCTGGTGACCAAGCCTGTTAGCGACTGGCAGATCATTGCAGGAAAATTCCTTGCTGCATTTTTGCTGATATGCATAACACTTGCGTTGACACTTCCCTATTATATTACCATTGCCAGTATCGGTAAAATCGATCATGGAGCCGTTTGGATGGGTTACCTGGGACTTCTCTTTATGAGCGCTTCCTATATCAGTATCGGGTTATTTTCCAGCAGTATAACCAGTAATCAGATCGTTGCATTCCTGATAGCGCTTTTCATCGGGATTTTCTTTCACCTCATCTTTGGCCTGGCTGGCAGCAACTCCGGCGGATGGCTTGCCGGTATCCTTAGCTATCTCAGCCTTTCGAATCATTATGAATCGATGGCAAGGGGAGTGGTCGATTCAAAAGATATTTTCTATTTCCTCTCCATCATTTTTACTGGACTGATGGGCACTGAAATTGCATTGTCAAGACGAAATGCATCAAATTAAACAATTATAAGAAATTTAAAAATGAAAACAAATTATAATTCATCTGACCATTAAAAATTTATTGACAGATGCAAAAAAGAAGATCGATCTTAACTTACGTTTTACTGATTATCGGTGTTATAGTCCTGGTAAATATTTTGTCCGACCGGTTCTTTGTCAGGCTTGATTTTACTTCTGATAAGCGGTATACTTTAAGCGAACCAACAAAGAATATACTGAAGTCCCTGAAGGAACCTGTAACGGTCACTGCGTATTTCAGCGAGGAACTTCCTTCTGAATTCCTGCAGCTCAGGCGTGATTTCAAGGAAGAACTGATCGAATATTCTAACCGTTCAAAAGGGAAAGTTCTGTTCGAGTTCATAAATCCAAACAAAGATGAAGCCACTGAGCAAAAAGCCATGCAGGAAGGGATAAACCCTGTTCTGATCAACGTCAGGGAAAAGGATCAGGTCAAGCAGCAAAAAGCATACCTCGGAGCCGTCGTAAATTATGGAGATAAAAAAGAGGTTATCCCTTTAATTCAACCCGGAACTGCAATGGAATATAGTCTTTCCACAAGCATTAAGAAGATGACGGTGGACGACAAACCTAAAATAGCCTTCCTGGAAGGTCACAAAGAAGCTTCCTTATCTTCTATGATGCAGGTTTTGCAGTCTCTCTCTGTTTTGTACGATATAGAGCCTTTAAATCTCACCGATGCCAACTTGAATCTTAATAAGTACAAAACACTGGTCATTATTGATCCAAAAGACACTATTCCCCCTGAACATCTCGGAAGTTGGATGAGTTTCTCTCCCTTGGGAAGAACATCTATATTGCCATGAATCGTGTTGATGGAAATCTACAGACTGCCTCAGGAACAGAAGTAAGTACGGGTCTGGAAAGATGGCTTGAGGCAAAAGGCATCCGGGTAAATCCGAACTTTATAATCGACGAAAGTTGCGGAAGTGTAACCCTGAATCAGCAGCAGGGAATGATGACTTTCCAATCCAATATCAGGTTTCCATACCTTCCCCTGATTACAAAATTTGCCGCCAATCCTGCAACCAAGGGACTGACATCTGTCATGCTGCAATTTGCAAGTTCTATCGATTACTTCTCAACAAATAAAGATGTTACATTTACTTCACTGGCAACAACTTCCGAACATGCAGGAACTGAGAACCCACCGCTCCGTTTTAATATTAACCGCAACTGGCAGCAAAGTGATTTCCCTTTATCACACCTGACAGTTTGTGGGTTATTAAGTGGTAAGATTGTCGGCAATATGTCGCTCAGGACTCATCGTGGTGTCTGATGGTGACTTTCCTGTTAATGGCGAAGGTCAGCAGGCCAGACAAATACCCCCTGACAATCTGAATTTCATTGTGAACAGTATTGATTGGCTTTCCGATGATACGGGGTTGATCGATCTCAGGACAAAAGAAGTTAATTCCAGACCTTTGGATCAGATGGACGATGGGAAGAAAACCTTACTCAAGTACCTAAATTTCCTTCTTCCGATACTTCTGATCATCGGTTTTGGAGTCACTCGGTGGCAATATAACAGGAACCTCCGCATGAAGCGGATGAACGAAGACTATATCTGATCATTAAATCTGGTAAACGACTGTATTTTATCAAAGTATAATTTAGGGAGGAATTAATATGTTCAGAAAACTTAGCAATAAATTATTGTTGATCATTTTTGCAATCCTGGCTATTCTGGCAGTTTTCGTTTTTATTCATGACAACAAGAAAGGTGAACGGACATTCAAAAGGGAATTATTTTCCGTTGACTCTTCTGCTGTAACATCAATTACAATTTATCCGAAAGGCAGGGGGAATGATATTTTAAAACTAGCTAAATCGGGAAAAGCATGGGACGTTATCTGTAATAACAAACATCATCCTGCCGATTCTTTGGTCATTAAAAACCTCCTCCATACATTAGCTCACATCAATCCTGAAAGAGTTGCAGGTACTGATAAAGCAAGTTGGAAAGAATTTGAAATAGCCGATTCTTCAAGTTTTCGTGTAGTCGTTGAACAGGGTTCAAATATTACCGCAGACTTCAGGGTGGGCAAAGTTTCATTTTCGCAGGACCGGAACTCTCAAAACCTCAGGGGAAACCGGAATATGGAGATCAAATCACATATCCGGGTGGCAGGTGATGACCGTGTTTATGTGATTGATGGATTTCTATCGATGATGTTTAGTAATAATCCGGGACAATACAGGAACAAGACGATTTTAAAGTTGGATAAAAACCAACTTGCGAAACTCACTTTTATTTATCCTGGTGATAGTTCTTTTGTTCTGACCAGAAAAGGGAATAAATGGTATGTTAACGATCTTCCGGCAGATTCCTCCGAAACCCAAAAGTACCTGGGTTCAATTGAAAATACCAATGGAAGTGAATTTGAAGATGAAAGTGTGATCTTCCCGAATTATAGTTATACTCTCAGGATAGAGGGAAATAATATGTCGCACAGTCGAAGTGAATGGAGCTATTGATCCGGGATCGAAGAAATACTACATCAAATCAAATATAAATTCCTCAGCCCTTTTTGGATCATTGCATCCAAGCCTGTTTAACCAGGTATTTACGGGGAAGACAAAGTTTATTAGGAAATAAAAGGAGTAAAACCACAGTCCGGTTAACAAAGTTATTTGCAATCATTGCCTATTCGCCTATTCGCAAATTCGCCTATTCGCATATTTGCATATTCCCATATTCCCACATTCGCATATTCCCACATTCGCATATTCCCACATTCGCATATTCCCATATTCGCCTATTCCCCAATTTACCTCGTCCCTCTATGTGACCTTGTGACCCTGTCACTTTTACTAATTACCCGATCTTTTTACCCGCAGTGGGGCCCGGCTTAAGGGAATGTATCTCTTCTATCTGAATTTTTACGTACAATGGTCCGGGCTTTCCTCCACCATGAATGCCTTGCCGACAAATGCTATATCCTATCCTAAAATCTTCACGATTAACAACCGAAACAGAGACACTTGAACCTCTTTTGATATTTGCATAAGTTGCGCCTCCCGTTCCTTCAGTAAATATAAGAGAGTTATCGGATAATACGCGAGTTGACCTTTTTGGCGCTACATTTGGTGTTCCGTCTGCGTTTACCGTTCCGACAAAACATTGCTGTGTTGCGATCATTTCTTTCATTTCCTGTGTAAGTGTTGCCATTTTTTTATATTAATTTGAAGAACATTACAATAACGAATGAGATATGTTTAAAAATACAATGGTAAAGGGTTATTTAAAGATCAACTCAATTTTATAGCTGATCAATGGAATAATCCCCAAAGATGACTGAGGTTCAATGGCATGTTTAAAGTCATCATAAACATACCCTGATATTCGGATGCTGATTTAACAGGTTTCTGATCTGAAAGCCCAGATACCTGAATATTTCTTATGATTAGTCCGGAAGGTCAGCGTGAGGTCAAGGTAAAAGAAACCAGGTAGTCTGGGCTTATAAGCATCAGCTTCATCCAAGATTTCGGTATGCTCGGAAATTGAATGCTCCAGATCGATAGGAACATAATATTCTCCTCCGGTAAGGCTTGACTTTAAGATTCAGGCCTAGATATATTTTTCTTCCGGACAGTCCATTCTTTTCCACCCAGCAGATTAATCACATAATTCGTATTGAACCTTGAATTTCGCCAGATCCCATCTCCTCCTTTGTACTTGGAATCGAATAATGAAACAGTCATCAGATAGTAGAATTGCCTGTGTAAGGAATTTTTCAAAGGTAAAATCAATTCCGGCATTCCAACCAGGCCTTTATTTACCAATGTATCATTGTAATATTCACCGGCACTGTTTAATATTGAATAATAACTTCCCGGCTTTACCGGGATGTCATATAAATATTGGTAATATATTTCGGTCATTTAATCTTATATCCTGGCGGATCAGGAAATCATAACCTAAAACAAAATGCTGGGCACGGCTTAAATTCAAAGATTTATTAATCGGAATACTGGTCGATTCATTTTCTGGCACCCTGTCAGGTAGGCGCCAATGTCTTCCAATTGCGAGTGCATGCCGTACCCAACACTCAGCGCATGTTTCTGGTTAATCTGCCAGCGAAAGCCAGCCGGGGCTCAATTGCATAGTGCAGGTTCAGTAAGAAATCAGTGAAACTCAATCCTTCGGTCATTTCAAGGTTGGGAGCGATAAGGGTCTTTGCCTCGCAATATGCCTGGACAAGTCCGGTATTGCCGTTTCCCTTGTTAACCAGACCATAGATCCCTGTTAATGGGTTTATTGATTTTATATCCAGGTCATAAAATAACTGGGTATACTTTATACCGCTGCGAAGGGTAACCCGCGTTCCGAACTTTTGGTTATAGGTAACAGATCCTGTAAACCTGAAATTTTTTTGTGAGGTGCTGTCTTCCGGTTGAAGCTTATAATCTTTCATCATCAGGCCTTCATCATCAGTAATCTCATTATACGTTGCAGAGACATAGGAACGAAGAAAGGAATGCTTTGTCAGATAGATCTCATGGATAAGAGCAATTGCTCCCATCTTGTTACCGAGATGGGACTGTGACCGGTCATCAATGTCGTTCCATGATGAGGAATCCTTTTCAGGGGTCGATTTTATACTCGAGATCCCACCGATGCCAACAAGGGAAAATGTTCCTGCTTTCGGTGTGGGAATATTGATCTTGAAGGAAAGGTCCTGGAATTGTGGCAAAGAGTTTTTCAGCCAGGGATCAATGTATCCGAGGAAATACAGGATCGAATACCGATAGTTGAATAAATAGGAAGAGGTATGGTTTTTACTTAATGGACCTTCCGATGACAGGTCAATCCCCTGAATGCCAAGCTGGACTGCATTTTCGTACTTTTCGTTATTCCCGGTCCTGAACCGCATATCAAAAATACCTGAAAGGGCATTACTATATTGAGCAGGAAATGCGGCCGTATAAAAATCAGAGTTCGAAAGCACCTGGCTGCTGAAGATAGTAAATCCACCCCCCGAGGTTCCTACATATGCGAAATGATTCGGGTTCGGGATATCCACGCCTTCCACACACCAAAGCAATCCTTTTGGCGAATTGCCCCTTATCATGATCTCATTGGAGTTATCCCCTGCATTGGAAACGACACCTGCGAAATTCGAAACAGCACGCATAGGATCGTCGACTCCACCGGCATAACGGCGACTTTCATCGGTATTAAAAGAGCGGGCGCCGACCAATGCCATCCGGTCAATAGGCTTATCCTTGTCTACACTTGCTTTTATTTCAATTTCTTTTTCGGTGACACTGTTTCTTCAAGCTCAACCGTAATAACAGTTTCTTTTCCCGAAGAAACAAGAAGTTCAGGGATGACAGTTGTTTTGTAACCTACAAAGCTTACTTTTACCGAATGACGACCCACAGGGACAGTCAGAATCTTAAAAGATCCATCCTTGCCAGTGGTTATACCAAGTAAAGGATCACTATTCAATACAATAATATTGGCTCCCTCCAGCCCAATATTGGTCTCCGCATCAATTACCTTTCCCCGGATTACCTGGCTTGGGGTCTGTGCGCAAATCACCCATGGAAGTGATAATACAAAAAATAATACAGTTCCCTTCAAAATCAAATCTATTCAATAGTTGTATGATCTCAAACTTACTAATAAATTCAATATTCCGAATAATCCGGTTCAATCAAAATAACCGCGCGCAACACCTCCTTCAAGAGGAAAGGGAACTATCGAAGTAAAAGAAAACCTACTTTTGTACAAAAGTAAACAGGAACTCATTAATGATTAAAAGAAAGACAAAATGAATATTATAAAGTTTATTATTTCTATGGCTTTGCCACTGGCAGTTGGTGGAATTGCAGGTATGTTTACTGCCAAGGCAGTACCTGAATGGTATGCATCATTGAACCGGCCTGTAATAAGTCCTCCTAATTGGGTGTTCGGTCCGGTATGGACTATACTTTATATCTTAATGGGATTATCATTTTATTTTATCTGGATGCAGCCACCAGGTAATCTGCGAACGATGGCAATTGTAATTTATCTCCTACAGTTATTCCTGAATTTTGGGTGGAGTTTCCTTTTCTTTTATTTTAAGCAGCCGGGACTTGCTTTGCTGGAGATCATAATCCTTTGGCTTGGCATTATAGTTATGCTTTTCCTGTTTTATAAAGTCAGACCCGCTGCCACTTATCTGAACATCCCTTATTTTGTATGGGTTAGTTTTGCCACGATCCTGAATGCAGCCTATTTTAAACTGAATTAATGTGATACAACTGGATAATTAATTCAGACTTCCTGACAATAATATAAAATCAGATTGTTCTGGTAATAGTTATTCTTTCTGTTTGTCTTGTTCTATCTTTTTCTCATTTTCTTTGTTTATTTCCATTGTCAATGCTGTTACTCCCGCAAGACCCCCCAATTGCATTGATTCAACTGCAGAACTGGGAACGATAACAATCGTTGAATTCTGTTTTAATCCTTCATAAAGCATATTCATGGCTCTTAAATGCAGAGCAGTAGGGTCGTGGGTATAGGTTCTCGCGGCTTCAGAGAACTTCTCGGCTACCTGGCGTTCAGAATCACCAAGAATTACCCTTGCCTGTCTTTCTCTTTCAGCCTGTGCCTGCATTGACATTGCATCCTCCAGTGCCGGCGGGATCAATACATCTTTGACTTCAACGGAAATCACATTGATGCCCCATGGTTCGGTTCGTTCATCAATGATTTTCTGAAGTTCATGACTTATCTTTTCCCTGCCTTCCAGCATATCTGAAAGCATTGTTTTACCAATTACATCCCTGAGCGCTGTCTGAGAAGCCCAACTTATTGCACTGATGTAATCTGCAACATCCAGTGCCGCCTTTTTGGGATCGATTACCTTCCAGAATAATACTGCATCAACATCAACCGGCACAGTATCTTTAGTCAGGGTTTTCTCTGTCCTGAAAGTTGTGGTGATGACACGGATATCGATCCAGTAGGGGATGTTATCAATAATTGGGATGATGAAGAAAAGCCCCGGTCCTTTCAGGGCATAGAAATGCCCCAGTCTTAATATCACTGCCCGTTCCCATTGATTTGCAACTTTAATGGCGCTGGAAACAAAGGCTGCAACTACAAAGGAAATAATTCCTATCCATACACCTTCCGGGTTGTTCGCCGACAAGCCGGATATCATAACTGCTAATCCCACGCCAATTAAGAAAATGACGAAGAAAATCAGCACTGCAAAAGAATTTATTTTTCTCATTTCATTGTCCTCCCAAAATCTTTTAAGCTTAAAAAGTTTGATAAGATCGACTTTCAAATATAATCAAATTTCAAGCGAAATCAACTATTTTGTTTCAGAAATAATGCATATTTGCATTTAGTAAATAAAAAATAAACAGATGAAAAAACAAGACAGTGTGCAGCCTCTTCAACCGATTGCTCTTTTGAAACCAAAAATCGATAAGGGTAAATCCTTATTAAAAGCGTTACAGCTACGAAAAACTATCCGCGAAATAAGTGAAAAAAAACTATCGTTACAAATGCTTTCAAATCTTCTCTGGGCAGCTTGTGGAGTAAATCGTAAAAAAGGACCCTTTGATATTCCGGGAAGGACTGCGGCAACTGCAAGCAACTCACAGGAGATTGATGTTTATGTCGCTTTAGAGGATGGAACATATTTGTATGATGCATTTCATCACAAGCTGATCCCTGTTTTTAACGGCGACTTGCGCCCATTGGCCATTGGCCAGGGGCAGGCGACTTTTGGACATAAGGCTCCGGTTCGTCTTATCTATATTGTTGATATTAATAAACTTTCAAATACTTCCGGCTACCAGGAACCAGGCTTGCAGAATCCGGAAATTCAAAAATCCTATTATTTTATTGATACAGGACTGATCGCAGGAAATGTTTATTTGTTTGCAGCTTCTCAAGGTCTGGCATCATGGTTTCATAATTGCAATAAACCTGAACTTACTGCAAAATTAAATTTGCGGGCTGACCAGAAAGTTCTCTTTGGGCAGACAGTAGGCCATCCACTCAAGAAATAAAAAAAATCATATTAACCCGGCAATTGACTTTTTCTAAATATTTTGTATATTTACTGCAAGACAAATTGATTAATTCAGATAATTTCTATAATGATTCTGGACGCGGAAGCCGAAAAGCGGACAGAGTAGGCAGATTAAAATATTATAGCTATGGAAACATTTCGATTTGGTAAGCACCCACCAGTGCTTGACTACCGGACGTTGCGGTTGAAGAACTATCTTACCTCTGCACTTTCTCCCCCACCGGTTTCGGTTGATGTTTTATCTAGGGTTTACACTAATCTTAAAATATCAGACCCTACCAAGTTATTCCCAATGGATGGGAATGATACTTACGGGGATTGTACCATTGCTGCACTGGCTCATGCTGATACGGTTTATGCCGGGCTAACTGGTAAAAAGAAAATTTTAAGCAGCCAGGCTGCAGTAAAGCTTTATATGCACCTAAGCGGTGGGGTTGATTCAGGTCTTAATGAATTGAATGTACTGAATTACTGGCAATCAAACAAGGTCGAAGGTGATAAGATTTTTGCTTTTGCAACAATTGATGTAAAAAATCACTCCAATATTCAACAAGGTATACGGCTATTTGGAGGTGTTTACCTAGGTTTTCAGGTCCAGCAAAATTGCGTCGAGGAATTTAACGCGCGAAAACCTTGGACAGCTGGTCCTTTGACCCACGATGGACATGCCGTTTATGCTGTTGCATATGATACGGCAGGTGTTACAGTCCTTACCTGGGGTAATACGCAGAAAGCAACCTGGGACTGGTGGGATGAATGTGTAGATGAAGCATATGCAATTCTGCCACCTGAAGCTGAGAAAGCCGATTTCGAACCCGGTTTTGACTTTGATCAGCTTAAAGATGATTTATCTGCAGTAGCGAACTGATTTAATAAAACCAACATCATGGAAAAACAACACCGAATGGCACAGATCTACGGTTATACAGTCTGCCTTGTTGCCGTAATTGCTTTTATTATCAGCATCGCCTTGATCATTCCGGCCATCATGGATCTTGGTGACCCGATGCATGCAGGAGGAATTTTCTTTCAACCAGGTACCCCAAGTCTTGCCTCTTTCGAGAATTACAAAATGGATATCCTGAAGAATTCTAAAAATGATGAACAAAAAACAGGGGCAAATTGGATACCGGAAGACAACGTGCTACATTCGATGTACGAAGCAGCAAAGACAGACAGGATAAGTCAGGCAAATCATTCATCTGTCCGGACAATTGTAGTGAACAGCCTGATCATCCTGATATGTATTGTCCTGTTTGCATTCCACTGGATGTGGATGAAACGTCTTACCAAAACTATCAGTGTAACTTAGCCATTTAGACTAATTTGAACCCGACCGGAGTGCGCAAATAACTCAACTATGGATCAAATCCGAGTGGCTATACCAGTTTTGACGAAAGAGTAATATCGACAGCCTTAAGTGCTCTCGAAACAGGACAATTAATCTTCGCTTCTTTAGCCAACTCAATGAACTTTTCTTCTGTGATCCCGGGTACAATTCCTTTCAGATCGAGATGAATATTGGTAATCTCGAAATGATCATTTATATGCTCAATATTCACGGTCGCTTCAACTTTTAACTCAGTAGCAACAAATCCTGCAGCAGTAAGGCCGTAGCTCAGTGCCATGGCATAACAGCCACTGTGGGCTGCCGCGATCAGTTCTTCCGGATTAGTCCCTGCAAGACCGTCTTCGTTCTTAAATCGCATCATTGATGAATAAGGAGTTTTACTTAGCACCCCACTGGTAGTAGTGAGGTTTCCTTTCCCCTCACTTCCATTTCCCTGCCATATTGCTGTTGATCTACGTTTCATAATGTTCTGTTTTTATTAAAATTCAGTTATATCGTGTCCTTTATCCAAAGTTGTAATAAATTTGTCAAAGTTACCATTAATCATCCGGTGGGTGTTAAGGTTTTATTTTCAGAAGGCATTCAGTTGAAAAAAGAAGAACAAAAGTAAAAACATTTTGCAATAGTATAAATGGCTTACAGAAGATAAGATTAAAAAAATGAAAAAACTATTCTTAATAATATTTCCCCTTGTTAATATTGTTTTTGCTAATGGACAAGCGATTGAATCAAGTAGCCATTGTGTTGTGGGTTTTGTAAAGGAAGATGGTGCGGTTGAGAACAGCAATCATGCAATTGTGGGGTATTTCAAGATTAATGGCACAATAGAAAATAACAGTCACGGTACATTAGGTTACATCAAACCAGATGGTACAATAGAAAGCAAAAACCATAAAGTAGTCGGCTATCTGGAACCCAACGGAATTGTAGATAATTCCAATCACAATGCAATCGGGTATATAAAAAACAACGGAATGGTCGAGAATGGAGCGCACAACATTATCGGGTATGCAAAAGACGTTAAAAAGGAATGGATTGCAGTTGTTTTTTTCTTCATTAAATTTATGTGACGATTGAGAAATTCCATTCCGATAAGCACGAGTCACAAAGAACTCCTTTCCACTCAGAATAACAAATTTGCCAGCGATTATTGTCATCAGTTAAAACTTACTGATTTAATGTTACCTTTACAGTCAGAAAACCTAACAACGTGTCCATGAAATGTCCTTTAAGGGTAGTAATACTCATGCTGTTTCTTATGAACGGTCCCCTGTTTTTGTTCAGCCAGCAAAATCCTCCTCCTACAGTTCAGGATTGCCTTGGGGCTATTCCTGTCTGCCAGCCAATTTACACAACTACAAATTCCTATACAGGACATGGAAATGTTTACCCGGAGATTCATGGCAATAGTGTCTGTCCGTTATGTATGGATGGAGAAATAAATGACGTTTTTTATACCTTTACGGTCCAGACCTCCGGGATCTTCCGTTTTACCCTGACCCCCAACAATCCTTTAGATGATTATGATTGGTCGCTTTTCAATATGACCAATGCCACTTGTGCTGATCTTTATCCAAATGCAACGCAATTGCAGGTTAGCTGTAATTCATACGGGGTCTTGGGAAACAACGGTCCTACAGGTATAAATTCTGCCCTGAGTAACAATCGGAACTGTAACGGTCCCGGAACTACTAACGGCCCTGCTTTTAATAAAGATCTGAACGTTTTAGCCGGTGAGACCTATCTGCTGAACATCAGCAACTGGTCGTCCACGAACCAATCGGGCTACACACTTGATTTCACATCTTCCACCGCCCAGATCTATGATAATGTCCCTCCTTACATAGATTCGATCCAGAAAACCATTAGCTGTGCCGGCTCTTCCACACTGTATGTTCGTTTTTCCGAGAATGTCATATGTTCCGATATAGAGAACCATCCTGATGTATTTACCATCACTGCCCAGCAAGGGACTTACACAGTTACAGGTCTGACAAGTCCCGATTGCGATATTGGTGGTGCACAGACCACTTATTGTATCGTACAGGTTTCGCCACCCCTGTTTGGTGGGGACTATTACCTGAATATTGTAGATTCTATCGCCGACCTTTGTGGTAATCTTGCGGCATATCAGCAAATTCCTTTTCATCTTACAGAATTGAATGCTCCGGTTGCAAACGCAGGGAATGATACAACGGTAAATAATGGAACAATCCTTACACTCCATGGCAGTGCAACCGGAGGGACAGGGCCATTAACCTGGCATTGGCAACCAGATACTCTGCTTGTTAATCCGAATATCCAGAACCCGCTGACAATCAACATGGGGGCATCTACAACCTTCATCCTGACAGTAAATGATAGCATTGGTTGTCATGGTAACGATAGCGTGATCATTACAGTTATCGGAGGCGCCCTTGGAGTAAGTTCAACAGCAAGTCCGAATTTAATCTGTGCAGGGGATCAGTCGCAACTGCTGGCCATTCCCACCGGAGGCAGCGGAAATTATACTTATACCTGGAGTTCCAATCCACCGGGATTTTCATCAAATATTCCAAATCCGGTAGTGTACCCAATTTACACAACAACCTATACAGTCCAGCTCGTTGATGGCTTCAGTACTGTAACTGGGAATATTACAGTAACGGTAAATCCTAAGCCTGTTACCAGTGCGGGAAACAATGTCTCTATTCCCTATGGCACTAATACAACATTGCATGGTTATATAACGGGAGGTTCAGGAAGTTATGATTACCACTGGACCTCATCTCCGCCGGGATTCTATTCCACTCTTCAGAATCCTGTTACACCGAACCTGGACATGACGACGATTTTCAACCTCGTTGGGAGTGATGTCTCAACTGGTTGTTCCAGCGATCCTTCCCAGGTGGTGGTAACCGTAACGGGAAATGCCCTGAATGTTACCCCTATAGCAGCTACCCCCACAATCTGTTTTGGAAAAAGCACCCAACTATATGCACTTGCAGGCGGAGGATCGGGGAATTATACTTTTAACTGGACTTCCAATCCACCGGGTTTTACCTCAACAATCGAGAACCCTATTGTCACGCCACTGGCAACGACAAGTTATCATGTACTCGTGGATGACGGCTACAACCAGGACACCGGAACAGTGGTTGTGCATGTTAACCCCGTTCCTTATGTGCATATCGGACCTCCTGATACAACGATATGTGTTTTTAGTTCCCTGCTGTTGAATGCAGGTAACCCGGGATCGACGTATTACTGGTCAAACGGCTCAACGAATCAAACCATCCTTGTCAGTACGACAGGTATAACCTATGATTACCAAACCTATACTGTACAGGTAAAGAATTCTTACGGTTGTGTTGATTCGGCAACTATACATATCACTTTTACTTACGCCGGTTGTCTTGGAATAAATAATGAGACCGCCCGGTCGGATTGGAAGATCTATCCAAACCCAGCCACCGGAGAGGTTTACCTTGAGATTGAACACCCTGATAAAAATTTTGCTGTTCAAATGATCGACAACTTAGGCAGAGTGGTGGAAGAGAAAAGCTTCTCTGCAACCCCAGGTATTCCCTTTCACGGCTTATTAAAGTTTGATGGCTCCCCTGCAGGAAGTTATTTTATCAGGCTTAAGGGAACAACCGGATGGGATGTTAAGAACCTAATCATTCGTTAAGGAAAACTGATGGATCTTCATAAAACCCTTCCAGGATTCATCCGGGGGATATCTCTCTTTTTTTTCCTTTTAATTGCAGTCAATTCACTTTCTGCGCAGCAATTAGGTTTTTCAATCCCTGCGACCAACTGTCCGCGTTCACAACAACAGGCTGATCTATGGTATTTCGGAGATGATGCCGGGATTGATTTCAGAAGCGGAACAGCAATACCTCTTACAAACGAGAATGTAATGACAGCCTTTAAGAGCAGTGCCGTCATGAGCGATTCTACCGGTGACCTGCTGTTTTTTACGAACGGGAGAATGGTTTGGGACGTTTCTTTCAATCAAATGGCTGGAACTACGAACCTGGATGGCGATGTCGGTGTAGGCCAGCCTTGTCTCATCGTTCCCATACCCGGCAATCCAGATAAGTATATCATTTTTACGAATGATATTGTGATAATTGCACCCGATAATACTTACACAACGAAAGGTCTTACATATACAAAAATTGATATGACCTTGAACAATGGGTTGGGTGATACTGTTAAAAATTCAGTGAACCTGCCCCTCCTGTCTCCGGCATGCCAGAAACTTACTGGGACCTACGACGAAACCGGTAAGATATATTGGGTACTTGCGCATAAATGGGAATCGGATGAATTTTATGCTTATCCTGTCAGCCAAAACGGTGTTGGCAATCCGGTAATAACCTCATCCGGATCGGTTCATGGCGGAGGTTTCACGCAACAGACCAATATGTTGGGTTATATGAAGTCCTCCCCCGATGGGAAACAATTAGCATTAGCCATTTCAGGAATGAATAAGGTGGAATTATTCAACTTTAACAGTTCTACAGGACAGGTAAGCAATCCTCAGAGTTATACTTTTGCAAAACCCGGTATTTCTCCTTACGGGATCGAATTTTCCCCTGATAGTAAAAAGCTGTATGTCAGTCTCCTACAACTGACTGGTAATGGATCTCCTGCCTTCCCGTCTGTCATCAGCCAGTTTGACCTTACCGGTGGTCTGACAAACCCTGTGGATATTGATTCCCTCACGGGAATCAGGACTGGTGCACTTCAGGTGGCTACGGACGGCAGAATCTACGCATCCCGGACAATGAACCTTTTAAACAAAACTGATTCACTTGAGGTAATCTATAATCCCACACGTCTTGGCACTGAATGTAACCTGGATCTGTTGAACCATGTCCCGCAATCACGTTTCTCACTTGCCGGCAGAACATCCATTTACAGTCTTCCGAATTTTATTCAGAACTATTTCAACATTCCTGTATTTACATACGATAGTAGTTGCCTGGGAGATATTACACAGTTTCATATAACAAATAAAGCGAATATCGACAGTGTCTTCTGGGACTTTCGCGATGGAGCGGTTACTACGGTTACTGAACCTGTACATCAATATAGCCAACCAGGGACTTACTGGGTAAGGCTGACTGAAAAATTTAATGGGAAGAACTTTACCGATTCTCTGCCTGTCACCGTTCATCCTCTTCCCCGGGTCCAATTGGGAGATACTATTCTCGTCTATTCCGGAACAACTATTAATCTTCATGCCGGTGGAGGGAATATAGAATATAACTGGTCTACCGGCTCGGCTGATTCAATCATTTCCGTCAGCGACCAGGGAAATTACTGGGTCAGGGTAAAAGATCACAATTGCTGTATAAATTCCGACACTGTTTACATCAAGGTATACCAGTATTTTATCCCTAATGCCTTTACACCCAATGGAGATGGAAAGAATGATGTTTTCAGGGTGTTAGGCCAGTACCGGGATATCCGGTTCAATATGTTTATTTATGACCGGTGGGGACAACTTATCTTCCATTCGGAAAGTATTGATGAGGGCTGGGATGGCACCTATAAAAATAATCCATGTCTGTCCGGTACATATACCTGGTTGATCAATATTGACTTTCTCGGCCAGGATATCGTCACCAAGGGAAACGTCGTTCTAAAAGGAACCGTGATTTTACTAAGATGAGTGTCTGAGCTTGATTGGTTTTTCTATCCCATTCCCGCATCATTTCTTAATTTTCCTGTTCTGCTAAAATAATATTCCGGCTGGATAGCCGTTTTTTAAATAGTATGGACTTCTCTTTGCTCAAAATACTAGCGGAATAGTTTTTGTTGATTATTATATTTTCAGAATAATCCCTTACTATGAGAAAAATATCTTTGATTTTATTTCTTTTCATTGCAGGATTATTCCTCTTGTCAGGTTGTAAAAAAAACAGCGATGTTATTATTCCTATAACTTTAACTGATAAATCCGGAAGTATTTTCATTTTAATTGATACAGCTTCCAAAAGTTTTGATGCATATTCAGGCACGAAAATTACTTCTGGCTTGTTAAAAGGAATTTTTAGTGATTCCGTCAGATCATCATTTTACCTCGCACTGACCACTAAACCTTTTTGGGATAGCGTTTATCATCCGGCAGATACAAGTATTTTCCTTACTCATTATACCCACACTCTTAAAGTTGAGACCTATGTTGACCTGACGAAATATTCCTCTCCTTATCATTTTCTTCTTTTGGGCTTAGATTCAAGAGGATTGGATGTTGGCTCGTATCAGAAATTAAACATCCGTGTCACGATAACCCCTGAGTAACAATAAAGAATCATAGCAGATCTTAATTTACCGGTAGTATTTTTCCTGCCAAAGAAAAATCGGGTTTTGTGTTGTTGTATCAGGTTAGTAAATTTGCGATTAACCTGAAACACAGGAATCGCTATCTCATGAAACATTATTTACCAACATTTTTGTTTTGTTGCCTTGGTTTTATTCATATCCCGATGCCTGCTTCTGCCCAGGAAGCCAGGCATTATACCTGTTACCGGACGACGGAGAATATTGTGGCGGATGGCTTGCTCAATGAACCTGACTGGGCACGGGCCGAGTGGTCGGATGACTTTATCGACATCACCGGCAACCCTGAGTTGAAGCCTTCCTTACGGACCCGGATGAAGATGCTTTGGGACGATAAATACCTTTATATTGCTGCTGAACTTATCGAACCTCAAATCTGGGCAACCATTCATAAAAGAGATGCAGTGGTCTTCCATGATAATGATTTTGAGATTTTTCTTGATCCTGACGGAAATGGATTGAATTATTACGAGATCGAGGTCAACGCCTTTGGTACCATCTGGGATCTAATGCTTACCAAAGCTTATAAAGACCATGGGAAGCCAATTACCAGCTGGGATCTGAAAGGACTTAAAACAGGCATTCATATCAACGGATCACTGAACGATCCTACAAGACCCGATACCTCATGGATCATTGAAATGGCTCTCCCCCTTGCTGAGCTAATGAAGGGAAAGAAATCCGCGAACTGGCCAGCCGAAGGAGTACAGTGGAGGGTAAATTTCTCCAGGGTCGAATGGAAAACTGAAGTCAATGGTACATCCTATCGGAAGAAAACCGATCCTGAAAATGGGAAACCCTTGCCTGAACAAAACTGTGTATGGTCCCCCATGGGTGAGATCGCTATGCATATTCCGGAGAGTTGGGGGCGACTGGAGTTTTCATCAGGGAACATCCAGCCGGAACCTTTGAAGTTTGCCAATGAATCAAAAAGGCAGGGGTTTAAGATATGGCTCTGGATGGGAGGTCATGAATCATGGACGACAGAAGCGTGGGATTCGTTACTATTGGTGTTGAAATCCGCCGGTATATTTGGAATACTTACCCAAGCGGATTCTGCAACACTGACCCGGATAATCCCGATAGCGCATAAATATGGGATTGTTATTGAAAAATGGCTCATTGCCATGATGAATAATGATAATAATCTGATCAAAGAGCATCCCGGCTGGTTTGCCAGCAACCGCGAAGGCAAATCCTCGGTCACCGATCCTCCTTATGTAGGTTATTACCGTTTCCTTTGTCCTTCAAACCCTGAAGTCCGCCAATATCTTAAAACCAGGCTTGATGAATATCTTAGTATTCCTGGGCTGGACGGGATCCATCTTGATTATATCCGTTATCCTGACGTCATCCTTCCAAAGGCGCTATGGAAGAGATACGGGGTGGTACAGGATAAGGAATATGCCCCTTATGACTACTGCTATTGCAAGATCTGCAGGGAAAAATTTAAATCGCTTTATGGTCCAGACCCCGCTATGATGGAACACCCCGACAGTAATGCTGACTGGAGACAATTCAGGTACAACCAGCTTACTTCACTTGTAAGCGAGCTGTCGGATTATTGTCACCGGAAAGGAAAAAAAATTTCAGCAGCGGTGTTTCCCGGTCCGTCTATCGCGAAACAGCTCGTGAGACAAGCATGGGATAAATGGCCCCTTGATGAAGTCATGCCCATGCTTTACCAGCACTTCTATTATGGGAACCTTGACTGGATCAGGCAGGAAACTGCTGAAGGCGCAAAAGCAACGGGACTTGCTGTGCCGCTATACAGTGGTTTGTACATACCTTCACTTAATCCGCGGGAACTGCAGACTGCCATTCATAAAAGCGTTGAGGGCAATGCTGCAGGCATCTGCATTTTCACCTATGAAGCGATGACTCCGCGGCACTGGAAGGCACTGAAAGAGATACTTGCCCACTAGGGTATTCATAATAATTTATTTAATATATTTATGACCTGTTAAGTACAAAGCTTATTAAGGCCATTGGAAATTACAATTCCTCATGAAGCGAAGCATTGGAATTATTGCCCCGTTGATCGACAGGCACCAGGTGCATCCTGATTTTATGCTCCGGCTAAAAAATAATAACAGGGAGCTGACACTGGCCGCATTGTTCGAATTAGCAAGCAAGGGGTTCATTCCGGAGCAGGTTTCAAGAGGTTATGATTACCAGGAGATCGTCCCGTCGGCCGGGTACTACCTTGAAGGGTTAGTTCACCAGCAGGGTTACGAGGCAGTTCTGACAAACAAATACGATGCGGAATCGCTCAGGATCCTTGCAGACACGGATCCTTTTGCCGTCCTCGTGTCGACAACCATGATCGTAGCCACGGATTCACTTCTCGCGTTGTTTTCATCCATCCGGAGTATGATGCCGGACACACACATTATCGCGGGAGGAGTTTTTGTCTGGAAGAATTACCTGCTTTACCTCGATCACCTTCGGGACCCTTTACAGTTCCCGCTGCATCCTTCTTTGCTTTTCCATCCCGACCATGCCGGTATGGATGCGGACGTGCTGATCGCTGCCCCGCATGGGAGATCATCCCTGGTGGAGGTCCTTGGATCTTTGGGAAAGGGGAAGAGATCATCTTTCGAAGAAGTTCCTAACCTTGCTTTGCCCAGGAAGACCAGCTTCTTATTTACCAAAAGAGAAGAAGAACTGGTGGATTACAATGAAGACTATACCCGGTGGGACCTGCTTAACGAGATGCCTGACAAAATACCGCTCAGGACCTCCATCGGCTGCCCTTACCGTTGCAATTTCTGCGATTTCTACCGTCTCTTCCCCACTGTTTTTATCCGGACTGGGGAAAGTCTTTCCCGGGAGCTTAAACTTGTTAAAGAAAGACTGGGACGAACTCCAGGAATCATCCATGTATCAGACGATAACGTGTTTATCAATAAGAAACGCGTTCAGGATGTCTGTACAGCGATTATCGGATCAGGGATCAAAAACTGGATTGGTTTCATGAGGGCCGGTGAATATTCCGAAGCTGAAATGGACCTGATGGTGCGCTCGGGGCTGATGCTGGGACTGATCGGCGTAGAATCAGGCGATCGCGGACAACTGGAACGGATGAACAAACACCAGGATATCGAAAAAGTAAAGCGGGGGGTGGAGCAGTTCGATGCCCATGGCATCAGCACGCTGATGACCTTTGTTGTAGGATTTCCGGGAGAGGATCCAGGGACCCTTGGGAATACAATCGATTTCATGAATTCACTTTCGCTGACCAACCTGTTGGCAACCTACCGCCTGTTCACACTTTTCGTAGAGCCGCTGAGCAATCTCAACCAGCCGTCGTTACGCGCCAGATGGAAACTGGAGGGATCTCTCGGGGAATGGTCCCATTATACCATGAATTCAGACGAATTAATGAAAGCCAGCTTTCACCTGTTCAAGGGAGTTACAAATGTTCCTTACCATTACGATGAAGAGAGCAACTTTTTCAACCGGGCGAAATTCAAGTACACGGTCCGTAAATCATTGATGCAACTGCGGCAGCAGCTTACGGTAAAACTGATTGAAAATGAGTCCTGGGACCAGATCGAGCCCATTCTCATCCACATGGCACAACTCATGAATATACCTGCCGGGCGGACCGGGGAACAGCTCAGGCATGAGATCATGGCACCCCCGGTCGATTATTTCTAATTGACTTATCTTTACAGGCATGGAGCAACTTTTTGAAATATCAAGACTTGGTTGTAAAGAATTAGAAGAACAATCTTCAAGATACAATGAACTCCATGTTCACGATTATGAAGAGCTGCTGATCGGGAAGGAGGGGGAGATCGGGCATTTCATTGATTTTAAATCGCAGGTACTGCCGGCGCCGTTCATCAGCTTTATAGCCCAGGGCAAGACGCATCTAGTTAAGCCCAGAAAAAAAAACGGTCAATGCGACATATGGCTCTTAAAGTTCAGGAGCGAATTCATCCCTGAGACGACCTTTCAATTATACTCCTATTATCACGATCATGCCAATATCCAGATGCAGCCGGGGCGGTGTTTCGACCGTATGGCTGTTTTATGCGAAATGATGTTTTATGAGATGCAGCAGCCGCTTCCCGATTATGGCGTGATCCGGCAATTGCTGAGTACGCTGTTCACCATGATTGAATCGGAACGAAAAAAGCTGGAGCCCGACAAGGCGAGTTTACAAAAAACACAAAACATCACTTTCTGGAACTTCCTGAAGATCCTGGAGGAAAATTTCAGGAGGCCTGAAGGAGTCGAGTTTTATGCCGGACAATTGTACATGTCGCCCCGGAACCTGAACCTGATCTGCCGGAATATTTTACAAAAGAGTGTTTCAGAGCTCATTGAAACGCGAAAACTGATCGAGGCCAAAAACCTGCTGGCCCACACCGGTAAGACGGTTTCAGAGATCGGCTTTGAACTGGGTTACAATGAAAAGGCATACTTTACGACTGTCTTTAAAAAGAAAACGGGGCAGACGCCAACCGAGTTCAGGGAAGAAATGAGCAAACTCATTTGATGAGCAGACTCATTTCCTGATATCACAACACTTTTACCAAATATTGTTAACTCCCGGCGTGAAAACGGGTGCAACTTTGCAGTGTCAATAAATCAATCAACATTCACTACTTAAAAAACAATCAAAATGAAAAAAGTAATTATTTCCCTCAATACCCTGGCAGTTATTGCACTCTTTACGGTGGCAGCTGCGCTGAGCAGTTGTACAAGCAGCGGTGACAAGGTCACGGTGAGCAAAACCGAAATTGATTCATTACGGAATCAAATCAAAGAAATGACGGCCGGCAACCAGGTCCTTACCAGGAACCTTGTAACATTTGATACCCTTGACTACACTGTATTCAGCAACCAGGAATGGGTAAGACTGCACGAAAGCCATTCGAAAGACATTAAAGTCAACTGGCCTGACGGACACTTTACGCTCGGGATTGACAGGCATATTGCCGATCTGAAAGCCATGTTCGTATATGCTCCCGACACCCGGATCAAACAGCATCCTGTAAGGTTTGGCAGCAGCAACGGCGAATGGACTGCGGTGACCGGCATCATGGAAGGAACTTTTAGCAAGCCCATGCCCATCGGAGGCGGAAAGTTCATCCAGCCCACAGGAAAACCGTTCAAACTCCCGATGTGTACCATAGGACACTGGAAAGACGGGGTTATGATCGAAGAGTACCTGTTCTGGGATAACCAAACTTACATGAATCAATTAGGACTTGGAAAATAATGCAAAGGAGAAGATTTCTTTCGATCTTAGTAATGATACCTATAGCAGGAGTTGCAATGAAACTAAATGAACTGAACAAACTCACATCGTCCTTCGACAGCACAGCGCAGATGCCTGTGCTGTTTGTCGGACATGGCAGCCCGATGAATGCCATACAGGAAAACGAATTTGTAAGCGGGTGGAGGGAGGCCGCGAGGACCCTGCCCAAGCCAACCGCCATTTTATGTATCTCGGCGCACTGGGAAACGCGGGGGACTTCCGTGACGGTGATGGAAAAACCCGCTACCATTCATGACTTTGGCGGGTTCCCACAGGAGCTGTTCGAGGTACAATATCCGGCGCCGGGGAGCCCTGAGCTTGCAAAAGAGACCAGGAGCATCGTAAAAAAGGCTGAGCTTGGATTGGATGAACGGTGGGGACTTGATCACGGATGCTGGAGTGTGCTGAAGAGGATATACCCGGCAGCCGATGTTCCGGTAGTGCAGATGAGCCTCGATTACTCGCAGCCCGCCCAATACCATTATGACCTTGCCAAAGAACTCTCCTTGCTCCGCAAGAAAGGAGTTCTCATAATCGGCAGCGGGAACATGGTCCATAACCTCCGGCTGGTCGACTGGGATAAAATTGATAAACCCGGTTTCGGATATGACTGGGCCATCGAAGCGAATGAAAAGATGAAAAAATTTATACTTTCCGGCGACCATGCATCGTTAATCAACTACCAGGCGCAGGGGAAAGCTTTTGAACTTGCCATCCCGACGCCTGAACATTTCCTGCCCCTTCTTTATGCACTGGCATTAAAGGACGAAAATGACAGGATCGAACTATTCAATGATAAACCCGACATGGGGTCTCTTACGATGACCTCAGTGAAGATCATAAATAAATAAACATAAATAATTTCTCAGCTGGAAGTGCTCTGCCAGTAACATCCTGTGCTTGGGCATGTATAAACCATAAGGCAAGCAGCTATTTATCGATCACAATTTTCCGTGTTATGCACTGGCCGGTGGAGCGGAAGATAGCGATGTAAATACCATTAGGCAAATCCTGCAGATCGACCGGCACTTCCATACTGCTTTCCATGTTCAAAGCGTTAAGTTCAAAGACTTTCACTCCCATCATATTGAAAACATCAAGGGAGCAATTATCATAGCATACACATTGAATTAGTGCAGTGAACTTTCCGTTGTTTGGATTCGGGTAAATGGTGAATCCTGCAGCAATATAGTTAGTATCGATTCCCGATACCACTTCGGGACAATTGACAGCAGTAACATTAAGCACTGTAGATACTAACGATCTGCAACCTGCAGGTGAAGTATAATTTACGCTTACAGTCTTGGCTCCCGGCAATACCCATTTAACAGAAATCTGGCGACTGTTAAAACCCGAATAAATTATTCCTCCAGACCCACCGAGTGCCCAGGTATAATTAGTCATTCCAGCTTCGGTTGAATAATACACATAGGCACCGACACAAGGGGTAGTTGGTCCTGTAATTGTCGGCATGGGGATTGTATTCACAGTTACTGTTTTCACGGTAGGATTGGTAACAGGGCATCCGGATGGTACAGTATAGGTAACAGAAATTATGTTGGTCCCCGGAGAATTCCAGTGAACATTTACCTGCTTCGTTCCCTGGCCGGATGTGATAGCTCCGCCGGAAGAAACGGTCCAGACGTAATTGGCCATACCCGCAGTTGTGGAATAGGTGGCGTTTGTATTGGCACAAAGGTTGAAGGTGCCGCTTATGGGTGGAACAGGGGCAGAGGTAAGCGTCACATTGAATTGAGTCGGCGAGGGAGCAGTGCACCCTCCGCCATTCGAATAATTAACCCTGACCCATTGTGCTCCGGAGCCTGTCCAGGTAACAGTGATGGCGTTGGTACCTGTGCCGGCGGTTATAACACCACCAGTAGAAATGGTCCATGTATAGCCGGACATCCCGGGCTGGGTTGTATAAACAACTCCTGAAGATCCCTGGCAAAGAGTGTTCGGTCCTGTGATCACAGGAGTAAGCAGATTACTTACTACAATGTTGTACTGAGTATAGGTCGATGCCCTGCATCCGTCAGGATCCGTATAGATGACCCTTACCCATTGTGATCCTAAGGCCGTCCATTTTATCGTTATCGAGTTGTTGGCAGTACCGCCACCTGCTATAATGATTGCTCCCACAGAAGCTGTCCATGTATAATTTGTCTTACCGGATTCCGTGGTATAAGTACCGGCAACACCCGGGCAAAGTCCGCTACTTCCTGAGATGGAGGGAACTGGCAATGCATTAACAGTGACATTTAACGCTGTCGGTGATATCGCATGGCATCCAATGGAGTTGTTATAATTAACGGATACATGCTGAGCTCCTCCTGTGTTCCATATTACAGTGACGGTATTGCTGGTCGGTGATCCGCCTGAGGTTATCGTGCCCCCGGCTGTAACGGTCCAGGTATAATTGCTCATACCGGGTTCTGTAGTATATACATTACCAGGTGTTCCGGCACACATTGATACCGGACCTGTTAGAGAAGGCAATGGAATGGGACTTACACCAACCTGGAAAGCGGCCGGTGTAGTTGCGATACAACCTGATATATTCGCATAATTTACCGTTACTGATTGTGGGCCAGCTATGTTCCATGTAACTGTGACGGTATTACTGGCCGATGTCCCTCCTCCGGTTATCGTGCCACCAGATGAAACATTCCAGTTATAATTATTCATACCTGCCTGTGTCGTATATACATTGCCGGCAGTTCCTGCACATATGGTTGCAGGCCCTGTAATGGTTGGTTGCGGTAAAGGATTTACAGAAACCTGGAAAGTTGCCGGAGTAGCGGCGGTACATCCGAATAAATTTGTATAATTTACCGTTACTGATTGTACGCCTGCTATATGCCACGTAACGGTAACAGTATTGCTGGTGGAAGTACCCCCAGCTGTGATAGTCCCGCCCAATGTAATCCCCCAGGTATAGTTTGACATTCCTGCCTGTGTGGTATACACAACCCCGGTAGTTCCCGTGCATACACTATTGTTTCCTGTGATAGACGGCACAGGCAAAGCATTGACGGTAACCGGATAGACTGTAGCATTTGCGGCACTACAGCCGTTACTGTTCTTGTAGTTGACACTCACCCAACGGGAGCCGATTGTATTCCATGTGATTGTAACCGTCGGGCTGGTAGGTGTGCCACCGGCAGTAATAGTCCCGCCAGCAGAAACATTCCACAGGTAATTGGTCATACCATTTTGTGTCGTATAAACATTCCCGGAAGAATTCGCACAAGTAGTGGCCGGGCCGGTAATCGTTGGGGTTGGTGGCGTGGCCAGGGTGACCTGGCTGTTCACATAATAGGTCGGCGTAGGGTTGTCGAATAAAGGGCTTCTCTGGGCATCAAAGTATCGGCAATCCCAACCATAATTAGCAACGTTGTTGAAAGAGAGGACAGGGTTTCCAGAGTTATACGTAAACTGAAGACCGGCAATTAACCCCCCGGAAACGATCGTCTTGGCTGAGGTTCCATTCCAGTAAAGCATAAGCTTATGAATAGTGCCCGACACAAGTGAATCTGTTACTGTCAGTCCTGTAAGAACAGGGTTTACGTTGTTGAATGAAGCATAGGTCAGCATGGAAGCATCGTAATCGAGACGCAAGGATAAACCGGTAATATTCGTGAAATTAGTTACTGTCAATGGTATGGTGATCACGTTACCAGTGCAACCTGTCACCGAACCGGCCGTTGTCACCGGCGCTCCAGGTTCATTTGCAGCATAGGCGAGTATACAGAGATTGTATGGCAGTGAAGTGCCCCCTCCGATTGCGGTCCATGAACTTGCATTTGAACTCACCCAGCATACCCCCGACTGGATAACGGCTCCTGAAGACCAGTTATCCTGGGCTGCTTCAACCGGGATGGGCGTATTGTATCCCGGAGTATAATACTTTGCCCTGATATAAAAGGCATTCCCGATAGGTATGTTCAGGGGAACCGGGAGATCCCAGGAATAAAAACCAGCCAGGGGTGTCGACATGTTTGTCACAGAGTCCAAGAGACCAGAAAGTATGGTCCCATCGAAATTATTGTACACCGCAAGATCCATGGTTCCATTGCCGGAAGCAACCCAGGAAGAAATCCTGATCACCGGGTATGTGGAGGAACTGACGTATTTGACCACTGCATAAGCAGTTGGTGAACTGAACCCGTAATCGATCACCTCCCCGAGCGGGGCATAATTGTATTGGGTAAAGGTCGTACTCATGCTGTGCCTGTCGGGATAATAACTGGCTTCGCTGTTAACCTGTGAGTCATTATAAGAAATATAAAAATATCCGTTATCTCCCCACCAGGTACCCCAGCTGTTCTTGATGAGCCATGCTCCCTGGCCGCCGGCAGTGGTTATCGTATCATTCCAGCCTACGATGGTCACTGCATGGTTTGAGCTATTGGTACCGCTGTAATAATAGGTGTAGTTTGCATTGTTATAATAAGACCCGTCCCAATAAAAAGCCGTATATGTAGCGCCATAAGTCATCAAAGTTTGTTTGATCAGGCTCTGGTTGTTCGGCATAAAACGTGCACCAAATTCGAAAGAGGTTTGTGTGTTACCGAGATTCAGGCACGATTCATCATAATCTGCATAAGGATCCTGACTTTCGAGATAGTCCCCCGAAAACCGTGTCAGGTAAGAGATCGACATCCAACTGTTGCCCCCCGCGCAAGGACCCAGGTCAAAGCCCGAGCAATCCTTCAGGTTATTCTCCGAGAGATCATAATCGCTGAATCCCATTTCTTTCCATCGCGATTCCATAGATCCATAGGTGGCAAAGGTCCAGCACGAACCACAGCCCCCCTGGTCCTTGACGGAAGTCACCATACCCAGGGTCCGGAGGTCGTAAACCGAGGGAAAGCTGCCTGTGAAATTCAGGGGATGCCGATATTGGGCTGGTGAAGTGTAATTCCGTTTCAGTGAAGGCACAAGGCCAAGGTAATGGTCCTGCCCGTCAGTTTGGTTTATTCTCCCTGCATGCAGATCATTCATATACCTGGTAAAATCAGGATTTATTGATGATGATTGACTGAACGAGGAGAAGGAAATACACAGAAAAAATAAAAATGTAAATGCTTTTCTCATGGGGTGAGGAAGTTATGACCCCACGAAGTTAAAGAATATTATAACATCTTACCATAATTATTTAAGATAATTTGATAGAAATGAGAAAATAACCACAAAATTGTTCTATACAATTTCAGGTGGGGAACCTGTTAACAGAAGGATTAAGGCTGAAAATCTGAGCCTAATTTTTTACACAGCGTACGGAAAACCCTATACCCTTAGCGCCACCCTTTCTGTAGATAGCATTGGAGTTATAGACCATATACACGTGGTAGGCGTCTGTGGATGAGGCTGCAGTTGAACTCCATATCCATCCATATTCACCATTATAATAGAAAAAACCATTGGTATAGCAGCTACCTGAGGGAAGTGCCGTGAAGCCGGTGCTGTTATTGGCCCCGGTATTTGGTGACCACCAATGCTTTGTACCTGCTTCTTTTAATTTGCCGCCGGCTGAGGTACTGTCACTCAAATAGGCAATTAATGTTTTCCATTCTGCGTCGGTAGGCACATGCCAGCCGGCAGGAGCTAATTTGCCCGTATTTACAGCGTACCAATTGTACAATGCACCATATGGATTCTCGTAAGTTGCTTGATCTTCGTTATACCAGCAATAAGCGCCTGTTGTATCAGTCGACCATGCTGCGCCAGTGGCTACCAGGGGGATGGATGTTCCATCATTGTATTTCGTTGTCTTCAGGTTCGCAGCCATCCAGGTTTGTGTGCCAATAACCACAGTAGGATAAACGTTTCCATCAGCGTCAGTAACTGTAGGGCCTGATATTGGATTACTGCTGCTGCTGCTGCTATCTTTCTTACAACTGTTAAAAAAGATCAATGCAAACCCCATGATTATTAATGGGTAAATCAAAATACTTTTTGTTTTCATGTCAGTTTGGTTTTAAAAGAGTGAATAATTTTGTGTTTTATGTTTCTGATTTGCTTCGTTCCCTGCAAATTTATAAATATCCATTTTATCAACAGGCGGTATATTATTATTGTAAATTTAATTACTTCCTGAGAGTTGATAAAATGGTTTTACACGACAGGCAGTAATTGAATGATGAAATGCCTGATATTCTTGATACGACTTAAACAATAAACATGAAATTGCTGTAAATTGCAGGGATCAAAATTGTCGCTACAATGAGAAGAAAAATTAACCTTACCGGGTTCGGCATATTTTTTCTGTTGTGGATTATTCTCACCTTATTCCTGTTGTACTTTATTTATGACCCCCAGGCCCCATTTTTAGAGCAATTTATTGCCACACTTATTGTTACCGGTCTTACAGCTCTTCCTTCTTACTTTTCATCAAAAGTGTTTGTGCCCAGGCTTCTCTATCAAAAACTAATCGGGAAGTTTGTTGGAGCTTTGTTACTGGCGGCCTTCGTAAATACTTTAGTTACTTATTTCTTGGCCGGGTCAGTTTATTATGGATTGAGCGGGAAATCAATATTTGCAAGAGTTGCCTATATACAGTACCTTTTATCATTCTTTTTTATCATCAACTGTATTGTTATTGCTGTGAGCAGCGCCATTCAAATTATTATTGACCGGTTTAACATGGAACAGCAACTACATGAGGTTGAAAGTGAGAAGGTAAGAACAGAACTTGCCTTCCTGCGCGCGCAAATAAACCCCCATTTTCTTTTTAATGTCCTCAATACTATTTACTTTCAAATCGATAAAGAAAACAGCGAAGCACGAAGCTCTGTAGAAAAACTTTCCGAGATGCTTCGCTATCAGCTTTATGAATGCACAACCGATATGATTGATATTTCCAGGGAACTCGCTTACATTGAAAATTATGTTGCCGTGCAGCGGTTAAGAATGGAGGCTGGCACGGATTTGAAATTGGAACTGCCGGGTAACATTGGTTCATTTAAAATTGCGCCACTGCTCATATTGCCACTCGTAGAAAATGCGTTTAAGCATATTTCAAATTTTAAAGATCCATCAAAAAACAAGCTGTATATTACTATCTATGATGAAAAGGATTCTCAGTTTGTGGTAGATGTTGTAAATACCTACAATTCGACGGATAATATTGAGCAGTTAATGCCCTCAACCGGTCTCGGACTGAAAAATCTTGAACGGAGGCTGGCATTATTATATCCCGGCAAACATTCAATAACTAGAAAGCGTAATGAAAACACCTATGAAACAACCCTTAAAATCCAATACCATGATTAATTGTCTTGTTGTCGATGACGAGCCGATTGCCCGTAAGGGTATCATGGAATATATCCGGCAAATAGATTATTTAAATGCGGTTGCCCAATGCAAAAATGCGGCAGAGGCCGCTGGTTTGCTGCAGAAGAATAAAATAGATCTGCTTTTTCTTGATATACAAATGCCCAAGCTTTCTGGTATAGAATTCATAAAAGCGCTCGCCGATCCCCCGCTTATAATATTTACGACAGCCTACTCAGAATATGCCCTTGAAGGATTTGAACTGGATGTGGTAGATTATTTGCTAAAACCAATTTCCTTTCCGAGGTTCCTGAAAGCCGTAGAAAAAGCCCAAAATTATCTTCGCGCAAGAAATAAGGAAGTTAGTATTAACAGGGATTTCTTTTTCATAAAATGCAACGGTAAAATTGAAAAAATCACAATGGCCGACGTGATGTACATTGAAGCTTTGGCGAATTATGTCATCATCCATACACGGCAAAAAAAATACATTTCATATCTCACATTCTCAGGGATAGAAGAACAGCTTCCTTCTGATCTTTTTGTCAGGATACATAAATCCTATCTTGTTGCTATTTCAGCCATTCAAACGATTGACGGCACTGAGGTTATAACAAGTTCGATAAGGCTCCCGATCGGTAAAAACTACAGGAATGATGTAATGAACCGGATAGAATCAAGGCTTATTAGGCGATAGAGTGAAATGCCAAGTACTAAGGACGAAATGTAAAGTGCGAATTATTTCAAACTTCGCAATTCACAAATCATAATTTTCATTCCTTAAATACGTTCTTATCTATCTTTATAATAAAATGTTCCCTCCATAGGAGGATAAATACTTTTGAAGATGTTCCATTCCACCAGATATATTAATAATTTTAACACCTGTCAAAATGAAATTATCATCTTTAAAAGCATTGATTATCATAAGTTCTCTCCTTATAATATCCTGCCACCACTACCCTGATCTTTCAATTGCACCCCCAAGACCTGCCCCGCCGGGACCGGAATTTAAATGTTCGCACGACACTATTTATTTCACGAATACGGTATTACCAATAATCATGACAGGCTGTGCCAGGACGGGATGTCATGATGAAGCTTCCCATAAGGCAAACCATATCCTTGACAATTATTCGGGGATCATGCAACTCGTTGCTCCATTTGATCCGCAGGGAAGTAAATTATATACCGTTCTTTTCGTCAATCCAAATGAAACGATGCCGCCCAACAACCCTTTTTCACTGGATCAGAAAGGTATAATTTACTGGTGGATTGCACAGGGTGCTTATAATAATAAGTGCGATTCCGCAGGATGCGATTCCTCAAATGTAACCTACACTTCATCAATCAAACCTATCGTCTCGACCTGGTGTGTCGGATGTCACGGAGGATCCAATCCCTCCAATGGTCTGAGCCTTGAGACCTATAGCGAGGTTGTTGCCTGTGCCAACAGCAACAGGATGATGGGCGCCCTCCGCCATGAAACAGGATTTTACGCCATGCCCAAAGGAGGAGAAATGCTATCCACCTGCGAAATCAATTTATTCCAGAAATGGATCAATCTTGGTAAGCCACAATAAACAAAACAAATAGTAACCGATGAAAAAGATTATCAAAAGTGCTTTTATCCTGTCATCCTTCCTGCTGTTATTCATGGGTTGCTATAACGACAATGAAGCTGACCTGTATCCATTTTCCAGGACTCCCTGCGACACGACCAACGTAACCTACTCCCAGACCATTACCCCGATCATGTCGGCCACCTGCAATGTTTGCCATTCTACTGCAATGGCATCGGGAGGCGTGATTACTGATAATTACACGGATCTAAGCAAAGTAGCGGCAAACGGAAAGCTCTGGGGAGGCGTAAACTGGTCGTCGGGGTTCAACCCGATGCCTAACGGTGGCAGCCAGCTATCGCCCTGCGACCTGGGAAAAATTAAAAAATGGATCAACCTGGGGTATCCCAACAACTAAAACAACAACCATGAAAAACTGCTTTCAACTCGTTGTATTTATCGTCCTGACTTTCTCAGCCACGACAGCCAATGCCCAGGATGACATGATGAACCTTCTGAACAAGGATACGAAGCCAGTAATCGATTACACTTCCGCTACTTTTAAAGCAACGCGGGTGGTCGTGGGACAATCATGCGAAAATCCCCACACGGGAGACCTCATATTCATGTTTTCCCATCATTTTGGAGCCCTGAATACAGGCTACGACAATCTATTTGGCTTAAAGCAATCACAGGTCCGTCTGGGTTTGGAATACGGAGCTACCAATTGGCTGGGTCTGGGGGTCGGATTGAATACTATTCAGAATACATGGGACGGATTCCTCAAGTTTAAGGTGTTGAGACAGAGCAAAGGCGGAAAAAAGATGCCTTTTACCCTGGACATTTTATGCGGTTCAGCCATTTATACTACCAAATGGTCGAATCCTGACCGTAAAAATTACTTTTCCTCAAGAATATCCTATTCCGATCAGATAATCCTTGCAAGGAAGTTCGGCCAGCGGTTTTCATTGCAGATCATGCCGACTTATGTGCATATAAATCTCGTTCCCACTCCCGAAGACCATAATAATGTTTTCTCGCTTGGAGCTGGGGGACGTGTCAAGATCAGCCAGCGGGTGGCCATTAATGCCGAATATTATTACCTTTTCCCGAAGCAGATCCGTTCAACACCTGCTACCAGTGCATTATCAGTGGGTATTGACATAGATACGGGAGGACATATTTTCCAGATTTTCCTTACCAATGCAATGGGTGAGAATACAGAAAGCATCATCACACAAACAACGGGGAAATGGCAGAACGGAAATATTTTCCTGGGATTCAATATCTCAAGGATATTTACCGTTGTAAAACCAAAGGAATTCAGAAATGCACAATAATCTTCATTAAGGAATTTGATTTCAAAAAATATGAAACCATGGCTTAAGATCGTTCTGGTACTTTCCCTTACAAGCTTTATAGCAGCGGCTTTAGTATCTTATTTACTCTATAACAAACCTCATCCCGATTTTGAAAAAATGAAGGCTGATTATTCCCTCGCAGCAGCTGACCTCTACAAGGTATTTACTATTGATAAAACGGGGGTAGGGACAAAATACAACGGTAAAGTAATTACCGTGACAGGCAAGCTTACGAAAGTGGAAAAGGCCGACACACTGACTACCTGTGTTTTTGTATTCGACCAGGGTATGTTTGGTGATGAAGGCCTGCGGTGCACAATGCTGCCCAAATACAGAGTGCTGGCCGGAAAGCTACAGCCCGGCAGTGAAATAAGAATCAAGGGATATTGTACCGGGTTTAACGAAACGGATGTAATACTGGATAAATGTTCAATTATTAATCAATAAAAATCAACTGCACATGAAAAAGTTATTGCTTATAATAAGTTGCCTCGCAACCATGACAACAGTCGCTCCCGCCCAGAAATTCATTACCAAAACAGGTCATATAAAATTCTTTTCCGAAAGTCCGATGGAAAATATAGAAGCCCATAACCGCCAGGTAAATGCAGCCCTTGATGTTGCTAACGGTGATTTTGTTTTCAGGGTACTGATGAAATCCTTCGAATTCGAGAAAGCACTAATGCAGGAACATTTCAACGAGAACTATGTTGAATCCGATAAATACCCCAATGCTTCATTTGCCGGCATTGTAATCAACATCGGTGAATTGAGCATCAGCAAAGAAGGGACTTATGAAGTTGGAGTCCAGGGTAACCTCACTCTTCATGGTGTAACGAAACAGGTTAGTGCCAAGGGCACTTTTGAGGTCAAAGAAGGGAAGATACTTGGTAGAGCCAGATTCAACATCCTTCTCTCTGACTACAATATAAAAATTCCCTCAGTTGTCACCAACAATATTTCTAACACTATTGAAATCACAGTTGATGTGAATCTGGAGAAGATAAAATAACTAACCTGAGCTAATTACTTCTCCAGCAAAATATTTGACCTTGCGTTTATCAATAACTTTCTGAGGTAGTTGATTTAATTTAGACTAATTGGGAGCCACCGGAGCGCAAGGTGGGGGGGGGTAAGGGCAACGAGCTTCAGACATTCGACCAGTGGCTTGCAAAAAATGCAGCCAAAATCCCCATTAATTAACTTTCAATAAAAACCCCGCTCACCTGTGGGGTTTTTCGTTACATACTTCGCACTTTACTTTGCAGTCTTCTCACCCTTTTTTGTCGACACTTTGTTTATGGGTTCCCATAATTCTATTTTGTTGCCTTCTGTATCCATAATATGAACAAATTTCCCAAAGTCGTAAGTCACAATACTGTCAAGTATAGTAACTCCGTTTTCTTTGAGCTTGTTTACAAGTCCTTCAATATTCTGAACCTGGTAGTTAATCATAAAATCCTTTTTGGATGGGGAAAAATAATCATCTCCTTTTTTAAAAGGTTTCCATTGAAGAGATGTTATCTCGTCAGGTCTGTTAACGATTCTGGATTCAAAACTCGAAGAACCCCAATCATTTATTTCAATACCTAAATTTTTGGTGTACCATTCTTTCGTTTCTTTCAGATTGTCAGAATAAAAGAAAATTCCCCCAATTCCCGTTACCTTAGGGGTTGTGTCTTTAATTGAAGCTGTGTTTTTCGCTTCGGTTTTTTGTTTGTCCATTTTATTTATGTCTTTGGTTGTTTTATTTGTCTGATTCCAACTTATAAAAATTATTGCAATTGAAATTGTTAGTATTGATCTTTTCATTTTGTCTTTCTGTTTTCTAATGTTGTGTCGTCTTTTAATCTGCCGCCTTACTCATTTATAGCTGCTACAATTAACCTGTCGTTATTTACTTTTTTCAATTAATCCATCTGTAAAGATAGCACAAAGTAAACCGAATTTGTATCTTAGCAATGGAATTTATCTTGTCCGGGCGACAAGCATCAATATTAGTTTAACCTGCAAGTTGATCAAACAATAGAACTTCAATGTGAATCTTACCTGCAAGGGCCCTCTTCTATAGATTTAACAATTGGAAATGGAGCCTCCCAGAATAAATGGTTCATTTTTACAAAACTGAGTAAAAACCCATTGCGGTCCACCCACCCCTGGTATGCTTTATATGGCAAAGTATCACCGATCGTAATCAACCCTGACTGTGTTTTATATTCATCAATGGCTTTACGCATGATTGCTTTATTGCCATCCCTGGCATTCCATAATGCAGGATCAATAAAGTACTTTTCCGGAATTTCTTTCATTCCATCCGGGGGGCAGAGCACCTGAAGAGGGCTATAACGTTTTTCCCGTGATATCATATATTCACCTTTCCGGAATTCCCAGGAACAAACAGGTGAAAGCCATGAATTATTATCTTCAGGGTCTGGTGGGTGAATAATACTCCAATAAGTCGGAATAAGGATATTTTCAGAGACTAACTCATAACGAGCCTGCTGAATAAAGGCAGCAAGTGCATGATGGTCATCATGCTGATCCCTGATATGGGTTGTAAAGACTATCTCCTTATTGTACGTTTTAAAGATGGTTTTGAGATCATCAACGAGGTTTTTTCCGGTGAATTTCTTACCTGTAGCTGAAATATTATTCCCTGTAACACTTTTGAAAACACTGTCAGGGCAACGCAACATATCACCAATAAAACCATCAGGATAACCGAGAATTATCAAGTGTTCAGAATTCAAACCAAGTTGCTTTAATGCACTTTTTGATTCTTCAACCCTCACTTTACCAAATTGCTCAAGGTCTGTCGGTGAGCAACCCGCACCTTTGTAAGTGGTATCTTCCGCCGGGTGACCGTTCTTCCAGAAGTAGCATGCAGATCCATATCCCTCACCGTTGGTCAGGAGCACCACCTTTACCGTTTTACCCATCCGTAATGCATCATAGATTACACCCGCAAAACCCAACACTTCATCGTCAGGGTGCGGGGCAACAATAATGACTGTACCAGCACGATGCATCTATGCCTGGATATCACTGCTCTTCCTGATTGATTGCCCCATGGCCTGGTGGGACAGAAACAATATAACAAACAAACATAACCGGAGTATCAATTGTTTAAATATTGAAATTCGATAAGCAGTAAGGTTGCTTGACATTAACCATGAATTTTGGATGTTTTTCAAAATGAATGGATAAATATAGAAAATGTTTTTAAAAGTCAGGTGACAAAGTGATTAAATCACCTTTGGATTTGCTGAGGCTGCACAACCTGGTACCAAAATTACAGCGCATCCTTGTATAGCAATCTGCTATTTTCCTGACATTATTCGGAATCTGCCAGCTTTTTTCCGACGCAATGGCTTTTTGGGGTTTGCATAAGTGAAGTGAGAGAAAGAAAAAAGATCTCTTAATCAAGTTTAATAACCTGATCGTATAGTCGCTCTTCAACTGGATCAATTATCATTATCTTGCCCTGTTTATTGTCCTTTCCGGTTGATGATCCTGCATTATAGCAACGCTGAATATCCCAGATCCCATGAAAATTCTTTACCTCTCCATTTGCCTCTTTTTCATGAAAGTGCCCAAACAGCAATATATCCACTTTTTTTACAATGATCTCACCGAGTTCCTCTGAATCCAAGAGTTGCATGAATGGCCGGTAATCCATAGGGTGATGGTGCAGATAGATAATGATGTAATTGCAACCAATGACTGCCGGAGAATAAAGTAATTTTCTCAGATCATCAAGTTGTGATTTCCCAATCTTCCCTTGTGCGAAGAAAGTAATATGTCCTTTTAAAACACCCGCCATTGAATCCAGCGCAATATATGCATTGTTATCAATTATATCCAGTTTGGGAAAAGAGAATGAAGGATTCTTATAATAAATCTTTTTAAAGATCTTAATAAAAACCCCAAATCCCCAGCTACCTGTTCCATAATCATGATTACCCGGGGCAATCAAAACCGTAAACCCTGTCCTTTCCAGTGAGTGGATGAATGACTTCACCCTGTAATAAGAAAAGGGATTGAAAGCATTATCTATCAGGTCACCTGTGATTATGATAAGGAAATCTTCCGGATGAGTGAGTGACTCAATCAGTTTTTTTTTATTCTTATCAGCCTTTTATAGCATCCAGGATAGCCAATATGAAGATCCGAGAGATGAATGAGTTTTTTCATTGGATGTTTGATATGCAAATTTGAAAAAATCAACATTGCTTAATGCTAAATAATCAATAAATTTTCAATAATTTTATACTAACTTTTTGATAAAAAATTATCTTTGGACAATAGATTCGATTTGAATGCTGTATTCTTATCTGGTGTCCTGATCATTCTGTTAATGGAGATATGAAAAAAAAATACTTTGTATTATCTGGCGGAGGTTGTCGTGGTTTTGCACACTTGGGCGCGGTTAAAGCGTTACGGGAACAGGGTATTTACCCTTCCAAAATTTCAGGCGCAAGTGCGGGTGCTATAGCAGGTGCTTTTTTAGCCAGTGGTTTTTCGCCGGATGAAATTAAGGATATATTCATAGGTAGGTTAAAGTTAAAGATGCTTTCATGGAATGGGTTTAAAATGGGGCTGGTATCAATGAAAAAAATAAGCATATTTATACAGGAAAATTTACCCTATAAACAATTTGAAGAATTACCAATCCCCCTTTATGTTGCCGCAACCAATTTTACAAATGGCAGACAGCACATATTTAATACCGGGAATATCATTGATGCCATCATTGCTTCCAGTTCCATTCCTGTTTTATTTCCACCATTGCTCATTGATGGTATTCCATACGTTGATGGAGGCCTTTCCAATAATTTACCAGTTGAACCATTTAAAAATAATAAGAATGAAATAATAGGTATTTCTGTTAATCCAATAAAAGTATTTAAAAAGAAGGAAAGCGTTCTTGAAATCCTGGACAGGGCTATACATTTAAGTTACCGGGAAATGGTAAACCGTTCATCTGATGGTTGCTTTTTATTTATTGAGCCGAAAGAATTAAGTAAATATGGCCCATTCGACATTAATAAGCTAAATGAGATATTTGAGATTGGCTATAAGTTTACAAAGGAATTATTACAGAAGTCACTTTCTATGCGCGATGATAACACTCACTTTCAGGAACCGCCATCTTCAAAGTGATAATTCAAGATAGATGGCATTTATATCGGGATTATAGCGATAGGCTTCAATTTGCTTAAATCCATACTTTTTATAAAGGGAAATAGCCTGAACCATTGAAGGCATCGTATCTAGCCTGAGGATTTTATACTTCAATTTTGTTGCTAGTTTTATTGCATGGTTCAACAATTGTCTCCCTAACCCCATGTCTCTATAAGGTTCTCTGATGTACATTCGCTTTAATTCGGCGTGATCCGGATCAATTCTTCTTATACCAACACAACCAATAAAATCCTTCGTGATATTTTCTTTAAGAATGATTATCCCCCCATCCGGAGGTTTGTACATTACATTAATATCTTCAAGTTCCTTGTCAAAGTTCTGAAAGCATAAATCGAAAGATAATGTGCTGGCATATTCAAGGAACAGCTCCTTGGCAATGGCAAAATCCTGGTCACTGGTTATTGTGATAAATTCAAATTCTGAAGGAGATTCAGTATTCATCGTTTAAACTGTATACCTGCCTGCAAGCAGCATCCCGAATCACTGATTATAAAAATAGACATAAGATATAGGCGGTGTAGCCCCATTATTAGTGATCCCTATAAGTTTCGTTCCATCGCTGTTTGGTGAGACAATGCCATCCTCTGTACCTTTCCTGAAATAAAGTTTATTCTTGGTGGCGAATGTATTCACATCATTAACATAGATGTAGTCGTCATAATAGTCACTGTTCACTCCTGAGAGTGTCTGACCATCCGGATTAAAGGCTACCCGGTGAGGCCATGTTCCAAAATCCCATTGTCCTAGAATATGATTCAGATTAGTAACATCATAGGCATAGACATATTCATTGGACTTGGTAAAATTGCCGGTCGGAACTACTACGATGGTGCCGGTCGGGTCGACCAACACCTGGGAGGCACTATAGCCCACCTGTTTTTGCTGCAGGAGTTGAGGTGTAGTGGTTGCTATTGAAAATTTATACAGAGTAACATAATTCCCTGAAGTTTGTTCAGAGAAAAGAAGATGGCCGGGAGCAAATATCGAAAGGTGATCCCCGGTAAAAGTTGGTATGGTATTCAGGATTGATCCGTTATCCTGGTTTATCATAAAAAGAGTACCATTCGTTCCAATAACATACAATACCCGGTTAACTGCATCTACCTTGACATCGGTGGCCCCAATATCTGGCGAAAACGAAAACCAGGATAACTGCTGTGTGGCATTATTGTAAATTGTGACTTTCCCTTCAAACTGGTACACGACATAAAGTTTCTTATCGGATGCCGAATAATCGACAGCCACCGGTTGGTTGTATGGCAGGTTAATTGAACCTGTAAGAATTTTATCAACAGGATTTAAAAACAGTAATTTCTTGTCTGTCGAATTAATTGCGAACACCAGGTTTGGCATCTCACTGGAAATAATATCAGGGATTGCGCCATCTGTTTTGAATCCGCTCTGGATGGTGATAGTCAATGTCGGGGAAACGCCAATCGCACCCTGTCTGTCGATAGCTTTCGCGACCATGTCATATGAACCTGGTGGGATATTTTTCCATGCAAACTCATAAAATCCGGTTTGATCCGGAGAAGTAATTGTTTTTATCAAAACATTATTGGCATAAAGCTCAACCCTTTTCATCAGGTTTTCGGGATCATTTGCCTCGATACTGAATTCAACACTATCCCATGGATTAAAAATGACATAATCTGGCAAAGGCTCCCAGAAAGAAGCAGTTGGAGGCTGGTTTTGTGCTATGGTCATGTTCATGGCTGACGACTTTGCCACATTATTTTTCTCATCATATGCAATTGCCTGAATGACCCAATTCCCCTTTATAGTGGGGTTCCAGGTGAAGAAACATGTGTCTTTCGCTCCTTCACCGAAAAGCTGTGAATTCATGAATAGCTTTACATCCGTTACGCGACCGAAAGGGGAGCTGGCAATGGCTTCAAAAACAATCGAGTCGCCTTCGGGAATGTTGTAATAATCATTGCCCGGACTATAAGTCAGCCAAACATTGAATACTCCCAAGGACATGACCTCAACCGAGGAGCTGGCAAGGTTGGAAAGCAATTGATGATTATCAGCGGCGATAATACCCACCGTATGATTTCCTGCTGAGAAATTTTTTGCCCAGTAATCATACGGGGTACTGTAGTCAGTGAATACTAATTTGTTATCAACGTAAAAATAAACACACGAAATCGATCCATCCGCATCGGATGCTTCGGCTTTTATTAACAAAGAGTCGGAAGTATAAATATGAGTTGTTCCGATTGGGGCAATCAGCTTCACCGTGGGTTTCTGGTATGCTGCTGAAGAAGATTCCTTTTTGCATCCGGAAGAAAATATAAGAAACATCCCGGCCATGAGAAGCAAATGGAAACGCTGAACTTTACTAAAGTGAGATGAAATATATGACATATCGATTGTTATTATAGCTATCATATGAAAAGGCAGTCAGCACTGATCCTGAGTAATTCGGGGTTATGACTGAATGAGAATCGTCACCTTTGGGGAAGTCCGGCTTACTGAGAAGAGAGTAAGTAGATGTACTTTCGACATCAACCTCTTCATTGGAACCGTTCAGCGCAAAAAGCCGCTGATTATCCTGACTAAAGATTGCAAAAGTCGGGTAGGATCCAATGTCCCATTTGCCTTTTATATTATTCAGATTGGTAGCATCATAAGCATAAATCTTATAGCCATCACCATTTCCGTTTCCTCCTCCGCAGGGAAGTACCACTGTGGTTCCGGCAGGATTAATATTGATTTTATAACCATTATCCCCGGCTTCTACGGATTGAAGTTGCTGGATGACATCATTTGCCACTGAATATTTATAGATCATGGCATTGTAATCCCCTCCGGAGAATATCAACTGGTTCTGCGGATCAATACAAAAATATTCACCCAGGATCGGCATTCCCTGCTGGATGATCGTGCCATTATCGGGATTGATAATTACGAGCGAGTTAGTCTGGGTAAGAACATATAACCGGCGATGTATAGGGTCGATGGCCACATCTTTACCTTTCAGTGTGCCTGAATAATTAAGTTCCGACAACTGGTGTGTCTGTTTGTTATATGTTGTTACCACACCATCAAATTCATGAACAATGTAAAGAATCTTATCCTGCATGGAGTAACTGATGGCAAGAGGATTTGCATAAGGCAGTTCCACAGAATCGCTGATGATGCCATTGATCGGGTCAAGAATAAGCAGTCTTTTATTGGTTTTATCTGCGGCAAAGACGACATGGTCATCTTCGGAATAGGTCATGTCGGAGATCACCCCGTTGTGGAATACACCCGGATTCACCACTATACTCAGAGTGTTGGAAACGCCGATTGCACCCTCCTGATCATAAGCCTTCGCCACGAGCTGATAATGACCTCCGGGCACATTGCTGAATCCGTAGTCGAAATTGTCTGTACCTGTCACTGTCTGATAAAGTACATTATTGAAATAGTATTCCACCTTCGCCATTCTGCCTTCAGGATCCTGGGCGTTGCATGTGATCCCGATATAGTCGCCCGGCATGAATGGAACACCGGAAGTGTGGTTTTCAAAGCTTATGGATATGGTTGGCGCCTGATTCTGGCCGACCTGGTAAGTCACCGGTTCAGACTGACCTTCATGCTTCTTTTCATCTATGGCCTCAGCATAAACAGTGTGAGTGCCCTGGGGAATGTATTTCCAGAGGTAGGAAAATGGCAGTGTTGAAGTTTGTTTGATAATGGAATCATCGATATAAATGAATGAAGTTTTGATATTTCCTTCTGATGACACGGCATTGATGATAAAGAGGATTGTGTCGCCCACGAGAAGATTTGTTCCTGAAGGCATGGCTGTCATTGACACGGAGACTTTGTTATTTGGAATGACGTTGATATATAAAGTTGCAGGAGAGGAGGCAGCGTTCAGATTATCGTAGGCAATCACCTTAAGTACCCGTTGTCCAAAAAGAAGATCCTTCAGCATATATTGATAGGGGGAGCTGTAACTGGTGTATACCAGTTTATTATCCACATAAAAACGAACATATTGCACTGATCCGTCGGGATCAGATGCGGCGACCTGTACGGTGATACTGTCTTCTTTGAGGATCTGAACCTGATCGACGTAGTTGATGAATGCACATACAGGTTTCTGGTTGAGAGCTTCATTAACTTTTTTGCATCCGGTCAGTCCTGTTATGGTTATCATGCACATTACCAACCCTATAGAATATAAATGTTTATGGAGCATAGATCATAGATTATTCAAGAGCCTGACAAATATAGAACAATTCTATTAGCTAATTATAAGTTATCATCAAAAATCCCCACCAGAAATGGTGAGAATTTTTTTTAAGGCCTTCCATGGGGAATTTCACCCAAAATATATTAACTCTAAAAGAAACCGGATTAAAATCCATGTAATAAAGTTTAACTTTGCTTATTGCCTTCTTTTTAAATAATTTACTCCAGGGATTATGAAAAAAAAAGGATACAATAAGCTGGTAATATCTGGTTTTATTGTTTTTTTTATATCACTACTATTCATTCCCATTGTTGGTCCCTCCACAATAGGGTACCTGGGACAGGCAATTTCAGGACACTTCCGTATAATGTTATCAAGAGTGGCCATCCAAAAGATGCTTAAGACAAAGCATCTGGACCCTGATACTCGAAAAAAGTTGAGTATGATTTTACAGATTCGTGCATATGCAAGTAATGAATTAGGGTTACCTGATAACGGCAGTTACACCGTCATTTCTCAAATAAAGGAAATGTATCCCGGATGGAATGTTTACTGTGCTCCAAAATTCTCTCTTGAACCCTGTACGTGGTGTTACCCCATTGCGGGTTGTGTTGTATACAAAGGCTATTTTGCGAAGAACGATGCCTTTGAATTTGCAGATAAAATGAAAAATATGGGATTCGATGTTTTTGTTGGACCCTTTATTGCCTATTCAACTTTAGGCTGGTATGATGATCCGGTACTGACTTCCCAGTTACGAATGGATTCAATTCAGCTTGCTTCGCTTGTTTTTCATGAGTTGGCACATCAAAAGATTTATGTTTCGGGAGATTCGCGTTTTAATGAAGGTTTTGCAGTTTCAGTTGAACGATCCGGAGTTTTAAGGTGGTTAAGATCACTTGGAAGAGAGGATCAGATAATTCAGGCCCGGAGATTTTGGAATGCCGAAGACACTATGGTCTCAAAAATTCTTCGGGCCCGGTCGGAATTAGATAAAATCTATCATGACAATCTGGATTCATCTGCTTTATCCTATAAGAAGGATTCAATATTTCATAAACTTACCTTATCGCTGTGTAACGGAAATTGTAAGGGAGTACTTCTGCCAAAAATATATGGTGAAGAATTTGAACTCAACAATGCATATTTTATTCCGATTAATACGTACTATTCCCTGGTAAAAGAATTCCAGTGCCTTTTAGATCATTGTGGTGGCAACTTTATTCAGTTCTATAAAAAAGTAAAAGTATTAGGGAAGTTACCAATTGATAAACGACAGCATGAAATTAAATCCGGTTTCATATCATCCGACTAAATCAAATGTACTTTTTTACCTCACCACATCACCACGTCACCAGTTCACCAGTTCACCACGTCTTCTTGATGATCTTCGTTACCTCAACTGTCTTGTTATTGGTCAGGCGTACAAAATAAACCCCGTCGGCCAGGCCTGAGATGTCCAGTTGTGTTTTGGGCTGTGTAATTTGCCGGAAGATCAGCTCCTGACCACGGGCATCGACGATTGCCAGGCTGGTTTCATTCTGAGTATCGGATATTTCCACCGTTATCTTATCTGTTGCAGGATTAGGATAAACTAACATCATTGATCCTTTTATGTCATTGATCCCGGCGGTGGAGACCGTATCATATTTCATGACCGTTGAGCCCCCTGTGTAACTATTATCCGAATATCCCACATAAGGAGTACCCAACGGATCAATAGCTAAACTTGTATAATCAACGGAAGATCTTGAGAAGGCCGAATCCCCGGCATATACCCAGGCTGTCCCCGTAAATTTCATGACCGATGCCTTTTCAGAATTTGCCTGATCCCTGTATGCAACAAAAGGTTGACCGCGAAAACTAAAGGCAAGACTTTCATACATGGATGATCCTGCGGAGAATCCGGCATTTCCAACAACCGCCCAGTGGGGAGGGTCAAATCTCATGACCGTTACCTTTTGTGAATTTGCATTATCCTCAAATGCTATATAAGGCATTCCTGCCGGACTGAAGACCAAGCTGGTAAATGTAGCGGTGCCTGTTGTGAACCCTGCTGTATCTACATAAACCCAGGTCGTATCGTTGAATTTCATGACGCTTGCTCTTCCCCCGTGAGTCATATCCTCGTATCCTACATATGGCTCAACAGACGGACCGAACCCCAGGGTGATATAATTTGCAACCCCTGCTGAGAAACCTGCATTCCCAACGATTACCCAATTCGTTCCATTATACGTCATTACCGTTACTTTTCTACTGTGTGCAGAATCAGAATAAGCAACATAAGGTTGTCCTGACGGTCCGAAGGCCAGGCTTGTATAATTAACAGGACCTGCTGAGAACCCTGAATCGCCGACATACACCCAATCAGAGCCATTGTATGTCATTACTGAAGCTTTTCTTGATTGCGACCAATCCTTAAACGCTACATAAAGTGCTCCTGTGGTGTCGAAGGCAAGACTTGTCCCGTCGGCGCGTCCATGCGAGAAACCGGCTGATCCCACATTTTCCCAGAGGGGGGAGGTGAATTCCATTACGGTCGCTTTATTACTATGTCCATTATCACTGTAAGCAATGTATAGCTTGCTGTTGGTAGTGTTAAAGGCAAGGCTAGTATAAGAAACAGATCCTGCCGAGAACCCCGGATCTCCAACATTCTGCCATGCAAGGACCATTGGTGAGTGTTTTTCCCATGGTTGCTGAGCGCAAACAACAACCGGCAGCAGGAAGACCAGGAAGTAAAACAGTTTTTTCATATCAATATGGTTTTAATTTGGCTAATTATTCATTTAAAGGGTATGAATGATTATTTTATGTATACTTGGATGAAATAACGATAAATATCAATTTTTATTTATGTAGAAGACATAATTTTCCCGTTTTGGTTGCACAAAGGTATAGATTTTTCTTTGGCCTAAAACCCGGTTGAATACTCGAACATTCAATTAACGCCTGCCTGCCTGGGTAATCTTAATTATTTTACTCTTCTCATCTTTCACTTCTCACCAGTTATTTCACCTCAATCTTAACACTGTTCTTCTGACCTCCCAGCTCAACCTGAACGATATAAAAGCCCTTTGAATGTTTGCTCAGATCAATTTTATGTTCAAGTTCAAACTGTTCTTTTTGTACTTGTTCCCGCTCCACCATCTTGCCGAGCAGATCGGTCACGGTGATCACGACTTCACCGTCCAGTGTGGACTGGTAATGCAGGACAAATCTGCCCTTCGAAGGATTAGGCACACAAGAAACCAGGTTAGTTGCCGGCCTGTTATTTCCAATGCCTGCATTGCATTTATCAAGTGTAAATGTTTCGATGAGTGCGTTATTATTATCGAACGTGCTGTCGGTGAGTGTACAGTCGTTCACGGATAGTTTACATAAATTATAAGCGCTTTGATAAGTTTGAGTGAACCAGGCGGGTGTTCCTGTATAGAGTGGCGCTCCTGCTCCCCCGGCCACAATTTCGCATCTTCCCTGACCCGGACCACTGCCATATTGAGCGACAGGTGCATTGGGGCTAAGGGTATAATTTATTGGCTTTGACCTTTCGTACATATGGTCATGTCCGTTTACAACCAGGTCGACGCCATAGGTGTCAAATGCAGCCCACCAGGTCGGTAACTCTGCATTCATTTCCCCGGCATGCGGTCCAATGGTAAAGAAGGGACGGTGGAAGAACACTACTTTCCATGTCTTGGATTGATTAGCCTGAAGAGTACTGACCATCCAATCATATTCCGTTGTTGTGATATCTTCTGTATTCATGCAGATAAAAATTGCATTTCCGTAAGTAAAAGAATAATGCATCTTACTGTTATTAGCCATTGGCAGGGTAAAGTTGTTTACAAATGTTGCAGTATCAGAGGCATCATGATTGCCAATGCAATAATAGTTAAGGGAATTTTGAAGGTACTGAACAGCGTTATTGAACCAGTCATCCCATTCGCTGTTGTTAGCTCCATCGTCTACGAGATCACCGGTAAATGTTGTAAAATCATGTTGCTTCGAATTACAGAGGTTTGCAATCTGGCTCCATGGCGTCATATTTGTCCTGCTGTCACCCAGTGCGAGAAATGAGTATATTTTCGTGTCCACAGGCGGAGCTGTCCTGAATGTCATCTGCGCGCCCCACGAACCGGTATTGGAGTCGAAAAGTTTATAATAGATCGTTGAATTGGCTGTGACGGAAGGGAACAGGTAGTTAAAAAGGTAGTCAGCGTAACCGTTCCGCATCAATCCTGCAAACGTTCCGTTGCTCATGGAAGAAGTGTATCCCCACCGGATTGAATCATGTGTACCCGTATTCCTCCAGGTGATCGTCAGTCCGTTCAGGGGATCGCCTGTGCTGCCCCATCTGACCTGCTGGATAGCAAAGGTTTGAGCACATAGTGCTATAAATACCAGGATGATTGTAAGCTTTTTCATAACGTGTGAATGTTTAATTGTCCTTTTTTAATGAAAGATTATTAACCTTTGTGATATTAACAGCATAAAAGTACAACCGCTTCGAAGGAAATAAATTACTTAACTATTTATTAAGTTTAATTTAACACGGAATAAGTTAGGCGTAAACAAATTGGACATTCAGCAGATTCACAAATCTATCGTGCAAAGTGCAAATTATTTTGCACATATTTCTTTAACGCTAAATGAAAAAAAGAAAAGGTGAACAACTGTCTAAATATCTTCCTAAATTGCATACGTTAAATTAGAGACGAACTTTTTGTTATACAACATCAACTTTAATAACAAAACCTGCCTTGTCATGCACCTAAACCCAATGCTGCACAAAAATGCGATCACTGGTTGTCCTCACTGGATCTGACTGTTGAACCTTAATCACAATATTTAAACATTGAATATGAAAAAAAGAATCATTATCCAGGCGTTATTGATCATGTCAACCTTATTTTGTTTTGGGCAAGTCCGTTATAGTAATTCCGCCAGTACTGATTCAAAGTCGACCAATTCTTGCCATAAATCTATTGAAAATAAGACTATTGGAATCTGCAAAATAAAAACAGATACCGTTTCTTATGATCAATTAAAAAAATGCAACGAACTTACTATTGGTGAAGACAACAAAGAGGTAATCTCTTCTTATAATTTCGGTTATTTCCTTGACATTTCAACATTTGTCAGAAGGCTTGTGGGAAGTAATCAACTTCCAGGTGATCTGGTTTCCACAGTCGTGACTGACCGGATAAATAAAATCATAATTAGTGACATTAAAGGGGATGATGGAAAAGAAAAATTTGATCTTGGATTTCGATGCTTTTATATAAAATATTGAATACTATGTGGGCAAGAGAGCCGGCAAGTGCAACCTTGCTAAAAATAATGTATATTTGCTTTTATACAAAACTTCTTATTGAGTAACGGATAGATTTGCGTTTTTTACCACTGACCAGAAAATCAATTGACGATCATATAAAAACATTTATTAATCAGGAACACCATTAACTATTTCATGAAAGGAGAAAAAAATGAAAAAGATTTCTGGATTTCTTGTTATGATTTTTTGTTTGGCCAACACAACAATCCCGGTAAATGCTCAATGGGTACAAACCAGTACACCACCTCCTGGCCAGATTCAATGCATCGCTGTCAGCGGTATCGATCTCTTTGAAGGCAACGGACAGGGACAGGTCTTTCATTCAACCAATAATGGTGTCACCTGGACAGATGTCACTTCTAATCTCCATAATCACGCTGTTAACATTGGTTGTCTTGCCTATGACGGCACCAGGCTCCTGGCAGTTGACTCCGACGGGGGTGGCATTTTTCTTTCGACTGACAAAGGTACAAACTGGACTGCTGTTATGAATGGTGTCACCGACCCCTGGATCAATGTGGTTATTATCAACGGAACCAGTTTCTATGCTGGCACTAACTATGGGGAGGTATTTGTTTCAACAAACTACGGTGCAAACTGGTCAAGGATCGGTTCTGCTTTTTGTAATAGCAGGGTTTGTTCGGTTGCCGCCGGCGCAAGCTATCTTTATGCAAGTACTCAAAGCAACGGTGTCTTTCGTTCGGTCATCGGTGATACCAGCTGGACAGCCATCAATTCAGGCTTGTCCACCGGAGCTCTTGTTACAAATCTTGTCGTTAACGGGAGTAATCTCTTTGGTGCCGTTTACGGCACTGGGGGCGGAGTGTTTCTTTCAACCAACAACGGCAACACATGGACTTTACCGAGTAACCAGTTTACAAGTGATGGCGTTTATTCTCTTGCTATTTATCCCACCGGGAAAGAAAAAACCTCCACGAATCTCTTTGCCGGAACTATGGATGATCTGGGGGTCTTGCTCTCAACGGATAATGGTGCCGATTGGCAATCTGAAGGCCTTGCCATTCCTTATGATGGAGTTGAAGATCTTAAAATCGGTAACGATACCCTCTATGCACTTACAGTCGGTGAAGAAATATGGCGCCGTCCATTGTCGGACATGATAAGCTCAGTGAACGAAATTTCCGGGTTACCGGATAGGTTGTTGCTGAAACAAAATTATCCGAACCCGGTTATGGCAAGCACAGCTATTTCATGGAAACTGCCGGAAAAAGCACATGTCATCTTGAAAATCATTGATTTTACAGGCCGTGAAGTTAAAACCCTCCTTGATTGTGACCAGTCGCAAGGAGAACATACAGTAAATTTTAATGCCTCAGGATTGACATCGGGAGTTTATACCTATCAGCTTCAGGCAGATGGAATGATTGAGTCACGAAAAATGATCGTGAATAACTAAAAATTTTAGACCTGCCTATATGCCACCAACCGAAACAATGCTGATGCAATATACTTTGCAATAAAGAAAAATGAATACTTTATTGATCTTTATTCGGCTCTGGAGGGAATTGTGTCTGTTTTTTTTCTCAGGTAGATGCCGCTTTGACTGTCAAATTCCCTTGCATAGTCGAACCTGACCACTTCAAATCCATACTCCCCGACAATTGAAAACAGGAAAGATTTTTCATAACGGACAATATGCAAGGGGCCTGAACACCTTACGTGGTAACCTTCAGGATTGTAAGTAATATCCGGGACGTTCTCCTCAACAAATGTGGTGAAAAAAACGTAACCGCCTGGATCCAGTATCCGGCTGAACTCCCTCAGGTAAATTCTCATATCATCTTCCGTAGTATGAGAAAAGACGGAAAACAGATAAATGATGTCTTTACTGTTGTCAGGAAATTCAAACCGGAAGTCCCCGTCAATTTTTATCCCTTTTTTATTGTACCGCTCATTATAGATATTCAGGTAATGGAAGTTGAACATCGGATGATATTTCCGGATAAAACGATTACACCATGCGATAGAGGTTTTATCAATGTCTACACCGGTATAATCTGTCTCCCCGAAAATTCTTAGGATTCCTATTGGCAGCCGGCCCAGGCCGCATCCTACATCGAGGATCCGGCTTTTTGCACTACCCTCACAATGGTTCATTAATCGTTTTGCTTCTTCATCAGCTGATTTAAGATAGGATTTGTGGTTTCTTATCTCGGGCCCGATCAGGCTGCTGGCCTGCGAGGCGATGATACTCCCGTCAACCCGTACAGACTTGGGGAGTGTTACCCGGATGATTTCCCTGAAGAAATTCCTGAAAATAGAATTTTGTTCCATGGTCGTATCTTATAATATTCAAACGAAGACGATAACAGCCGCCCTTCCATCAAAGAAATTCTCTCTGAACAGGATGAATATCCCGGGCAATGTTCCGCGCGGCAAAAGTAGTCACTTTGCACTTACCTAACCAAATTTCTGACTTTAGAATCTTCGTTCAGGCTGTTAATTCTAAAAATCTCAATTGCTTTTAGTTCCTGTTGAATTTTGGTGGCAGGTTTGACCCTTACACTTCGCATTTGTCTTCCTCATAGCGGCCGTGTTCTGTATTCCGACGGAGAACAGCCGGTAAACCTTTTAAAATACTGGGCAAAAAAAGACTGGTTTGAAAAATTCAGGTATTCCGAAATACCCTGGATACTCATGTCGGAATGTCGCAGCAAATGCTTCGCTTCCATAACCACATATTCGTTAATCCACTCCATAGCAGATCTTCCGCTTGTTTTCTTAATTAACGAGGTCATATACTTGGGCGTTATGAAAAGCTTTGAGGCATAAAACTCAATTGTGCGCTCGCGCTTGAAATACTGGCTGAGCAGTGTCATGAATTTATTGAAGTACTCATCATTGCGTTTATTCACCGTTTCTCCATTTCCGGACTGAAGCTCCAGCGAATGATTGATGAAGGAACAGGCTTTATAGATAACAAGATTGATGTAACTCATCGTTATCTCGTTATAGTAATTCTTTCCTTCAAATGTCTTAAGATCATTCATCAGCGAGAGGAATGTTTCTTCAATACAACTTACTTCCTGTTGAGTAAGCTGGACGCAGGGATGCTGCTGGATCCCGATAAATACCGATAGCAAGGTGTTGTAATCATTGGTTGTGGTACGAAAAAAATCATCGTTAAAGGAGGTAACATATAATTTGCATCCGTTCCACTCACAAAGTTGAATAATATCCTTGGGCATGCTCACATACAGAGTATTCTTTTCGATATTATAGTGTTTCAGGTTGGAGTTGATCTCAACACTTCCTTCCGTGCACAGTAAAGCGATATATGCATTGATCCGGCAGGGATCTCTCAGAATATTGATTTTTTCGTCCAGGAGCGAATCAACGCGGGCAAAAAAACATTCGCGGTAAAATGACTTGACACTCTCTTCAGGTAGTAAATCCATTTTGCCCAACGATTCCAGTGAAAAAATGTTCAGGTTTTTGTCTTCCATAAATGAGTAGAAATTAATAATGCGACAAATGTAATAATTATTTCATGATAATTGGTGCATAATGGCCGCATTATCCGACTAATAGAATAATACTTCAGTTCAATAGAACTTTTTATTGTGTTCTTATTAGCGAATTTTGCACTTTGAAAATTATAGCACCTCCAAAAACTTATTTTTAAAATAATATGGCTAAGACACAATGATGCAAAAGATTAAAATCCAATTAGATATTTTTTAGCGAATCTTAGCGCTTTAGTGTCTTTGCGATTAAAAAAACTTTTCGGAGAAGGCTTAAAATTGATAAATCCAACTTAATGAGAATGAAAAACAATTTTTATAGATCAGCCGCAGCGGCACTTGCAATGTCAATCGCCGTGCTTTATAGCTGCTCGTACGAGACAAAGCCCAAAGATGACGATTCAGCCGTGAATGTCACAATCGAAACGGTAACCGGATCAGATGACACAGGCACGCTGGATTACGTCGGCAGTATAGAAGAAAACTCTTCTACTGCACTTAGTTTCCCGACGTTGGGTACAATTGAAAGAATATATGTCCAGGAAGGTGATTTCGTGTCAGCAAGGCAGTTGCTTGCCAAACTCGACCCTACTTCGGCACAGGGTCTGCTCGATGCCGCCGAGGCCACCCTGAAACAGGCGCAGGACGCTTACAGCCGTATCAAATCCATTTATGACAAAGGAAGTCTGCCAGAGGTACAGATGGTCGAAATTGAAACCAAACTTCAACAGGCCCAATCCTCGTACAACATTGCGAAGAAGAATTTGCAGAATTGCACTCTGTATTCTCCGGTCAGTGGTGTGGTCGGCAAAAAAATGACCGAAACAGGTGAGAGTGCCATCGTCGGGAAAACAGTTCTTACGGTTTTGGACATCAGTTCCATAAAGGCAGCCATTTCAGTGCCAGAGAACGAAATATCCCGGATCCCGGCCGATTGTAAGTCGGAAATTACCGTCGAGGCACTTGGTAATAAAGTGTTTCACGCAACCGGGATTGAAAAAAGCGTATCTGCTAATATGATTTCGCACACCTATCCTGCACATATTATAATCCCTAACCCAAAACAGGAACTGCTTCCGGGGATGGTCTGCAAAGTCAGGATCAGCGCCGGCAATGCGTCCCGGGAGATTACCGTACCAATCAATGTGGTTCAAACGACATCCGGGGGTCAGAAGTTCGTTTGGTGCGATAACAGGGGAACAGCGAAACGGATAAGTATAACCACCGGCATGGCAAAAGGGAACCGTGTGGTCGTGGTAAGTGGCCTTTCCTCCGGCGACCAAGTCATTACAGAGGGGTATCAGAAAGTGAGTGAAGGCGGTAAAATCAACGTAAAATGAAACACAAATATAGTATCATAGAATGGGCGATGAAGCATCCCGCAATTGTTTATCTGATTACGGGTCTGTTGGTTGCTTTAGGCATACTCGCACTTGTGATCATGCCCAAACAGGAATTTCCCGGATACACTATCCGGCAGGCGATTATTGTTGGTATATATCCGGGTGCAACTTCGGGAGAGGTTGAAAAACAACTCGCTGAACCCCTCGAGAAGTTCCTGTTCGGTTATCCCGAAGTAAAACGCAGCCACACAACAACTTTTTCGCAGAACGGGATCTGTTATGCCATGGTCGAACTCAACGACAATGTTAATAATAAAGACGAAGTATGGTCGAAAATCAGACATGGGCTCACCACGCTGAAAATGACACTCCCCCAAGGTGTTCTGGCACTCGTGGTCCAGGACGATTTTGGTGATGTCTCCTCAATGTTGCTGGCAATAGGATCGGAAAAACGTTCGTATAAAGAACTGAAGGAATACACCGATGAACTGTCGGACCGCCTACGCCGTATCGAATCGGTTTCCAATATCCGGTTGTATGGGGAACAGAAGGAACAGATAACGGTGTCCGTCGACCGTGACAAACTATCCTCATACGGGATCAGCGACAAGATGCTGACTGCTCAGTTTTTTGCCCAATCCATTGCCCCGGGGGGATCTATAAAAAACGACGAGGCCATTGTTCCTGTTCATCTGGTTTCTAACTATCCGGGGGTTAAGGAAGTCGAAGACCAGATCTTATTCAGCGACGGCGGCGGGAATATGATACGTGTCAAAGACGTAGCCAATGTAAACAGGGAATATCCCGACGGGAAAAAATTTATATCTTATAATGGCAACCGTTGCCTGGTGATGTCTATCGAGATGCGGGAAGGCTTCAATATAATGAAATTCGGCAAGGATGTCAAAGAGGTGATCTCCGGATTTAAACAGTCCGGCCTGCCACAGGATGTAACAGTGGACTGTATTACTAACCAGGCAGATGTAGTAAGTGGCTCTGTATGGTCGTTCCTTCGCGATCTGTTAATGGCCATTGTAGTGGTCATCCTTGTTGTACTTATTCTATTCCCGTTACGTTCAGCACTGGTAGCTGCTATTGTTATCCCGCTAAATACCTTCATCTCCGTCGGTATAATGTTCCTTTTCGGAATACCCCTGAATACAGTGACTTTTGCTGCACTGATAGTGGTACTTGGTATGACTGTGGATAATTCAATAGTTATTATCGACGGATATATTCATTACATTAAAAACGGGTATACACCCTGGGATGCAGCACTTGAAAGCGCTCATGAGTATTTTTTGCCCATGTTCCTTGCAACAACGTGCATCTGCGTGATCTTCTACCCGCTCTTAATACTGTTTACCGGCCAGATGGAGGAATTCTTACATTTCTTCCCTTTTACTTTTACCATAAATCTGATGGTATCGCTTATCCTGGCTGTTACTTTAGTACCTATTCTCGAGGTCGCTCTTATCAAATCCTCTGCGAAGGATACAGATGAGCCGGAAAAAAAGAGGGTTACGGAAAAAGTCCACGATGTTTATTTAAGACTGCTCGACTGGAACTTCCGTCATCCATGGCTTACGGTATCAATTGGTGTTTTATCCCTGGTGGCCACACTGTTTATTATGCCTCATATCAAATTCAGGATGCATCCTGTTGCAGAACGCGATCAGTTTGCAGTGGAAATCAATCTGACCGACGGAACCCCGTTGATACAGACAGCAAGAGTTGCTGATTCAATGAGGATAATACTCGCGAAAGATAAACGGGTCAGATCCATCACCCAGTTTACGGGCATGTCCTCACCCCGGTTTCATATTGCTTATGCGCCTCACATGCCTGCCGATAACTATGCACAATTCATTGTCAATACAGGCTCCCCCGGTGAGACGGAGGCTATGCTGGATAAGTATGCAAATCTTTATGCCCACCATTTCCCCAATGCGTATATAAAATTCAAGCAGATCGACTTTCAGCAATTTTCTTCGTTTGAATTCCGATTCTATGGGGAAGATGTGGGAGAATTGAAAAAGGCGGCAGATCTTCTGATGTCGAAAATGCGGGAGAGGCCCGGATTGACAAATATCCATACCGATTGGGGACAACAGCTTCCAGTTATGGATGTAGCCCTCGACCCGGTCGCTTCATCGCAGGTGGGCGCTTCACGAGCCATTATCTCGGCGAACATTGCATTGATAACGGATGGTTTTACGATGGGTTATTTGACCGAGAACAACGACAATATTCCGATCGTCCTCAAGACCGGCGAAAAACATGGCAAGGCAACCCTGGAAGACCTTTCGGGGACTTACATTTCAACCTTCATTCCGACCCTTAGCATACCCTTGCGCCAGATAGCAACGGTTACACCCGTATGGTGTGAAAATACCATAGTGCACCGGAATGGCGTGCGCACCATTACTGTGACTGCCGACACGAAACGCGGAGTGATAGATTCAAAACCACTCTCGGTTATCCGGGAAATAATTGACAAAGAAATAATACCTGCCCTGCCTGCTGGAATAAAATACCAGATCGGGGGTGAACCGGAATATGACAACGAAGACATGAGGACAATTATCTACGCTATTATTGCAGCATTTGTCATTATTTTCTTTTTCTTCTTATTCACATATGGAAAGTTTAGACTAACATTTATTTCATTGTTTACCCTGACCTTGTTTATGTTCGGTGCGGTATTTGGACTCTGGCTTTCAGGGTTGACAGTTGGAATTACGGCGGCACTGGGGATCATTGGGTTATTTGGCCTGACAGTAAGGAACGCGATCCTGATATTCCAGCATGCTGAACAACGGCTTAGGATCGATGGCTGGGCTCCAAAAGATGCCGCTTACGATGCAGGCAAGCGAAGGATGATACCCATCTTTTTGACTTCGGCTGCTGCATCTGCCGGGGTTGTTCCCATGATCATCGAAGGAAGCTCGTTTTGGGCTCCTGTTGGCATCGTGATATTTGCAGGGGGGCTCTGCCTGCTTCTCATGACAATTACTATCCTCCCTGTTCTCTACTGGAAACTCAATGATAAAAAATGATGAAAAAACTGATATGTATTCTGCTGTTATATCCGGCAGTACTTTGTGCACAGCCAAACTCAGCTGACCAGCACAACATGCCATCTGCACCGGAAGGGAATGTGCAGACACGATTAAGTCTTGAAACATGCAAAACCCTGGCAATCCGGAACAATTACAGTATTAAAGCAGCGGCAAGTGAGGTTCTGCAATCGGAAGAAGTAAAGAAAAACGCCTTTACCAACTATTTTCCTAAAGTTACTGCCGGGTTTAGTGCAGTCAGGATGAGTGATTACCTGATCAAGAGCACAATTCCTCAAATGAATCTTCCGGTTTACGACGGTAATCCGGCCCACCTGATAAACCCCACCCAATTTACCTACTTCCCCGGGATGACACTTAACCTGATTGATTATTTGAACTTCGGTTATGCGATGGCTTTGCAGCCGGTATTCACAGGCGGCAGGCTCTACAATGGCAATGAACTGGCTAAAACCGGCTATGAGATAAGCCGCGAGAAGAAGGCAATGACAGAGATGGAAGTATTGGTCAGAACGGAGGAACTTTACTGGAGCATCCTGGCGTTGAATGAAAAACTTGTAACGCTGGATAGTTACCGTAAACTACTGGATAATCTGAATCGTGACGTATCTGTCTCCCTGAAGGCCGGCGTGATTCAAAGAAATGACCTTCTGAAGATACAACTCAAACAAAATGAGCTGGAAGTGAACAGGTTAAAACTGACAGATGGCATCGCACTAAGCAAGAAGGCACTTTGCCAGCATATAGGAATACCGTATGACAGTGCTCTTGTGTTGATTGATACAATTCCTGTTATCATTGATCCTTTAAAACTCTTTGTCAATCCCGATGAGGCAGTGAAAAACAGGAATGAATATAAGATACTTCAAAAAGCTGTAAAGGCAGAGGAACTGCAGAAGAGAATGGTCCTGGGTGAGTATCTTCCCCAGGTGGCTGTCGGGGTCGCCGCCGTCTATACCGATCTAATGGATAAAACCAATGAAATGGGAATAGCGTTTGGCACCCTGAATATCCCCATCAGCGACTGGTGGGGCGGGTCATATAAACTTAGACAGAGTAGGGCAAGGATCGATAATGCCAATAACAAGCTTAATGAAACGTCGGAATTACTGACCCTGCAGATCACACAGGTACAAAATGAGCTGAATCAAAATTACTTTTCGATAGGAAATGCCAAAAAATCAGTGGAACAGGCAAGAGAAAACCTGAAGGTCACTAAAGATAATTTCGATGCAGGCATAAACGGCATGTCCGATCTTCTCGAAGCCCAATCGGTCTACCAGGGTGCTCTGAACACTCTCACCGAATCAAAATGCAATTACCAGATAGCCAAAGCAAAATACATGCAGGCAATAAATAGTTATTAATAACCTGCAGGTCGTACATTGTCCACATCAGGGCGACCGAATCGACAGGTTTTGATTTTCTCAGCAGGTCGCTCTGCAATAATTTGTAATGTGTTGCCTGGTTGTATAATTTATTCAGGTTGTAAAATTTGGATAAGCGGCTATAACATTGGTGCCGTAAGGAAGTATCTTTTATCCGCTCTGCCAGTACCGTGGCACTGATGCTGTGAACAATACAATTTACAGCTTCACTTCGCAAAATACCAACGCTTGTCCCCCGGTTTGCGACAACAGCAGCCCCATAACAAAAAACTGAACCTCTGACCGCCTCACCTTGTTGATTTTGTAATCATTTATGTTTCAATTCGTTTCCAACGGAAAACGAATCACCAAGTCTGTTTCCGGTCGTATAATACCCCATATTCCCGAATGAGAACAACATTGGTTTCACTTTTTCAATGTCCGGAAGTTGTTTGGAATTCAGAACCTCGCTATCAGCAACCATTCCGACAATTTCTCCAATGAACATCGTATGTGAGCCAAGATCGACCCGCCTTACAAGTTTGCATTCAAGGGAATAGGGAAATTCATTGACGATTGGGGCATTGACCAGCTCGCTCTTTTCCGGGGTAAGCCCGGTCACTTTGAATTTGTCGTATTCTTTTCCGGAAACTATGCCGACGAAATCAGCCTCTTTAAGATGCTTTTCAGAGGGAATGTTAATTGTGAATGCCTCAGTTTGCTGTATGTTGTGGTAACTAAGCGTCGCCTCCCTGATAGACACACTGATACAAGGAGGTTTGCTTGATACGATTCCACCCCAGGCGGCATTCATCATATTAGGCTTGCCATCGGCACCGTAAGTTCCAATGATGATCACCGGAGAAGGAAGCAAAATAGTTTTTGGTGGAAGTGATAGTTTCATAAACGAAGAATTTAATAAGCTGAAAAATCCGCAAATATCGACCCCTCAAATTTAACAGATATCTTACCATTTTGCAATTTTTCGAGTCACGCGTCACGCGTCACGCGTTACGCGTTACGAATTTCCCCCTATATTTGTCACATGAGACACATCAAAATTATCCTCGCGGTCCTGCTGTGCGGACTGCTTTTTGCCGGCTGCGGAAGGGCCGGGGAAGGTAAAATTCATTACGCTTCATCAAAACCACTGACCCGCTGGTGGTGGTTTGCAAGGAGCATCAAAGGAGGAAGACGTCAGGTATAACCTTGACTGGGTGAAGAAGAACGGTTTCGGGGGTGTCGAGATCGCCTGGGTCTATCCGCTGAACCGGAAACGGTTTTACGGCGAACCCCTCGACACCAACTACCTCCCCAGGCAGGAATGGCTCAGCCCTGAGTGGTCGGTTATCGTGGCTTATGCAAAGCATTATGCCGACAGTCTTGGCCTGAGCTGTGATTTTACTTTCGGTACCGGGTGGCCTTTCGGAGATACGAAGGTTAAAAGGGAAGATGCCACCCAGACCTGGCATGAAAAGAACGACAGCTCTCAAATGGACCTATGCCGTGGTTTCCTGGGAATACCCCAAAAAAGGTTATATCATCAACCATATGGATCAGGGGGCGTTCAGCAGGTACGCGAACGGATGGGAAACGCCCTGGCCCCTGCGCTGAAAGGAGTCTGTATCGGGTCTCTTCTGCGATTCGTGGGAAGTTGAGACCACAAGGATCTGGACAACAGGTTTCGGCGAGGTTTTCAAAAAGACATACGGGTATGACATCGAACCGTACATGGACAGCATATATTCCCGGGCGAATTCCGGCGAGCGCTACGATTACATGAAACTGGTCTCTGAATACGTGACATGAACAGGTTCTACAGGCCTTTCGCTGCGGAATGCCGCAGGCTGGGAACCTTCTCCCGCGTACAATGCGCCGGCGCCCCTGTCGATCTGATCTCAGCCTATGCTTCGGTGGATGTCCCGGAGACTGAAGCAATGCTTTACGAACCGCCCTATGCAAGGATAGTGGCTTCGGCTGCCTGCCTGGCGTCGAAGAAGGAAGTTTCTTCCGAAACCTTCACATGCACTTACGGGTTCCCCAAGTATGATCCGGATAAAGAAGAAGATGGATTTCAGGCTCAGGGGGAAGGAGCAGGTTGCCGACCTTAAGCTGGTTGCCGATGCACTTTTCGCTAACGGGGTGAACCAGGTCATCTGGCATGGCATGCCCTTTAACCCGGTGGGCATCGACACCATCATGTTCTATGCCTCAGTGCATGTAGGGAGAAAGGGAAACCTGGCAAAGGATATTCCTGCCTTCAACAGCTATATGACGAAGGTTTGCGGCTATATGAAAAGGGAGTAACCTTTTCGGATGTCGCCATTTACCTGCCCGTGGAGGATAGCTGGGAAACAGGATTGATGAAAGAACCCGATACCCAGCAGCCCTGGGCATGGGGAGAATATGAGATGAGAAGAACCGTGCCTCCTGCTGAACTCAGGGGATATAACCCCATCTGGATCAGCGGAGACTTTCTGAAGAATGCCTCAGTTAAGGATAATAAGCTTGTTTGCGGGGATGAATCTTTTTCAGTCCTGTACATTGATGCTACATACATCGACCTCGATGCCCTTAAAACGATCGTAAGGTTTGCCGGGAACGGACTACAGGTCTGCCTCAAACAGATCCCGCGACAACCGGGGAAGAATAAATCACCGGAATTCAACAAACTTCTTGCCGAACTGACAGGCATAAAGAACGTAAGCCGTGATTTCCCGGGTAAGACAGGCATAAGACCATTAGTGAAGGGAGACAGCATTCCTGATTTCTGGTGCAGGAAAAACGGGGATGACTATTATTTTTTCATGGCCAACCCCCGCTCGATGGACCTCCATCTTCCCCTGAAGTACGGCCAATCATTATCTTCGGAAACAACTCAAAGGAACCTGACCTTTAATGTAAACGGTCGCGAACTTAAACTCCCGGTTGAATTCAGGCCCTACCAGTCAATCCTCCTGAAGATAGGAAGTCATGGGGATCAGGAATACGTGGATATCTCATACGATCCGCCCGTTCCCACAACAACCCCGTTCTGACTTCAAACTTCGTTGATCGTTATTCGAGTATTCAAATCCCTTCACTCTTCACCCTTTATTCCTGATTCGTAATTGAATAATTTAATTCGGCTTTCGTAATTCGTAATTGATTCTGTCACGCGTCACGATTTTTTGCCATCTTGCCATTTTGCCATCTTGCCATTTTTTTATTCACCACTCACCGATTTTGAGTAATCACCCCAACCCGTTACCCTTCTAAGAAAAAAATCCCCACCATTTCTGATGAGGATTTTTTTGAAACAATCACTTTCGTTAACTTTTACTCACAATAGTAAATTTCAACGGCACTGGCCCACTTGAAATGATAGCGGCTAATTTCCTGACCTCAGTCTTTGAAAAGCCACTACCCGTCAATGAAATCTTTCCATGCGAAATTTTATCCATTATCCGTGGAGTAGAATAAACTTTGTCGTCCACCACAAACGCAACCGGTTTATTCATATTCCGGATAGTCAGGTCCTCCCATACCTTCCGCTTATTTTCCTTAAATGTGATACACAATGTGGGGTATTCAGGATTGTCAAGATCTGCATGCGCCTCCAAAAGGTTTTCCTTAGTTAAAGCCAGGACGGTGTCCGCCTTAAAACTAACATACCCTTGGATTAGAAGAATGTCTGACAAAGTCGCATTGGAAATGCTATCCCCGGTTGTTATGACCAATTCATATTTTGCATTATTCTGGGTGATCAGAACATCCCTGACATTCATGAATGCTAATCTTCGTAACAGGATCTCTTTCGACTCAGTCAAAAGTTGAGTTGAAGCATTTGTTGGTACACTTTGCAAGGTGATAACTTGCTTTTTTTTTACCGGTATTTGTGAATTGCAAAAGGGAAGGATAGTCATTACCATGATTCCCATTAAAATATATCTCAATGTTTTCATAATCATAAATTTACATTCATTTAATAAAATGATTAGCCGCACGTTTTCATGCTGCGGTTAAAAAATTAAAAGTGGGATTAACTATGAAACTAATGGGATATCATCTCTTTGTCCCTGCTCAGGAACTTTCCGCAGGAACATTAAAGGTATGACTGGTTCGGTAAAATGAAATTGACAAGAGCTGTAAAGACTGGAAACAACATTGTTAAAAATGAACTCTCTGCCTGATGTGCAACCCGGAAATGAAAATTTCACATGGAGATTGTCAGTCCTGTAAGAAACTATCCGCGGAGTGGAAATCGTTAGGCCGGTAATTCCCTGAAGGTCTGAACTATTGCTGACAGAGATAACAGATGAGTGTGGTGTAGTTCTTGTAATCTGCCTCTCTTTTTCCTCATGAATGAAAGAAAAAAGGACAAACATCAGGAAAAAAAGAATGAACCCTGAACTACTATTTCTTCTATCGTCAGCCATATCGATAACAAATGTACTGAATAATCACCAATTATGTCCTTCAGAATCTCGTAGGGGCTCAAAATCTTGAGCCCTTTAATCCCTTCACCCCTCACCATTCACTATTCACCATTCTTTCGTGTCACGCGTCACGCGTTACGCGTCACGATTTTTTGCCATCTTGCCATCTTCCTTACAGATCCTCTAAATAAAATCTCCCCTCAACAAACTCAGCCTTAATTCCAAGCTTTTCAAAATAGCCAACCATCGCCATGCAGGCATATTTTTCAGTACTGTAATGGGTCGCTCCAATAACATTTATTTTACTCTCTTTGATGATCCTATGGAATTCCACGATAGACTCAACAGATAAAACGGCTCTGGTGCATCCCGTAATATACATATTGATTCCCCGTTCGGATAATTCTTTCGCTGCAAACCCAACGCTTCCTCCTCCTGCAGCAATCGCAACCCGGCCATCGTGAATTACATCATCTCCATTTTTGATTAGTCTTACTTCATGGCCAACGATGGAACAAACATATTCTGCAAGTTTGGTCGCGGTCTTTAGTTCTGTTTTACAAACTACGCCGCACTTGACACCATCGTATTCGCAGAACTCATCGATTATCTCGAGAAGTAAATTTTTAGCAAGGCTGACAGAAGTTGAATACTCCCCGTTTTTATCAAGAGGAGCATGGAGCACATAAAAGGAAATACGCTGTTGTTTGAGCTTTGAAAGATAGTCTTCAGGTAAATCGTAAAAAGGAAACCCTTTAATTGTCGGGTCATATCCCATGGCATGGTGTGAAAACAACAATAGATCGGTTTTCCCGGTATGAATTAATTTATCGAGAATATCCGTATCCGGCATTGTAGCAGTATAAACTTCCTTCACTTCCACAGTGTTGTCAAGAACAATTCCCATGTAACGTTTCGCAAAGGATGGAGAAATATATTCATTGAATCCCATAAAACTCCAGTCATCCTTCAAACTTTCAATGCCAAAGTCTTTATCAAGTTTTGCATAAAGCATTTTTGCATTCATGAAAAAATCCTCTTATTTGGAAACTGGTTAAACGCGATCGGAATTCAAAAATCCTGCCTGACGGCAGTGTCAAGAAAATTGATCCCAAGCTCAATTGCACGATGGATAGTGGCGATAGATTCAATATCATCACCCTTCCCATAAAATTCTAACATGCCCATGCAGCCCAGACCTATTGCGGATACCATGGGCCCATCTTTGCCTAAAGTTCTGTTTTTCATAGATGTTGCTTGTTGATTTTTTCAGTGAATATATTCTGATAGCATAAATCTGTTTCTCGTAACGCGCAAGAAACATTTTTGTACCCAATTTATTTGGTTGTTATAAGAGAAATATGGTCGACTATTAGAATCGTACCAATAGATAAAACAAATGTAAGAATTTTTTTTGCCATTTTGCCATTTTACCTTCTTGCTATTTGATCTTCTTTCGATCATGTTTTCGTGCAATAAAATGTAATTTGTTACATTAATTCGTGCGTTATTCTGTATATTTGCACAAAATAGTCGTATGGAACGGTTTGCATTAGCATCGTTATCGAAGTGGAAAAAATCAAAGAGCAGAAAGCCATTAATCATCCAGGGAGCCAGGCAGGTGGGTAAAACCTGGCTCATTAAAGAATTCGGCAGAAGAGAATATGAACAGGTTGCTTATATCAATTTCGAATCTTCAGATTCCCTGAAATCAATTTTCATGGAAAATTTTGATATAAGCAGGTTGATCACAGCCTTTCAAATCGAAACCGGGGTTAGGATACATCCCGAAAATACATTGGTCATTCTTGATGAGATCCAGGAAGCTGAAAGGGGGATCACCTCCCTTAAGTATTTTTGCGAGAATGCTCCGCAGTATCATATCGTCGCTGCCGGCTCCCTGCTCGGGATCACCTTGCGTCAGAAAACATCGTTTCCTGTCGGAAAGGTTGATTTTCTGACCCTCTTCCCCATGTCTTTCAACGAATTTTTATTGGCCCAGGGTCAGCAACAGCTATATGAACTGCTGGAAAGGAATGACTGGCCGTTGATCACGAACTTCAAAGCAAAACTGATCGGCCATCTCCGTCATTATTATTTTATCGGGGGCATGCCCGAAGCCGTAAGCTCTTTCATCAGTGAAAATGATTTTGACCGGGTTAGGACCATCCAGAATAGCATTTTATCAGCTTATGAACATGATTTTTCAAAACATGCACCCGCGGAGCTTGTTCCCCGAATAAAAATGTTGTGGCAATCAATTCCTTCCCAGTTATCAAAAGAGAACAAAAAGTTCATCTATGGTGTCGTTAAACAGGGAGGTAGAGCAAAAGAGTTCGAACTTGCACTGGCTTGGTTGACAGATTACGGACTGGTGCATAAAATTCAGCGCATTTCCAAAGCTGCCGTTCCGTTGGTTGCATACCAGGATACTTCGGCTTTTAAACTATATATCCTCGATGTCGGTCTGCTGTCTGCCATCGGAGGCTTGACCAAACAGACTATCCTCAAGGGAAATTCGATATTCAGTGAGTTCAAAGGAGCCCTCGCTGAGCAGTTTGTCTTGCAGCATCTTAAAACCCGGCCATTCGTCCAGGTTTTCTACTGGTCATCCGATACCTCCAGGGGAGAACTGGATTTTGTAATCCAAAATAACGATCGTGTCATTCCGATTGAAGTAAAAGCAGAGGAAAACCTCAAAGCAAAAAGCCTGAAGTCCTTTTATGAAAAGTTCAATCCGGCAATTTCTGTCAGAACCTCAATGTCCGATTACCGGAAAGAAAGCTGGCTGGTCAACGTTCCATTATATGCGATCGATTCTTTTCCTTTTTAACTGGAAAAACCAACTCTCTGCCCACCTTTTGCCGGTCAATCATGACCATCGTATTAGTTTGATAATAATTTATTTAAAGTGGTCAATGTACTTCGGCCTTGGTTGTCAATCTAACCGATTTGTCCACATAATGTCAAGATTCAATAAAAACAATTAATTTTTGCATTCTCCGGCACCAATCCGCCATATTACTTGTATTTTTGTTATTAAATCCGAAATACTATAACTATAGTAGATTGGTTGCATTGCAGATATTCGCATGAATACCTGGATTGCTGAAAAAATAATATAAACCGATATCTAAAAATCAACAAATATGAAACGGTTTTTTACATTAATTATCTTATCTCTTGTTTTTTTTAATCTTACTTATGGGAAACAAATTGATGAGAAAACAGCAAGGATTGTCGGGCAGAACTTCTTAGCAAAACGGATTAACTCGAAGAAGCTAAAGAGTGTTTCCAGCCTTGAGCTGGCTTATACCGCCCAATCAAATAACAAGGATAACTCCGGTTCAGGAGTAGGAGGAGCATGCTTCTATGTTTTTAATGTTAATTCTTCCCATGGCTTTGTTGTCGTATCGGCTGAAGATAATGTGGCTCCGGTGCTGGCCTACTCTGATGAATCAGGATTTAATGTAAACAATATAGCTCCTGATGTGTCCTGGTGGTTAAATGGATACAAGGAGCAGATTGAGGAAGCGAGAGCTAAAAAGATGCAGGCAACAGAAGAAATCAAATCCCATTGGGAGTCACTGAAAACAGGTTCAGGTTCCTACATGTCATACGGATCTGTAAAAACCGTGAATCCGCTCGAACAAACCACCTGGGATCAGTTGCCCAACTACAACGCCATGTGTCCTTATGATAATACAGCAAATGAATTTACCGTAACCGGATGTGTCGCAACAGGCATGGCCCAGATCATGAAATTCTGGAGTGCGCCCACCAATGGAGCAGGCTTTCATTCATACAGTGATCCTAAATATGGAGTCCAGTCGGCAGATTTCGGCAATACAACCTATGATTGGGCGAATATGCCTCTTTCCGTTACCGGGCCAAATACTGCAGTCGCAACGCTGATGTATCATTGCGGGGTGAGTGTCGAGATGACCTATGGCATTGCAGAAACAGGCGGAAGTTCAGCCTATGTCGTCTCCTCCCAAAGTCCTGTCCAGGCCTGCGCCGAATATGCACTGAAAACTTATTTTGGGTACCCGAATGTCGTTGGGAAAGTCCGGACAGATTATCCCAATAAATCGGATTGGCAAAATTTATTAAAAACGGAACTTGATGCAGGACGTCCGGTACTTTATGCAGGTTTTGGAAGTGGTGGTGGTCACTGTTTTGATTGTGACGGGTATGATGCAAATGATTTTTTCCATTTTAACTGGGGCTGGTCAGGACAATATGATGGGTTTTTTGATGTCGATGCATTAAACCCTGAAGGCCTTGGTACAGGTGGCGGTACCGGTGGTTTTAATAGCGGTCAGCAATGTGTCATAGGAATTCAGGGCCCAAATAGTGGCGGAGGTCAGTCTTCCACCCTTGATCTGTATGATTTTGTTACACCCTCACCCTCAGATATAGAATATGGTCAGGCTTTCACCGTACAAACCAATATCGCTAACTATACCACTACGGATTTCAACGGTTATTTGTGTGCCGCAATATTTGATGCAAACAATACCTTTGTTGATTATGTTCAGGTTATTTCAGGGGTATCACTTCCTGCAGGCGAAAATTTTACTGGTGGTGTTACATTTTCCAACACCGGATTGCTGACTATGCTTCCCGGGAGTTATACCATTGGGATTTTTTATGCCGATACCAACGACAACTTCTGGATAAAGGTATCTGATACAAATGGCTATACAAATTTGGTAACAATGACAGTGCATCATGCCAATACCCTGGAGTTGTATTCAAGCATGGTATTAACTCCGGGTTTCACTATGGTCCAGGGAGAGGCTGCATCAGTCCAACTTGATGTTACGAATACAGGCACAACTAACTTTACCGGAACCTACGATGTCTCCCTGTATGATCTTGATGGATATGCCGTTGCTACCATCGGTCAGCTAACTGGTCAGAACCTGGCTGCAGGGAGCCATACCAATGGTTTGAACTTTGCCACGACAGATCTTGCGTGCGATCCCGGAACATACCTTCTGGCCATGCAATACCTGCCGGATGGCACAGGCCAGTCATGGCAATTAACCGGTTCAACCAATTATCTTAATCCTGTACATGTCACAGTTCAGCAGGCTCCATATGGTCCTGATCCCTGGGAACCCAATAATTCCCTGCAAACAGCATCAAACCTGCCGGTCACATTCACAGATAACACAACCACCATTAATACGCTTAATGCCAATATCGCAAATTCTCCAACACCTGATTATGATTATTATAAATTGGTTTTACCGCCTGGTTACAGTTACAAGGTTGATGCCATGTTGTACGATTTACTAAACCCCGGTGGGCCTGCCCAGACCTATACTGTGGATGCTATTTGCTCCGTTTCCACGGATATGGGAGTCACCTTTACCAATACATTTGATGGCCCTATGCCGAATAGTGTTGTTTCTCAATCAGGCGGAACAATTTATTTTCTTGTATCGGCAAGATTCACAGGGGAGACAGGAACATATAACCTGTCACTGACTGTCACCAGGAATCAACTTGGAATAAATGACCAGACATCGGATGCAATAAAGATCTTTCCCAATCCGGCAAAGGACATTCTTATGATTGACCTTACTGCATTTGACGGTAATTTCAATCAGATCAGGATCATGAACACGCAAGGACAGCAGGTTATGACAGTTAATCCGAACGGGGACCAGACTTTCAGGGTAAAGGTTGATAATCTTTCGGAAGGAATTTATTTCCTGCAATTGCAAACCGAAAACGGAGTTTATTCTAAAAAGTTCATTATAATGAAATAGAGGACCGAACCGTACTTGATCTATCTGGCTTATGAATACATTGTAATAAACATGGGGAAAGAAACGAAAATTACGCCTTTCCCCATATCTTACTGACTTTATCAGATTTCTACCTGATTACTATGATCTTCCCTGAAGAAAGGAAATCACCAGCCTTAAACGTAAAATAATAACTTCCGGCTGCCAATTCAGATACGTCGACCTTCTCATCAAAATTCCCTGCAATGTATGTTTTGTCAGTAATGATCTGTTCTGTTTTCCCGTAAATATCATACAATGTAATTGTAACATTTTCAGGTTGCTTAAGCTCAAATCGTATGGAGGTAGATTCATTGCATGGATTCGGACGGACACCGACAAGAGTTACTATATTGTCCTTAGAATTTTCTTTTACCCCATCATTGGTACTATATTGTGCATCAAACAGAGCTTCACCATTTCCATTCGACCGATCCTGGATCCAAACATATGCAGTCTGACTAAGAGCAGGATTTATCTCTACCTTCGGATAAGGGGCTGTTAATCCCGGATTGTCATTATATCCATTGCTGCCGACATTCCAATTACTGGGACCAGGCATATTGAAATTTTCCCAAACATATGGAAGTGTCTGAAGTGTCGAGTCAAAATAAGTACATAGGAAATTATTATTGGTAGGACTAAAATTTATATCTGACTGAATAGTAATGTCACTACTACCATCAATCTTAAACGTGACCCAATTTGTAGAGATCACAGCTTGTAAATTATACAATCCCGCCAGGTCAAAATCTGAGCCATCGCCAAAATAATCCAAATCGTAAAGAACAACCTCGGTCATACCACCGGCATTATTATTGACACTGCTAAATTGGGTAGAAATAGCAGGGTTTCGGGCTAGTCCGACGTCACCTGCAATGGAGTCAAGATTTACCTGAGGAGTAAAATCCGAATAAGTGTATGGATCTGTAAAAGATGTATAAATATTACCATCCCAATCGGAATGATGTTGCTTCAGTTCCCAGGCTGCGAAATACCTGCCGTTGGACTGTGCCTGGCCTTTTCCATAGGATATAGCAACTTTATTAAAGAAGTAGGAGGTAGTACTTACTATCTTTCGATTGTTAAAGTTCGCTCCTCCATCGGTGGAACAATAAAAAATCACACTGTCGGTAGGACTTCCATACTTGGAATATAATATCCCGATGCTGAAGGGATTACAGTTCACACCCGGGTTTCGGTAATCGGAAGCGATGGCAATGTCATAAAAACCAAAGGTAGAAGTAAAATTATCCAGGTCGGCATATCCGAGGGTGTTAAGATCTCCATCCAGATTTTCATATCCAGCGAACCAATTTGTACTATCACTCAGATCATAACAAGTATAAGCGACCCATACCTTTAAATCAGATTCCGTTGTTCCCGTGACAACAATATCTAATTTTGGAAAGAAATAGTTATTCCAGAATACACTCTCCCATCCATCCCAGGTCACACCATTATCAGCGGATTTAACAACTACAAACCCACCAGCGCTTAATGTATAGCAAGCATAAATCCAACCATTGAAAGCTATTGATAACCCTGCTTGTCGTTGATCCTGGTTCAGATCATCATAAAGATTAACGTCTAATCCATACAATGGACTACCGGGAGATTTAAAAGGGATTGAGCCCGAATGACGTTTTGTAGTTTGCGCATAATTCCCATTCAATCCAATGAACAGGAATAAGAAAATACAAAGAGTAAATGTTCCTTTTTTCATAGATCAAATATTTAAATTAGTTAGTTTAGACAAATATATGATAAGTTATGTACATATGCAAGCTATTTGGTGTATTTCTATTAAAATTGTCAACTAATGAGATGGTCAATTTCCTTCGGCCTTAGATGGTCAGGTTAACCGGTTTGTCCAGACCACCTCTGGTTTTACCTATTAAAGGATTCTCTACAATTGCCATGACTTTATGTTTTTAATTGTTCATACTTCAAACTTCGTTGTTCAATATTCGATATTCAAAACCCTTCACCACATCACCAGTTCACCACATTCTTTCGCGTCACGCGTCACGATGTTCCCTACATTCTTGATAACGTACATAGGCTCGCCGTCAACAAGGCTGACCCTGTCAAGACATTCAAAGTAAACAGCAATATCATGCGTTGACATATCAGGATGTGAAAGCTCAATCCTGCCCGATTTACGGATGGCCGACTGTTCAAATTGCCAGATTTTATAACTATCAGCATGAAAACCATAGGCCCTGACAGGATCCTCCTCCTCCTCGGCATTTTGAGCATTGCTGTTAAAAGTACCCGTAATTGTATCTGCAGAAGTGGAACTGAGAACAACATTGTTCACAAACGAGCCATCATTATTGCACAACACAAATAAACGCGGATCGATGGAAGCCGAATCTCCTATAAAACATTTATTGTTGTTTAACATGAGAACATGACGGTAAGCAGAAATGCCTCCCTCCAATCCTGCATAAGCAAGTTTGATATTGTCGCGTATCTGTCTGTATAAAGATGCGAACAGTTTAACCCCTTCAATTGTCATCTTCTGTCCCGGCGTCTTACAACACTCGCCTGGTAATGGTTTCGACCGGATGATATATTTTCCATATCTGACATAATACTCGATATTACCCATATTCTTCCGGTCTTTTGGTGATAAAGGATTTTCTATGATTGCCATTGGCTTATGATTTTAGTTTATACTGCATTCTTCGTAATTCGTAAGCGACCTTTTATTTTACTCTTACGACCTGGATAAGGATCTGATTTCTACCTGACATGAGGCAAATGTAAGATAATAATTTTCCGGATAATTCAAAATACCCCGGTTTTCAAGCCCCTATGGTAATTATGACGCGTTCTTCCACGTTCTGCCAATCCAAAACGATCAAACTTGTCGATCAATATTCGACCCTTCAAAAAACTTCAAATTTTGATCTCAGATTTCATATTTCAATCGTAAATCGTCAATCTGACACTTCATTCGTAAATCTCTTAAGAAACAAATTTTTAATCTGCTGAATATTAATAAGTTAAGAATTATGTGTTTCTTTGAGTTATTGCAAATTTGTATTTGTATACACTAAAATCGTCCAATCGTAAATTCTTTCGCACTTCGCGCTTGCTTACTCTATGACTTTGTGACTTATTTTGCACTTTGCACTTGTCTTCGGTGACCGTATTTTTTTGTAAATTTGAACCGTTCAAATTCTTATACTAATGGAAACCTTAATTCTTATCGGGGATAAAAAAGCAGAAATGAGGCTGATTGCAGGAATTGCCCGGAAATTTGGCCTTAAAACACGAAAGCTCAAAATTGCAGAGATCGAGGATATTGCTTTGCTTAAAGCTATCAAAAATGGTGAAACTGGGGAATATGTCGATACCATACAGGTTGTTAAATCTCTCCGTAAAAAATGATCGTTAAGATCGATAAAAGCTTTGTTAAAGATATAAATAGGATCCAAGATAATCGTCTTAGAAATCATATTGCTGATTGTATAGATCAAGTTCAAAATGCGGATTCATTAAAACAGGTCGTTTCACTAAAGAAGATCATAGGAGAGACTCATTATTATAGAATCAGGTTGGGCGATTATCGCCTGGGAATAAAGGTTTCAGGCAACTCTGTGATTTTTATCAGAGCATTGCACCGAAAAGAAATTTATCGATATTTTCCTTAAAATTATATGACTGTCATTGCATGAGTAGAATTCTCTAATGCAATAACATTGAAAACTTAATGCTTCGCGATAAGTGGTTTCACTTCATCTTCCTGGAAAAACCAGCCCTCTGACCACTTATAAATTGATATTTGATCTTTTATTTAACTCGTAAATCGTCAATCTGATAATTCATTCGTAAATCTAAAGTCGTCCAATCGTAAATTTTGTTGTTGATCAATATTCGATATTCAAACCCCTTCACCACGTCACCACGCCACCAGTTCACCACTCCTTATCGGGTCACGCGTCACGCGTCACGTATTTATACCCTTTCGGGTACTATTAATACAAATCCAACAAAATAATACCCGAAAGGGTGCATTTTTAAAAATGTTTACTATATTTGTACCCTAAAGGGTGCACTATATGGAACTAAAAGACTTTATTAAAGAAAAGAGACATCAGGCAAACCTGACTCAGCCCGACCTCGCAGACAAAGCTGGTGTTGGACTTCGGTTTATCCGGGAAATGGAACAAGGTAAACAAACCCTGAGGATGGATAAGGTTAACCATGTTCTTAAACTATTCGGATATCAGCTTGGTCCCGTCGAAATGGCTCGCGAGTATAATCTGCAGCCTGAACCAGGAAAATTTGAGGGATTTGGGAGTGATATTGAATTGTCAAAAGAGATTAAGAAATGAGTAAAGCAGAAGTCAAAATAAATGAGCATACTGCCGGTTGGCTAACCCAGGATGAAAACGGGTATCATTTCATTTACGATCCTGCCTGGCTCAAATCACGGGACCCGGAACCAGTCAGTCTCACCCTCCCGTTACGGGAGGCACCTTATTCAGCAAAGGTTCTTTTTCCTTTCTTCGATGGTCTGATCCCTGAAGGATGGTTGCTTGATATTGCTGCAAATAACTGGAAATTGAATCCCCGCGACAGGATGGGGTTGCTTCTGTCCTGTTGCAAAGATTGTATTGGGGCAGTCAGTGTTCATGAAGTAAAAGAGGAACAGAAATGAAACGATGTTTATTTTGTTATCAGCCCCTGCAGGAAAAGGAAGTTGATTTTCACCCCGGGTGCCGCAGGAAAATTTTCGGTCAGCCCGATCCTCCTGAGCTGCCATACACAGAAGAACAAATAGGGAAACTTGCGTTGAAGATTGTGCAAAGCCAGGTAGCTGTAACAGGTGTTCAGGCTAAGCTCTCGTTACATCTGCAATCTCCGGAAAATCCCCGGGGACCTAAGAGATTCACCATCGTTGGACTATGGGGCGGTTACATTCTGAAACCACAAACCAGCCACTATCCGCAGTTGCCTGAAGTCGAAGATCTGACAATGCACCTCGCAAGTCTTGCAAAGATCGGGGTTGTTCCCCACAGCCTCATCCGTCTTCAGTCTGGAGGGCTTGCCTACATTACGAAAAGGATCGACCGGGATAAAACAAGCAAACTGCACATGGAAGATATGTGCCAGCTTACAGAACGATTAACGGAAGATAAATATCACGGTTCGTACGAACAGGTAGCCAAAGCCATTCTGAAATATTCCCGGAATCCGGGACTCGATGTGGTAAACTTCTTTGAACAGGTCCTATTCTCATTCCTCACAGGCAATGCAGATATGCACCTGAAAAACTTTTCTTTATTGAAAACTCCCGGCCTCGGATATGCACTCTCCCCGGCCTACGACATGGTTTCAACAGCCCTGGTTAATCCGGCTGATAAAGAAGACCTTGCCCTGACATTGAATGCAAAAAAGAAAAAAATAACCCGCAAAGATTTCATTGCCGCTTTCACTACCCTGCAATTAGATCAAAAACAACAGGACAACATATTCAGGAAAATGGACAATGCGAAAGATGCCTGGATGAAGTTTATTGATATAAGCTTTCTTAACAATGATTTTAAAGCAGCATTGAAAAAGATAATAATAGAAAGATTTAGTAATCTGGTGGAGAAAACCCGTAACCTCTGACCTTTTGTAAAATGATATTTGATTTTTTAATAAATCGTAAATCGTCAATTTTACAATTTATTCGTAAATCTAAAGTCGTCCAATCGTAAATTCTTTTGCCATTTTGCAATTTGATCTTCGTTGGTCAGGTTAACCGATTTGTCCACGTCAGTAAAATAGTTAAAAAATTGTTGTGTATTAATCAATTTTATTAAAATGTTGATTAAGTTTATGAGCGCGAAAGGGGATACAATGTGACCCCTTTCGCGCCCGATCACTCAAGAAACAAACAAAATGCTGCTTTATAATTATTTAGAAGAATTCATTGATGGACTTCGCTCAAATGGAAGGTATTCCTTTACTTTGAGGGAGCTTAGAAACCAATATCAATTCTCACCAGAGGCAATTAAAAAATCTCTTCAGCGGCTCAGAAAGAAAAAGAAAATTGTTCAGGTACGACAAGAATTTTATGTCGTTGTTCCACCGGAATACAGTGCAACAGGGATCATACCCCCGTCATTCTTTATCCCGGAACTAATGAAATTCATTGACCGGGATTATTACGTAGGTCTTCTCAATGCAGCATCTTTTTATGGGGCAGGACACCAACAGCCTCAGGAATATTTCATAATCACGGTTCCTCCGACTATTCGCCCTCTTTCTAATCGTTCAATAAAAATTAGCTTTTGTAAGAAAAAGAGCTGGAACAACCGTTTTGTCATTGATCAGAAAACGGAAACAGGATATCTGAAAATCTCTTCTCCAGAGTTAACGGCTTTAGATTTGGTATTCTACCAGGATCGTGTTGGAGGTCTCAATAGAATCTCAACCGTTTTACAGGAATTATCTGAACAGATCAAACCAAATGCACTCCGGGATTGTTCAAAATCATACAATGTTACTTCAGTTGTTCAGCGCCTGGGCTTCTTATTGGAAAACGTATTGGAGCAATCTGATTTGGTTAAGCCAATGAAAAAATTTCTGTATGATATAAAATACTATCCACTATTATTGAGCACTAAAAGTCACAGAACCAAAGGATTAAAGATTGATAACGATTGGAATATTCTTAAAAACATAACCGTCGAGCCTGATATATGATACCATCCAGTTAAGATAACCTAATAAAAGAAATAATAGATAAATTTGCTATTAATAAACCTTATCGATCAAGTTGACATGTCATACAAGAGACCATATGAGACGCCGGAAAGGAAAACATCAAAGGATCCCCAATATTATGAAATGGGGAGTGATGTTCTGAAAAATAAAATAAGGATTACAGATCCTTTAAAAGCTTCCGAACAAGAAACGATAGGATTCATCAAAGCCGAAGTGGTCTTTTCGAAGAAATTGACTAAGAAAATAAGGTTCAATTCTGTCTATATTCAAAAGATTCACCAGATGGCATTAAGTCATCTTTATGAATTTGCAGGAAAGTATCGGGATGTAAAACTTTCAAAAGCTGGTCATCATTTCCTTCCATTTCCTTTAATACAAATGGGAATGAATTATTTAGACTGCTTTTCATAAATTTGGTAAATATTATTCTGGTTACACAAACAAGTATAGCAAATATATTATGCTAAGAAAGAAACAATCATGAATAGAATCTCGGAAATACTCAAACAACCTGAAGGGAGGAGATTAGAATTTAAAGAAATGCTCCCTTCTAATGCCGATGTGGCAAAAACAATTATTGCTTTTGCAAATGATGCTGGTGGAGAATTTTATCTTGGTATTAAAGACGATCCAAGGGAAATAATGGGATTGGATGAAACAAAGCTAATTGGGATTGAAGAAAAGATTACAAACATCATTCATGATCAGTGTTATCCTATTATACTTCCAGAAATCACATTTTTAAATTTGGAAGGTAAACATCTCATCAAGGTACAAATTTTCAAGGGAAGCAATCCTCCATATTATATTAAGAATAAAGGCTTTGAAGAAGGAACCTTTATTCGTGTTGGGTCTTCCAATCGCCAAGCATCACCTGAGATGATTGCTGAATTGAAACGTCAGCAAAACAGCATCTCCTTTGACAGTGAAATATCTTATAACAAATCTGCAGACGTTCTTGATTTTCTATTATTCGATGCAAATTTTCTTGAAAAAACTGATGAGATGTTGACTGCGGCGGTTTTAAAAAAGCTAGAACTAATCAAATCACACTGTGGAATATCTTATCCGACCAATGCTTTAGTTCTTCTCTCAGAGGATGAAATAAAAAGGAACCTATTCCCATATGCCAAAATTGAATGTGCCCGGTTTAAAGGGAAAGAACCAGGTAATTTTATTGATCAGAAATCTTTCGAAGGCAGTATTATTACCCAACCTGAAGAAGCATATCAATTTGTTTTGCGCCACATTTCACAAGGAACTGTAGACTATACGGGCGTATACCGTAACGATCGGTGGGAATATCCGGTTATAGCAATTCGTGAGGCAATTCGGAATGCAGTGATTCATCGTGATTATTCTTTGGACGGAATGGATATTAAGGTTGCCGTATTTGATGATAAAATTGAAATAACCAGCCCCGGGAAATTACCCCCAAATGTTGATTATAACGATATGTTATCCGGACAATCCAGCATACGCAATAAAATATTAGCACCTGTTTTCAAACGTTTGGGAATAATTGAACAATGGGGCAATGGATTAAAACTTATTGCAGACGAATTGAAAAAGTATCCAGAAATTGGATTTGATTGGAAGGAGCCAGGAGTCAGCTTTAGGGTTATCTTTTTCAAACTTCATTCAGAAGGTGGAACTGTGGAAGAAACTGTGGAAGAAACTGTGGAAGAAACTGTGGAGAAATCCTATCCTTAATAAAAACAAATCCAAAAATTACGGTAAAAGAAATGCAAGTTAAGACGAGGCTTAGTCGCAGAGGCATTGAATGGAATATTGCAAAACTTAAGCAACAAGGTAAAATTGCACGTATTGGACCCACCAAGAGTGGATATTGGAAAGTAATTAATAGCCAATAATGTTTCCTGGAAATCTTTCTTTATTCAAATCCCTTTTCCACGGAAGGGAAGATATATTTGCCCAACGCTGGGAAAAGGGAGGCAAGGCAAATTATTCCCCTCAATATGATTATGACCCCTATCAATACCGGTTACATAAAATGAAAGGGGGAACGATCCAGAATTATGCTGACAAACAGCCCCGTGCGCTCTCAGATGAACAAATTACCAAACACCTCAACGGAGAGCATTTCATTGGTATCTATCCCTTACTAAAAGATAATACATCCTGGTTCATTGCGGCTGACTTTGATAAAGCCAATTGGATTGAGGAATGCAGATTATTTCTAACCTTTTGTCATGATCAGGGATTACCTGCATACCTGGAACGGTCCCGGTCCGGAAAAGGAGGTCATGTTTGGTTGTTTTTTGAAAGACCTTACCCGGCGGCAAAAAGCAGAAAGATCATCATCACACTGCTGGAGAGAATTGGGTTATTCTCAAGCTTTAATAAAAATTCAAGCTTCGACAGGCTCTTCCCCAATCAGGATTCCTTGTCCGGGAAGGGATTTGGCAACCTGATTGCGCTACCCTTAAATATACTTTGTGCGGAAAAAGGGAATAATTGCTTTGTAAATCCTGATACATTAGAGCCTTATCAAGACCAATGGGCTTTCCTGCAAGGTATTCAAAGAGCATCAGTCACGCTGCTCGATCAACTTTATGAACAATTTCTTAAAACTACAGGGTTACAGAAAGACCTTAGAAATCAATCAACACCGGAAACCGGTAAAATCAGAATAGAACTTGAGCAATCAATAAAAATATCAAGAAACGGGCTTTCATTGCCTCTGATCAACTTTCTAAAGGATGAGCTTAATTTTCCAAGCAGTGAATATGTTATCAAAAAGAAACTTGGGAAAAATACATGGGGTTCGGAAAGGTATTTCAATTTTATTGAAGAAAAAGAAGATTTTATTTTTATCCCAAAGGGCATGGCCGGCCGGCTGCTTCGCCTTTGCAAAGAGAACAATATTGAATATGATTTTTCGGATCAACGGAAAAAAGTTGAGCTTGTATCCTTCGCAATGGATGTTCAGCTCAGGGAACACCAAAAACTGGCAGTAGCCGCAGCTGGAAAGAAAGACATGGGAGTTATCGTTGCTCCACCGGGAACCGGGAAAACCATTGTCGGACTGAAGATCATTGCTGAAAAGCAACAGCCTGCCCTGATCATTGTTCATAGGAAACAGCTTGCCGAGCAATGGATTGAAAGGATTCAATCGTTTCTTGGTATTCCTAAAAATGAAATTGGAAGTATCGGGCAGGGGAAAAGTAAAGCTGGAAAGAAGATTACGATAGCTCTTATCCAGAGTTTATCCAGGATGCTTGAAAGTACAGATCAGAATAGTTTAATAAACAAATTCGGAACGATCATCGTTGACGAATGCCACCATATTCCGGCAGAATCCTATCGAAACACTATTGGGAAACTATCCGCTTTTTATCTTTATGGGTTAACTGCTACACCTTTTCGGAAATACAACGATGGGAAACTGATTTTCATCCATCTCGGTGAGATTATTACTGAAATAAAAGCTCCGGATGTTTCAACACTGAAGACTGCAAAAATCATCATCCGCAATACCGAGCTCGATGTTCCTTTCAATTCGAAAACGGATAAATTCGAGACCTTGTCAAAGGTCCTGGTTCATGACTCTGCAAGGAACAAGCTAATTCTTAAGGATGTGATCTCGGAGCTGACCTCTGGCAAAAAGGTAGTGATCATAACAGAAAGGAAAGAGCACCTTGATTCCTTAAACCAATATCTTAAACAAGCGTACGAAACTGTTGTCCTATCTGGTGATGACCCGGAAAGCAGTAGAACTATGAAATGGAAAATACTGAAGGACGGTAGTTTCCAGGTATTAATCACAACAGGGCAACTCTTTGGAGAAGGCATTGATCTTCAAAACATAGATCGTTTGTTCCTTGTCTACCCATTTTCCTTTCAGGGTAAGTTGGTACAATATATTGGAAGAGTACAAAGATCTGAGATTGCCCCGGTCATCTATGATTACCGGGACTATAAGATCGACTACCTGAATAAATTGTTTCTTAAAAGAAACACCTATTACAGAAAACTTGAAAAACAGGCTTCTTTATTTGACGACCCTGAGCCAGATTTTCTGTCAACAGGGAATACACTCTCAATTGAAGAGGCCATCACCATTGCCATTGATGATCTTGAATTCAGATATGGAACAATTGCCTTCCGATACCAGGTAACACAATTAAATCAGGAACTTGAATTTGAAATTGAGAATGATCAGATTCGACCGGAGTTTGATGTGTTGAAATCCTATTTTTCAAAGATCCTGAAGAAAAAGAATGTCAATATACTTATCCAGGCTGAGTTTCAGGAGAAAATATTGATTTCCCAATTGGCCACATCTTCTGATCTGGAGAAAATAAACAATGAGATTATTGATATTGCCCGGTTCAGGTTTGTATCAAAATTCATACTGGGCAGTAGTTCCAATAAATTCAAGGGGAACTTAATGGATATAAACCAACTCCAATCCCAAGAGGATACAAAATCTTCATTGTATGAATCCGGCGAACAACTGCTGGAGGATCTTTTGAAAAACAAAAATGCAATTCATTATCGGCAGCTCCGGTATCTGGCAGAGAAGCACGAAAGTGATATTCTCAAACTTCGTTTTGTCCTGAATCCATTTTCATTCGTTTTTCTGTTATCCGGGCAAGAACAATTTCATCTGATAATGGAAACGCTGGACACGAGAGAAGCGACCTATGTCTGGCATATTGAAAAAGACAAGAAGGAACTCCGCCAGCAATTGCAGGTGATAGACCAACAACTGAATATGATCCGCAATGATGGCCGTCAATCGTTTCTTGAATCGCGACCAGTGAATTTCAGTCGCATTGTTCATGATTACTCAGATGAACAGAAGGGGTTTGTATTGTGGAAAGACCTTCTTCAGGAAAGGCTGATCTGAATTTCAGGGTCCGTCTGGAAAAACCCTAATATGTACATTGCGAACTCATTCATATTCATCCTTTCCGGGAAGGCAACGGGAGAACTGCAAGGATCTTTGCAGATTTAATGGCTGGTAGAGCTGGATATCCATCCCTTAACTTAAATAAATTCAGGGAAGACTATTATCAGAAGTATGTTGATTTTTTGAACAAAGGAGATGAAAAGGAGTATTCCGCAATGATAGAAATTATCGGGAATTTGTTTTCAAATTCTTGATGGCTTCCTTTTTAATATAAGCCTTGGCCTTACTATCAAAACGGATACCTTCCAATTTAGCTGAGGCAATTGCATTGCTGAAAATTTTTTCGAAGGAAGGTTTATTGACAGGTTTAACTTTCATATCACAAAGATAGCGAAAATCATCGTTGGTTCAACTTTTTTAGTCACATTTTTCATCCTCTGTGACTAACCGAAATGAAGGGATGCCAAACATCATTCAAAGGGTACCAAAACAAAAAAGATGTCCTGCCGAATGTCCTGAATAAAAACAAAAATGGCTGCAAGTTGTTAGTTTACAGCCATTTGGACGCATTTATGCGTACACTACTCTGACGAAATATCTAACCGCCAGTTCATCATCGATTTTGCGAAAGTGGTTGATTTTATTGAGTATTCCTCAATGATGCCATGTCAATAACAAACCGATAGTGGACAACCCCCTTTTCCAGGCGGACGAAAGCCTCGTTGACCTGTTGTATGTTGATCAGTTCAATATCGGCTGTGATGTTGTGTTCGGCACAGAAGTCCAGCATCTCCTGGGTTTCAGCTATCCCACCGATATTTGAACCGGAAAAACTGTGGCGACCCGAAACCACACTGAAAGCATTTACTGCAAGCGGCTCCGGTGGTAATCCCACCAGTACCACGCTGCCATCAGGTTTCAGGAGATGAAGGTAGGTATTCACATCGTGTTTGGCAGAAACGGTATCAAGGATGAGATGCATTTTACGGACATATTGTTTCATTTGATCAGGGTCCGTGGATAATACAGCTTCATCTGCTCCCAGGCGTTTGGCATCTTCAACTTTTGAAGGGGAAGTAGTAAATACAACTACATGGGCTCCCATCGCTTTGGCTATTTTTATTGCCAGGTGCCCTAAACCACCGATACCAAGGATGCCGACCATTTTTCCGGGGCCGGCCTTCCAGTGTTTCAAAGGGGAATAGACGGTAATTCCGGCACAAAGCAGCGGTGCAGCCGATGCCGGATCGAGTGTTTCCGGAACATGAAGCATATATTTTTCATGGCAGACATACGTTTCGGAAAAACCGCCATAGGTAACGCCCCCCAGGTACTTGTCAGGACTATTGAACGAAAAGGTCACTCCTTCATCGCAAAATTGTTCCAGACCATCCCCGCAGTATTCACATTTGCCACAGGAATCTACAATGCACCCAATGGCGGCAAGATCGCCTGTTTTGAAATTTTTAACATGCTCCCCGACCCTGGTTACTTTGCCAACGATCTCATGACCTGGAACGATGGGGAATGTAGCACCTCCAAACTCGTTTTTTATTTGATGCAAATCTGAATGGCAAATACCGCAGTAGAGGATTTCCATCTCTACATCGTGGGGTTGGAGTTCCCTGCGGTTTATATTCATTGAATGTAAAGGCTTATCTGCTGCCTCTGTTCCAAATGCTTTTATGTTCTTGGTTTCCATGGTTATTGTTTAATTGTTTTTATTCGGGTAATACTTCATTTAAGCACTGTATCGCATTTAAGGTGCGGGGATATCCCACATAGGGCAACAGGTGAGTCATCAGGTTGATGAGCGTCTGCCTTGTATTTCCAACGCTGGCATTGCCCCGGATATGCCCTTTAATTTGCGATTCCGTGCCACCGAGGGCAATGAGAAACGAGAGTGTGACTATTTCCCGTATTTGCACATCCAGCCCCTTACGTGTGATATAATCGCCAAAACAATTGGCCGATAGATATTGCTGGATATGTAACAAATCCTTTGGAGACTTGTTATACATTTCATCAATGACGCTGCCAAATATCTCTTTCTGTTTTTCCAGTCCCTTCTCCATTCTTGTTTCCCTGCCGGTGGTGGATTGGGATGCCAGCGGAAGTGGAATATGGCGATCTGACAGTATCTCGTTTGTGGCTGTTACAAAATCGATTACTTTGGCAATGCCAACATAGGGTACAGCCTGATAGAGAACCTCTTTTATTTCAACAGGGGATATCCCAACATTCAGGGCCGCATTGATCATCATCTTATATTCCGTCATCGCCTGGCACCCGATTGTCGCAGCCATAATCATCATCACACGGGTCTTGATATCCATGGAATCATGACTAATCACTTCATCAAAAGCGAAATTGTCGAAGATTTCAATCAGCTCCGGGTCAGTCTCTTTAAATTTCGATTTGTATCCAGGCCAAAGCACTTCGTGGTTCTTTATGGCCGTTTCCGTCATGTTAATCGAGGTTTTTTCACTATTGCTATCCATAAGAATCTATTCAGGTTTACTTATTCCCAGGTTTTCATTCTTATTCAACCCAGGGTTCTCAATGATTGTTGCTATAAATGTGGCTATGCTTTTTCTGGAAACGGCTGTTCCCTGTTCCGGCTCAGCTTTGCGGGTAATGGCATAATCCACTTCATTTGAATCAGTAAACCAGTCTGGTCTCAAAATGGTGTAGTCCAGGCCTGACCCTTCAATCACATCAGCAAGTTTTCTGTAGGGAATCAGGACCTGTCTCAGGGGAACATCATAAATACTGATTGAACTGATTGCAATGACCCTGTTAACTCCTGTTTCTTTCATTGCTCTTACGATGTTCTTTCCCATCGCTTCCAGGTTCCCGGCAAGGTTTACATAGACAATATCCTGTCCTTCCACCGCACTTTTCAACGTGGCATAGTCCATAACATCCCCTTCAATGACCGTCCAGTCCGAATTTTCAGGGAGCTTTAACCTCTTTTTGTTTCGCAAAAAGAGCGTCAGGTGAACATCGGTTTGTTTATTCAGTTCCTCAATCACATATTCAGCAAGGCTTCCGCCAGCACCGAGGACAATTACATTCTTCATGTCAGTGGGATTTGGAATCACCGGTCAATCAGTTTCGCACTGCTTTCTGAGTATCTGTCACCCTTAACCTGGATTTTGGAACAGGCAGCCTCAATCTCTGTCTGTTCTTCAGTAGTAAGTGTTAAATGAATGGCACCGAGGTTTTCAATCAACCGCTCCAATTTTGTGGTGCCGGGGATGGGTACGATCCAGGGTTTTTGCGCCAGCAGCCAGCCAAGGGCAACCTGGGCTGGCGTGACCCTCTTTTTTGCTGCAAGTTGTATGACCAAATTGACAAGGGGCTGGTTTGCTTTTCGGTTTTCCGGTGAAAAGCGGGGTACGGTATTGCGGAAGTCAGATTTATCGAAGGTGGTGTTGTCGCTGATCGTTCCGGTCAGGAATCCTTTTCCCAGCGGGCTGAAGGGGACAAAGCCGATGCCGAGTTCTTCAAGGACAGGTATGATCTCCGCCTCCGGCTCCCGCCAGAAAAGCGAGTATTCGCTCTGTAAGGCTGTAACCGACTGCACTGCATGCGCCCTGCGAATGGTTTTAACACCCGCCTCAGAAAGACCAAAATGTTTCACTTTTCCCTCCCGGATCAGCTCCTTTACTGAACCCGCAACATCTTCAATCGGAATATTGGGATCGACCCTGTGTTGGTAGAAAAGGTCAATCACATCTGTTTTAAGACGTTTCAAGGATTCCTCAGCCACCATCCTGATATGCTCAGGGCGGCTGTTGAGTCCTGGAAAGGCATTTACATCAAAGCCGAATTTAGTAGCGATGACAACCTGATTACGGAAAGGAGCAACGGCCTCACCCAGAACTTCTTCATTGATAAAAGGCCCGTAGGCTTCGGCCGTGTCAAAAAATGTAACGCCCGCTTCGAAGGCTCCCCGGATGAGTTTGATGGCATCCTGTCTGTCGGTGGCAGGGCCGTATCCGTAGCTTAAACCCATGCAGCCAAGGCCAAGGGCAGAAACCTCAAGACCGCTTTTGCCGAGTATTCGTTTTTGAATTTTCGTATCCATAACTGTATTATTAAGGATGCAAAATTAGATCAAAGAAAAACCAGAGACTAACGCAAAAGAAACCAATACCTACGCAAATCAAACCTTGCGAAACTGGACCGGGCTCATGTGAAGATGCTTTTTGAAAAAGTTATTAAAGTGGGTGGGTTCGGAATAGCCCAGGCTATAAGCAATCTCTGATACTGCGAGATCGGAATGCTTCAACAACACCCTGGCTTCCTGTAAAATTCGCTCACCTATGATTTCGGTTGTAGTCTTCCCGGTAATCTCTTTTACGGCCCTGTTCAGATAATTTACATGCACATTCAACTGTTTGGCAAAGTCCGAGGCCGTTTTCAGGCTGACGCTCTGGCTGGTGTTTTCAATGGGGAACTGGCGTTCCAGCAGCTCGGTAAACAAGGTTGATATGCGGTGGGAGGCGTTGCCTGTCTGCTTTTCAAAGGCCACCGAAGGCTGCATTTTCATTGCCAGATGCAACAGTTCAAGAACAATGGTTCGCAGAACATCATACTTGTGAACATAATTGGAGCCGATCTCCTCCATCATTCTTTTAAAGTGGTCATTAACCACCTTTAACTGTTCTTCCGTTAACTCAAACACATGGGTACCTCCCGGCTGGAATACAGAATAATCGTTAAGGCTGCCAAACTGCCTGAAAAATTCCGTATTAAAGATGCAGAAGTAACCTCCTGTGATATTCTCAAGGCCCTCCCATTTGTAAGGAATCCTGGGATTCGAAAAGGCCAGGGCTTGCTTTTGCACCTGGATAGATTTATCCGCATAGTGCACTTCAGCTTTACCTTCCAGAATGGTAATTTTATAATAATCTCTTTGTTTATAGGGTACTGGTTTGGCATTCTTCCCGGCAAAGGGTTTCAGACTAAAAACATTGAAATGCCCCAAATCCTTTTTGAGATTATCCGGCAGCCAGCCGAATTTCTTATGATAAAAGTCTTCGATCTTTTCCATACAGCAAAGTTACAAAATTCAGATATTAATTTGGCAGACAGGGGAAAATTGCGATCTGGAGAAAAGCAATGAAATCCTTCTATTCTTAAAAAATATCCAACCGCAATCACAGCATCAATCATCTTCTATGTGTCAGATATTCTGTTATTTAATTTGCATAAAACACAAACTCCCCACCGTTATTGGTGAGGAGTTATGGCTGGTACACTTAACTGACCAATTATTTAACTTTAGAATCATTCCAGATTATCTGAAGTAGTTGATTTTATTGAGGAGATGGAAGGCTGTTTAAAAATCACTTAATTTTTCTCAGTTTGCTTTATGGGTCAATTGTCAATGGATTATCTTTTCTTTCTCTATATTACTACAAAGTCTGCTTTTTCATAAAAGATTAACAATGTTTTTATCCCCAATAACCAAACTGATTTTCGATTCATTTAAATTATAGTTGCATACACCAACTATATTGTTTATCTTTGCATCGTTTTTAATGCTTAAAAATGAAAAACCAGAATTCATCCTTAGATATGGCATTTGGAAATAAACTACCTGATATGTTCCGTGCTATAAAAAAATGCCTTAAAGAACGAGCAGAAACAAAGTTAAAAATTACCCGTGAACAATTTAAACTGTTGAAAGCTATAAGTGAAAAAGGAGAAGATGTAATACAAAAAGATATGGTAAATATGATGGGAAAGGATAAATCAACCATATTGAGGTTGATTAACTCATTGGAAGCAAAAGAATTAGTTAGGAGAGCTATTAATCCAAAAGATAAGCGCAAGAATTATCTTATGGTCACCAAAAAAGGTGAAGGAGTAATAAAACAATATATGAAAATCTATTCAGAATTTATTAATGAAATCCAACAAGGTATTACTGAATCTGAATTGAAAATTTTTTATAAAGTAGTAGACCATTTTAAAAGCAAGGCTGAAAAATATTAATATTTTTTTCAATATATGGTTGTTATTAACAACTATTGTTTTTGAAAACATTAATAAACCAGAAATAATGAACAATCCAGAAAGTGACAAAGCAGCAATAAAAAAATCTAAAGTTTCAGGTAGCAGTCAAATGTTGCTAGTACATTTCTTATTTATTAACTAAAAGACAAAAAAATGAAAATAAACGAAAGCATTTACTTATTTGAAAAGATAACAGGAGCTAACTCGTATTTATACATATCCGATACCAATGAGATTTCTATAATAGACACAGGGATGCCCGGCAACGCGTCTAAAATTCTCAGTCAAATTTCTGAAATGGGAATATCCCTAAAAAAGATTAAATATATAATCCTTACTCATTCGGATATTGACCATTTGGGAAGTGTTGATGATTTAAAAAATTCAACCGGCGCGTTCGTTGCCATTCATGAAAAGGAAGTACCTTATCTTTTGGGTGAAAAGAAGAAAAAACAAAAAGGAATAATTGGAGTAATGATTGGGTTAATTTTCGTGATAGTATTAAAATTTATGAAGACTCAAAGCATAATCCCCGATATTACATTAAAAGAAGGTGATTCCATTGGTGGGCTAAAAGTAATTCCTTGTCCGGGACATACAGAAGGAAGTATTTCTTTATACAATTCAGAAACTGTTTTATTTTCAGGTGATGCAATTATTACCGATAAAGGTTCAAATATTAAAGGGTTCAATAATAGAGCTACTTCCGATACCTTAGAAGCTGCAAAAACAATAAATAAAATCAAACATTTAAAATTTGAGATTTTACTTCCCGGACATGGCAACCCGATTTTAACAAATGCGTCAGACAAACTTAGAGAATTTGATAAAGTATGAGTTTCGATTTAAATACATCCATTTTATTTTTACCATTATTCGGTTTTGTAATAGGACTTTTGGTATCAATGTTTGGTGGCGGTGGTGGTGGTCTCTATGTCCCTTTGCTTACCATTTTATTTAATGTGCCTATTCAGGTTGCTGTTGCAACATCACTGGCATCCATTATTCCAACAACCATATTTGGGGCTTATGCTCACCACAAACAAGGTAATGTAAATGTACCAATAGGTTTGATTTTCGGGATAACAGGAATAATAGGCACATTGATTGGGGTTTATTTTTCAACATTAATACCATCTTTCATTCTTAGGAAACTTTTTGGAATACTTGCAATACTCTTAGTTACTCCGGTACTTTTCAGAAAGAAGAAAAAGGAAAATAAACACAACGATAATCTTGATTATTTGAAAATAATAAATTTAAAAAAGGTTTCTATAAGTTTAATCTTCGGTTTATTATCTGGAATATTGGCTGGTTTGTTTGGAGTTAGCGGAACACTTCCTGTCATTATAGGATTATATATACTTGATTTTCCTACAAACATAGTTATCGGAACTTCTGTTTTCGTTCTTTTTTTTAATGCAATTTCAGGTTTGTTCGGACACCTTGCAGTAGGTCATATCAATTTTACATTAATTCTTCTATTAGGAGGCAGTGCAGCAATTGGAGCTTTGATAGCTCCCAGTTTATTGAAGAGGATAAAAACTGATGTTTTAGATAAAGGGTTCAGAATATTAATTATCAGTCTGACAATTCTTATGGGATTTATGATGATAATAAAATAAAATTTGAATTAATGTTAAACTACACCGATGAATTATCTAACTTTTTACTGATTGAAAAGACATGCACTATCTAGTGCATAAAGTATCCAGGGTGGATATTAAAAACGACATTCTATGCTTTACTTTTGTTAAAGATGATGGACAAGAATAAAGGGTCCCTTCTACCTTTCATTATGGAACAATAGAAAACCTGAGGCATCCATTCTTTTAACTGAAAACGGTCTAACAGGGATTGATGAGGTCCGATATGTAATAGCATATCATTCTGGCGCATTCCCGAAAGGCACCCTTCTAAACCTTTACGGGAATACCCTTGTAAGATTTCTGATGATTATGCACAAATAATTCGGGATGAAAATGAAAAGTATTCTAAAAGATGATCAAATCAAGTGATTAATTGACCTTATCATTAAATAAAAGTTTGCCTTCCGTGGGTTCCTTAAATGCATTGCACTTTTCCAGGCGATCCTGCATGGAATCCATGCTTCCAACAATGGTCTGGGAAAACCTTTGTGCTTTGTCAAGCATTTTAATGTAGGGCTTTGGATCATTATCCCTTGTCAGTCTCCTTAAGGTTAAGATATAATCGTCCCTGAAAACGGTCGGGATTATTATCCTTGTTTGGGCCCGCTTCACAAGTTCAGCATTCATCATGATTCTTGATATTCGTCCATTCCCATCTAAAAACGGATGTATTTCACTGATCATAAACATCATAAATGCAGCCTTGGCAAAGGGATGCGACAATCCCTGATAAAAGTCAAAGCCTTTTATTAGGGTACCTTTTACACGCGTATAATCAACAAAATGAGTTTCTCCCGCCCTGTTGTTTCTATCTTTAAATTCTCCGGGTGCTTTAGAAGTTCTTGCCTCCAATAGAATCTTGTGACGATATTGTAAAATACTCAATAATTCATCTGCACTTCCTGGAATTGTTCTCATTTCCTTTTGGTTGCTGACAAGTCTGTAAGTTCCAAGGATATCATGTGAATCTTCATCCCGAGTGGGAATGGGAGTCCCCGTTTCAATAATTTTCTTTGCATCTTCGAGTTCAAAAATGGTGCCCTCAATATAATTCGAAAAATAAGCTTCAAAGAATGCGAAGTTTTTAAATTCCGGATTCTTGTTATTACGTTCCGGACGATCGGCAAACTCTTCCTGTTTTAATTGAACAAATAATTTCTCAAATAATTCAATACGTTTAGGATCATATGGGGCGCCCAGAACCCTTGCAATTGCCAGGGGAGAGGATAAGATATTAAGCGGACGGGTATTCAACATAGCACCTACCAGCTTATTTAGCCTCTCAAATTCGCTGTTCAAACCAAGTTCTTTTGCAATCGATCTTGCTTTGTCACGCAATTCATTTAATCCTGTCTCACCTTTAATATCTAAAACATGTTCAAGTCTGTTTTCAATTTCTGGCAAGGTTAGTGTTTTTGCATCCGGACCTGGTTTTCTGGGCGGTTGCAGATTTTCAAGAAGGGCTCTTTCCAATTGTGAATAATAAAGGTCACCCACAAACTGCACATCTCCTTTAATGGGACCAGGCCCCTCCAGAAAATGAATTATCACTCCCGGTAATTTGATTTTCTTGGTATAGGTATAAGTTAAAAATATATTTCCCGTAGCTGTTGGCTGGAATTCTAAAGCAGACCGGTGACTTAGCATAGCCCCCGAATACAAATTGCCAAGAATATTGAAAATGTTTCTTCTGATAATAACCTCAGGTGTATCATTGAAATTCCCGGAATATATACGGGGAGCAATTCTCCTGATCAGGTTCTTTTCAAGTAGCCTGGATATAACTTTGCTCTGTGCTCGATCACTTGAGGAGAAAATAACCTCCTGAAGATGTATTGGTGAAATATTTTCCATTAACTAAGCTGTTTTTACAAAAATAGTCAAATATTTTCCACTAATTGACAAGAATGTGTTATTTTTTTCCATTAAAGCTTCTTCGGAAGGGGTGTGGAATTTTTTCCACTAAAATTGAATTTCAAAGTCAAAAAGGGGAATATTTTCCATTAAAAGGCAAATAACAGGGAAATATTTCCACTAAGGGCCATTATCTTCTGGCATTGAAATCAGAATAAGGCATTTTGTACCCACGTTCTCATTATTCTGTACTTTCTTTCTTAATCTCAAGTATCCTCTCCAAAGCATAATTTGCATAGTTGAACCTGAAGCAGAAGCTTTGACCTCTTTTTACCATTTTGCTATCTTACCATTTTGCCATTATTTTATTAACTTGCTTCCCTGAAATTTCTGCCATCTTGGAAATTCTTAATAAATACTTGCACGCATTTAAGAAACTTCACATTGACAGGTCGCATGGTAATGCTCCACACAAACCTGTCCTGCTGCTTTCCGTTTTACAAGCCTATCAAAATAATCAGATTTTAAATCAACGAATTTACTTGACGCCTGAACTGGTAGGGTTATTTAAAACGAACTGGAGTCTCCTGGTTACTACACAGCACGATTGCCGGATTTCCTATCCATTTTATTATTTGAAGAGTGAGAACTTCTGGAAGTTAGTACCAAAAAGTGGGTTTGAAAACATCGATCAGATAGGTGCAATCATGAAGAGTTTCTCTAATTTAAATGCCGCGGTCGATTACGCGCTGATTTCGGATGACCTTTTTCTACTGATGAAAGATGAGCGAAAGAATAGAATCTTGCAGCACTTCTTATTGGATGAATATTTTCCGGGAACAAAATCAAACTTTATCAATTCAGAAAGCGGACAACTAAATCTTTTCAATCTCCTTGAGGATAAGATCCTGCATGAAGATGCCGCTGAATACAAGATTGAGATAAAAAAATTGATGCAGCAAAATGACGAAGAAGAAATATTTCTTCGCGGAAGCATCTTTAAACGTGAAATCCCCAGGATATATAACTTTACCTGCTGCATTTCAGGCATGAAAATCAGCGCTGCGTCATCTGTGTCAATGGTCGATGCTTGCCATATTATTCCCTTCAGTCATAGTTTTGATGATACGATCACCAATGGAATAGCACTTTGCCCCAATCTGCATAGGGCATTTGATAGGGGGCTGATCACCATTGACAGCGATTACAAGGTAAAAGTCTCCGGAATATTTCATGAGGAAACAAGCAATTATAGTATAAGATCCTTTGATGGACAAAGAATATTGTTGCCCAATGACAGGAATTTTTATCCCGATTTAGGGAATCTTGATTGGCATATAAAAACTAAATTTCTGATTTGATTACAACAATGAGCTAGCCATTTTCAATAATGCAAAGCATGGACGATCTCATAAGACTTGCAGCGTTCAATTGGTTGAATGAGCAGAAGGAAATACATGATGATATTTTACCCAGGAAATTGTTAGAAGCAGGATTTGTCTACCAAAATCAAAGGATTAATGTCATCGGCCCCAAGGGGATCTTTACACCACAGATGATGAATTTGCCCTTGTCGATAACAACATCACCGAAGAGTAATTACCAGGATAGACCAATTAAAGAAGGAGTTTTTGAATACAGCTACAGGGGGACGAACCTCAATCATAGAGATAATGAGGGATTGAGAGACTGCATGAAATTACGGAAACCATTAATCTATTTTATTGGCATTGAGCCTGGGTGGTACTTTCCAAGTATTCCGGTTTTTATCATTCACGATGATCCGGCCAGATTACTCTTTACTGTGCAGGCAGATCAGCAAAGTGTTTTATCACAACCCGAACGACTGGAGGATACAGATGCTACACACTGGCGAAGAGCTTATGCAACAATGGATACAGAAGTGAGATTGCATCAACAGGGGTTTAGATTCAGGGTACTAACAGCTTATGAGAATCAATGTTCACTTTGCCGGTTAAAACATCCCGAACTACTTGATGCTGCTCATATCATCGGTGATAAAGAAGATCTAGGAGATCCGATTGTTCAGAACGGTCTTTCACTTTGCAAAATACACCACGCAGCTTTCGATAAACATATCATTGGCATCAATCCTGATTACCATATACATGTGAGAAACGACATCCTTCAGGAAACTGACGGCCCAATGTTGAAATACGGCCTCCAATCCCTCGAACATCAAAAGATTATCCTACCAAATCATAAAAAAGACTATCCCGATCAGGCAAGATTAGAACAAAGATTTGAGAAATTTCTAAAAGCTTCATGATGGATTTTATACTATTGAAAAATCATGACCTCAGACCACCTTTTCCTCGTCAATCGTACCCACCACTATAGTCTGATCCTAATTTATTTAAGGTGATCAATTTCCTTCGCCCTTGGGTGTTATCTTCCCGGCCTTTCCAACCTACTACAACTTACTACAACCTACTACAACTTACTACATATTTCGGCTTGTTGTAAGTTGTAGTAAGTGCAAAATGTACACTTTTTAACATCTATAATAATATTAACCAATGCATTAAGAATGTTTGTTGTAAGTTGTAAGTACATGTTCAATTTTTTTGCAAGTAATAACTATAAATAAGATGAATTTGACCTTCATGGTGATGCACTTTTTCTTGAAACCCAGGTTTTGATAGATCCTTTCCTTGAAAAAACCAGCCCTCTGGCCGCCTTGTTCCAATCAATTCCGATCTGACTTCAAAACTCGTTCATCAATATTCGACTGTTCAAGCCCCTTCATTCATCACTTTTTTCGCGTCACGCGTCACGCGTTACGTGTCACGATTTTTCCAATTGCTCGTGATATGTTTTATCCTGTTTGGTAGCATATCCTATAGGTATAAAAAAAGAGCTTACAATATACCCCTCCTCTCTCGACTAATTGTCGAGGATCAATAGATATAAGTAACCTTAGAAAACGCCTGTTTAACCTCTAACAGACTTCTTTGATCGTTTTTTCCACAATTATACTCGCTCTTGGATTTTCTCCTTCATTTTACTTTTACTTTGTTTTTTCGTGGTCTTGAGTTTTCTTCTCTTAATCGGCAAAATCAAAAAAGGTAATACGGTTTTTGTAGATTTTTTTAAAATCGCATTAAAATTTCTTTCAAAAAGATCTCAATTTCTCCTTGACCATATTACCATTTGCCATCCCGACCGATTAATCCGAAAAATACCCCAATGGATCCATCAGCTATAAACCAATTCAATGACCAACTCCGCGAACGAACCATAAAAATGGCAGCCGGGGTCAGAGATCTTTTAAAGTCGAAGGAAATATCCACCATCGATAGACCCATCGTGCAACAAATAATCCGGAGTTCCTCCTCAGTCGCAGCAAATTACAGATCAGCAACCCGCGGAAGATCTGATTCGGAGTTTTATTCCAAACTATGCATTGTTGTAGAAGAATGTGATGAAACGCAATTCTGGCTTGATTACCTCGTCAGAATAAAGATTCTGAATGAATCAGAAACAAAAGTTCTAAGAGATGAAGCCGAACAGCTGGTCAGGCTATTTGCATCGATCAAAAAGAAGATGAAGGCAAAGATTGATAAAAAAGGGAAAGTCTGAAGTCTTATTAATTCTCAAAAGCAAAGTGTGAAATGCGGTTTATTTCGGACTTCGCACTTCACACTTCGCACTTCACACTTCACACTTGTCCTTCGTACCCGGAGCCGGAATCGAACCGGCACGGGATTGCTCCCATTGGTTTTTGAGACCAACGCGTCTACCTATTCCGCCATCCGGGCTTCTTCACTTTACATTTCGCATTTTAAATTTCACATTTCGCACTTTACATTCCTCTCTTCCCACTTCCCACTCTGTCACGCCATTTCTTTATGCGTCACGCGTTACGCGTCACGATCTTCTGGGGTGGCCTGCAAAAATAACTAAATTTTCCAATAATCCTCAATCTCCCTCATCCCGCTTAATTCATTTCGTAATTCGTAATTCGTAATTGATTCTGTCACGCATCACGATTCTCAAAAACTGCCGACTGCCGACTGCCGACCGCCGACTGCGAATTGCCGACTGCCGACTGCCGACTGCCGACTGCGAACTGCCGACTTCGTAATTAATTTGCACGTCTTCCCGGAATGTCTTAATTTCGCCACCTGAACCCTAAACCCTTCCCGGTATGGCAAATAAAATCAAGATTTTCTCGGGCCGAACTACCCGTTACCTGGCCGAGAAAATAGCCCAGAGCTATGGCACCGAGCTTGGTAAAATCGTAGTTACCGAGTTCTGCGATGGAGAATTCCAGCCATCTTTTGAAGAAAACATCCGCGGGAATGACATCTTTATCGTTCAATCAACCTTTGCACCTGCCTCCAACCTCCTTGAACTGCTCATGCTCATCGATGCAGCCCGCCGTGCCTCGGCCCGCAACATCATTGCCGTCATCCCTTACTTCGGATTCGCCCGCCAGGATCGTAAAGATAAACCCCGCGTATCGATAGCAGCCAAGCTCATGGCCAACCTGCTCTCAACCGCAGGCGTGCAGCGCATCATCACCATCGACCTCCATGCCGACCAGATACAGGGCTTCTTCGACGTCCCGGTCGACCACGTATTCGCCTCCTCCATCTTCGTCCCTTACCTGAAAAAACAGAACTTTAAAAACCTCACCATCGCTTCTCCCGATACCGGCGGAACCCGTAGGGTAGGGACCTATGCAAAATTTATGGGCACCGACTTCGTCATCTGTTACAAGCAACGAAGCAAACCCAATGAAATTGGAAAAATGGCACTCGTTGGCGATGTAAAAGGCAGGGATGTGGTATTGGTCGACGACATAGTCGATACCGCCGGCACTCTCACAAAGGCAGCAAGGATCATCATGGAAAATGGAGCTAACAGCGTCCGCGCAATGTGTACACACCCGCTTTTCTCTAAAGATGCAATGGAAAAACTCGAAAAATCCGACATCCTCGAAATGGTCGTAACCGACACCATCCCGCTCAAAAGAGAAAGCCCCAAAATAACGGTCCTCTCCACCGCAAACCTGTTTGCTGAGGTAATAAAGAGAGTAGAAAGCCACGAATCCATAAGCTCCCTGTTCAAACTAGGAGAAGACTAAAAATAATCGGAACGCGTAACGCGTAACGCGAAAAAAAGTAAATAACCCAATAACCAATAACCCACACCCAATACCCAAAACCCAATACCCGATACTTAAAACTTAACACTTAAAACTTAAAACTAACTTCATGAAAACAGTATCATTGAGCGGTTCTCTTCGCGAGAACGTAGGGAAAAAAGATGCTAAAAAACATCGCAAGGAAGGAAACGTTCCCTGTGTAATGTATGGCGGTAAAGAACAAATCCATTTTGTGGCCAGCGACAAGGCTTTCCGCAAACTGATCTTTACCCCCGATGTTTATATCTTTAACCTCGACATTGCAGGTAAAACCTACAACACAATTATCCAGGATGTGCAATACCACCCGGTAACCGACAACGTACTTCATGTGGATTTCCTCGAAATCCAGCCTGAAAAACAAGTAACCATAGGCGTTCCGGTGGCCATCAGCGGAACAGCACCCGGCGTCTTAAAAGGGGGTAAGCTGATCCTTAAAACCCGGAAACTGAAGATAAGCGCACTGCTGCAGCATCTTCCCGATGAAATCCCGGTTTCAATAGATCCCCTCGATATCGGCGATTCCGTGAGAGTAAAAGATCTTGTAATGGAAAATGTCACCTTCCTCGATAATCCGAATACCATCATCATAGGCGTACGTACCGCCCGTGTCCTGGTTGAAGAAACTCCTGTCACTGAAGGCGCAGTTGCCGAAGGAGCCGAAGGTGGCGAAGGCGCAGAACCCGCCGAAGGCGCAGAAAAAGGCAAAGAAGGCAAAGGCGAAAAGAAATAATCTGCTAATGTAGGGGCACAAGATCTTGTGCCCGTAATAAGATGAAATAATCATTTTTCTGTTCATTGCAAAGAAGGTGTAGAGTTCTTAACTTTACATCTTCTTTTTTAATTATTCAACGCAACACCCGTACGGGCTCAAAATTTTGAGCCCCTACACCCAACACCCACTACCCAATGAAATACCTCATAATCGGCCTCGGCAACATCGGCGATGAATACGCCAATACACGCCACAACATCGGATTCGTGGTGGCCGACGCATTTGCCTTCGACCGTAAAGTAGAGTTTACCAGCGGGAGGTATGCTTCGGTGGCCAGGGCTTCATTGAAAGGAAGAACCTTTGTCATCATAAAACCTGCTACCTTTATGAATCTTAGTGGCAAAGCCATAAGGTATTGGATGACAAAGGAAGATATCCTCCCCGAAAATATCCTGGTAATAGTTGACGATCTTGCCCTGCCCCTTGGAACTTTAAGGCTAAGGAAAAAAGGCAGTGATGGAGGCCACAACGGACTGATCAGCATCATCGAAGAAATCGGTACCACAGAATTTGCCCGTCTGCGAATAGGCATTGGCGACGACTTTGCAAAAGGTCGCCAGGTAGATTATGTCCTGAGCCAATGGACAATAGAAGAAGAAAAGATCCTCCTCCCCAAAATCAATACAGCAGTTGACATAATAAAAAACTTTGCCCTAACCGGAATCGACCGCACCATGAACCTCTTCAACAAGAAAGGCGAACCAGAAAATTCATAAATATAGTGTCACGATTTCTTGAACTACCGACTGCCGACTTTTTCGCGTCACGCGTCACGCGTCACGCGTTACGATTTTTTCCTCACCACCTCACCAGTTCACCACCTTTTTATATCCACCCATTCAGCCAATAGTACGCAATCGCCAGCCACTCCCTGATAATTAGCTGCTCATAATGCATCTGCGTCCAGAACTGGTAACGAACAGTAATATTCCTCCCTATCGACGGCATCCATCGTTTCCCCCCCAGCAGCCTGTCATCAAAAACAAGCCCCGACTCAATAGCATTCTCAAACGCCGGCATCCCGTCAACCCTGGCGAAGCCAGCTTTTTTAAATGTCAAAACTGCGCGGTAAAGATGCTCCGGCGACGTAATAATGAGAATGCTGGAATTTAAACTTTGTGACTCTGTGACTCTGTGACTCTTTGACTCTTTGACTTTTTGATTTCGCACTTCGGACTTCACACTTCGCACTTGATTTCTCTGTGTGTTAGGCTTTATATCCTGAGCCCTCGTAATTCGTAATTCGTAATTCGTAATTAATTTTTTAATATTAATCACTTGCGCCCTTGTATTCGTCCCCACTGCCTCCAGCGATATCCTCCTTGCATCGACCCCCCGTAACACAAGCTCTTTCTTCATCTGGCTGATCGAGCTCAGGCTATCGGCCGTATCGCCCGGCAGAGCCACGACCACTCTCGCCCTGTAAAAATAATTTGCTGCCTTCGCCCCATACCAGCAACGCATCAACCCCGACTCGCTCGGCATTCCCCCGCCGCCAAGAATAATGATCACCTCCGGCGGCCGGTGCATCCCTGCATACTTTGTGCTCATATCATACCACACCCAGAAAGGCCCCGAAGTAAAACAAAGAATAAAGAGGACAAGGAACACCCCTCCAAAAAAAATAAAAATATATTTCACTACCCGACGGATCATTCGAAAATAGCTAAGTTAAGATCAAGGAAGCGTAAAGGTAATAAATATTGATAATAGAGAATTAAGGTCAGAGATCAGAGTTTAGAACCTACTAATTGCCGACTGCCGACTGCGAACTGCGGACTGCTGACTTTTAAATTAATCTCCTTACCTTTGGATCAGGTTAATCGATTTTACAAGGGATAGAACATTTTCAGGATAATAGATAAAAATTTGACTGTCCGGAAATCTATATTGATTTTAAGAAATATTTTGATTCATATGAAAATTTTTATCTTATTTTTTTTATCGGGGACAGTTTGTCTTTTCCTTTTCACTGAATGTCATCAATGTAAAGGGAAAACTTATCCATCAGAAACCTTCAGTCAGGAAGACCTTAATATCAATCCGTATTCCGGAAAAGAAACACTGAACTTTATAGATTCTACCAATGATTCAATAATCATTTTTCTTGGAAAACAAAGAGGAACAACTGTGATGTTTCAATATTCAAATGATGGAGATGGAGATGAGGTTCAGATATATCATTGTTACGGTGATAATTGTAATAGTGATTGGAATTCAACAATTTTTGGATCACCGTCTGAGGGTTATTTTGAACTTGATTTAACTTTTTCAAATAAATTCCGAACAGGAAGTCTTGATAAACTAATAACATTCACTATTGTCTGTCCTAATCCATCGGTTTCTTATGAATACGAGACATTCTGTTTTAACACGGATACTATTTACAATGGTCCTACATATCCACAAGATAAAGTAATCGGACTTATTAATTCATTAAAATTAGGAAACATGACTTATAATAAGGTTTATAAGTTAAGGTGTTCGTCTGGTAATTATCTGTATTACTCCATAAAAGATGGATTGGTTGGATTCCTGACTAAAAATTCGACTTTATTCTTTTTGAAAAGATAAAAAAGTCTAGCCCTTTATGAACTCACCACCTCACCAGTTCACCACTTTTTCCGCGTTACGCGTCGCGCGTCATGAGAAGGCCCGTGGGTGGGGTCCGCCACGTCAAGATTGTCACAACGTAAATTCCCTGAAACTCCATTTCTGTACTTGGGAGAATCTTCCATAATAAGAAATATAAATTGCCAGTACAGAATGAGGAAAATGATCTAAAAGATCTTGTAACGATTGAAAATTGTGGTGTGGTATACAACCGGTCACGCTGATATCATAGTTCCTGTGTTCATTAGGTTTAATAATTTTTCGGGAAATGTAGGTTCTCTCCTCATCAATTTTAATGTACTAGGTCGACCTGTTCGGTTCAAAAATAGAGATCTGTCCGGTTATTTCCATTCCCTGGATCTTATACCGCCCGATGTTTTTGATAGTAATGGTATCAGGATCTTTCTTAACAGCAAAGGGGACAATTATAACCTTCTTTTTCGACAAGTAATTTGTCAGCCAGATGGTCCCTGATAATATAAAACCAGATACGAGACCTGAGACCACTCCCATCCCAAATTCTCGTGAAACGAAAAAATTATCCATTTCTGTTAGCTTTTAATCGTGACTTTCCACATAATATCCATTTCAGGATACGAATAATCATTTAAAAGCAGTAAATAAATATAAAAGAAGTGTAAAAGTAAGAAAAATGAAATTATTCACAATAATGCCCAACGAACATAAACAAGTACGAAAGGTAAAGTGCAAGAAATAAACAAACAATCTACCAACTGCGAACTGCGAACTGCCGACTCTTTTAACTCACCAGTTCACCAGTTCACCACCTTATTCAACCGTAACACTCTTCGCCAGATTCCTCGGCTGATCAACATTGCAATGCCGCATAACGGCGATGTGGTAGGAGAGAAGCTGAAGCGGTATAGTGGCTATCAGCGGAACCAGGAACTCCTCGGTCTCAGGGATCTCAATATAGTGGTCGGCCAGTTTCTTCACAGCCGTATCGCCTTCATTGATGATCGCGATGATCTTGCCCTTGCGGGCCTTCACCTCCTGTATGTTGCTGATCACCTTTTCGTAGGTGCCTTTCTTGGTGGCGATCACAACTACCGGCATCTGGTCATCGATAAGGGCGATGGGCCCATGTTTCATCTCTGCGGCAGGGTATCCTTCGGCATGGATATACGAGATCTCCTTAAGTTTCAGTGCCCCTTCCAGCGCAACAGGGAAATTGTATCCCCGTCCCAGGTAGAGGAAGTTCTTCACATTCTTGTAGATCTTGGCAATAGCTTTTATCTCATCATTTTTCTCCAGTGTGGCTTCCACCTTATCAGGAATAGTCTCAAGTTCAGACAGGATCTGGTGAAAACGCGACTGTGTAATGGTGCCTTTCTTCATGGCAAGTTTCAGCGCCATCAGGGTGAGCACGACTACCTGTGAGGTGAATGCCTTGGTAGAGGCTACTCCGATCTCAGGACCGGCATGCGTATAAATGCCAGCATCGGTAGCCCTTGCAATGGACGAACCCACTACGTTGCAGATGCCCAGTACGGTTGCGCCTCTCGATTTGGCAAGCCCGATAGCCGCAAGAGTGTCAGCTGTCTCTCCCGATTGTGAGATGGCTATGAGGATATCATCTTCCGAGATGACCGGGTTCCGGTAACGGAATTCCGACGAATACTCAACATCCACCGGGATCCTCGCAAGGTCTTCCAGCAGGTACTCGCCAACCAGTCCCGCATGCCACGACGTTCCGCATGCAGTAATAATGATCCGCTTGGCATTGATCAGTTTCTGTTCATATTCACGGATCCCTCCCAGGGAGATGATCCCCTTATCGGGATGTAACCGCCCGCGCATGCTGTCTTGGATCGACCGGGGTTGTTCATAGATCTCCTTAAGCATGAAATGATCAAAACCCCCTTTCTCGAGAGAGGTCAGGCTGAGTTCAAGCTTCTGGATATAAGGGGTCTTGGTTTGATTTTTAATGGTCTTGATCTTCAATTCCTTGTTGCGCTCGATGATGGCGATCTCCTCATCATTCATGAAAACCACGTTGTTCGTATATTCAACGATAGGTGTGGCATCCGAGGCAACAAAAAACTCATCTTTCCCGACGCCGACCACCATGGGACTTCCCTTGCGCGCGGCTATCAGCAGATCGGGATTCTCTTTCGACATTACCACGATGGCATAGGCCCCTATAACATGATTAAGAGCCATGCGGACGGCCTCTTCCAGTTCTACTTTTTCATTTTGCTTTATTTCTTCGATGAGATGGATAATTACTTCTGTATCCGTTTCACTGATGAAAGTATATCCGCGGTTGATAAGCTCATGGCGGAGGGTAAGATAATTTTCAATGATCCCGTTATGAATGATCGCCAGTGATTTATTCATCGAAAAATGAGGATGGGCATTTACCTGGTTCGGCTCGCCATGCGTTGCCCAGCGAGTATGTGCCATGCCGATGGTCCCGGTGGTCACCTTGCCTTTTATATAATTCTCCAGCTCCGAAACCTTCCCCTTGCATTTATAAATATGCAGATCATCATTTAAAAGACAAACCCCCGCACTGTCATACCCCCGGTATTCCAGCCGGTGCAATCCCTTGATAAGAATAGGATAAGCCTCCCTCGGCCCGATATAAGCAACAATTCCACACATAATATTATCTTAGGAAGACCAAAGGTAGAATTTTTTTAGTTCACCAGTTCACCACGTCACCAGTTCACCACCTTTTTCGCGTCACGATTTTCTCCCCTCCCTCTTGGGGGAGGGGCCGGGGGTGGGGTCAATGCAGCTTCGTATAAATAACCTTCAAATTTATCCTGTCCGTCGAAATAACCGGAAGCTGTGGCTTGGTTCCCGTCAGCATAACACGATTGGTGACGAGGACAGCCGCGGTGGGATCATTGGCCTGGAGATACATGTATTCGTTTTTGATTTTCCCATCGAGCACCTGTTGTATATATCGCGATATCCTGAAAAAATAGGTCCGTGTTTCGTAATGGTAACTGCCACCGGCATAACCCGCCCCTTCACTTTCGTCCGGGAGGAAAGAAAGATTACCCAAAGAATCTATGGTTAGTAGCGTAAGTGTGACCGGGGGAGCAAGCGTGGTATCAGTCTCCGAGTTTTTAATGGTCAGCATTGCACTGTTGACTGCAATCTTTCCTGATTTCATTAAGCTCTTAAGGAAAGGAAGATGGATCTTCACCCGTACTCCTCCCAATCCCTGGACATAAAGATTCCTTTTCCCGAGGGTCGTATCATGCTGGATCACCTCTTGCCTGAACTGGGGTGATGCATTAGAATAATTATTATGATCGAAATGGTTAAAACGTGCTGAAGTCGAACTCCCGGAAAGCACGAAACTCAGGGAAGTATCAGTAGCATTATGATAGTAGATTAGTACTTCCGAATATGTACTCGTAGGGTCGAACGACATTAGAGCCCCGCCATACACAGCGGGTGACGATTCTATGTACAACCCTTTCATGAACAAAAGAAAATTGGCATCTGTACTAAGGACTGAAGCAGGAGCGGTCAGGATCTTATTTCCAAAATAATTAGAGAATTGGTCCAGCCTGATCCGGATATGGGCCGGTGCTTTAAGCTTGCCAACGGTAAGGCTGTCATAGCGCCTCGGCACGAAGGATTTATTTGCAAGCAGGAGCGGGTAAGTATTCAGGGTGTGATTCGAGTAATAGTTGGTGTCATAATAAAAGGTCTGGTTGATTTCATAAACTTGCAGGGTTTGTCGTGCAGTAGTGTCACCGTAAATACTTCCATAGGGGATGCAAAGGACGACGGAATCAAGACGTGGGTCGGTCCCGAAATCGGGAGCTTCTGCAGAAAGTTGGTATTGCATGTAAAGACCGGCTGTGGTAGTACCGAAGATCGGATCCATCAGTGACCCTATCATACTCAGCGTGGTTTCATCCGAACGTACCGAATCCTGTAAAACCGAATAAGCCACGATGGTAGCAGTATCCGTCGTTTTCAGATTCAGCGTATCCGACGGGGGAAGAAGGTTCATCCCTACCTGGTAAGGATCCTTCTTACACGAGTCAACAAAAAAAGTAAGGATCAGAAGAAAAACAGGAATGTTGAGAAGGCGGAAAAAATTCGATTTCAAAGGAAACAGGTTTAAAAGGTTCCGTAATTAGTCAACTTCGACCGATTCATCTACAAGGATCTCATCATAGAAATCAGAATAGGCATCGATATATTTATCCACTGGCTGGAACTCGAGATGCGGTTTTCCGGATTCAATGACATACTTCTTGATTTCAGGGTCTATATTCGGAGCGCCGAAGATGATGCCATCTGAAAAATCGACCGCTCCTTTCATCATACTAACGTAGTTTGCGGTCTTATAGTGTTTGAGATCCTTTGTCGAGATGCCTTCCATCTTGATTTTATTGGCGAAATCCTTACTCAGCATGTCGGGGAAGCCATCGTCATAAATCGAATAAATGACTTTGGTATCGGTAAACAGGGGGTTATCCTTATAGGCCTTCTTTATATTGAGAGGAACAAGACTGGTGATCCAGCCGTGACAATGAACAACATCAGGAGCCCATCCAAGTTTCTTCACAGTTTCCAGAACGCCTCTCGAATAGAAAATAGCCCTCTCGTCATTATCCTTGTAAAATTTATTATTCTTATCGGTGAACATGAACTTCCGCTGAAAATAATCTTCATTATCGATAAAATAGATCTGCATGCGGGCTTGCTGGATGGAAGCCACTTTAATGATAAGCGGATGATCCGTATCGTCGATGATAAGATTCATCCCTGAGAGGCGGATTACTTCGTGAAGCTGGTTCCTTCGTTCATTGATGTTGCCATACCTCGGCATGAATGTGCGGATTTCCCTGCCTTTTTCCTGGATGCCTTGCGGGAGGTACCGGCCAATATGGCCCATCTGGCTTTCTCGTAAATAGGGCATGATCTCCTGAGCAACAAATAGAACCTTTGCTTTTTCCATAATCTCCTTTTCGGGTTTCCTGAAATTTAATGAGCCTGCAAAGATACTAAAAATTTTTTAATTAATATCCAAGCAAATAATGTAAAAAATTGATCCATATTGAATAAACACCTTTCCAAACCTTATTCTCCGGTGATGTTTTATACCCATTTTAACTGGTGAACTGGCGATCGGTATTGGGTATTAGGTATTGGGTATTAGTTTTTTCGCACTTTGCACTTTCCACTTAATTTTGCACTTTGCACTTCACACCTGTTTAACCCCGAAGGGGTGTCCTATGAATAACCCCCGGTGAAACAGGAGGGCGAAGCAAAATAAGCCCCCCCATCAACCCCCCGCTCCATCGGAGCGGTATAATGGTACGGTTCAAAGTAGCACCATAAGAATTATTATAACGACCCAGCGACCGAATTCTATTTGTCGTAAATTGCGTTGATAAACGTGCTGGATATAATTATTTTGAAATATTAGATCAATTTAAATATGACTAAACATTACTTAATCTTATTGGCATTTTATTTTTCTTTAGGTAACATAATGGGAGATGATGCCTTTCTTGGGTCAAGAGGAGGTAATGTGTTTCCAATCATAAGAAATGAACATATTCGTATGATTAAGGAAGAAATAAAAGTAATACTGTACAAGGATAGTTGCCAGGTATTTTGCAAATTTTGGTTTAAAAATCAGGGAACAAAGAATGAAGATATCTTTATGGGTTTTCCGGATTATATTGAAACTCCTGGTGAACGCTCAAATGCACTAAGAAATTTCACCTGCAAGACCAATGGGATAAAAACAAGGTTTGATAAACAAACTCAAATTACGAAATACGATTCAGATACTTTGAGTATAGAATATGAAAAATGGTATTGCTGGGATGTTGGATTTAAACCTGATGAGACTGTAATAGTCGAAAATAGTTACGTAGGAGGCTGGGGTGGATCTGCTGATGGGACTTGCAGTTTTAGCTATCTTATTGGAACCGCTCAAACGTGGTTTGGTACAATTGCAAATGGTAAAGTTATTTTTGACTATTCAAAAGTTGCATCGGAAGCCTTTATTGATACTGTCAGTTACTCCGATAAAACCTTACCTGAGGGATTACATAGAACAATTTATTCTGACAGCACTGTTTTTTCATTCCAAGATTACTTACCAAAATGGAATGAAACATTAAAGCTGAATTTACTTAGTTTTTGGAAATGCCCATATAGAGAATTCGATACAAAAGCAACTGAATATCCTTTCTCTTATCGTGCTTCTAGTGATCATAAAAAAGACAAAAATACATTAAGACTAATGAGAAACGAAGTTTATGCACGGCATGGATATATTTTTCAGGATGTTGAACTGCAAAAATATTTCTTAAGTGATGCTTCTAGCAAAAAACTGTAGTAAAATCAATACACAATCTCTCAAATGGGATCGGAAGGTAATTTCAACCCCAATCCACTTCATGAGTCTTTGTAAACCTGATCTTTAAGAAATATTTTAAAGATTTTGTACAATTTAGAATTTATTTTGCAATTTTGTACAAGACAAAAAATACGATCCTATGATTAAGAGAGAAATAAGCCAGAAGATTCTTGATCTGTCCGAAAAGTTTCCCGTCATAACGGTTACCGGTCCCCGTCAATCCGGAAAAACCACGCTCTTGAGAAATCTATTCGGGGACTTGTTTTATGCTTCACTCGAAAATCCTGAAACCAGGATGTTTGCTATCCAGGATCCCAAAAACTTTTTACAGGAATACTCGAATGGTGGCATTATTGACGAGGCGCAACTCGTTCCCGAACTTTTTTCCTATATCCAGGGAATTGTTGATCAGAGCGGAAAAACAGGGCAGTTCATCCTGTCAGGCTCACAAAGTTTTTTACTCCACGACCGGATTTCCCAGTCGTTGGCTGGCAGGACGGCAATTTTCCGCCTTCTTCCCTTCTCTTTCCCCGAACTCCGTAAGGCTGGTTTATTGTTACCTTCTTATGAAGAAAATATCTTTCATGGCTTTTTTCCAAGGCTTTATGATAAAAAGATAGATCCTCCCGATTTCTATCCAAACTACATTCAGACATACCTGGAACGCGATGTTCGCTCATTGCAGAATATTCATGATCTGAATCTTTTCGTCCGGTTTCTGGGTCTCTGCGCCGGGAGAGTTGGTCAATTGCTCGACTACACTTCGCTTGCAAACGATTGTGGCGTCAGTTACAATACAGTCAAAGCATGGATCTCTGTCCTGGAAGCCAGTTATATCTTATTCCTACTTCAGCCTCACCACAGTAATTTCAGTAAGCGGCTGGTCAAAAGACCGAAACTCTATTTCTATGATACAGGGTTATGCTGTTCCCTGCTTCGAATCGAGAAGGTGAGCCAGTTAAACAACCATTATTTAAAGGGAGCCCTTTTTGAAAATCTGATCCTTTCTGAGTTTTTAAAACGGCGCTACAACCAGGGGAAAGCCTCAAATCTCTATTTTTGGAGAGATCATCGCGGGATGGAGATCGATCTCATCATCGAACACGCAAATGGTCTTACTCCTGTTGAAATCAAATCGGCCAGGACCTGGAACCGTGATTTTTTCATGAATCTCGAAAAATGGAATGGCTATTCCGGCAATTTACCCGAAAACTCCCATGTAGTATATGGTGGAGATGAAAACTTTAAAAATTCCTGGGGAACAATTCATTCATGGAATTCAATAGATGACATCTAATTTTAAGCCATCATTTGTTCCCCATTTGGTTCCTTATTCTTCACGTCCAGCGTCAGAACTTTACACTCCCCAGAGGGCGATATTATCTTCTTTTGCCATTTTTCCACCCTGAATTTAACTCTGACTTCAAACCTTTTACCTTCATGAGGCAGGCGTCGATCGTTATTCCTTTGTAAATAAAAGTACATTTATTTTTTGTTTTTAATCCCATTTACGCATTTATTGGAGTACACATAAAACGAATAGCCCCGGAGGGGCTTAATATGGATAACCCCCGGCGAAACCGGGGGTCCGGGAACCCACCAACATCCTTAAGCCCCGAAGGGGCGTAATATCGATAACCCTCGCCGAAACCCTTCCCCAATGCCATCCTGATGATATAGGTTCTTTATTTTCATACACCTTTATGTGCAGAGACCATATAAGCGTCACGATCTCACCCGCTCCATAGGAGCGGTATATGCATAGCATAATGATTCCAACCAGAAACAACCCGCTCTTTCGGAGTGGTATTATATTCTCTTCCATTTTGCGATTTTTACCTGACCTATGTTCTTACGTCCGGGATAAATAAGCGGTGTAAGTGGGAATTACCGATAAGATAATCACCTTCAATCAAGAGTCTTTAACTAATGGTTAATGAAAATATTGGATAGTAGCGGGGACAGGATTAGAACCTATGACCTTTGGGTTATGAGAAGAAGGGATGAAATATATTATGAATGTACGACTCTGTAAAACAGATGATTGGGGTGAATTATATTTTGCAGTTTCCTTACTCCATGACCGTTTTTTGGCTGTTTTCCTTACTCTGTACCTTACTCCGTTATTGCTTCACAAACTTCCCCACCTGCACTCCCTTTTTCCCAACGACCCTTATTACATAAACCCCATTTGGCAGGTTGCTGACATCAATCGTGATGGGTGAGGCAGTGATTCCCTGTTTCAAAAGTTGCTGACCTTCGATATTTTGAATTGAAAGATAACCTTCTATGGTAGTTTTAATATTGATATTGATATTCGAAGGATTCGGAAAAATGGACAAATTATTTATGGGTTCTTGTTGTTCATCAATGCTTACAGGACCACCGCCATTACTTGTTTTTAGGATGGTACCATCCATACCCGCTGTATATCCTGTGTTGGCATCAGTAAAGTAAACTGAATATAACCATTTTCCAAATGATTGAAAGGTCCAGGTGGATCCAGCATCTGTTGTTTTGATGATAATTCCTTCCCCCACCGCATATCCCGTGTTGGCATCAGGGAAATGAACTGAAAGTAAATACCTGGATGTTCCGCTTGATAGAGAATCCCAAGATGATCCTCCGTTGGTCGTTTTTAAAATGGTTCCATTTTCACCTACTACGTATCCTGTATTGGCATCAGAAAAGTACACAGAATATAACATATTAGTAGTTCCACTTGATAATAGAGTCCAGCTTGTGCCCCCATTGGTTGTTTGTAAGATGAGTCCAGGCCAACCCACCGTATATCCCGTGTTGACATCAGTAAAATAAACAGATGATAAAATATCGGATGCTTCACTTGATAATGGAGTCCAGCTTGTGCCCCCATTGATCGTTTTTAAGATGATCCCGGGAAAACCCACCGCATACCCTGTGTTGGCATCTGGAAAGTAAACTGAATATAATGGATTGGATGTTCCACTTGATAAAGAGGTCCAGGTCGTACCCCCGTCGGTTGTTTTTAAGATCGTTCCACCCGTACCCACGACATATCCCGTGTTGGAATCCGTAAAGTAAACTGAATTTAAAATTGCGGATGTTCCACTTGATAAAGGAATCCAGTTTGTGCCCCCATTAGTTGTTTTTAAGATGGTTCCATAATTACCCACGGCATATCCCGAGTTGGAATCAGTAAAAAAAACTGACGATAAATTATTGAATATTCCGTTCGATTGATAAGTCCAGATTGTTCCACCATCTGTTGTTTTTATGATGGTTCCATTAACACCCACAGCATATCCCGTACTTGCATCAGTAAAATAAACTGATGATAAATCATATAATGCTCCACTGGCAATGAAAGCCCAGCTCGTTCCCCCGTTAATAGTTTTTAATACGCATCCATATGTACCCACCGCATATCCCGTGTTGGCATCAGTAAAAAAAACAGATGATAAAGAATTGGATGTAATATTCGAAAGAATAGTCCAGTTTGTCCCACCATCAGTTGTTTTTAAAATGGTTCCATTACCACCCACGGCACATCCAGTATTGGGATCAGTAAAGAAAACGGATGTTAAATAATTGTATGTTCCACTTGATAAAGAGGTCCAGTTTATTCCACCATCGGTTGTTTTTAAAATGGTTCCAGAACCACCCACAACATATCCCGTGTCGGCATTAGGAAAGTGAACTGAACTTAAAAACTCAGATGTTCCACTTGATAAAGACGTCCAATTTCCGCCTCCATTGATTGTTTTCAGGATGGTTCCATAATTACCCACCACATATCCTTTATTGGCATCAATAAAGAAAACTGATGATAAATAATTGGTTGTACCACTCGATTGAAATGTCCAGTTTGTCCCGCCATCCGTTGTTTTAATGATGGTTCCGGCGTCACTTACTGAATATCCCGTGTTGGGAGCTGTAAAGTAAACTGAATTTAAAGAATTACCCTGAGGTAAGGGATTTTGCCAGAACCATTGTGAAAAGGCACTCAAAGAAAGCAGGGACAAACAAATAACAGTAAATAGTTTTTTCATAATTTCTAACATTTATACAACCGTTATATAAACATAGAGCTATAAAGATAGGACATTTTGCAGCGATAGCAAAAAATCGTACGTTTTTTTAATACCTAAAAAAGGTTGGGGGAAACAGGTATTTCAGGTTTAAAAATACTCAATGAGTTATTTGGCGGGGTATTCTTTATAGATTAGATATAAACCTATGGTCTTATTGATTTCAGCACTTACCGCCATCTTGGCGCTGGTAAAATATACCACACTTCAGACAGTGAAGCCAACATAACCCCCCGCTCCATCGGAGCGGCATTATCTTCTCTCGCCATTTTGCCATCTTGCCATTTTACCATATTTTTCGCGTCACACGTCACGCGTCACACGTCACGATTTCTTCATCACTTTGTCACTTCCTCACTTCCCAAAAAAATCCTAAATTTGCCCCCGTAAAACTAACCCCCACTGCCATGTACAAAATCACAACTCACCCCATCATCGAGATCCAACCTGCCGAAACAACCACATTTCTATACGAAGGAAAAGAGATCACCGGGGAAAAAGGATTTACCATCGCCGCCGCCCTCCACCAGGCCGGCTTCCCGATTCACAGCCATAGCCTCAGAAACCGCGAACGCAGCCTCGAATGCGGAATAGGCAAATGCGGCGCCTGCGAGATGCTCGTCGATGGCCAGGTAAAAAGGATCTGCATCACAAGAGTCGATAATGTTAGAGAAGTTAGCGAGATCCCCCACGATTACGCCCCTTACCGCACAAACACTGTTAGGGAAAAACCAGTGAATGTCTATAAAACTTCTGTGGCAATCATTGGTGCTGGCCCTGCAGGACTCGCCGCACGCGAAGAGCTGAACAAGCATGCTGTCCCTAACATCGTGATCGATAACAACGATAAGATCGGCGGCCAGTTCCTCATGCAAACCCACCAGTTCTTCTTCTTCGAGAGCGAACAGAAATTCGGCGGCATGCGTGGCTTCGACATCGCAAAGACACTTGCCGGCGACAATACCAACGGGATCTTCCTGAATTCAACCGTCTGGGATATCTTTGAAGGAGGGAGGATCGCCATAAAAAACATCATTACTGAAGAGATATTTTATGTAGATGCTGAATACCTGGTTATCGCAACCGGCGCGGTTCCTTTTATGCCGGCCTTCGAAAACGATGACCTCCCGGGTGTTTTCACTGCCGCCGTAGTTCAGAAAATGATGAACATCGAACATACCCTCCTCGGCAAAAACATCCTTACGGTCGGAGCTGGCAACATCGGTTACCTGACATCCTACCAGCTTATGCAGGCAGGCGCTCACGTGAAAGCGATCATCGAAGCCCAGCCCTTCGAAGGCGGCTTCCCCGTTCAGGCAAACCGCGTCCGCAGGCTCGGCATCCCTGTCCTGACATCCCACACCCTCCTGAAAGCCGTCCCGAATGAGAACCACGATGGCATCACCGGCGCCATCATCGCAGAGTGTAAGAATTTTAAGCCCATCCCCGGCACAGAAAAGCTGATCGATGGGATCGACGCCATTAATATTTGTACAGGCCTTGTTCCCGACGATCAGTTGCTGATCATGGGCAACGATATTTTTGGGAGAAAATGCTTCGGCGCAGGCGATGCCATCCGCATCGGCGAAGGTACCAGCGCCGTGGTCCGCGGAAAACAGGTTGCCTTCGAGATCCTCCAGGATATGGGCGAAAAGTTCAATTATGAGGATTTCCTGGTCACCTCAAAGGAATACATCGACTCGCAGCAAAGCCCCATCCGGATAATCGACGTGCCTTACCTGCCTTTACCGGCAAGGATGCAGGAAAAAGGTTTTGTGCTGATCGACTGTCTGTATGGTTTTGCCTGTAACCCCTGTGCCTTTGCCTGTAAACAGGGCGCGATCACGAAATCCTCAACAAGTACGGTGCCGGCCATCGACTTTGAAAAATGCACGGGCTGCATGGATTGTGTGTACCAGTGCCCCGGGCTCGCCATCTTCGGTTATAACCTGAAAAAGGACTGGCTCTTTCTGCCGATTGAATACGAGGTCGCTGAAAGATCAGAATGCTACCTGGTGGATAATAATGGTAAAAAACTTGGAGAAGGAATCGTCGAGAAGGTGATGAGAAAACCCAATAAAACCAACATTGCTAGGGTTAAATCTTTGGACATTCATGGAGAGGAACTTGCAAATGTCAGGGGTTTTGTCGTTAAGGAAAATTATCCGGAACCTATTGATTTCAAGCCTTACGAGTACAAGAATACGGTGCCTGCCTACATTTGTCATTGTGACGATGTTACGCTTGATGAGATCCTGAATGCCATTGGCGACCGGAAATTTATTTCAGTGGATGAAGTCAAACATACCACCCGTCTTGGAATGGGCGCCTGCAGGGGAAAACGCTGCGTCAGGCGACTGAAACAAAACCTCGCAGGTTCAGGCATAACGATAGTGGGTGAACCGACACCCCGCGGACCCCTGGCAAACCAGGTCATGATGGGCGAACTTTATCCCCGTACAACTCACGAACGGGTGATCACAACCATGAACGGCAACCAGCCGAAGAAGATAAAGGTAAAGTCGTTCATAGCCGGCGGAGGCATCGGTGGAAGCGCCCTGTTCAGGTACCTCAGCGAAGAAAAGATGGATCCCGTGATGATCAATTTTGGCCGTGGATCGTCCTGGCGCAACATCGCCGGCGGCCGTCCTAATTTCTCTTTGCCTGAATTATCGGAAATAGCCGTGCAGAATCATGAGATCTTCAAACAGCTTCAGCAAATTCACGACATAAACTACCGCCCCATCAACTATGTCACCTTTGCCCACGACCAGGCAATGTACGATGCCCTGGTCGAATCGATGGCCTGGTCGAATGCATATATGGTCGCCCCGAAAGATTTTCAGAGGGAGATCTCCGCGCACCTGAATCCGACCCTTACAACTTATATCTCTGCCCTGATCACAAAGGATTGCTGGCAGGCTACCCCCGGTCGCGTCATCGATTTGCTGCGAAGGATCGGTATCGATCATGGTGGTAAGGTTGAAGAGGATTGCCGTTTGGTGGATGTAAGAAAGGAAGGAAACAGTTATTTCATCCTCACCCTGAATCATGAGAAGGCTTATATAGAATATGAAACCGAAGTTTTCATCAATGCTCTGGGATATGGAGGCGAAAAAGCAGCCCGGATGCTGGGCCATGAAACAGGCTTGTTCCATGTAAAGCACCAGGCCTTCATCACCCGCCGGCTCCCGATGCTCGGTATCGATGGAACTCCCCTCGGAATGCTCATCGACCGCAGGAAATACAAAGGTTTCGTCGCAGTCTACGGTCAGCAGCTTGCCGAAACCGGTCAGATCATAGGTTGTGCCTCCCCGGCCTTTGAGCCCCAGGAAGCCTATCAGAATATCAGGATCAATTCGGAAGAATTCACAGAAATCGCTTCCGAGATCTTCACCGGCTGGATCCCCGAACTCTCCTCCGTCGGCTTCCAGGCTGTCTGGGCAGGCTACTATGTCGAGCCCAGGATGATCATCGACCCCGAACTTGGAATGTTCCTCGGCCTGCGTGGCCAGGGCTTCATGTTAGGTCAGTACCTCGCAAAAATGTACGTCGACAAACTCCTCGGCAAACCCGTCCCAAACTACTTCGACCGACTGAAAATGTCCGGCGACGGCATGCTGGAAAGAGCCTTCAAATAACGTGGTGACGTGGTGACGTGGTGAGTAATCTTATGCAAGAAAAGAAAAGGGAGTGTTCAAATAAAATGAGCTTGCTAAATTTAACCGCGAAGACGCAAAGACGCAAAGAATTTAAGCTGATTTAAATATCTCTTTAGCGAACTTAGCGCCTTCGCGCCTACTATATAACTCTTTTGTATTACGTTGAATATGTGCATGTTAAAAAAATCACTTTATGCTACCTTGCAGACTACTTGTTTTAACAAAGTTATCCAATTTGAAGTTCCTATTTTTTCATAGGAGGGCACTTTGCGGTAAAAAAAGGAATTTTTGTCATTCCGGACCAACTACCAACTACCAACTACCAACTACCAACTACCAACTACCTACTACCCACTACCAACTACCTACTAATACCTCACTACGTCACCAGTTCACCAGTTCACCACGTCACTACGTCACCACGTCACTACGTCACCACGTCACCACGTCACCAGTTCACCACGTTATTTTCTGATGAACAACGCCTTAATAATAAGGCTCGCCATCTTCGGGTTTTCCTTCAACCTTCTCGTCGAATACCCAAACCAGTCCTTCCCGAAAGGGACATACACCCTCATGTTATGGCCCTTCTCGACAATGCTTTTCCTTAATTCCGGAGTCACCCCATACAGCATCTGAAATTCATAGGCATCTTTCGGAACGTTGTATTTACTGATCAGTTTATAAGCTCCTTCAACGAGAGGCTTGTCATGCGTAGCAATGCCCGGGTACATGCTTTTACTGATCATATATTCGAGATCTTCGAGGAAATGATCATTCACCTCCTGGTACTTCTTAAAAGCAATGGCAACGGGCTCCACATAAATGCCTTTGCACAGCCTGAAATTCAAGGGAGTCTCCGGTGAATGAATGTCTTCCAGGTTTTTAATGTCATCAAGCGTCCTTCTGAGATAGGCCTGCAATACCAGCCCGACATGTTTCGGGAATTCCTTTTTCAGCCTCCGGAAAAGCTCAATCTCCCGGTCAGTACAGGGAGAATCTTCCATGTCGACCCTTACAAATGAATTGTAACCCGCTGCCTTCGCCACAATGGTCCGGATATTCTGGTAACACACTTCCGTATCAAGCAAAAGCCCGAAGGAAGTAGGTTTCAGCGAATAATTCCCATCGATCTTCTCCGCCTGGATCCGGTCGATGATCTTAAGATAGGTCTCCCGGTTCTCCTCAGCCTCTTTCAGATCGGTAATAAACTCACCCAGCAGGTCGAGGGTGACTTTGATGCCCTGTGAATTCAATTCTCTGGATACCCTGATGGCATCGTCGATGGTTTCACCGGCAATGTACTTTTTTGAGAAGATCCATACCAGTTTTTTTGGCATGTATGGAAGCATCCCGGCAATCATTTTGTTCAGCATAATATTCGGATTTAAATGAAGTCACCGTCAACACAAAATTCTAAACACCCTCGGATTTTATCATTACTTGATTCACCTAATCTCTTGTTCACCTAATCTCTTTTCGACCGAATCTCCTGGTAACCCTTTCCTTTTACTCCCCTCTCATCACGCTCTTCTCCCCATTCACCTCTCCCCATTCACCTCTCCCCACTCACCATTCACCACTTTTCCGCGTCACGCGTCACGATTTTCAAAAACTGCCAACTACCAACTGCCGACTGCCGACTGCCGACTGCCGACTGTAGTAAAACCCCGTAAATATATGGTAAACTTTCTAATTATCAAACCTATTCCCGGTAGTCTGGGAAATAAAGATTTGGTATTCACCAGATAAATTTTTAATTTTGCCCACTTTTTGACGGAAGGGAGGTTTTGATGAATTCCTTAGCTCAATTCATTATCCCTGTTACAGGGTTAAAACCGGGATCTCATCAATTCGACTTTGAAATTGATGATTCGTTCTTTGAACATTTTGAATATTCTGAGATACAGAAAGGAAAGATTGATCTGCATCTGGTCATCGAAAAAGAAGATAACATACTTGTTCTTCTGTTTAATTTCAATGGCCACGTAAGGATTCCCTGCGACAGGTGTTATGAACCATTCGACCTGACAATTGAAGGAAAAGAACGCCTAATCCTCAAGTTTGGGAGCGACTATCACGAGGAAAGCGAAGAAATACAGGTAGTTCCAATCGGGGAGAACCATTTTGATATAAGTCCTTTTATCTATGAATATATACATCTATCTCTGCCTGTTCGCAGGGTACATCCCGATGATGAATCCGGGGAAAGTACCTGTGATCCGGAGATAATTCACCGGCTGGAGGACTTTCCATCGTCACCAGGACCCGATCCAAGATGGGAGGCATTGGCCGCGTTGAAAAAGAAAAGTAAATTATAAATCGTTACTAATATATTTTGAATTATGCCACATCCGAAACACAAGATCTCCACTACCCGGAGAGACAAGAGAAGGACCCATTATAAAGCGGTAGCTCCGACAGTTGGGCTGTGTTCAAATTGCGGATCTCCTGTTCTGTACCACAGGGTTTGCCCTGAGTGCGGATACTACCGTGGGAAACAGGCCATTGTCAAGGCAACTGCTGAATAATTCCCATCAGAATGCATTCATTCCTGAAGATTTGATTAGGTACCGGAACTTTCAAAGTTAAGGTCATACTAATCAATCTTTTTTAGGACCATCATTCAGATCAGTAATTTAATTTCAGACGAATGAGAATCGGATTAGATGTTTTAGGGGGTGATTTTGCACCGAATGCTGTGCTGCACGGGGCGATCCTGGCCCAGAAAGAACTACCGGAATCTGACCGTATTGTCCTGATCGGTGACCAGGAGATCATCCGTACATTCTTCAAGGAAGAAAAGATCAAACCTGACAAGTTCGATATTAGTCGATGCTCCTGATCTCATCGGGATGGATGAGCAGCCGACAAAAGCCTTGATCAACAAACCCAATTCCAGCATTGCAGTCGGATTCAAGATGCTTAAACATAAGGAGATCCAGGCTTTTGCCAGTGCAGGAAGCAGCGGCGCCATGATGGTCGGTTCGATTTACAGCGTTAACACAATACAGGGGATTATAAGACCTTCAACGCCTGCATATATACCAAAGGAGAACGGTGGTTCTTGTATATTGATTGATGTCGGCACAAATCCGGACAGCAAGCCTGACGTAATGTACCAGTTCGGGCTTCTGGGGTCACTGTTTGCGGAAAATGTTTTCCATGTAAAGAATCCAAGGGTCGGCCTTCTCAATATCGGATCGGAAGAAAAAAAAGGCAGTCTCACTACTCAATCTGCCTTTCAGTTGATGAAAGATTCGAAGGATTATAATTTCGTCGGTAATGTGGAAGGAAGAGAGTTGTTCAGGGATAACGTAGATGTAATTGTTTGTGACGGATTCGTTGGTAATATTGTTCTGAAGCAAATCGAAGCAATGTACAGAGTATTTTTAAAGCGGGGGGTGAAAGATCCTTATCTTGACCGTTTTAATTATGAGAGTTACGGGGGTACACCGATCCTTGGCATCAATTCTACGGTCCTTGTCGGACATGGTATCTCAAACAGTACTGCAATCAGGAATATGATCCGTATGTCGAAAGAGATCCACGATTCAAAGCTTGTGCAAAAGATTAAACATGCGCTTGAACAATTTGCACTGAATAACATCTAATCAGTCAACCATTTCAAACCAGTCAATCATTACACCAAATTTTTAATTTTCTGTTCATGTCGAAAATCAGAGCTGCCATTACAGGGATCCAGGGATATGTTCCACCTTATATTCTCACTAACCAGGAACTTGAGAAGATGGTTGATACCAGTGATGAATGGATACGCACACGTACCGGGATCAGGGAACGGCACATTTTAAAAGGAACCGGACTTGGGACTTCCGATATGGGAGCTGAAGCGGTTAAGGGATTGCTTAGCAAAAACAGGCACTTCGCCTGACGAGATTGGAATGCTGATCTGCGCAACAGTAACACCGGATATGATGTTTCCGGCCACTGCAAATGTCATCACTGATAAGGTCGGGATCAAGAATGCCTTCAGCTTTGATATGAATGCCGCCTGTTCCGGACTGCTCTATGCTATTGTCACCGCATCAAAATTTATAGAGACTGGTAGTTATAAAAAGGTGATCGTGGTTGGCGGAGATAAAATGTCGTCAATAACCGATTATACTAACAGGGAAACCTGTGTGTTGTTTGGAGATGGATGTGGTGCGCTCCTGCTTGAACCGACAACTGAAGATGTCGGCATCATGGATTCCATCTTGATGTCCGATGGCTCAGGCATGCCCCACCTGCATATGAAAGCAGGAGGGTCAGTAAAGCCCCCTTCACATGAAACCATAGATGCCCGCGAACATTATATCTACCAGGAAGGACAGGCTGTTTTTAGATTCGCTGTAACTAAAATGGCAGATGTTTCAGCAGAGGTGATGGAGAAAAACAACCTGACAGCCGAAGATATTTCCTGGCTGGTACCCCATCAGGCAAACCTGAGGATAATTGATGCGACTGCCAGAAGGATGGGAATAGGGAAAGAAAAGGTGATGGTGAATATCCAGCATTATGGCAATACCACAGGAGGTACAATTCCTTTATGCTTATGGGAATGGGAAAACCGGCTTAAGAAAGGTGATAATATCATCCTTGCCGCTTTCGGGGGCGGCTTTACCTGGGGAGCAATCTGGGTTAAATGGGCATATAATTCATAAACAAAATTCCACCGCCATCAAATAACGGACCCTGGTAAAGTTCGACGATCCCGTATTTCAAATCTTCTAGAAATTTTCTTATTGCCTGACCTTCCGAATAATGCGAAAGACTTCCGATTATATGAACATTGTCGTTCAGTAACCCCGTTGCCCCACCGATAAAACCATTCGGAAAGCCAGGCAGAAGAATTCCTTCCGGCGAAACAAAGATCCCTTCAAGACCAATTCGTTTAAGATTTTTATGAATTCCCTTATCGGAAGTGAGGTAATGGTCATCTTTAAGTAAAAGCAAATTGCACCGTGTGTAAGCTTGTTTTACAGACACTTTTTTTTGGGTACGACAGTTCTGGAGGATTACAGGATCTGTAAATTCCAGGCGGTGAACAAGATAGTGGTCATTGACAACAGCGTTGAATCGGACGGATGCCGGGTATTTTACTTCGGACTTTACACTTTCCACCTGGGATTCCGGATTACCAAGTGTAAACGGCAGCTTCTCCTCTTTGATTTTTTGGATATAATTTTCGGGAAGATCCGGGGAGATGATAAGAGTTTGCGGGGTTTGGCAGAAGAAAATATCAGGATGACCGGAAATAGCTGGGTAAACAATGCCATCAGTTTCAAGTTCAAGGAGGCTGCCCTTAGCCGATAATTTGCCTTTGGCTTCCCGTGGGATTTTCTTATCAACGATGATCAGCATAAAAGGTTTTTTCTTTTATCTCAGGATATGCCTGGAACTTCACCTTCCGGAAATGTTTTTCAAGCAATTTACGGTTCTTTCCATAATACCCGATAGCAGGATGAAAATCTGCAGGATTCACTCTGATCTCAAGGGTCTCACCCCATTTTTCGTTGAGCAGATCACTGAAACGGTCGGTCCATGCTGAAGTCATCACAAGTTCCCGGAATGAAGGGTGAAAAGGACCAGCTACATATTCCATTCTGTTTAATAAACCTTCAGACGGATGAAGCCCGACACGGATTATTTTCACGTTGGCTTCGTCAAAAACCCTCACGACATTTTTGGTCACCTCTATAGCCTCTTCAAGCCCCAACGGACTATATTTGCCTTTCCGGAAGAGAGATTCAAGAGGGGTTCCTTTAATTACAATAACGGGATAGAGCCGGGTTTCGATGGCTCCGAGTTCTGTGATCTTTCGTTGCCGTAGTAATTGATTTTTCTTCTGTATCGCCTGGCAGGCCAATCATCATTTGAAGTCCTAACGAAAATCCGGCATCCAGGATCATGCGGGAAGCAATTTCTATATCCATAGAGGTATGTCCCCTTCCTGATGTTCGCAATACTTCATCATCCATCGATTGTGCCCCAAGTTCAATGGTTCGGACCGGATATTCCCGTAAAAGATCAAGAATCTTACCCGAGATAAAATCAGGACGGGTGGAAAGCCTGATTCCCTGTATCCTCCGATTTTCAATAAAAGGAAGCACTGCATCAAAATAAGCTCTTTGCTTTTCTTTTGGAAGCCCTGTAAAAGTTCCTCCAAAGAACCCAATTTCGATATCAGCATTCTTTTCCGACAGGGTCGAAAGGTGTTGATTAATAATGTTAATGACATCTTCTGATGAAGGAACTATAGTTCTCCCGCTAATCCGTTTCTGGTCGCAAAAGATGCATTGAAATGGACAGGCCTCCATTGGGATGAAGATGGGAATGGTATAGTGACGGATCTTTTCTGTTTTCAAGTTCATTAGTTTAACAAAGTTACTGATTATATTAGTCACAGAGTGACAGAATTCAGAGTAATGGGGCCGAGAGTTCGAAAGTTAATAAAAACTTCGTGTTCTTCATTTCTAACAACGTATTGGTTTTTTTTATAATTTTGCACGTTTTTTACCTGGCAACGGGAAGAAATTAATGAAAACGAAATATCCTGAATATAAAAACCTTGACCTGACGAGGATCGGAGATGAGATCCTGGCTTACTGGGAGAAGCATGGGATTTTTGAGAAGAGTCTCAGGATGACCGTTGACCACCCTCCTTTTATTTTCTATGAAGGCCCACCCTCTGCCAACGGTATCCCCGGGATCCACCATGTGATGGCCAGGGCAATCAAGGATCTTTTCTGCCGCTATAAAACAATGAAGGGCTTCTATGTGCATCGCAAAGCGGGATGGGACACCCACGGACTTCCTGTAGAGATTGCCGTTGAAAAGAAGCTCGGGATTACCAAAGAAGATATAGGCAAAAAGATCTCTGTTGAAGATTACAACAAGGAATGCCGCAGGGAAGTGATGAAATACAAGGACCTCTGGGATGACCTGACCGTGAAGATGGGTTATTGGCTCAACCTGGACGATCCCTATATCACTTTCGACAATAAATATATTGAAAGTGTCTGGTACCTTCTTGGGAAGCTATACAAAAAAGGATTGCTTTACAAGGGGTTTACCATCCAGCCTTACTCACCGGCTGCAGGAACGGGGCTCAGCACTCATGAACTCAACCAGCCCGGCGCATACCGTATGGTGAAAGATAACACGGTAGTTGCCCAGTTTAAGGTTGTCAGGGATGATAAATCAGAATTCCTTTTCAAGGATCTTTTTGGCGAGCTCTATGTTCTTGCCTGGACTACTACGCCATGGACATTGCCATCGAATACCGGCCTTGCCATGGGAAAAGACATCGATTACCTCTTTGTAAAAACTTACAATCCTTATACATTTCAGAAACAGACCATTATTCTTGCTAAGGAACTGTTTAGCAGGTATTTTCCCGAGAAAAATACAGGTCTGGAACTTGAGAAATACGAAAAAGGTCAGAAAAATATTCCTTTCGTAACTGGACCACAATACAAGGGAGAGGCTTTTGAAGGGATCCGCTTTGAACAGTTGCTTCCTTATGCCGAGCCCGAAGACGGAGATCCTTTCAGGGTCGTTTTGGGTGATTTTGTGACGACAGAAGATGGGACAGGTATCGTTCATATTGCTCCAAGTTTTGGCGCCGATGACTTCAGGGTTGGAAAACAATATGGTTTGGGTTCCCTTACGCTGGTTGACAAGCAAGGTAAGTTCACAGAACAAATGGCTGAATATGCCGGAAGGTATGTGAAGACCGAGTACGATGACCATTTTGATCCGGCAACAGACACCTCTGTGGATATCGATCTCATCGTAAAACTGAAGAAAGAAAATAAAGCCTTCAAAACCGAAAAATACGAACACTCTTACCCGCATTGCTGGAGAACCGATAAACCCATCTTATATTATCCGATGGATTCATGGTTTATTCGAACCACTGCCTATAAGGATCTGATGATCAGCCTGAACAAGACAATTAACTGGAAACCGGAATCAACGGGTACCGGACGTTTTGGAAACTGGCTCGAAAACCTCGTCGACTGGAACCTTTCACGATCACGTTTCTGGGGAACCCCTCTGCCAATCTGGAAAACGGAAGACGGATCTAAAGAGATCTGCATCAGCTCGGTTGTTCAGTTAAAAGAAGAGATTGAAAAATCAATCGGCAAAGGGTTCATGAAAGTCAACCCACTGGCTCATCTGATGGAAGGAGACGTGACCGGTGAAAGCTACAACACATTCGATCTGCATCGTCCATTTGTTGATGATATCATCCTGGTTTCTGACGATGGCAGGAAAATGTTTCGTGAGCCCGACCTGATCGACGTTTGGTTCGACTCAGGGGCTATGCCTTTTGCCCAGTATCATTATCCGTTTGATAAATCGCAGAAGCTGGAAGATTATTTCCCTGCAGATTTCATTGCCGAGGGAGTGGATCAGACCCGTGGATGGTTTTATACCCTGCATGCTATTTCGGTCATGCTGTTTGAAAGTGTTTCTTTCAAGACCTGTGTTTCCAATGGGTTGGTGCTCGATCGTGATGGGAATAAGATGTCGAAACGCCTGGGCAATGCAGTTGATCCTTTTGAAACAATCATAAAATATGGTCCCGATGCCACACGCTGGTACCTGCTCACCAATTCGCAGCCCTGGGATAACCTGAAATTCGATACCGATGGCATCACAGAGGTGCAGCGCAAGTTTTTCGGGACGCTTTATAACACTTATGCCTTTTTTGCTCTCTATGCGAATATCGACGGATTTGACTATTCAGAACCGGAAGTGGCATATGACCAGCAGCCTGAACTTGATCGCTGGATACTTTCCGAGCTCAATACACTCATTGGAGCTGTTGATGGTTTTTACGACGATTATGAACCTACAAAAGCTGGAAGAGCGATTGCGGATTTTGTGGATGAACATCTGAGCAACTGGTATGTAAGACTATCGCGCAGAAGATTCTGGAAAGGAGAATATTCAACAGATAAGATCTCTGCTTACCAAACCTTGTACCGTTGCCTGGAAACCATTGCGCAACTGGCTGCTCCGATTGCTCCATTCTTTATGGACAAACTGTTCATCGATCTGAACAATGCAACCGGCAAAAGAGATGTAGAATCGGTGCATCTTACCCGTTTTCCGGTACAGGACACTTCCCTGGTCGACCCGGCCCTCGAGGAACGGATGGAACTCGCGCAGAAGATATCTTCCATGGCACTTTCCCTGAGAAAGAAGACCAGCATCAGGGTCAGGCAGCCTCTCGGGAAGATCATGATCCCCCTGTTAAGTGATTCGATGAAAGAACAGTTGGATGCGGTTAAGAACCTGATCCTCTCGGAAGTGAATGTCAAGGACATTGAATATATTGAAGATACTGCCAATATCCTGTCAAAAAGGGTGAAGCCGAATTTTAAAAAGCTGGGACCGAAGTTTGGCAAGTTGATGAAAGACATTGCAGAGCGTCTTGTAAATCTTGGTCAGGACGAAATCAATGATTTCGAGACAAAAGGTGAATATGCCTTTTCGATCGATCATCAGGATGTCCTTATCACACTGGATGATATTGAGATTATTTCGGATGATATTCCAGGGCTCCAGGTGGCCGTGATGGGAAACCTGACCGTTGCACTCGACACTACAATCACTCCTGCTCTCCTTGAAGAAGGAATTGCCCGGGAACTGATCAACAGGATACAAAACCTGAGAAAAGACAAGGATTTCGAAGTGACCGATAAAATCAACGTTAAATTAAAGGCGAACGATGAGATTAATTTGGCCATTCAAAATAATTTGATGTACATTTGCTCCGAAACATTGGCGAAATCTTTTGAAATAGTTAATCAAATTGATGTTCCGGAAAAGGATGTGATCGAATTAACGGATACATTATCGGTAGAGATTTTATTGCAAAAAGTAAATGCACGAACAATTGGCTGCTAACTGATCCGATTGTTTCAAATTCTACCTGATAAAGGACTTTTTATTATTAACTTAGAATTCGTTATTTAAAATGTAACATGATGAAGAAAACAGCTAATGTGAAGATAAAGAAAGAGGAAGGTGTTTCCGAAAAGGCAAAAACCCGTTATTCGGATGAGGAGCTGGAGGAATTCAGGCAGATAATCCTCAGCAAACTGGAAAAGGCGCATAATGATCTGAAGTTGCTCACGGAGTCCTATACGACCGGAAATGATCATGACACGAACGACACCTCTCCGACATTTAAGGTGCTTGAAGAAGGATACCAGGTGTTTTCCAAAGAGGAGAACAGCAAGTTTGCAGCCCGGCAATCCAAGTTTATCAAGGCCCTGGAAAATGCTTTGATCCGGATCGAGAATAAATCCTATGGTATATGCCGTGCAACAGGTAAGCTGATTCCCAAGGACAGGCTACGTGTTGTTCCACATGCTACGCTGAGCATTGAGGCAAAAAGAAACCAGACTGTTGTTACGATACCTCCGACACAGTCAAGCCAGAATTCAAATTAACCGGATGATATCCATTTTAATTTCTTCTGACCTTTGAAAAGAGCAGTCTTCATTATCCTCCTGGTTTTAATCCTTGACCAGGCATTGAAGTTTTTCGTAAAAACGACCATGTACGTGGGGGAAAGCCATAGTATTTTCGGGCACTGGTTTTTCATCCACTTTACTGAAAATGAAGGGATGGCCTTCGGGATGAGGTTAGGAGGCAGTTTCGGGAAATTGTTTCTCAGCCTGTTCCGGATCGTTGCAGTGATCATTATTGCCTGGTGGCTTTCCAGGATCATAAAACAAAAGGGAAGTACGGCATTGATCGTTTGTGTTTCGCTGATCATGGCCGGCGCAATAGGAAACATCATCGACAGCATGTTCTACGGGTTGATCTTTAACGATCCGACCGGGGTTTTTGGAAACCAGGTTGCGACGCTCTTTCCCAAGGGAGGCGGGTATGCAGGATTCCTGCATGGAAAAGTGGTGGATATGCTTTATTTCCCGATCATTGAGACTCATTTCCCGACGTGGTTCCCTTTCTATGGAGGAGAGGAGTTTGTGTTTTTCAGTCCGATCTTTAATATTGCCGATTCTTCGATAACAACCGGGGTGTTGATGCTGATACTTTTTCAGAGGAAATTATTTAGACCCCAATCTTGAAATCGTGACACGTGACGCGTGACGCGGAATTGGTGAGTGGTGAATGGTGCAGGTGCTCAAAATATTGAGCCCGTACAAGATTGTGAGGGGTTGGTTATTTTACGCGGATTGAGCGACCTACGCGGAGAAGAGTGGTGGTTTTTATTTTGTTGATGGCGCAAATTTCTTTGACAGAGGTGTGGCATTTTTGGGCTATGCGGGCGAGGGTGTCTCCTGATCTTATTTTGTAGTAAACGGCTTTTCCGTCATAATCTGATGGGTAGAAGACGGCTTTCGTGACAGGGAATCTATCCGAGATCAGTTTATGGTTATCGAAATCGATCACGCGTTGGGGATCGAGGGGAAGATCTTTATACCTGACCTCGAAATGAAGATGCGGGGAACGGCTTCGACCGGTTGATCCTCCAAGGCCCACCACATCGCCTGCTTTCACTACCTGGTTGACCACGACCTTTAGTTTTGAAAGGTGGGCGTAATAGGTTTCGAGTCCATTGAAATGCCTGATGATGACAAGGTTGCCGAAACCTCCCCGGTTATATTTTGCATATCTGACTACCCCATCAAAAGCTGCAATCACCGTATCTCCTTTTTTAAGAGATAGATCCATTCCTTTGTGCGTGTAAGAGAAACCACGATAGATCCTGCCAGGAATGGGATGACAGTATGACCTTGAGTTACAAACGAGTGCAAGGAGAGTATCTTTTATCGAATCCCGTTTGCTCGCACCCATGTATGCAAATACCTGGTCGTTAATCCAACTGTGTGAAAATAAGCCAGTCGAATCTTCTTCCTGTGACATCATCACCGGCTCATTTTCCAGGTATTCCCATGTATGATTGCGATAAAGTATTACAGCTCCACTATCAGTTTCAACGGTATCAATGATGTTTGGGATGGTTCGCTGGGAAAAACCATAAAAGGGGAAAAGAATGACCATTAAAAGAATGGAAAAATACTGCATAAATGCCTTTATCTTAATCAATGATTTTGGATTTTTGAACGTACAAATCTAGGGTATTATAATAACCTTTAAAAGAAAAAATTATTATAAATGGCGGACTTCTTTTATCTTTGCGCAAATTTTGAAAACCCAAAATGGAATATAAGAAAGTCGCAAAAATTGCACAGATAATTGGTCCTGTTGTGGATGTTGCCTTCGATGAAGACAGTAAGTTGCCCGATATCTATGATGCACTTGAAGTAACTAACGATGATGGAACCAAAATAGTGCTGGAATGCGAGTACGACATTGGTGAGAATAAAGTACGTACCATTGCCATGGATTCGACTGATGGTCTTCGCAGGGGTATGGATGTAACCCTCAGAGGGGGTCCGATCTCGATGCCTATTGGTGAACAGATCCGCGGAAGACTTTTCAACGTCATCGGCAAACCCATTGATGGACTTGGGCCCGTTTCAGAAGAGCGAACTTACCCGATTCACCGGGATCCTCCTTTATTTGAGAATCTTTCGACCCAGAAGGAAGTTCTTTTCACAGGGATCAAGGTCATCGATCTGATCGAACCCTATTCAAAGGGAGGAAAGATCGGTTTATTCGGAGGTGCGGGGGTTGGGAAAACAGTGATCATCATGGAACTCATCAACAACATCGCCAAGAAATATGCCGGGATGTCTGTATTCGGAGGGGTAGGAGAACGAACCCGTGAAGGGAACGACCTATTGCGTGAGATGATAGAATCAGGTGTCATCAGGTACGGAAAAGAATTCATGGATGATATGGAGAAAGGCGGATGGGATCTTTCAAAAGTAGACCGTAATGAACTCCTTAAGAGCCAGGCAACCCTTGTCTTCGGACAAATGAATGAACCACCCGGTGCCCGTGCACGCGTGGCATTGTCGGGACTTACCTTAGCTGAATATTTCCGCGACGGGGAGGAAGACTCCTCAGGTCACGATATCCTGTTCTTTATCGATAATATTTTCCGTTTCTCGCAGGCAGGTTCTGAAGTATCGGCCCTTCTTGGCCGGATGCCTTCCGCAGTTGGTTATCAACCCACGCTGGCAACAGAAATGGGTATTATGCAGGAACGCATCACCTCGACGAAAAGAGGTTCGATCACCTCCGTGCAGGCCGTTTATGTACCGGCAGACGACCTCACCGATCCGGCCCCTGCAACTACTTTTGCACATCTTGACGCCACTACTGTACTCGATCGTAAAATATCCGAACTTGGCATTTATCCAGCAGTCAACCCGCTGGATTCCACATCCAGGATACTGACCGCCGATATTGTCGGGGAAGAGCATTATAATACCGCTCAGAAAGTGAAAAAGATCCTTCAGCGGTATAAGGAACTCCAGGACATCATTGCTATTCTCGGGATGGATGAATTGTCGGATGAGGATAAGCTAATCGTTCACAGGGCACGCCGCGTACAGCGCTTTCTTTCACAACCATTTCACGTGGCCACACAATTTACCGGGACTCCCGGCGTTTTTGTGAATATTGAAGATACCATCAAGGGATTTAATATGATCATGAACGGCGAGGTTGACGAATATCCTGAATCTGCTTTCAACCTTGTAGGAACCATCGAAGAAGCAATAGAAAAAGGGAAAAGAATTCTGAGTGAGAACAAATAAGGTTTTTTTACGCCATGAAGCTTAATATCATCACACCGGATAATGTTTTGTATGCAGGGGATAATGTTCACCTGGTTCAATTACCCGGTGTTGATGGATCATTTGAAGTCATGAATCACCATGCCCCACTCATCTCCGTATTGCAAAAAGGAAAGATCAAGGTTGAAATCAAGGGAGAATCCCCACTTTTTTTTGATATCAATGGCGGAGTGATCGAGGTTCTTGAAAACCATGTTCAGATATTGGCAGAATAGAAAAAATGAAACGACAGGTTTTATTGCTTACCTCTGTTTTTTTCCTCCTTGCAGGGGCAAGCTGCTATAAAAAAGAAGCTGTTCCCGTTGCTAATTTTTCCATTCTTGACCGTAATGGTGCCATCCTTCCGGATACCCTTAACACCGTACCGGATACTCTTACATTCAATAATCTTTCGCAAAATGCTACTTCCTATAAATGGGATTTCGGAGACTCTCAATCTTCCACCGCAACCGATCCGGTTCATATTTACACGACTACCGGTTCCTATGCGATCGTTCTGAAAGCTTTTTCCAAAAGCGGGGAACAATGGGCCATAAAGACCAGGAACATCACCATTAAATGAAAAGGCAGCCTTTGAGCTGCCTTTTTATTATCCTGCGTTTTAATTGTTTTTTTAAAAGAAGTTTCTCCTGTTATCCTTTATTTTCGCTGCTTTCTTAACAGATTCATAGATCAGTCCCATTGCGCGGTTTTCAAACTGGCCCTCCTGCTGCATCCGTTCTCCTGAAAAATCCTGTTTCTGCGGTGGGTTATTAATATTGTCAATAAAGACTATATAAGCTCCATATTTTCCTTTCAGCGGACCAACCAGTTCGCCTGGTTTACTGGTGAATAACCGGCCAACGAGTTCAGCTTCGCGGCCAATGGCTGAATTATTATATCCGCCAAAAGTCAGTCTCGCAGTATCTACTTTGACCTGGAACTGGAGAGCAATCTGATTGAGATTTTTCACTGCCTGCATTGACTTGCCCAACCGGTCGGCAATCATATCAACCTTTTTTTCATTGCGGACACTTTGTGTAATCCTGTTTTTAATTTTATCAAGCGGTATATAGCCTTTATCCGTGATGCCTGTTAAAATGGCTACCACATATTTCCCAGTCAGATCGAAAACAGGAGAGACCTCCCCGAGCTTGGTGTTCTCGGCATAAGCCCACCGAACCACTTCACGGGCTGATGGAAGACCATTCAGGTAATTATCCATTTCACGGATGCTTTCTGCAGTTCTGTTTTGAACGCCCTGTGTAACGGATGCCTTAGAGAAAGCTTCTTTTGTGCGGTTCTGCCCGGCAAAAGCGCTTGCTTTCAAATAGGTATCCTGGAAGGTTTGGTTGCTGGGCTCAATGTTCCTTTGAAGGATTGCTATCTTAGCCTTCTCTATTGGTTTGGTTTTCGAGGTCAACCGGAAAATCGCATACCCGATGTTGGTCTCAATAACTTTCAAATCCTTGGGCTTCATGGTAAGACCGTTGGTGAAGAAAATTCCATAGGTTGGCTGTCCGTCAACGATATCTTTCAGGTCTCCGCCATCGTCCTTTGCCGATGGGAAATCGGAATATTGCAATGCAAACTCACGGAATTTATCAGGCGACTTTTTAAGGATTGCCACCAGACTATCGGCCCTGGTTTTTGCCTGTTCCCTGGTACGCTTAATGGCGTCATTTTTCAGCGGACTTCCCGCGTAGGTTATAAGGATCTGGGAGCCTTTCATGGTATCGGGACGTTGCTGAATATCGACCAGTTTTGCCATGTACCATGCGCCATTCAATTCAAAAGGAGGATAGTATGTGCCGGGTTTCGATGAAAAAGCCGTTGAATCGATCATTCCCGGAAAGTTTCCTTTTTTCTTATATGTGCTGTCGTATTTCTTGTCCCCGTTGGCATTGATGTAATTGGGCAAATCACTGCTGGAAAGAAAATCTTTATAGATCTGGCTGACATCATCCGCAATTTTTTTGCGATCAAGGTCAGACGCTTTCACTTCAAAGAGCACGTAATTAAGTTCACGGGAGGGCTCTTCCTGGAAAAACATTTGTTTGTTCTTATCATAAAATGACTGATAATCGGCGTCAGTCAGGGTAACGGTGTTATCGGGGATTGAAGTCAACGGAGGGGATACAGAACGGATCAACAACATCTGATTCGATTCCGTATACATCTTTTTTAAGAATGCTGTCGGAATATAATAGCCTTTCCTGATCAGGTTGTCGAACTTGGTCTCGATCCGGTCATCTTTTATTGCTTTTTCAAAACGGAGCCACTGTTCTTTGTTTTTGGGCTCCATGTTGTCGAGGTTCTTCAGATAATTCCTAACCAGCGAGGGATCATAGGCATTTGTTTTGGGATCCTTGAAATACTGAAGAATGAAACGGTGAGGGTTTCTTCCTTGGACCTGGTCAAAAAGTTCATCCGGCGTGACAGTGATGCCGAGCTCGTCATATTCTTCCTGCATGAGAACCTCCTTTACGAGGGAGTTCCAGGTATTCGTGCGGATGGAATAGGTTTCCTCATCGGTAATTTTATCCGTCTGGTTGTTTTCCTTCTGAAGCTGAATGTTTTCTTCGACCTTATTCGTAAATTCCGGATAGGGCAGAGCTTCTCCGTTTACGGATCCGATCTCGTTGGTGCTCTTCATTCTTTTCTTACCGAAGTCACCAACAACGAAGGCAGCAATAGCAACCCCGACAATGATCACAGCAAGACCTGAATGTTTTCTGATTCTTCCAATTATCGCCATTATGAATGATTTTTTTAAGAGTTTGCAAAACTATGGAATTTTCCTGAAAGTACAAAGGGTTCAACTCAAATCAGATGGAATCTTTTTTTACCATCATCTGCCCATACACCTGAAGGATGGTATAATCGGAGAAGGATTCGTTTGACCGCAGCCCTTTTCCGAACACTATTTTATCGAGGGTGGTAATTTTGACCGGATCAGAGGTAAAGATCATCCTGCTGTTCTCGTTCCAGGTGAGTTCTTCCGTATTGAGTTGTTGTTTTTTTATTTCATTCCTGACGATCACATTGCCTTTTGCTTCCATAATCCGGGAAAATTCCCTTCTTATTCCATAGTTAGCCGTGATGGTGGTACTGGTACGAAGCGCAGAATCGAAAATGTTGATCTTAAATCCGTGGGGAAATTCCATGTAAGATTCAGGGGTTGTATATCGGTTCATGAGAATGCCGTAAACCTTGGCCTGTATCTTTCCCGAGTCACTGAATACCACTTCGATGTTCTTTGCCGACATGACCGGTGTTGATGTGGTATGCGTGATGGCATTTACCGTTTGAAGGTCGTTGCCGCAGCCATCCAGCAGGAACAGGAGGGCAGCCAGGCAGCAAACCAACGAGGCAGGCAGGAACAAAAAGGTTTTCAAGATTAAAAATACTTGCGTTTTAAGAACCACCGTTCATAAATTGAGAAACCTAAAACAAAGTTGAAATAAGTTTCGCTGATAAGGTCGGATTGGGTTGTTCCACGCGTTCCTAGTTCGGCGCTCAGGTTGATGACGGTTTTTAACTGGCGGAGAGGCAGTCCGAACCCGAGGCTAACGGAATATTCATTCAGGTGTTTCCCCCTGAGTTCCAGGTATGTGCTGTTGTACATCAACCCCACGCGATAATGGACCCGTTTAAAATAACTGGTATAATTATTAATATCGGGGACAAACTCAGCTCCAGCACTTATCTTGTAGCTGTTTACCAGGGAGTCATTCAGCCCGAAGGCCTGGTATTTTTTCCAGTTCTGCCACCTGTAGTCTGCGCTGATAAGCCATTTATCCGGCTTTTCGAATGAGAGGCCAAAGCCATACATCATTGGTATGGTGATGGTTCCTCGAACGCCTGGCGCAGAGGTAATGGTATCCTTTACATAATCGGTACCATTGGTCGTGAAATAAGTTGTGGAAAGATAATCGGTCTTTGCCGTGACATTTGTGCTGGTTCCGAAGACAGCCCCGGCAGTCAGCTTCAGATCTTTCAGCTTTGCCGTATACTGGATGCCGTAATCGAAGTAGAAGCCACCAACGTCGATGTTGTTGTCCTGCCGGAAATTAATATAATACGCTGAATCCGGGAATATGGAAGAAGATTCCTGTTGCATGGACCCGAAGAGAAAAGAAGCATTTATGCCGATCGATAAATTTTTTGTAAGCTTAAATCCGTTTCCCCATATAAAACGGTTGATCCCTCCTGAGCCAGTATAGACCCTGGTAACATTTCCAACATCCGACATGTTTCCAGCGGCAGAAATATTATACCCCACATTACTGAAAGGAATGAGGGCCAGTGTTGTTTTCCACCACCGTGTAACAGGAAAGCCGAATGTAAGGTAACCTAACGAGGCGTAAGTACGTGAGGTGGACTGAGTACTGGTACTCAGTTGCACATAATTAAAGAGGATACCCCCTTCAAAGAGGAAAGAGGTGGAATCAAACGACGTATAAGATGCCGGGTTGTTAAAGTTGACATGATACGGGCTCCGCAAACCGATGCTGGTTCCCCCCATGGATACATTCCATGCATTGGCGTTGGCGGACAGATCGCCGATACCATAACGTGAATAGGGTGAGGTAATGATTGTCTGGGCAGGTAATAAACAGTAAAGAAAGAGAGACAGAGCAAACAGGAAAAAACGATAACTACTGCGGTTTTTTATCATTAAAAGCAAGAATTTGTTGAAGTCCGTAGATTACAATATTTGGTACTGCAAAGATGCTAATTTTAAGCCTATTGACAAAATAATTCAGATCACCCCCGCTCAGGATGGCATTAATTCCGGGATAAGCCTGCTGATACCCTGAGATCATACCTTCGATTTCGGCGGTCATCCCGTTAATAACTCCTGAAAGGACAGACTTCTCCGTATCATTTCCTGCTAGGAAATCGATTTCCCGGTAGGTTAATAACGGAAGCTGCTTCGTAAAAGTATGCAGGGCACGGAAACGCATCAGCATTCCCGGTGATATCGATCCCCCGATGTATTCACCTTTTTCAGTGACGACATCATAAGTTAAAGCTGTTCCGGCATTAATGATCAGGACAGGTTGACCGGGGAACCGGTAAAACCCCGCAACGGCAGCGGCTAGCCGGTCTTTTCCGTGCGTTTCCGGGGTGCTGTAGTGATTGACAATTGGAACCGGTGTATTTTCATCGAGGAAGATAAACCTGAATTGTTTTTCCAGGTAAGACCGCAGTGCGGCAGGAATCTTTATTACGGATGACAATATACAAGAATCTATTCCTTTATTTTGGCCGGTAATTTTGCGGATAAATGTATGGCTTAGGCGCTTGTGAGTTTCTATCCAAACAAGATTGCCCGCATCGAACAACGCAACTTTTTGATTGGTATTCCCCAGGTCAAGGATGAGTTCCATAAAAATTATTTTAGAATGGACGATTTTCGATTTATGAATGAATTTTTTTATTTACGATTTACGATTTAAAAGTAGAAACAATTCAGGATTAATCTCAGATCGTAAATCCGGCAATTCAATCGTCATTCTAAAATCGTCCATTCGTAAATCGAAGCAAAGGTATTGCAATTTCAAAAATTCTTTCTATTTTTGCGCTCCCTAAATAACGGGCGTCGTAGCTCAGATGGTAGAGCAGAGGACTGAAAATCCTTGTGTCACTGGTTCGATTCCAGTCGATGCCACAGGACAAATGGTAAAATAGCAAAATGGCAAAATGGTGAAGACCGTTTTGCCATTTTTAATTTTCAATGATCATATCCAAAAAAAACCTACCCAATGTGGATAGGCTCTTTCAGTTTGTAATGTTTAGTATTAATTTAATTTAATAAATCTGCTCGTTGCTGACCTTTCATCTGTTTTTACAACTACTATGTATAAACCTTCTGCAAAGGACGATGTATTTAACTGCAGCTTTTGAGCCCCGGAAGATTGATTATAAAGTTGTTCATTATAGATCTTTGTCCCACTGACATTATATACGGATAAATTAATATCCGAGATATCATCCAGGACAAATTCAATTGTAAGTGAGCTTCTGGCAGGATTAGGATATAGATTAAGTGTAATGGGGTCGATAGAAGAACCTATTGAATCATCAGAATCTGCATTCTTATCGTCAAGCCATAAAGTAATAAAAACTTGAAGATTGCCGTATGCAATTCCATTTATATTAATGGCATATGCCCGCACATAATAATAAGTATGGGGTTTCAGGCCGGTGATGTAGCTTGTAAATTTACCGGTTCCTGACCCATCTTTTGTATGCGGATTGTTTATTGTAGGATATTCCGATGTACTCCAACATACACCTCTTGATGTAACTGCAGCACCTCCATCGGAGGTAATATCACCACCGCAGGTAGCCGTAGTTGTTCGAATATTGGTTACTGTATTTGTTGTTATTGTTGCAAAAGCGGCCCTCAGCGTGGTAAAACTCCGTTGATTTCCGTATACAGTTCCAAAAGCATTCGTTGCATATGCCCTGACATAATAAAGGGTACTTGCTGTTAAACCCGTAATACTGCTTACAAAAGCCCCTATTCCGCTTCCATCTGCCGTATGATTATCAGTAATGGCAGGTGAAGGAGAAACACTCCAACAAACACCTCTTGCTGTTACTGGACTGCCTCCGTCAGTACAGATGTAACCTCCGCTCATTGCCGTGTTTTGAGTTATTTGTGTAACCGTATCTGTAGTCAGAACCGGCACGCCTAATGTTTTAAATGTTACTTCATTTCCATAAGCTGTTCCTGCAGAATTGGTGGCATAGGCCCTCACGTAATAACGGGTACCAGCTGTTAATCCTGAAATATTGCTAACAAAGGATCCGGTTCCACTTCCATCGGTTGTATGGCTATTCGTAATATCAGGATTATCCGTAGTATTCCAGCAAACACCCCGGGAGGTTACTGTACTGCCTCCGTTTGAAGTGACGTTACCGCCGCTTGTTGCCGTGGTTTGAGTTATGTTGGTGACAGGACTGGTTGTTACCGTTAGAAGGGATGATGTCGTAAATGATACTTCATTTCCATACCCAGTTCCTGTACTATTGGTGGCATAGGCTCTCACATAATAAAGAGTACCCCCGGTTAATCCTGTGATATTGCTTACGAAAGATCCGGTTCCACTCCCATCGGAGGTGTGGTTCCCGGTAATTAACGGGTTATGGGAAGTACTCCAGCAAACACCCCTGGCTGTTACTGTGCTGCCTCCGTTTGATGTGACATTACCACCGCTTGTTGCAGAGGTTTGAGTTATGTTTGTAACCGTATTCGTAGTCACGACAGGAATACCTGAATTTGCCGTGAATTCATTAACCCCGATATCGGGAGCCGATCCCTGCCACCTTGCATCGCCAAATTTATCAATTGTAATTCCTTTTGTTTCCGGGTAGCCTGCGTCTATCAATGGGGAACCTGGGTTGGTCCTGTAAGTAGTATCGGTAAACATCGCAGGAGCTATCGTTGCAGAAGTATAGTTGTTCCTGATCGTTATTCCTGAATAACCATTGTTTATTATGTAATTCCCTGCAATTCCCGGACTGATGATTGCATTATTTTCTATCAAAGAGGCGGTTGCTTTTTGACTTGCAAAGACAATGCCGGAAGTTTTTGGACTGATGATGGTGTTAAACATCAGGTCGAATTCAGATCCCTGAATAGCTGTACAGTCATTCGTGTAAATGCCGTATTTCGGATACGATTGATTGCCCGGATAGTAATTGTATCCTGCATAAGCAATCACATTGTTGTAAAGCTTAGAACCACCAAGCCCCAGATTGTCAATTCCATCTCCCTTGCCATATTCAATGTAATTGTTGTAGCAGTCGCCCTGGTCACCACCACCCAGCAAGATCCCCGTCATTTGAGCATATACCTCTTGCTGACTATCATACTGAATAAGGTTGTCGTGTACCGATAAATTCAATGCGGAAGCTACCTGTATGCCGTCATAACCTGTATGCCGGACAATGTTATTATAGATCTGGCACCCGTTTAGAATTGATGGGAGGACTACTGAGTCGTTTCCGTCGCAATGTAAGGTTTCACCACTATAGAAACTAGATCCTATGTACATTCCCTCGGTAGAGGTATTTTGAATTAAATTATCATGAATAATCGTGTTGTACTGGGTAAAATTATTCCGATAGGCATATCCGCCGCAAGCAGGATCGGTCTTTGCAACTATTCCTCTTATCCCTGTGCTATCAATAGAAACATGATTCAGTTCAATGTCAGAACTTAAATCTCCGATTGAAACGCCATCTCCTAAAGTCTGTAAGACCTGAAATCCATAGGGTGCACTTGTTCCTGTTCCTGTGAACTTTATATATCTGCAGCCACCAATTTTTATTCCATAAGAGAAATTCCTTCCAATGGTCACTATTCCACCCTGATTAATAACTACTATGGGGGCAGTTGAACTACCGGTGAAATTCATCAGGTAGATGTAGGCTTTATTTCCACTTGCAATAATTAAGGTATCACCGCCATGTAAAGTATTATACGGTGCAGATGTTCCGACCAGATAGCAAGTAGCCGGAGGTACAATAATGTGAGTTGCGTAAATTAAATTTGCCAGAAACATGGCAAATATTAACATTAGTAATCTTTTTAGTTTCGTTTTCATAGGGTTTTTTTTAAATGATCATTATTAACAAACATTAATCGCTTCAATGTAATGGAGTACTTCCATTTCCTTCAAATTCAAGATTAATAAATACTTTGTTAAACAAACCGGGTAACCTGATCTAAACTGAAGATCCGATTTAATTTTCCATTATCCATGGAAGAAATAGTTTGTAAAAGTATCTGTTAAGACAATAACAATTTCAAGGGGTTTGCCAGGAATAGGTTAAACGGCGTTATTTTGAATATTTATAAAAATAAGAATCTGATATTCAGTTGAATGGAGATGTACTCTTAAAGAAATTTATGGGCAGATTAAATAAAAATAGATATATAGATAATTAGATTTGAATAAACCGCACAATTGGGCGGTTTATTTTGTTGTAATACCTGATTACGTGGGAATGTCGGGTTCGGGTTTCAGACTTAATGAATGAACCCATTCTGAAAAGTTATTTTTACCGCAAAGTCGCTAAGACGCTAAAAAACGCTAAGGCGTTTAGCATTGAAATAAACTCTTTGCGGTTTATAAAGGTCAATGGTCTTTCCATGACCAGCATAATTCAAAGGTAGAAAAAGAAAATCAGATTATCTTTTCAGTGTACACATTTTCATCTTGCCATTTCGTATTGAATTTCATAGATTTGAATCCCTGTATTATTCTCCATAGCCTCATCTGTTTCAAGTTTTTGCTCTGAAATTACCTGATTTGTGCGAATAAAATAACCATATGTGTATAGATAATTACCTGGTTGTTCAAAACAAAAAGTCCCACAAAATACTATGATGGAAGTATTTTATGGGACTTTAACAGGTTATTTGTTTATTCATTCAGGAGTTTCCCTGTAAACGTTCTTCCTTTCAAGGTTTGAATCTGGTAGAAGTAAATTCCTTCTTTTTGATCTGAAAGATTCACTTCAGCTGCAGGTCCAATGATTTTATTTATGATACGACCGGTTACATCAATAACTTCAAGTTGATTAACCTGATCATTCTTATCACTAAACCACAGTTGAAAGATACCTGTGGGAGAAGGGTTAGGAGAAATCTTCATTATTTCACCTGTGTTTTTTTTATCAATTATCCCGGCTGGGGTACCCATCCGGTATCCCACTTGTTTATTGTGAATTTTACCTCCAAGACTTGGGGTAATATCAGTTATCATAATTTGCATCAGCGGCCAATACAAATTGGCCTGATACCAGTTATAATATGTAATCTTCTCGTAAACATAAATAGTCGGGGTACTAAAGATTGTATCATGTTCAGTTCGCGTACCCGACACCCTGAGAACATTTCCATAGGTTCCGGTAGGCAAAATGATTGTTCCTGATCCATCTGCCGTTTCAGATACTACTCCTGACATATGAACCAGATCCCCACCCGTGGTTTGATGGTAGGAAGCATAATAGGTGTCACTGAATGTATTACCATAGCTGACCGGGTAAGGAAATTCATTTGCCGGGTCAGAGTAAATCACAGTATCCGGCTGTACATTACCTATTCGCTGGTATGCGCTTCCATTGTTGTGATAATAAACATAGTAATTAGTGCCTGGATTAATTTCGTGATCAGCAATATCTGCTGTTGGAAAAGTCGCACCGTAAGGTGTTGCGGATGGCATTAAAAATGAATCAACCTGTATAATCCCGGAATTTACCAAAGTAGAAAAATCCCATGTCATACCTGTTCCGCTATTTCCGGGCTGGACGCCCGAAGTATCAGCTAAAGTTAATGAGTATGTGCTGCCGATTGCCGGAAATGCTGATCCCTGAATTGTCTGTGCCTCGCCTAGAAAAGGAAGAAGCATAAGTAAAGTGATAAATCCTTTCATATGTTCATGTTTTAATATTACGATGCAAATATAATTCAACATTAGTCTAATTCTAAATAAAAGAAATAATTTTTTGCAACATTAAAATGAATATTTTGATTATAATTAGTCTAAATAAGACTAAATTTGCAGGAAATCCGAATTATCCTGGCTTGCGTCAGTTTAATCCTAAATATCATGTATATTAACAATTAAAAAATAAATAATATGGCAACAATTATTATTCGTCACAGGGTCGGCAATTTCGATACCTGGTTAAAAGGACATCGGGACAGGGTAGAAGTATTTTCTCCTTTGGTTACAAACTTTAAAACATTTCAGGATGCCAATGATCCGAATTCAATCGCAATGGTCATGGACGTAACGGATCTGGATAAACTTGCTGAAATGGTCAATGACCCTAAACTTGAACCCTATAAGGCAAAACATACAGTCATTGAACCGATCACCATTTCGATGGAAGTTGCGGTTTGAGGGAAAAATCGTAACGCATGACGCGAGAATGGTGAGAGGGAAAGAGGTTATTTGACTAATGAATTCATAAAGTTTTTATCTACGGCTGTTCCAAGGGATTCTGCCTTGAGTGCATCATCCCTTGCTTCAGCTTTACGTCCCAATTCTCTCAACGCGATCGAGCGGTTCAGATAAAATGGCCCCTTAGGTTCGAGGGTAATAGCCTGCGAAAGTACATCCAATGCCTTTTCATATTCTTTCATATCTAAGTATGAGATTCCGATTGAATTAAGGATATCGGCAGACCTTTTATGATTTACTTCCATATGTTTATTAAAATCGGAAATGGCTTCATTGTTGCGGTTCACTGCCTGGTATAAAACGGCGCGGTTGGCATAACCATTTTCAGTATTTGGATCCATTTTTATTGCTTTATTCATGTCGGTAAGCGCAAGGTCAAACTTTCCTAATGCTGCATAGGCCGAACCCCTGTTTTCGATTGCCAACTGCGTAGTGCTATCGATGGCGAGGCATGCATTGTAATCGGCAATAGCCAGTTCAAATTGCCTCCTGTTGAAATATATGTTCCCGCGATTGATCACCGCATCTTTCTCGACCTTGTTTAATTTTATGGCATCGTTGTACATTTCCAGCGCTTCATCGTAATGGTTTTCGCGCTTGTATATCAGTCCCCGATTTGAATAAGCCCTGCTGCTGGGAGCAATACGAATCGCATTATCCCACAATGCGGCGCTGTCCTTCCAGGTACCTGACTGCCTGAAGGTAAGAATCGATAAAACAACTGAAACGACAACCAGAAGAACTATTCCCATAACCGGAAGCTTCCCTTTGTGTCTATCTACCCATTTCTGAAAATAATATCCCGGTACTAAGAAAACTCCGATCAACGGAAGATAGGAATATCGATCCGCTATAATGGCGCTACCAACAGGCATAAATTGCAATACCAATGCCAGGTTGATCAGGAAAAATAAAATGGCAAAGGCTATAAGTTTTTGCTTGCGCCAGGAGAAAACCAATGCGACAAGAAGGGCAATCCCAATCAATGGCGAAAAATAATATTCAGGAGGTAAAGTGTTATTAACAGCTGGAAACGGGTAAAAAGTACAAAGATTAAATGGCCAAAGGACTTTAACGATATACATCATGTTGCCATAGAACCCAAAAAAGAAGCGGAAATGTAAAGGGAAAAGATCAGCACCCCCGATAGCTCCCTGTAATTTTTGCGCATGTAAAGTCATAAAACCCAGTATCAAGGACAACAACAAAAACGGCACTTTCTCATACCAGGTCTTTGATGCCTTCAACCGGCCATTATAATAGTCAATGGTAAGCAATACGACTGGAAAAACAATTGCTGCCGGTTTTGATAGAAGCGATAAAATAAAGAGGATGAATACATAAAGATAATCTATTATTTTCCTTGTTTTCGAATACCGCAGATACGTAATTAATCCGGCCAGGAAGAAAAAAGAATACAACACATCTTTTCTCTCAGAAACCCAGGCGACAGATTCAACATGAAGCGGATGAATGGCAAACAGCAGTGCAGCTATAAAAGAAAGCCAGGGTTTGTTTCCTGTCAGTTTTTTGACAAAAAGAAATACCAGTAAAATATTCAGTAAATGGATCAGCAGGTTGACGACATGGTACGAACCTGGTTTTTCCCCAGAAATAGCATAATTAACCGCCAGCGTCAACATGGTAAGGGGGTGATAGTTGCCTTGTACAGGCTGGGTTATTATCTCCTTTATATTTTCAAAGCTCGTTATGGAGTAGTTTTTTACCACGTAGTCATCATCATCCCAGTTTACAAAACCTGCATTAAAAACCGGAGAATAAACAATGAACGCGAGTATCATGCAAATGACAGGCATCCAATAATACCTGCGGGTTTTTAATGGAATACCTGCTTTTTTCGATTGCTTTTGTGGGTTAGCTGGTATTGGCTTATGCCGGATTTGTTTTTTGTTCATAGATAAACTGACTTCATTATTCAGAACGGGGCTATTCCAGGGTCTTACTGATAATAGTTGTCAATAATATTCACAATCGATTGCCTGTAAAACCTGTTGATTTTCCGGGAAATAAAATTTCCAATGGATGAATGTTCATAATGCCGGACAATAATATCAGGGAAGTACATAACGTTCAAACCGAGCTTCTTTACCGTTTCTCCAACAAATATTTCCTCTCCGAACAGGAATGAAATATGATCAAGCGTTCCTCCCCGATCAAAATAGTTTTTATTAAAAATGATGCAGGAACCATGAGGAGCATAAATATTTCCTACCTGATTAACGTCACTTTTTTTATTCGTTGGTTTCTTAAGAAAAATCAGTTTCAGAATTCTTTTAACATAATGAATCACCTGATATCCATTATGAAGCAGGAAATTGGAATAGATAATCCGGTAAAAAATTAATTTCTTTAAGGGGATCCGGCTTTTGCGAAAAGGATTATAATCTGTTTTCCACTGACTCGACAGGATTGCAGGTGCAATCACACCAAGATCAGGGATATTTTCATAAGTAACAAGTTTTTCAGATAAAAGAGGGGTGTTGAAAGTGATGTCAATATTACAAACGATCACCCATTGTGGAATGACCGGATTATTTCCCAGATAATTTGTCAAACCTGATTTTGCACCGTGAAAGTACCCTGAATTCTTCTCTTCTTTCAGGTAAGTTATGAAATTCCGATTTTGAATCTTTTCAATAAAAAATGGATCAGGAGTTGTCTCACTATTATCAACGAGAATTAATTTCACCTCCTTATCGAAGCAATGTTCGATACTTTCAATAAACCGGATAGTCTCCGGGTAGGAGTTATAGATAACACCCAAAATGACTACAGTGTTATTTTGTGTCATTTTTCTGAACGGTTATTATTCCTCGGTCATGCTTAATAATGGCTTTCATTATCAGGAAATAAAAGATAGTAAAAGCCACTACTTCGATGGCTACGAATAGTTTAAGAAAAGTAATAAAAGTAATGCCAGTGATGAAATATAATCCAAATATCAGAACGAAATGTACCAGGTTCCAAAGACTCATCACCCGTATTTCTTCAAGCCCCATCAGGACTGCGCCCATGGGCGAGACTACCAGGAAAAACATAAACCCTATGATAAGTATCCTGGAGTAATCTCCTGCAATACGGCAGGTTTTCCCAAAAACAAAAGAATAAAGTCCGGGCCCCCATAACTCAATAACCACAACCGATGTCAATCCTATTGCAAGGAGCAGAAAGGTAAGATTCATAAAATCATGATAGATTTTCTCCTTGTCGTGTTTCTTTTTCGTTACTGCCTGAAGAAGAACCTGAGAAACTGCTACGCTGATGAGAGCGAAGGGTGCCAGGATAGCTTGCTGCGTAAGGTCAAAATATCCGAGCTCGGTTTTGGTAAACATCCGGTTAATTATAAACACCGGGAATTGGAAAGCCAATGTTCCGAAGAGTTGCGGTATCAGGTTATATTTCGGGAATCCGATATACCGTTTCATTACCGAAATAATTACCGGGCGTGAAAAGAAATGAATGTTAAATCCTGTTCTTTGCATTTGCCGGATCCCGGAAATATTATTGGAAATACTACCTGCTATATCTGCCCAAAAGAGACCTGCCGAATTTCTGAAAAGGCCAAATGAAACCTGCACTATACCTTCAGCTCCCCTTCGTGAGATCTTATTGATTGAAAGTGAACGGAATGCCTTTTTCCGGATCAGCCAATAATTCATTGCCTGGAAAGAACAAAAGAAGAAAGTGCCGAAGGGCAAAAGAAAAAGAAAGCCAGAGAACTTTTCCGGGAATTTGAAAAGTTGTGCAATCGAGTGCCGAAAGATTATAATTACCAGGAGTAGAATTATGTTAAAAACAAAATTGATCAGCAGTGTTAAAAAGAAAAGGTTGGCTCCATCTTCATCCTTTTCAGGCAGGCCAATGGCAAGGTCATAACGAAAATTTGCAATCACGGTAAGGATACCAATCAAACTGAAATAAACAGCAAATGCCCCAAAATCTGCTGGAGCATAAATACGTCTTAATACCGGTTGAAGGAGAATAGGTATTAGCTGGGCAATACCTGTACCGAAAATAAGGATTACCGTGTTCCGGAGAAAATCTGTTTGCCCGAAAAGTCTTTTCAACAGGATATTCTTTTATCAGCGATTTTTCACCCAGGTTATTTGTCAGGCCCGAGTCCTTAACTTTTTTCTGTTTAAAAGGTCAAATATACAGCATTACCGGAAATTAATAGCAGGTATATTGGAATCATTTGCCCCACTTTACTTTATGACAATAAGGATAATGATCCTTCCAGCTCATGGAACCTGGAATTTTGTGCATGATATCGTAAAGATGAAGCGATGAAACTCATCAGAATCTGGAAATAATAAGAAAATTATGAGGAAAGGAATTTGGTAAAATCAGGAATTATGTGCATTCCTTTAGTTCTCCGAAACTAAATTATGTTTCAAAGCATAGATTACCAGATTAAGAGTATTTGATTGCTCGGTCTTCTGGAGAAGCCTTGCCCTGTATCCTTCCACAGTTCTTTTACTGAGAAATAGCTCTTTTGCCATTTCCGAAGAAGATAAACCCTTACACAATAAGCGCAGGACTTCCTTTTCTTTATTGGTCAGATGAAGGGGAACAGTAGAATTATCTTTGATTTTTTTTACCAGCATTCCGCTGATTTCCGGCGAAAAATACTGATGTCCATTGGAAACCAGTTGGATGGCTCTTTCCAATTCATTAATGGATGTACTTTTCAGCATGAACCCGGCAATCCCTTTTTGGATCATTGTATAAAGGTATTCTTCCTCTCCGAAAATGGTAAGTGCAATAATTTTCATGGAGGGGTGAATTTTAAGGCCTTTTTCTGTAGCTTCGATCCCGTCCATGACCGGCATTTTAATATCCATGAGTACAACATCCGGTTTTGTTTCCTGCAATAATTCGATAAAGACCGCTCCGTTTTCTGCTACACCCACTAATTCAAGGCTTTTTATCTCATCAATTACCCGTTTTAGACCACTTCTGAACAGGTCATGATCCTCTACGATCATTATTTTTGTCTTGTCAGGCATTTATATTTTATTTAGTAGCTAAGGAGAAGAATTGACAAATGTATGTGATTATACGCAAAAAGTCAAGTAAAATTACTAAAATATCGGGAAGTATAAATACGTTAGTCTCAAAAATTTCATAAGTAGGATAATCCCCAGATCGTGTTGACCTTAAGGTTCTTTATTGAACTCTTCCTCTGAAATAACTGTAATTTCCTTCTTTTTCAGTGTAACGAGATCATGATTCACACGGACTAGATCACCAGCCATAAAATCATTTATAGAGGTTTTAGTCGAATCAACTTCTTTGATGAGAAAATCAAGTCCTGATAGCTGAGAATCTGTCGGTTTTCCCTGGTAGCTGATTATTGAACCATAGATAAATGCGATCTTTTCCCTGAGTTTCTCCTCACCGGTAACCTTGCCCTCCCTGGTGGAAACAAGTTTTTTATGCAGTGTATCCATCCGGGTATCAATTGCCATGAGCCTTCGGGCGAGTTGTTTAGGAACTTCTTTTGACAGGGTTGTTGCTTTGTCGCGAATGTCTTTAGCCTGCCGATCAATATATGCGAGTGATTCAAGCAGGTTGTAAGTTTTCATCAGGGTCTTTTGCCTTATGTCCCGGTCTTCTATTGAAAAAATGGACTTTGGATCAGGGACGAGCCTTATTTTCGTTTCCAGAACTTCATTGTTTCTAATCAGTTTCACTGAATATTCACCCGGTGAAAAATCAGGACCGATCATGGCTTCTCCCTCCATCTGGGGTGAAACAGGGACTTTAGGAGGTTTCATGCGTATCGTCCAATTCACCTGGTTAATCCCTTTGTGTGTTCCAGCCGGGAGTTTCATTATCATCTTACCTTCCTGATCATAGATCTCTATGTGGATATCACCGAAAATATGACGTTTGTTCATGTAATAAACAATGGGGGCGGAAGCTTCAGGAACCTGTCCGAGAAATTCATCATCTCCGTTCCATTCCTGGGTAAATGAACTCTCACGGATTACGTAGTCCTTCGTCTTAAGGAATTTCACATCCTTATCCAGAAACTCTTCTGATAATTGACGAAAAGGGGTCAGATCGTCAATTATCATGATTCCTCTTCCATGGGTGGCCAGTACCAGCGATTGGTCACGAGGGTGAATGACCATATCCATCACTGGGACTTTGGGCACATTTCCTTTAAAGTCAGCCCAATTTTTTCCACCGTTGATTGAAATATAAAGGCCCCATTCAGTTCCCAGGAAAAGCAGATTAGGATTAACAAGGTCCTCTTTGATGATATGGCAATACGCTTTTATTGAAGTGTCAGCCAGCGCCATCCATGTTCTTCCCAGGTCAGAAGACTTGAAAACATAAGGAGTCTTATCTCCCATACGGTGGCCATCTAAAGTCACGTATATAGTGTTCTTATCAAAACGGCTGGGTTCCACGTATGAGCACCAGGTATTTGCCGGTAGTCCGGGAATATTCTTAACGACGTTTGACCAGGTTTTTCCACCATCATTAGTTACCTGAAGATTCCCATCATCAGTTCCTGCCCATATGATCAGGCTGTCAAGCGGTGATTCGTTGATTGTATATATAGTACAGTGGTTTTCTGCGGAAGAATTATCTACTGTAAGTCCTCCTGATTTTTCCTGCTTTTCTTTTTTTGGATCATCGGTGGTCAGATCGGGGGAGATCCTTGTCCACGTATCACCCCGGTTGCTGGTTTTGTAAAGATACTGTGCACCGGTATAGAAGGTATTCCTTTTAGGACTAAATACCAAAGGTGCATTCCAGTTAAAGCGTAATTCTTTCGTCTCTTTTTCCCGGTATGGGATCAGCGATTTATATTCACCGGTCCGGACGGAGTAACGTGCAATCTTTCCACCCTGGAATTGCCAGTATAGGATCGTTGAATCCAGTTTGTCGCAATATACGTAGAAGCCATCTCCAAAACCTACGCTTTTCCAACTGTTATTTGTGATACCTGATGAGGCGCTGGATGGACCATACCACGATCCGTTATCCTGAAGCCCGCCGTAAACATTAAAAGGTTCTGCCATATCGGTGCTCACATGGTAAAACTGTGAAACGGGCAGATTTCGCATAAAGCGCCAGGTATTTCCTTTGTCCATGGAATAATAAACACCCCCATCAGTAGCCATATAAATCAAACTGGGATCTTTTTTACTGATATAAATTGGATGGCAATCGCCATGATAGTTTCCACCTTCCACTGCCGCTGAACCAAATGTCTTGCCACCATCGGTACTTTTAAACAGGGAAAAACCCGGTTTATAGACAATATTTGTGTCCTGTGGATCAAGAGCAAGAAATGAAAAATAAAAAGGCCGGTCATTTATGGCTTCCGATTGGGACACCAGGTTCCATGTTATCCCCTTATCACCCGACCTGTACAATCCTGTTTTTTCAGCTTCTATGAGTGCATAAACAATTTCTGACCTGACCGGAGAAATTGAAACTGAGACTCTGCCAAGGATACCGGAGGGAAGTCCGGTTATAATTTTTGACCATGTTTTTCCACCATCGGCTGACCGGAAGAGGCCACTTCCTTTACCTCCTGAACTGAATGACCACGGAGTTCTCCGGAATTCCCACATACCTGCATAAATTATATTTGGATCTACCGGGTCGATGACTATATCGGAACATCCTGTATTCTCATCTATGTAAAGTGCTTTTTCCCATGTTTCTCCACCGTTGATCGTTTTAAATAATCCCCTTTCAGGGCTGGAATTCCATAGGTTTCCAAGGGCTGCAACGAAAACGATGTCAGGGTTTTTTGGATGGATAGCGATTTTCGCAATACGTTCGGTTTTATCCAGACCCATTTTCTGCCATGTCTCGCCGGCATTATTTGTCTTATAGATGCCGTCGCCAACAGAAGTAGAATTCCGTACCCAGACTTCCCCTGTGCCAACCCATATTGTATCGGGATGGTTCTGGTCGATGGTGATGGCGCCGATCGATTGATTGTACTTATCGAAAACCGGTTTAAAAGTAGTTCCATAATTTTTTGACTTCCACAATCCACCACTTGCTGCACCAACATACAGTATTGAAGGATTCTTATCAACTGCATCCAAAGCTGAAATCCTGCCACTCATTGTTGCCGGGCCGATCTGGCGCGCTTTGATGTCACCAAAGGTATTTTCGTCCACCTTGAACTGTGCCTGAACCAATTGAGCACAAATACTAAACAAGGAAATTATAATAATTCGGATCATAAATCTCAGACTAAAAGGAATTACAAAGTACTATTTTTTCAGAGGTTTGACAAAGAGGCTATCGCTGAAAGGAATATTGATCTCAATTTTAGTTATTTCAACCTGGAAAGATGTCTGCTCTTTGTATTTATTTGTTATGGTTTTAGCTACCATTACACCATTGAACTCACCATAATTGGAAAGGTAAGTGTCACTTTCGACCTCGTTGCCTTGGATTTTAACTTTTGAAGATATTTTGATCGGCACATAGGTATCAGCATCAATAAACCAATTTTCAATATCTCCATCTGCCCTGGTTAATTTTATTTTATATACCTGAGAACCCTCAAGATCTTCTTTATCAATTAATTCTGCCTTGTGTCCCTTTTCCTTCCAGTTGTAAAGAGCCCCTTCCGGGTCGGCCTGGTTTTTCATCCCTTTTATTTCGTCAGCAGTCATGTCCTGGGGGTCAGAAGACCCGGCCCAGGGAACGATGCTCCATCCCTTATTTCCATCGAAGGCTGAAACCATTTTATTCCCCTGAATTTCAACTTCAGTCCTGATCTTACCCGGACGTTTTTGATAATACTTAAATGGATACTCAACTCCTTGCGCAATACTTTTTCCCGTGGTGATGATCGATTGCCAGTCTTTCATTTTCTCAATACTGACTGCTTTGTAGTAAGCAGTAAGGATATCATCAAGTTTAGCTTCCTGTGACCAGCATGACAGTGACCCGAAAAGTGAAGCTGCAAAAAATAAAATCATTTTTGTTTTCATATAAAACGTTTTTTCAAAATTATATTATTTTTTATTATGTTAAGCAAAATATAGGCCTGATTTTGTTTTTTCTGAATTCTAAAGCAACTCGTATCGGTAAGAATCCTGGCGTATAAAAATAAATAACAGGATGGTGAAAGCCCAAAGGGAAGATCCGCCATAACTGAAAAATGGAAGGGGAATTCCGATTACAGGGATAAGACTTAGCGTCATCCCGATGTTTATCGTGAAATGAAAGAAGATAATAGAGGCAACACCGTAACCATAAAACCGGCTGAATCTTGAACGCTGCCTTTCTGCTACAATAATAATACGAATGACTAGAGCGATGAAAAGTCCTATCACAAAAAGACTTCCTGCGAATCCCCATTCTTCTCCCACAGTACAAAAGATGAAATCAGTACTTTGCTTTGGAACAAAATTGTACTTGGTTTGAGTGCCCTGCAAAAATCCTTTACCCCAGGCACCTCCCGAACCAATAGCTATAAGTGACTGATTCACATTGTAGCCTGCTCCCTGCAAGTCAATATCCTTTCCTATCAATACATTCACACGAACCCGCTGATGAGGTTCCAGGATATGGTTAACCGCAAAATCCACAGAAAAAACAAATCCTGCAGAAGCAAGGTATACAAGAGAAATCAGAAGGATGTTCCTGATCTTTCGTTTTGAATAGAGAAAGAATAACAATGCAATCATTAAAAGTATTCCAAGAATAATGAATTTATTGATCAGCAGGGAGAGAACGGCCAGCAATGGAACCAGGACAAGTCCAAGGACCAGTTTTTCTGACAATCCTGCCCTGTAAAGAACCAAAATAAATGCAAGGAATACGAGGGCTGATCCGGTATCGTGTTCCAGGAAAATCAGGAATGCAGGAAGAAAAATAATACCAAGCGCAGCGAAAAGATCGTTCCTTTTTCTAATATCAATTTCTATCTTGCTCAGGAATTTTGCTAATGCGAGGGCCGTCGCCATCTTGGCAAACTCACCGGGTTGCAATGCGATACCTGCAAACTGGAACCAGGATTTTGAGCCATAGATCTCTTTACCCAAAAAGATGACAGCAATCAGTAACACAATGAAAATAATATAGATCAGGTATGCAAACTGCGAGAAAAATTTTCCATCAATCAGAAGAATAACAAATCCGAGGAATAATGCTGTAATTACCCAACCCAACTGTTTTCCATATTTCACATGTGTATCCAGGATGCTGATATGGTTCTCATCAAAAACGGCTGCATAGATATTAATCCATCCGATGGTCACAAGAAGCATGAAGATGATAACCAGCCACCAGTCAATATGTGCAAATACGCTGTGACGTTCTCTCATTGGTCGATTACTTTTCCCTCGTGTAATACGTTTCCACTGATCATGCTTTGTTCTATACTCTTCCGTTTGATTTCCCGGTTGATATATTTTTCGATGATCAATGAAGCCATAGGAGCTGCATAAGTAGCTCCAAAGCCAGCGTTTTCAACTACAACGGCAACTGCGATCCTTGGATTATCTTTTGGAGCAAATGCAATGAAAATAGAATGATTTTTTCCGTGCGGATTTTGTGCTGTCCCGGTCTTCCCGCAAATTTCTATCCCATCAACATGTGACTCAGATCCTGTACCACCCGCCTGCATCACATCATGCATCCCTTCAATAACGATAGGGAAATATTGCGGGTCGACCTTACAATAATGCTTTTCATTGAATTCCCGGGTCAGGTTATCCCTTCTCCCTATCGCTTTTATAATATGAGGGGTATAATAAAATCCACGATTGGAAATTAGTGCTGCAAGATTGGCCATTTGCAATGGGGTAATCCCAATCTCCCCTTGCCCAATCCCCAGTGAGATAATTGCCATTGAGGTCCAGCGGTTTTTCCCATGATAGTGGTCGTAATAATTAGATGATGGGATATTCCCATTCAGTTCACCCGGAAGGTCTATCCCGATTTTATGACCGAGATTGAAACTCATTACCAGGTTTCTCCAGTATTCATATCCTTCACGGGTTGAAATAAAAGGTTTTTTGTCGATGATCGATTTGAAAACACGGCAGAAATAAGTATTGCAGGAGTGCTGGATACCCTGACGAAGATCGAGTGGGGAGAAGTGATTGTGACAGGCTACTTTTTTACCATTTCCCAAGGGAAACCCGCCAGGGCAACTATACTTTGTTTCCGGGGTCAGAACGCCTGCCTGCTGCCCTACCAGGGCATCAACCAGTTTAAATGTCGACCCCGGAGGATAGCTGGCCATCAGGGCCCGGTTGAAAAGAGGCACCATAATAGAATCCTCGAGGAGTTTGACATAATTAGTCTTCCTGATCCTTCCTACCAGGAGATTCGGATCATATGAAGGGCTTGTAATCATACAAAGGATCTCCCCGGTAGAAGGCTCTATTGCTACGATGCTGCCTTTCTTCCCTGCCATGAGTTGCTCACCATAGGATTGAAGATCGGCATCGAGCGAGGAATATAGATCAGTACCGGCATAGGCAATCGTATCATATTTCCCACCCTGAAAACTGCCTTTATCACGATTCAGTACGTCAACAACCCGGATCTTCATTCCTTTTTTCCCACGAAGGTCTTCTTCGTAAGATTTTTCGATACCGCTTATCCCAATATAATCTCCTGATTTATAGTACGAATTATCTTCGATGATATCCGGGCTTACTTCACCGATATATCCAAGGCTATGAGCAGCAATCGGGAAAGTATATTTTCGAAGTGTACGCGGCTGAACAAAAAATCCCGGGAACCGGAACATTTTTTCTTCAAGGTAACCGTAATTTTCGCGGGTGATTTGTGACTCAAAAATGGACGGACGGTAAGGGGAGTAGCTCCTTGCTTTTTCGACCCGTTCAATAAAATCTTTCTTTTCGATCTCAAGCAAACGGCACAATTCTGCAGTATCGACATTTTTTACCTGTTTTGGGATTACCATCAGGTCGTAGGCTGCTTCATTGTATACAAGCAACTTCCCAAAGCGGTCATAAATCAAGCCCCTCGCAGGGTACTGTGTCATGTAACGCAATACATTGTTGTTCGCTGAAAGGACATATTTATCAGCCACGATCTGAACCAGGAACAGACGGATTACAAATGCCAACCCAATCAACAGAAAAAATCCGATGACAATAATTGTCCTTTTCGAGTAAGCACTTTCCATTGATTTTATTTCCTCCTCAGGATAATATCCGGTGTAGTAACCGTATTGCTCTTATTCAGGGCGCGGTCATAAATAAAAACTTCAAATCTGACAGTGTCATGAGGGGGAGGAGGATAGAGGGGCAAAGTATCCGTAATAAATCCTTTGATGGCTTTATTAGGGTCATTGGGTGCTAATACCGGGATTCTGGCACTAAAAGGGATCGAATCGAAGACCTGCTGGAATACACCATTTTGCTTTTCAAAAAGATTAATGACATAATTGTAATAATAAGGACCATTCTTCTGGTAAGGAGGAAAAGTATCTGCCGGATTCAAACCGATATCTCCGTTTCCATCCTGATAAGAGATAGTTAGAATGCCAGTCCTGACAATCTTTGCAGAATCGACAAGTAACTCCATTCCAACAAATGAAATTTGCGGGGTATCAGGAAAGCTTTGTTTCTTCATGCACCCGGTGAAAACCATAAAGATTATTCCGGTAATGAGAATAATGAAGTGATGTTGTTTTTTCATGGTTGACGCTGTTCAAAATAGTATCTTCCCAAAATCTTACCTTTGCAGGAATTGGAATTCAAATTTAATTCCGGCTATAAAAGTACTATTTTTTCGGCCAGGATCAGGTCTGTAAATAGAAAAATGGATTTTAAAAACAGGATTTTCGGACAATTAGATGAGCGTACTTTTAATGTCATTGCGCTGGGAATTTTTCATTACCAGTACCTCAAAAATGAGATTTACCGGCGATATGTTGATCTTCTGAAAATTGTTCCGGAAACAATAGTCCATTATTCGGAAATTCCTTTTCTTCCGGTATCTTTCTACAAGACTTATCCAGTAGTCTCAGGATTGTCCGAACCCGAAACATGTTTTCTGAGTAGTGGGACCACTGGTCAGGAACGAAGCCGTCACTATGTCCTTGACCTTTCAGTCTATGATGAATCCCTTGTGAAAGGATTTGAAGGATTTTACGGACCTGTTGAAGAGTATACGATTTTTGCTTTGACCCCCGATCCGCAGCAAAATCCTGATTCCTCTCTCATTTATATGATTAACAAATGGATCCATAAAAGCAGATCAAAGAATTCAGGTTTTTATCTTGATCGTCATGAAAACCTTTCAAAGTTGCTTAAAGAAAAAGAATCCTCCGGAAAAAAATTACTACTTATAGGGTTAAGCTATGCATTGATCGATTTTGCAGAAAAATTTCCAATTGCCTTACCAGACGCAATTATCATGGAAACCGGTGGTATGAAAGGGAAAAGAAAAGAAATGGTCAGAGAGGAATTACATAACTACCTTGGAGAACGTTTTCATTGCAAGGATATTCATTCAGAGTATGGTATGACCGAGTTACTTTCCCAGGCTTATGCGAAAGAAAGTGGACGTTTCAGAACGCCTCCCTGGATGAAAGTGCTGATCCGGGATACGAACGATCCACTCAGCTTGCTGCCTGACGGGAAAACCGGTGGTATCAATATTATTGACCTTGCCAATTTCAATTCCTGCTCGTTCCTATCCATACAGGATCTTGGGAAAATAAATAATGATAGCACTTTTGAAGTATTGGGAAGATTTGATTTCAGCGATTTACGCGGTTGCAATCTAATGGTGGATTAAGGTGATTTACGAGTAGACACCTGCCTACCGGCAGGTAGAATTTTCGATTTCCGATTGAATTTTTTGATTGACGATTCACGATTAAAGGTTTATTAATCCAGGGCATTTCCAATTGGTGTAAGGACTTCCGGCGAATCATTGCGGGGGGAGTTTACTAGTGTGGATACCGGGACAGCGATAAGCGAAGATGCATCACAAGGTTTTAGCATACTTAGCAACTCTTCCAGCGATGTATTTTCTATCCACTTCCTTTCTGTTTTTCTGTCAAGAATGACAGGCATGCGATCATGGATTTTTTCCATCAATGAGTTCGGAACAGTTGTGAGAATAGCAAAGGAGTGAATTTCCTCTGATTCCTGATTGATCCATTTGTCCCAGATCCCGGCCATGGCAAATGCCGAACCATCCTTTCGGGTTATCCGGTAAGGGATCTTACCAGCATCTTTCTTCCATTCATAGAAACCGTCGCTGAGAACCAGGCATCTTTTGTTTTTAAAGGAATTCTTAAATACCGGCTTTTCAAGAATAGTCTCCGATTTGGCATTGATAAGCTTATTTCCAATGGCGATATCCTTTGCCCAAAAGGGGATAAGTCCCCAGCGATAAAGACTTAGTTCTTCAGGGTTTTCATTTGAAATGACGGCAAGTTTCTGGGTCGGAGCACAATTGTAACGGGCTTTGTAAATAGCACTTCTTACGGTAACGCCAAATCTTTCCCTGATCATCTCATCCTCGAGAATAAAAGAATACCGGCCACACATGTTGATTTACGATTGGACGATTTAAGATTTACGATTATTTTCCAGACACTACGATCACTATTTCACCTTTGACGGATTTATCCCTGAAATGTTGTTCCAGTTCTTCCAGGGTTCCCCTTGCATTTTCTTCATGGACCTTCGTCAATTCCCGGGAGACAGATGCAAGTCGACCGGGACCAAAAACAAGAATAAATTGTTCCAACGTCTTTACAAGCCTGAATGGGGATTCATAGAACACAAGTGTGCTTTCTTCTTCTGCCAGTTTCAATAGTCTTGTCTGCCGTCCTTTTTTATGCGGAAGAAACCCTTCAAAGATAAAACGATCGCACGGAAGACCTGAATTCACAAGGGCAGGAATTAGTGCGGTAGGACCCGGAAGGCATTCTACCATTATATTTTCTTTCATACATTCCCTTACAAGCAGAAATCCCGGATCGGAGATGCCCGGGGTACCGGCGTCACTTACCAGTGCAATCGTACATCCTGACTTCAGCTTTTCGATAACTGCATGAACTGATTTATGTTCGTTGAAGGCATGATGGGATGATAATTTATTTTCTATTCCATAATGTTTCAGCAGAATTTGAGTTTTCCGGGTATCTTCAGCCAGTACAAGATCGACTTCCTTAAGAATACGGATGGCACGAAGAGTAATATCCTCCAGGTTTCCGATTGGTGTTGGAATGATGTAAAGCTTTGCCATTTGCTTTATTTATTCATGACGAGTTTAAACCCGATCCCATGAACGTTGATTAATTCGACTGATGGATCCCCTTTGAGGTATTTTCTGAGTTTGACTATATAAACATCCATGCTGCGGGCATTAAAATAGCTGTCATCATTCCAGATTTTATTCAGGGCTGTGCTGCGTTCGAGCACTTCGTTCGCATTGCTGCATAATAAACGAAGAAGTCCGGCCTCCTTTGAAGTAAGTTTCTGCTCTTTCCCTTTAATGGATAAAACCTGGCGGTTAAAATCAAAATGATACTTGCCAATCTTGTAAATGTTCTCGTTCTCAGCTGTACGTCCTGAATCTTCCGTTCTGCGCAGGATTGCCTGCAGGCGCATCAATAATTCCTCCATGCTGAAAGGTTTGGTAATATAATCATCAGCGCCGGTTTCGAACCCTTTCAACTTGTCTTCCTGTAAAGTTTTTGCTGTGAGAAACATGATTGGAATTTTCGGATTTGAAGAATGGATCTCTTTGGCTACTGAGAAACCATCTTTTACCGGCATCATGATATCAAGGATGCAAAAGTCAAATTCTTTCTTTTGAAATACATCAACGGCCTCCTGACCATTGATGCAAAGTGTAGTGGGATACCCCTTCGCCTCAAGGAAATTCTTTAGGATGTTACCGAGATTGCGATCGTCTTCTGCAAGAAGAATACGTGCCTGATTTCTTTCCATTGCCTGCTTTATGTGATAAGGTTATTAATTATTCCGTAAATGGCAGGAAAACCTTGAATTTGGTTCCTTTATTGATTTCGCTTTCCAAACTTATCCTTCCATGATGTTCTTCTACAATTGCCTTGACATAACTGAGGCCCAATCCAAAACCTCTTACATCCTGAATATTTCCCGTCGGGACCCTGTACAATTTATCAAATATTTTCTTCTGTTCCCCCTTGCTGATACCAATCCCATGATCTTCAATAGTCAATAGGATGCCATTGGATGTATTTTCAGTCCTTACAGTAATAACGGGTTTTTTGGGGGAATATTTGTTTGCATTATCCAAAAGGTTATAAACGAGATTGGTAAGATGTACCTTATCACCAATAAGAACCGGATTTGTTGCCTTACATTGTTTCCTGATAACTCCGTCTTTGATCTCCACCTGAATACGGATGTTTTTAATAACATCAGTAATTATCTCATGCAGGTCGATAGGTTCCCGTTTCATATTCAGCTGTCCTTTCTCAATCACTGCTGTCTGCAGGATCTTTTCTGCCATAGTAGCAAGACGCTTATTCTCTTCCAGGATGATGTTTATATAATTTTCCGTGAATTCAGGTGAGCGCTCTATTGCATGATCTGTCAGGGCTTCACATGCCAATGAGATTGTTGAGATGGGTGTTTTAAATTCATGGGTCATGTTGTTGATAAAGTCATTCTTCATTTCCGACAATTTTTTTTGCCGGAAGATAGTGGTAATTGTATAGGTAAATGAATAAACAATAACAATAATAAGAATGATGGATATCAGCAACATCCCCCAGAGTTCGGTAAGAAGAAATTGTCTTTCATTAGGGAAATAGAGAAGAAGATATTCCGGGGAAGTGAACATGTCACTCACGAAAAGCCGCGCAGCAGATCCTTTCTCGATGAGAATTTTCCTCATTCCAGGATCCTTTTCGATCAGAAAGATATCCCTTTCCGGGTTGTAAATCCCGAACTCAAAACGTGTGTCGATGCCCCGGGTGTTTAATTCAAGAAGGATCAGTGAATCCAATTGCTGTTCGGTGATAAAACGGTCGTATTGCAGGTGACGGTTGAAGTTTAGCATTCCTTCATAGGGATTCGCCTCAGATGCTTTGCGTTTTTCTAATTTCTCGACCTTATTAACTACCTTTGACAGTACATCTGTGATTGTTCGTTGAAAAGTAGCCTCTTTTACAGCGGATGCATTAGTTATCCAATAAATCTGGATTCCCATCAACCCGATCAGGGCAATGGTCATCACGATTATGGTAAAGATGATGATTTTACGGTTCATTCCTGCAAAAATACACTAATTTAAAATGGGCTTTTAACAATTTTTAACGTAAATTAATATTCCTTAACAGTATAACGCCCATTTCCGGACTATCTTTGCTGAACTGGAAAATGGCAAATGAGAAAATGCAATACCAGTGATTCTTTTTTGGCTAATGTGAGTTTGTGCGAATGATCTGATTAAAAGTTTTGTTTATTGATTGAGTAATGTGTCCGCTATTGCGGGCACATTTTTTTTGCATATTCGCTGCAAAACAGTACTTTCGTCTTCCTATAGAAAATAAAGGATAATCAATGAAAATAGATATCAGTAAAGCAGTTTCATTTGCAGGAGCTGAGAAAATCAGACAAAACGAAAACGAACTGGAATCACTTCATAAAGCTTTGATAAACGGTACAGGTCAAGGAAATAACTTTCTTGGATGGATAAAGTTACCCGCGGCTTCTGATTCGGGAATTCTTCACAGGATTAAAGTGGATGCTAAAAAGATACGTGGTCAATCAAACATTTTGGTAGTTATAGGGATTGGCGGATCTTACCTCGGAGCGAGGGCCGTGATTGATTGTCTCACCCACCCGTTTCTCCAGTTGGTCCCGGGAAGGCAAGATCCGGTAATCCTCTGGGCAGGCGAAAACCTGAGTGAGGACTATCATGCGGAATTACTGGAAATTCTGGACCATTACGATTACAGTGTTGCAGTTATCTCCAAATCGGGCACGACCACCGAGCCCGCCGTTGCATTTCGCATTATCAAAGCCCACCTTGAAAGAAAATATGGAGAAAACGGCGCGGCAGGACGGATAATCGCCATGACAGACGCGAAACGCGGAGCCTTAAAGAAATTGTCGGACAAAGAAGGATATTCCACATATGTGATCCCTGATGATATTGGAGGAAGGTTCTCTGTCCTTACACCAGTAGGGCTTCTTCCCATTGCTGTGGCAGGTCTTGACATTGAAAAACTGATCAGTGGTGCTAAAACGATGATGGAAACATGTCTTGCATCCTCTGATCCTGAAAAAAATCCAGCCATACGGTATGCAGCTATCCGCAATTCCTTATATCAGTCAGGAAAGACGGTTGAAATACTTGTGAACTACCTGCCAAATCTTTACTATTTTACCGAATGGTGGAAACAACTTTACGGAGAGAGTGAAGGTAAAATGAACAAAGGGATCTTTCCTGCCGGAGTAAATTTCACGACCGATCTTCATTCCATGGGTCAATACATCCAGGATGGAACAAGACTTATGTTTGAAACAATCCTGTCGGTTGAAAGTTCGCTGAAGGAATTGAGTGTCCCTTTCATGGAAGAGGATTCCGATGGTTTGAATTTCCTTGCAGGGAAGAGACTTACCGAAATCAACCACATGGCAGAAATGGGTACCATGCTTGCTCATGTTGACGGCGGTGTTCCCAACATCAGGATATCCGTCAGTGAGTTGAATGAAGAGACCTTGGGAACCCTGATCTATTTCTTTGAATTTGCCTGTGCCCTGAGTGGTTATCTTCTGGGCGTCAATCCATTTGATCAGCCCGGTGTAGAAGCGTACAAAAAGAATATGTTTGCACTTATCGGGAAACCGGGATTTGAGGAAGAAAGGAAGAAACTGAAGGAAAGGCTGGAGTGAAAATAATTTACGATTGGACGCCTGCCTACCGGCAGGCAGGATTTTCGATTTTCGATTGAATATTTTGATTGACGATTTACGATTTAGTTTTATGATCCCTGCACTTTGGTATTAGTAGTACCAGTAAGAATATAGTTTTCAATTACCTGCGGGAAGTACCGGTATTCAAGAGCATGAATTTTTTCAGCAAGACTTTCCGGTGTATCGGATTCATTAACACTGCATTTTGCCTGAAAAAGGATCTGTCCTTCATCATACTTTTCGTTAACGATATGTATCGTAATACCTGATTCCTTATCATGATTGGAGATGACAGCTTCATGGACCTTCATACCGTACATTCCTTTTCCTCCATATCCTGGCAGCAGGGCCGGATGAATATTAAGAATTTTACCCGGATATGCTTTCAATACAGGATCAGGAACAAACCAAAGAAACCCGGCCAGGATCAGGTATTCGATTGAGTGCTCTTTAAGCAGATCAGGTATACGGTTAGTTTCATAGAATTCCTGACGTGTGAACGTGACCGTGGGAATGCCAAGATTTCTTGCTCTTTCAAGGACAAAGGCGTCCTTTTTGTTTGAAAGGATCAGATCAACGGCGATATGTTCAGGCCGGTCACGGAAGTATTCTATGATCCGTTGGGCATTAGTGCCACTACCGGAAGCAAAAATGGCAATCTTTATCATAGTATCCAGTTATGAATTCAACTATGCAAAAATAAGAAAGCATATGATCTGTTCTTTAGATTATTATCAGGATGGATTGTTAGGTTGATAAATTAACAGTCATGGGGTTGGACTTTTTAAACCTTTGAAGATCAAATTATTGTTTTTTTGAAATGTTAAAAAATCTTAAATATTGTTGGTTTGTACAGATAAAATGTATTTCTTTGCAGTCCGTTTAACCAAAAAAGGAAAAATCATGTCTGATATTGCATCAAAAGTTAAAGCTATCATTGTTGATAAGCTCGGTGTTGACGAGAATGAAGTTACACCTGAAGCAAGTTTCACAAATGATCTCGGCGCTGACTCTCTCGATACCGTAGAACTGATCATGGAATTCGAAAAAGAATTTGATATCGCAATTCCGGATGACCAGGCTGAAAAGATCGGAACAGTTGGTGAAGCGATTGCTTACATCGAAAACAACACCAAATAAGGCATTCACCTTTACTTTTTGAATTCCTGGTTTGGGTTGTTAACTTATTCCTAAGAAGAAATTAAATCCCTCCCAATCGGAGGGATTCCTGTTTAAAATGAACCATTAAACCTGATTCACGTGAAGCTACGTCGAGTTGTTGTTACCGGAATCGGGGCGTTGACCCCGATCGGCAAAACCACAGAAGAATATTGGAACGGATTGATTAATGGTGTAAGTGGTGCAGGACCTATCACCCGATTCGATGCTTCCAAATTCAAGACACGATTTGCCTGTGAAGTAAAGAATTTTAATGCAGAGGATTATTTTGACAGGAAAGAAGTCCGGAAGTACGATATTTACACTCATTTCGGGTTGATTGCTGCCGATGAAGCAGTGAATGATGCAGCATTCAATATGGATAAGCTGGATCATAACCGGGTGGGGGTGATCATGGCGTCGGGGATCGGAGGACTTGATACGCTGATACAGGAGGTGAAGAATTTCCTGGAGGGTGATGGAACGCCTCGTTTCAATCCTTTCTTCATCCCGAAAATGATATCGGATATTACGGCAGGACACGTTTCGATTAAATATGGATTTCGTGGACCGAATTTTGCCACGGTTTCTGCATGTGCTTCTTCGGCCAACGGTTTGGCTGATGCATTTAATTATATCCGGTTAAACAAAGCAGAGGTCTTTGTGGCCGGAGGGTCAGAAGCTGCACTCAATCCTGCCGGTGTAGGTGGATTCAATGGCATGCATGCTTTATCGACACGCAATGAAGATCCCTCCACTGCCTCGCGTCCATATGATAAAGACCGGGATGGATTTGTAATCGGCGAAGGTGCCGGTGTCCTGATTTTTGAGGAATTGGAACATGCCCTCAACCGTGGTGCCAAGATCTATGCCGAAGTTGCCGGCGCAGGTTTATCAGGCGATGCATTCCATATGACCCAACCTCATCCCGAAGGTTTAGGCGCTATTCTTGCAATGCGTGCTGCTCTGGAAGATGCTGAAATGAACATAACCGATATAGATCATATTAATACTCATGGAACCTCGACACCACTGGGAGATATAGTCGAACCAAAAGCCATCCAATCACTGTTTGGTGCCCAGGCTTATAAAATAAATATCAATTCAACTAAGTCAATGACAGGCCATCTGCTGGGTGCAGCGGGTGCCATCGAATCCATTGCAGCAATTCTGGCAGTGAAGAATGATATTGTCCCACCGACGATAAACCATTTTACAGATGATCCGGAAATTGACAATAAACTGAACTTTACCTTTAACAAAGCACAACATCGTATTATCAATGCCGCACTGACCAACACCTTTGGATTCGGAGGGCATAATGCATCCATTATCTTCAGAAAATTCAAGGAATAGTGACGAATTGAAATTCCACTTATTTACACCGGTTGATTATTTCTTTTCCCGCGAAAAACACCTTTACCAGGCAATAAAAAATATTTTTGGGTTCTATCCCAGGAATATCTTTTTATACAGGCTTGCATTTTTACATAAATCAGCGGGAGAGGCAACCTTACACGGTACCAAGATCAATAATGAACGTCTTGAATTTCTTGGGGATGCCATTTTGGATGCCATTATTGCTGATTATCTTTTTAAGACATTCCCTACCAAAGATGAAGGATTCCTGACAGAGATGCGTGCAAAAATTGTAAGTCGCGTACAACTGAACAAACTTTCGCAGAAACTCGGACTCGAAAAACTGATCAGGCTCGATTCTAATTCAAACAACATCTATCGCTCTTCGCAGGGCGATGCATTCGAAGCCCTTGTCGGTGCCATGTACCTCGACAGAGGTTACAACTTTACCCGGTACATTCTTCTGGAAAGGATCATCAAACATTATTTTAATATCAATGAACTGGTAAATCTTGAAGTGAATTTTAAAAGCCGGATGATTGAATGGGCACAAAAAGAAAAAAAGCAACTCGCCTTTTCGGTATTGAATGAAACAGGCTCAGGTTATAAAAAACAATATATCATTGAGATCCTTGTTGATAACATCCCGGTGAGCCGTGGACAGGACTTTTCCATTAAAGGAGCTGAACAGAATGCTGCTGAGAAAGCCTGGAACAAACTCACGAAAGAAAACCCGGAATCCTGACAACCCCACCCCCTGACTCAATCCCTCAAGAGCTTGGGGGATTGACTCCACCCCAAAGACCAATTCCGCAGCCGAGTGAGCCAGCAGGCGAGCAAAAACAATGTCAGCCGGTGGATTATGGCTATATATTGAATGGAGCGGAGCGAAAAGAAAGAAATAGCCATAAGACAGAGTAGGCTGAAGTGAACACCGATTTTCTAAGGAGGTCAAAATGCAAACATTATAGGATGAAATCATGAAACATGAAAATCCGTCATTTTTTGAAAAATGATGGCGTGTAAAACTGCACGCCATCATTAAAATATTGTAATTGATAATCAATCATGTAGAAAATAATCTTAATAAAAAGATAGCGGTTTCCCATACAGTAAAATTATGGTTTCCAGCAATTGCATATGTCAAACTGTTAGATTAATTTTATGCCCCTTAAGAATTCTAGTACCAACCTCCTAATAAATTGGAGTTAACTTCACCATCTAACATATTTGGAAAACCTCGCGATAATATAATAATCATTCACATGCGCGGAGTTTACGAAAGTAATATCACCCTGTTCTCCTTATCCGGAATAAAAAAACCTAAATCAATTTCTGAATTGCAAGAAATAAAAAAAAGTGAAACAGTTAAGCTTCAGGTGCCAAATGAATACCTCCCGGGAGATTTCGTTCTACGGTTTAATTATAAGAACGAAAAGGGAAGCTTACAATCTCATTCTGAAATGAATATTATTGTGAGTGATCAGGATCTAGAACTTTGGGTTAATCCAGGTTATTGTAGTAATTCTGATAGCACATGGTTTCAGCCGGGGGAAAGAGAAAATTCAGCTTTTGCATTATTCTCAAAAGAAAACAATCAAATAAAAGAAAAGCTGGAACCATTAAACAAATTTCTTATGACTTACGACGATACTAGATCGAAGTTTTACAGTCAAGGCATTGAAGAATACGAAAAAAAACGAAAAGCATATAATCTATGGCTTGATACATATGTAAAAAAGGACAGAACATTGTTTGTGAGTCATAGATACCAGTTTCAACACATTCCTCAAATGAAGTGGAATGGCATGGAAAAGGACAGGATATTTAGTCTGATTCATCATTACTTCGAGGGAGTGGATCTTAGTGATCCCCTTATAACAAAAACAATCCAATTGAACGAATGGATGAACCATTACGTGAATTTCTATTTAAAAATGGCTACAACGGCAGCTTTACGTGATTCTTTACTTTCTTTAGCTGCCAGGAATGCCATTGAAAAGGCCAAACAAGGAAGCCACATGGTGTATGGATGGATGGTCGATTATTTTTACAAAGGGTTTGAAAGCAGAGACATTCCCGAAGGAATGAAAGTTTTGGAACCCTATCTTAAAGATTCAAATTGTCTAACATCAAAAAGAATGGAGATTGAGCGAAGGCTTAAAGGCATGGAAACTCTGGTAAAAGGAAGCAAGGCCCCAGATATCATGTTTGGAGATGCTGATAGTAATTTATTCCAACTTAGTAAATATGAACCTCCTTCAAAGTACATACTTCTTTTGTTTTGGTCGGCTGAATGCAGCCACTGTACAGAAACTGTTAATTCTCTTTATTCTTGGCAGATACAACCTGGGATACATCAGAAAATATCAATTGTGGCAATCAGTCTTGATGAAACTGAAACGGAAGTGAAAGCTTGGGATCAAAAGATTAAAAATCTGGTTGGATGGAAACATTTTCGTGCTCCTGAAGGAATAAGGAGTAAAGTAGCTAGTGATTATTTTATATTGGCTACACCGATAATGATTTTGCTGGATGCAAAAACAAAGGAAATCATTTCATCACCATCCACTTTTGCTCAATTAAAAAATAATTTACCATAAAGTAGTTATGATATTCTGTGTGGTATTATGAAGAAGTTTATGATTTGATGGCATTAGGATTAGGAGTAGGTTTCTCCGAAATAAAATATCCGAGTTCGATGCAAAAATATTAATAGCAGATGAAAACGACTTACCGCGCCTTAGTAATCATTATTAGCATTTCACAGTTCACAATTGACTCTTCAGCTCAGGCACCCAATACCTGGACACAGAAAGCCAATTTTGGGGGAGGAGTAAGATATCAAGCTGTTGGTTTTAATATCAGTGGTAATGGGTATATCGGAATGGGAGAGAATAATTACGGAAACGCATTTAACGATTTCTGGGAATACAATACTGTTAATAATACCTGGACGCAGAAAGCCAATTTTGGAGGTGGAACGAGAGTGCGTGCAGTTGGTTTTAATATCGGGGGTAAAGGGTACATTGGAACTGGCCAGAGCGCAGTCGGCAACATGAATGATTTTTGGGAATATGATCCTACTTCTAATACCTGGGCACAGAAAGCCAATGTCGGGGGCTCGGGAAGAATGGACGCCGTTGGTTTTAGTATTGAGAGTAAAGGATATATTGGAACTGGTCTTGGCACAGGTGGCTATCTTTTAAATGACTTTTGGGAATATGATCCTGCTACTAATACCTGGACACAAAAAGCCAATTTTGGGGGATCTCCAAGATATGGTGCTGTTGGTTTTACTATCAGTGGTAAAGGGTATATCGGAACCGGATTAGGGATAAATAGCAACTATTCTGCCCATTATTATAACGACTTTTGGGAATATGATCCTTCTACTAATACCTGGACACAGAAAGCCAATTTTGGGGGATCGGCCAGATATTACGCTGTTGGTTTTAGTATTGGGACGAAAGGGTACATTGGAACAGGTCTTGATTCAAACAACGTTAGAAATGACTTTTGGGAATATGATTTTACTACTAATGCCTGGACACAGAAAGCTAATTTTGGGGGATCGGCCAGAGAAAACGCTGTTGGTTTTAGTATTGGTACCCAAGGGTATATTGGAATTGGTCAGAGTTTTAGTGGTTTCGATAACGACTTTTGGCAATATACTCCTTCATGCATTTTCCCCAATGCTCCAACCAATACAACACCTCCGGCAAATCAAAATATATGCGTTGGAAAAACAACTACCCTCAGTGCAAGTGGTACTGGAACTTTGGGATGGTACAGTGATTCTATAAGTGGAACATGGCTTGGCGGAGGAAGTAATTTTACAACCCCAATATTAACGAGCAATACTATTTTTTATGTTCAGGACAGTACTTGTGGTCCAAGTCTTTCAAGAACAAGCATTCCTGTTATGGTCAATCCCGTGCCGATTCCGACCATTACTGGTCAGAATAGTATGTGTGTTAATTCTGGTTATTACAATTATACGACAGAAACTGGCAAGCAAAACTATGTATGGACAGTTTCATCAGGTGGAATCATCAACTTCGGATCCGGCACTAATCAGATCCAGGTTTCATGGATCATTGCAGGTCCCCAAACGGTCAATGTCACATACAGCAATGGAGCCGGTTGTAATCCATTGACGCCTACGGTGCTTTATGTCACAGTCAATCCATTGCCTGGTCAGGCAGGAGCGATCACTGGATCTGCAAATGTTTGTGCCGGAGCTAATGGAGTTGCTTATTCTGTTGCACCGATCCCGAATACAACCGTGTATATATGGTCATTACCATTCAATGCAACTATTGCTTCTGGCGCCGGAACGAACTCAATAACGGTGAACTTTGCAGCCAATGCATCCAGTGGTAACATTATTATTTATGGTAACAACATTTGCGGTGATGGCCAGAATTCACCACCATTTGGCGTGACCGTTACTCAATTACCTGCAGCAGCAGGAAACATCACCGGCCCCGATTCTGTATGTCAGGGCTCCTCCGGTAAAGTTTATAAAGTTCCTTCAATTTATGGAGCCACCGGTTATACATGGACTCTTCCTATAGGGGCTACTTCAGGAAGCGGCTCAAACTCCGATTCTATTATAGTTGATTATAGCAATTCTGCAGTTTCAGGTAATATGACCGTTTATGGAAGCAACTCCTGTGGAAATGGAATCGTTTCCCCGGACTTCTACGTGACCGTTAATCCCATTCCTCAGACCCCCGTTGTTACCAATAACGGAGACACCTTGCATAGCAGTATTCCTACCGGAAACCAATGGTATTTCGAAGGAACGCTCATTACTGGTGCTACCGGACAAACATATGTTGCAACACTTGACGGATATTACTGGGACGTGGTAACAGTCGATGGTTGTTCTTCTGATACATCAAACCATAAACTAATCATTGTTATCGGTATAGATTCGCATTCATCAACTTCAATCAATGTTTACCCTATCCCAAATGATGGTCGGTTTAATGTATCCATGACAAATAACTCGGAAAAAACTTTCTCAATCAGCGTTTATAATACCCTTGGGGTAAAGATCTATGAAGAAATAAACGTGAATGTTAATGGTTCATTTCAAAAGGTGATCGACCTGAGACAGGTGCCTAATGGAATTTATACAGTGGTCTTTAAAAACAACCTGAACCAGATACTAAAAAAAATAGTGGTGAGCAAATAGGCATTTTGCAATAGTTTATGGTTTAAACAATGTAAAATCAAAAAGCATATGAAAAAAATTATCTACATTCTATTTTACTTTCTTCCAGTTGTTGTTTTTGCTCAACAACCATGATACAAATCTTCCTCCGGAGATACATTGTGGAAGAATGTTGGTAATGCTGGTTTCTCAGCAGGAAAGGTTTTATATCCAAGCATTGCTCTCAGTCCAACTGATGGCCAACCTTATCTGGCATATATGGATTATGGAAAATACCAAAAAGCAACTGTAATGAAATTTAATGGATCTAACTGGGTGAATGTTGGTAATGCTGGCTTCTCAACAGGAGAGGCTCAGTGGACAAGTCTTGCGTTTAGTCCAACGGATGGTCAACCCTATATTGCGTTTTGGGATGGTGGAAATTCAAAGAAAGCCACAGTAATGAAATTTAACGGGACAGACTGGGTGAATGTTGGAAATGCTGGTTTCTCGGCTGGGAAAATTGTTTATACGAGCATTGCCTTCAGCTCGATTGGTCAACCTTATGTTGCTTATTCAGATGATAAAAATTCTGAGAAAGCAACGGTAATGAAATTTAATGGCTCCAATTGGGTGAATGTTGGAAATTCTGGTTTCTCAGCTGGAGCTGCTTGGGACGAAAGTCTCGCTTTCAGCCCATGGGGTCAACCTTATGTGGCTTATATGGATGAAGCGAATTCCCAAAAGGTTACCGTAATGAAATTTGACGGTACAAAATGGGTTTATGTAGGAAATCCAGGGTTTTCTGCAGGAGCTGCGTATTGTGAAAGCCTCGCATTCAGTCCCACTGGACAACCCTATGTGGCATATGAAGATACTACGAATTCCTTTAAAGCAACGGTGATGACATACACCGGCACCAATTGGACGAATGTTGGAATTGAGGGTTTCTCAGGTGGAGCTAGTCAAAGTGAATGTCTAGTCTTCAGTTCAACAGGTCAACTTTATATAGCCTATGAAGATGCATCTTTCTCATATAATGCTACAGTATTGAAATATGGAGCACCCGCTAGGATAAATGAATTAAAAGCTTCAAAGCTAACAATTTATCCGAATCCTTCGACGGATAAAATTACTATTGAAATATCAACCCCCCTATCCCAAAGCCAATTATCAATTCTAAACCTTTCAGGCGAGGAACTTATCATAATCCCAATCACAAAATCAAAAACACAAATAGACATTAGCAATCTACCTTGCGGGATTTATTTTGTGAGACTCACAAATGAAAAGAATTTTGAAGTAGGAAAGATAATCAAGAATTAGCTTTACAGATTAATATAGCTTACTGCTACGAGCATCTTGTCTGCTTGTTTAAAGTACCCATTCAACTGACTACCATTGGGAATAAATAGATTACTTCACCTCACTATACTAAAACGCAGCGTCACTGATCGTATGATTGAGAGATCTGAATGGCCTGATTGATACAAGTGCATGGTTATGTGACATCTTACCTGCTACCGAATGGATCTTCGTAGTCTCAAGCACTTTCTTTAAATGAAGTGATGGAAGGATCAATTTTTCGAGATATCCCTTGACGTTCCCTTTATATTTCACTACATTTGTTATTATATTCCAAATCCGTAATGTCGAAGAAGATATTTTTGGAAATCCGGTCAGAACCGGCAATTTTTACCCTTATTGGCATTTCCTGCCATCTGAAGGATTACCGTATTTCTTTCCTTTTGAACAAGTATCTGGGATTGGATTTTCTTAAAATTGAGGATTTGAAAATTACTTTGACTGAAAAAAAAGATCCTGCAGAATTTTCCCTTTATACATATTCCGACGAAGATTATTTTAATAAATATTACCTGGTTTGTAACCATTGCCAGGAATACGTGCTGGCACCCGAAATAAAACAGGTGGATTTTCTAATGATTGTGGAAGGTGAGTTCAAAAAACCACAGAAAGACCGGCTGATAAGATCACTCAGGAGCATTCCGAATATCCTTACAGCTTATGAGATTAAATTTGCAGAGATAAAAAATTATGAAACGCTCTTAAACGATATGGAGATGCACTTAATAAACATTGCGAAAGAGAAAAAAAATAAATATCAATTCAAAAGTTAAAAAAGGAGGTGTACTATGTTTGAAAATTTGAAACAAGCCTTTGATAAAGGGGTAGAATTTGCCTTTTCGACAACTGAAAAAGTTGAAAAAGCTGCAATAGAGTTTGCGAAAGAGAATAATCTCAATAAAGAAGAAGCCAAAAAACTAATCAATCATTGGGTCAAAAAATCGGAAGAGATGAAGAAGACCCTTGAAAAACAAATCGCTGAACTCCAGAAAACGACAATTACCAAAATGAACCTTGTGACCATGGAGGATTATAAGGTTTTAGAGGCCCGGATCAATAAACTGGAAGGAAAAGGGGAAAAACCGATTAAAGCAAAACCAGTAAAAAAAGTGGCGAGAAAAAAGCCCCTTAGTTAATAGGATATCGTACCTGTGAGATCAGGATCGGATTAAGTTACGGAAAACCTGATCCGGCAGAGAGATTCATAACATGTCTCATAGTACTAAACTCGAAAAGCTGTGAATGTTTTAAATCTAGGGACGACGGTCAGTGAGATCGGACGTGCGAGGGAAATCATTGGAGCTGCAGTTAAATACGGTTTTAACGACTGGGTAACAAAGAACGGGTTGGGCAAGTTGCTGGTCTCAAAGAAACGCCTTGCCCGCATCGAAAAATATACAAAAGCGGAACGGATACGAATGGCAGTGGAGGAATTAGGACCGACATTCATAAAATTCGGACAACTCCTCGCCGACCGTCCCGATATTGTTCCTGAAGAGTTACGTATTGAATTACGGAAGCTGCAGGATGAAGCAGTTCCCATGCCTGATGAATTGGCTATCGCTGAAATAGAGAAGAATCTGGGTCATCCCGTTTCGGAATTATTTAAGGAATTTGATACCCGTCGCCTTGCTTCTGCTTCTGTTGCTCAGACCTACCGGGCGACCTTGCTGAACGGGGAAAATGTTTGTGTAAAGGTTCAGCGGCCCGGAATCGACAAAAAAATCAACCTCGACCTGAACCTGATGCGATATTTTGCAGCCCGGTCACAACGTAATAACCCTGAAATGGAAGCAATAAACCTTGTGGGTGTGGTTGAGGAATTTGGGAAGACTATCAATAAGGAATTGGATTTTCGTCATGAAGCAGCCAATGTGATCAGATTCAGCCATTGCTTTGAAGGGGATCCGGATATCTATGTACCAAAAGTATACCAGGAGTTTACAACTGAAAAGATCCTGGTCGAGGAATTCATCGAAGGTATTAAGGTGAGTGAGCTGGAAACGCTTCTCTCCTCAGGAAGCGATCCTGTGGAGCTTGCAAAAAAAGCTATGCGTCTGGTATTCGAACAGATCTTTACACATGGATTTTTTCACGCCGATCCTCACCCCGGCAATATTTTTATCAAAGACAAGCATGTTATCGCATTCATCGATTATGGGATGATGGGAACCATAAGGCCTGAGCATCTGCAATTCCTTGGGAAATATGTACTGGGATATATAAAGCGGGATGCTCATGATCTTACGGAAGCCTTGCTTTTATTATCCGGGAAAAGGAATTTCAGGCGGTTCAAGGATCTCGAATTCCAGATCGCCGATATGCTGGCACATTATAAATATTTGTCCATCGATGAAATGGATTTTGGCAAGGTGATGAATGAATCCATCGATATCATCGTTGGATATGGCTTGCGGATCCCTCCCGGTATTTACCTTCTTGTAAAAGCCCTGATTACTATTGAAAGGGTGGCAATAGAACTCTATCCCGAGATCGATTTTGCAAAAGAGATGAAACCATATGCAGTCGAACTGATGAAACAACAGTACAGTCCGGCGAGATTAGCTGAGGAAATCTTTGAATCCATAAAGGAATACTATAAACTCATCAAGGAATTACCATCCGATCTGAACGAGATCATTTATAAGGTCAAAGAAGGACGGTTTAAAACCATGATTGAACTTAAAGGATTTGACCCCTTGACAGAGCAAATAGACCAGGCGAGCAACCGTGTTTCCATTGCAATCGTGGTTGCTTCACTTATAATCGGGGCCTCCATCATTTCCCAATGGCAAAACGTCCGTTGGATCGGTACCATCGTTTTCTTCCTGGCCGGAATATTCGGATTCCTGCTGATCATTCGATTGTTCAGAAGAAACAAGTTTTAGAGAATGTCGGGCTCTATATTTCTCTGAATGATGGTAACGTCTATTTGTCAGATGCCTATAATCATATTTCTATTAATAGCGAATAGATGTTCTTACATCAAATTCATGTTTTCATAATAAATACTATTTTTGAACGCTAAATCTTCTTTCATCAGGAACATTATAAAATATATCTTTGATCGGTTGCTGGCCCTGGTTTCCGTGGTTGCCTTATTTCCTGTGTTGTTAACAATAACAATTGGGATAAAGATATCATTACGGGGACCAGTGTTTTTCAGACAGAAAAGGATCGGGAAGGATGGTCGCCTATTTACTATTATTAAATTCAGAACCATGGTGAACACGGATGATCCCAATACAATTACTACATCAAATGATAGCCGGATCACCAAACCAGGTGCATTTCTCCGGAAATGGAAACTGGATGAACTCCCTGAATTGATCAATGTCTTAAGGGGTGAAATGAGTTTTGTAGGTCCCAGGCCAGATGTTCCCGGATATGCAGATCTGCTGAAAGGGGATGAAAGACGGATCCTGTCTATGAGGCCAGGGATTACAGGCCCCGCTTCGCTTAAATATTATAACGAAGAAGAAATTCTGGCCGGGGTGGAAAATCCAAAGGAATATAATAACCTGGTCCTTTTCCCTGACAAGGTAAGAATTAACCTGAAATACCTGGAGAGGCATTCACTGTTTGAGGATTTGAAAATTATCATTTATACAATTCTAAGAAAGAAGAATTATGAATACTAAGATCTGGTTATCGCCTCCTCACATGAGTGGTGCTGAGGGAAAATATATCAGGGAGGCTTTTGATACGAATTGGATAGCTCCTGTCGGGCCCAACATAGATGAATTTGAGCGGGCATTATCACGATACCTGGATGGTTATGACTGTGCTGCATTGAGCTCAGGAACTGCTGCAATCCACCTTGCATTGATCCTGCTGAATGTCAAACAGGAGGATGAGGTCATCGTTTCTGATTTTACATTTGCCGGTACTGTCAATCCAATTGTTTACCTGGGGGCAACACCTGTGTTTGTTGACAGTGAGATGCAATCCTGGAATATGGATCCCCACCTGCTTGAAGAGGCCATCATTGACAGGCTGAAAACAGGTAAAAAACCTAAGGCAATCATTTTTGTTGACATCTATGGAATGCCTGCCAACATGGATGTACTTCTTGAAATATCGTCAAAATATGATATCCCTTTGATCGAAGATTCAGCAGAGGCGCTGGGGAGTAAATATAATGGACATCATTGTGGTACTTTTGGTGAAATAGGAACCCTCTCGTTCAATGGCAACAAAATCATAACAACCTCTGCTGGAGGAGCAATTGTTTCAAGGAACCCGGCTTATATAAGCCGGGCGAAGTATCTTGCAGCACAGGCAAAAGAAAATACTACTCACTTCGAGCACCTGCAAATCGGATTTAATTACAAGATGAGTAATGTGCTGGCCGGTATCGGACGAGGTCAACTTGAGGTCATTGAAGACAGAATAGCTGCACGGCGTCACAACAATCACCGCTATCGTGAATTGTTATCAGATATTCCCGGGTTGATTTTTCAATCAGAACCGGATAATAAATATTTTTCAAATTTTTGGCTGACATCCGTTCTTTTCAATGAACCTGAGGAGCATTTTAATTCCGAATCGGTTACACAGTCATTGAGGCAGGATAACATCGATCCACGTCCATTAATGAAGCCCATGCATATGCAACCGGTATTTAAAGACCACCCTGCTTTCCTGAATGGCTTTTCGGAAAAACTCTTTATGAACGGATTATCTTTGCCATCTGGATCAAACCTGGTTGAACATGATCTTGAAAGGATTGTTGGAAGAATCCGATCGGTCAGAGGAGTAAAGTAAAACATTTTAACGGGGAAGAGATCTTTTTCTGCATACAACCAGGTCATTTATCACTGAATTTTAAACCATGACTCCTTTTGTCTCCATATTGGTTCCTTGCTATAATGAAGAGCGGTTTATCAAAACGCTTTTGGAAAATATTCTTCAACAGGATTATCCGGTGAATGATCTGGAAATTATTATGATTGACGGAAACAGCACCGACAAAACCAGAGATATCATCAGTGAATATGCTTCCAGGCATCCAAATATAACCCTGTTGGACAATCCCGGACGGTATGTCCCATTTGCCCTAAATTCCGGGATCAGGCAAGCAAAAGGAGAGGTGATTATTCGGATGGATGCCCATTCTGAATATCCGGCAAATTATGTATCACGATTAGTCTATTATCTCTTTGAGTTAGAAGCCGACAATGTTGGTGGAACCTGGATCACCCTGCCTGCTGATTCCAGGATGAAATCACTTGCCATCGCCCGGTCGCTCTCTTCCCCGTTTGGGATAGGAAATGCAGAGTACCGTCTGAATGTCAAAAAAATACGCAGGGTGGATACAGTCCCCTTCGGTTGTTACCACAAATCGATATTTGAAAAGATTGGAATGTTTGATGAAGAGTTGCTGCGTAACCAGGACATTGAATTTAATGGCAGGATTCTTAAAAACGGCGGGACTATTTATCTTGTTCCCGATGTTAATATGATTTATTATTCGCGTGACTCGGTGAAGAAGATCTTGAAAATGTTTTTTCAATACAGCATGTTCAGGCCCCTGGTAAATAAAAAACTTAAAATGACATTACAACTGCGTCAGTTCATACCTCCTATCTGGGTAATCTTTTTACTCTCGACTTTGATCGGCTCATTCTTCTCAAAAGTTTCAGGGCTGGCCCTTCTTAGCGGGTTAGGATTATACTTGGTCTGTGATCTGTTTTTTTCCGTTCAATCTGCTGTTGATGAGAAGAAGTGGGGGTTAATGATGTACCTTCCCTGGATCTATTTTTTCCTCCATATTTCTTACGGCTGCGGTTATATTATAGGAATAATCAAATTCAGGATTCTCCATCGAAAACCCAGGGAAATCTCTTCTACCCGTTAAACCGTGAATTCATAAGAAGTCCTGAATGATAGGCCTGTGAAAACAGGTCATTTGTGTTGTCTTTTTCCCCGTCAGATTTCCTTAAATTCCCAATCTTTATTCATTATCTTACATTACTCCTTTGAACTGATTGAGGAACCGAAGATCGTTTTCAAAAAATAGCCGGAGGTCTTTGATTTGGTATTTAAGCATTGTGACGCGTTCAATACCCATACCGAAAGCGAACCCGGTATAAATTTCACTGTCGATTTTGCAGTTTTCGAGAACTGCAGGATCGACCATCCCGCAACCAAGTATTTCCACCCATCCTGTATATTTACAGATATTGCATCCTTTTCCACCACAGATATTACAGGAAACATCCATCTCTCCCGAAGGTTCGGTGAATGGGAAATAAGACGGACGCAGACGGATCTGCGTATTTTCCCCGAACATCTCTTTGGCAAAATACAAGAGAGTTTGCTTTAGATCTCGGAAGGAAACATCTCTATCCACGTACAATCCTTCCACCTGGTGGAAAATGCAATGAGCCCTTGCTGATATGACTTCATTCCGGAACACCCTGCCTGGGAAAATGCTACGGATCGGAGGCTGATTCTTCTCCATCACTCGGATTTGGACGGATGAGGTATGTGTGCGCAAGGCGATATCCGGATTCTTCTCAATGAAGAAAGTATCCTGCATATCGCGTGCAGGATGCTCTTCGGGAAAATTCAATGCTGTAAAATTGTGCCAGTCATCTTCAATCTCCCGGTCTTCGGCAACTGTATATCCTATACGTGAAAAGATCTCAATGATCTGATTCCGGACAATCGATAAAGGATGCCTTGAGCCAGGTTCCATATAGTTTACAGGACGGGTGATGTCAAGATCTGATGCAGGGGTTTCACCATGGGATTCAAATTTCAGAATACATGCATCAATCTTTTCCTGGATGGCCAGTTTGAAGTCATTCAGGATCTTACCTGTCTCCTTCTTTTGTGCCGGAGGAACGGTCTTGAATTCTTCAAATAGTCCTGCAAGGATCCCTTTGCGGCCCTGGTAATGAATCCGGAATTGTTCAAGATCCTCCGGTGTGAGAACCGGAGTATCCTGAACTTCCCGGAATAAATTTTTAATCTTATCTAACATTAAAAACTTTATTCAACAATTTTTATGGTCATTTTGATATCCTTTAACGGACGGTCGACTGCATCTTTTGGTGCAGAAGCTATTTTATCAATAACGTCTAACCCATCAGTAATTTCACCGAATACCGTATAATTCATATCAAGGAAATGTGTGCCGTTTTGGGGTTGTACGATGTAAAATTGACAGCCGGATGATGCTTTCTGAGGATTATCATTGCGTGCGGCAGCAAGTGCACCTCTTTTATGTTTCAGGTCGGGGTTGAATTCAGCAGGAATAGTGTATCCAACATCGCCGGTTCCCAGTCTTTGACCGGCCTTGGCGGTTTTTGACAGAGGGTCACCACCTTGGATCATGAATCCCATGATCACACGGTGAAAAAGTAATCCATCATAAAATCCCGATTTTACCAACTTCACGAAATTGTCGCGATGTTTTGGAGTTTCATTGTAAAGGATGCCTTTCATGTCTCCAAATTCGGTATGGATCACAAATTTTACCTGTTTCTGGCCGGTTCCACCCCCCTGGGCACTGCTTGATACGTTCATCATAAGAAGAAGAATAAAAGTAAGAAATGCAATTTTTTTCATGGTTAAAAGATTTGGGTTTTACATACCGGACAAATTTAAGGAAAATTATTAACCCGGAATCAGCGCGAAGGATGGTTTTTCTGTCTTTCGATAAAGCATTTTCTGCAGAGAGGCTCATATGCCTCCTTTTCCCCAAGCAAAACCTGTTGTTCATTTTTAACGATCCGGTATGAATAATGTGCCAGGTCCCCGCAATTCATGCATATGGCATGGAGTTTCGTGACATATTCGGCGCTAGCGATAAGGGACGGCATGGGACCGAACGGTAATCCCATATAATCCAGGTCAAGACCGGCAACCAATACCCGGATTCCATTGTTTGCCATGGTATTGCAAACGTAGGTGATCTCCGAATCAAAGAACTGGGCTTCATCAATCCCTACCACGGTCACATCATTGATCATTAGTAATATCTGTGAAGCGCTTTGAACAGGGGTGGATTGGATGGCATGTGCATCGTGGGTTACAATCTGGACTTCGCTGAAGCGTTCATCCAGGGCGGGTTTAAATATCTCAACCTTTTGTTTTGCGATTCTTGCCCTGTTGAGGCGGCGGATCAGTTCTTCGGTCTTTCCGGAAAACATCGATCCACAGATCACTTCGATCCAGCCGGCACGTGAGGGAATGTTTTTTTCAATAAGCATGAATACCCGAAAAAAGTTGATTATCTTTATGGCTCAATTCATCACAAAAGTAAGAAAATTCAGATTTGTCCATCCCATTATGAATCAATTGAACAAAACCATTATCCGGGAAGAGATCCAATGGCTTCTGGAAGCTATTGCAGAACAATTTGAGGCGATCAACACCTATGAAGACAAGATCCCGCAGATTGAGTTTGATATTATTATGGAAAATATCCGGAAACTTTATGAGAACCTTCACCTGTTAAACCGGGAGGGTGATTCGTTCCGGCATTTTAGCGATCAAAAGGCGGAAATTCCTGAGATAAAACCTTTCAGAACTGCTGAAAGCGAAAGGAATCAGTTATCGAAACCGGTTAAAAAGCAGGATATAAGGCCTGCAGTCAGGATCAGGATGGATACGGATTCAACGGAACCTTTGCAAAAAGAGCATGATGGACCAGATTCAACTTCCTCAGAAATCGATCTTTTTTCTACCGGAGGTAATGAATTTTCTGAGAAACTGAAAGAGACACGTGAGAAAACTTATGCCTCAGAACGCGTTTCGTCAAAACGAAAGGAACTTAAAACCACCATCTCCATAAACGAAAAATTTCTCTTAATCAATGAGCTATTTGACGGGAACCTCAGGGAATACAATATTACCATAGAAACCCTGAATGGTTTTGCAGAACTCAGGCAAGCACTTGATTATTTGGATTTACTGCGGATAAAGAATTTGTGGGAGAGCGAATCCGGAGCCTTCAAACGTTTGAGGGAACTAGTGGAACAAAAGTTTTGAACCTTTTTTTAAAGGCTTTTTTTACCACTAAGTCGCAAAGACGCTAAAAAGCGCTAAAAATTATGACCGATCTTATCAATTAATTCCAGGACAGGATCGATCTCATCCAGGGTCATCAGCATCAAACGGTATTTTTTAAAATCAGGAACACCCCTGAAATAACCACTGTAGAATTTCCGCATTTCCAGGATTGTTCTCCTTTCGCCTTTATATTCAACAGACCTCTTAATGTGAATCCTTAGAATTTCCAATCGTTCCTGAAGGGCAGGCGGGGGGATCATTTCGCCTTTCGACAGGAAAGCTTTGCATTCGCTGAAGATCCAGGGGTTTCCAACAGCTGCCCGGCCAATCATCAATCCATCGACGCCGTAACAGTCTTTCATTTCTTTTGCAACTATGGCACTTGTTATATCTCCATTCCCAAAAACCGGGATATGAATACGCGGGTTCCCTTTAACTTCCCCAATTAGGGTCCAGTCAGCCTGACCTCCATAAAGTTGTGCCCGTGTACGGCCATGGATGCTGATAGCCAGGATTCCCGCATCCTGTAGTCCTTCGGCAATCTCCATGATATTACGGTTTGCATAATCCCATCCCAGCCGGGTTTTAGCAGTTACCGGGATCTTTACTGCACTAACCACTGCCCGGGTCATCGCTGCCATCTTCGGAAGATCATTCAGCAGGGCAGCTCCTCCTCCCTTAACAACGACCTTTTTTACCGGGCAGCCAAAATTCAGGTCTATAAAATCGGGCTGAAGAGTCTCTGCAATAATGGCTGCTTTCCGCATGCTTTCGACTGAATCACCAAAGATCTGGATGCCGATAGGACGTTCATTTTCCCCAAATTTCATCTTAATAGTACTTCTGTCGGCTTCGCGGATCAATGCTTCCGAAGAAACAAACTCGGTGATTAGGAGGTCGGCGCCGAATTCCTTACAGACCGACCTGAATGGCATGTCCGTGATGTCTTCCATGGGCGCCATGATCAGCGGACAATCCCCAAGTTCTATGTTACCGATCTTTACCAAAAAGCAGTACTTTTGCCGCAAAAGTAATGAATTCGGAGGTTCCCATGAAAAAGGCCTGGCTGTCATACCTGACTCCATTTACAAAGATTGTCTTCGTGCTCATGCTTATCATAATTGGCCTTATTGTAGCAGTGTTGGGAGGATTATTTCTGACCATGATCCAGTACCATGCTGATATGACAAAAGCCATTCTGCTCCTTTCCGACGTCAATAATCCTTCTTCAATTCCACTACTGAAGGAATTACAAATTCTCCAGTCGATATTTCTGTTCATCATCCCTGCTTTCATCGCAGGAGCTCTTTTTGAGCGAAGTTCTGCAGTTTATTTTGGGATGAACAAAGTCCCATCAGGAATGCTGTTACTTCTAATTTTCCTTATTATGATAGTCAGTCTGCCATTGATCAACGGTTTGGTTTCATTGAATGAGATGATGAAATTACCGGCCGCCTTAGGGGGGATGGAGAAATGGATGAAGGAAGCGGAGGACCAGGCTGCACAGGTCACAGAAAAGTTCCTTGACGTTCATTCCATTGGTGGTTTTGGAGTCAATATGCTGATGATTGCCATCATTCCTGCCATCGGGGAAGAGATGATGTTTCGTGGATTATTTCAACGCTTGCTTGGAGAATGGCTCAAAAATATCCATGTTTCCATTTTCATCACAGCGTTCCTTTTTGGTGCCATCCACCTTCAGTTTTACGGATTGCTTCCCAGGATGATGCTGGGAGTAATGTTCGGATATCTTTATTTATGGACCGGCACACTCTGGGCGCCGGTCTTTGCACATTTTATCAATAACGGATCAGCAGTCCTCATTTCCTACCTCTCAAATACAGGAGCCATTCATGCCGATTATGAAAAGTTTGGATCGACAGATAATATTTTCCTGATTTCCGGAAGCCTGATTTTTACGGGGGCTCTGCTGTACTGTATTTTCATTATCAACCGAAAAAAAATTCAGGATACTGAGCCATGAACCGGGAAAAACTGAAGAAGGGATTGATATATACAGCTGGAATACTGGCCAGCCTGGTGCTTGTTTTTTTTCTCCTTAGAAATGTGATTTTCTCATTTTACCTTGATCATAAAATTAATAGGTTCAACAAAAAATATCATGCTGATCTGAAGGTTGAGAAAGCAAAGATCAGCTATATTAGCACTGTAATGCTCACTGGGATAAGCTTGAAACCGGAAAAGGGTGATACACTCCTTGTCATAGATACTGCATCTGCCTCTTTAAACCTCCGGAAAATATTTACCGGCCATATCGTGGTTCGCAACCTGGTGCTGGGGAAAACCTGTCTTAGCGTAATACAGGATGACACACTAAACAACATCCGGTTTTTGCTCAATGGAAGAAAACAAAAAAATAAAAGTGATTCAATTGAGAAACGCAATTATGCGATAACACTATCCCGTTTAGCTTCTGCTCTTTTTGAGAAGATCCCCGCTACCCTGAAGATTTCAGATCTCACGGTCTCACATCAGAAAGACGGACATAAGGTTTCTTTTCATGTAGATCATTTTGCAGCAGACCATAATGCTTTTCATACTTTAGTGAATGTGACGGAAGGGGATACCATAAAAAACTGGATTATCGCGGGAAGTCTTGATAAGCAAAAGCATAGTGCCGGTTTCCGGCTTTATTCTTCAGACAATGAAAAGCTATCTGTTCCGTTCATTGGTTACGATTTTAAAACAGCAGTTACATTCGATACGCTGACTTTCAGGTTATGGGAAGAAGATAAGGGTGATGATCTTTTCCATTATCACGGGATAACAAGTTTCAGAGGACTCGTCATTCAACAGGAAAAGATATCCGCGAACAACGTGGCATTTGATCGTCTGGGCATGGAGTATGCCATTAATGTAGGATCCGATTATTTTGAAATGGACAGTTCAACGCAGATATTCTTCAACCGGCTGAGTTTTCATCCTTATTTACGTTACCGGCCAAAGCCCACAAAACAGATCACCTTTTCCATCGTAAAACCCGATTTCCCGGCAGAAGAGCTTTTCTCCTCCCTGCCTTCCGGACTGTTTTCGACTCTCAAAGGGATCAGGGTGAATGGAAATCTTGCATTCACCCTTAAGTTCTATGTCGACCTCTCTCTTCCTGATTCCCTGCAATTCAGGTCAGAATTGAAACGAAACCGGTTCAGTGTTCTTTCTTATGGCGATGCCGACCTTACCAGGCTGAACGAATATTTTGAATATACTGCTTATGAAAAAGGCCAGCCTTACAGAACCTTTACCGTGGGTCCTGAGAACCCGGAATTCAGGCCTTTGAACAAGATCTCTCCTTTCCTGCAGATTTCTGTTCTGAATTCAGAGGATGCCGGCTTTTACCTGCACCGGGGATTCATTCCGGATGCAATAAGGGAATCCCTCATCCAGGATATTAAGGAAAGGAGATTTGCCAGGGGAGGAAGCACCATCACCATGCAACTCGTTAAAAATGTATTCCTGAACCGCAACAAAACCATTTCCCGGAAACTGGAGGAAATACTGCTGGTGTGGCTGATCGAGAACCAGGAACTTTGTCCGAAAGAACGGATGTTTGAGGTTTATCTCAACATCATCGAGTTAGGGCCGCATATTTATGGCGCTAATGAAGCGGCTCATTTTTACTTCAATAAGGATGCTTCAAAACTGACCCTTGAGGAATCCATTTTTATCGCATCCATCATCCCCAGGCCCAAATGGTTCATGTATTCTTTTGATGAGACCGGGCATATCAGGCAATCCGAAAAGGACTTTCTCCATTTACTTTCAGGAAAAATGCTGAATAAAGGCCAGATCAACCAAGAGGAATATGATAAGCTGGATCCCGATATTACCTTAAAAGGTCCAGCAAAGCTGCTCCTGAAAACAAAAGAACCAATGCCGGCAGATTCGCTTGAGCAATTTAACGATCAAGGGCTGTAAAGGGATTTACGATTGGACGATTTCCGAATAATGAATGAATTGTTAGATTTAAGATTTACGATTATTTTTGTTCAGTTCAATACTTGACTGATTAAATTCTGGCGTCCTGTTCAGTTGAATTATATTATTAAAGCATCAAACTATTAGTTTAATGAAAGGATCATCGAAAAAAGAATTACGGAAAAAGGTATTACCAAACAAGGATAATCGAAAACAGACGAAGAAACCGATAAAAGAGGTTAAAAAAAATAGATATTTTGAACTGGCAGGATTGGCTATTATTTTAATTTTAGGAGTCAAAATTTATTCCAATACTTTTGACTGTTCATTTCATTTTGACGATTATATCAACATTGTCAATAATACGAATATCAGGAATTTTTCGGATGTGAAAACTTGGTGGAACTTCAATTCTACTCGTCCTATTGGTACATTCACCTTTGCACTGAACTATCATTTTAACCAGCTTGATGTCAAATATTACCATGTTGTTAATCTTATCATACATCTTATTAATACATATCTTATATATTGGCTGACTTTACTGATCTTTTCTTCACCGGTAATGAAGGATCAACCAATTGCAAAAAATAAAAAAGTTTTAGCATTTTTGATGGCTTTACTTTTCGTTTCACACCCTCTTGCAACTCAATCTGTCACCTATATTGTTCAACGTCTTACATCGATGGTTGCCATGTTCTATCTTCTTTCCTTAGCACTGTATTTGAAGGCCAGGATTTCAGAAAAGGGAAACAGATCAAAAGCATTGTTATTTATTGGTTCATTGGTTTCTGCCACTTTGGCTATGCTTACAAAGGAAAATGCTTTCACACTTCCTTTCGCAATTATACTCACTGAATTTTTCTTCTTAAGGACAAAGAAGCAGTTCTCAATAAATTTCAGGGATTATCGGGTTATCCTAATAACTGCAGCATTGCTGGGAATGATGATTTTCATTCCGTTAAAGTTTTCATTCAGCATTTTCAAGTCTCTCCTTCCGATGCCTGGACATGCCTATAGTATAACCCCTCTTAATTATTTTTTGACCCAATTTAGTGTCATTGTAAAATATATCCAGCTTTTATTCCTGCCGGTAAATCAGGTTTTGGATTATGATTTTCCAATCGCAACAACTTTTTTTGAGATAAGAACCATGCTAAGTTTCCTGGTACTTTTATCATTGATAGTTCTGGCAATATTCTCCTATAAAAAATACAGGATCATTTCTTTTGGCATTTTCTGGTTTTTTCTAACGTTATCTATCGAATCGAGCTTTATTCCTATTTCTGATCTGATTTTCGAACACCGTACCTATCTTCCGTCATTTGGGGTTTTTTTGATTCTGACGTCGGGCATATATCTTTTGCTGTGGAACAGATATAAATACCTTGCAATTGCCATCTTTGTTATCATAATAGGATCAAATTCATATCTTACCTACGAAAGGAACAAAGTCTGGAAAGATGATCTTACGCTTTGGAGTGATAATGTTACAAAAACCCCAAACTTGCCAAGACCCCTGTTAACCCGTGGCTTTGTATATGGGAATCTTGGGCAGTATGATAAAGCAATAGCCGATTTCTCGAGGGTAATAAAGATTGACCCTGGATCAAAAGAAGCATATTATAACCGTGGTATTACTTACGGGATGATCGGGCAGGTTGACAAATCAATCGCTGATTATTCCAGATTAATAGAGATTGATCCCAAATATGTCAAAGCCTATTCAAACCGTGGCGCCGATTATTTTAATCTTGGGCAATTGGACAAAGCCATAGCTGATTACACAATGGCAATTACGTTGGACCCTAATTATACGGACGCCTTTTATAACCGTGGTCTTGCTTATGGCAAACTGGGGAAATGGGAGAATGCAATTGCTGATTACTCAAGGGTACTTGAAATTGACCCGAATAACACGATGGCATATTCTAATCGCCAGGATGCTTATGAAAAACTACAAGAAAAGAAAAAATAAGATGAAAATTTCTGTTTTATCATTTGTACCTGAAAAATCGTAAATCTTACAATTCATTCGACATTCGTAAATCGTCCAATCGTTAATAAGAAAAGCCCCCTATTAAGGTGGGCTTTAAAGTTTTAGCGGAGAGAATGGGATTCGAACCCATGAACCGCTTTTGGCGATTACACACTTTCCAGGCGTGCGCCTTCGACCAACTCGGCCATCTCTCCAAAGAGTTTGCAAAGGTATCAAAAATATTGAATTCTCAAGCGGTCATCTCCCCGCGAAGTGAGATCTGAAGCAACCGTTCTATCTCTTCCTTCGGGAAACCACATCCCAAAAGATACATCAACTTGGTGACGGCTGATTCGGTGGTAATATCATATCCACCGATCACGCCTATCTTTCCCAACTCAATACTGGTTTCATATTTCCCGATCTCCACTGTCCCTCCTTTACATTGAGTCACATTGAAAAGGATGATTCCATTGTCGACTGCTTCTTTCAGCAGGTTGAGGAACCAGGCCACAGTTGGGGCATTGCCGGCTCCAAAGGTTTCCAGTATCACGGCTTTCAGGCCCGGAGTGGTTAATGTGTTCTGTACAATATTCTCGTTTATTCCAGGAAACAATTTGAGGATTGCGATGTGATCATCCAGTTCTTTGTGAACTTTCAGTTTCTTAAAATTGGGTTTTAGTATCAGGTCCCCATGGTAACGAATATAAACTCCGACATCGGCAAGAACAGGATAATTGCCTGATACAAAAGCGCCGAAATGTTCTGCATTGAACTTTGTGGTTCTGTTACCTCGAAATAATTTATTATCAAAACAAATAGCCACTTCAGGAACCAAGGGGGTTTCCTGTTCGCTGGCGGCAGCAATCTCAATGGAATTAATAAAATTTTCCCGTCCATCGGTGCGTACCCTCCCTATGGGTAGTTGTGAACCTGTGAAGATGACGGGCTTGTTAAGGTTTTCGAGCATAAAGCTAAGAGCCGAAGCTGTATAAGCCATGGTATCAGAGCCATGTAACACTACAAAACCGTCGAAGGATTCATAGTTATCTTCGATGACCTTTGCCAACTCAATCCAGAAGGCAGGACTCATATTTGAAGAATCCAGCAAGGGTTTAAAGGTGTAAAAATCAAAGTGATAATTGAAATTCTCAAGCACCGGAAGGTACTTGTACAGATTTTTGAAAGTCAATGGCTTCAGTACACCGGTTTTTGGATCTTGAACCATCCCGATGGTTCCACCAGTATAGATGATCAGGATTGAAGTTTGGTCACGCATGTGGGTAATATTGGGTATCGGGTGTTAGGTAATGGGTATTGGGTTTAGGGTGTCAGAGGTTAAACAAAGTTAACGCGTTTTTGGTGGTTTTTTCAGCAATTTCATCGATAGTAACGTTTTTTATTTCCGCTATCTTTTCGGCAATAAGCGAGATATAAGAACTTTCATTACGCTGACCACGGTATGGAACCGGGGGAAGATAAGGTGCATCGGTTTCCAGGACAAGATAGTCAAGTGAGATTTCCTGAACTACTTTTTGTAATCCTGAATTCTTATAGGTGATAATACCACCGATTCCCAGCGTGAACCCCGATTTTATTGCCTGTTTTGCTTGTTCGACCGATCCGCTGAAGCAATGAAATACTCCTTTAAGTCCTGGATTGTTTTTCTGACGGATTATGTCAATAGCAATTTCAAAGGAATTCCGGGTATGGATAGCAACAGGTAATTGGTAATGGATTGCCAGGTCAAGCTGATGACTGAATGCAATGGTTTGTTCGTTTACAAAGGTTTTATCCCAATATAGATCGATGCCAATTTCACCAATACCATAAAAACCTGCCCGGTTCTTTTCCAATGTGTCCTTAACAAAATCAAGTTCCTCACGGTAATTTGCTTTAACCGATGTCGGATGTAAACCAATCATCGGAAAACAATATTGACTTTGAGTGTTAGCCAATAACATCAGTCTTTCGTAATAATTTCTGTCAATTGCAGGAAGCAGGAGCCTGGTGACACCTTTACCAACAGCATTCTGAATAACCACATTCCGGTCAGCATCAAACTCCTCAGCGTAAAGATGAGTATGTGTATCAATAAAATTCATGACTTGTCCTGACAGTTAAGGAAATTGATCATGGCATTAATATCCTGGTCTTTCATACAACGGAAATGACCTTTCGGACATTTATCAAAACCCAGTTTTGAACAGGGACGACAAGAAAGTCCTTTTACTTCAGAGATAAAAGACACCGCATTTTCTTTTCCTTCAAGGAATGGATACATCCCAAATTCCGGAATGGTATTTCCCCAGATGGAGAGAATTGTCTTACCGAATGCAGCAGCAATGTGCATTAAACCGGTATCATTCGTGATGACTTTCGCGGCCTGGCGAATGAGTGAAGCGCTCTGATTGATAGAAAAACGGCCACAGGCATTAAATACTGTGCTTTCTGCAAGCAGTTCAATCTTGCGTCCTCTTGCTTCATCTTCTTTTCCACCTATTAATAGTATAGGTCTGGAAATTTTCCGGCAAACTTCGGCCACTTTTTCTTCCGGGAAGATCTTCGTTATGTGCTTACCACCGATAACAAAGGCGATAAAATCTTTCCTGAATGGCTCAGGAAGAAAGTCTGACGCGACCTCTTCTCCGGAGGGAATAAAATAATCAAGACCTTTTCCGTCGTTATGAATTTTTAAACGTTTCACTGCAATGAAATACCGGCCGACTATATGGATATGGGGAAGGTAGTCGATCCTGAGGTTGACGATCATCCACTTTTTCAGATTCAGTTTTTGAAATGTACCGTAAGGTTTCCTGAGGTGGACGAGAACATACAAACTGCGAAGGTTTTTATGAAGGTCAACAATAAAATCAAAGTTTTCGGCCTTGAGGAGGGGAAGAAGTTCTTTAAAGTTTTTTTCGTACAACCAGATCTTGCTCAGATATGGATTTTCGTTCAGTAGCAAATGGTTTTGTGCTTTCGTCAGATAATGGATCTCTGCATCCGGAAGCTGTGTTTTCAGGCAGCGGATCACAGGGGTTGTGAGAACAATATCCCCGATAGAACTGAAGCGGATGATCAGGATCTTCTTCAACGGATAAACGGATTATTCATCTTTTCATACCCAATGGTGGTTTCCGGTCCATGACCTGCATAGACGATAGTATTATCGGGCAAGGTAAATAATTTTTCAAGGATGCTCTTCATTAACAGCTCGAAGTTCCCTGATGGAAGATCTGTCCTGCCAATGGTATCCCTGAAGAGTACATCACCGGTAATTACAAAGCCTTGTGCCTTATTATAAAAACAAACACTTCCGTCAGCATGTCCCGGGGTATGTAGGACTTCAAGAACTGATGTTCCAAAAGTGATCTTCTCATTATCTTTGAGATACCTGGCAGGTGCCGGAATATTGTCGATTGTATAACCAAATGACCCTGCTATCTCGCTTGCAGGAACCAGTAAAGGAATAGAATCTTCATGGTATTCGGGATAGATACCAAATGTTTTAGCAATGAAACCGTTACCAAAAATATGATCGATGTGGCAATGAGTATTTAGATTCCTTACCAATTTCAGGTTATTCTTTTCAATAAAGTCTTTCACCTCTTGTTTCTCATTGTTTTCATAGCAGGCGGCATCAATGATCACACATTCTCCGGATTCTTCAACCAGAATATAACAATTGACCTGGAATGCATTAAAAATAAATTTCTGTATTCTTAGCATACGAAAATGGTTCTAGGTGCTGATTCATAAAGCACTGCAAAAGTACGAAAATTGGGTGTGGTGCCGTGACATTTAAAATAATCTTAACTTAGCCGTCCCTTTTACACCCATTGTTTATAGAACTATGAATACTGCGGAATGGTCTGGAATACGCATCTTTCTCACAAGGGCATTCTTCATTCTTTTCCTCGTTTCAGGTTGCATTTCCATTTCTGTCTATTCACAATTTTACAACGGATCACAACTGACTTTCGGAAAAAACCGGGTTCAGTTCAAGAACTTTTTATGGGGTTATTTCCGATTTGAGAAGTTCGATACCTATTATTACCTCAACGGGAGGGAATTGGCGATGTATGCCGCCGAATATGCCGACAATCACATCAAGGAAATCGAAACAGAGTTGCAATCGACCCTTGAGGAGAAAGTTCAGTTTATTATTTTCAATAACCTTACCGATCTAAAGCAGAGCAATATCGGTTTGGAACAAGAGGAAGAAAGTTATAATACTGGTGGTGTCACAAAGATTATCGGTGGAAAGGTAATGGTATATTTTGACGGAGATTATGATCATTTTGAACGGCAGATAAGGGCAGGGATTGCAACGGTCATTCTTAACGAGATGATCTACGGTTCAGGGATAGGAGCACAGATAAAGAACAACGCCATTTTTACAATGCCTGAGTGGTATGTGAATGGGTTAATCTCTTACATCTCGGAAAAATGGAATCCAGAAATGGACAATGTGGTGAAAGATGCTATCCTGAATAAAAAATATGAAAAGTTTAACCATCTGATGGGAATCGAGGCTACAGACGCCGGACATTCACTTTGGAATTACATCTCAATGAAATATGGGGAATCCTCAATTCCCAATATCGTTTACATAGCCCGGCTGAACAGAAATGTTGAAAAAGGGTTCTTTTATGTACTGGGAATTTCTTTCAAGGATCTGATCACCAATTGGCTTAATTTTTATAAAGGAATTTACAAGGCAGAAGATCTCTCCCGCACAGATCCGGCTGGTGACAGAATTGTAAAAAAGCCAAAAACAGAAAAAGTTTATCGACAAATCAAGATCAGTCCCGACGGTAAATATGCAGCATATTGTGTGCATTACCTAGGAATTTACAAAATTTTCCTGTATGATTTTGAGACTAAAAAATGTCGCAGGATTTACAGGGGTGGTTACAGGCTTTCTGAAAAACCCGATTTTTCTTTTCCTATCCTTTCCTGGTATCCTACCGGGGAAATATTGGCGATCATCACAGAAAAAAAAGGAGAAGATTACCTGTATTTCTATTCCCTCAAAGAGAAGACCCTAGATCTGCAGATCCTTCATGATTTTCAGAAGATCCTTGATTTCTCATATTCAGATGATGGCAGCAAACTTGTTTTCTCTGCTGTGCAGAAGGGGCAGTCAGATATTTATGTATACAACATTATTGCCGGATCCTATGAACAGATCACAAAAGACGCATACGATGATTTGAATCCGCGATTTATCAATCATTCCAGCGAAATCATTTTCAGTTCAAACCGCGATAATGATACCATCCGGTTTGATCCTGTTGTGTTGCAGAAGAACCTTCATCCTGATCATGATATTTTTATTTATAATTATTCAGGAAGAAGACCTGTTCTGCGCAGGATTACTTCGACGCCTATGGTCGATGAGATACAGCCTATGGCTTATGATGATAATTTTTTCTGTTTTCTGAGCGATCAGAATGGGATCTATAATCGCTTCATTGCACGTTTCGATAGTGCCATCACTTTCATTGATACTGCAACACATTACCGTTATTTCACGACTTCATTCCCAGTCACCAATTATTCCAGAAACATTCTTGAGCAGGATATAAATACCCGTGCAGGAAGGATCGGGGATGTCGCTTTCCTGAACAACCGTGATGAAATGGTAACTTCCGACAGGATTGAACCTAAATTTCTGAAACCTGTTCAATTGCAGAACACATTTTATGAAGATTTTAAAATGGGGGCAAGTCAGGCAAAAGTGGCACCAACAGGGAAAGACACGACTGCAAAAAGACAGGAAGTATTTATTCCTGTAGTAAAGAAACATTTTAAAACGGTCAGGATAAGTGAGGAATCAAATGCCGGGAATGAAAAAGCAGTTCCTTTGCCGGCTGGTCAGCAGATGAGTGATTCCCTGCATCGCACGGGTGTAGATACTTTACTGAATAAGCATGGCACAACTTTCTCGCGCATAATGGTAAAAGATACTACCAATAAGTATCGCACTTCACGTCCCCTGAATTACAATGTCGAATATTCAATAAACAAAATGGTCACACAGATCGATTTCAATTATTTAAATACTGCTTACCAACCATTTACAGGCGCTCAGAATCCTATCTTCATTAACCCCGGGTTGAATGCTCTTCTTATGGTGGGGGTGACCGACCTTATGGAAGACTATCGGATTGTCGGTGGTGTGCGGTTAAACTTCGATCTTGTGAACAACGAATATCTATTCAGTTATGCCAATTTCCGGCGTCGTTTGCATCACGAGATCACATTCCATCGACAGTCGATCGAAGTTAGCGATAATATATATACCATCCGACACCGGATCAATGAGCTTTACTACATCGCCACCTATCCGTTTACTCCGGTATTCAACATTAAAGGAACTGCAACCATCCGCTACGATCGTGGAGTATCTCTGTCCACGGATCAACCCAGCCTGGAAACGCCGGACCTTGACAATTACTGGGGAAGTCTGAAGGGAGAACTTACTTATGATAATACGCGAAACTTAGGAATAAACCTTTTTAACGGCACCCGTTACAAAATTTTCGGTGAATATTATCAGTTAATAAACGGTGCACATAACAATGTTTTTGTATTAGGTGCTGATTTCCGTCATTATGAAAAGATTCACCGTAGCATGATTCTGGCACTGCGTCTAGCTGGAAGCACTTCTTTCGGGACCAACAAGTTGTTATACTATATGGGAGGGGTGGACAATTGGTTGTTTCCGACTTTCGACAACCAGATACCTGTTGCAAATGACCAGAATTATATTTTTCAAACCCTGGCAACAGATATGCGGGGGTTTGACCAGAATATAAGGAATGGTAATAGTTTCGTTGTTTTTAACAGTGAGATCCGGCTTCCTGTCATACGTTATTTCTTTAACCGTCCCATCCGTTCCGAACTGCTTAATAATTTTCAGATTATTGCTTTCGGCGATGTGGGAACCGCATGGACGGGATGGAGTCCTTACACTGAATCGAACGAACTCTTTACCACCTATATTGATAACAAACCCCTGTATATCAAAGTTGAGTTGATGAAGGAACCTTTTGTCGAAGGTTTTGGAGGCGGTTTACGTACCAAAATTTTCGGGTATTTTATCCGGGGTGACCTGGCATGGGGCGTGGAGGAGTGGAGAATTCAAAAGCCGGTTTTTTACCTGTCGCTCAGCACCGATTTCTAATAACATGAATAATCTCATAGACAATAGGATCCTTTCCCTGATCCGAGAACATCATATCTTTACACTTGCCGTTACCCGGGAAGTTCAACCCTGGTGTGCCACTTGTTTCTATGTTTATGATGAGAAGTGCAACCTTTTTATTTTTACTTCTGAAGATGATACCCGTCATATCCACGATGTGGTTGAAACCGGTAACTTTTTAGTGGCAGGTGCTATCGCACTTGAAACAAAAATGATTGGAAAAATCAGGGGGATACAGTTCAGTGGGACCATATTTAAACTTGAAGGAGCGGACTTGAAATCAGCTAAAAAAGCGTATCTGGAAAAATTTCCTATCGCACGGTTTTCAACCCTGTACCTTTGGGGTATAAGCCCCAATTTGATCAAAATGACCGACAACCGGTTAGGATTCGGGAAAAAATTAATCTGGCATTCCTGAAACCAAAAATGACAAGGTTTTAAATAAAATAGCCATAAGCGAAGGATTGGAAGATGTGAAAAGTGTTTCACAGGATTCTACCGTTGTAAAAACAAATATTCATTATCCTACGAATAACTCCCTTGTCTGGGATTGTATAAAAACGAGCACCCGGTTATTGGAGCAATTGAAACAAGAGATTGATACACTTGATTTTATTGATTACACGAAATCCGCAAAGAAGACCTTTTATGAAATCAATGTTAATCGCAAAAATAAGGATCGGTATGATTTATTTTGTAAGCAGTTGATCCTTTTTACCAAAGTAATCAATCAAACGTCCAACGCGATAAAAAAAAAGTCCACGAGTATTATCGCCTGGGGCATTCAGGAAGAACTGACTAAATTGCTGAGCCTGATGGTACAGGTATATAATGTAGCCTATCGCAAGGAAATTAATGGGGAAAAAGTCCCCAGTGAAGAAAAACTGTTTTCGATTTATGAACAACACACCGACATCATTGTGAAAGGGCAAAGGGAAGTGCTGTTTGGCCATAAAGTAAACCTGGCTGCAGGAAAGAGCAATCTTGTCCTGGATTGTCAGGTTTTGCAGGGCAACCCGGCGGACAAATCATTGTATAAACAAACCATTGACAGGGTTATTCAAAATTATGAGATCGTTCCGCGGGACAGTGCTACCGATGGAGGATATGCCTGTTTGGCAAACCTTGAGCATGCCCAGAAAGCGGGCGTTGTAAATATTGTGTTTAATAAGGTTGTTGGCAGTATGCAGAATATTGTCAGCAGTTTGAACATGGAAACACGTTTGAAGAGATGGCGCAGCGCCATGGAGGCAATAATCTCGAATATTAAGCGTGGCTTCAATATCCGTACTTGTAGTTGGAAGGGCTGGATTCACTTCCAGGCTAAAGTTCTTTGGAGTGTTTTGGCATATAACTTCAGGGTGATGACCGCCTTAATTCTTGACCGGCTTAAATCTGATCCTCTGGTCAGCTGATTATCTAAATGACCAGTAAAAACAGGCGTTTTGAATAATTAACCACAGGTTTGTCCAATCCTAATCACATTTATTTTTAATAAGAATGAATTATCAGGCACTATTATTTTTGTACTCAAACAATTAGATATAACCAGACCCAAGATGTTAATAAGTTAAATTGATTTGCTGACTTTCTTCTTTGTAAATTGCTCCTTGAAAATTCTTCAATATTACAATCATATCACATTTAATTTTGCGTTGTTTACAGATTTATGATTTCATAATAGATTTTTGATATGGAAAAAGAACCCATTGTAAATGCTGACCAGGATAAAAAACCGGATTTTTACAATGATGTGTTATCGAAAAGAATGCGTCCGAAAGTAACAATAGAAGAACCGGAAATGAAGAATCAGGGTAAAGAAACGGAACCACTTAAAGGTAAAGATGAGCAGAAGGACCCGGTCAGGGGAAACCAGAAAGTACATTCAACTGAAGAAGCCATGAAGGCTTCCACAGAATATTTTCATGGAGATAATCTTGCAGCCAACGTCTGGGTCAATAAATATGCGTTAAAGAATTCCGAAGGTCATCTGTTTGAGCTAACCCCTGATGACATGCATCACAGGATTGCTCATGAGATAGCAAGAATCGAAAAAAAGTATCCCAATCCGATGAGCGAGGATGAGGTTTATAAACTTATCCGGGATTTCAAATATATCATACCCCAGGGAAGCCCAATGGCAGGGATTGGTAATAATTTCCAGATCGGTTCTCTTTCTAATTGTTTTGTGATTGGAAATGAAGGGGCATCGGATTCTTACGGCGCCATCATGAAGACCGATGAGGAGCAGGTTCAATTAATGAAGAGAAGAGGTGGCGTCGGCCATGACCTGTCACACATCCGCCCGAAAAACAGCCTTGTCAAGAATAGTGCATTGACCTCAACAGGTATTGTGCCTTTCATGGAAAGATATTCCAACTCTACGCGTGAGGTCGCACAGGAAGGCCGTCGCGGTGCTCTCATGCTCAGCATCTCAATCCAGCATCCGGATGCTGAACAATTTATCAATGCCAAGCTGGAATCGGGGAAGGTTACCGGTGCCAATATTTCGGTAAAGATCACCGATGAATTTATGAATGCAGTGGTTTCCGATGGAGAATATACCCAGCAATATCCTATCGAGGTGTCAGACCCTAAGGTTACAAGGAAAATCAAGGCACGGGAACTCTGGAACAAGATCATTCATAATGCCTGGAAATCAGCCGAACCAGGTATCCTCTTTTGGGATACCATACGGCGGGAATCGGTTCCCGACTGTTATGCCGATCTCGGCTTCAGGACTATATCTACGAATCCTTGTGGAGAGATCCCGTTATGTGCTTATGATAGCTGTCGCCTCCTGGCTATCAATCTTTACAGCTATGTGGATAAACCCTTTACCACGGATGCCAGCTTTGATTGCGATTTGTTCATTGATCACGTTCATAAAGCCCAGCGAATGATGGACGATATCATTGACCTGGAACTGGAAAAGATCGATAATATTCTTAAGAAGATTAAGAGTGATCCTGAGGATGAAAACATCAAATCCCGCGAACGTACCCTTTGGCTTAACATCAAAGAAAAGGCCATCCAGGGTAGAAGAACCGGTTTCGGCATAACAGCCGAGGGAGATATGCTTGCAGCCCTTGGAACACGTTATGGATCGGATGATGCTATAGATTTCTCCGTGGAGGTTCATAAGATGCTGGCCATTGAAGCTTATCGTTCGTCGATTACCATGGCAAAAGAAAGAGGTGCTTTCCCAATCTGGAAAGCTGAACGGGAAAAAGACAATCCTTTCATTCTGCGCATGAAAGAGGCTGCCCCGGAGTTGTATAAAGAAATGGTTAAACACGGTCGTCGTAACATTGCCATCCTTACTATTGCTCCTACAGGTTCTGTCAGCATACTTTCGCAAACCACCTCTGGCCTGGAACCTGTATTTGCAGTAACATACAAGCGCCGGCGCAAAGTGAATCCCAATGATAAACATGCCCGGGTCACTTTTACCGATGAGATCGGCGATACCTGGGAAGAATACAATGTCTTTCATCATAAATTCGTCACCTGGCTTGAATCAAAGGGATACAACGTGGATGAGGTTTCACGGATAGATGAAAAAGATCTGAAAGCTATTATTAAGCAATCTCCATATTATAAAGCAACATCAAACGATATTGACTGGGTTGCAAAGGTTCATATGCAGGGTGCCGTCCAGAAATGGGTGGATCATTCGATAAGCGTTACTGTGAATGTTCCTAATGAAACGAAGGAAGAAATGGTTGCCAGCATCTACCAAACAGCCTGGAAAGCCGGTTGTAAAGGCATGACCGTTTATCGCGATGGCAGCCGTGAAGGAGTCCTGGTAAATAATGACAAGAAAGATGATGGAGATAATGCAAATGTATTCATAGAAACCCGTGCACCTCATCGCCCGGATAGACTTGAAGCCGAGATCGTGCGCTTTCAGAATGATTATGAGAAATGGATAGCTGTTGTGGGCCTTCTGAACGGTCATCCTTATGAGATCTTTACCGGCCGTGCCGATGATTTCTGGATCCCGCAATGGGTGCAGAAAGGTTGGATTTGTAAAAATCGTCCGGATGGTGTGAACTCACGTTATGATTTCCAGTTTGAAGACAGACAAGGATACAAAATCACCATCGAAGGATTATCACGGTCATTTACCAAGGAATACTGGAATTATGCAAAGCTTATCTCCGGGATCCTTCGTCATGGAATGCCTTTGCCATTTGTTGTGAATATCATCAGCAAACTTCATTTTGAAGTCGATTCCATCAATACCTGGAAGAACGGTGTAGAACGTGCATTGAAGAAATTCATTCCTGATGGAACCCAGGCTCCTGAACGTGTCTGTCCCAACTGCCATGAGGCCAATGTCCTGATATACCAGGAAGGATGCCCAATCTGTACAAAGTGCGGGTATACCAAATGTGGATGATCCTCTTATCAGAAATGCAGCTTGTGATAATCAAATGTCTGACTGTCCCTCAATCTCCGGATCTTTTGCGTTATAGCTAATAGTGACTTCAAATTGTTCCGGATAAACCATTCAATGGCTTCTCCTTTGCCATGAACTGCTTCAGCAAAAACAATATGGAATATATAATTATTTCTCTTTAACCATTCAAAGGCATCCATGTTTTCATCAATGGCGCTGTCGAGTGCAGCCAACTCAGGAAATCCATTTTTCATCAACCAGTCGACAGCTTCATCACTTCCCTGGACTGCATAAGAGAGCGCTGCAAGCTCAGGATACCCGTGTTTTAAAAACCAGTCAAGAATATCTTTCCCACCTTCAATGGTCTCACCAAAGGCGATTAGGATCTTGGGAGGATATTTTAGCAAGTCTGGCATAATGGGTATTAGGAGTTTGGTACTGGGTAATGATAAGTCAGGTATTGGGTATTTGTTTTTTATTAGCTGTAAACCTTCGCCTCAATTCCCAGTTTGCCTAATTTCCCAGCAATTTTTTCCAACTCAAAGATACCAATTTTTTCAAGGTTGTGTGCAGGTGTAGCACGTGAAACAGGGTAAATCATTACCAGGGATGGACGAATGAAGTCAAGGTGTTGCAACCAACCGGCCACTTCTATGTCATTAGTATTGTCAATGACTTCTCCCTTATATGATCCCCTGAGAAACATACTCTGGATAATCACTTTTCCATTAAAACTTTTAAGATTTCTTATAAGTTCGCCGAACTTTACGGAGCTGATAGGATTATTGATCTGAAGAAAAAGATGTTCAAAACCAGCATCCAATTTCTGAATATTGTAATCTAGCTTAAGTAAAGCATTAAAAACGGAAGGCTCATTGATCATGGATGCATTAGAAAGGACGGAAACCTTGACACCGGGCATGTATTTATCCCGCATTGCAAGGGTGTCATCCACGATACCAGCAAAATCAGGATGCATGGTGGGTTCCCCATTACCTGCATAAGTCAGTACATCGGGAATATGATCTTCCTCAACGAGCTCTTTCAACCTGTACTCGAGATATTCCCTGACAAGTTCACGTGATGGAAGATCGGGAATTGTATTCCTAATGTCAGGAGTCCATCCACATTCACAATAAATACAGTTGAACGAACAATATTTTGAATGGGAAGGTAAAAGATTAATTCCCAGGGAGAGACCAAGCCGACGACTGCGGACCGGTCCGAAAATAACATCGTGAAAAAGGAATCCGGACATATGGATAGAATTAGAGCACAAATTTGAGAATTTTCCATTGATTAACTTACCGTTGCTGAACCAATTTTGATTATTTTTACAGAATCTAATATATCCGATGTTATCACTTAAAGAGATTCAGGCCCCCGTTGCAGAACATCTTGGAAACTTTGAAAATAAATTCAGAGCCTCCCTGAAAAGCAGTGTTCCGTTATTGGACAAGATCATGCACTACATCGTGAAACGAAAGGGAAAGCAGATGCGTCCACTTTTCGTATTCCTTACTGCTAGTGTCACCGGGGGTATCAGGGAATCTACCTACCGTGCTGCCTGCCTTATTGAATTGCTTCATACCGCTACGCTGGTGCATGACGATGTTGTAGATGATTCAAACCTCCGGAGAGGTTATTTTTCCATCAATGCACTTTGGAAAAATAAAATCTCAGTCCTGGTAGGAGATTATCTCCTGTCAAAGGGATTATTGTTTTCTCTTGAAAATGATGATTACGATCTCCTCAGGATCGTCTCCAATGCCGTAAGAGAAATGAGTGAAGGAGAATTATTGCAGATAGAAAAAGCACGTCATCTCGACATTGGGGAAGAGATTTATTTCGAGATCATCCGCAAAAAAACCGCCTCCCTTATTGCCTCCTGTTGTGCCTGTGGATCTGCTTCATCAGGTTCTGATCCGGTAACCATTGAAAAGATGCGTCTTTTCGGGGAATATACTGGAATTGCTTTCCAGATAAAAGACGATCTGTTTGATTATGAATCAGGAAATGCCACCGGTAAGCCTTCTGCTTTAGACATTAAAGAGCAGAAAATGACCCTTCCCCTGATACACCTTTTGAATCATTCAGGTATAGCTGAAAAAAGATGGGTCGTCAATACAGTCAAAAACCATAATACAGAACCGGACCGGATTGCAGAGCTCGTTGAAAAGGTCACGGTGAAGGGAGGTATATCATATGCACACGAGAAAATGCTGGAAAACCGACAAAAGGCAATCGACCTTCTCTGCACTTTCCCGGAAAGCATTTACCGGAATTCACTCGAACAGCTCGTGATTTTTACCACTGAACGTAATAAATAAGCCGAATTGATGTTTTCCAACAAAGCAGATTGTAAAATGAAAATTATTCTCCGCAGTACTTTGTTAATTTTATTTTTTCTGGTAATATTTTCATCTTCAAATAAAGCACAGCGATTCAATGCCGGCTTAATGCTCGGGGGTGTTGTTAGTCAGGTTGATGGTGATACTTATTCTGGTTACACTAAATTCGGATATCTGGGCGGAGCTTATGTCGGTCTTCAGGTATCTCCTCATTCTTCCTTCCAGATGGAACTTGAATATATTCAGAAAGGTAGCAGGAATGACACCAACGCTACAGGGATCACCTCGTATTTACTAAGGATACACTACATTGAGGTTCCAATTTTATACCAGTATATATTCAAAAGACGTTATTATTTTGAAGCAGGACCTGCTACAGATATTTATATTGGTTCACTTGAAATGAAAGATGGTATACAGGTTAATGGCGTTCCTTTCAGATCTGTGTGTTTTAGTGGGATTTTTGGTTTCGGAGCTTATGTTACCAAACATCTCCGCCTTAATTTAAGATCAAATTATTCTCTGAATTCCCTCAGGAGTAAAAATGATTATGGCTATTACCGTCGGATGTTATTTGAAAGAGGACAATATAATAATGTATTGTCTTTATCAGTTCTCTGGGATTTCAAGGCAAAAGACCTATAAGATAACTAGTGAATTGGTGACGTGGGGGAATAATAAAATTTGTAAAAAAGTATTAACCCAAAGATGAGGAGACTTAAATTAATTATAGGGGTAACGGGTGCAAGCGGCTCCATTTATGGGAAATTACTGCTAGAGAAAGTAAAAAGCCTGGAAGATCAGGTTGAGGAATGCGGAGTAGTGTTTTCAGATAATGCAAGGGATGTATGGACCTATGAACTTGGTTCATTTGATGAGAAGCAGATTCCTTTCCGGGTGTATCGCCCGGATGATTTCTTTTCGCCGCTGGCTTCAGGTTCGGCAGGATTTGATGTGATGATTGTTTGTCCATGTACTATGGGAACCCTTGGAAGGATTGCATCGGGCGTTTCTTCCGACCTCCTTACACGGGCAGCGGATGTTATCCTCAAAGAACGTAAAAAGCTCATTCTTGTTCCACGTGAGATGGCTTACAACCTGATCCATCTTAACAATATGAAACTACTTTCCGAGGCAGGGACAATTATCTGCCCTGCATCGCCTTCCTTCTACAGTAAACCTCAAACTATTGAAGAATCAGTAATGACAGTTATCGATCGTGTCTTAATCCTGGCAGGTTTTGAATTTCCTTCATTCCATTGGGGGAATTCTTAATGCCCCCACCCCCTGGCCCTCTCCCCCAAGAAGGAGGGGGAAGAAAAAATACATAAAATCATATTACTTTTTTCATTTCAACCGAAAAAGTTATTCTAGGTGCATTTTCATTTATTTTTTTTTGCAAACCCGTACCTTATTCCGATACCTGCATTTAACCAACCAACCATTAACGGGTCTGTTGTTCCCTTCAAACCTGATGCTCCAAAACCTGATATTTCCGGATGAATGGAAACAAATACTGAGATTCTATGAGCAATTAATTCTTTAAGCTCATAATCAACTAAAAACCCAAAACTTATTGCAGGTCTGATGTGATGATCAGAAATATGCTGTTGATGGTCAATGTTGCCAGGGAATGTCGTACTTGTCTCTTCAATCATTTCGTTGACAATTATATAACATAAACCCAATTCAGGACCGATAAATAGAAGAGATTTTGATTTTTTAAGAATGTTGAATGAACAATTGAACTTAAGTGCAATTTTTTGATTATGGGGCTTGACTTTATCGATGTATTTTGTGAGAACATCACCTGTATACTTGTTTTCAAAGGGGAAACAATTGAGGAGATATTCTAAACAGAAACCAATCCTGCTCTTCGGTTTAACAAATTCATTAATTCCAATACCAAGACCGAACGAGTTGTGAAATTCAACAGAACTGCTCGCAGCATAAATTCCTGTTACTTCAAGTTCCTGCGATTGTGAAGCAAGAGAAATTATTAAAAATATCAAACAAAGTACTACTCTTATCATTTGTCGTTTTGAAAAGGTCCAACATGTCTCTTTCTTTCCGGCAATCTGAAAATAAAGCCAAGATCCATTGCAAATTGTATAGGGTTAAAATCAGGGCGGGTAACATTAACTGAAAATCCCATATCAGCAGTTAAACCGAAATACCGGTTGAAGAACCAGTCTCCGCCAATCATCAGCGAAGGGCCATAAGCTGTCCGGACCCTATCATGATAGTCATAATATTTATTTGTATCGGTTTTCGTCTTTACCATCTTATCGGCGGGGAAAGTCCCGAATTGAAGATCTATAAACCATCCTTTGTAAAAGAAATCTTGACCCCCGCAGAAAAATTTAGGGTGGCAAGATGTTCAGCAGTCCCGAATGGCGAAATGCCGATTCCAGCATGATACCCCCAGCCTTGTAATCCGCCCCATCTATGCTGAAACCTGAGCCCAAAAAACCGTGACTTTCCCCAAAGCCTAATGAAAGCGAATTATATTCATTTTTTCCGTTTGAAAAATATTTTTCAGATCGCTGGGGTAAATGAATTCCAAAGATTTCTTCTTTTTCATTTCTGTAAGTTATCATATAGACCTCACGGGAAGCTATCTCCCTGATAAGTCCATCGGGATCATCAGTCATATGATACCTGATTTTTTCTTTAGAAACTCCCAAAATAGTGGCAGCGACTTTCTGACCATTCATAAGGTAAATAATATCCTGTGAAAAAGAAGTGCTGAAAATAAATAGAAAGAAGACGAGGAGGAAGATCTGTTTCATATAAAAAAGATTTTCTTCCTTATAATACACGTAACACTGCGATGACCCTTAATGGTATTTCGCTGCGTTGTGTATATTCTTCATCAGCTTCTCATAGCCAATCCTGTGGATAGCTGAGTCCCTGAAGAGGATCTCAAATTGAGCTTCTGTCAATTGAAGCCAATCTTTTTTACGGTATGATCTCAATTCCTGACCAGGGAGGAATTCAGTAACGCCATGAGGCACGGCTAACCTGTTATAAGGGCAAACATCCTGACAAATATCACATCCGTAGATACGATCATGAAACTTATCTTTTAATTCTGCCGGAGTATCATTCTGTTCATAAATGGTCAGATAAGCCAGGCATTTCGATGGATTAAGTTCGACAGGATTTTCCAATGCACCGGTCGGACAGGTTTCCAGGCATAACCTGCAATTTCCGCAATGATCAGTTTCCGGTGAATCCGGTTCAATTTGAAGGTCGGTAAGGATTATTGCAATGAAATGAAAAGATCCTCTCTCAGGATTGATAAGAAGAGTGTTTTTACCTGTCCATCCCAGACCGCATTGCTTTGCCCATGCTTTTTCAAGGACAGGTCCCCGGTCGATAAATGCCTTTGCCTTCATCTCCCCGAGTACCTCCTTCATAAATTGTATCAGGGTATGGGTTCGTTCTTTTAATACTTCATGATAGTCCTTCCCATATGCATATTTTGAAATAATGAAGTTATTTTCTTCCTGAATGATCTCTGGTGGAAAATAATTCAACAATAGCCCGATGACAGTTTGTGTGCCTTCAAATAAAAGCCTGGGATCGATTCTTTTCTCAGGATCCCGTTCAAGGTAATGAAGTCCGGCGTTTCTTTTTTCCAGGAGATAAGAGAAGAAAAAGTCGCGTTCCTGGTCCAGGGATCCGGCTTTCGCGAAACCACAGAAGGAAAACCCCAATTCAATGGCTTTGGTTTTTATTTTCTGACTGGAAATTTCCATTACTCTGAATCAGAATAATTTTGCCTGGGGATCGCTTTTAATTTTTCCGAGATGCTTGTAGGCAGCTTCAGTAGTTTCCCGGCCTCTTGGGGTGCGCATGAGGTAACCTTCCTGGATGAGAAATGGTTCATAAACTTCTTCAATGGTACCGGGATCTTCAGAAACTGCAGTAGCAATGGTATTAAGCCCTACCGGTCCTCCTTTGAATTTATCGATGATGGTCAAAAGAATTTTGTTATCCATCTCATCCAGTCCATGCTTATCTACATTCAATGCAGTCAATGCATATTGGCTGATCTTTAGGTCAATATTTCCATCCCCTTTGATTTGTGCGAAGTCGCGTACTCGCCTTAATAGAAGGTTAGCGATACGGGGAGTTCCACGGCTGCGACGGGCAATTTCCGACGTTGCTTCTGGTGAAATGGGCACCTTGAGAATCTCGGCCGAGCGTAAGATAATGCGTTCAAGGGTTGCTGCAGTATAATAATTAAGACGGGAATTGATCCCGAATCTTGACCGGAGAGGTGCTGTAAGCAGTCCCGAACGTGTGGTAGCACCAATTAAAGTAAAGGGGTTGAGTTTTATCTGGATGCTGCGTGCATTTGGCCCTGTCTCAATCATGATATCGATTTTGAAATCTTCCATGGCCGAATACAAATACTCTTCCACGACAGGGCTCAACCGGTGGATCTCGTCAATGAATAAAACATCATTTTCTTCCAGGTTCGTGAGAATACCGGCAAGATCACCGGGTTTATCCAGTACTGGCCCCGAACTGACCCTGATATTGACTTTCAGCTCATTGGCTATGATATGGGAGAGGGTGGTTTTACCCAATCCGGGAGGGCCATGTAACAACACATGATCGAGTGGTTCTTTCCTTTGTTTGGCAGCCTGAACAAATATTTTCAGGTTCTCAATGATGTTTTCCTGTCCTGCGAATTCAACAAACTCCGTTGGCCTGAGAACCTTCTCTATTTCCTTCTCAACATTGTTTAATTGATTCCCTGTTGGGTCAAGGTTGTCATTCATTTTTAGGTGGTTAAAGCATAATACAGGATCAGAATGCAAATTAGAATCCTGCTTTAGCTTAGTACAAAAATAACAAAATTCGCTTTAAGACTTAATTAATTCTATCCCTAAAGTATATTGTGAAAATAAAATTTGTGTAATTTTACGTCTGATTATTACCCAGATTTACTAAAAATGCAGCCGATTGTAGTCGCCGTAGATTTTTCAAACACTTCTATTCATGCCCTTGAGTATTCTATTCCCTTAGCTAACAAGCTAAGATCAAATATAATCATGGTATGGGTGGATAAAATTGCAGCTACAGAAGGCATCTATTCTGATACTTCCAATGAAAACCGGATTGAAGCAAAGAAAAGGTTTGAAGAGATAATCCGGCATTATCAAAAGCAGGTTTCGAAAGATATTAAACTTGATTACAAACTCAGGAAAGGGAAGATCTATCATGAACTTGATGGACTTGCAAGAACCATTGGCGCTTTGATGATCATTACAGGTGCGCATGGAATCTCTGGGTTTGAAGAATTCTGGATCGGTAGTAATGCATTTAAGATCGTTACTTATTCAACCTGTCCGGTGATAACAGTAAGGCATGACTTCATTGAAGGGAAGAATATTGATAAAATCCTGGTCCCTATTGATAGTTCAACCGAAACCCTTCAGAAACTTCCTTTCGTTGCAAAACTGGCAAATGTCTTTGGGTCGGAAATACATATTATTGCCACTCATTACAGTCAATTGAAATCTGTACAACGGATCGCAGAAAATCTGGCAGATCAGGCAGCCAAATATCTTGAGAAACACAAAGTAAAATTGGTGAGAGATAGAATTATCTCAAACGACATCACCAAAATGACCATTGATTATGCCTTGAAAATAGGTGCAGACCTTATTAGCATTATGACAGAACAGGAAACTCCTGCCAATATTCTCCTCGGCCCACATGCACAACAACTGGTGAACCAGTCTCCGGTTCCGATATTAAGTATTCATCCATTGGAACATTTTTGTTTATGATCCGTAAAAGTTATCATAAGATCCTGATTTCATTGTTTGTCATGTTTCTTTTTAACACCGGCACATTCAGGGATTTTGCTCAGGAAACAAACAAAGAAAAAGGCCATATTCAGATTATTCAGGATGACAAGGTTGATTTACTTGTTAGCAAGCATATCCAAATAAACCAAAACAAAAAAGGTATTGAAGGATACCGGATTCAGATTTTTTTTGATTCGGGAAACAACTCAAAGACAAAAGCGCAGTCTATCTATGAAGGATTTAAAGAGAAATATCCGGAAATAAGGGCATACCTTACATTCTCGGCGCCGAATTACAAGGTAAGGGTTGGGGATTTTCGAACCCACCTTGATGCTCAGCGATTTTTGAACACTATTATTGAAGAATACCAGAATGCCTGGATCATAGCAGATTTAATCAATTTGCCAATTGTGGAATAAACAAATACGGAAAGTTATGAATACAATTGTGGTCGCCATTGATTTTTCGGAAAGCTCGATGAATGCTTTTCGTCATGCATTATCTATTGCACAGAAATGCAAAACTGATATAGACCTGGTTTGGGTGCGAAAATCAGCAGAAGAAAAAGATAAATTTGACACCGGGGGAGACCCGACAAAAGAAGTCAAAACACAATTTGATGAATTGGTTGCAAAGTACAAGCCTCAATTACCAGGGAATAAAATAAATTTCAAGATCCGGACTGGGAAAGTTTACAAAGAAATAACAGATGAGGCAAAGGAATGCAAGGCTATATTGGTAGTCACCGGTACCCATGGCGCTTCGGTCTTTGTTGAATTCTGGATTGGCAGCAATGCAAATCGTATCGTTTCGCTTTCCCCATGCCCTGTTCTCACCATCCGGAGTAGCATTGATGTTCAACGTCCACTTGAGAGGATCGTCTTTCCTATAGACAGCACAGCAGAAACCCGGCAGAAAGCTAAATTCACAGGATATCTTGCAAAGAAATTCGATGCCAAGATTCATATTCTATCCTTGTACACCACAAAAGTCAAGGCAGTAAGACGGAATGTTGACTCATATTCCCAGCAGGTTGCTAAATATTTTGAAGACGAAGGAGTCAGAAGTTTAATTACCAGCACGGAAGCCGACAATATTGCAGATACAATGATCAACTATGGGAAAAGTATAGATGCTAACCTGATCTCTATCATGACCCAACAGGAAACGAATACCGCCAACCTCTGGATGGGCCCGTATGCTCAACAAACAATTAACCGGTCGCCGATCCCTGTATTGTGTATTCGGCCAATTAATACCCTTGCTGCAGGGCTTGGGTTCTAATAGCGGTTGAGACAATTCAGATCGGCAAAGGCGACTTTCAGCCGTTCCACAATTGATTTTTCGCCTTCACGCAACCAGGCGCGCGGATCATAAAACTTTTTGTTTGGCTTGTCTTCGCCTTCAGGGTTCCCAATCTGACTCTGGAGATATGCTTCATTCTTCTTGTAATATTTCATTACTCCTTCCCAAAATGCCCACTGCGTATCAGTATCAATATTCATTTTGACCACACCATAGGTGAGAGCTTCTTTAATTTTTTCCGGTTCGGATCCCGAACCTCCGTGAAATACGAAATTTACCGGATTCGGTCCTGTTTTATAATGATCCTGGATGTAAAGCTGGGAATTGTGAAGAATAATAGGTTGTAATTTTACATTTCCAGGTTTGTAAACTCCGTGAACATTGCCGAATGAAGCTGCGATGGTAAAATGATCACTTATCTTGCTTAATTCTTCGAATGCAAATGCCACATGTTCAGGCTGGGTATAAAGACGTGAGCTGTCGATGCCTGTATTGTCAATACCGTCCTCTTCACCGCCGGTCACTCCTAACTCGATTTCAAGTGTCATTCCTATTTTGCTCATGCGATCAAGGTAACGTTTGCTGATTTCTATATTTTCGGCCAATGGCTCCTCAGAAAGATCGAGCATATGTGAGCTGAACAAAGGTTTCCCATTCTTTTTGAAATAAGCCTCACCAGCTTCCAGCAATCCGTCGATCCAGGGAAGTAATTTTTTAGCCGCATGGTCTGTATGAACAACCACTGGGATGCCATATAATTCAGCAACTTCATGAATGTGCATGGCGCCGGAGATAGATCCTTTAATTGAAACAATTTCGTTGCTATTCGATAAGGACTTCCCTGCATAGAAAATCCCTCCACCGTTAGAAAACTGTATGATTACAGGCGAGTTAACAGCTTTCGCTGCTTCCATTATGGCATTTACGGTATCCGTACCGGTTGCATTAACGGCAGGTAAAGCAAACTGATTAGCTTTTGCAATGCGGAAGATCTCCTGGAGGTCTTTTCCTGTGGCTACACCCGGAGCGACTTTATTTGAAATTTTTTCTGACATAACAAATAGGATTAAATTTTTTTCAAAGATAAGCAAACTAAAAAGCAGTGAAACTAAAATATTTTCTCTCTTTCTTTCCTGTAAAAAAAAACAGTTTTCTCCAAGGCTTCTTTAGCATTGTATTTTGGGGAAAATCCAAAATCTTTTTCAGCTTTTTGTGAGTTGAAAGTGAAATCCGTACAGGTATAAGTCACCGCGAAACGGCTCATTCTCGGCGTATATCGTTTAACAGGTCTTACGATAAGTGCAACAAGTTCTGATAAAACTCCAAGCAACATTGAAAATCCCTTTGGCAGCCATAGATTCTTCGGCCATATTTTATAACCGGCTTCTTCAATGATCCGGTCATAGAAAGAAAAAAAATTAGATCCCGGACCATCGGTAATAAAATAAATATTGCCGGCCACGGAGTTATTATTTGAAAGCAACGCCTGAACAGCAATAATATGTGCATAGGCAATATTGCCTACATATACGTGCTGGCATTTAGATTTCCCGTTTCCTAGACGGACATAGAATCCTCCTTTGACCATATCCAGGAGGGAACCAATGTGATAAGGATCTCCTTCCCCATATACATCGGCCGGCCTTAGGATGCAGGCTTTCAAGCCATCACCGGAACAATCAAGTACAAGATTCTCGGCTAAGTATTTACTGGTACAATAGCTTGTTGAATGTTTTGTAGGATAGGGAATACTTTCGTCGATATCAACCAATGGCTTCCCACTGAAAACTGCATCAAGCGAACTGGTAAAGACAAGGACTTTTACCTTTTGTTCCTTGCATGCCCTGATTATATTTTTTGTTCCCTCAACATTGACCGACAGGATTTCTTCTTCCGATTTTGTTCCCCAGTCGACAATAGCAGCAGAATGAATCACAACATCTATGTTTTTGCATGCCACAGATACTTTGTCATAATCCCTGACATCACTCTGGACCATTTCGATACGCGGATCCATCAATCTCTGGTACTTGTCGAGGTCAAAGATCCGTATGAGGTCAGGTTTAAATGGGCAGGCAGGATCGGTAAGTTCTGCGACAATTGCTTTCCCCATAAAGCCTGAACCGCCGGTAAGAAGGATGTTTATCATTAAAATAAAGTTTACAGGATGAGGCTGCAAAAGTAGGAAATTCTGATCTGTCCTGACCCATGTTGCAACGTGGCGCTATTTTTTTTACCTTTGTTGCCCTGGCTCCGTAGTTCAATTGGATAGAATATCAGATTCCGGTTCTGAGGGTTGGGGGTTCGAGTCCCTTCGGAGTCACAAATCAGGTGCAAAGTGTAAAGTACAAAATAAAAAATAATGTGCACTTTACAGTTCAGATTTAAGGAGAAACCCGTTGTAATAAGGTAATTTACAACGGGTTTCTTTGTTCTTTACAAACAGGGGTTACCAATGAGGCCCCCTTGCAACAAAAATCAATGATGTTGCCAATTTATTCGACTTCAACATCTGCAAATTCTTCCGCATCTGAATAAGCTACCTGGCGGTGGCCAAATAATGAGATCACTTTACCGGTAACCAGTCCAAGCCCGAGAGATAATATGATGGTCACAGTGATCCCTGTTAGTTGTGCTCCGGCGCTTAAACCGGAAACAACCGGAATAGCGATGAGTCCGCCAAAAAGGCCAGGGAGTCCGTGAAGATTACTTACACCACAAGTATCCACAGCCTTCAGAAACTTTTTTTGTTTTTCCTGAAGAACTGCAAATCCGGTAGTAGATATAGCTCCTGCCACAAGTCCGATTATCAGGGCAGTCATATGATTTGCATGGTCACAGGTTGCACCGATCGCAACACCACCGGCCAGGGCGGCATTTGCAATGTCTGCAATGCTGATCTTTCCACGGATCCAGACAGATAACAGGTATGTAACGAGCGTAGAACCGCAAAGAGCAAGGAATACATTTATAACTGTCATCGGAATAGCTTCTGCCGGAACAAGGGCAGCACAGAAACTTGGCCAGAAGATCCAGAGGACCATACTTCCTATCATAGAGAACCGGTCGCTGGAATCATCAGATGTTATGGGCTTATCTATAGTTTCGGAGGACGTTAATGACATTGCAGCCCCGACTCCGAACAATGCACCAAAGGCATGAATGACAATAGATCCGCCTGTATCTGCAAATCCACTCTTTAACAATCCAAGCCCATTATCCAGGATAATCCATTCATTCAGCATGTAACAGGGAATGAAAAGCAATCCAAGGATGAGGTACTGATGCATCTTGATCCTGCCAAGCAAGGCTCCCGCTGCGATCAGCAAACTGGCTGCCCCGAACTCTGCAAGGATGAGACGCTGGATCTCTACATTGCTGCCATCACCATGTATCAGGCTGCTTCCAGCCAAATATAATGGTAACGCTATACTTACAAGAAGAAATGTGGCCGTCAGGGCTGACCGTCCATAATTTTTAACAAATACCATCAGAAACCCAAAGCCCAGGATCAACATGGCCATAATATGAATGGCACGGTCATATTGCTGAAATTCAAGGATTGAAGTAACTTCGGTTTTTACATTTCCCTGCGCAAAGCCTCCGGCGGCCAAGCCAAGGAAAAGGAGAGAAAGGAATAATTTTAATGTAAAACTGCTTTTTTTCATCTTTTATAGTGTTTAATGTGGGATAAAATCTCATCTGCTTTTCCACTCAATCACCCCAAAAAATAACTGAATGGAAATTACTTTACACCCTGGATTTGCGGGTGGGTATCTAACTACGTAAAATACGTAACTAATACATCTAGATCAGATACGTATAAAACGTAATTTCGTCGGCGAAAATACTTAAAATATTATTACCTTTTAAATAATACCGTTGAAAAAATTCAGAAAGAAATGAAAATATGGTCTTTTTGGAAGGCATAAATAAAAGCAGGTAGTTCAGGGAAAAAATATTTTATCTTTGCAGGACTTCGATTGCTTTACAGGTTAATAGGCTTATTTTACGTTATCTTTCAAATGACTTTTATTGTCTTGCCTTATGTGGATTAAAATGTTCTTATTGATAATGGCTTTCCCGGTGATAAGTACACTGTGTTTGGCACGAACCTCCAATCATTCCGACAAAGGGAAAAAATATCCCTCCACTTATAAGGAAGGAATTGTAGTGAATGGAAATTCTTCGGAATGGGAGAACTCACTATTCAGTTTTAATAAGGATGCACAGGTCAATTATTCAATAGTAAACGATTCCAATGCAATTTATATTTGTCTCCGGATAGCGGATGAACATGCCCAGTTGAAGGCTTTGCGAAATGGGATTGAGATTCGTTTTAACAGCAGAGGGAAGAAAAAAGCAGAGGCCACGCTGCATTATCCTATCGGGGGCAAGACTGATATGGGAGGAAGGATGAACCAGGATGACAATCGGACCAGGAAAACGATGCACCTGATGTTTCTGCTGCAGATGCAGGATATGGAATTAATTGGATTTAAAAATGGGTTCAATGGATTGCAGAGCACCAAATCGGGCAAAAACGGGTTTCTTGCAACTGTTAACTGGGATTCTACCAATGTACTGGTTTATGAAGCCAGGATTCCATTCAATGCTTTTGCTACTGATATAAAGGCGGCAAATCCCCTGGCTGTTGGAATCATTATAAAAGGCGCTCCTAAACCACGCCAGGAAGACAGAGAAGGAGGAGCGCAAGACCAGGGACAGCCTGGAATGCAAGGTAGACAGGGACAAGGTCGTCCCGGTGGCATGGGAAGGGAAGGTTCGATGCAGGGTTACGGTGACAATATGAAGATTTTCGAAGATGATGAGATTTGGCAATCAATTGTGGTTGCTAAGAAAGAATAAAATTAGCACTTCTTTAATCATGATTCCTAATTTCTTATTCCTATGACCTTGATATTAAACAAAGCCGATGTGGCATCAGTGCTTCAGATGAAAGATTGTATGCTTGCAGTTGAACAGGCATTTGCCGAACTATCCAATGGATCAGCAGTGCTACCATTAAGGATTGGCATTGCCCCGCCGGATGGTCTTTCTCTTTATATGCCTGCTTACCTGAAAAAAATGGAAGCACTGGCTTGCAAGGTGGTAACTGTCTATAAAAATAATCCTGTGAAACATAACATGCCGACCACAATTGGCAAAGTCTTGCTGCAGGACCCTGCTACCGGGGATGTGATATGCATTATGAATGGAGGTTATCTGACGGCTATAAGAACCGGTGCGGCCAGTGGAGTGGCTACCAAATTTCTTGCCAGGGATGAGAAGAATCAGGTAGCAGGTATTTTTGGTGCCGGTGTTCAGGCAAAAATGCAATTATGGGCAGTATGTGAAGCACGGAATATTACCAAGGCATTTGTTTATGATATCTCGGATGCTGCAGCAGATGCATTTATTGCAGAAATGGAGATAAAGTTAAACCTTGAGATCATCAGGTCAAAAACACCAGAAGAATTACTCCGGGCAGATATCATTTGCACAGCTACCTCATCACCTTCTCCTTTATTTGACGGGAATAAGGTTCGAGAAGGTACACACATAAACGGTATTGGCAGTCATACGTCAACCTTAAGGGAATTGGATACATCCATCGTTAAACGCTCTAAATTCATAGGAGATTCACGTGAAGCTTGTTTTAAGGAAGCAGGTGATATCATGATCCCGGTAAATGCCGGTGAGATACCTGAAAGTCATTTTTATGCAGAACTTGGAGAGATCATTACGGGGCAGAAAAAAGGAAGGGTGAATGAAAAAGAGATCACGCTATTCAAATCCAATGGACTTGCCATACAAGATGTTGCTGCAGCCAAACTGGTTTATAACAAAGCTCTCGCGGCAGGTATCGGGATCAGGATCGAAATTTAATTCTAAATCCCTGCATTCCTTCATTCCTTACCTTTGCAGGAAACAGAGCCGATTTAATCACAATGCCCTCATTATTACAAGTTGAAAATTTATCCCGCTCCTATGGGGAAAAAGTTCTTTTCCAGGATATCTCCTTTGTTATAAACCAGTACCAGAAAGTTGCCCTGATCGCCAGGAACGGAGCTGGTAAAACCACTCTTTTAAATATTATTGCAGGTTTGGAGCCTTCCGATGGAGGTACGGTCAAATTTTTTAATGATGTTTCCATCGGCTACCTGAAGCAGGATCCTGAATTGAATGAATTTAACACTGTTTTTGATGAAGTTTATGAGTCGTCCAATGAGATTCACAGGACAATCCGGGATTACGGGAAAGCCATCCTTGGGGACGACAAAAAAGAGATCCAGAAAGTTATTGAGCGAATGGATGCTGTTGAAGGGTGGGAATATGAAACGCGGGTGAAGCAGATCCTTTCAGAATTAAAGATCACGGATCTTGAACAAAAAGTAGAGAAACTCTCCGGTGGACAGCGAAAAAGAATTGCCCTGGCAAAGACATTGATTACAGAACCTTCTTTTCTTATCCTGGATGAACCTACAAACCATCTTGATATAAATATGATCGAATGGCTGGAAGACTACCTGACCCGTTCGCGCATTACCCTATTCATGATCACACACGACCGCTACTTCCTGGATCATGTATGCGAAGAGATACTGGAATTGGATAATGCCTCCCTCTTTCGTTATAAAGGTAATTACTCATATTTCGTGGAGAAGCAGGCAGAGCGGAAAGAGAATCAATCGAAAGAAATTGAAAAAGCCCGCAACCTGCTGCGAAAAGAGCAGGAATGGATGATCAGGATGCCCAAAGCGAGGACCACCAAATCAAAGGCACGTATCGAGAGTTATTATGACCTAAAATCAATTGCCGGCAGTAAGATCAGGGAGGAAAAAATCAATATGGATATTGGTACCGGCAGGATAGGGAAAAAGATACTTGAGATGCGGCAGGTTTCTTTTAGTTGGAGCGAGGCAGCCTATCCTGCAGGATTTCTTTTATACCTTCAAGCGGAATGAGAAAATAGGCTTTGTGGGAAACAATGGTTCGGGAAAATCAACCTTCCTTGAGATCATAACCGGTCAACTCCGGCCTTCATGTGGAAGGATAGAAAAGGGAGAAACGATAACCTTCGGGTACTATAAGCAGGAAGGAATCACTTTTAACGAGGATTCCCGGGTAATAGATGTGATAAGGGATATTGCTGAGGTGGTCACCCTGAGTAATGGTGATACTGTCTCGGCGGCAGCTTTTTTAAATTACTTTCTATTCCCTTATTCCACGCATTACCAGTTGATAAGTAAGCTTAGCGGGGGAGAAAGGAGACGATTGTACCTGGTTACTGTCTTAATGCGAAATCCAAACTTTCTCATCCTTGATGAACCTACAAATGACCTTGATATTTTTACCTTGGCAATTTTAGAGGAATATCTTTCTTCCTTCAAAGGATGTGTGATCATTGTGACCCACGACCGTTATTTTCTTGATGAGATCGTTGATCACCTGTTTGTATTCAAGGGAGAGGCCGTGATTAAAGATTTTCCTGGAAACTACAGCCAATACAATGCTTATCGTATACGTAGGGAAAGGGAAGAGAACAGATTGTTGCAGGCATCCCGGCAGAAAACAGAAAAGCCACAAATCGTAACCATACAATCCAATAAATTGTCCTTTAAAGAAAAAAGAGAATTAGAGTCTTTGGAAACGGAGCTTGCACGATTGGAAGAAGAGAAAACAAAAATCGAAATCACGCTGTCGTCCGGAATAATTTCCCAGGAAGAACTCTCAATGAAATCCGAACGATTTGCTTTAATTCTGAAAGAGATTGAAATAAAATCCGACCGCTGGCTGGAACTCAGTGAAAAAGGATAGACTATCTCATATATGTTTGAAATTGATATTTTATGAATCGTTTCACCACTTCCTGAAATTGAAATGACTTACTGTTCGATCTGAAGGAGGTAATTGTTGATCAAAGAAACGATGTCCCTGGGACATTTGATGTAACAGTTATTGCTACATTCAGTGATCCGGAACAGATCTTTTGGAGAGGTGGAGTACAACAAGATTTAATACTGGTTGTACGTTACATCAAAAATTGGGGAATCCCAGGGCATCTGTCTCTTTTTGGTACTTTTAGATATTTTTTGTTACTGTTAAAGTTTGATATTATTTTCTTTTGATTTTACGAAGGTCATTCCATCGTTGGATTCTGAAATGCAAACAATATGCCAATTGGACATATGGAATATGCAATTAACTTCCTTATTAATTCATTTGGTTAAAAATCAAATTATTATAAAAAGTATTTTTTGTAATAATTTTTAAAAAACTTTAAAAGAAGTATCCGGAATCTGATTTTTAATAGCAATATTCGCACAGGTGTGCGAAATCAATCCTCTTTTTTGATCCTGATATTATGTTTTTTCATTCTGCGGATGAGAGAATCTCTTGTTATTCCCAAGGCCTCTGCGGCTGCTTTTTGGTTATAGGAATAATCCCTTAAAGCCTGCCTGAGCAATCGTTCCTCGAATTCCTTCATGTTCAGTCTTTCAATTTTATCGCTTGCCGGAGACACGAGGTTTGGTTTCAAGGTGAAATCCTTGATCGTCAGAAAATTCCCCTTTGAAAGAATAACTGCTCTTTCCGTCAGATTTTTTAATTCTCTAACATTTCCGGGAAAGGAATATTTTTTCAATCCTTCAACGACGTTTTTTTCTATTTTCAGTTGAGGTTTGTTCATCCTGATTGAGAATTCTCTAACAAAATGGACCAGTAAAGGTTCAATATCTGCAGGCCTTTCCCGCAGAGGCGGTATATGAATGTGCAGGGTGTTTAAACGATGGATGAGATCCAACCGGAATTTCTTTTCACTTACAAGTTTGTCAACATCGTGGTTTGTTGCGGCAATTACCCGGAAGTTCACTTTAATTTCTTCTGTCTCGCCTACACGGGTAATTTTTTTTTCTTCAATAGCCCGGAGTATTTTAGCCTGAAGGCTAAACGGCATATCCGCGATCTCATCAAGGAAAAGCGTTCCTTGGTCTGATACCTCGAAAAAGCCCTTTCTATCGGTGATGGCTCCAGTGAAGGATCCCTTTTTATGGCCGAAGAACTCACTCTCAAGCAACGATTCCGTTATAGCACTGCTGTTCACAGCACAAAAAAGGTTGTCCTTCCGTTTGCTGGAATAGTGGATAATCCTGGCAATATTCTCTTTTCCGGTACCGCTTTCTCCTGTGATCAGGACATTCGTATCGGGAAATTCCGAAGCAGTAAGTGCCAGTCCCAGTACTTCCTGGATCTTTTGGCTTCCCCCAATGAAATCCCGTTCAATCTTTTCTCCAAGTGCTTTTGAGATCAGGGAGTTTTTCTCCTCCATTACCTGTAATTTCCTTTTAAGGGCGAGAAATTTTTGAGTTCTTTCCATGGCGATTTGGAAATCCAAATGCCTGAAAGGTTTACGAAGGTAATCTGTGGCTCCCAGTCGTAAGGCCCTGATCACGGATTCCATATCCCCATGTGCTGAAACAATAATGACCTCCAGTGTTGGATAGATTGTCTTTAACTCCTTCAGAAGATCCAACCCGTTTGTTCCGGGAAGACGTATATCCAGGATTAGTAAGTCAATCTCATGGCATTTCAGAATATTCATTCCTTGCCGTGCAGTATTTGCAATGTATACCTTATGTCCTTTCTTCTGAAGCATTTCATTCATTTCTTCAGTAAAACTCCGTTCGTCATCAATTACAAGGACTGTTATTTTAGGTTCCATCTAACAGGATTATTTGTAAACTAATAAATTCTATTTTGGTTTATTTCTATGTCTTTTCAACTTGTTTCTTTTTATCTTTTTTTATCGGGATTCTGATCCTGATCATTGTACCAACAAACCTTTCACTTTGGATCTCAATAGTCCCATGCATGTCGCTAATTATGCTAAATGAAATAGAAAGACCGAGGCCCGTACCAACGCCTTCTTTTTTTGTCGTATAAAATGGCAACATGACTTTATCGATGTCATTTGGATCTATCCCTATACCGTTGTCCTTAACTTCCACACAAACAGATTGATCCACCCGGTGTGAAGATATTTCCAGTATCTTGTTAAAATCCTGTTTCAGAACATTCTGCTTTTCTTCAATTGCATCTTTGGCATTGATAATGAGGTTTACCATGACCTGCTCAAATTTGTAAGTGTTTCCAATAGGACGTGGAAGATTTCCATCAAGGTTTATGACAAAGTGAATCCCTTTATGCTTAAATTGTTCAGATATCATGGATTTTGCATTCCGGATACTTTCATTAATATTGAACCTCGTTTGGATATATTCATCATGGTCTTTTGAAAATGCCCTAACATGGTCAATAATGTTTCGTATCCGCGTAATGTTATCGAAGATCTTCGAGGTTTTATTTTCAACGTATACTTTATCCTGAGAGTCGCCATTAAGATGGAGCATCAGGTTATCCATTGTGAGTGAAATAGTGTTCAGTGGTTGATTTATCTCATGCGCCATACCTGCGGCCATGACGCCAATTCCCGCCATTCTTTCTGTATGTATCAATTGTTTATCCATTCTTTTTCGTTCAGAAATATCACGGATGACTACAAGATATCCTTTAGTCTCCTTCAAGCCTTTTTTCAAAAGGCTGATGTTCACCTCACCGACGAAAGTGGTATTGTCATTTCTTATCAGGGTAAGCTCGATGGTATGGGTGATCCCTTTTTTAACTTTATCGGAAAAATATACCCTTTTTTGTTTACGAAGTTCAGCTGGAATAAGTTCCACAAACATTCTTCCAATGAATTCTTCCTGTGAAGGAGCTTTGAATATTTCAAGGATGATATTAGAAACTTCAGTAATTCTCCCCTGTGGGTTAATTATCATAATACCTTCCTTCGTTGCATCCAGCAAAATGCGATGGATCTCTTCTGATTCGATCAGTTCCTCTTCAACACTTTTCCGATGAAAGGAACTTGAAAAAAGTTTTGAAAGGGTGATAAGAAGGTTGAATTCTTCGAGGGTCCAGCGCCCTGGATTTTCAATGTTATCAAGTCCAAGGCATCCGATTACACCCTCATCGTCCATAATTGGAAGGATCATAAGTGACCGTATTCCGAAATTTTGAAGCAGCGATCTGTACTTCTCCAAATCATCCGGAAGATTATGTGTGTCAGGAATTAAAAGGTCCCGTTTTACCTCGAGTTCCTCGAAAAACCAATCATACAGGAAATGAACATTGTCATTCTGTTCATACAATGCAGAATTTTCACCCTGGCAACTCCATTCATAAGTCGGGCCAATTTCTTTACTTGTCTTATTCTTAATCAATATAAAAACGGTTCGGGCTTTGGAGTAATTACATATTTCTTTAATCGAATCGAGAATAGCCTGATCAAAATCAGCAATTCCGATAAGACGTGCGGAAATTGTTGAAACAATTTTTTCGATCAGAAGCTTCCGCTGAAGATTGTTCTCCGCCACTTTGCGGTCAGTAATATCACGAACAATCGCGGTATAGAATTTTCCTTCTTTTGTTGAAAATCCTCCAAAAGAAATTTCCAAAGGAATAATTTTACCATACTTATGATACCCCTCTGCTTCTATTCTCTTCTTCTCTTTAATAACTGTACTATTCAGAATATTGTTGATAGTGTTCTTGGGATTTTGATCATCCTTTGAATTGATCAGGAAAGTTATAGGTTTACCAATGATCTCATGGGTTCTATACCCGAATATAGTTTCAAATTCCGGGTTGAGATAGAAAATTTTTCCTTCTTCATCAATGCTGATAATTGCATCTGTAGCAGATTCTGCAAAAATCTGAAACCGCTTCTCGCTAAGATGTAACGCTTCTGAGGTGCGTTTCCTTTCCACGATTTGCCGTATCAGCAACAGGAAACGGTTCAAATCAAGGGGTTTCATTTCAAATGAAACGATCTTTTTTTCTTGACTGCCTCTATTGCAATTTCCATCGTTCCATATCCCGTGATGATGATGAACTCCATATCTGGGATCATGCCAGATAATTCTTCAACCAGTTCCAGTCCATTAGCATCCGGCAATTTTATATCGATAAGCGCGAGTCCAAATGATCTTTCATTGCAAATCCTGATAGCTGTTTCCCGATCCTGAGCGATGGCCGTGCCAAATCCATTTTCTTTCAGGATGTCTTCCAGTGAAAGTGTTAATTCAACGCTATCATCAATGATGAGTATATCGAAATTTTCTTTCATTCCGTAATTAGTTAATGCGGGTTCTCAAATATTTTTTCCCTTTTGAGGTTTTCGATCTGTTCCAATAATGAAAGCAGAGTATCAATATTTATTGGCTTCTCAAGAAGAGCATATGCGCCGGCTTTCCTTGTCATTTCGACCATTTTTTCAATCTCAGCCAGGAATCCTGTTATAATGACAACCACAATGCCCGGGCAAAGACGGCGGATTTCCAGGTACACCTCGAGTCCGTTCAACGGTGGAAGTTTCATGTCCAGAAGCATAATGTCAAAAGCAAATGTTCTCACTTTTTCAATCGCTGATGTACTATCCAGGGCGATTGATACACGGTACCCTTTTTGGATGAGAATATCTTTAAGATTTTGGCATAAATTCTCATTGTTGTCAGCAACAAGTATCATTGATCCATTAGGAATGGCTTGTTCAATAGTAATGAACAATTCATCGAAATCCAATGGTTTTTTCAGACAAGCAAATGCACCTTCTTGTAAGGATTCCTGTATGAGTTCCTCCAGGGCATAGGCCGTTAGCATGATGACTGGTACTTCCGGATTAATAGATTTGATTTTTTTAAAGGTCTCTACACCATTCATGACAGGCATTTTGATGTCCATCAGAATGAGATCGACGGTAGATGTTTTAATTATTTCCAGGGCCTCGAATCCATCGTTAGCTATCCGCACTTTATATCCTTTTAATTCAAGGATATCACTGACATTTTGTGTAAATTCCTTATTGTCATCTGTTAAAAGAATGGTAGGTTTCTTTTTCATATTTTTTCTTCTGATGGTTCTTTTAATTCTTCCCTGACGAGCGGCATCCTGATGGTGAATTTAGCTCCCATTCCCGGTTCTGCCTGCACAAATATTTTTCCTCCATGGTTTTCAATGATCATTTTTGTAATCGACAGGCCGAGACCAATTCCTTTTGCCTTGGTTGTGAATAATGGCAGGAATACCTGATTTAAATGATCAGGATCAATCCCGACTCCAGTGTCTGAAAATGATATTTCGACTTCGGCATTTTCTGTTTTACGAATTATTATTGTCAAGGTTCCAATTCCATTCATGGCAGCCACGGCATTCTTCACCAAATTATCAATAGCCATCCTGAACTGTTCTTTCTCAGCTCTAATGTGAAACACTGTTTCCGGAAAATCTTTCACAATCTTTACTTTATCAGGTATAATACAAGTTTCAAGGCAGTTGGCAAGGAGGTCAGTTACATCGTAGCGTGTGAGTACAGGTTTGTTCATCCGGGTCAGGCTCAGAAGGTTATCGATGATGATGGTTGCACTTTTCACACTTAAGCTGATCCGTTCAAGATGTTGTTGAACCTTCTCATCTTTTTCGTTCAGACGCAGCTGAAGATAATAGATAGAACTATCAATAACTCCCAATGGATTTCGAAGTTCGTGGGAGATATTTCCCGAAAATTGGCCGAGAATAGCAAGACGTTCCTTACGTATTAATTCCTCCTGTGCTGCTTTCAATTTTCTTGAGGTTTCGTTCATATCCTCAATCATATAAAGCATTGCAAGCTGACTTCTGTTCAATTCGTTTATTTTTTCCTCATGATCTCTGGTCCTCTCTGCCACTTTGACCTCCAGATCATTTTTTATACGGTGGAGCTCCTCATTAGTTTTGTTCAGTTCAAGTGTACGTTCCTTTACTTTTTTCTCCAGGTCCTCATACATTCCTTCCAACTCACTGGCCATTGCATTGAAATTAGTAGCAACCTGCGTCAGCTCATCCTGACCTTTGATTTCGAGTAACTGTTTGAAATTTCCTTTTGCCATTTTGGTTGTTACATTGTTGATCGACTTTAATCGCCGGGTGATGGATAATGACAAATAAAAGGTAATAAGGAGGCTTATCATCATGCTCAATATGATTGTGATAAACCCGATGAGTTTGGCATTGGTTGCTACCCTGACTGAATTTTCAGTAAAAGATATTGCCTTGTTTGTTGCATAATCTCCAAGCTGATCTAATTCAAACTGAAGAATACGGACATGTGAATCACCTTCGGTAAGGTTTACGGTTTTTGCTTGTTTATCTTTTCCATTTTTTGCAAGAGAGATTGTTTTTTCACGGATTGGTCTCCATTGATAAAAAGTGATCCTGGCTTTCAGGGCAAGTGCTTTTCCTTTGTTACCAAGAATTTGTCTCTGTATCAAAGAGAATAAACCCGACACCTGATTGTCTTTTTGTCTTATGTCTCTCATGAGATTGATCAATTCAGTCGAATCATGCGAATATGAAATTCCATACAAGTCACGCTGAATTGATAAAACCAGAACCTCTATATCCTGAGATGCACGGGATACAACCATAGGATGTGCAAGAGTTCGTCCCAGCGAATCAACCACGAGTTGTAGGTTATGTATTCCTTCCAGGTACATCACGATGAATAGAAGAATAATGAAAAGAAATCCACTTAGTAACTTTTGTCGTATCCCGAATTTCATTTGTTCATCTTTTCAAGTTGTAATTCCAGTTCTTCAATTCGGGTTCGCATTTCTTTCATTCGCAATTCCCTGTCGATAGTTGCCTTATAAAACCGTTCCAGTTCCTTGACCCGTTCCTGTAATTCTTTTGTTTTTTGCTCAACCTTATGTTCCAGGATGACATTCATCTCCTTTACTTCATTTTCCATTTTCTTGCGTTCAGTAATATCCCTGACTATTCCCCAGAAACCATTGGCATTTCCTTCCTTATCTTTATGAAGGAATAACCGAACTTCGACCGGGAACCGGGTGCTATCCTTTCTGCAATATTCTATCTCAAAAACTTCAGAATAACCCCGGCTCATCACCTGGGTTTCTATTATTCCGTCAACTTTCTCATACCATTCTTCCGGAACAATTCTTCTTATGGATTTCATGTTGTTAATATCATTCTGAGAATAACCTGTCATGGTAAGAAAGAAAGAGTTGTTCTCGATTATCCTTTTGTTCATATCCATAAGGACAAAACCATCCCGGATGCTTTCATAAAGTAATCGATATTTGCGTTCAGATTCCCTTAATTCTTTTCCAGAAGCAACCGATTTCGTGATATCCACTGCCATCAGGATGATACCATGAATCTTATCTTCTTTATTCAGCAATGGGGCAGTGTAGATTTCCAAGTCAAGTTCTTTCCCCAGGATTGATTTGTAATGAATTTCCCCGGCATTGATTCTTTCAGCACTAAGAAGACGGGAGATCTCAATCTCGCTTAACACAGATTTGATCTGAGGTACTTCCTGGAAAAATTTTCCAACAACAAATGATTCTGTCTCTTCCGGAGTCCCCATCATTAGTTTCATTGCAGGATTTTCATAGGTTATCAATCCTGTCTGATCCAGGAAAAGAATACCTACCGGGGCTGACTCCACCAACCCGTGGTTAAACATTTCTGAAATAATAAGCGATTCCTGGGTTTTCTTTTGATCGGTAATATCGAAATTGATACCAGTCAAACGAAGGGGAGTTCCTGCTGAGTTCCTTACAACCTGGGCATATGCTTTGATAAAATGAATGCTGGTGTCTTTATAGACAACCCTGTATTCGCTATTGTATTCTTTTTCACCGTTGAGCGCCTGATTGATTTCTTCCATGCACCTGGCAACATCTTCCGGATGCAAAAGTTTAAGCCAGTCATCGAGATTACCTGCGAACGCTTCCTGTTCTATTCCATAAAGTTCAAACATTTTATCATCCCATAAAAGCTTATTGGCTTTTATATCCCACTCCCACACTCCCATTTCACCGGAACGTGTAGCCAGGTTAAACCTGTCAATCAATTGTTCAAGTTCCAGTTCTGCATTTTTCCGTTCTGTGATATCACGTACCACAACCCACATTCCATCAGGGTTACCTTTTTCATCCCGAATCAGGGAAATCCGTATTTCAACAGGGAAAACAGTTCCGTCCTGTTTTCGGCATTCCTTTTCAAAAACGTCTGAATAGCCATTAGGAACAACCTGATTATTAATAATCCTTTTTTCATACTCATGCCAATGATGAGGGGTGATATCTAAATAATTTAAATTAAGCAATTCTTCATCCTTGTAACCCAGCATCGAGCGGAAGTAAGAATTAAATTCCCTGATGTTTCCATCCATATCTAAGCGTACGAATCCATCCATCAGGCTTTCATACAACCGACGATATTTTGTTCCCGTTGATCGAAGTTCTTCACTTGCACGTCTGCTGCCTGTAAGATCAAGGAATAGAGTTGCAAACCAATTTTCTTTTGGAATAAATACGGAGATCTCAAAATAACGGTCCAGCAGTTGAAAATAGGTCGTAAAAAAATAGGGATCTCCTGTTTTTAAAACGTGCTCGTATATATCAATATATGGAGGAGGGGTCACTCCGTATAATACACTTGCAAGTGCACCTTTGGCTTTATCTGAAGGAATTCCCAGATTCTTTTCGAAGGAAGGATTAACATCCCGGATGATATAATCAACAGCTTTTCCTTTTTCATCATAAATCATCTGGTGAATAGCAACACCCTCCGTCATAGTGGCGAACAGGGAGTGGAAATTAAATTCATTTTCCATGATATCCTCTCCTTCAGATCCAGCATTCTTTGGATTGTTCCGTTCTGTCATTATCGGATGTTCATCTTGTTAATTTGTCCCTTCGATTTCTTGTCTTTCCTAACACAGTGCTTAATGAGTTATATTTTTTTCAAACACTTATCAGTTGCTTGCTACGTAAAACACAGGGAGAATCTCAAATAAATTGAAATTACCCTTCCTGAAAGTATAAAAATTTAAAAAATCCAATATTACAGACCGTTTTTTTAAAGATTATTTGATTATCTCTGATGCATCAGAAAAGGCGAAGAATTAAATTACTTATGTTTGTTTTTCTATCCCGAAAATAGTAAGTTAAAAGTAGAAGTTTATATCCACAATTCAAATAGCGGGAATCCATATATTTTTATTACGGGAAACCGCTATACAACTCATGCCTATAAAAAGTAATCATATTGTTAATCAATGCGAAAGAAAAATAATATGGCGTGCATTTTGCACGCCACGATTTTTCATTCTACCCGGATTTCTCTTCATTCTCCTCTTTTTTTTATAAATTTACTTCTTCTTCAGGGCCATCAAAAAATAAAAATAAAACATCGGATGTATCTGTTTTTTTGACTTTTCAGATGGTTTATTTAATCCTTTTTATTTTGTTGTCATATATTTGTTGTGAAATCTTAATTTAATTTTAAAATACAAAATAAGCTCAAAACCATTTAATAATTATAAACATGGGTTCAGGATGATTAAAAATTTAATTATGTTTAATGATGATGGAGGCACGTTTTATCCCGGAATAATTTACTCTTTTAACTTTCTTAAGATAATTGATAAGAATTTCAGCGGTCGTTAGTGAGCATGTCGTTCCCGGATCCAAATGGTTGAAACGGTAACTTGCAGCTATGTAACTGTTCATTACTACAGTGTATTCCTTCAAAGGATCGAGTGGCTTTCCTGAATCATCATACAATTCAATACTAAGGAAATGGTCCTGATCGTCGATGGTGATGATATATTTCATCCCTGAAACCTGTAAATCTATTTTTTTCTCTTGTTTATAGGAATAGTGCAATAAAGATTTTATCTCTTCTGTTTTCATTTTGAATGTCACCACCTGGTCGCTAAAAGGATCAAGACGGTAAACATCTTTTATTGTTATTGGTCCTTGTGGAAGTAAGAAAACCCGGATACCTCCCTGGTTCTGGAACGCAATATCGACGCCAAGCTGATGAGTCAGAGCATCTGTCATCAGACTGCCGAGAGCATCGTACCCTTTCAATGAAACCTCGGCAATACCTGCTACCTTATTGAATTCTTCATTTTGATTGTATTTATTACACAACTCACTAAGCACAGGATCAGCTTTATGCAACGCAGTGATAGGAATGATTTCGTCTTTGATTGATGTCACATGTCCGTTTTCAACCCGGAGAGTGGTTTTCCCTATATAATTCAGGTTCGATCCGTCCTGCACGATCATAACCCCGTTTTCCATCATAGGTTTTTCACTTAGCGTATGGGAATGACCGCCTATGATCTCATCAAATACCGGCATTAAATCGGCCAGTTTTTTATCTGTGTCCACACCAAGGTGGGTCAGACCTATAAGGATCCCGTATTTTTTCTTCAGCCAGGTATATTCCTGGGCCTTACTAATCCCATCATAGAAATGAATTCCTGTTACTTTGGATGGATGAGTGTCAGGAATTCCTTTATCATTTAGTTCGATAATTCCCAGAAGTGCGATATGAATTTTATTTCCAGCTTCCAGAACAATATAAGGTTCAGGTTGTTTTAAAACGGCACCAGTAGCATCGAAATTACAGCAGATAAAAGGAAATTTAGCCTGCGCAAGACGTTTATTAAGGAAATCCTGCCCCAGATCAAATTCATGATTTCCTATTGCACTGACATTAAATCCACAACGGTTCATCAGGTCGATCATTGGAAAACCTTTATCAGCTATCATATCAACAACAGGGTTTCCCGTAAAATTATCACCGGCCGATACCAGGAAAACATAGGAATTAATTTTCCTCAGGCTATCGGTAAGGTAAGCCAGTTTCGGCAGATTGTCAATTTTGGCATGCATATCATTTACATGCAATATGATTACCTCTTGTGGATTGTCGGGTGTATTCTGCTGTGTATGACCCTGAAATAATGTCAGGACGATAAGTCCGGTAATCAAACGGAACCTACGTTTCGTCATAACCCCAATTTTTGTGGAAAAGTTTCTATCCTTCTCTAAATTTACCATTTGGCTCTTTTAGATTTGGACAAAGTTAACAGATATTTGAAGAATTATTTAATCCGGATTCAAAGTCCAGTTTCTCACATCAATCATCCGCTATCAATCAATAAGTTTTTTAAGAAATAATTATCTTTGAAGTGTAATTTACAGAATGAAGAATGAATCTTAATTTCCTGAAGAATTTTTTAAGAGATAAACATAAACCGGGGTTCGGAGCGCTGGATATTCTGAAATATATTGGTCCGGGTTTATTGGTAACAGTGGGTTTCATTGACCCAGGGAATTGGGCATCCAACCTGGCAGCAGGATCAGATTTTGGTTATACACTGTTGTGGATGGTGACCCTTTCGACAATTATGTTGATCATTCTTCAGCACAACGTGGCGCATCTGGGCATCGCGACAGGCCTCTGCCTGGCTGAAGCAACGACAAAATATACACCCCATTGGGCATCGCGCCTTTTGTTATCCTCAGCAATGGCAGCTTCCGTTTCCACATCCCTTGCAGAAGTGCTGGGAGCCTCGGTAGCATTGAACATGCTTTTTAATATACCCATCCCGGCCGGCGCCATTCTAACTTTTCTTTTTGTCATGATCATGCTCCTGACCAATTCTTACCGGCACCTGGAAAAATTCATCATTGCATTTGTTTCGATAATTGGCCTCTCCTTTCTATATGAATTGAAACTTGTCAATATTGATTGGGCAGGTGCTGGAATTGGATGGATAAAACCTTCTGTTCCTGAAGGGTCAATCATTATCATTATGAGTGTGTTGGGAGCAGTTGTCATGCCTCATAACCTCTTTCTTCATTCAGAGATCATCCAAAGCCGGCAATGGAACCTTCAAGATGAAAAGGTAATCAAGAAACAGTTGGATTTTGAACTGTTTGACACCTTATTTTCAATGATCCTGGGATGGGCAATCAACAGTGCTATTATTATCCTGGCGGCAACCACTTTCTTTAAGCAAAGTATTCAGATCACAGAACTTCAACAGGCCTCTGCTATCCTCCGGCCACTGCTGGGAGTGCATGCTTCGGTTGTCTTTGCAGTAGCACTGCTCTTTGCAGGTGTAGCCTCATCCATTACATCAGGAATGGCCGGTGGAAGCATCTTCGCTGGATTTTTCGAGGAACCTTACGATATTCACGACAACCACTCCCGCCTTGGGGTGATCATTTCCTTGCTGTTGGCACTGATCATTATCTTTTTTATCCGTAATCCTTTTTACGGACTGATCCTTTCACAAATGATCCTGAGTATTCAACTGCCTTTCACCATCCTGGTTCAGGTTTATCTTACGGCTTCTAAAAAAGTGATGGGAAAATATGTCAATAAAAAACGAACCACCTTCATCCTGTTATTGGTTGGCGGTATTGTTATTTATCTCAATATCCGGCTCCTTCTTATACTTTTCGTATAAAAGAATTTACCTTTGCCGGCGTTAGTTATCTTAAAGAATTTTATCAACAATCTTGAAATTTCGTGATAAAAAAAATTCTTAGAATCCTGCTTTATGGTTTTACAGGCATTTTGATCCTGGAACTGTTGATCTTCTTTATGGCGCCTGTCTATGATTTTCCTGTTCCACAGCCTTTTTCAGGAGAAAAGATCTACAATCCCTATGAAGGAATGGATAGTACTCATTGGAAGAAAATCAATTTTCATTTTCATGTGCATGCATGGGGAGGATTGACCAGCGGGCGGAACAATACAGTGGAAGATTTCTGGAAAACTTATAAAAAGCTAGGATACGATATTCCCTGCATCTCTGATTACCAGCATATCAACCCATTCAACAGGGATTCTATATTTTATATCCCGGCTTATGAACATGGGTTTGGTCTGAGAAAGAAGCACCAGCTTTTAATTGGTGCAAGAAGTGTATTATGGCTCGATTATTCCCTTTTTCAGAACCTAAATCACAAACAGTATATCCTGAACCTTCTGCACGATCAGAATGAGATGGTTGCCGTTGCTCATCCCGACTGGGAAGGAGGCTATTCCCTGAATGACATGAAGTACCTTTCAAATTATCAGCTCATCGAAGTTTTAGATAATAACTGGCGTTCAGTTCCGCAGTGGGATGCAGCACTTTCTTCAGGTCACCCTGTTTTCATTATTGGCGATGATGATGCTCATGATATTCATAATCCTTACCAGATAGGACGTTGCTGTACTTTTATCAATTCTGCTACCCGTTATTCAGGTGATATAATAAGGGCAGTCAGAAGAGGTAATGCTTTCGGAGCCGACATCTATATGTCAAATGGGGAAACATTTGATCAGAAAGCTGAACGCGCCCGGATGATTCCGGTCTTGCAATCTGTTAAAGTTAATAACGATACATTGTGGGTAAAAACAAGTCAGGAGGCAATTAAATTTGTTTTTATCGGACAGAACGGAAAAATAAAGAAATTGGTACGGTTCACTGACCAGGCATGGTACAAGATTCAGCCGGAAGATAGCTATATTCGAACACAAATAATGTTCTTCAATCATTATAGAGGCCCCGGGACAGTTTTTTACCTGAACCCGGTTTTCCGGTACAATGGCGTTCAACCTGTGAACACGCTCAGGGCTGAAATAAATTATCCACGAACCTGGATTCTCCGTCTGCTATCTATTCCTTCCATTATTGTTCTGGTTATCATTCTTTTATATAGGCAACGACAAAAATCAAAAAAGAAGAATCCTGATGAAAGATGATAAAATAATTAATCGGGCGATCGTTATCTTGTTGGTCTGTTCCTTTCTTCTAAGGGCTTTTGTAGCTGGTTTCATTGAACTGGGGAACGATGAAGTATACTACTGGACCTATGCGAAATATCCCGACTGGAGCCATTTTGATCATCCTCCTATGGTAGGGTGGGTTATCCAGTTGTTTACATTGAATCTTCATTTTGATCATGAATTTTTTCTCCGGCTTGGGGCTGTGGTTTTCGGTACCCTAAGCACAGGATTGATATTTCTGATAGGGAGAAAGATTAAAGATTCGCTTACAGGTTTCTATGCTGCTCTTTTGTTCACGGCTTCAATCTATTGCTTTATCATTGCCGGAACTTTCATTATGCCTGATACCCCGCAGGTATTATTCTGGCTCTTAAGTCTGTGGTTTCTCCTTGATTGTTTGCCGGATAAGGAACTATCAAAACGCAGCCGGATCAATCTTCTTTTAGCAGGGGTCACTGTAGGGCTTGCATTATTGTCAAAGTACCATTCGGCATTCCTTGTATTAGGAGTTTTCCTCTATATGTTATTCTTCAACCGGAAATGGTTCAGGGCAAAAGAAACCTACCTGGCTCTATTGATTGCTTTGATACTATTCGCTCCGGTGATCATCTGGAATTATAAGAACTCATTCATCAGTTTTACTTTTCATGAAAGCAGGGTGGGATATTCAGGGGCACATATACGTTGGGATTATTTCGGTACAGAATTAGCCGGACAATTTTTGTATTGTAATCCGGTTAATTTTATCATCGTTCTGTTCTCTTTGTTTGCTGTCATCCGACGAAAGCAATTCCTTGAGAGGCCGCCTCTCCTGATATTGTTGTCCACGAGCTTACCCCTCGCTTTGGTGTTCATGGGATTCTCTTTATACCGGAGCACATTACCTCACTGGACCGGTCCGGCCTATCTTGGATTGATACTGGTGGCGGCTGCATGGCTTTCAGGGCCTGCCGGAAAAGATCCTTCTCCAAAACTGATTCCCTGGTCACTCAGAATTGCTCTTCTCTTTCAACTTTTCCTGATAACTTCAGGTGTTCTCCAGATCAATTATGGAATAATTTCCCTTAACAAGCATGGGATAGATGATATTACTGTTCAAATGCAGGGATGGAAACAACTTGGCGAAAAATTCAAAACGATAGCCGACCGGGATATGATCAAAGGAAAAATAACTGCCAATGCTCCGATCCTGTCTTTCAGGTGGTTTCCTGCTGCCAACCTGGATTATTATGTAGCCAGGCCGATGCATAAAAATGTTTATTCATTGGGAACAATGAGCCTTATCCATAAATATTACTGGATTGATAAAGCCCATGGTGACCTTCAGAAAGGAACCGATGCTTATTATATTGCACTGAGTAATAATTACAGGGATCCACACGAAAGGTTCGGTTCATTGTTTGATTCCATTGTTGCAGAAGATACACTGAAAATATTCCGGGGCAGGGAACTAACATGGGCAGCTTATATTTTCAGATTGCAGGGATTAAAAAAGAAGATCAGCTTCAGGAATCTCAATGATTTTCTTGACCCCACGGATAAGCAAATAGACTATTGGGTAGAGCAAATAAAGTCTCATCCCGACTGGCTAAGAGGTGTTAAAGAAAAAGCACGAAAGAAAGGTTCATCCCTCAATGATGTTTTATGGGATGAGGCATCCTGGATGGCAGAGCAGGAGAAGCATAGCTTATAAGTTGGCTTCTGCCTTATCTTCCCAACATCTTTTTCGGATCCACGATCTTTGTGAATTCCTCTTCGGTGAGTAAACCGAGTTCGAGAGTGGCTTCCTTCAGGGTTTTATTTTCCTTATGTGCTTTCTTGGCGATCTTTGCTGCATTATCGTAACCGATATGTGGATTCAGAGCCGTGACAAGCATCAGGGTATTATCAAGATTCTTCTTAATGGCGGGAAGGTTTGGTTCGATACCCACTGCACAATTATCATTAAACGAAACACAGACTTCACCAAGCAATCGTGCTGATTCAAGCACATTACGAATGATAACTGGTTTAAAGACATTAAGCTGGAAATGACCGCTCATACCACCAATGTTAACCGTAACATCGTTTCCGAGTACCTGTGCGCAGACCATGGTCATAGCTTCAGGTTGGGTAGGATTGACCTTTCCGGGCATGATGGACGATCCGGGTTCATTCTCTGGAAGCATGATCTCTCCTATACCGCAACGTGGGCCGGATGCAAGTAGACGTAAATTGCTGGCAATATGCATGCAACTCACGGCAAGGGTTTTCAGCGCTCCCGAAGTTTCCACCATCGCATCGTGAGCCGACAATGATTCAAATTTATTAGGTGCTGTCACAAAGGGAAGTCCGGTGAGTTCAGCAATCTTGCCAGCAACCTTCTTATCGTACCCTTTTGGTGCATTCAGACCAGTGCCAACTGCTGTGCCTCCCAACGCCAGTTCTGCCAGGTGTGGCAGTGTATTTTTAATAGCAATCAAAGCATGATCAAGCTGGGAAACATAGCCTGAGAATTCCTGTCCGAGGGTGAGGGGTGTGGCATCCATAAGATGTGTGCGGCCGGTCTTGGCAATGTCTTTAAAGATCTCCGCCTTTTCAGCCATTGTTTTTCTGAGTTTTTCCACGCCGGGGATAGTAGTTTCTACCACCCTCTTGTATGCTGAGATGCTCATGGCCGTGGGAAAAGTATCATTCGATGATTGCGATTTATTTACATCATCATTTGGGTGGATTATGGTCTTTTCACCAAGGTGTCCGCCATTGAGAACATGTGCCCGGTTGGCAATCACCTCGTTAACATTCATGTTGGACTGAGTTCCCGACCCGGTTTGCCAGATCACCAATGGAAACTGGTCGTCCAGTTTATCGGCCAGGATTTCATCGCAAACGGTGACAATAAGTTCCATTTTCTCTTTCGTAAGCACACCAAGATCGAAGTTAACAAGGGCGGCTGCTTTTTTGAGGATCGCAAATGCCTGGATCACCTCTTTTGGCATCGAGGCAGGTTCGCCAATCCGGAAATTTTCAACCGAGCGTTGGGTTTGTGCACCCCAGTATTTGTCGGCAGGAACTTCTATTGTTCCCATTGTGTCTTTTTCTGTTCTTGTTTTCATGACAGTACTTTTTATATGATTATTTCAGGAGAATGTCAATATTGTCAATAGGATCTCCAATCACAGCCTTAAAGTCCCTTTCAACAATAGGACGTTGGATGAGTTTGGGATTTTGAATCAGGATCTTGACCCACTCGTAATCATTAAAATCTTTTCCTTTCAGATTCTTTCTAAAATACTCTTCCTGGGTACGTATAATTTCAAAGGGTCGTTTATTGAGTTTTACAAGAAGACCTTCTAGAAGTTTTTCTGTCAATGGAGTTTTCAGGTATTCAACAATTTCGAAAGGGATGTTTTTATCTTTCAGATATTGCAGCCCGGCACGCGATTTCTTGCATTGCGGATTGTGGTAGATCTTCATCATGGTAAGAAAGTTAATGGTTTCAGATCATAATAGCTTTTAAGAAGAGTGCGACAGAAATCTTATGATAATGTTCCACTTCCGAATTCCATTAAAAAGGCTTTAATGAATTCGGTTAGGTCACCATCCAGGACGCCTTGCGTATCAGATGTTTCATGACCAGTCCTGACGTCTTTCACCATTTTATATGGATGCAGGACATAGTTTCTGATCTGGCTTCCCCATTCGATCTTTTTCTTGTTTCCTTCTATTTCAGCGATTTTTTCCCGTTTCTTTCTGAGTTCTATTTCATATAATTGTGATTTTAGCATCCGTAATGCTTTTTCGCGATTCTGACCTTGTGACCTGGTTTCCTGGCATTCAATCACAATGCCGGTTGGTTCATGCTTTAGCCTTACGGCGGTTTCAACTTTGTTAACATTCTGTCCGCCCGGTCCACTCGATCTGAAGGTATCCCATGAGATATCGGAAGGATTAATGTCGATCACAATATCATCATCAATTACGGGGTAAGCATAAACAGAGGCAAAAGAAGTATGCCGTTTGTGATTGGCATCATAGGGTGAGAGTCGCACCAGTCGGTGAACTCCATTTTCTCCTTTAAGGTAACCATAAGCAAAATCTCCTTCTATTTCGATGGTCACAGATTTAATTCCTGCCACATCGCCTTCCAGGTAATCCAGTTCTTTAACTTTGTAATTGTTTCTTTCACCCCAACGGATATACATTCTCATAAGCATCTGTGCCCAATCCTGGCTTTCAGTACCGCCGGCACCCGAGTTGATCTGAACAATAGCGCTGAACTTGTCTTCCTCACCGCTAAGCATATTCTTGAATTCGAGGTCTTCTACCAGCCGTAAGGTTTCTTTATAGTGCTTGTCAATTTCATCTTCTGTACCTTCACCCATCTGTAAAAAATCGACCAGTACTTTCAGGTCAGCAAATCTATCTGTGGCTGACTTGTAAGCATCGGTCCATAATTTTTTATTACGGATCGATTTCATTACTTGTTCCGCAGCTTTCGGGTTATTCCAGAAATCCTGGGATTGTGTAAGTTCTTCTTCTTCTTTTATAAGGGCTAATTTAGTATCGAGGTCAAAGAAACCTCCTCAGGGCATCCAGACGTGACTGCAGATCCCTCAACATTTCCTGTGTAACCATGCTCAGATTTTCAGTTCCTTTAATGCAGATAGTATCAATTCCATCTCATATCCCTTACTGTAAACGAAGGCTATGATTTTTTCCCTGGTGTTAAAATCGGTATCCGGTTTTATTTCTTTTTGTTTTTTAAGGATAAGATCCTTCAAGACTTTTTGGTATTCATCTTCATCGATCTCTTTAATTCCTTTCTGAATCATGTCTTCAGGAATTCTTTTCAGCCTGAGTTCAAATTCGATTTTCTGGCGGCCCCATTTGTTGACGCGAAATTTGCCTCCTGCAAATACTTTTGCGTACCGGTCCTCATCGATATACCCTTCTTTTTGTAACTGTTCGATTATTGAGGGTATCAATTTTTTCTGAACAGCCCAATCCTTCAACTTTTCTTCCGTATCGCGGATGCATCTTTCCTGGTAACTGCAGAAATACTGTATCTTCTGAAGCACCATCCCCGGATTTATCGGTTTATTTTGTTTTGTCATGGTTGCAGGATAGGATGCAAAGATACGTCGAAAAGAGGCAATTTCTATCGCTCAAACACATCAATCTCCCTGAAATAATAGGGCCCATGTCCCGAAGCTTCACTCACCAACATAATATACTTGCAGTTCATCTGCTTTTTAGTTTCAGGGATAATACTGTATACTGCTTTACTGTCTCCCCAGATATCCACCGGACCAGCCAACGCAAGATATTTCCATCCGTTTGTCTTTGGGTCACCAGTTACAGATGGCATTGCAGGTTTATCAGATGTCCATATTGAGAAAATTTCAGGCCCCCGTTTTGTATCCAGTGCAGCGAAAACATGCAAACTGTCAATTCCCACGCTATTCTGAAGATTCATCACAATTCGGCTTTCTCCCTTTTCAAACCATACGTCCTTAACGGAGTCTGAGGGAAGCAGGTCAAACATACCATCATTGTAAGAAGGTACTACCATTCCCTGTTCGGGCATATTGGTTTTCAGTTGCTCAGTTCCGAAATAGTAATAGTTCACCGTCACTCCGTTGGGCATATGCATATCAGCATAATCCTTCATCGAAACTTTATAAGGCAAGTCATTGAGGTTATGGTTTCTTACCACCCACACATGTGCAGAGGGAATCATATCTTCTGAAACATAGGTTTTCTCAAGGTTGAGATTAAAACCTTTTCTTCCGGAAAAATCATCATATAATGGCTGAACAGGTCGTGCCTGGTCGTAATAGTTCTCAGCCACTGTGATTGCGAATATCTTTATGGCATTGTTATCAGGTAATTGAAGGAATCCTGCTGTGGGACCGACGTCCATACTGTACTTGAAGATATAGGCATAATGGTAGGGGTCGTTAAGCGTATCTTTCCGTAAATGTGTGGCAAACCAGGCGACTTCATCCCGTTTGATGAAGCCTTTTTCGAGTGATTTGATCCTTCCAAGTTTGTCCCATATCCGTTTATCGAATTGACCGATCTTTCCTTCATATTTTTGGACACGGATGGTCTTCTTGCTTTCACCTGCCCGGAAAACACCATTGGTGTCATGTATTGCCGCGGCAAGAATATAAAGACGGTTATAATTGCCGGTGTTCGGTAAAGGGATCTTTTGCCCGTTGCAGGAAAGGACATTATTCTGTCCCTCAGATTTTTTCCCAAGTTTAAAATGAACCCCGTCAACGGTTAGGTTTTCCGGGAATAATTCTGCAGGAATTCCATAACCTTTATCAATGAAGACACCATTGTTCTTATATTTCTCGCTGCTTATCACATTTTCATTAAAATCCAAAGCCAATGGATAACTTACCGGTTCGCTAATTTTTTCAAGGGGAGGGGAAAAGGTGACAGCAAAGCTTTTCATTTCATATTTGGTCAGGTTTAGCTGGAGTTTCCCATCTTTCAAACTGGCTTCCTCGGTTTTACGTTCCTGTCCGTCAACTTCATAGGCTGCTATTATCTTTCCTGCAAAACTGACTTCGACATTATCTATGGATTTTCCAAAAAGTTCCTGCAGCCGGATTATTACCATTTTACCGGACTCTGCTTTTTTTAACGCCCGGATATCGACTTCCGGTGTATTCACTTTTGCAAGACAGAATGTGTTCCCCAGGAAACCCGAATGTTCAGGTACCTCGAATGCCTTCATCGGTTGATTTATGCTGCGGCCCTGCCATTCCGATTGACCAGTGCGCCAATCGCCCTTGTGGCTGTATAAGCCATAGGTGAATTCATGGGTGCCAAAGTCCTGTGTGGCCTGATCGTGATAAAAATTAGTAGTCGGAGTATAAAGTAATGTGAGTCGCAGGGTTTTATCATTGGGCTTATCCGACCCGAATTTGCAATCCTCTACCACAGATATACCAAAGTTTCCTGATTTATCTGTGAGGTCAAACCATTCCCTGGAAGGAACTTCATATTTTTTCTCATCGTTGGTTGCCCGCTCTATGGTCCCAAATCCAAGGTTATAGGTGGCAATTGGATTGCTTGCAGTCAGCGGGAAGGAAGCTTTCATGCAAACCCCCTTTGATTGCCAATCGACCGTATTCCTGAACAAAATTCTCTTCCCGCTTGCACCTGCAGTCAGACTTATATTCTGAACAAAAACAGAATTTCTTGCAGATCTTTCCACTCTCATGGTAACCCGAACCGGTCCATTTTCTGTCAGTGTGATCTCAGGAACGCCATCAACATATCCAATGGGAGGATTTTTTCGGTCTTTCCAGTCCATATTCCAGGCAGGCCAATATTCCGGATGCTCTTTCTGGAATTCGAGCCGTGCAGGGGAGGAGAGGATCTCCTTATTTTGTTTTTTATCCAGGATGGAAGACACATCTCCATTAGCGTTCAGCACAACTTTATAAAATTCGTTTTCAATGAAAGTACTTCCTGTAATGAGGTTGTTTTTTATTTCGCTTTCCGATTTTGAGGGCCATACGTGATAACAGGCAAGCCCGAAAGACGGCACATTGGCAAGGAACAGGAATTTAAGAATACCCTTTGTCCGGCTAAGGATCTGTGAAGGAACTTCATTTCCATCAGGCCCAGTGACCTGGATGAATTCTGGCATTCCTTCTGCGAATAACAATTCTGCCTCCACTACATCTTCCCGTGCAACAGCAATTGGATTATAAACCACCAGTGCTCTCCCGTTCCCTCTCGTATCTAAAGCCCGGATTACAGTTCCTATTGAACTTTCCAGAGCAGAGGCAAAGGTATTCTGAGCCAGCACTTCATCATTCCAGACATATTCATAGGCTTTCGGGATGCAAGTTCCCGGAAGCATATCATGCATCTGACTTTGAAGTGTCAGCCACCAGCCTCCGTTCAGAGTAATTAACGGATAAGAAATTCCTCCCAGCCAATCGGCTGCAACTGCCATTGGTTCTGCAGTTTGGGCGAGTAATTCATTCTTCCTGTTCCATCGCTTCATATAAGCCTGAGATGAAAGTGAACCAGCCGAATGCTGCGTTAGCAAAAGATCTCCCGAATAATTTGGAAGTTTGTTCTTCTGGTCTTCTGTGAGATCACGGAAAAATTGATCAGAAGAAGAGAGATAGACATGTATCTTGCTATCAGGATTTTGAAGACTTCCCAGCCCGTTTTTAATGGCAAGTTCAGAAGGTGCACCTCCTACGTCACCGGTACCGTAATAACGGTAATCAGCATAAATACCATATTTCTTCCCGTTCTCCATGACACGGTCAATCCAGTACTTTGAAGTATCCAGCCTTTGTTGAATATCTCCTCCATAATCAGTTGCATTAAGAGCCGCAACGACACCTTTCCCATCGGGACCTGTCCAGTTTCCAATATTGAAAGGAATACCCACAGCAGAACCCCAGACCAACTTTTGCGTAGAAAACCCTTTTATGCCACAATGTGCAAGTATAGAAGGGAGATGTGATTGGAATCCAAAACAGTCGGGGAGCATAAAATCCACACTTTCTTTGCCAAATTCATTCCTGAAATAATTATTCCCATAAAGTACATGCCGGAGAATTGATTCGGGGGAAGGAATGTTCGCGTCACATTCGTCAACTGAGGAACCTCCTACGAACCAACGGCCTTTATTAATATATTTTTTCAGTTTTTCATACTTGTCGGGGTAATATTCCTTCATCAATTTATATCTGCGTGCCCCTGTAAATGTGAAAACATACTGATCGTATTTTTCGAAAAACCGGAAATTGTCATCCAAAGTGGCTTTAATGTATTGGTTAATTGTTTCAGGATAATCCCAACGCCATTGGGTATCGAGGTGCGCATATCCAACAGTATATAGAACAGGATCGCGGGAAATGTCATATTTCACCGGATTCGTGGCATTCATTTCTGGTTGTGCATAGATACTGCAATTGCAGAGGAACAATAAAATAATAATAAAAGGTGTTCTGAACGGTTTCATGGGAAATTGTTTTTCTGTGTAAAAATAGGGAATTATTAATTCCTCAAAAAATCATACTTTTGTTAAAAATTATTCCAACCGATGAAAAATATGAAAAAGATCATTCTTTTCCTTGCTGTCACAGCAATGTTGTTCTCCTGCACAGGTAAAAAAGGAAGCCAGTATAAGATCACCGGAATCATAAAGGGAGGTGATGCAACCATGGTTTATCTTCAGAAAATGGATAGTACCGGATGGATCACAAATGATTCGGCTTTAGTAAAAAATGGTGAATTTGAGTTCAAAGGGAAGGTTGAATCACCTGATCGCTGGAATATTAAAATCAAGGGAAAAGAGATGATGTTTCCCTTCTTCATTGAGAATTCAGATATCCGGCTTGTTGTTCATGCCGATAGTGCCGGAGTGATCGATGTGACAGGATCGTCAAACCAGGATCTTTTTAAGAAATATATAGTAAAAAACGATAGCATCCAGAAACTAATCAATGATCTGGATCCCATATATGCTAAGGCAGATTCACTAAAAGATACTGCCACGTTGAAAAAACTCGTTGAACAATACAACGGGTACGATAATGGAATGAAAAAACTAATTGTTGCCCTTACAAAAAATAATCCTGCATCAGCAATCGGTCCCTGGCTCATTATGCGTAATTCTTACCGTTTTGATTTTCCGGAACTTGATTCATTATCTCATGTTTTTGATTCAATGCTCCATCACTCTTTTTTTTATGATGCGGTGATTAAAAGAGTCGCAGTTTTAAAGAGAGTCCAGATCGGACAACCTGCCATCGATTTTTCAATGAATGATACCACGGGCAAACCCGTTTCACTTTCTTCATTGAAAGGGAGAATCCTTCTCGTTGATTTCTGGGCATCCTGGTGCGGACCCTGCCGTGCTGAAAATCCGAATGTGGTAAAAGCTTATGCAGGTTACCATAAAAAAGGATTTGATGTCCTGGGTGTTTCATTCGACCGGAAGAAAGATAAATGGGAAAAAGCTATTAAGGACGATAAGCTCATATGGAACCATGTATCCGATCTTCAATATTGGGGAAATGCAGCCGGCAAACTTTATGGTATTAGTTCAATTCCTGCTAATATACTTCTTGATAAAGATCAGAAAATTATCGGCAGGAACCTCAGGGGTAATGCCCTGATCGCAAAACTGACCGAGCTTCTTAGTCCACCTGAAAATGTAGTAGTAAAGAAAGTTAAAAAAAATAAATAATGGTGAACGTGAGCTCAATTCCAATTAAAAGTACCCTTCTTTTTTTTCTGTCATTATTGGTCATTCCTGCATATTCTCAGAAAACGCATACCATTCGTGGAGAAATAAAAAATGCAGGAGGGAAAAAAGTCTTTCTCTCTGCCTTTTATGGTGAAAAAATAAACCGTATCGACTCGATAACCTGTGATCTATCAGGCCATTTTGTTTATATTCAAGGCCCATCAATTCAGCCAGGTTTGTACCGGCTTTCGATGGATAAAGATCACTTCCTTGATCTTGTAATAAATAACGAGAATATTGAGCTTACCAGCAGGGGAGAGTTATCCGAGGATAGTACTGAGTTTCTTTCCTCTCTTGAAAACAAAATCTATTCTTTTTTTTCGGGATATGATAGGAAAGTGCAGGCAAAAATCGACCTGTTGCTTCCACTTCTTGATTTTTACCCGGAAAAGGATCACTTCTATTTACAAGCCGCCTCTGAATACGAGTATTTGCAAAAAGGTGAAAAGAAAACCCTCGATTCCCTCGATGTTCTTTACCCCGGCTCATATGCAATCAGGATCTTCCGTATACAACAAACTCCCTACCTCCCGGCAGGATTGGCAAAAGACGACAGAATTGCTTTCCTCAAGCAACATTTTCTGGACGAAATAGATTTTAAAGATACCCTTTCTCTCCGAAGTAATGCCTGGGCAAACAAGGCCATATCGTATTTGTCTCTATACAGTAACAACAAGTATACTCAAAAACAACTGGAATCGGAATTTATAAAGGCTATTACGATTATCCTTAGCAAGGCTTCAGTTAATGCCGATGTTTATAAGTTCCTTCTTGATTATTTTGTCGGAGGATTTGATAAATATCATTTCGATGCAGTGATTACTTACATAGCCGATAATTTCCAGGATCCTTTTTCCTGTGAAGATCAGGCCCGTAAGACACAACTGCAAAAGAAACTGGAGAATTTTAAGAAAATATCCATTGGCAAAGTAGCTCCGGATATTGCGGTCCCGGATACCAAGGGAAAGCTGATTCATCTCTCAGAAATCAAATCTGAATATACCTTGCTTGTTTTCTGGTCGAGTGAATGCGGACATTGTGTTCAGATGATGCCGCAACTTAAGGAACTTTATGAAAAACAAAAGCCAAAACGCTGGGAAGTAATGACTGTTTCTTTAGATACCAGCCGGAGAGAATGGACAACTTTTCTCCGTGAACAGAAACTCAACTGGTTTAATGGATCCGAGTTGAAAGGTTTCAATAGTATTTCCGCGGATGAATATAACATCTTCGCAACTCCCACAATGTTTTTGCTCGATAATGAAAAAAAGATTCTTGCCAAGCCGGTCTCGTACCGTGAACTGGAGCAGGATCTCAGGGAGAACAAACTTTATTAACGATTTCGGATTCAGAATTCAGAGTAAATATATAAATTCCGGATTTGCGGCCTGGAATTTTCTTTCCCTCATAGCTGGTTTACCACCTCCCTTCTTCACCTCTTTGTGTGAGAATTAATTCTTACTTTTGCCTTACGAACGACTTTAAAATTAATATTCTTTTAAGATGTACGAATTTATCAGGGGAAGGTTGACAGAAAAGACTCCCACTTATGCAGTAATCGAAACAGGCGGTATCGGTTATCTTCTCCACATTTCATTGCATACCTATGCCCAACTTAAAGAAAATGAAAACTGTTCTTTATTTGTACATATGGTTGTAAGAGAGGATGCAATGCTGTTTTTTGGATTCGCAGGCGCCGATGAAAGGGAATTATTCCGTCAACTCATCAGTGTTTCCGGAATTGGGCCTAATACAGCCAGGATGATCCTTTCGTCACTTCAACCTTCAGAAATTATTCAGGCCATTGTTCAGGGTAATACCCCCTTGTTGCAGAGTATTAAAGGGATCGGATCGAAAACAGCACAACGTCTGATAGTTGAGTTGAAAGACAAACTTTCGAAGGACTTAATACCCAATGAAAAATTGCCAGGTGAATACAATACAAGGAAAGATGAAGCGTTATCAGGATTGATAATTCTCGGTTTCTCAAAAATGGTGGCCGAGAAAGCGCTGACTAAAGTTATCGAGAAGGAAGGCTCGGCGTTATCGGTGGAACAAATGATCAGGTATGCTTTAAAAATATTATAGAATAAAGCATATCCTATGATTACTTTTTCTCAGCATTTTTTAATATGAATTCTGGATTTAGTGAGAATTAAAAGTTACATCCTTCGTTACCCGTATGTCTTCCTGATGCTATTCCTGGCGGGGAATTCTTTCGCATTCTCCGTTACAGGTTCAAAAGATAACACCATCACATTCCCCGGATTATCTAATGACAGTCTGACAAAAGGAGATACTATAAAACTTCGGTATCCTTTTGATGAAGAATCAATTTTACCGGGATCTTCCACGTCAAATAACCTGTACCTCAAGAATCCATCGAACATGCAGACAACGGTGGAATATGACCCTGTAACGCACCAATACGTAAGGGTATATAAAATTGGAGGGATAACTTACCGTATTCCCGAAACCATGACATTTGAGGAATTCCAGGAAGAGGATAACAAGCAGATGCTGCAGAAATACTGGAAAGAAAGGGCAGAGGCAGCAAGTATGGATAACAAAACAGGAGTTATCCCGAAGTTACATATTGGGGGAAAAGTATTTGAAACGATCTTTGGCAATAATACCGTTGATATTCGTCCCCAGGGGTCAGCGGAGATCACCTTTGGGCTCATTTCCAATCGCCGGGACGACCCGATGTTGAACACGACTCTGCGAAGGCAGACAAATTTCGATTTCAACGAGAAAATCCAGATGAATGTAATTGCCAAGATAGGAGATAAGATCGAATTCAAAACCAGTTACAATACTGAAGCGACCTTTGATTTTGAGAATAAATTAAAGTTGAAATATGAAGGGAAGGAAGATGATATCGTCCAATCGATCGAGGCCGGGGATGTGGATCTGCCTTTAAACAGCACATTGATCAAAGGAAGTGAGAGCCTGTTTGGGATTAAAGCTAAGCTGCGCTTTGGAAGGTTGACGATGACAGCCCTCTATTCGCAGCAGAAAAGTGAAACCAAGAACATCACTCTCCAGGGAAATGCACAAACCACGAAATTTTCAATACCATCCAATACTTATGAAGCTGACCGGCACTTTTTTGTAGCACAGGCGTTCCGCAACAAATACAAGGGAGCCCTTAAAACACTTCCAATTGTTTCTTCAAGTGTCAATATTGTTCGTATGGAAGTTTGGGTAACTAATGTTGGTGCAGCGGTAACTGATAACCGGAACATAGTTGCATTCCAGGATCTTGGTGAAAATAATCCTTACAACAAGAGGTTTACGGGTGCTTACGGGAAGACGAATCCTTCAAATAAATCCAATGATTTGATCCAGGTGATAATGCCTCATCCTTCGGATTCAGTTTATGTAAGGAACATCAATAAGGTAAGCAGTTATCTTGCACAAAATTTTAATCTTACTTCCGGGTTGGACTACGAAAAAGTCGAAAGCGCCCGTAAACTGCTTCCCACAGAATATTCCTTTAATCCCAAACTGGGATTCATTTCATTGAATACTACCCTGAACCCTGGCCAGACGCTTGCGGTGGCTTACCAATATCAATTAATCGGCGATACAACAGTATACCAGGTGGGAGAGTTTGCTAACCAGGGGATCAATGCCCCTTCCTGCCTCATCGTGAAGCTTCTCAGAAGTACCGCCCTGAATACAAGGATCCCATTATGGAACCTGATGATGAAAAATGTTTACACCCTCAATGCATATCAGGTTCAAAACCAGAATTTCCTTTTAAACATTTTGTATTCCGGTAACAAGAATGCGGTACCCACTGCATACCTCACTGAAAGCAGAATAAGTGGTTCCCCTCTTTTACGTGTGATGGGCTTTGACAATCTGAATCAGCAGATGAATCCGCCTTCCGACGGGATGTTCGATTTTCTCGACGGTGCTGCAACCGGAGGAGGCACTATCCAGGCTTCAAATGGAAGGATCTTCTTTCCTTCACTCGAACCATTCGGCGCTGACCTCAGAGATTCCATCTATGACCCAAATGACCCACAGAATTCATTAAACCTGGCAAACAAATATTGCTTTGATTCCTTGTACACCGTGACACCTACCACGGCAAAACAATATACAGATAAAAATAAATTTCTAATTCAGGGTTCTTTCAAATCCTCTGTAGGATCAGAGATTTCACTCAATGCATTGAATGTTCCCCAGGGATCTGTGAAGGTAACAGCTGGAGGAGTTCCACTAACGGAGAATGTGGATTATACTGTTGATTATACACTTGGAAGGGTCAGAATCATCAACGAAGGGATCCTCAACTCCGGTACACCAATCAACATCTCATTGGAAAGTAACCAGATGTACAACATCCAGACCAAACGGTTGATGGGTGCTCATTTTGATTACAAGTTTAACAAGGATTTTATCATCGGGGGAACCATACTCAACCTGAATGAACAACCACTTACGCAGAAAGTCAATTATGGAGATGAACCACTTTCGAATACAATGTGGGGATTGAATCTTACATACAGGACTGAGTCAAGGCTCATCACCCGGATCGTGAATATGCTGCCATTTATTCACACAAAGACGGTTTCAAAGATAGCGGTTGATGCTGAATTTGCACAGTTCATCCCAGGACATTCAAAATCCATTGGAAGCAGTGGTACTTCCTACATCGATGATTTTGAAGGTGCAAGTTCGACGATCGATCTGAAAAATGTCGGAACCTGGTTCCTGGCCAGTACTCCGCAGGGACAAATTACTCCTTCCATGTTCCCCGAAGCTGCTCCAGGAACCGGTCTTGCTTATGGATTCAACAGGGCAAAACTTTCATGGTATATTATCGACCCTTTGTTTTACGACAAGAACCAGAACCTGATCCCTCCCAATGTCAATAATACGGAGCTTTCTAAAAACTATGTACGGCAGGTATGGGAAACTGAGGTTTTCCCGAATAAGCAACCACTGAACGGAGTACCGGTGAACATGGCAGTGTTAAACCTGGCATATTATCCTTCTGACCGGGGACCTTACAATTACGATGTCAGACCCACTGCCGTTTCAAAAGGAGTTGCCAGTGACGGAACACTTAACGCTCCTGAGACCAGGTGGGGCGGCATGATGCGGGCAATAGAACCCACTGATTTTGATGCTGCCAATATCCAGTATATTGAATTTTGGATGATGGATCCGTTTGCGAGTGATTCCACCATCTCCGGTGATCTTTATTTCAACCTTGGCGATGTTTCTGAAGATATTCTCCGCGATGGAATGAAGTCTTTTGAAAACGGGTTACCTATCTCCAGTGTTGTTACCAATGTAGATACGACAATCTGGGGCAGGGTCCCCAGTATTCAGGCACTGGTAAATGCATTTGATAATACTCCAGGTTCACGACAGTACCAGGATGTGGGGTATGATGGGTTAAGCGATGCCGATGAACGTACATTCTTTGATACGACTTACCTGAAAAAAATTGCCAACCTCTACGGGGTAAATTCACAAGCGTATCAGCTGGCACTTAAAGATCCTTCGTCCGATGATTTCCATTATTTCCGGGGAACCGACTATGATAATGAATCTCAATATTCCAGTATTCTTGAAAGATATAAAAATTATGCCGGGGTTGAAGGTAACTCGCCCGCATCCGATAATTCACCGGAAAAATATCCCACCATGTCGACTACCCTCCCAAATGTTGAAGACATTAATAATGATAATACACTGAGTGAAAATGAGGGCTATTACCAGTACGTGGTTCACCTCAATCCTGGTAAGATGAAGGTAGGACAAAATTACATTACGGATATGTACCATGCTACTGATATTCCATTGGCCAATGGAGCAAAGGGCAATGTCCGGTGGTACCAATTCAAAATTCCCATCCGTACTCCGGATAAGACTGTGGGTAATATCCAGGGATTTACCTCTATCCGGTTTATGCGTATGTTCTTCAAGGGGTTTCAAAAAAATGTTGTTTGTCGTTTTGCGACACTTGATCTTACCAGGGGAGAATGGCTTACATACCAATACGATCTTCTTCAACCCGGTGAGTACATCCCTGACAACACCCAGAATAAAACGACTTTAGAGGTTTCTACGGTAAGTATCGAAGAGAATGGCAGCAAGCAGCCTATTCCCTATGTGATGCCCCCGGGCATCTCACGTGAAACAAACTGGGGATCTACAAACCAACAACAACTAAACGAACAGTCAATGTCCTTGAAGGTTGGCAACCTTGTGGACGGAGATTCTCGCGCTGTTTTTAAAACCTGTCAGTTTGATTTTCGCCAGTTTAAAAAGCTTCAGATGTTTGTCCATGCTGAACAGTTAATCCGCAATCAGAACGTCAAGAATGGTGACCTCACGATTTTCATGCGGGTTGGTTCCGACTTAACATTAAACTATTATGAATACGAAATCCCATTGCACTTCACGGCTTGGGGAACCACTGCAAGCAATCCGGGTGGAATCTGGCCTGATGCGAATGCATTTAACATAGACCTGGCCCGGCTGGTGCAGGCTAAAGAAGACCGGAATGTTGCAATGAGAGCAACCGGAAGCAACATTTCAAATACTACCCCGTTTGTTGAAAACGACGGCGAAAATCATATAACAGTAGTCGGATCTCCTTCCATCAGTGATGTGGAAGCCATCATGATCGGGATCAGGAATCCTAAAAAAACCAGCCAGTCAACGGATGATGACGGTCAACCTAAGAGTGCAGAGATCTGGGTGGATGAACTTCGTCTTACCGATTTCAATAAAAGTGGTGGATGGGCGGCAACGGCACGCATTGCAGCCGATCTTGCCGATCTCGGGCGGGTTCAGCTAACCGGTTCATACATGAGTGATGGATTCGGATCCCTGGAAGATAAACAAACTCAGAGAACCCTCGAATCTACTGTAGGATTTGGAATTACTACTGATCTTGAACTTGGAAAATTCTTCCCCGAAAAATCAGGCATTCGTATACCCATGCATTTTGATTATTCACTTCTCGAAAGCACCCCCAAATACGATCCCCTCAATCCTGATGCCCTCTTTAAAGATGTTCTTAATTCCTATGCTACAAAAAGCCAGAAAGATTCAGTTCGGGCAGCATCGGAAGATTATACGCAACGAAAAAACTTCAACCTGATGAATGTCAGGAAAGACCGGAAGAAAGATAAAAAGCCCAAAATTTACGACATTGAGAACTTTAATATCAGCTACGCTTATTCCGAGGTGTTCCAACGAAATCCTGATATAGCGTACGATCTTCAGAAGAAATATTCAGGTGGGTTAGGGTACAACTATTCTACTATCCCTAAGAGTTTTATGCCTTTCGGCAAAATAAAATTACTCACCCGTCACAAAGCTTACAGGTTGATCACCGATTTCAATCTCAATTATCTTCCCCGGTCGTTTTCTTTCCGTACCGATATGAATCGCCAATTCGAAGAAGAGCAATTCAGAAATAAAAGCACTGCGGATATCCCCATGATAACCAATTTTATAAAATCATGGAACTGGTCGAGGGTTTATGATCTTAAATACGATTTTTCAAAATCCCTCAAGTTATCACTTGTGGCTAATGCAAATGCTTTTGTGAATGAACCCCCTGGACAGATCGATCATTCAAACCAGAAACAGATTTGGAATCAGATCTTTTCTTTTGGTACCATGAATAATTATAACCAGCAGTTTTCCGGAACGTATGACCTTCCATTTTCCAAAATACCCTATTTTGAATGGATATCAGTGACTGCAGGATACCAGGCAAGCTACCACTGGACCGGCAGCCCAACCTCACTGCAATCAGAGATAGGGAATACAATAGAAAATTCAGTCACAAAAGTACTGAACGGGAAATTGTCCTTCATGAACATTTATAACAAAGTACCATACCTGAAAAAACTCCTTCAAGCCACCACGGCTTCTGGGAAACAGAACCCAAATCAATCCCTGAGAAATACTAAACCGGACAAAACTCAGGCAAAGATCGACAGCCTGAAAAAAACAACTTCCGGGTTCAATTTTGGTAAGTTAATTAAGGATGGAGCTTTCTATATCCTGACATGTATCCGCAGCGTAGGGGTCAATTATACCCAGGGTGCGGGGACCGTGATCCCGGGATTTACGCCTGTTCCTAATGCCCTCGGAAATAACTGGGGATTAAATGCACCAGGTCTTGGTTTTATTTTTGGAAGCCAAAAAGATATCCGGCCAGGAGGGGAGGCATGGATGATCAGGGACTCATTGCAGGTACAACCCTATTTGAATAAGTACAATGACAACCTATCGCTTTCAGCTACTCTCGAGCCCTTACCGGATCTGAAGATAGAACTTTCCGCCTTGCGCACATATACACAATCCCACCAGGAATATTATAGATATTCCGACACCCTTGGCAGGTTTGTATCCTACTCACCCATGGATAATGGAAGCTTTACCATGTCATATCTCATGATCGGCACCAGTTTTACAAAGAATGGCGAAAAAGCCATTTCCCCGCTGTTTGACAAGATGGAGGCTTACCGTCTTCAAATTGCCCAGCGGTACTCTGCCAGAAATCCCTGGTCGACAGGGAAAGTAGATAGCACCGGTTACCCTGTCGGCTATGGTTCAAATAACCAGGAAGTTTTAAATACTGCTTTCCTGGCGGCCTATTCAGGACGAAATCCTTCAAAAATAGGCTTGACAGCATTTCCAAGCATTCCGCTTCCGAACTGGAGAATTACCTATGATGGACTGGCAAAGATCCGGGTGATAAAAAAAATCCTGCGAACCCTTACTATTTCACATGCATATTCATCGACTTATTCAGTAGGATCGTATACTACAAATATCCAATACCAGGAAAAAAATGGATATCCATCACAATTTGACAACTCCGGAAATTTCATTCCCAAGGACCAGATTGGTGTGGTTTCTCTCACTGAGAATTTTAACCCGTTAATCAAAATAGACATGGGTTGGGTAAATAGCCTTCTATCCTCTTTTGAATGGAAACGCTCACGTAACCTGGCTTTCAGTTTTGATAACGACCAGCTTACGGAGATCTTCACCAATGAAATTATCGTTGGCCTTGGTTACCGTTTTAAGAACGTCCGCCTTTCTTTTATCTCGTTAGGGACGGCTGGGAAAAAGAGTAACTATAAGAGTGATCTGAACATCAAGGCCGACTTTTCAATTGCCCGAAACATGACCGTTCTTAGACAACTCGATCAGACAATCAATCAAATCTCAACTGGTCAGCAGGTAATTTCAATCCACTTTACTGTCGATTACAATCTCAGTCAACGGTTCACCCTCCGTTTTTATTTTGATAAGATCATCAATTCGCCATATGTGTCCAACCAATATTACACTTCCAACACAAAGGGCGGACTTACTCTCCGATTTACGCTTGCGCAATAATGACAAATAAAATGAGAAAGATTTTAAGAATTTTCTAAAAAAGACTATTTTTGATGCTCAAATAAATAAACCACAATTTTATGAACGTACCCGGAAATTTAAAGTACACAAAAGATCATGAATGGCTGAAGGTAGAAGGCAATGAAGGCCTTGTCGGGATCAGCGATCATGCACAGCATGAATTGGGTGATATCGTTTTCATTGAAGTAGAAACCTTAGGGGAGATCCTGCAAAAAGGCGAAGCTTTCGGAACTATAGAAGCCGTAAAAACGGTATCCGATATCTACATGCCTGTTAGCGGGGAAGTTCTTGCATTCAATGATTCTCTTACTTCGAAACCCGAAATTCTTAACCAGGATCCATATGAGACAGGCTGGGTGATCAGGATTAAAATAAATGATCCAAAGGAGATTGAGCAGTTGCTTTCACCGGCTGATTACTCGGTTCATATTGGTGGTTAATCCCCATATTTAAATTTTCACTTCCTTTGAAGAATTTCCTCCGTTATCATTTACCGGGGATATTGTGGATTATTGTCATCCTTGTACTGACCTGTATTCCGGGATCGATAATCCCGGTAGTTCCTTCTTACCTGGATCTTTTCCAGCCAGATAAACTTGTACATATTTTTCTCTTCAGTGCACTGGTGTTCATTCTTATCCACGGTTTGAGGAAACAGTACTTCAAACCACAGACTTACTGGTTTACCACAATCCTTGCTTTGAATATTGGGGTTTTTCTTGGGGCAATAACAGAATTGTTACAGGGAACACAGTTAGTTATCGGCAGACAATGTTCCATTTATGATTTTATCGCAAATGTCGTCGGATGTTTCCTGGGTTGGTGGATCTTTGTTCTCTTTAATAAAAGAAAAAAGAATTAATTCTCCTCAGGATGAAAATGCTTATAAACAACCTGACCTTTTATTTTCCCGATTGTTTCCTGAAGCTCCCCCATGGTTGCAATTTTAATATTCTTCACTGATTTGAACTTCCGTAACAAAACCTGGTTAATGCTATTCCCAATTCCTTCAATCCCGGTTAGCTGAGCCTTGATCGTGCCTTTGTCCCTTTTCTGCCTGTGATGTGTGATTCCGAAACGATGTGCTTCATCCCGCATCTGCTGGATGATTCGCAGCGTCTCGGATCGTTTATCCAGGTACAATGGAAGTGGGTCATTAGGATAATAGATCTCTTCTAATTTCTTTGCAATCCCAATTACTGTCATTTTGCCATTCAAACCAAGTTTATTCAGGCTTTTCATTGCAGCGCTTAACTGGCCTTTTCCTCCATCAACAATTATAAGTTGTGGCAAAGGGACATTTTCCTCCTGCAAACGCTTATAACGGCGGTAAATAATCTCTTCCATCGAGGCAAAATCATTGGGCCCTTCCACCGACTTGATATTGAAATGTCTGTATTCACTCTTGTCTGGTTTTGCTTCACGGAAACAAACCATGGAAGCAACGGGGTATGTTCCCTGGATATTTGAATTGTCGAAACATTCAATATGAGCTGGTTGTTCAGTCATCCTCAGGTCTTTCATCATCTGGTCGAGAACACGTTTAGTTCGATGTCCGGGATCTACCAGCTCTTTCTGTTTTTCCTTTTCCAGCTGGTAGTATTTTACATTCCTTTCCGACAGTTCGAGCAGTTTCTTTTTGTCGCCGATCTTCGGAATTGTGAGGGTTATGCCGGGGAAATCATATTCAATAGCAAATGGAATGATAATCTCCGGTGCCTGGCTCTCGAACCGTTGACGGATATCAGTTACAGCAAGGCAGAGCAGTTCTTCCGGAGTTTCATCAAGTTTCTTAACCAGTTCAATAGTGTGGACCTGGATGATAGCGCCATTCATCACTTTCATGAAGTTTACATAGGCCGATGTAATATCAGAGAGAATAGAGAAAACGTCAACATTATTGATTGCCGGGTTAACTACTGTTGATTTGCTCTGGAATTTTTCCAGCAATTCTAATTTCTCCTTGATAAGATGAGCTTTTTCGAATTCCATCTTTCCGGCGTATTCCATCATAAGATCCTTCAATTGCCGGTTCACAGCCTGGAGGTTACCTTTTATGATCTCTATTATGGAGGCAATGGAAAGGTCATAGTCTTCCCGGGTTTGAAGGGCCTCACAAGGTCCCTTGCAGTTTCCGAGATGATATTCGAGGCAAACCTTGAATTTGCCTGATTTGATATTCTTTTCGGTCAGATTGAGGTTGCAATTCCTGAGAGGGTAAAGCTGGCGCGAAAGGTCCAGCAAGGTATGCATCAGCTTCACATTTGCATAGGGACCAAAATAGATGGACCCGTCACGCAACACGTGGCGTGTGGAATGAACACGGGGAAAAGGTTCATTTTTAATACAAATCCAGGGAAATGTTTTATCGTCCTTTAAAGCAACATTATAATGTGGACGATATTTTTTAATGAGGTTGTTTTCCAATAAAAATGCATCCTGCTCTGTATCAACTACGATGTACCGGATATCTGCAATTTTTCTGACCAGCATCTGCAATTTCCCGCTAACAGAATTGATCTTATTGAAATAAGAACTCACCCGTTTTTTCAGATTCTTGGCTTTCCCAACATAGATGATCCTGTTTTTATCATCGAAATACTGATACACCCCTGGTTTTTGAGGTAAATTCCTGACAATGGGTTCAAGGTGAGAAAAATATTTATTCAGTGATCCTTGCATGTTTGCCAATGCGGGTTCGTTTTTGCAATAACAAAGTTACTAAATTTGTATAAAATTAATTGTATGAAGATTTGCAGTATTGTCATCATATTTTTCCTTTTATCAATCCCGGGACTTTTAGCGCAGCATGCGTCAAATGAATTTAAGATCCAGAAAATCATACCGGTTGCAGGGAATGGGACATGGGACAATATGGCGCTGGATAATGGCACACAGAAGATATTTGTTACACATGGCGATTGTGTTCAGGTTCTCGACATAAAAACCGGTAAACAGGCGGGAATCATAAATCACACTCCTGGAGCACACTGTATCACAATAGCTCGTGAGTTTAACAAAGGATTCATTACGGCAGGAAAAATTGATTCATTGATCGTTTTTGATCTGAATGATTACCATATCATGGACAGGATCCCTACAGGAAAGAATCCGGATGCCGTTCTGTTTGATCAGTTCTCTGAACGGGTGTTTGCTTTTAACTCTAAAGGAAACAGCATCACAGTCATAGATGCTGAGAGCGACGAAGTAAAATCAACTCTTGCTTTACGTGGGAGTCCTTCATTTGCACTGACTGACGTTAGCGGAAATATTTATGTGAACCTTGAAAACATTGGGATAGTCGCCATGATAGATGCTGTGACACTGGAAATCAGAAGAATGTTGCCTATTGGATCTGACAAACGACCCATCGGCATGGCACTCGATAAGGGAAACGATATTCTTTTTGTTGGTTGCAACGGTACCAACGAATTGATTGTATTAGACCGTTTTTCCGGCCAGGTAGTAACCACGATCCCTATTGGAATGCATTGCGAAGGAGTTTGTTATATGCCTGCTTTGAATGAGATCTTTACCAGTAATGGGGAAGGAACTGTAACCGTAATACATCAGGATACTCCTGACAAGTATACGAAAGAACAAACACTTGTAACCAAGCGGGGAGCCCGGACCCTCCTCTGCAATTATGCCCAACAGTCAATCTATCTTCCAACTGCAGAATTCAATGATATAAAAAAAGATTATGATCCCGATTCGTTCCAGGTGATTGTTGTTTCGAAGTGAGAAAGATTAACAGAGTAACAAAGTAATAAAGAAGAAATGGGAAATATTATTAAACTGAGAAAAATTATTATCATAGCAAGCTTATTGTTTTTGATCGGGACAGGAAATTTATTTGCCCAGGACCCTGTTAAAGTGAAGATCAAAGTTGATACCCTGCCCACTGCCTTGCTTATCATAGACGTCCAGGAATTCTATTTCCCGGGTGGGCATGTGCCTCTTGTAAATCCTGAAGCGGCAAGTGAAAAGACTGCGACAGTTTTACAAATGTTCAGAAACCAGGGCCTTCCTGTGATTCACATTCAGCATGCAGGCGGTGTTCCGATCCATAAAAATGTAGCTCCATTGCCCGGAGAAAAAGTCATTACCAAAAAGGAGGCCAATAGCTTTAATGGCACTGATCTGTTAAATTATCTCATAACGCGAAAGATCAAACGCCTAGTGATCTGCGGAATGCAAACCCAGATGTGTGTAGAAGCTACAACCCGGGCAGCTTATGATTTTGGCTTTAAATGTATTGTTGTAGAAGATGCATGTGCAACAAGAGACCTGAAATATGGCCGCAGGACCATTTTTGCGATCGATGTTCAAGCATGTTCATATTCAATAATGAATAAATATTATGCAAGCGTCATTCCGGCTGAGGGACTTGAATAAATTTCTCTTTGAATAAATCATTTCTACAATATTAGACCCTTGTCTTAAACGCATCCCATCCCTGGGCAGTGAGTTCTACAGTTTTCCCGTCAGGTGTAATGAGGTTTTTTCCGTTGCCGGAAGCCGTCATATGCCCTATAATTGAAATATCCGGAATATTCCTGATCTTATCATAATCGGTTTGTCTGACAGTAAAAAGCAATTCATAATCTTCACCTCCGTTTAAGGCACATACAGATGGAATAATATTGAACTCGAGCGCAAGTCTCCGGGTTTCATCGTCAATAGGGATTTTTTCTTCATAAATATTACACCCTGTATTTGACTGAAGACAGAGGTGGAGAGCTTCAGAAGCCAGCCCGTCCGAAATATCGATCATGGAAGTTGGCAACACTCTTGTTTCTTTGAAAAGGTCACGAATGTCGGTACGAGCCTCTGGTTTCAATTGCCGGGCAAGTACATATTCATTTCCTGTTAGTTCGGGTTGCATATTTGGGTTGACTTTAAACACCTGTTTTTCACGTTCCAGGAGAAGCAGGCCGGCATAGGCTCCGCCCAGATCACCCGTTACGCAGAGCAAATCACCTTCCTTTGCACCATTACGATAAACGATCTCATCCCTGGCAGCTTCACCAATAATGGTGACAGAGATCAGCAATCCGGATACACTGGAACTTGTATCTCCACCCACCAGGTCGATATTGTATTTATCGCAGGCCGTACGAATTCCCTGGTACAAGTCGTCAATGGCTTCCAGTGAAAACCGGTTTGAGACAGCAATAGAAATGGTCATCTGTTTTGGGATGCCATTCATGGCGGCAATATCGGATATGTTAACAATAGCTGCCTTGTAACCCAGGTGTTTCAGTGGCATGTAAGTAAGGTCGAAATGAACGCCTTCCAGGAGAAGATCGGTTGAAAGCAGCAACAGGTTATTCCCGGTGTCGATAACAGCAGCATCATCGCCGATTCCTCTGACGGTGCCGGCATGTTTTAATACAATATCTTTTGACAAATGCTCTATCAATCCGAATTCACCCAGCTCTTTTAATTCGGTACGTTTCGGCTTATCACCCGGGTTGTTTTTTTCTTTCCTGGAGTACATAGGATATTTTTTACAAAAATCGGACTTTTTTGCTAGATAGATTGTTATGATTTTAACAGAAGTTCCATCGACCCAATTAATGATCAATTTTGTGATTATAAGATCTTCATACCGTAATATCACACAAATGTGCGATTTTACTGAGTTTTAATTGAATTAATTATTTTTATTTTATTATATAAAAAGAAGTTTCATTTGTAATTTATTCATATCATGTTGAATATAAGGCTTATGATTATTTGATAGCCGGGTGATTTTTTTTAACTTATAATTTGGCACACCCTTTGATACTAAATATGTCCGGGAGAAATTCAACAAATTGAATCTCAATAAATTCATTGGTTACAAGCGGCGCTTTTTAATATCTGGACAAAAAAACAAAGGACTTTTTAAAAAGGGTAATGAAAATAATTAAAAATTGTCTGATAATAATTTTTATCTCTTTTGGCATTACCATTTGCCTTCCGGCCCAAGTAACCGTTGTCGGACATATAACTGCTGAAGTGGTTTCGACGCTTACAGCAACAGAAATATCTCAATTGAGTTTTGGTCAATTTTCTCCTCAGACTACTGGTGGAAAAGTAATTTTGACACCAAAGGGAAACCGGTCTACTACCGGAACAGTAAAAGTTATTGCCGGAACGGATAATCCGGGAGGATTTTTTGTCACGGGTGAGCCGAATGCATTCATTTCAGTGGAATTACCAAAAGAGCCTATAACTCTCACTAATTCTATAACATCAGGAAAGATGACAGTAACAAGCTGGATGACAGATTTAGCTCAGCAGAGTAATGTGGCTATTCCACAAAACGGGAAACAACAAGTGAATGTTGGTGCGACCCTTATTGTGGGAGATTACCGGGAAAATCCAGTGGGAATGTATAAAGGCACTTATAATATCACATTCCATTACAATTAATGATAATCCAGTGTGATAAACATTTGTGATTGTCAATGAATTATCATTTAGAGAAAACCTTTGTTTTTGTTCAATGTTAGGATGAACAAGAACAATAATTTTATTATCCATTGCCAATCGGAAAAAAAGACTTAAGTTTGCACGGTACAATCTATTATGAAACTTATGAGAAAAGAATTTGATTACAACTTTGAATCTTTCGGAAAATATTGTTCGATTGGTTCATTTTGTTTTATGATGATTTTATTTTTTGTCATGCAATCATCTCTTACGATTGCACAGGGAAATCTTTTAATAACTCCACGCCGTATAGTGTTTGACGGACAAAAAAAATCACAGGAACTTAACCTTGCAAACACTGGTAAAGATACAGCAAAATATGTAATTTCTTTTGTTCAGATCAGGATGAAAGAGGATGGTGGTTTTGAGACTATAACGGAACCTGATTCAGGACAGAGATTTGCTGATAAATTTCTTCGTTTTTTTCCACGGATGGTTACCCTTGGACCAAATGAAGCTCAGGTTATCAAAATTCAACTTACAAAGACAAGTGATCTTCAACCCGGTGAATACCGGTCTCATATTTACTTCAGGGCTGTAACGGATGAAAAACCTCTTGGTGAAGAGACACCTAAAGATTCAACAACAATAGCCGTTAAACTTACTGCTGTTTTCGGAATAACAATTCCAGTGATCATTCGTGTTGGGCCGTCTGAGACTAAGGCTGCTTTGTCAAATCTTTCTCTTTCTTTCCTAAAAGATTCCATACCCGTTTTGAAGTTCACAATAGACCGTTCAGGCAATATGTCTGTTTTTGGTGATATAACTGCAGATTATATAGCACCAGGAGGGAAAATCACTTCGGTTGGAAGTATAAAAGGAATTGCCGTATATTCTCCGAATTTATTACGTCAGGTTTGGCTTGATTTAGCAAAGAAGAATGGGATTGATTACCATTCAGGAAGTATACGTCTTGTTTTTTCAACACCAATGGAAGAAAAAGCAACGAAACTCGCCGAAGCTGTTTTGACATTACAATAAATCTCTGGCGGAGGTAAGTAACGTTTCCCGTAGTACTGAGTTAATTAAATTAAAATTATAGTTCTGAAAATCACGGTGATGAAAATAGTGTTAATACTCAATACAATGATCAGCATCATAATACTTGGGCTGATTATTAGGCAATTATGGAAGGGAAATCTGTGAAAAAGAACAGTTATCTCTTAAAACGATCAGCCATCCGGGATTTAAAACAGACTAAAAAATGACCTTGAGAAAATTTACCCTTTCTATAAGTATTTTCTTGCTGTTTCAACTCTCTATTATTCCTGATAAAACATTTGCTACAACTTATAACTGGACAGGCGCTACCAATACTGTATGGGCCACGACAACAAATTGGTCACCTAATGGCAACCCGGGTTCTGCAAGTGGTGATATCGTTATAATTGCACCTGGAACAAATCAACCTACGCTGTCTGTTACTCCTGCTTATTCACTGGCATCGGTGACATTTTCAGGGAACGCAACATTAACAATCACAGGTGTAACCTTAGCGGTAACAGGTGCAGTAACAATAAATAGCAGTACAACAGCGAATATCGCCTGTACCATAACAGGGACTGGAACCTTATCTTGTGGTTCATTTGTTGTTGGAACAACAGTAATTCCAACAGGAACCAGAACTACAGGTTTTGCTTCTACCATTAATGCTCTTACTGTTACAAACAATATAACGATAAATAGTAGTTATAGTACATATGCAAATAATTGTACATTTACTCATACAAGTGGAACGGTTACAGCTGCCGGTATAACTACAGTTACACCTGTTAATTCAACATCGGCATATACGATGGGATCAAGCAGTCCGGTACTTCAATTAACCAGTGCCACACCATTCACTATCGGAACGGGGGGTACAAATAATATGACCCTTACCGGTACAGGAGCAACGGTCGATTATCAAAGTGCTACCAGTTTTACTTTTTTAAATTCCCCTGCAGGTCTTTTGTCTTACAGAAATCTTATTATAAGTGGAGGAGGAGGGAATGTAAAAACCCTATCAGCCAGCACAATACTGAGTGGAACCTTAACTGTGCGTGCAGCTTCAACACTTGCTCTGTCAACATACACTCTTACAACTCCTACAAGTATTACACTTGAATCAGTTGGAGGAGGAACTGGTTCAGCCATTACAGGACCAGGCCAATTGACTATTGGTGGTAATATAACCGTAAATTATACTGGTTCAGGTGCGATTACGACCGGTGCTTCGATAACTGCACCCCTCGCTTTGGGTGCTGCGACAAGGACTATTACTGTTGCAGATGATGGTTTTTCGAACGTAGAATTTACAATTTCGGGAATAATTAGCGCTACCGGCTCATATGGGATTTCGAAAGCAGGTACTGGTGCATTGAAGCTTTCGGGAACAAATACGATATCAGGAGGAACACTGAGTGCAGGCACTTTAATCTTAAGTAATGTTTCAGGACTGGGTGCTGCAGGATCGGCATTGACAATTAGCGGAGGCACTCTTGATTTAGCAACAGATGCAACAGTCAACGCTTATAATATCACTGTTAGTGGATCATCTACAATTCTTTCAGACAAGGCGACTTCATCGAGCACTGGAATAAATCATACCCTTGGTACACTTTCAATAGGAAATCTAACTCTGACAATATCTGGAGGTAGCAATGTTAATTCTGGAGTTGCAGGAATTACATTTGGTTCTGTTACACATACGAATACTGTGATCTACACTATAAATAACCCTGCAAATGGTGGTACCACACAGCTAAGTTTAGGTGCAGTTAGTAATGCAACATACCTGACAACATTCAAGGGTGCCGGAAATGTCATTCAAACCGGGGTGTTTGGTAATGGTTCCGGAGGCATTACCTATAGTGGCACTGGCACACTAACCTTAAATCAGGCCAATACATTTACTGGCACACTTACTGTAAGTAGCGGAACGGTTGTTGGAACTTCAAATGCTGCAGCTCTTGGTGGAGGAGCATTGATCCTGTCCGGTGGAACTCTGTACCTTACTAATCCGTCCGGAACAAATTTAACCTTCAATCGAAATACATCGGTGAGTGCAAATTCGCAAATAACAACTGATGTGACTGTTACTGGGGCGGGGAATATTTATACTTTAGGAACACTTAGCATCGGGGCTTTTACATTGACAATATCTGGCGGTAGTAATGTTAATTCTGGAGTTGCAGGAATTACATTTGGTTCAGTTACGCATTCTGGTACCCTTACTTACACCATAAATAATCCTGCAAGTGGTGGAATCACACAACTAAGTTTGGCTGCAGTTAGTAATTCAACATATTTAACAACAATCAAGGGTAGCGGAAATGTTGTTCAAACCGGGGTGTTTGGTAATGGTTCCGGAGGCATTACATATAATGGCACAGGCACACTAACCTTAAATCAGGCCAATACATTTACTGGCGCACTCACCGTAATTAGCGGAACGGTTGTTGGAACTTCAAGTGCTGCAGCTCTTGGTGGAGGAACATTGATCCTGTCCGGTGGAACTTTGTACCTTACTAATCCATCCGGAACAAATTTAAGCTTCAATCGAAATACAACAGTCAGTGCAAATTCGCAAATAACAACAGATGTAACTGTTACAAGTGCAGGGAATACTTACACTTTAGGAACACTAAGCATCGGGGCTTTTACATTGACAATAACCGGCGGTAATAATGTGAATAGTGGAACTGCAGGGGTGACATTTGGTGCTGTAACGCATACCAATGCGCCAACCTACACTGTTAACAATCCAACGAATGGTGGTACTGCACAGCTAAGTATAGCGGCAGTGAGTAATTCAACATTCTTAACGACTTTTAATGGTAGTGGAAATGTCATTCAGACAGGGGTGTTTGGGAGTGGTTCCGGAGGTATAACATATAGTGGCAGTGGCATACTGACATTGAATCAGGCAAATACTTTTACAGGTGTTCTTTCTTTAAATAGCGGGACGGTCATTGGAACTTCAAATGCTGCTGCACTTGGTGCAGGAACCTTGACCTTATCCGGAGGTATTCTGAAGCTGACAAATCCCTCGGGAACAAATTTAACCTTCGGCCGGAATACGACGGTCAATGCAAGCTCTCAAATAACAACCGACGTAAATTCAACCGGCGCCGGGAATACATTCACGTTAGGCACATTAAGTGTTGGAGCTTATTCATTAATAATAGCTGGCGGAAGTAATGTTAATAGTGGAACAGCAGGGATTACCTTTGGAGCAACCACATTTACCGGTACACCTACATTTACTATAAATAACCCTGCCGGAGGTGGAACGACACAATTAAGCTTACCTGGAGTCACTAATAATGCAAACACTCTTTCAATCAATGGAAGTGGGAACACTATCCAAACGGGTGTTTGGGGCTCTACTGCAGGAGGTATCCTTTACAGTGGTACAGGGACAAGTACATTAACCTTAAGTCAGGCAAATACATTTACAAGCGGTGTTACAATTAACTCAGGTACTCTGAATATCAATAATGCAAATGCCCTGGGCACGACTGCAGGAACATTTACCATAGCAGGAGGAACAATAAATACCAGTAGCGGAGCAATAACTACCGTTAATTACCCTCTCTCAATTACCGGCGATTTCATCTTTACTGGTACAAATACCCTAAACCTTGGTACAGGTGCAGTTAGTATGACTGGTGATCGAATTGCCACAATCTCTGCAAGTACTCTTACCATAGGTGGACCAATCACAGCCGGCACTAACTCTTTGACAAAGTCAGGCGCAGGTACTCTGAGTTTTGGTAGTAATCCGGTTACTTTGAATGGACTTACAATCAACGCCGGGACACTAATTGCAACTTCAGGAATAATGTATCTGGCTGGGAATTTCAATAACAGTGGCACTTTTACACAAGGTTCTGGAACAGTTACATTTAATGGTACTTCAGTTCAAAATATTCAGGGGATTACCTCCACCACATTTAATAATCTGACTCTAAACAATTCATCAGGACTTGCATTAGGCGGATCAGTTAGTGCGACAATCAATGGGACATTGACATTTACCAACGGTAAAATAAGCACTGGAAATAACACACTTATACTTGGGAATTCAGCCTCTGTAAGTGGTGCAGGTTCAACGACCTATGTATTTGGTAATTTCCAGAAAGGAATTACGACCGGCACTACCACAAAGACTTTTGAAGTTGGAGATGCTTCTGTCTATGCTCCTGTTGCGCTTACTCTTACATCAAGCACTAACAGCACTGGAAGCATTACGTGTTATACTACACAAGGCGATCATCCTCAGATCGCAACCTCGGATATCAATCCATCATTAAGTGTTAATCGGTATTGGACTCTGATAAATAATGGTGTTACCGGAATCACACCTTTCAATGCGACATTTACTTTCGTACCAGGAGATGTTGATTTTGGAGCAAATACATCAAATTTTATTGTACAAAATTATATTCCATCCACCTGGACTACTCAAACGGTTGGCACGACATCATCGACAAGTACCCAGGCCACAGGAATTACCCTGTTTGGAGATTTTCAAATAGGGGACCCGGCTGCCGCTCCTTCTCCTTGCCAGTATTCTGACGACGGGAGTGTACCAACTATAGCTGATGTAGTGCCTTGTGTTAATTTCACTTCAAATCCTCAAACTGTCTCAACAACTTTTACGTCGCACCAGTATTTTACCATGAATGTGATTCAAGGTATTACCTATGAGGTTTATACTTGTAACACAACTTCACCTGCAAGTCCTATAATGATGACGGTTTATCAGGAAAAAGCTCCATCAAGTCCACAAATTGCATTTTCATCCGGCAATACAGGAAATCCTTGTACGAGCGTGGCAAATAATTGTTATGTGACTTTCACACCTGCTTTTAGCGGCGAGGTCCGCGTACTGGTAAATAAAAGACGTGATTGCAGCTCTGTAACTCCTTCCGGACTTACTGTAATAGTGAATGCTCTTGGGGGAAGCAATACATTGGATAACCAAACGGTTTCAGGGACAAATGCATGGGTTGGCCATATTTATGACGGAACCAATTCAGGTGTACTTTACAATGGGACTTTTTCAAACTACATTGGATATTATACTGAGGCAGAATTCTTTGATGAATCTTTTGGTGGTAGTACCTACTGTTTTACACCTGTAATCTCAAACGATACTTCAAGGGCAAGTATCTACACTGAGACTTTTTCTGTAAAATACCGGATGGTTACAACAAGCAAAGGTCTATATTCTGTGGATCTGGGATCAGATGACGGAAGTCGTCTGGCAATAGATGGTAACTTGGTATATAACAATTGGAGTGACCAGGCCTTTACTTTGAAACCGGGTGTCTTAATTAGTCTAACGGGGGCATCCTCTTTGGTCTATGATTATTATGAGAATGCAGGTCTGAATGAGATATATTTTAAAAACCTTACCCAAATATTAGCAAACAATTTAACGACAAATACCATTCAAAATATTTGTCTTGGGAATTCCGGTCTTGCAATTAGCGGGGATTCTTTTGGAACCCTTCCGACAGGTATAAGTCTTTCCGGAACTGGCTATCAGTGGACATACAGTACGACTCCGGCTGGAGCAAGAACTTCAATAACTGGTGCCACAGGAGCAACTTTTACTCCATCCACAGCTGTATCCCCCTTTAACGTCGCCGGTACTTATTATGTTTACAGAGATGCAGTTCTTTCAAGCACAAACAATGTTTCTCCCATCCCATATGTCGCAACAAATGAATCTAATGCTGCTATGATTGCCATCAACCCGATGCCATCAATCACAGCTATGACAACAACTGTATGCAGTGGAACAGGATTTACCGTAACACCAGTAAATGGCACAAATGGGATTGTCCCTGCAGGTACTACCTATAGCTGGCCTGTTCCCTCCGGTAGCGGATTTACGGGAGGAGTCTCAGGCAGCGGAGCTTTAAATATTTCAGGGACACTGACCAATACCACAAATACGGTTCAAACAGCTACCTATACGGTTACACCGACTGCAGGGACTTGCACTGGAAGCACTTTTACGGTAACGATTACATTGAATCCGATACCAACGGTAACCAACTCCCCCTTGACCCAAACTATTTGTTCAGGAGGAAACACAACACTGGTAACCCTTTCTTCTAATGTCAGTGGAACAACATTTGCATGGACAGCCTCAGCCACACCGGGCGTAACAGGTTTCCTGGCAAACGGAACCAATACCATTCCGGTCCAAACAATCTCCACCACTCAAACGACCCAAGGAACAGTCACCTATGCAATTACTCCCACTGCAGCCGGATGTCAGGGATCAGTGACAAATTATATAGTCTTGGTGACACCAATACCTACAGCAACGATCAGCTATGCAGGCTCTCCATTCTGTACTTCGATAAGCACGCCACAATCAGTCACAATAAATGGAACGGGGGCTTACACTGGAGGCACCTATAGTTCGACTGCGGGGCTAACGATCAATTCCGGCACCGGGGCCATAACTCCAAGTACGAGCACAGCAGGTACCTACACGGTGACTTATACTATTCCGGCATCCGGAGGTTGTACTACAGTTCCTGTGACAACATCGGTAACCATAACGGCTTTACCGGTAGCAACATTCAGTTATACTGGTAGTCCTTACTGTCAGAATGCAGCCAATCCATTACCAACCTTTAGTGGCGGAGGAGTTGCAGGGACGTTTTCATCCACAACAGGCCTGGTGTTTGTCAGCACAGCAACGGGACAGGTGAACTTAGCTGCAAGTACTGCAGGTACCTATACGATAACCAATACCATAGCAGCATCGGGAGGATGTGCTTTAGTAACAGCATCCAATACGATCACAATAACCACATTCCCAGCAGCGACAATCTCGTATGCAGGAACACCATTTTGCAAAAGTCTTTCAGGCGGACAGCCGGTAACAAGAACAGGCACAGCGGGCGGAAGTTATTCAGCATCACCTGCAGGATTGACAATAGATGCAGGCACAGGAGCGATAACCCCCAGCTCCAGTACAGCAGGTACTTATACTGTTACATATACGATTGCTGCCTCGGGAGGGTGCGGGATTGTAACTGCAACAACATCTGTGACTGTGACAGCTATTCCTACGGCGACGATCAACTATGCGGGCTCTCCATTCTGTACTTCGATAAGCACGCCACAATCAGTCACAATAAATGGAACAGGGGCTTACACTGGAGGCACCTATAGTTCGACCGCGGGGCTAACGATCAATTCCGGCACCGGGGCTATAACTCCAAGTACAAGTACAGCAGGTACCTACACGGTGACTTATACTATTCCGGCATCCGGAGGTTGTACTGCAGTTCCTGTGACAACATCGGTAACCATAACGGCTTTACCGGTAGCAACGTTCAGTTATACCGGGACGCCTTATTGTCAAAACGCTTCAAATCCATTTCCAACTTTTAGTGGTGGGGGAGTAGCAGGGACGTTTTCATCCACAACAGGCTTGGTGTTTGTCAGCACAGCAACGGGACAGGTAAACTTAGCTGCAAGTACGGCTGGTACCTATACCGTGACCAATACCATAGCAGCATCGGGAGGATGTGCTTTAGTAACAGCATCCAATACGATCACAATAACGACATTACCAGCGGCGACAATCTCGTATGCAGGAACACCATTTTGTCAGAGTCTTGGATCGGGACAGCCGGTAACAAGAACAGGCACAGCGGGTGGAAGTTATTCAGCATCACCTGCCGGTTTGACAATAGATGCAGGCACAGGAGCGATAACCCCCAGCTCCAGTACAGCAGGTACTTATACTGTTACATATACGATTGCTGCCTCGGGAGGGTGCGGGATTGTGACTGCAACAACATCTGTGACTGTGACAGCTGTTCCTACGGCGACAATCAACTATGCGGGCTCTCCATTCTGTACTTCGATAAGCACGCCACAATCAGTCACAATAAATGGAACGGGGGCTTACACTGGAGGCACCTATAGTTCGACCGCGGGGCTAACGATCAATTCCGGCACCGGAGCCATAACTCCAAGTACGAGCACAGCAGGTACCTATACGGTGACTTATACTATTCTGGCATCCGGAGGTTGTGCAACAGTTCCTGTGACAACATCGGTAACCATAACAGCTTTACCGGTAGCAACATTCAGTTATACCGGGACGCCTTATTGTCAAAACGCTTCAAATCCATTTCCAACTTTTAGTGGTGGGGGAGTAGCAGGGACGTTTTCATCCACAACAGGCTTGGTGTTTGTCAGCACAGCAACGGGACAGGTGAACTTAGCCGCAAGTACGGCTGGTACTTATACCGTGACCAATACCATAGCAGCATCGGGAGGTTGTGCTTTAGTAACAGCATCCAATACGATCACAATAACTACATTACCAACAGCGACAATCTCGTATGCAGGAACACCATTTTGTCAGAGTCTTGGATCGGGACAGCCGGTAACAAGAACAGGCACAGCGGGCGGAAGTTATTCAGCATCACCTGCAGGTTTGACAATAGATGCAGGCACAGGAGCGATAACCCCCAGCTCCAGTACAGCAGGTACTTATACTGTTACATATACGATTGCTGCCTCGGGAGGGTGCGGGATTGTGACTGCAACAACATCTGTGACTGTGACAGCTGTTCCTACGGCGACGATCAACTATGCGGGCTCTCCATTCTGTACTTCGATAAGCACGCCACAATCAGTCACAATAAATGGAACGGGGGCTTACACTGGAGGCACCTATAGTTCGACCGCGGGGCTAACGATCAATTCCGGCACCGGGGCTATAACTCCAAGTACAAGTACAGCAGGTACCTACACGGTGACTTATACTATTCCGGCATCCGGAGGTTGTACTGCAGTTCCTGTGACAACATCGGTAACCATAACGGCTTTACCGGTAGCAACATTCAGTTATACCGGGACGCCTTATTGTCAAAACGCTTCAAATCCATTTCCAACTTTTAGTGGTGGGGGAGTAGCAGGGACGTTTTCATCCACAACAGGCTTGGTGTTTGTCAGCACAGCAACGGGACAGGTGAACTTACCCGCAAGTACGGCTGGTACTTATACCGTGACCAATACCATAGCAGCATCGGGAGGATGTGCTTTAGTAACAGCATCCAATACGATCACAATAACCACATTCCCAGCAGCGACAATCTCGTATGCAGGAACACCATTTTGCAAAAGTCTTTCAGGCGGACAGCCGGTAACAAGAACAGGCACAGCGGGCGGAAGTTATTCAGCATCACCTGCAGGATTGACAATAGATGCAGGCACAGGAGCGATAACCCCCAGCTCCAGTACAGCAGGTACTTATACTGTTACATATACGATTGCTGCCTCGGGAGGGTGCGGGATTGTAACTGCAACAACATCTGTGACTGTGACAGCTATTCCTACGGCGACGATCAACTATGCGGGCTCTCCATTCTGTACTTCGATAAGCACGCCACAATCAGTCACAATAAATGGAACGGGGGCTTACACTGGAGGCACCTATAGTTCGACCGCGGGGCTAACGATCAATTCCGGCACCGGGGCTATAACTCCAAGTACGAGTACAGCAGGTACCTACACGGTGACTTATACTATTCCGGCATCCGGAGGTTGTACTGCAGTTCCTGTGACAACATCGGTAACCATAACGGCTTTACCGGTAGCAACGTTCAGTTATACCGGGACGCCTTATTGTCAAAACGCTTCAAATCCATTTCCAACTTTTAGTGGTGGGGGAGTAGCAGGGACGTTTTCATCCACAACAGGCTTGGTGTTTGTCAGCACAGCAACGGGACAGGTAAACTTAGCTGCAAGTACGGCTGGTACCTATACCGTGACCAATACCATAGCAGCATCGGGAGGATGTGCTTTAGTAACAGCATCCAATACGATCACAATAACGACATTACCAGCGGCGACAATCTCGTATGCAGGAACACCATTTTGTCAGAGTCTTGGATCGGGACAGCCGGTAACAAGAACAGGCACAGCGGGTGGAAGTTATTCAGCATCACCTGCCGGTTTGACAATAGATGCAGGCACAGGAGCGATAACCCCCAGCTCCAGTACAGCAGGTACTTATACTGTTACATATACGATTGCTGCCTCGGGAGGGTGCGGGATTGTGACTGCAACAACATCTGTGACTGTGACAGCTGTTCCTACGGCGACGATCAACTATGCGGGCTCTCCATTCTGTACTTCGATAAGCACGCCACAATCAGTCACAATAAATGGAACGGGGGCTTACACTGGAGGCACCTATAGTTCGACCGCGGGGCTAACGATCAATTCCGGCACCGGGGCTATAACTCCAAGTACAAGTACAGCAGGTACCTACACGGTGACTTATACTATTCCGGCATCCGGAGGTTGTACTGCAGTTCCTGTGACAACATCGGTAACCATAACGGCTTTACCGGTAGCAACATTCAGTTATACCGGGACGCCTTATTGTCAAAACGCTTCAAATCCATTTCCAACTTTTAGTGGTGGGGGAGTAGCAGGGACGTTTTCATCCACAACAGGCTTGGTGTTTGTCAGCACAGCAACGGGACAGGTGAACTTACCCGCAAGTACGGCTGGTACTTATACCGTGACCAATACCATAGCAGCATCGGGAGGATGTGCACAAGTTATAGCTTCAAACTCCATTACGATCAATCCGAATCTTCCTGTAAGCGTTACTATCTCTGCAAATCCCTCTGGCCCAATTTGTACGGGGACCAGCGTTACTTTTACTGCCATACCAACAAACGGGGGCACTTCACCAGTTTATCAATGGCAGAAGAATGGTATAAATGTTGGGACGAATTCACCAACTTATACAGATGGTGGACTTATAAATGGAGATATTATAACCTGTGTGCTGACTTCGAATGCAACTTGTCCCATAAACAATCCTGCCAATTCGAATTCAATCACGATGATAGTTAATCCTATTCTCCCGGTCAGTGTCACGATAACAGCCAATCCTGCCGGACCAATCTGTTCAGGAACTAATGTTACATTTACAGCCACTCCCGTAAATGGAGGTACATCTCCAATCTATCAATGGCAGAAAAATGGACTAAACGTGGGTTCAAATTCTCCCATCTATTCAAATGCCAGCTTGGCTAATAATGATGCAATCCGCTGTATTTTAACATCAAACACAACTTGTCCTTCAGGGAACCCTGATACTTCAAACGTCATTGTTATGACTGTCAACCCGTTGATGCCGGTCAGCATCGTTATTTCTTCAAATCCCACAGGCCCTATTTGTTCCGGGACCAGTGTTCTTTTTACTGCAGTTCCAACAAATGGAGGTACCTCCCCTTCATATCAATGGAAAAAGAACAGTGTTAATGTCGGAACTTCTTCGACAACCTATACAGACGCTGGGCTCATTAATGGTGATGTAATAACCTGTGTGTTAACATCGAATGTTACTTGTCCGACAAATAATCCGGCCACCTCAAATGGGATCACAATGACTGTGAACCCAACACCGGTTGCCCCGGTCTCGGCAAACGCAAATCCAAGTTCAATCTATTCGACCTATCCGGGTACTATTGTTCTTTCTGCTGCCGGAGGAGGTTCAGTAACGGGTGATTCTTTAAAGTGGTATGCCGGAGGATGCGGATCAGGAACTTTAATCGGTACCGGTAATCCTCTGACAATTGCAGCGCCTTACTCTACCACTACATATTATGCTCGTTGGGAAACAGGAACCTGTTATTCGGGGTGTGTGAATACCACGGTAACAGTGCTTGGCGTCTACAAATCTATTGCATCCGGAGACTGGGGTAATTTAAGTACATGGGAAGTTTATACGAACAACGGCCTGACTTGGGTACCTCCAAGTCATTTTCCGACAGCCGCTGATGGAACCATAACTATCATGAGCCCAAATGTTGTGACTATTTCTTCAACTACCGGTTCTATTAATGTCGACGAACTGATTATAAATGCCGGAGGGGAACTTTTGGTTAATGTTTGTCCCAGTGGATACTGGCTCACTATTTTAAATGGCCCGGGAACAGATATCACCGTGAATGGCATAATGGAATATCAGGATGATGCTGTTCAATTAACGAACGGCGCTACGATGATTGTCGGAAGTGGAGGAACATATCAACACAACATGACTTATGGCGGAAATTACCCGATCACAATTCCAACAGCATCATGGGATTCTAATTCGACCTGTAAAATAATAGCCTGTAACCAGCTTATACCTTTAGCAGGATTAAATCAGTCGTTTGGAAATTTTACATGGGCATATTCCGGGCAAACTTCAACAATAAATCTTGGCGGGGCTTTGCAAAATATTACCGGGAACTTTACCATTGCATCAACTGGTTCATCCAGTACACTGCAACTTACGAATACGAACGCTCTTACATTAAATATCGGGAAGGATTTAATCGTACAGAATGGATTCCTGGATTTTTCCAATGGTGCAGCTTCAACAAAAATCATTAACCTCGGCGGAAGTTACAACCAGACAGGTGGAACATTCACAAATTCCAATTCTAATCCGTTGACATTTAACTTCAATGGATCAGGTAAAACATTCACCCAATCTGACGGCATATTGACTTCATCCTATATTAACTGGAATGTAAGGACGGGGGCATCTCTGGCTATCCTAAACAATCTTCCCGTATCCGTTGGCAGAAGCTGCAATATTAACGGTACCCTGGATTGTGGTATTCCGACTTTCGTTTATGGTTCGGGAACATTCAACCTGGCCTCCGGAGGTACACTTATCATAGGGTCACTCAATGGAATTTCATCATCTGGTGGAACCGGGAATATCCAGACATCTGTCCGGAATTTTAGTTCAGGAGCGAATTATATTTATGATGGAATAGCTACACAGACAACTGGCAATGGTCTGCCGTCAATCGTCAGCAATCTGACCATAAATAATTCAAGTAACGTAACATTGACGGGGTCTTCCGGCGTTAATGGCACCCTAAATCTTTCAAATGGTTCATTTTTTATGGGACATCAGTCATTCACATTCCAGAATTCTGACATTCCGATACTTAAAACATTGGGTACTATAACAACAGATACAGCTACAAATCTTATATTTGGTACCATTGGAAATACTGCAGGAGCTACTTTTACTCTTCCATCTGGTACGTTTACCTCTTCTCCGACAATCAATAATCTTACAATAAACAGGGTTAATACCCTCACACTGAATGCCCAACCATTATCTCTCAGAGGTGTGCTTCTTTGCAACGGACCCTTAAATACCAATAATAATCTGACACTTCTTTCTACTGCCACACAAACTGCATTGATTGATGGTTCAGGAACAGGTCAGGTTTCAGGAAACGTCGCCATGAAACGATTTTTGCCTTCCGCATTTGGTTATAAGTATATTAGTTCTCCTTTCAATTCAGTTCCTGTCAGCCAACTTGCAACCTATATTGATTTGAATGCTTCTTTCCCGACATTTTACCGGTACGATGAAAGCCAGACAAGTGATTGGTGGATTAACTATACAAATCCAGCGAACCTTTTAATACCAACCCAAGGTTATGCTGCTAATTTAGGGACTTCAATTTTACCAGTCACTATTTCTTTAAACGGGATTGTAAATAATGGTCCGCAATCCACTACCACACTTTATAATCATAACTATCCTTTCACCCAGGGTTTTAATCTTGTTGGCAACCCTTATCCATCACCCATCGATTGGAATGCTTCATCAGGATGGAACCGCTCCAACATTGATAATGCAATTTATTATTTTAATACGAGTGATTCGAGTCAATATGTGGGAACTTATAGTAGTTACATAAACGGAGTCTCAAGTGATGGAATAGCCAACAATATAATTCCTGCGATGCAGGGTTTTTTCATTCATGTTTCCAATGGAACTTATCCTGTGTCTGGCTCTCTCACATTTTCGAACCAAACCAGAATAAATAACCTTAATCCATTCTATCATAGTCCTGTACAGGAAGAAAACGTACCACTAATGAGATTTACGGCAGGATTTGAGAGTAATCCAGGATCTGAAGATCCAATGGTTATCTACTTTAATGATGCAGCTTCATGGAATTTCGAAAAAGACTACGATGCATTAAAACTAATGAACACCGATTGGCTCATCCCTGATTTCTATGCAATTTCATCGGATACCATGAAGATGTCTATCTATTCGTTGCCTCCTCTTGTTGATTCTATTAATGTCGTTCCGGTTGGTCTGGAAATTGAAAAGAATGGATGGATTTCGCTTCGTATGCGGGATACAGAGAATATTCCAACGAACCTTCATGTTTATTTTGCAGATTCAAAGACAGTAATGATTCAGAGTCTGTCACAAAATAATGATGTTCGTATCAAACTTGATGCCGGTCTTTATAAAAACAGGTTTTCACTGATATTCAGTCTTAAAGATCTTCAATATAACCCTGGCACAAATCTAAATTTTTACGCTTACGGATTTGAAGAAACGCTTTATATCTATATGCATTTCGACCCGGGGGAAAAAGGTTCTTTAGTAGTCTACAATATGTTGGGACAACCTGTTTGTCATTCTGATCTGCTTGTCAATGGTTTTCAGCAGGTTCCAGTGGATTTAAAACCGGGAATTTATGTTATCTGCCTTTCTTCATCCAAAGGGACTTACACAAAAAAAGTATTCATCAATAATTAATGATCAGGACAACAATGAAATCAAATATAAATACGTCTCACATTTTTATACGTTTTGGAATTTTTTTATTCCTGATGATTCAATTATCATCATTTGGTCAACCTCATCCACCCCGTCCTATCCAGGTTTTTACAGTTAAGGATATCAATTTTGGTGCCTTTACTCAGGGAATATCCGGAGGTACGGTCATTGTTTATCCTAATGGATTTCGTTCGACTACAGGAGATGTGCAGCAACTAAATTTAGGGTACCAGTTCTATCCTGCTATTTTTGAAATAGAGGTACTTCCGGGAACTGTAATTTCAATAATGTTCGGACCCGATGCTATTTTAACAGGAAGTAACGGAGGAACCATTATAATGCATGTAGGGGGTTCTGATCCTCAATCCCCGTTTGTGACGACGATAAATCCACCAGCACGAACACAGGTCAGAGTCGGGGGAACGTTGGTAATTGGAAATCCAAATGCCAATCCTCCGGGGGCATATAGTGGATTGTTTACAGTGACATTTAACCAGGAATAGCAAATATATAAACTTTAAACCAGAAAGAATACATTGACTTATACACCTGACCATTTGCTTTGCCTGGTGTTTCCACGGAAATTAAATCGCTTGGTGATTTATGGTGTATTTTGTCTTTTTTGTTTTATGACTTTATCAACTAAGGTTAGTGCCCAGAAGGAAAACGATTATGATGAAATCTCTGTACTTCTTACTATTCAGCAATTAGGATCTATTGATATCCCTGCAGTAATACATAACCAGGAACTTTTTTTACCGGTAACAGATATGTTTGATATCCTTAAAATAAAAAATACTCCTTCTAAGAAATTTGATACAGTTTCAGGTTTTTTTATCAATCCGGTTGCTGCCTACTTAATAGATTACCCAAATCACAGGATTAAATATCTTGGAAAAGTTTTTGAATTAAAACCCAATGACCTGGTCCATACTGAAACAGATCTTTACCTGAGGTTAAATTTATTCGGTGAAATTTTTGGTTTGAATTGTCAATTTAAATTTCGTAGTTTAAGTGTAGACCTAACAACTTTATTGGAACTACCAGTGATAAAGGAATTAAAATTGGAACAATTGCGAAGTAATATGAATAGGTTAAAAGGCGAAGTAAAACCGGATACTATCATTAAACGGGGATACCCGGCATTTCATTTTGGAATGACCGATTGGTCTTTTATTGGAACGCAACAAATCAAAGGTCCAACCGATACAAGAGTGACCCTTGGACTCGGAGGAATCATTGCCGGTGGGGAAGCAGATGCATTATTGAACTATAGTACAAGTGTCCCTTTTACAGAACGTCAACAAATGTATTCATGGCGTTTTGCAAACAATGATAATAACTTTCTGAGGCAAGCCATTGCAGGAAAGATAAATGCACAGGCAATTTCCTCAATCTATGCACCCATAGTCGGAGTTCAGTTTACGAATAATCCAACAACCTACCGTCGTTCTTTTGGTAGCTATACTCTGGCTGATTATACAAGTCCTGGTTGGACAGTAGAATTATACGTTAATAATGCCCTCATGGATTATGTCAAGGCTGATGCTTCCGGTTTTTATAGGTTTGATGTTCCACTGGTTTATGGAAATACAGAAGTAAAATTGAGATTTTATGGACCATTCGGAGAAGAAAAGTCCAGCCAGAAAACCATCATTATCCCGTTTAATTTCCTTCCTTCAAAAGAATTGGAATATATGGTTAGTGGAGGTATTGTTGAAGATGGGGCAGGCAGCCGGTTTGCAAGGGCTGAGCTGAACTATGGGATAAACCACAGAATGACAATAGGAGGGGGCGTTGAATACCTTTCTTCTGTTACTTCCGGTAATACAATGCCTTTTGCCGACTTTTCATTAAGACTTGCTTCTTCCTTGCTGATTACCAGTGAATATACTTATGGGGTAAGATGGAAAAGTATATTGAGTTATCGGCTTCCTTCGAACTTTCAAATCGATCTGAATTATATAAATTATGTACCCGGACAAACTGCAATTAATTACAACTATCTTGAAGAACGTAAAGTAGTACTGTCTTACCCTCTATGCGCCAAATCTTTTTCTTCATATTTCAGATTGACCATCGATCAGATTATTCTCCCGATATCCCAATATACCACTGCAGAATTTCTTTTCTCCGGAGGTTTTTTTGGTATTAATACAAATTTGACTACCTACGCATTAGTATTCTCACCCGGAATCCCAAATGTGTATAGCAATCTTTCCCTTGGATTCAGGCTTCCGAAAGGATTTATCCTAACTCCTCAGGTACAATATAATTATAACCAGAATCAATTGATTTCTGTTAAATGTGCACTTGAAAAGCGGATTTTTAGAAATGGTTCCGTAAATGTAACGTATGAAAGGAATGTTCCAAGCAATATCAATAGTACCCAATTTGGTTTCCGCTATGATTTTACCGCAGCACGAACGGGATTCCTTATTCGACAGACTAATAATTCAACAACCCTTGTGGAATCAGCACAAGGTGGCTTGGTTTTAGATGCAAAAACAAAATATTTTGCTGCAAATAACAGCAATAATGTTGGTCGTGGTGGAATTGTCATTGTTCCTTTTCTGGATTATAATAACAATGGCCGCCGGGATAAAGGTGAACCAAAAATCTTAGGTTTGGAAGTAAGTTTGATCGGTGGACGCATTGAACAAAATAAAAAGGACAGCTCAATCAGGATCTTCAATTTGGAACCATATATCAATTATAATGTCTTACTTAATCCTAACAGCTTCGATAACATTTCATGGAAAATCCGGAACCCAATCATCTCTGTGACTATTGATCCGAACCAATTCAAATTAATTGAAGTGCCAGTGGCAGTTGTTGGAGAAGTGGCGGGAATGGTTTATCTGAAGGAAAACCATGTACAAAAAGGCCAGGGGCGTGTGATTCTGGGGTTTTATCGTTCGGATTCAGTCCTTATGGCTAAAACAGTGACAGAACCGGATGGTTATTTCAATTACCTTGGACTTCCTCCCGGGTCCTATTATGCAATTGTGGATCCCAACCAATTGCATAAGTTGGATATGAAAGTTACGCCCTCTTCAATCTCCTTTATCATAAAGAAATCAAAGGATGGAGATGTGGCCGACGGATTAGAATTTATCATCAGACCAAGGATTGAAGATACGATCTCAAAAGTTCAATATAAACCCCCGGTCGAGAAATCAGAAAAAACATTTCAAATACCGGAAAAAGTTCTTAAAGAAGTAAATCTTCAGCCATCTTTAATAACAAAAGAATCCAATGATAAAATTGAATATGTTATTCAGGTTATGTCATTCCATAATGAATCTTATGCAATTGCTTTACAAAAGCGTCTCTTGAAAACACTTAACCGGAAAATTGACATCGATCATGAAGGCGATTTTTTCAAGGTCAGGGTGGTTTCATTTACGGGGATCCAGGAAGCAAAAGATTTTCTGGTGAAATTATTTTCTGAAGGGTTTCAACAAGCTTTTATTACTAAAAGAACCAAACGATGAAAACCAAAAAGAGTTTTGCAGGATCTGCGCTGGTTAATGATGTTATGATATTTCCTTGTCCTGATGTCTTCAGATCTATGGTTGATAATCTGACAGATGGAGCTGTTATCCTTGACAATGATGGCAGGATTATTTTTGCTAACCAGGCCATATGCAAGTTATCAGGATATTCAAAAGAAGAATTGAAGTGTAATAAGTATAGAATTCTTTTTGATGATATCGAGGGAACTTTACTTTCAGATATTTTATCCAATTCAGAATTCAGGAACAAAGATCAGATAAAAAGCTTTTTAAGATCAAAGACCGGGGAAAAATTTTATATAGATTTATTCTGTGAACCTTATATTAATGAAGAAGATGAAAAGAACGGAAATTATCTTCTATTTAAGGTAATTACCCAGAAAGAACCACTGCAGGAAATTATCCGACAAAGCGAACTCAATTACCATGTACTCTTTGAGTCAGCCCAGGATGCTATTTTCCTTCTCTCTGAAAACAAGTTTATAGATTGTAACCCAACGACACTACGGATGTTTGGTTGTAATGATAAGCATGAAATTCTTGGTATGGCCCCCGAAGTATTTTCACCAGAAAAACAACCTGATGGACAAGATTCGTACGAGAAAAGCAGGAAAAAAATAAGACTTGCAATGGAAGGTAATTCTCTTCCTTTTGAATGGAGACACAAACAGTTGAAGGGCCATGAGTTTGATGCTGAGGTGATTTTGACCCCCGTAGAATTTGACTCAAAACCAATGATCATTGCATTCGTACGTGACATTACTGAACGAAAACGAATAGAAGAAGCGCTCTGCCAAAGTGAACAGAAATACCGTGATTTAATTAACTTTTTGCCTACAACTATTTATGAATCGGATTTAAATGGCAATTTGATTTTTGCCAATCAGACAGGGATGGAGTATTTTGGAATGACAGAAGCGGAAATAGCAAAAGGTATCAATGTCCTTCAGTTTATTGCTCCACAGTATCGGCAGCGTGCTGCAGAAAATTTTTCCGATATCATCAAAAATAATAAAATCTCTTCAGGGGAATACCTGGCACAGAAAAGGAACGGTGAATTATTTGATGTTTATATCACTTCAAGAGCTATATTAACAGATGGGAGACCTATTGGAGTCAGAGGTAATATTGTCGATCTTACAGAACAAAAAAAAGCAAAACAAACTGCCCTTAGACTGGCATCGATTGTTGAATCATCTGATGATGCTATAATAGGTAAAACTTTACAAGGAATAATAACAAGTTGGAATAAAGGTGCAGAAACAATATTTGGTTATTCTGTGAATGAAATAATTGGTAAACCTGCATCAATTTTAATTCCCTCTTACAACCTTGAAGAGGAACAACTTTTTCTAAATAAAATCAGGAATGGCGAACATATTAAACACTTCGAAACTGTTCGCAAGAAAAAGGATGGTAGTGAAATTGAGGTTTCCCTTACTGTATCTCCCGTCTATAACCTGACAGGTGATATTGTAGGAATCGCTTCCATTGCCCGTGATATCACTGAAAGAAGAAATGCGGAAAAACTCCGTTCGGTCGTTGATGCAGCGAAAACATTACTTCAATCGGAAGAGAAATTTTCAAAGGCATTTCATAACAGTCCTGTACCTATTTGTATTACTACTTATAAAGATCCTCAGGTTATAGAGTTTAATCTTGCCTTCGAAGAACAGACAGGTTTTACTAAAGAGGAACTTAAAGGACGATCAATTCTGGAATTGCCTGTTTTTCATAATCGTCAGGATCTGGAAATGATTCTTCGAAGTCTGGCAAAGAAGAGATATATTCGAAACCATGAAATAATTTTCAAGATCAAAAATGGTGAAAAACGTATTTGTCTGGTTTCAAGTGAGATTTTTGAAATTGGCGGTGAGCCTTGTGTATTAAACATATTTCTGGATATTACCGAACAAAGGCTTGCTGAAGAGACCATTAATGAATCAAAGCAACGGCTTGAACTGATGATTGAACAGACCCTTGTCGGATTTATTGAATGCAATACAAACTTTATAATAACTTCCTGGAACCCATCTGCCGAAAGAATCTTTGGATTTTCTGCGAAGGAGGCTATCGGACGACACGTAGGTAACCTTATCGTAACAGAAGAGGAACTCGAAGAAAGAAATAAATTATGGAGCCATATTCTGACATCAGAGACAGGTATCTCAACGATCAATAAAAATAAAACAAAAGACGGACGTACTATTACTTGCGAATGGCGTGATACAGCCATCAATGATCATAAAGGTCATGTGATTGGAATTGTTTCTTTGGTTGCTGACATTTCCGAACGAATTGAAATAGAAGAATCACTGAAAGAGTCACGGGAACAATTAAAACTTTTTGCTCAACACTTGCAGACAGTTCGGGAAGAAGAGAGAGTTCATATTTCGAGGGAATTACACGATAGTCTCGGTCAAAGCCTTACCGGATTAAAAATGTATGCTTTCAATATTTCCAACAAACTCAACACTGAACTCACAGAAAAAAATCTTGATAATGTACGGAAGCAGTCCAAAGAAGTCATCGGAATTATTGACGGAATAATGCAACAGGTAAGAAAGATTGCCAAGGACCTGAGGCCACGCATACTCGATGAATTTGGACTCATCCCTGCAATGGAGGAACACATCAGGGAAATCACAAAACAATCATCAATTAAGTATGAGTTCATAAAAATGATCCATACAATAGAAATGAATCCTATCTATTCGATTGAAGTTTTCAGGATATTCCAGGAAGCATGCACAAACATCATTCGGCATGCCAATGCAACCAAGATTATTGTAAGAGTTAACCTGATGATGAATAACTATATTGTAGAGGTGGAAGATGATGGTTGCGGAATCAAAGTCACTGATATTTCCAAACTTAACTCATTAGGTTTGCTTGGCATGAAAGAAAGATCACATGTTTTTGGAGGTAACCTGGAAATATCCGGTATAGAAGGTAAAGGCACAAAAGTTGTGTTAACCTTTCTAAAAAAGCCAATAGTAAAATGATAAATATTCTAATTGCCGATGATCATCCGATAGTCAGAACAGGACTGAGACTGACTATTGCAGACCAATCAGACATGAAAGTAGTCTGTGAAGCTTCCAATGGCCTTGAGGTTCTGGAATTACTGAAAAAGAATACTATCGATGTTGTAACTCTCGATATTTCGATGCCCGGCCTGAGCGGTCTTGAAGTACTTGTTCAGATCAGGAATCTGTACCCCACTATCGCGGTTCTGATCCTCAGCGTTCTCTCTGAGGAAGTCTATGCCGCAAAGACACTCAGAGCCGGAGCCAATGGATTTATTCACAAAGAAACCATTCCTGAAGAACTGGTCAAAGCGATACGAAAGGTTGCAAGTGGTGGACTATATGTGAGTTCATTCATGGCTGAAAAATTTGCCGGGAGTGTTAAAAATCCTATAATTAAGATTCTTCATGAGAACCTGTCGTTCAGGGAATTCCAAATTATGTGCCTGATCGCTTCGGGAAAAACCATGACCGAAATTGCTGACAAACTTTGTATCAGTATTAAAACTGTAAGTACTTACCGAACGAGAATTCTTGAAAAAATGGAAATGAAGAATAATTCAGAACTAACCAACTATTGTATAAAAGAAGGATTAGTCGAATAATCTGCCGTATGTAGGACAAACACCTACAAGAAGTTCATCCTTTGTCCTACAAGAAGTTCATCGTTTGTCCTACAACACACGTCACAGGATTGTTGGAATTTTGCATCATCAAACAAAACAGAAAAAATTTAACAATAAATAAACCTCAACCCATTATGAAAAACATGAAAAGAATCTTTACACTGATTGCAATCTTCACAGTATTTGCAATATCAACTTTTGCACAGAGCAATGGAATAAGTGCCACGGCAACATCATCAGCAACAATTATCACTCCGATCAGTATGTCGAGTGATATACCTTTAGCTTTTGGCAATGTGGCAGTAAACGCAACTGCAGGTACAGTTGTAATGACCCCTGCTTCTCCGACCGTTCGTACTTCTACAGGTGGTGTTACACTTCCGCAAACAACCGGAACATACACAGCAGCTCATTTTATAGTCGGTGGACAAGGCAACTCGGCTTTTACAATCGGCCTTCCTACAGACATTACGATCACCAGTTCTTCAAACACGATGCATGTAACCACCTTCAATTCCAGTCTTACCAGTAATTCCGGAACACTTAACTCTTCAGGAGTAAGTTCATTCTATGTTGGAGCTACTCTTAATGTAAATGCAACCCAGGCCTCAGGTCTCTACTCAGGAACTTTTAATGTTACAGTTAATTATAACTAAATAATAGATTCCCTCTACTATGAAGGGTTGCCAACAGCAACCCTTTTTTATTGTATAAATGAAATCCGCGACTTAAAATGACTCTGTCAGAATACCCGATAAAGTCGTACCCTTCACTACCCGACCCTATCCTGAGTGTTTTTTCTGATTTTTGTAGGACAAACACCTACAAGAATTTCATAGTTTGTCCTACAAAAATTTCATCGTTTGTCCTACAAATCACTTTCAGATGCTGTTGTAATTTTGCTCCATCAAACAAACAGAAAAAATTAACAATCATTAACATCATCCTCCAATGAAAAACATGAAAAAAATCTTCGCACTGATTGTAATCTTCACAGTATTTGCAATGTCAACTTTTGCTCAAGGTAATGGAACAAGCGCCACGGCCTCATCATCAGCAACAATTATCACTCCGATCAGTATGTCGAGTGATGTGCCATTAGTATTTGGCAATGTGGCAGTAAACGCAACTGCAGGAACAGTTGTAATGACCCCTGCTTCACCGACTGTTCGTACTTCTACAGGTGGTGTCACACTCCCGCAAACAACCGGAATATTCACAGCTGCTCATTTTATTGTCGGTGGTCAGGGCAACTCGGTTTATACAATCGGCCTTCCTACAGACATTACTATCACCAGTTCTTCGAACACGATGCACGTCAACACCTTCAATTCAAGCCTTACTAATAATTCCGGAACGCTTAACTCCTCAGGAGCAGATAATTTCTATGTTGGAGCTACTCTTAATGTAAATGCAACCCAGCCTTCAGGTACATATTCCGGAACTTTTAATGTTACAGTTAATTATAATTAATTTATCGATTCCCTTTACAATGAAGGGTTGCTTTTGGCAACCCTGGATAGAATAAGTGAGACCCAACGATTTACGTTGTTAATAAAATCAAACTTCAACCTTCATCAGGTTTAAAAAATAGAAATAATGATAAAAATACTCATTGCTGACGATCATAAGCTTATCAGGGAAGGCCTTAAATTAACTCTTTCGGAAAACCCCGATATGGAAATAACCTGTGAAGCAGCAGATGGGTTAGAGGCGTTGGATCTTGTTAAAAAGAATGAACTGGATACGGTGATCCTCGATATTTCAATGCCGGGAATGAATGGTCTCGATGTTTCTGCTGAGCTCAGGAAGTCTTACCCTTCACTACCCGTCCTTATCCTGAGTGTTCTTTCAGAAGAAGCATATGCTTCGAAATCATTAAAAGCAGGTGCCTCCGGGTTCGTGCATAAAGAGAATATTCCTGAGGAAATTGAAATGGCCATAAGGAAAGTTGCAAGTGGCGGAATTTATTTAAGTCCTGCCATGAAAGAAAGAATCGAACTGGATTCAAATAGCCAGGCCCGGAAATTCTTATTCGAGAATCTTAGTTTGCTGGAATTTCAGATCATGCTTGCGCTTGCATCCGGCAAACCAGTAGATACGATCGCTAAGCAGTTCTTTATTACCCCTGTATCAATAAATGAAATTAATGATACTATTCTCAGTAAACTTGAGTTAGAGGATAATTCCGAACTTTTCAGATATTGCACTCAGGAAGGTTTCATCTGAAAAAGATCGTGCATTATTAAATAGTTTAGTTTTACCAAGAAACATTAAAAACAATAAAGGTCACAATGAAAAAAAATCTCCAGATATCAATTCTTATAATACTGTTTATTGGTATTTCAGAGATCAGGATTCAAGCCCAGGTGAGTGTTACCGCACAAATGTCAGCTGAGGTTATCGCTGCAATAACAGCCACTGAAAAAACACAATTAAACTTTGGACGCTTCTCTCCCGAAACAACAGGAGGAGAAGTTCTTTTGACTCCGGACGGGAATCGCTTATCAGGCGGTACAGTGATTCTCGTCTCCGGAATTCACAATCCTGCCAGTTTTTATATTACTGGTCAATCCGATGCCACCTTTTCAATTGCTTTACCTGCAGGACCTGTAACAATAACGAATGTACAAAATTCAAAAACCATGCTCGTTACTGACTGGAAATCAGATCCTCCTGCAGGAGTGGGAGCAGGTACACTCAGGGGAGGATCAGAGATCGTAAGTATTGGGGCAACACTGCACGTGGGAACTGCGAATGATAACCCTACGGGTGTTTACACAGGTACTTACACTGTTACATTCGATTATAATTAAAAGGTTTTATTAGTTCATCCTTTCCGAAATAGTTATTTAGCCTTTGACCCGGAAATTAACTCCAGATTTTATTCATTATTATTTTTGATAGGTTAGCCTCGACAATACCACCAGTTACAGAATAGGTACCACCTCAGAACGAATTCTCCTAATCCTGAGAGTTTGGTACTTTTCGGTTTGCTGATTTCATTCATATCTTTGTTTTAACATTTACATTATAAAATCATTCATACTTGAAGCTGGTAAGATTAAAATACCTATTGGTTTGCGGTTTATTTTTGACCGGGTCGTCAGCATTGATTGCTCAAAAGAGCAGCACATACTGTAATCCCCTCAACCTTGGTTATGCTTATGAGCAAGCGGGTGACGATATAGCCCAAGAATCTTACCGGTCAACTGCCGATCCTACCCTGGTGAATCACAAGGGCGTTTATTACCTGTTTTCGACCAATCAATCCGGGTATTGGTGGAGCGATGACCTGTTAATATGGAATTATATTTATAACCCGTTGTCAACTAATGAGTCAGGTGACGATATGTGTGCCCCAGCAGCCTGGAGTATGGGCGATACACTTTTGCTGATCAACAGTACGTGGATCAATGTGCCGCTCTACTTTTCCACCGACCCGAAGAATGGATTCTCGAAGAAGCTGGCTGATCCTTTTCCACAAGCAGGATGGGACCCGGCATTATTCAGAGATGACGACAGAAGAATTTATTTCTATTGGGGTAGTGGCAATGATCCAAAGTTTAACTATATCAAAGGAGTGGAGGTAGATCCGCATAACGGGTTTATAAATAAAGGACAAGTAAAAGAGTTGTTTTTTATTTATCCGGATGAACATGGGTGGGAACGGTTCGGGGAGAACAATATGGATACAGTTACCGGACCTTATGTGGAAGGATCGTGGATGACAAAACACGATGGGAAATATTACCTGCAATATGCTGCACCGGGAACTGAATGGAATGTTTATGCCGACGGGGTTTATATGTCGGATAAACCACTCGGACCTTTCAAATACCAACCTTATAATCCCTTTTCTTTCAAACCAGGAGGTTATATCCGGGGAGCTGGGCATGGCAGCACCATGCAGTATAATTACGGGAATTGGTGGCATATAGCCACGATGCAAATATCTGTGAAGAATAAGTTTGAAAGAAGAATAGGACTCTTTCCGGCTGGATTTGACAATGACGGTCAGCTATACTGTAACACTGCATTTGGAGATTATCCCCAACGTATTGTCCCCGGCAAGGTAGATCATCTCAAGGGAATATTTACGGGATGGATGCTATTATCCTATAGAAAAGTTGCAATTGCTTCTTCTTCCGACAAGGATCACCCGCCAGAACTTGCCTTTGACGAAGATGTAAAAACATACTGGGCTGCAAAAAGCGGAGATAAGGGTGAGTTTCTTCAGGTTGATCTGGGTGGAATAAAAACAGTGCATGCCTTGCAGGTAAACTTCGCTGATCATCATGCAAATCTTTATGGAAAGCAACTTAATATTTATCAGCAGTACCAGGTGATGGAATCAAAAGATGGCACCACCTGGAAAATGATGGTTGATAAGAGCTTGAATACAACTGATGTACCTGACGATTATATTGAACTCTCCAGTCCTGTTAAGACCCGTTTCCTGAAACTGATAAATATTCATGTACCAACCGGATATTTTGCCATTGGGGATTTTCGTGTTTTCGGAGTGCAGGATGGATCTAAACCTGGGATGGTAACAAATTTTACTGCAATTCGTAATTCTGACAAACGAAATGTATCCCTGAAATGGGATATAGTTAAGGGCGCATATGCATACAATATCTATTACGGAATCGACCCGCACAAATTGTACAACTGCATCATGGTGATTGAGCAGAATCATTATAATTTCCGAGGATTGAACCGGGACCTAAACTATTATTTCTCTGTTCAGGCCATTGGGGAAACGGGTGTGTCGGGAGTGAGCAGCGTAAGATAAAATGTTAAAACCAACCCTGTAATATTTGAATTCCCTGGTTGCCAGGTTATGATTTTATGATGACATTTTTTTTGTTCGGTTATATGCCAGGATCTGATATCACATTTAAAATTCCTACTGCATAAATATGCCAGGGATTGCTATTCTGATGCAATAAATTTGTACCTTTACACGTCAAAAACGCTGTTTTTCCAATTGATACGATGTGTGTTTAGACTTATTCTAATTTGATTTTCAATGGAATCCGACTCAAATAAAATAATAGGTTCATTCACCCAGGGGGAGTATAAATTTGGTTTTGTCACGGATATTGAAACCGATATGGCCCCAAAGGGTTTGAATGAAGATATCATCCGCTTTATTTCTGCAAAAAAGAATGAACCGGAATTCATGCTTGAATTCCGGTTGAAGGCATACCGGCATTGGTTAACCATGAAAATGCCCGGTTGGGCCAATCTGAAAATACCTCGCATCGATTTTCAAAATATCATCTATTTTGCTGCTCCTAAAAAGAAAAAACAATTGGCCGGCTTAGATGAAGTTGACCCTGAATTGCTGAATACCTTCAACAAACTTGGCATCTCCCTTGAGGAACAAAAAAAACTAAGCGGGGTTGCCGTGGATGCCGTGATGGACAGTATTTCAGTAAAGACTACCTTCAGTGACACGCTTTCAAAGCTGGGTATTATATTTTGTTCATTCAGTGAAGCTGTGCAGAAACATCCCGACCTTATAAAACAATATATGGGGTCGGTGGTTCCTTATACCGATAACTTTTTTGCCACACTGAACTCTGCTGTTTTTACGGATGGGTCATTTTGCTTTATTCCCAAAGGAGTTCGCTGTCCAGTTGAGCTTTCAACGTATTTCAGGATCAACGCTGCCAATACCGGACAATTTGAACGAACCCTGATCATTGCCGAGGAAGGTGCTTATGTTAGCTACATGGAAGGTTGCACTGCGCCCCGGCGTGATGAGAACCAACTTCATGCCGCCATTGTCGAGATTATTGCCCTTAAGGATGCCCAGGTGAAATATTCGACTGTTCAGAACTGGTATCCGGGAAATAAAAAAGGTGAGGGAGGCATTTTCAATTTCGTAACCAAAAGAGGGATCTGCAAAGGAAGTAACTCGAAGATCTCCTGGACACAGGTAGAAACCGGTTCAGCTATTACCTGGAAATATCCAAGTTGCATTTTACTTGGCGATAATTCGGTGGGCGAATTTTATTCGGTAGCCGTTACTAATAACATGCAGCAAGCTGACACGGGGACCAAAATGCAGCATCTTGGAAAAAATACGAAAAGTACCATCATCTCGAAAGGGATTTCGGCAGGACATGGCAACAACAGTTACAGGGGATTGGTAAGGATAGCCAAGAATGCAGTAAATTCAAGGAATTATTCACAGTGCGACTCCCTTCTTCTTGGTGATAAATGCGGAGCACATACGTTTCCATACATGCAGGTGGAAAATAAATCATCCATCGTTGAACATGAGGCAACGACATCAAAGATTTCGGAAGACCAACTGTTTTATTGCCAGCAGAGGGGCATCGATATGGAAAATGCCATCGGACTGATAGTAAACGGCTATGCTAAAGAGGTTCTTAAGCAACTTCCGATGGAGTTTGCGGTCGAAGCTCAGAAGTTGCTTTCAATTAGTTTGGAGGGGAGCGTAGGATAGAAAAATGATAAAATGGCAAAAAAAACTAATACCTAATACCCAATACCTAATACCCAATTTGTAATTTGTTATTTTTAATTCGTAATAAAATAAATATGTTGCTATCAATTAAAAATCTTCATGCTTCAATTAACGGGAAAGAGATACTCAGGGGGATAAACCTTGAAGTGAACAAGGGAGAAGTTCATGCGATCATGGGGCCGAACGGAACAGGTAAAAGTACACTGGCATCTGTTATTGCGGGAAGAGAAGTATTTGAAGTGACGGAAGGTGAAATAATCTATAAGGGGAAGAACCTGATGAAGCTTGCAGTTGAGGATCGTGCCAGGGAAGGAATATTTATAGGTTTCCAGTACCCGGTTGAGATTCCGGGTGTCAGCATGACAAATTTTATGCGGACTGCGGTTAATGAACTACGGAAATACAAAGGTCTGGACCCTATTCCTGCTGTTGAATTCCTGAAGATGATGGAAGAAAATAAACGTTTAGTAGAGATACAGTCGAACCTGACAAACCGTTCTGTAAATGAGGGATTCTCTGGTGGTGAAAAGAAAAAGAATGAGATCTTCCAGATGGCCATGCTTGAACCTACGCTGGCAATTCTTGATGAGACAGATTCCGGATTGGATATTGATGCCCTGCGAATCGTTGCAAATGGAGTCAATAAACTTCGAACCAAAGAAAATGCCTTTGTGATCATAACTCACTATCAGCGTTTGCTTGACTACATAGTTCCCGATTTTGTGCATGTGCTCTTTGAAGGAAGGATCGTTAAGTCGGGACATAAGGAATTGGCACTTGAACTGGAAGAAAAAGGTTACGACTGGATTAAGAAAGAATTTGAATAAATCATTCCGGATAATAGACAAATAAAATGGCAACAGTGCTCAAAGAGATTATAACGAAAGAAAGAATGATCACCCTTTTTGAGAAGAACCGGAAGGAGATTTTCAAAAATGATCCTGAACAAGTGAGCCACCTCCGGGAGAAAGCATTCGATTCCTTCACTGAACTGGGCTTTCCAACTAACAAAATGGAAGAATGGCGGAATACCGACCTGAAAGAATGGCTTGGGAAAGAATATGAATATTATTTTCATCCGTTACCCGGGATGGATGTCCATAAAATATTCCGTTGTAATATACCCCACCTTGACACCGCGATCATTGGCCAGATGAATGGATGGTACGTTTCAAAAGATGTTCCATTGATCCGATTAGGAAACGGAATGATCCTTGGAAGCCTTGCACAGGTCTTTAAAGATTATCCGGAGATCATTTTGCAACATTATGGGAAATATACAGGGAGTGGTAAGAACAGCTTTTCAGACTTGAACACTGCTTTTGCCCAGGATGGTATTTTTATCTATGTGCCTGATAATGTTCAGAGTCCAAAACCCATCCAACTGATCAATGTAATACAGCACGATGAGAATATTTTTCTGCAATCAAGGAACCTGATCCTATTGGGTAAGAATGCACGGCTCTCACTCGTTCACTGCGATGATTCATACAATCACCAGGCCAGTTTTTCAAATATCGTTACAGAGGTTCACCTTGATGAAGGCGCTTTTCTGGATCATTACAAACTGCAGAACCTGAACAATAACTCAACGCTAATTAGCAATACATTATTCCAGTTGGAGAAAGATGCAGATCTTGTTTCAAATTTTATTACCCTGAACGGAGGAATGATCCGTAACAATACGCGTGTTCTTTTTAATGGCCCTCAAGGAACTGCGAATATATATGGGTTATACCTGATGGATCGTAAGCAGCATGTTGATAATCATCTTTATATAGATCATGCATCTCCGAATTGTACAAGTGTGGAATTATTTAAAGGGATCATGGATGAAAATTCATCCGGTGTTTTTAATGGTCATGTATATGTTCGTAAGGACGCCCAGAAAACAAATGCTTACCAGGGCAACCGAAATATATTGCTGACAGATAATGCGAAAGTTAATTCCAAGCCTTTCCTTGAGATCTATGCCGATGATGTAAAATGCAGTCATGGATCCACCACAGGACAGCTTGACAGCGAATCGATGTTTTACCTGATGCAGCGTGGGATCAGTCCTGAAAGCGCACGGATGTTACTTATGTTTGCATTTGCCAATGAAATTGTAGGCAAAATATCAATTCCGGAACTTCGTTTCCGTATAGAAGACATGATTAAGAAACGTCTCCAGGGAGAATTACAGATCTGTGAACAATGTGTGCTTCATTGCAGCACCCCGGAACATCCAATGGAGTTTGATATTGATATGAGCAAGGTATGACAAATGGCAGGATCGTAAAATAGTAAAATGGCAAAAAAACTAATACCAAACACCTAAAACCAGGATATAAATAGAAATTTGTAGAATGAGTACTTTCCCGGTAGATAAGATCAGGGAGGATTTTCCGATTCTTCATCAGATGGTGAATAATCACCCTTTGGTATATTTCGACAACGCGGCTTCTACCCAGAAGCCGGTCCGGGTTATCCGTGCGATTACAGGTTATTATGAGACAGATAATTGCAATATACACCGCGGGGTTCATTTTCTGAGCCAGAGGGCGACGGAAGCTTATGAGCAGACCCGGAAGTTGATCCAGCGATTCATTAATGCGGCATCTTCCAGTGAGATCATCTTTACAAAAGGAACCACTGAATCCATCAACCTTGTCGCCTCTTCTTTCGGGGAAAAATATATATCACGCGACGATGAAGTGCTGATTTCCATTATGGAACATCATTCGAACTTGGTTCCCTGGCAACAGATGTGCCTGAAAAGAGGTGCTAAGGTCAAATTCATTCCCATCCATGAGAACGGTGAACTCGATATGGATGCTTTCCGTAACCTGGTTAATGAGAAGACAAAACTGATCGCCATCACGCATGTTTCCAATGTGCTGGGAACCATTAACCCGGTAAAAGAGATAATCGCTTATGCACATTCCTTTAATATTCCCGTATTGGTGGATGGTGCACAGGCAATTTCTCATTTGGGCGCCAATATGCATGACCTCGATTGTGATTTTTACTGCTTTTCCGGTCATAAAATGTATGCTCCAATGGGGATCGGTGTTCTTTACGGGAAGGAAAAATTTCTGGAAGCTTTACCGCCTTACCAATCGGGAGGTGAAATGATCAAGTCAGTTCATACTGATCATACGACATTTAACGATTTGCCGTTTAAATTTGAAGCGGGAACGCCCAATGTAGAAGGGGTTTATGGATTGAATGCCGCGATTCTCTACTTGCAGGATCTTGGCATGGGCAATATACGGACTTATGAGCAGGAGATCCTGAATTACGCGACAGATAAACTCACGACCATGGGCTATATCCACATTATTGGTACTCCTAAGGAAAAAACCAGTCTTATTTCTTTTCTTATCGACGGAATTCATCCCTATGATGCGGGTGTAATCATTGATAAAATGGGAATTGCAGTGAGAACCGGGCATCATTGTGCAATGCCACTCATTGAATGGTACAAAATACCGGCAACTGTGAGAGCTTCCTTTGCATTTTATAACACTAAAGAAGAGATAGATTTGTTGCTGGAAGCGATAATCAAGGTAAAACAGATATTTGGATAGTTTGACAGACGGATAAAGTAATTGATCGATATGACAATTTCAGAAGTACAGGAACAGGTCGTTACCGAATTTTCACTTTTTGCAGAATGGGAAGAAAAATACAGGTACCTTGACGAATTGGCAAGATCTCTTCCAATAATTGATGAAAAATATAAGACCGATCAGTATGTGATAACCGGGTGTCAGTCGACAGTGTGGCTTCATGCGGATTACAGGGAAGGGAAAATTCTCTTCTCTGCTGATAGCAATGCGATCATCACCAAGGGTATAGTCAGTTTGCTTATCCGGGTGTTATCCGGTCATACTCCAGACGAAATCCTGGAAGCCGATATGGATTTTATTGAGAAGATCGGGTTGCGTGAACATCTTTCACCAACACGTTCCAATGGGCTTACTTCCATGATTAAACAGATGAAGCTTTACGCTCTCGCTTTCAAGGCAAAGTCAACTCCAGGGAAATAATTCTAGTATTCATTTCGGTTCCTTAATACCTGCATCGCGTGTAATTGTATCCGGCAGGAACAGTGGAAGATGCCTTTGGATCAGAAGCGACATTTTATCACGTTCCAGGGTATTCCACGAAACTGCATCTTCATAAGCGTCGCTGTATGCTTTTCCTTTTGCCATCTCTTGACGTTCCATCATCTCTATAGCAATTGAATATTCTGTTTCTTCACAAGAGATCTGGCCATCGATCCATATTTCTTTTGAAGGAATAAAATGACAAGAGAGGTCATTGCCACTGAAACCGAAATCGGGGAAAATATTCTTCCTTACAAGATATCCGTCAACAATCCATATATTGATTCCATTTCTCACTCCGAGTGGCAACCGGTAAATATTCTGCAATTGAATGCTGTCAGGTACATCTTTAATTTCCTTGATATTATCGTGATCCGTCACTCCTACCTTGTGAAGGTTGGCCTCGTGTTCCCTGCAAATGCCATCATAAAGACGGCGTGTCTTTACTTCTAATTGAAGAGAAGAATCATGTGCCTTCAGATAGGTCCATCCAAACTTTGCCATCAGGTGACGTTCATTCAATTCATGGATGAGTGTCATCTCAAATTCCTCGCAGGAAAGCGCGTTATCAATCCAGATCTCTCCTTTCGGAGTAAAAGGATACCGCTGTTCATTTCCCCCGTAAAGAAAAGAATTATAGATCTTATGGCGGACCTTATAACCATCCACAATCCATACATCATAACCATTTCGCTTGCCCCAATAATACCGGTAAACACCGTCGATACTTTTTTTATTCGTGCAACTGAATAAATAAATAATACTGATACTGAAAAGAAGCAAATGACGAAGTTTCATAACTATAGTTTAAGTGGTCAAAGATAAATCATTTACTCCTTAATTTTGAGGAAGGATTTTTTCGGTACCTTTGTATCCTCATTGATTTTTCCCATGACTTTTACGCAAGTTATCAAGCAATTCAAATTTTCCATTGCGGGTGTCCTCATTTTTGTATTGATCGAGAACGTCGCATGGATTATTGAGCCGACTTTTTTTGGTTCATTGCTTGATGCGCTGATCGATCATTTTTACAATAAAGAAGTTGTAAATTATTACTCGCCTTTATTTATCTGGATTTTTATTTACCTGGTAAATGTTCTCGGAGGTACCATGAGCAGATTATACAGCGGACGGGTTTATTCCGAAAATGTATGCCGATATTGCTACCCGTGTTATTGTTAATTCACAAAAACAGGGGCATGCTCCTCCAAGATCCTGGCACGGGCTGAACTGGCAAGGGAGTATATCGTATTTTTCAAGGAACGGCTTGCCGGAAGTCAGCTGGCAGTTTTTTGCCACAGGCGGGGGGGTGATAGCTTTGTTTTTTTATGACTGGCGCATTGCAGCAGTCGCATTCTTCGTTATTTTTCCTGTAGTCTATATCAATAATATTTACCGGCGGAATGTCGTGACCCTTCAGAAGGACATTCATGATACCCGGGAAGATCTGTACAGGTTGGTAAATGAAAAAAATACAATCATGATTCATCAATATTATCATGATATGGTACCACCGCAGAACAAAATCGCAAAATGGAATTCCATCGATTATGCCGTAATCAAGGTTTTGCTGATGATCATTTTTATTGTGGTGCTCTTTATTTGTGTCGACGTGGATAATTTTTCAACAGGGAAAATCTATGCGATAGTATCTTATATCTGGACCTTTATTGCTTCTACGGATTATCTTCCGGGATTAATGGAGAGCCTGACCTCTGTGAAAGACCTAAGTTCACGGTTGAAAGAAGAGGATGTCTGACAATAGGGAAAATGAAATCCAAAGATAGCCTTGAATATCTTTATCATTTCTGAGAATAAAGCTAATTTTACACTTGAATCATAAAATCTATCCTGGAAGAGAACAACTCAAATAAACTGCATTTGCTTGACAAAGCGGCTTTCGAATCACTTTTCCGGAGTGAATTCAAGGGATTATGCTTCTTTGCGCTTCAGTACACTAAAGATCATGATATGGCGAGGGAAATTACACAGGAAGCTTTTATTAGTCTTTGGGAAAAGCGGGCAAGCATCGATCTCTCGAAACCGGTGAAGACATACCTTAGTACTACTGTTCGTAACAAATGTCTGAATTGGCTCAGGGATAATAAAAAATTCAACAAGGAGATATTGGATATTGAAGGATTGCTTTCGGAAAAGACCTTATATTCAGCCGGACAGGTTGGTTGAAGCCGAGATCAGGGAACAAGATCGACCACAGCGATTGAAGAATTGCCGGAGAAATGCAGGGAGATTTTTGTGCTTAACCGGCATGAGAAACCTGAAGTACCAGGAAATTGCGAATCCGCCTGGAGATCTCTGTCAAAACTGTAGAAACCCAGATGTCGAAAGGCATTCAGCACATGCGCGACCGACTGGCGGAGTTCCTGAAATGAGGATAAAAAGAATTATTATTATTGCATAAGGGTAAAAGCCGATTTAAGTGTAATACAGTCAGCAAAACTATGGAAACAGATCAAACATATCCGATCGACCTGATTACGCTGTACCTGGCCGGAGAAGCCTGCGATGACGATCTGGTTTTTCTGGAAGCCTGGTTGAAGGCCGATCCCGGGCACAGGAAAATCTTTGAGGATTACTGCCGGTCCTGGCTTGAAATGGAAAAGGTCAGAATGGATGAATCTTTGGATACAGGCAAAGAATGGAATGAACTTCAGGAAAAACTTTTCAAAAAGCAAATAGAGGAACCAGGTAAAATCATCCCTTTTTCTTACCGGAAGGTATTAAAGGTTGCAGCTATTGTTATTTTACTGGTTATTCCTTCTGTTTTTGTTATGAGGTATTTTACCCGTCCGATACAAAATCAAATGGATGCCGGTCTGGCCATAAAAGAAGGAAAATTGCCTGATGGAACGTCAGTTACTTTAAATAAAGGCACAACTCTTGAATACCCCTCTTCATTCAAAGGAAATAAAAGAAATGTCAAACTCAACGGCGAGGCTTACTTCGAGGTTAAGCATGATGATGCAAAACCATTCATCGTAACAAGTCACAATGTGAAAGTGGAGGTACTGGGTACTTCATTCTATGTAAATACCAATGCTGCCAACAACACCATGGAAGTAATCCTGAACAACGGTTCAGTTGCAGTATATTTCGATGATAATAAAGAAAATGGCTTATTCCTTTCTCCGGGCGAAAAGGCAGAGATCAATCCTGGCCGGGAAAAGATGGACAAAGATATTAACACCGACCCAAATTACATGTCCTGGATGACCCGACGGTTTATTTATAACAATGAGCCATTGATCAGGATCATTGCCGACCTGAATAAAGTTTATCATACAAACCTGCGCATTGCAACCCCTGTTATTTCGAATTGTCTTGTTACAGCCACATTCGATCATCAATCGGTGGAATCCATCCTGCATGTCCTTCAGGCTACGCTTGATTTGACTGTCAGCAACCATGGAACATGGACATGAAATTTCAGGGAACAAGTGTAATTAATTCTTTATCCAACATCATTGGAAATCAGGAAATTCATATACCTTTTCTTAACCTGCTTTCTTGTACTTTCCAATTCTTTATTTTCACAGGATCTGGAGAAGAAGATAACAATCATAGTTAGGAATCAATCCCTCGGGGAAGTGATCCGGAAGATCGGGGATGAAGGAAAGATTTTTTTCTCCTATAACCCGCAAAGTCTTCCTCTCAATACTGAAGATCAGCATAAAAGCAAAAAACAAATCCATTCGTGAAGTACTGGATCTGGTGATTGAAGAAAAACGGGATTACTTATTTTATCACTGAGAATCAGGTTGTTCTTAAGAGTGAGTCGAAAGGAGGGGACGGGTAGACCAGGCGAGAAAAGCCTCGTGCAGGGGAAACATACCATCAGCGGTTACCTTAAGGATAAGGCAACAGGTGAAGTGCTGATCGGTGCCAACATTTATATCCATGATCTTCATCTGGGTACTACTACCAATGGTTATGGATTTTACTCATTGACATTACCGGCAAATTCTTACCAGTTGAATCTTCTCCTATATCGGTTATAAGGATGTTCAGATGAACATCGATCTTGAGAAGGATAAGGTAGACGACTGTGGAAATGGAGACTACAAGTCTTCCGATCAAAGAAATCGAAATACAGGGGAAGAATAAACAGGAGGAAGACCGGAACAATTCATTGGATGTATTTCAGGTTTTCCTCAAAAACCTTATCCCAGTTACCAGGATTTGCCGGCGATTTTGATATAATCAAATCATTGCAGGCTGTTCCTGGTATCATATCTTATGGTGACGGGTCTTCGCTTTTTTATGTTCGCGGAGGCAACAGTGATCAGAACCTGATCCTTATCGATGAGGCCCCGATCTACAACCCTTCGCATCTTTTCGGCTTCTTTTCTGTGCTGGCACCTGATGCAATAAATGAAATGACGGTCTTTAAAGGAGATTTTCCTGCAAAATATGGTGGAAGATTGTCATCTGTAATCGATATTAAGGCCCGGGAGGGAAACCTCAAACGATTTAGCTTTTCAGGTAACATTGGCCCTTATGCATCGGAGCTGACCTTGAAGGGCCAATTATAAAGGATAAGCTTTCTTTTATTGTTTCCGGCAGGATGTCAACCCTTAACTGGCTGAATGACATTCATACCACTTTAAAGTCCTTTAATATCCTCTTTTACGATATCAATGCAAAAGTCAATTTCAAACTGAATAACAATAATCGCTTTTACCTTACTTTCTTTTACGGATATGATTATTTCGGCCAGACGAACCAATCCACTTATCCTACTTCCGGGATGAGATGGAACAATCTGGCAAGTACATTCCGCTGGACCCATACATTCAGCAGCAAGTTATTTTCAAATACCACCCTTTGTTATAGCCGTTACCAGTATTATCTGTATATCGACAATGAGCAGAAAGATATATGGAATTCTGATATTTCCGGGTTGACCTTTAAGACGGATTTTACCTGGTACCTGAACCCAAAGAACACCGTTACATACTGGAGTTGAAATATACCAATCACAACTCAAATCCCGGGAATGTAAGCCTCCCAAATGACCAGACTGATCCGGCAGCTTATCCAATTGCCAAATATCATTCAATGGAATATGATTTTTACATGGGAAACGATCAGATTGATCGGGAAAAAACTTTCAATCGGTTATGGGATCAGGTTGCCGGTTTGGCAGGATATCGGCCCGACGACAGTATACCAGTTCGATGGTTATCACAATTTTATCGATTCGATGCAGATTTCCAACCTGGCATCCTATGCACATTTTTCAGTCCGGAGCCCCGGATCAATGTTCGTTATTTACTGAATGATCTATTCTTCACTAAAAGGGAGTTACAGCAGGACCACGCAGTTTTTCCAGGTTCTTTCCAATTCTGTAGGTCCATTTACTTCACTGGAGGTTTGGGCTCCATCTGGTCCGAATATAAAACCGCAGAAATCCGACCAATTTTCGCTGGGATATTACACTCAGTTATTCCGAGACAGGTTTAATTTTTCGGCTGAAGCTCTTTTACAATCTGTTTTATAATCATATTGATTATAAGGATCATGCCAGACCTTTTATTCAATCATCTGCTGGAAGGGGAAATCCGCGAAGGAAAAGCACGATCATACGGAATTGAACTGATGTTAAAGAAGACAGAAGAAAAGTTTACAGGCTGGATTGGATACACTTATTCACGCACTTTTGTTCAGACGCCGGAAGTCAATGATGGAAAAGAGTACCCGGCATTTTATGACCGGCCGAATAATGTATGCGTTTTTCTTTCTTATCGGCGGGCAAACATTGGTCCTTTTCTGCTAACTGGATTTACATGACTGGTGGTTCGATCACGACACCAATCGGGTTTATTTATAACAACGGATTTTCTATTCCTATCTATGGTGACCGGAATAATGACAGGCTTCCTGATTATCACCGACTTGACCTTTCTGTAAAGTGGATTATCAGTAAACCTGAACAACGTTACCAGCATTCACTCATTCTGACCCTTTATAATACCTATGGCAGATTGAATCCATTTTCCGTGAACTTTAACAAGATCCAGGATGGGAATGGGGACATTGTCGTACCTTCGAACTTGTTGGGAGGCTACGACCTGATTCCAACGACTATTTCCGTTGCTGGAATTATACCATCAATTAACTATCAATTCAAGTTCTAATGAAAAGAGTTTTTCTATTCATTTTAATTTTACTTTCTTTCAGTGCCTGTGAGAAGAAAACCGACTGGACATTGAAAAGTCAGTCAAGTAACCTTATAGTTGTGGATGGAATCATAACAAGTGAAATAAAAATTCAGACCCTGAAACTTACTTTTCCGGTTTCAGAACTAAATGCAAAACCGGCACCCGTTACCGGCGCTATTCTTCAGATCTCTGATGAAGATTCGGTTTTTCACATGGCTGAACAACCAATTGGTTCAGGGATGTATTATTCAGTACCTCCTTTCTCAGCCCGTGAAGGAAAGAATTATACCCTGCTTATTTTTTATGGGAAACAGGTTATTTCAGCAAAATCAGCAGTGGTGCCATCCAAAGTCTTTAATTTTCTAGTATATTCAAAAAATCAGAATTCAGGACTGTATAATATTTCCTGGGTGGCCAGTTCCTTTAGCACTGCATCACCGGCCATGTGGGAAGTGTTGCTTGACTGGTCGAAGGTTCCGGGTTATCAGCAGGCTGATTCTACCAAAAACAAGGCCAGAATGTTGTTTTATACACTCTCCACATTGGATGTGAGTGAGATCTTTGCACCAACCCTTGAATCGGTTTCATTTCCATCCGGAACAGAAATTACTGAGACAAGATACTCCCTGACGCCTGAATACGCTGAATATATACGGGAAGTACTTTTGGAAACCCAATGGCAAGGATCTTTGTTCAACACAGCTCCTGCAAACGTTCCGACAAATTTGAGCGCTGGAGGGGCTGGCTTCTTTGCTGTTTGCGGGGTTTCTTCCATTTTTCAAACCGTACCATAAAAATATATTGACTTTCGGGTAAGGGTCAAGCTGTTTACCGGTGTATAATTACAAAAGAACAAAACATTAATTACAATCGCCCCTAAAAAATAAAACCATGAAAACAAAGAATCTTTTCGGACTTGGATTCCTGATGATAGCTGTAATGATTTTTATTTTAGCCAGCTGTTCCAAAAAAGAAACCACAGCCACAACACCACCACCCACTGAACCACTTCAACAATTGACCATTGATGAGAACAATGTAGTGAATGCTTCAAACCAGGCAGTAAATGATGCCGAAGGTGTTTTATCTCAAGGAAAATTAAAATCCACTGAATCAGGGCCATGCCATACGACCATTACCACTGGTGGCGTGGTAAATGATACCATTTCAATCGATATCGATTATCATGGTGCAGATTGCAACAACAAAGTTATCCGCATTGGTCATGTTATCGTGAAGAAGAAATATCTGGAAGATTGGGGCCAGGCAGGAGCTACAGTCATCGTGACCATGAATAATTTTACACGTACAAGAATCGATAATGGGAAATCCCTGACCCTGAACGGATCAAAGCATTTTGAAAATGTCAGTGGCCATTACCTTTATGAACTTGGCCTTGACAGCACTGTTACTTCAGTTGTACACAGGGTATGGGGCAATATTACAGCAACTTTTGATAATAATAAAACCAAGGTATGGACGCTGGCTCGTCAGGATACCTACACTGGTTCACTGATCGCACTGGTAATGACTGAAGATGGTTTTGGAACTGCCGACGGGTATACCGACCTTACTGCCTGGGGAACTGACAGGGATGGAGAACAGTTTTACTCAAGCATTACACAGTCAGTAGTTTATAAACAGGTATGCAACTATGACCCCTGTTCGGGAATCGAAGTTCACGAGATTCCTTCAGCTTCTAAATCGGCTACTGTTACTTACGGATACGACAGCAATAATAACCCAATAACCAATGGTGATTGTCCTACACGTTACAGGGTTGATTGGGTAATAGGAAATAAATCCGGTACATTCTTTCTCCCGCTCTGATGTTGATTGGATGTTTGCGTAAGGAGGTCGTCCCAAAAGCGGCCTCTTTTTTTTGGATTATGCAAACTAATAATCATTATTGACTTTTTCCATTATCAGCTTCTGAATATGCTGGTAATCAATATTTTCAAGTGAAAATAAGGTTCATGCCATTTTTCGGAGTACCTTTGCAGCCAATTTCAGAAAAGGTAATTAAGTTCATTAAGTGCAGAATATCAGAAATATCGCAATCATTGCGCATGTCGATCATGGGAAAACAACCCTTGTTGACCGGATCCTCCACCAGGTAAAATTATTTCGTGAAAATCAGGTCGTAGCTGATCTGGTGCTAGACTCTAACGATCTTGAACGCGAAAGAGGAATAACCATCCTTTCAAAGAATGTGTCTGTGAGATATAAGGGAGTAAAGATCAACATTATAGATACCCCTGGCCATTCCGATTTTGGAGGGGAAGTAGAACGGGTACTAAATATGGCAGATGGTGTTTTGTTGGTAGTCGATGCCTTTGAAGGACCCATGCCACAAACCCGGTTTGTGCTTCAGAAAGCACTCGAACTTGGTAAGAAACCCATCGTTGTTATCAACAAAGTCGATAAACCCAATTGCTCCCCCGATGAAGTGAATGAAGCTGTTTTCGAACTGATGTTCAGCCTTGATGCCAATGAGGATCAGCTTAACTTTCCGACGGTCTATGGATCATCAAAACTGGGATGGATGTCCGCAGATTGGAGAGAACCTGCGAACGATGTGACCTATCTTCTCGATACCATCATTGAACATATTCCTGCTCCGACAAGCGAACCAGGCACACTTCAATTGCAGATCAGTTCTCTGGATTATTCATCGTATGTAGGCCGGATAGCAGTTGGGCGTGTTTCACGAGGATCAATCCGGGCTGGTATGCAGGTTTCCCTGGTAAAAAACGACGGAACACTTTTGAAATCAACCGTTAAAGAGCTTTACCTTTTTGAAGGTTTGAGTAAAGAAAAAGTAAAATTTGAAGTGGAAGCCGGCGAGATCTGTGCCGTTTTGGGCCCTGAGAATTTTGATATCGGCGATACGATTGCAGATGATGAGAATCCAGAAGGGATGAAACCGATTAGTGTGGATGAACCAACAATGAGCATGCTTTTCACTATAAATAACTCCCCATTCGCGGGAAAAGAAGGAACGTATGTTACCTCCCGTCACATCCGTGAAAGGCTTTTTAAGGAGACTGAAAAGAATCTTGCACTTAAAGTGCATGAAATGGATTCCCCTGACAAGTTCCAGGTTTACGGAAGAGGGATCCTTCACCTGGCCATACTCGTGGAAACAATGCGCCGTGAAGGATACGAGTTTCAAATTGGTCAGCCGAATGTTATTACCAAAGTTGTTGACGGAAAGATCCATGAGCCCATAGAATTATTGAGGGTGGCAGTTCCGGAATCTTTTTCGGGAAAGGTCATAGAGATTGTCAGTCGCCGCAGAGGGGACCTTATCCGCCTCGAAACAAAGCGTGACCGTGCCATTCTTGAATTTGAAATCCCGGCAAGAGGGTTGATCGGGTTGCGGAATCCGGTATTAACAGCAACAGAAGGAGAAGCAGTAATTGCACACAGGTTTAAAAGCTATGAATCCTGGAAAGGGGATATGAGCAGCCGGAACAGCGGTTCCCTGATTGCCGGGGAAACCGGTACAGCCATTACCTATTCAATAGATAAACTTCAGTCCCGTGGAAAGTTCTTTATCGAACCGGGTGAAAATATTTATGCCGGGCAGGTCGTTGGTGAAAGTACCCGTAGTGATGATATCGTTATTAATCTTACAAAAACAAAGAAACTCAGTAATGTACGTGCTTCCGGCTCAGATGATAAAGCCGTAATTGTTCCCGCGATAAAATTCTCGCTGGAGGAGGCGATGGAATACATTCAGGGGGATGAGTTTGTTGAGGTAACGCCGAAATCCATCCGGTTGAGGAAGATCATCCTGGATGAAACAGAACGGAAAAGAAGTAAAAAAGCAGTGTGACCCAATCCTTGGACTCACGATAAATATCAGAAAAATCGTTAATTTTGTCCTTTCCTGAAAAACAGTTAATCTTATGAATAATCAGGATAGTAAGTTGGAAGAAAGGGTCATCGAAGCACTCAAACGGGTGCATGATCCTGAAATCCCTGTCAATATTTATGACTTGGGATTAGTTTATGAACTGAAAATTGATGATCAGTCGGTGGTCCATATCACCATGACCCTTACGACACCGAATTGCCCAATCGCTGAAGATATGCCAGGTGTTGTTTACAATGAAGTGAAACAAGTGGAAGGTGTAAAAGATGTAAAAGTGGAGCTTGTTTTCGATCCGCCCTGGGACAAGGACATGATCTCGGAAGCTGCACTCCTTGAATTAGGACTCCTCTGATTACATTCCTCCATTGCAATACAGTCGAAACTTATTTCGTTATTTTATTTGTGATAATATTCTGAACTGAATTTTGTACAATCCTGGACATGACCCCAAAGACCGGTGACCTTCTTGCTTCGATAAATGATCCTTCTGACCTTCGTAAGTTGAAGGTTGATGATCTTCCAAAGCTTTGTGCTGAGATCCGTCAGTTCATTATTGATGTAGTGTCGACCAATCCAGGACATCTGGGTGCCAGTCTGGGAACTGTCGAGTTGACCGTTGCGATTCATTATATCTTTAATACACCTTTCGACAAGATAATATGGGATGTAGGTCACCAGGCTTATACCCATAAGATTATCACAGGGAGAAAAGATGTCTTTAATACGAACCGGATGTACAAAGGAATCAGCGGATTTCCAAAGATGTCAGAAAGTAAATATGATGCGTTTGGTACAGGACATTCATCCACCTCAATCTCTGCCGCATTAGGTATGGGAGTCGCAGCTAATTTGAACAACGAAAGAGACCGGCACCATGTGGCCATCATTGGCGATGGTGCTATTTCGGGAGGGATGGCCATGGAGGCCATGAACAACGCCGGAGTTTCGAATGCCAATCTGCTGGTCATCCTGAATGATAATGGGATCGCGATCGACAAGAATGTGGGAGCCATCAAGGATTATCTTGCGGATATTGTAACTTCCGGGACATACAATAAGATTCGTGATAAGATATGGCTGTTACTTGGCGGTGGAACCCGTTACGGAAAAAATTCGAGAGCCATTGTCAAACAACTTGGGAATGCTTTGAAGTCGACACTCCTGAACCGGAGTAATCTCTTTGAAGCCTTCAATTTCCGGTATTTTGGACCTGTGGATGGTCACGATGTCATCCGGCTCGTAAAATTACTGGAAGATATAAAAAAAATCCATGGGCCCAAACTGCTCCATGTCGTGACCGTTAAGGGGAAAGGTTATACACACGCCGAAAAAGAACAGACCATTTATCATGCTCCCGGAGTCTTTGATAAAAACACAGGAGAAATACAGGAAGATAAATGTCATGACCAGGCCCCAAAATACCAGACAGTTTTTGGTCGTACTATTGTTGAACTGGCCGAAGCAAATCCAAAGATTGTGGGGATAACGCCAGCCATGTCGACCGGTTGTTCACTCAATATAATGATGGCTAAGATGCCGGATAGGACATTTGATGTGGGGATTGCCGAACAACATGCGGTCACTTTTTCAGCCGGACTTGCAGCCTCAGGAATGATCCCTTTCTGCAATGTTTATTCAACTTTCCTTCAGCGTGCTTACGATCAGATCATTCATGATGTGGCTCTTCAGAAGCTGAATGTAGTATTTTGCCTTGACCGTGCCGGATTGGTCGGTGAAGATGGTGCCACACACCATGGATCATTCGATCTTGCTTATCTGAATACGATTCCAAACATGACGGTTTCGGCTCCGATAAACGAAGAGTATCTCCGGAACCTTATGTACACCGCACAACTTGATAATAAAGGCCCGTTTGCGATACGCTATCCCAGGGGAAGGGGTGTAATGCCGAAATGGAAAACACCTTTTAAAGAATTAGCGGTAGGAAAAGGCAGAATGACCCGCGACGGTTCGGATGCAGCCATTATTTCCATCGGCCATATAGGCAATGAGGCAGTCGAGGCTTGTAAAGAACTGGAACGTCAAGGATTTTCAGTCGCCCATTATGATATGATATTCCTGAAGCCACTGGATATTGAGATACTCGATGAGATCTTCCGGAAATTCAATAAAATTGTGACAGTTGAAGATGGTGCCATCATTGGAGGACTTGGCTCTTCCGTCATCGATTTTATGTCGGATAACAGATATAATGCCAGGATAAAAAAGCTCGGCATCCCTGATCATTTTATTGAGCAGGGCACCATTGCAGAACTTCATCATGAATGCGGCTATGATAAGGAAGGAATTGTTACAGCATTGAAAGACATGCTTGATCCGGCTGCTTCATATGGACAGAAGAGGGAATCTCCTGAAAATTAGAGAACAATTAATTTGAAAGTTCTTGTAAAATTATCTTGTGTAATCAACTGGATTAAATATATCCCCGGGACATCTGGGGCGGTGATTCTTATCCTGGAGATTTTATCCGCATAAAATGTTCTGCATCCAAGATCCTTTCCAATTGGATCAATTAGCCGGATCTCCCGGATATCATTTGTTGACCAATGAAATGTTAACATTAGTTCCTTCCCTGGCCTGACTGGATTTGGGTATATGTTCAATTCATTTGATCCAGTTATCTTTTCCTGGTTCTGAGTTATTATCCCCATAGGGACTCTTATAAATTTGGGTCTGTAGCTGTCTGCATCCAACCTGTCGGTCCAGATATTTACACATTCTGAAGGACAAGGATTGGGTGGCAGGGAGTCTACTTTATCATTTACGTTATAACCAATCAATAATTCATTGTTTACAATAAAAAACGGATGTGCCTGCGCATTATAAGTCAGAAGATACTTTCCATTGAACTTACTTTCTTCGGTATATAAAAGCGTACTATCGATGAAAGGTCCCTGGGGATTATCACTTTCATAAGAGTATATCTCACGTCCAAGGCCACAAGTGAGATAACCATTCTCTTGTGTTACCATGTAATATTTATTATTCCAGCTGAAGACGCTGAACCCAGGCGAAACAGGATAAGCAGAGATATACTGTGATTCACTAATGGAAGAAGACCAGCCAGTACCGTTATAATATTCCCATGGACCTTGAACCTGATTAATATTACACCTGGCGAGGATGGGTCCCCAAACGATCCAATTCAGCATGTTCCCATAAATATATAGAAACTGTGAGGAGGTATCCGCTATTACCGCTCTTCCGAAATAATACTGAGTGTTTAGCTGGACCGGATAGATCCCCAGTAGATGAAGATCAGGATAATGCAACTTGGCAATGTATTCACCATAGTAAAGTCCCATGTTTGAATTACTATATCGTTCCAAAAACAGATATACGGTATCCTTCCATACATAACCGTGGCCCGGCCAGAATAAAGTAGTGTCGTTTAGCCTTAACTTGAATGTGGATCGGTTCACACCGGTCTGGGTACTGTCAATAATGGTTTTGAAATGACTAAGGTTAATGGAATCCTGCACCATCATACAATTTCTTATCTGGAATAGACAAGGAAGAGTATTATTTAATGTGTCAACATCAACGATATAACTATCTCCGAATAACCAGATTACACGTTTATCCGGAAGAGGAACAGATAAGGTGCCATCACCTGCAGTCCATCCACCTGAATTCAGACGAAAATAGCCAGTAAAGGTACTATCGAAATATGTGGAATCCTGAGAATGGGTTTTAAGGTCATTCAGAAGAAAGATCAATATGATCAGTAATGTTTTTATCACTTTCATCCGGGGTGCCAGTTAAGAGTACATAGCCTGAAAATCAGTTGATCCTTTTCCTGACTGTTTCCCAGGTTTCGGTGATAAGGAAACTTTCATCCATGTTGGCCATCATTGTAAGGAGTTTCTTCATGGGAACTGAAAATGATAAGATCTCTTTGGGAACACAAGACCTGGCAGAACAGTCGAACATGCCAAGAACGGCCCTTGGATTTTCTTTAGTACTTTCAAGCCAGGTCCGGTAGACAATGCTTCCGCATCCGGAACTAAATGGGGCAATGACACCATCTCCATCCACCTGGTCGAAATCTGCCAGGGTAAAAAGGCCCGACAGAATATCGGGGGTTGCGAAAAAAATCACACCTTCGGGTTCATCCTGTTCTTCAAGTTTATCCCATCTTTTGAAGATGATGTACTTCCCTTCAGTAGGAATCGTTTGCATCTTTTTCATAACCTCTCTGACCATTTCGGGAGTACGAATATATCGTTCGCCCTCCATTTCCCCAGGGATCCCGCAGGAAAGAAAATATTCGAAATTCGGTCTCATTCCTTTAGCATATCCCAGATATCGCTTCGATCCGCCACAGCGAAGGTTGGTTTCATTGTACGCTAACGATTCGCCTTTTCTCACCCGTACCAATTCACGTATTATGCAACTCCATTCTTTTCTGGTATCGAGCAGGGTGGCATTTCCTCGATCAAGAGTGTAGAAGTAGACAAAAGGCAATTCAGCCTTGCCAAAATATTTTTCCCATTTTTTTAGGAATTCATTTTTTATCGTACTGTCCATAATTGTTTATTAACTTGAGATTGCGGGTAATTTGTGATCGTATTGTTTATCAGTCATTAACTTAAGCATAAAATCAGCAACATCAGCCCTGGGAATCCGTCGTGATACCGGAGGCCCCATTGAGATTTTATATTTCCCGGTTTTCGGTGCATCGGTCAAGCCTGCAGGACGAACAATCACCCATTCAAAGTTTGTGTCCATAATGAGTTTCATCTGTCTGACCTTATCTAAAAAGATCTGTTTAAGGAACAGGGGCATTATGATCTTCCCAAAGAGGAACCCTGCATCATTTCCTAAAACACCGGCAGACGACATGCAGATTATTCGATTCACCTTACATTCTTCCATTGCTTTAAGGATATTCCGGGTGCCTTCTGATAAGACAGTGGTAGGTTTCCTGGACTCGACACCAAGTGCACTGATAACGACATCCTGACCTTCGATTGCTTGTTTAACCTTATCATACTCAAGGATATCACCTTGTATCACCTGGATATTTTTATGCTGTATAGTGACAGAAGATGATTTCCTTGCAAAAGCGGTTACCTGGTGTCCCTTTCCCAATGCCTGGTAAACTGTTAGTATACCCGTCCTTCCACTTGCGCCAAATATTGCAATCTTCATACGTTGAAATTTTGAGCCAAGTTACAAACTTCCGGACGAAAAATTTAAATACATTTACACAAACAATATTCTCAGTGGGTTATCAATATCTTTTCCGGAGAAAATCGATAGAACATATCCTGGAAGATGCCAACCGGCATCTGGGAGAAACGACCCACATGCATCGTAGCCTGAATGTCCGTGACCTGACAGCACTCGGTATTGCAGCGATTATCGGAGCCGGTATATTCAGTACGATTGGCACTGCAGCAGCGACTGGAGGACCTGCAGTTTCACTCCTTTTTGTTTTTACAGCCGTAGCCTGTGGGTTTTCGGCCATGTGTTATGCACATTTTGCATCCCGGATACCTATCAGCGGAAGTGCTTATACATATGCATACGCGAGTTTCGGTGAACTTGTAGCGTGGATTATTGGCTGGGACCTTATCATGGAGTATGCCGTAGGAAACATTGCTGTTGCCATTTCATGGTCGGATTATTTTACCCATCTGTTGAGTGGAATTGGGATTCATTTTCCTTCTTACCTGAGTGTGGATTTTCTGAGTGCAGTCAGAGGCTATCATGCTGCAATTGATCAATTGGCTCATGGAACAGCCTTCAGTGCACTTCCTGATAATCTAAGAGATGCTTACCTGGCATGGATGCATGCTCCCCATGCAGGGGACTTCAGACTTATCGCCAATATACCCGCTTTTGGTATCGTAGTTTTCATTACCTACCTTGTTTACATTGGAATTTATGAAACCAAAATGGCCAGTAATATAATGGTTTTATTGAAAGTTGCAATCCTCTTTGTAGTTATCGGTGTGGGATCGTTCTATATCGATCCAAAGAACTGGAGTCCCTTTGCCCCAAATGGAATAGGAGGAGTGCTGAAAGGAGTAGCTGGCGTTTTCTTTGCATATATAGGTTTTGATGCTATTTCAACTACAGCAGAAGAATGTAAAAACCCCCGCAGGGATCTTCCGCGATCCATGATCTATGCACTGATCATCACGACCGTATTGTATATACTCATCAGCCTGGTACTTACCGGCATGGTGAATTACACCGGGCTGGGAGTCGGTGATCCTCTGGCATATGCATTTCAGAAGCTGCATCTTACAAAATTATCCGGCATCATTGCTATCAGCGCAGTAATTGCAATGGCAAGTGTTTTGCTGGTATTCCAGGTCGGTCAACCCCGCATCTGGATGAGCATGAGCCGCGATGGTCTTTTGCCGAAGATCTTTTCCCGTCTCCACCCAAAATTCAAAACACCCGCATTCTCAACAATCATAACTGGCATTATTGTCGCAATCCCATCGCTTTTTCTAAATCTGACTGAAGTCACAGACCTGACCAGCATCGGAACCCTCTTCGCTTTTGTACTCGTTTCCGGAGGTGTACTGATCCTGGGGGAAGAAAAAAAACAACAACCCGGGATCGTAAGTGAGAAGAGATTTCATATTCCCTATTTTAATTGCAGGTATTACCTTCCTGTTCTTTGGGCACTTGTTTTCGCGATACTCTGGTATTGGAATCCTCCAGAATTAAAAGAATTAGTTCATAAGGGTGTCAATACCTCAGGGCAATCGCTTGCTTATTTTCTATGGCATTTGTTCAAGACTGAATTCCCTGTTATCCTTTTTATCTTTTCAGCAATTATCCTTACGGGCATTAGTATCTGGAAGCAATTGACACTAATACCCGTCATCAGTCTATTGATAAATTTCTACCTGATGGCCCAACTGGGAATAACCAATTGGATGCGCTTTATAATATGGCTGATTGTCGGATTGGTCATATATTTTACCTTTAGCAGGAAAAATAGCATTATTGGGATGAAGAATGAAAAATAAAAAATGAAGAATTATTATGAATGGAGTTGAAGTAGTTATCCTTATTGTGGCGGGAATTTTTGTAGGATTTATCAATACACTTTCGGGAGGAGGGTCGGTTATCAGTCTTTCCCTCTTAATCCTATTGGGATTGCCTGCAAATATTGCCAATGGAACAAATCGAATCAGTATCTTTCTCCAGACTTTTTCATCGGTAGGCAGTTTTACCCGTCAAAAGATGTTTACTTCTCTTAAACCAGTATGGTTGGGCATTCCGGCTACTGCAGGGGCAATTCTGGGAGCTTACCTTGCCATTGACGTCAATGTCAAAGTCATTGAGATTGCCATGTGCATTGCAATGGTTTTCATGGTATTCTTCCTTTTTTATAAACCGGATAAATGGCTCAGGGAGAATCCACAATTGCTGAAATATCCGGTTACCTGGTGGCAGCTGGTCATCTTTTTTTTCGTTGGATTTTATGGTGGATTTATACAGGTAGGGGTAGGCTACTTTTTACTGATGTCGTTGATTCTTGGAGTGGGATATGACCTGGTTAAAGCAAACGCTGTTAAAAACCTAATTGTATTCTTTTATGCTATTTTTGCCCTTCTGGTTTTTATTATCAACGGACAGGTCAACTATCTTTACGGACTGATCCTCTCTATCGGAAGTGTGATTGGAGCTTTGATCGCATCGTATCTGGCGGTAAAAAAAGGAGCAGGATTCATCCGGGCAGTGATCGTTCTTTCAGTTATTCTGACTATTCTGCAGTTCAGTGGTCTTGTTAACTTTACTGAGTTCTTTAAGAAAATCATTTAATACTTGACTAATATGAGAAGTCATAAAAAGATTATTTTGAAAGGTTGGTGTTTTTTCTTACTCCTGGGTAGCCTGATTATTTTGCATAGCGCCTGTCTCTTTTCCCAGAATCTTTCCAGCATTCCCACCGCCCAGGCAAACGCACAGAATCCAACATCCGGTAAACAGAAATGGGTACTTGTCATTCATGGCGGTGCCGGTGGAACCACAGGACAGAAGATGCCCGAAGATGTGCAGCAACAATATATATCAAAGATGACGGAAGTTTTAAAAGCGGGGGCAGCCATTCTTTCCGGGGGAGGCTCCAGTCTGGATGCCGTGGAGACCTGTATCCGTCTGATGGAAGACTCACCCATGTTCAATGCCGGAAAAGGAGCGGTATTCACCGAGGAAGGGAAAAACGAAATGGATGCGGCAATTATGGACGGTCAGACTTTGAAAGCGGGCGCAGTTGCAGGAGTTACGACCATTAAAAACCCGATATCTGCAGCCCGGGCCGTGATGGAAACATCAAAACATGTGATGTTGATCGACGGGGGTGCAGAGAAATTTGCAAAAGATCAGGGACTGGAAATCGTTCCAACATCTTATTTCTATACTAAACAGCGCTGGGATGAATTTCAGAAGATCCATAACCAGGAATTGAACCAAAAAAAGGATTCTGTTAAAAGTCATGGAACAGTTGGCGCTGTGGCCCTCGACGACCATGGCAATCTTGCGGCCGGAACCTCAACCGGGGGAATGACCAATAAAATGAAAGGGAGGGTTGGGGATTCCCCGGTTATTGGCGCCGGAACCTATGCAAATAACAGTACCTGTGCTATTTCCTGTACAGGTCATGGAGAATATTTTATAAGGAATGTAGTAGCTTATGATGTTTCTGCACGTATGGAGTATAAAGGTCAAACCTTATCTGAAGCAGCCGGTGATGTTGTCAATGTGAAGCTAAAATCACAGGGCGCTGAAGGTGGCCTGATAGCAGTTGACAAAAATGGTAATATCGCTATGCCCTTCAATACTGCTTTGATGTTCAGAGGCAGTATCGGCATTGATGGCAAAATTCAGGTAGAAATCTATTGAAACCAGAGGTTTCACCTCGTGATTTTCCTCAGGATGCTTTTTATCTTTTATTGATCCTCCTATTTTGTAAAATCAATTGGTACAATTAGCTTCACGCTGAAGTTTCTTCCCATATCAAATACACCTACTCGTTTAGTAGTATAGTTTACCGGATAGTATTTAAACCGGCTCATGTAATCCATGTAAGGTGTATCAAAAAGATTATTCACCATTAAATAAACTTTGATGTACGTTCGACCTTTGCTTTGAATATCGCCGCCCAACCCTGCATTAAATAATACGTACCCTGCGGTTGCCGCTTTGCTTGCTGCATATTCATAAGGAGTTTGAGCAGTATTAAGACCTGTGTAGATGGCATACTCCTGATAAACATCACTCTGCTGGAAACAATCTATCATTCCAACTTTTACATAGGCATTTTTAATCCCGTTGCCTATTTTCCTGATAGGGAATCTAAGATCCGCTGTAATTTTTACAGGAGGAACAAAAGGGAGATACTTTACAGAATCAGGAACACCCGTCAGGCCTCCTTCAACAATACTTGCAGAACAATACAAGTCTATCCACCGTATCGATGAAGGGTGAATATCTAATGCTAATTCCCCTCCATAAAGACTTGCTTTACCCTGTACATATTTATAAACAGGAGCAGCACCTAATCCTGCAGCATTTAGTGAATTATTAATTGAATCTCCGCCAAATACGCTTCTCAATCCCTTTGCATAAATAAAATCATTTATGCCATTGTAAAACGCATCCAATTCAATATCCACATCTTTTGAATTTATTCCGAAAGAAATATCTTCTTCAAGACTTGTTTCAGGGTTAAGCTTTGGGTCGCCTATTTCATAGACAACGGTTCCATCATGCACTCCGTTAGCACCGCATTCAGCTACATTAGGCGCCCTGAAACCCCTGGCAATATTTCCTTTCAGATAAATATTTTTTGTAATGTTATAAGCTGCGCCAAGACTGAACGACATACCATTGAAATGAGATGTAAAGCCCTGGAACTCATGAATACCCCCTGGAGTATTTGCAGGCACAGGAGATTGCAAACTATCTACCCAGTGATCAATTCCATTAAAGGTCCTTGTATCGTACCTGAGGCCACCACTGAGCGTGACTTTTCCCAGGGTTTCATTTGCAATAGCAAAAATTCCAATCTGGAATAAATTATAATTCGGAATAAGCATTAGGGTTCCCAAGCTTTGTGATGCCTGATAAACCCCATTAACACCGCCTGAAATATTAAATCCTCCCATCTGCGGAGAAATGTAGCGCACATCGTAAGTGGCTGCATTGGAGTAATAATAAATATCAGAGGTGTTTGGAATCGTGGGATCGTTATTTTCCTGACGCTGGTTTTTCTGATATGAGAATATTCCGGTGATGCGCCCATTTCCAACAGAAATGCTATTATCCCAAACTACTTTAGTGTGTTGAATGCGTTGATTGATAACAAGTGGAGTGTAGGATTTGAGTTGTTGGGTTGTGGGAAATTCATAAGTCGGTTGTCCTCCATTTAAATCAGGATATGCTATAGCTAACAATTGTTTTCCTGTTAATGAATCCCTTGTCCCATCCACGATTCCTGTTGCCATTTCAAAATAGCTTCCATGAAGTTGTGTGTAGCCCCATCTGCGGTGAATTCCAATGGTTCCGTCAATATTAAAGTCGTTAAATTGTGAGTTTAACACATATCCGTCATATTTATCCTGGTATGCGTGTGCCATGATATAATCCACACGTCCGTTCCACGATATTCCATGCTTCGTCCCGATTACAGAAAACATATTATTGATCAGGCCATTATTAGTCTGGTAATTATTAAGGAATTCACCTTTTATTTCCCCTTCAGGCGCAGGTTTATCAGGAATAAGATTTATTACGCCCGAAACGGCATCTGATCCATAAGCGATTGAAGCGGGACCTTTTAATATTTCCACTCTGTCAACTGCATCCGGATCGGCTTCGATGCCAAATTCATCAAACCACGGCTGATCAACCTGCTGCACTCCATCATTCACAGTCAGTACCCGATTGTATCCTAAACCCCGGATAACAGGCTTTGAAATACTTTGTCCGTCTGTCATTGCTGAAACACCCGGTATGTTAGCAATCGCATCTATTACGTTAGTGGATGAATTTTCATTCAGGTACTGATTTGTTACTTCAGTAACTGATTGAGGTGTTTTTGCCGGATCGGCTGCGATCGAAGTGCCTGTAATTACAACTTCGTGTAATTCAGTATTCGATTGGGTGAGAACAAAATCCAGCGTTACGCTTCCTTCAATTTTAACGGTTGCAGTTTTTAAAGAATACCCAATTAATCGGGCTTGAACTACGTAAGTTCCACCTGGTACATTTTGCAAAGAATATTTCCCGTTGTTATCGGTTGTTGCTCCGATTTTTAAATCCGGGATATATACGTTGGCAAATGCAACAGGTTTCGTATCCTTTGCATCCGTTATTGTTCCGCTTAGATTATTTTGCGAAAACCCTATGGATGAAATAAATAAGGATGACAGGAGAAGGATAAAATGTCTCATAGCTTTTTTTCTTATTGTTTAACAAAAATTATATGCAATATCATGTCAGTACGGTTGTATGGCATGTAATCATTAGCAAGACAGAAATAATTCCGGCTTGTAAAAAACCTTGTTAGTCTATTCTTGGAGGAGGAGTAAGGATTTCCGGGAAAGTCGAAATGTAATTCAAAGTAAACAGGTTAAATTTATCAATTATTGAAGAATAAATAAAAAATCTGTTATAAGCTTCCGGGGGAATGTAGTTCAATGAGATCAGATGATTTAAATTATTAAAAAGGACACTGTTCGGTTGTCTTGTACTGTTTGTGAATTCTGCTATTTTCATCAAAATATTTTCTTCTTTGCTGTCGTTGAGGGCGAGAAGTACTACGTTGGTTCCAGAAATGTTCACAGATTTAACATCATACAAATTATGGTTGATGATTATTTCGCTAGCATTGATTCTGCACTTTTGATAATCACCGAGAGTGAGTATAATTTTTTGAAATTGGGTTTTATTGTTGTTTAAACTTTGCATCATTTCGTCCTGCACATAATATTGCTGAATCTTATAAATAAGCAACATTCCTCCCGCCTGCAGAAGCAAAATCGCAATCAATATAACACTTCCGACTATTTTCAGTTGTGTTGTTCTTACCATCGATGCTAATTCATTCAAACCTTTTCCAAAGGTAATGTTCAAAATTAAAATTTGATTCTCAATTATTAAAAAAAATTTTATTCTGTAGTTGACTTAAGTAATAATCAACCAGATATGTTATTCTGAGAATCCAGGATACATCTTTTAAAAATTGAGTCATATAAAATAGTTGAGAAACAGGAATAAAATCCTTCATAGTGACTTATCTTTGTATATTGATACGAATATAATTTAACTAATTTAAACTCAAGTAAAAATGAAAACATTGAATTCATTGATAATGATGATATTATTGTTATCATCCATAAGTTTCGCACAGAAAGTGACACCCGATAAAGTTCCGGCAGTTGTTAAACAGGCATTTGTGAAAGAGTATCCAAAGACCATCGTGACTGGCTGGAGAATGTATGATAACAATTTTCAGGCTATGTTTAATCTTAATGGAGTTAAACACGCTGCAAAATTTGACAAGAACGGACAATGGATAGATAAGGAAGAAAGGATTGACCTTGCAAATCTTCCCAAAGAGGTCAAAGAATCCATGGCAAAGAATTTTGCAGGATATAAGGCATATGAAGCCGAAAAAGCAGAGATCCCGAACAAGGGAGTGCTTTATAATGTTGGTTTGGAGAAGGAAAAAGCATTTCTGGAAGTTCATTTTTCAATCAAGGGTGAAGTTCTGGATAAAGTAGCAAAAGATACAAAAATCCAATGGGGCGAGGATAACGATTGATCCTGCTAAATAAAAAAACGCAACCATTATCCCTTGCTGTTAAAAATTATTCAACCTCTTAGGTGCGGAAAGTTGAGAGCAACGAAGAAAATATTGCTGAAGCTCTCTATCGGTTTATATAATAGTCTGCAGGTCAAGATCAGTATAGACGGATTGTAATGTAAATCAAGGATGAAGATATTCCCATAATCCCTGATAAAGGCTGTTGTTCAATATTACAACAGCCTTTAATGTAATCATAAGCAATAGAAATCTGCCCGGTTGAAAAGTGGTAAAAAGGTTTTTGGAGTTTCCTATTAACTGGGAGGAGTCGTCACTTACAAAACAATTATTTTTTTCACTTCTGAAAATCCAGTCTGTTCTTTAACCTGGTAATAATACAATCCCGCATTGAAATCTTCAACCGAAAAGATGACCTGTGATGACCCGGGAGAAAGATTAAATGTCTTTAGGATTCTGCCACCGGTATCAAAAAGGATAAATTGTCCGTTTGTTCCGGGAGAAAGTTGATAAATCACTTTCACCATTTTTTCTGAAGGATTAGGGATGGGATCGGCGAGGTAAAAAACCGGGGTACCCCCAATTTGCGGGATTCCATTGGGCATATCGATAATACTCACGTTAATATCATCAAAATAAAAGCCATCCGCCGTGTTGATGCCGTTACTTACCAGCGTAAATTCTATCCTGATGTCTTTATTAAAATAGTTTGTAAGAGCGATCTGCTCCTGTACCCAATCGTTCTGAACGCCATCATAAACAGGGGATCCGGGAACTTGGTATATTGAACCGTTATGAGTATATCTTCCGGTGAGGGAATTCCAGGTGTCTCCATTATCATCACTGATTTTTACCTGTAAATAATCCTGTTGCCGTTCAATATTCCATCTGGCCCAGAAATTCAGCACCGCAACCGGAGAATTTTTTAAGCCAACCGTATCCTTCATGAAGATTGAATTATTATCATCGTTTGGATAATTTCCGTCAGGAGAATCCGTAATGCAGCTTGGCGGGGTATGAAATGAGATTGTCGTGATCCCCCATTGCTGGGAAATCCAATTGTTGAGATTGTTGCAACTATCTGAAAAAACGGTTATCGGGGTTCCGTACCATTTTGTAATTGTATCCGAATGTGTATAGTAACCGTTATTTACCTGTAATAAATACCGGATTGTTGTTCCATTGGTAATACCCGGAACAAGCATATAAGATATTGAATCGGTTAAAGTTTGGAATAACGTCATATTCTGGAATATTCTGGCACTACCTGTAGGAATAATTTTTCCGTCAAGTGATTGAATGGAAACGTTGTAAATACCAGTACTGTCAAGTCCTTCTCTTTCTATTTGAAATTTAATGTATCCCTGCTTACTTGCAAGGATAACTGGAGAGTTATCCATTACCTGTGCATATTTCAAAACCAGCTTTGTAGCCATAAGATTCATCAGCATGCAGTCCTGGCATAGTGGAATGATGTCGTCGGGTGATGGCCAGAACCCATCATTTCCATCCCCGATTTCCGGTGTAAAGGCAAAAATCTTTGGTTTTAAAGTTTGATCCCCATACATCCAGTCATTTGCATCTCCGTTTGTATTATAAAGAACAGCACCCGGAGTTCCGTAAATTAATTGATTATCCTGAACCATCACTTTTGAAAAATTCTCCTGCAAAAGACTGTCCGGTGTATCGGATGTGATATAACTCCACGGATAAAGGAATACTCCTGCATAGGAATGATCATTCAGAGCCGATGAAATATGATGTAAAGTACAAAAATCACGGATGATTTGAGTTTCGGGTTCTGAAAAAGCGGTTGTGCCACGATAAGTATCTGTGGAAGAATCAGGAGACGATCCGATATTATCATATCCCCATTTGAACCCGAAATTACGGTTAAGATCGACCCCATATTGACCTCCACCGTTATTTCTGCGATTTTTCCGCCACATACCACCACCATTTGGCTCAATGTAATGATTATATTCGTACCCATCCGGATTCACAACAGGGATAAAATAGATTTCAGAATTATCAATCATATATTGTATTTCAGGATCGGTATTATAATTCTCCAATAAATAATTCACATAAAAGAACAGCTCTTGCATCCCGATCGGTTCCCGGGAATGGGTCAGGCCATCATACAGGATCTTTGGTTTATTTTCCCAGACATTCGTGTCCTTAGAAATCTTGACATAATAGACAGGTCTGCCCTCAATTGTATTCGTTAAAGTGGCCGGCATCCTGGCTGCACATAGATTGGGGTACTTTATTGAAAGACTATCGAGCTCTGCATTGGCTTCAGCCAGGGTATAGAATCCTCCCATCGAACCTAAAGAAAAACCCTGTGGTACAGGATAGTTGCTTGATGACTTGGGACTGAGTTTTCGCTTATTGATATTTATTTCTTTAATCTGCTGCAACGAACCCTGGTTACGTTTCCGTATGAAATTGGAATAATCATCCTGAAGAATATCATACCTGAATCCTGAACTTGTGATCTTTTTAAGTTCTTTACCTGAAAGGATAGTGATAAAATAAGTTCCTTTTAAATACTGACCCTCTTCAACTGCTATCCCAAGTTTTGCCAGATCGGCCAAACTTTTGGAATCCAGGTATATTTTTACTTCAGAGTATTTTTCTTGCTGGGCATAAATGTATGACCCAAAACTAAGTAAAAACAAGATAATAAGAAGATTCTTCACTTGATTAGCAATTTATTTAATCCTATTTTCAATATCTAATAAGGGAACTGATCCAGTAAAATATGCTTTGTCTGTACCTTTTTTGCAGTTGGGTTATTTTTCAATAAGAACTAAGGATTATCAGTAAGAAAAGGCCTTTTTTTGTAGTATAATTTATCTATTCCTGAGCATAGTAAAAATAACAAAATTTAATCAAAGAAACGCAACCATCATCCCTTGCGGTTATTAACGGTCCAACCTCTTAGATGTTAACAACTTAAAGCCATTGTACCAGGGCGGTACATTACTTAAAACCCGGCTTCATTGGTCGGGATTTTGGTTGCGTTATTTTTTAATAGTATAGTTATTTCAGGAGGATCTTTTCGTTGGTCGTCCCATTGTCACTGATCAGTCGCAAGATATAGATACCTTTTGCCACTGATGAAAGATCTATTTGTTTGTCAAATGATCCGTTGATATTTCCATAGTCTTTGCTATAAATCATCTCTCCGTTCATTGAAAATATTTCAATCTTCACAGATTGGGATTTATCCGTCGTGAAACTGACGTTCAGTAATCCGTCTGTCGGATTCGGGAATATGGAAAGATCCGCAAAGATTTTTATGTTTTGTACATATGATAATGGTGTATTATAGGTTGCATTCCAGCCTCCTCCGCGGACCGTTTGATTAGTAGTAAACATGACCATTACTTTCTGGGAATTGATGGTTATCGGAGGAATGGGATTGGAAAGATGGTTGCCTGAGAAGGTGTCAACTACTATTGGTGGATTCTCCATGAGGTCGTAAATCTCAACATAATCCCTGATAGGCTCGGTATTGAAATTGCTAAAGGAAATCGTAATCGATGGCGTATAATGTGGATTAATCATCCATTGGCAAATTGTACTGTTACGATATTGAAATCGACCGCTTCCATCGTTAAAAGACCCGGAATAAGCCGTAAGGGTGGTATCGTTCATAGTACAGAAAGGTACCGGTGTGGATTTATAGCTAAGGAGGAATCCCGAATCTGTTACAGTGCTGTTTGAAACGAAGGTAAGCAGCATCTGAGGACCGGAGGAAGTTGGTGTTGCCGTTGGCAGTGCAGTACCTGAAAAAGTTCCGAGGACAGGCGATGTCGTTGTAGGTCCATCATAAACGGTCAGGATGTCAGCCGGATCAGTTCTGAACTTTAAAAAACCCAATGTGATATTGCTTACGCTGTCATTCGGAGCGATCAGCCAACTGCAAGTTGAGTTGTTCTGGTAATTGTTCACCGGGCCGCTTCCATCATCAATAGTGCCATAATCATCCAGTGTAACGTTGGTAAGTCCACTACAATATACCGGATACTGAGTTGAATCAGGTGCAATATGAACAACTGCTGCCTGGTCCTGGTTAAACGTATCTCCACCCGGATCAAGATTGTTGAGATAGTAAAAGCCGTTACAACTACCACTCCATCCCCAGTTAAAATGATAATAATCGTTGGCCTGGTATCCGTCGCAAACCCATGAATGCCCTCCCTCAGGACCTGAACCTGCATATTGTATTGGCTTGCCCACATTCAGATCACCTTGCAAAAGGTTATTCCAGTCTGAAGTTGAATAACTACTTTTTAGTTCATAGGTAGTATTTGACGAATATTTAAAATTGGTTACCAATGCTGTCGCAACATCCTGTATGTAAGCTCCCGAGGAGCATTGACCGTCGACATTATAATGCATATTGACTGAAATGCCGGCATGCGACATTAACAGTGCAATGGGCAGACACTCATGAGAAGGTTGATTGACCATTCCGTTCCAGTCATAGTTGGTCGTGTCAAAATCAGCACACAAGAAACCGTAATTGTGAAAACTGTCGCAATGATATCCGGTACCTGTATTGGGCCACCTCCAGTAATACATGATCTGTGACAATGCAGTTGCAACACATCCGGTCGTTACATGAAAGCCAAATGCCGGGCATGTCGAATCGGACGGAACTTCCTCATTGTATGGAAAACCCTGGTCCCAAAGTGAGGTTGTCAAAGGCGTAACATCCAGGATCGATGTTGGATTGTTGGGCAACCGGTTGAAATCCTTATTATTCAGATGTTGCCACATGGCGATGGTTTTGTCATCGGGGGCTGATCTATTTTCAATGTTGTAGGCAATTTCTTTCCCCCGCTGATTCATCCAGTAAATAAATCCTTCAGCCTGGGAGGAAGGAGAATAAGAAGATTCAAAAGAAAAACCGATGACAGGGTAACATATATCGTCGGCAGAAATGATCACGAAACCTTTGTCGTTAATGTTGAATATATAATAAACATCAAAGGTGTCGTATTTTTCCACGAATTCTTTTGTGATAGAGATGGTTTGGTAAGGAACGTCATAATGACGGTTTACCTGCTCAAAATAAGTATTTATCGCAATGAGCCTGGCATCCGTAATATCAACTTTCCTGGCAAAGCCGGAAATATTAATGCATATAAGGATTAATAAAAACAGGATACGTTTTATTTTCATTTTATTAAAGAATTTAAGATGAATAATTTCCATTGAATTTGAATCAAAAGCTAAACTTTTTGTGCTCATACTACCGTTTCATTTAAATCTTAGATCAGGATCTGTTTGTATATTAGAATAATAACAAGAATAAGCTTGTCCCTATTCAGTATTGAAGAAAAATCATAACCTGTTTTAAGCGAAGATAAAATTAAAACAATAGTAAGAAAAGGTCAATCTTGATTAATTGAATATAACTAATCATACAACACAACATTGGAATCTTTTGATCAAAGCGCCAGTGTATCTGTAAAAGTCAAATTCAAATAAAAAGATCATTAAACCATGCCGGGAATTCTGGGAGGAGGTGATAGAACGTCAGTGTCAATGGATTTATACCGCGAAGTGTAATTGAAATAAAGAATAGGTGTTTCAGTCAAACAGTGTGTAAAAAAGGTCTCATGAAAGAAATAGGTGATGTCTTGTTTCTTCTGATTGGTTCTCGATTGTGAATTATCTGTTTGCTCTTTGACTAATTTATCAAGATTAACAAATAATTTGCTTTCCTTTTCATCACTGAAGCAGTAATAATATGTCGTATCAGACTTTGTTCTGATCCTGACCACATCAAACATATTACCGTCATACCTGAATTCTTTTCCATCTTCCATCCAGGTGATTTTATTATTATCACTGGATGAGATTTTTACCAGGGTAAGCTCTTTTTCAGGTAAGTTATTAATAATCTTCTCTTTAATTTCTTCTTTTATCCGGTACTGCGCTATTTCAAAATTCAGATAAAATCCCATAATACTATAGAAAAAAACAAAAACCAGTACTATGGAAATGATTTTCTTCATCAGATGATCAAGTAAAAAAAATAAGATGCCTCAAAGGTAAGAAGTGTTTTTGAATTATCGGTTTCATTTATGACAAAATTCATCCTCATTAAGCCAAATTCAATAGTTTCACATTATTGTCTTTCATATTCCTGGATTTCATCATGGACAAATTCCAGGACAATTCCTGCTTGTTGAAACATTTCCTCAGATTCCGATCCATCATGATATTTCCGTTCACATACAACCCTCACAATCCCACAATTGATGATAAGCATAGCACAGGTACGGCAGGGAGTCATACGGCAATACAAAGTTGCTTTTTCGAGCGGGATTCCCAGCCTGGCGGCCTGGCAGATGGCATTCTGCTCAGCATGGACAGTGCGTACGCAATGTTGAGAAATATGTCCGTCTTCGTGTTGAACTGATTTCATCAGGTGTCCAACCTCGTCACAATGGGGCAAGCCTCTGGGAGAACCGACATATCCAGTTACCAATATTTGTTTGTCCCGGGCGATTACACAGCCACTGCGGCCACGGTCACAACTTGCTCTTTTTGCAACGGTGCTGGCCACTTCCATGAAATATTCATCCCACGTGGGACGCTGGTGTTGTTCTTTTTCCATCAGAGATCAAATAAAAAACAAAAGTACACTTCTTAACAGACCTGGTCCAACATTTTCTCAAGTTGCAGGACCAGCTCTTTTTTTGTACCATTATTCAGCAGAATAAAATCAGCCATTTTGATGCATTCCCTGATATTTTGCTTGTTTGGGTCGGTAGTACTTAATTCTCTTTCCTCATTTTCAAGAAAGGTATTACGCGAGACACGATCGGTCTCAGATTGGCGAAGGAGTATCCGCTGGTAACGTAACTCCCGGTCGGCATCGACTGCAAGTAGAAAAAAATGACCTTTTGCTCTGAGTGAATCGACTTCACCAGGAGTACGAATGCTTTCTATCACACAGTTTTTTCCTGACACCAGTGCCTGCATGTAAAGCTGATCTGTTACGTAAGATGGACCGTAACTGGCGCGAAGTTCATTTGCCAGGTTAAACATGCTGTCACGGTTCTCGGGAAGACCTTTTTTCCTGATCTTTTCGAGAAGATATGCCCGTACTGAATAATGAACAAACCCTTTTTCATTCACAAGATACTCGACAATTGTACCTTTGCCTGCACCAAGGGTGCCTGTTATTCCTATTATGATCATGAGAATGAGTTAAGAATTGGTAAAAACAGTAATTTTACAAATTCATCAATCAAAAGTAAACAGAATTAATCAAATCAATTCACAGATTTGCCATGAATGAACTTTATCCACTGAAATTTAGACCCCTGTTCAAAGATAAGATCTGGGGAGGAGACCGGATTAAATCCGTTTTGGGGATGAATTATTTTCCTTTGCCAAATTGCGGAGAGGCTTGGGTTTTATCGGGTGTTCCAGGTTCGGAAACAATTGTCACAAACGGGTTCCTGAAGGGAAATGAGTTAAATGAACTGGTCGAGGTTTTTATGGAAGACCTGGTCGGAGAAGCTGCATTTGAAAGGTACGGCAATGAGTTCCCCCTGCTGATAAAATTTATTGATTCCAATGATTCACTTTCAATCCAGGTTCATCCTGATGATGCACTTGCTGCCCGCAGGGGGATAGGGAATGGAAAGTCAGAAATGTGGTACATTCTGGAAGCAGAACCAGGAGCAGAGATCATTAGCGGGTTCAACCGGAAAATGGATGTAAAAACCTATCTTGAATTTCTGGAAAGAAACAAACTTACTGAGATCCTCAATAGAGAAATTGCACATAAAAGTGATGTGTTTTACATCCCTGCCGGACGTGTTCATGCGCTCGGCCCTGGCATACTCCTCGCAGAGATCCAGCAGACTTCCGATACCACTTACCGGATCTATGACTGGGGACGTGTTGACGAAAAAGGCAAATCGCGTGAACTTCACCTGGACCAGGCCCTTGAAGCCATTGATTTTACTGTTCCTGACTCGTACCGTACTACTTACAGAAAGATAATGAATCAAACTGAATCCCTGGTTGATTGTTCTCATTTTACAACCCAAATCCTTTCTTTCAATAAAGCTATCCGGAAAGATTACTCAGAATTGGATTCTTTTGTTATCTATGTTTGTGTTGAAGGAATGATAAGGGTCGAATGCGGTTCATCTGTTGAAACTCTGAAAAAAGGAGAAGTGTTGCTTATCCCAGCCATAACCGGAAAGCTAATTCTTTCGCCAAAAACTGAATCCAGGATTCTTGAAGTTTTTATTTCCTGAAAATATGTATTTTTGTCCCTTCATTCACAATCATTCTTAATTCTCCTTTTATGAAAAAACTTGCCTGGCTTCTTGCCTTTCTTATGAGTACTGGTTATTGTTATTCACAGGAAAACACCTTATCAAAAAACCGTCCCCTCCCCTCGGTAGACATCAAAGATGTAAAAGGAAACCCCTTCAATACTCTAAAGATCGAAAATGACGGAAACCCCATTATTATAAGCTTTTGGGCAACCTGGTGCAAGCCATGTATCAAAGAACTTACTACCATTGCAGATGTTTATGCCGACTGGCAGGAAGAAACAGGCGTTAAACTTTATGCTATTTCTATTGACGATCCAAGGTCATCTTCACTGGTTGCCCCGCTGGTCAATGGAAAGAACTGGGATTATACGGTTCTCCTTGATCAGAATGGCGATTTTAAAAGAGCCATGAATGTAGTTACTGTACCACACACATTTGTCCTCAACGGGAAACGTGAGATTGTCTGGCAACATACTTCATTTGCCGAAGGTTCTGAACGCGACCTGATAGAGATTATAAAAAAGGTTAAAAACGGGGAAGAAATCAAATAGTACCCCTGGTTAAGAGATCCATTTATAAACCTATAATTTTTCAGACCTTGAAAAAAATATACACTCTTTTTCCAAGTCTAATCATCTTATTTTGCATTAATCCGTTATTGACCAATGCCCAGGATATTTTAAAAGGAAGCCAGATTAGCGGAAGTTTCGAAGCCGATGCCCAGTATTATATGAAGGATGCCAAGATGGGAATCAGCGATTCTTCATTGAATGGCCAACTTGCACGGATGAATGGTTTTACGGAAATAAATTATTCGTTAAAGAATTTTTCAGCCGGAATGCGTTTTGAAGCCTACCTCCCTCCCCTGGTTGGTTTTGACACTCACTTCCAGGGATATGGTGTTCCTTACTGGTTCCTGAACTATAAAAATGATAAACTCGAAATAACAGCCGGTAATTTTTATGATCAATTCGGCAATGGACTGGCTTTGCGTACATGGCAGGAATGGACACTGGGTTATGATAATTCCTTAAGGGGTTTAAGAGTTAAGTTTTCACCTGTTAATGGCATCACGCTTAAAGGTTTATGGGGCGTTCAACGTAATTTTTGGGATGCTTACACGAGTGGTGACCGTGGAATTGTTAAAGGAGGAGATATAGATATCTATTTAAATGACCTTTTTTCAGGTCTCAAAGATGCCAAGACCAAATTATCATTCGGGGGTAGTTTTGTAAGCGATTATCAGAGTGGTAAAACAACCGATATTCTTGTCGATACCCTGATCTATACTTTAAAATTACCAGAGAATGTGGCGACATACAGTGGCAGGGTTAACCTGAATGCAGACGGGGTCAATTTCTATACTGAATATGCGCATAAGATCAATGACCCTTCTGCTTTGAATAATTTTATCTATCATGATGGTAATGGCCTCTTCTCGACACTTTCCTATTCACAAAAAGGTCTTGGTATCATAGGAGCATTGAAGATCATGGACAACATGAGCTTTAAATCAAACCGGCTTGTAACCATTAACCAGCTTGACATCAATTACATACCTGATATCACAAAACAACACACTTACGCATTGGCGGCAATGTATCCATATGCCACCCAACCTGAAGGAGAATTCGCCTATTCCGGCACATTGACCTATACTTTTAAACATAATACCAAAATCGGAGGAAAATCAGGACTGACATTTGCTGTTAATTATTCTAAAGTCAATGCGCTCTCAAAAGATTCGATTTATGTAAGTTCTATTAATGGCATGGCCCTTAACCGACCAGGAACAATAGGGTACAAATCCAATTTTTTTACTCCTGGTAAACAAGTTTACTATCAGGATTTTAACATAGAGGTCGACAAGAAGTTCAATAAACAATGGAAAGGGATCTTTACCTATCTGAGCCAGGTGTATAATATGGAGGTTATTCAAGGGCACGCTACTGATTATGGATTGATTCATTCTAACATTGGAGTTGCCGATCTTACTTATAATATCACTTACGTTTATTCTGTAAGGGCTGAACTCCAGGGATTGTGGACTATACAGGACAAAGGTAATTGGGCAGCAGGACTGATTGAATTCACAATTGCTCCAAAATGGTTTTTCTCAATACAGGATCAATGGAATTATGGCAATTCTGATGTAAAACAACAGCTACACTACTTCCTTGTTAACGCTGGTTACACCTATAATACGTCGAGAATTTCTTTGTCATACGGGCGTCAGAGAGCGGGGATTCTCTGTGTCGGAGGAGTTTGCAGGTATGTTCCGGCTGCAAGCGGATTTACATTGACAATTAATAGCAGCTTTTAAACAATTAAAAATTACGAATTACGAATAAAATGTTTCAGACTTTGAATGATAAAACTTTGATAACAACACAGTCCAATGATGAAATTTATTAAAATTCTTTTTATAACGGTTCCCCTTGTTATTTTACTTTTTTCTTCCTGCGATAAGATCAAGGCACCTTATGCCTTAGCTAAACATGGTAATATCGTTGACACCGTTTTAGATTTGGATACCGTGGCGCCTGTTAAAAGAGTTTTACTGGAAGATTATACAGGGCACACTTGTCAGAATTGCCCGGCAGCAGCGGCCATTGCACATAACCAGGAAGCAACTTACAAAGGGAAGTTGATTGTATTGGCAGTTCATGCCGGCTACTATGCCATGCCTGGAACAGGGGAGTTTGCAGCAGATTTCAGAACAACAGCCGGAGAACAATGGAACACTGATTTTCAGATCAGCGCGTATCCTTCAGGCATGATCGACAGGAAAGAATTTAATGGTAAACAGGTATTGGGATCTTCTGAATGGGTTTCAGATATAGCAAGTATTATAAATCAGTCTCCTGCCCTGAATATGGTGATGGTAAATACTTATGATTCCATTTCAGGGAACGTAAAAACACTCGTGTATTCAAAATTTAATCAATCTCTACCAGGATCATATAACATTACGGTTTGTGTGATGGAAGATGACATTATTTCGGCACAGGACAGTTCAAATACGATTATTCATAATTATAATTTTAAAGATGTTCTCAGGGGAACAGTAAATGGCACCTATGGTGAGATCCTTACCAATTCTGTGGATCCTTCACTTATCTACCTGGGGAAATTTTCAATAGCGATCAATACTGCATGGGTCGCTGAAAATTGCTGGATACTTGCCTTTGTCTCAAAATCGGATACAAAAGAAATTCTTCAGGCTATTAAACAGAGAGTAATTCCTCAATAAAGCTGGCATTCAATTCATTTTTAACACAAAACCATCTTCTTGAGTGGCAAGTGATTGAAGGGTGAAAGTTGAATTAACGTAATAGTAGAATTCTCCTGGTGACGGTGTAATCCTGTGTCTGGACTTTCAACAGATAGATACCGTTGTTCAGGTTTCCTGCTGTCATTTTAGTCATGTGTTTCCCGGCACTTTGTTTTGTGTTATTTTGAATGACCCCGAGTTCTTCTCCGAATGTATCGAAAAGTGATATACTGACTAAGCCTTTCTCCTCTGTCTCATAAGAAATAGTAATATTTCCATCGAAAGGGTTTGGATAAATATTCACCATTTTGTCCGCATTAAGTTGATGGATCCCATTCGTTGGGTAACCAATATTGTTGGAAGGTAATGACGGGCAATTGGTTATCGTATCATGTACAATCACATAATAGAGTCCGGATGCAGAAGGAGTAAAAACCTGATCTGTTGCATTAGGGATCATAGCATCGTTCAGGTACCACTGATTGCCGGTGGAAGAGCTGGAGATCAGTAATCCGCTATTATAAGTGATGGTTGGGGGCGTTGGCAGGGGATGTAAAGTGAGTGTCACATTTCCGGAAGTCAGGGATGAGATACCATCAAATATAGTAACAGTGTAGGTGATATCTGAAAGGGGTGTTGAAACCGGGGTCATGCTTGTTGGATCATCAAGATAAGTTACAGGATTCCATGAATAGGAATAATTTCCTGACCCACCTGCAGGAATTGCAACCAGCTGTGAAGAATAACCATGGCAAACATTTGCCGGGAATCCATTTGCATTTAGATTCAGCGGGCCACCCACGCATGAGATATCGGCTTCCCATCCTGCCAGATTCACACTGGAATCGGAACTGAATTGAAAAGTCAGGGGACCTGTTGTACTGACAAAGGGTCCGGGATTAATTGATCCGCAAAAGGACCCAAGTAATGGAGCAGTGGTGTCAGCGCCATTGAATACGTTCAGCCAGTCATAATCGCAATTCGTGTCGTATTCAACATCGAAAGCATTGAATACGGCCTTGATCATTTCGCCTGCAGTTCCGGGCAGAAACGTATAAATGTAGTTTTCATTATTACTGTAATTCGTATCCGGACCGCCCGAATCATAAAATTTACCGGCGCATGTTATTGTTGTACCATTCGTCATGTTATATTGGGGCAACTGTCCAATAATCAGGTCGATTGTATCTCGGACGGAATATTGATTTAATGTGCCTCCTGTTATCCTGTAATTGAGCTTCACTACGGTCCCTGATGGAGTGATCCCATTTGTAGTAACCGGAAAATATGAAAAAACAGATTTGCCGTTATCAAGATTGCCTATATAATAACTTGTATCCGGACCCAAAATATAAGGAGCGGAGGACGACGGGAAGGTTAAATGTGCAATCGTAAATGAAGAAGCTGCATGTCCTGAATTTATTGTTGAGATTCGCAATGTTGCTGATTCACCGGGATCAAGTATCCCGTTGTTATTCCCTCCGGGTAAAGGGTCCAGCACTGTGACGGTTCCAACATTCAGGACCGGGGCATTTATATCCAGGATCAGTGGCGAATTCCATGTAGTGGTATCATTGGTGAGAAGGAGATTGCAAAATACCTGGTGTTGATCTTGTACATAATGATGAACTTTAAGGGCAAAAGCATTCTGTCCGGTCGTCATTTCTCCTGCTGCTACCGGGCCGAAATTGAAGGATCCCGAAGTAACTGTGACATTTGTATCGCTGGCAGATAATGTTCCGGAAACAGATGATGCATTTTGCGAACCAATGTTATTCACGATAACATTCAGAAGAATTGATTCCCCGTAATCAGCGAGATGATTGTTATTACCGCCCAACGAATCATTTACTGTATATGAAGAAAGCACCACATATGGTCCTGTTCCAGGTACAACCTGGATAGTTCCGATATGCGGTTTCCGGTTTTGTTTTGTGATGACAACAGAAAGAGAATCAGGAGAAGTCAACGTATTGAATGTCAGGTAAACGATGCCGGAAGTATCTGCACATTTTGCTGCAAGAAGAGTAGTATCATGCAATGAAAGTGCAACATAGGCATATGGTTCTGTAGTAATAGTAAGTGTTGACATTCCGACTATCATGGTTGCTGGGTAAGAAGCCGCGACTGGCCCTGGCACAGAATAATAAATGCTGAGCGAAGGATCTCCCATCAGATTATAGGTTTCCCAATAATATTGTTTCATGCCGGAAGATGATTCCTCAACGGCAAGGTCGCCGCCAAAGACCATTTGTCCCATCGTTACAAACCATTGGGAAGGGGCTTCGCCACGATCATGGAAAGTCACATCATAAGCTCCCAGGTGCAATGAATCATAGACGGGATTTGTCGTCACTGTTTTATATCCGCATGACCACCAGAAATCTTCGTCCCAGTAAGAATAATCAGAGCAACCGATATAACCTAAAGCCCCTTTTTGTGGAGTCCTGGTCACCTCCTCGGCAAAGCAGTCCATGCTGAAATCGGCCGTAAGGCAGCAATTTCCTATCATCAGGCAAAACTTATGATTGTTCTGCAGTGGAGCAATATCTGAAATTATAAATTGCGGATCATACCATCCTTCTTCACTGCCGTGAGCCGTATAATTAGCAAATGCAACTCCATCCGAAACATTTTGATGGATCTCCTGTGAATAATGTCCTCCCGTAGGTTCGGGTTGAAGGTAAGTATTTGAAAAAATGGAATGAGCAGAATTAAAATAATTGGCAGTGCCATAATTGATTTGTCCATTTCCATAAAGTGGCCCATAGGTAGGGTCGGCGCCAGCCACCATGGTTACTTCCCCGAGAAATGCATCTGAGGGCATCGTGTATTGTTCATATTCGAGGGTTTTATCAATATACGCCTGTAATTGGGTCACATTTTGAGCTGCAAACCTGCCATAAAAAACTTCAGGAATATTGTCATTGGTATAATCGCAATAATATATGTCGGTAGCATGGCTATCTATCATCCAGGTAGGTATCTGTCCAATATCCCCAGCAAATAATACAAAACTGGGTTTCTGGTATCCTGTGGGAGGATTGTTGTAAAGACCCTGGAGATAGTTTTTTATGGAGGTCGTAGTTGTTCCAACAACCGGGTTATTTGTGTAACCAACAATGACATTGAATCCTTTTTTCTTTTTCCAATTAATGAATGACTGGAGAGCATCATGAAAGGCAGGATCGGCAACAATGACATAGGTAACCGGAGCATTGGTGATCAGGCTATCAGGTACTTGCATGTAATTCCCGACCCTTGAGTACAGGTTCGAAAAATAAGGTGACCAGGTTTGTTTTTTAAGACGGATGGTTGACGAAATATCTGGATTTGTGAAATTGATCTTAATATCAAGCTGTTCATAAACCCTGAGTTTACCGGTTACAGGATTGTACCAAACCGGTGAAATGTCCAACCGTGCGAGGTTTAATGACCGCATCACTCCAACAGGTGTGATTTTCACTACAGGCCCTCCCACCCATTGATCCATTTGGTAAGTAGCGGGATTCAGGACAAAAGGGATCTGATTTGGATCATTAATATTTCTGGATACAGGAGCTTGTGAAGGAATAATGCGATTATTGATCCCGATGGAAGAAAGATCATATTCTTTGTATTTCTCCCGGTTGATCTCTATCGAAAAGCCAGCATTCAAGGGAACCTCAATAATTTTATGGAAGACTGGAAGTTTCGGATCTCCAATCTTGTTGCTGAATCCATATCCTTTGATAAAGATCTCATCAAACATACCGGATCTGGTCTGTACATTCCGGTACTGGATGGCAGATAACGATGTGGAAAATGATAGTGCCTGGTAGGATTTTGCTGTGACCCTGAATACTGTATTGCTATTGTTGACAAGTATCTCACCTGCAAAAACAGACCCTGATAATATCATTAAACCCAGAAAGAGGAACAAGAAAAATTTGATTAACCGTAAAGAGTTTAACATTGTAGTTAGTTTTAATTAGAATCAGAACCGTTGGTTCAAAATATGAGTTTCAATCTTACGGATATTGAACACAGGGTAACAGGTTGCAATAATTCCAATCAACAGGACTGTCAGAAATACAAAGATGAAATCCTGGACCTGCATATGCACAGGATAAGAGCTAACCACAAAAGTACTATTAGCCGAGCCGAGTTTAACAAAGCCAAACTTTTGCTGCAACAAACAGGTAACACCACCCAGGATCAACCCCCCGGCTGCACCAATAAAGGAAACAAGAAATCCCTCAGTCATAAAAATCCGCTTCACCTTTGTCTGGCTTGCTCCCAGGCATTGCAGAATGGCGATGTCGCGTTTTTTATCAAGGATCAGCATTGATAAAGATCCGATCACGTTAAATGTCGCAATGATGAGGATAAATGTAAGGATGAGAAAGATCGCCCATTTTTCCGATTTCATGATCTTGTACAGCAAAGCCTGCTGTTGATACCGGTTTTTAACATTGAACTTATCCCCTGTAAGTTGGGTAAGCTGTTCCTGGATCCTTTCTACGTCGGCTCCTTTTGTAATCCCGATTTCCAGTCCGGTGATCTGCTTATCATATTCAAGAAGTTTTTTCACAAAACGCAAGGGAAGAATGACGTATTTAATGTCGAAATCCTGTTGAACTGAAAAAAAACCCGAAGGGAAGATCACCTCGTTGTTAAAGGCGTCACTGAATCCTCCTGAAAAACCGGCATTGCGCCGGGGAACATAGATAGATATTGGGTTTACATAATCCTCAAGGTTTGCGCCAAGATAATAAGCAACCCCATAGCCCAGTACAGCAAAATTACGATCACCATCCTGTAAAATGAATTTCCCTTCCGACATCATGGTATCAAGTCCGCACATTTTTGCATAATCCTCCCCAACTCCTTTTATAGTTGCGATGGATTGCTTGTCTTTGTATTTGATCAGGGCATTCTCTTCAATCACTTCTGCAAGATAAAGCACACCAGGTATCTTCCTCATCTTATCTTCAGGAAGCATGGTTCGAATCAAAGGTTTTTCCTTCCTTCAGGGTAATTGACACATCGGGATTAAAGGCATTGAAAAGTGAAATCACGAGTCGTTCGAACCCGCTAAAAACAGAAAGGACAATGATCAGCGCAGTTGTGCATATCATCACGCCTGCGATGGAGATTACGGAGATGATGTTGATAATGTTGTGGGTTTTCTTCGAAACCAGGTATCGCCGTGCTATGTAAAGTGGGAAAATTCAAGCGGTTTTTTATTTATATGCTTTCACGATTAAGCCTGTTCCCGTTTTATGCTTTATCACCAAATCCATCCAGTTAAAAATGAGTGTAAAGGGGAAAGTCAGCAGATAATAAAATGGAAGAATGATAAAAAAAAGTTTTGACGTGTTCAGCATAAGGATAGGGTACTTCATAGAAAGCCGCCAGCCAATCTGACCGGGTTTTCCATAAGAATAGCGTGCAGAGGTTTTAGTAAAACCAGCCTTTTTGAGTTTATCCTGAATTTCATTAATATTATACCCATCACGAACATGTTCATCAATGAAAGAATCTTCTTCACCATGATCATGGACATCTGAACCTCCCTGATCAGATGGGGTAGAGATCAGCAATGTTCCCTGAGGGGCCATGGAATTAAAAAAATTACGGAATACCTGTTCATCATCTTCTATGTGTTCCATGACATCCACAGAAAGGATCAGATCAAAAATACCAGAGCGGTTGTATTTGGTAAGATCTGCGATTCCGAACCTGACATTATGCCGGCCAATACGGGTAAAGAAAGCAGAACAGTCGGTAATTTGTTCCTCTTTAACATCTACGGCTTCGACCGACCAGTTTTTATTCTTTCCTGACAAAAAAAATGAATATTGTCCAAATCCTGAGCCAGCATCGAGTATTTGTTGATTGCCCTTGTGGGTTTTACCCCATGCGCGGATTTCTTTTTTTACGTGCCAGGTCCGAAGGAGAAGAATATCCAGGAGTTTATAAAAAAGGATCCGGAGAAACGGGGTTTTATTAAAAAGGTTCCCCAGTGATTTTTTAATGGGATCGTATTGCATAAGTTTCGGATTGTTTTGCCAAAGATCAGGAATTATCTTTTAACAGATGATCAATATTGTCAATATAATCCAATGAATCGTCGATAAAAAACTGAAGTTCAGGAATTACACGCAACTGGTTGCGTTCTCGTGTACCTAAATCATGACGCACTTCGCGGGTTCGTGTCCGGATCATTTCAAGCAAAGCGGTTTTATCTTTAGTAGCAAAAAGACTGAGATATATCTTAGCCAGCGACAGGTCTTTGGTAACATTTACCTTCGTGACAGTGATCAGCGAACCACTGAAATGATTACGTGACTGTTCCTGAAAAATAGCGCCAAGATCCTTCTGGATCAGGCGCGCAATTTTTTGTTGCCTTGTAGATTCCATCTCACAAAGGTAACGAATTATAGTCAATTCCCTATTCCCAGTACAAGCCTCATCTCCCAAATTACTACCTTTGCCTTTGATTATTAACCCCAGATTTCCATGCCCACATTATTCTCCGATTATAAGCTTAAAAACCATATCGTAAAAAACCGCATTGTTTTTCCTCCGGTTGTTTGCTTTCATTATGCCGGAAGTGACGGTATTGTAATTGACAGAAATGTTGCGCATTACACAACCCGTGCCCGGGGTGGGCCAGGAATTATTATTAATGAAGCTACATCTGTAAGGGAAGAAGGTCGTCTTGCTCCATTTCAACTGGGGATATGGTCAGATGCCCACATACCAGGTCTCAGCCGCATTGCCGAAACGGTCAAAAAAAATAATGTCCTTTCATTGATCCAGATCCATCATGCCGGTTTGATCTCCCCCGAATCGGTTACAAAAACTCCCGGAGGCCCATCTGAAGATGAGAAAAAGCCAGGATCACGAAGTCTTTCTGTGGATGAGATCCATCTCATCCGCGATGCATTCATTGCAGGTGCATTGCGTGCAAAGAAAGCAGGGTTCGATGGTATCGAGCTTCACGGGGCTCATGGTTATCTGTTGACTGAGTTTGCTTCCACTTTTTTTAATAAAAGGAAAGATGAATATGGAGGTGATCTTAACGGAAGAATGAAACTTGCCACAGAAATCATCAAAGGTATCCGAACAGTATGTGGCAATGACTTCATCATCGATTACCGTTTGGGCGCTAATGCCCCATTACTGGAAGATGGGATTAAAATTGCAAAGTATCTTGAATCGCTGGGAATCGATATTATTCACGTTTCCCATGGTGGCAGTTTGTTGAACCTGCCCAGGACACCCAAAGATTTTGAATTCAACTGGATTGTTTACAGCGGCACAGTGATAAAAACCCATGTTAAGATCCCTGTTATTGTTGTAAATGAAATAAAAACACCGGAACGGGCATCCTGGCTGATCGAGAATAATAAAACGGATTTTGTTGCACTGGCACGTCCACAACTTGCAGATCCTGACTGGGCAAATCATGTTAAAAATGACAAACCAATCAACCTCTGTCTTTCATGTAAACCGAAATGCTGGTGGTATGAGGATAGTAACCTTTGCCCGGGGGTAAAGAAACTGGTGAACTAGTGAATTGGTGACGTGGTGAGTTAACAAATGGCAAAATGGCAAGATCATAAAATGGCAAGAGGGCGTAATAATTATTATCTGTCAATGAATGCTACCCGTTCCATCGCTTTTAAATTGCTGCCCCAGGTTGCACGACTATTCCCATTGAAATTATTAATAAGGATTACACGAGAGAAAATCATTTTTCCTTTTTATCATCTTGTTTCGGATGAAGAGATTCCTCATGTGAAACATCTTTACCAGGTGAGAACTTCAAGGGAATTTATTCACGACCTTGACTTTTTCCTTAAGTTTTACAGACCCATTGGGATTTCCGACTTCCTGGGGTCCATCAATAAAGGACAATCTTTACCCGGTAAAAGTTTTTTATTGTCATTTGATGATGGCTTACGTGAATTTCATGATATAGCCGTTCCCATTCTTCTGCGGAAAGGAATTCCGGCAGTATGTTTCCTGAATTCAGAATTTATTGATAACAAAGATCTGTTTTACCGTTATAAGGCAAGCCTGCTGATCGAAAGACTTCAAAACGGAAATAGTCTGACGGATAAAAAAAATACACATGTGAACTGGTTCCTTGAAAATCACCTTCGCTTTAGTGATGATTACCTTGGATTGCTTAATATTTCATACGCTAACAGGTATCTTCTGGATGAATTGGCTTTAAAACTGGATTTTCATTTTGATGAATTTTTATTGAAGAAACGTCCTTATCTAGATTCAGCACAGATTTCTTCACTTAGGCAACAGGGATTTGCATTTGGCGCTCACAGCATCGATCATCCTGAATACCGATTTCTTGAGGAAGAAGAGCAAATCAGGCAAACTTCTGTGAGCATTGACCTTATATCTAAAAGATTTGGAATAAAAGAAAAACTGTTTTCATTTCCTTTTACCGATCATGGGGTGAAGAGAACCTTTTTTGAGAAAGTCCTTAATCCTGTGTCACCTTTGGCAGACCTGACTTTTGGAGGAGCAGGACTTAAAAAGGATTCTATTCAACGGAACATCCAGCGGATTCCGTTTGAGGGAACTTCCCTGAATGCTAAGCAGATACTGGGAACAGAATATCTCTATTACATGATTAAAGCTATCTTTGGAAAAAATATGATCAGGCGATAGGGGATGGATATTAGGGTTTACACCACCGGGAACATTCTTGAATTTGTCAACTCGGATCAATTTTCAAGACTGAAAAGTATACCGATTACAAGACACCGGGCGAGTTCCTATGCCCATAATCCGCGTTCAGATTCTTCAGATAAAATATTGTTTGTTGCCTTTGAGAATGAGGAAATTATTGGATATCTTGGTGCTTTGCCTGAAAAGATCTTTTACCAGGAAGAATGGAGACGCATGACCTGGTTATCGTGCTTCTGGATCGATCCGCAGTTCAGGGGAAAGAATATTTCAAAGCAATTGTTCGATATGGCAATGAAAGAATGGGACAAGACTGCTATGATCACAAATATGAAACCAGGTACTCTTAAAATATATGAACGGACTGGTTATTTTCAAGATCCTGTAACACGGATCGGGATCCGCGGATATCTTAGGTTCAACCTGTCAGAAATCCTGCCCCCGAAAGGAGGTGTTTTCGCAAAGATCAAACCGGTTTTTCAGGCCATTGATTTTGTGTTTAACATTTTTAATGCTATCCGCCTCGTTTTTTATCCGGGTTACAAAATTGACAATGATATCCATTACGAATATGTCGAAGAGATCAGTCCGGAAGCTGGAGAATTGATTGATAAGTGCAATCAATCCTATCTTATTAGAAGAGGAAAGCAGGAACTGGAATGGGTCAAAAACTATCCCTGGGTTTTAGAGCAGGAAGAAAATGCTGACAACCGCCGTTACTACTTTTCTTCGGTTTCAAAACGCTTCTTTTACCAGCAAGTTGAATTCCATGATGAAAATGGCAATGTTGTCGCGTATTTGATGTTATCGATCCTTGCGCAACAGGATGCCGTGCACCCCGCCGTTGCCTGCAACGTCGATAACGTAGCCGCCGTTACCCAACCCGCGAATATCCGACAGGACAACCGGCACACCCTGATTCAGGGCCACGGTCGAGCCGTAGAACCCGCGTGCGGCGATGCGTTCGATGTAGCAGCCGTCCTGGAAACCGGCATCCTGGGTGGAGGTACGCAGATTGATCGCATGACCACCCGTCGCACCAGTGGCACCCTGTAGATACAAGTCACTGATGCCGGCGATAAAGAACACAGACGGGTCGCCAGGGTCGCTAACACTGAAAATGATCGAGTCATCGTTAACACCGGTCAACTGTTGCAGCCAGGTTCCACCCTTACCGGAAGACGCATCATTGGTGTAGCCCGCGCCCTTCAACTGGACGCCGGGAGGGATCGTCAACTGCTGATATTCGTACGGAACGGCACCCTTGTTGGCGGGAATGTAGACGCACCACCACCCGCCGACGAGCAAGCGTTGATCGTGTTCTGAATGCAAGTGGTGTCATCGCCACCGCCGAGCGTCCCGCCGTAATAAGTAGACACGACGTAAGCGGGCTGGGCGCCAGACGAGACACTGTTGACGGCGTTGGTGATGTCGTTGATGTTGGTGGCTTGGAATAGTTCGCCGTTGGCCCAGTTGTTTCTGAGTGTTACTGATTTATCCCCTTTAGTGGTGTGAGCCTGCGTTTCGCGGCGAAGGCCATGTGGAGTGGGTCGAGCTTGTCGGGTAGGACGTTGGCGAGGTGGAGTGCGAAGGCGGCGACGATGATCTGGTCAGCCAGGGATGGTCGGCCAGGTAGCGGTCACACGCTTCGGACAGCAGCTCACCATCATCTGCGGTGACTTCAATGGCTACGACCACGGCGGCAACAATCAACCAGCCCCGGTCGCCGTGCCTCATATCGCAGTCTTCGTCTTCGAGACAGTTCAACCGTTCGGCCGCAATCAGTAAACCTTCGGTGACGTAGTCGGGTTGCTCACACGCGGTGAAAAAAACCCCGCCACTTCAAGAGTTCCGTCCGCGCAAATCCGTTCCACCGCAGCGATACACACATAATCAACAGTCCAGCCGTCCGCATGGATGTTCGACGCCGGCGCGGATTTTATCCATCAGAGATTCGCAAGTGTGTTGGCGTTGGTTCACACTTGCGTACGAGCCACGCGACGCCTGACACTGATAACGGCGATACCTGTACGTCGTCGTGTATGCATAGCCGCGTGATTGCAGATCGTGCGCCCCACACCGGGTGCAGGCTTCGGATGCGTCATCTCCGGTGATGAGTGGATGTTCAAGCCTTCGAGAGATGGGGTCAAACGTGTATATAGCTGAGCGGTGATGCGGCAGTCCTGACGGCAGTACTTGACCATCCGCTTGCGGGCCGCTTCCTGCGCTGCACCCTCCCCGATCATGATCTGCTTCCACGTATCGAAACCACCCGGATCGCCCTTAGAGTCCAGCCCAGTTGCTGGCAGACATGCGCCAACTTGTTCGACTGAAACTTGAAGTTCTTCTTCACCACCCGCATCAAGTCGATGTTGCGGAACGGGCTAGGCGGCGGCATGCCGGCTTTGACGAACGCGGCCTGGACGTGCTTGTTATCGTACGAGATGTGGTTGTACCCCGTTAGGTAGTCACACCTGTCCATGATCTCGTGCAACCGATTCAGCATGCCGTCGTAGTCATCCCACGCCGTATGCGACTCAATCTTGTTGCTACCAATTCTTGTCGCGGCGAAACAGCACGTCCTGGTATCGACGATCTGCATCAGCCCAATGTCTGGATCCCCGACAAACCCCAGTGGAAATGAGAGGTTGGGCGATGTTTCTATGTCATAGAGCCATATTTCAGGTTGTGCCACAACGATCCCCCGATCTTTGTCGTCACGATACGAAACTTGGGTGGTGCGAACGGTTGCCTGCTATTCGGGTTTCCTGTGCCTCCGTGGGGTTATGTCGTCCACGCGGCGGTCCAGGTCATCCACTTCGCCGCGCAACGACACCAGATCGGTGCCGTGGTCGGTGACGAGACGGTGTGTGTCGCGCAAGAGTTCTTTGGTTTCGGTGTGCGCTAGCCGCATGTCTTCCAAATTCGACAGGATGCGGTCGATGTCTTTGCGTAGCGGCTCATCGTGGCCGTTGCGCAACTCATCCATGACCGGGACGTTGGCGCGGCGTGCCGTAATGCGGGTAGCCACAATGGTGAACAGGCCACCACCTACCACGAAGATGAACACCTCGAGGAGGTTGAACCAGTCGTGTCCTTGGGCGAGGCTGAACCCCATTGCCGTTAGACCTTATTCAGGTTGTTGATGATGTCCTCAACTTTGGGGTTGGTGAGGAAGTGCAGTAATCCTGCTATGCCGCCGGTGATGCCTGCGACGGCGGCGGTGGTGGTTCCGTTTGCGTTGGGGACGAATTGGGCGAAGGCGCCGACGACGGAGCCTGCGACGGTGAGGAAGGATACGAGGGCTTTGGCTGCGGTGGGGAGTGCGCGGATGAAGGCGAGGATGCCGGTGATGGTTGCCACTGTGTTTCCGTTCGGTGCTGGGGTGGGTGTCGGCACCGGGGTTGGTGTCGGCGTTGGTGTGGGGGTGGGCGCCGGGGTAGGTGCAGGTGCTGGCGGTGGTGTGACCGGAACAGGTGCAGGGGTCGGTGGCGTGTTATGGGTGCGGGAGGAATCACCGGAACCGTCGACCCGTTACTCGCCGGAACATTCACACCCAGCGACACGATGTAATCCAGGGCGATATCCCAGCACGAACGAGGATCGCCCGGTATCGGCATGATGTTCTGATACGAGGTGTGCGGCGTAATGCCGGTGACCACAAAGAAGTTCAGCGCATCCAAGATCGCCACCGCAGCACCCGGACCACCCTGCAACGGATTGGTGAGCAGGCCCAAAATCTGGTTCAGCAGCGGTTGGGTGGACGACAGTGTGCCGAGGTTGACGATGTTCCAGATGGCTGTCTCGTCGGCTTCGGTGAACGTGTCCCCGTCATAACCAGAGGTGGTGTAGAGATCCTGGCCGGGTGATCCGGGCTGGTTTTTGCCGGCGGCGAAGTCCCACACGTTGGAGGGGGTGCCGACGAGCTGGGGTTTGACGATGCCGCGTCCGCCGGGGTCAATGCCGCCTGGGCAGGTGTGGCCCTTTTCGCGGCGCGGCCCACCGAACGTGACGCCGCCGATGAACGAATCCTTATACGCCTGGCTTAACGGAGTCGGGCCACTGCTTTGGGTGATGCCGCACAGGTCGAGGATGTTG
>CAWDBP010000008.1:0-492346 GCA_963800585.1 uncultured Bacteroidales bacterium
AATTAACGATTATTTTCATCACTACAAATATAGATACTTTTTAGATACACATGAGACCATAACACAGAATTTTAAGTTTTTTTTTTCATGGGACTCAAATAATCGACCACTTTCTATTCTCCGAATAAATAGACGAAATTTTGATCATATTCAAACAATCGAAAAATTCTTAATTTCGCTGAAGTAATAGCAAGAAAATGATCCTGATTAAAAATATAAAAGAACTCGTCCAGATTGAAGAAAATCCAAGGATGAAGATCTTTGGTAAAGAAATGTCGCACCTGAATACATTAAAAGAGGCATGGTTGCTTATCAAGGATGACCTTATTTTCGATTTTGGTAATGGAACTATTCCAAACCATAAAGGAGAGGTTATTGATGCATCAGGGAGATTGGTTTTTCCGTCCTTTTGTGATTCGCATACTCATCTGGTTTATGCCGGTAGCCGGGAAGTTGAATATATAAATAAAATCAGGGGACTTAGCTATGAAGAAATCGCAAAACGGGGCGGAGGGATCCTGAATTCAGTAAAAAAGTTACATGACGCTTCAGAAGAAGAGTTAATTAAGCAGGCACTTTCACGGCTGGATGAAATTATGATGTTTGGAACGGGCGCTGTTGAGATCAAGAGCGGTTATGGATTAACGGTGGAAGAAGAGCTAAAGATGCTTTGTGTGATCAGAAAATTAAACAATTTGACACCGTTGACTATTGTTCCGACCTTCTTGGGAGCTCATGCAGTTCCTGATGAATACAAAGGCCGGCAAGAAGAATTTGTCGATCTGGTGATCAATGAAATGATTCCCCGGGTAGCTACGGAAGGGTTGGCAGACTATATAGATGTTTTTTGTGACCGGGGATTTTTTACAGCACAGGAAACTGACCGTATACTCCTTGCTGGTATGAAGTATGGTTTGCGTCCTAAGATCCATGCAAATGAGCTTGATTATTCAGGAGGTATCCAGGTGGGAGTGAAGTATAATGCTTTATCAGTAGATCATCTCGAATATACTGGAGATGAAGAAATAAAATGCCTGCTTGATTCAGAAACTATGCCAACTGTTCTTCCGGGAGCAGCATTTTTCCTGGGAATGCAACAAGCCCCGGTAAGAAAGATGATGGATGCCGGTTTACCTCTGGCAATGGCCAGCGATTTTAACCCAGGGTCATCTCCTTCCGGAAATATGCAATTCATCCTCTCCCTTGCCTGCATCAATTACCGTATGCTTCCTGAAGAAGCCATCAATGCAGTCACACTTAACGGTGCATATGCCATGGGGTTGAGCGAGGACCTGGGCAGCATTGCCCGAGGTAAGAGGGCAAATCTTTTCATTACAAAGCCTATTTCAGGCTATGAGTTTATGCCTTATGCTTACGGTAGTAACAAAGTTGAGACTGTGATCCTGAATGGTGAAATTGTATCAAGTAAAAAGTAATATTTGTTGATCGATTTATAAACGAATACTTGGTCCTTTTTTCCTTCTAAATTTATTTATTTTAAGGGTAATAAATTTAATTGCGTAAACGTTCATAGCCATATTTTATGACTAAAACAGTCAATATGCCCGATGCTCATTTTTCGATAGTAATTGCTGTTGAGGACATCAATGAATCGGCAAAGAAAGTAGCAGAAGAAGGTGGCAAAGTTCTCGGTGATCCGATAGAAATACCAGGTGTTGGAAAGTACCTTTCTTTCATTGATACCGAAGGTGACAGGGTCAGTTTGCTACAGCCCAATATGGGATGAAAGTAACTTGAAAACAATGTACTTCTGTAAAACCGGTGACCCGTAAATAATCACCGGTTTTATTTTTTTCTCACAGTTTCCTATTTTCAATTATCTATTCTCTTACATGCTGCCTCTACTCTCTCCATTCTATTACAAATTAAAATATTAAATATATATTTGTAAAGAAAGTTTAAGGGAAGTAGATTAATTTCTTGAGATTTTGAAAATGATCATTTAATTTTCAATTAATAATCACTTTTATGTGTGGAAAAAAAATTCTGCAGCTTGTCGCTGTCATGTTTATTGCCGAAAATTCTCTTGCTCAGAATCCTTACCTGGGAACAATCGTTGATTCAAAGACGAAATCACCAATTCCTTATGCTTCGATTAAAGTCAAAGACAAAAAACTGCAAAGTGTTGCAAATGCCAATGGAAAATTCTCACTTTCTTATGACCTTTTTAAAATTAAAGATACTCTGATTATTAGTTGTGTAGGTTACGTCTCTAAATCAGTTCCGGTAAAAATCATATCAGGTTCATCAATTATTAATCTGGATCCTATAATTTATCAGTTATCTGCGGTTGACATTAAATCTAAGGGTAATATAGATTATCCTTACGAGTTGGTTTCTGAACTTTGTAAGAAATACAGGGAATTTGGGGAGAGTGAACATGCAAAGGGGTATTATTTATTCCTTAGTCATTATGATGAAATGCCATTGGAAATAATCGAGGGGTATTTCAACAGTGATATCTCTTGCAGAAATGGAATATCTCAATTAAGCCTGAAGAATGGGCGAATCGGACTCAATCCGAATAATTTTTATAGTTTGAACACAACAGACATTCTTTCTCATTTTTCTCCCCTTTCTTTATCGGGGAATTTTAACATTCCTTGTTGCCCAAGTAATTTTAGCTTTCATCAGTTGAAAAAGTTATATGATGCGCGGATTATAAAGAATTCAGTTGAAAATGGGAATAAAGAATATGTCCTTCAGTTTCTTGCAAGAAAGGACACTGCAACGTTATTTTCGGGATTAGCCTGGATCAACAGAAGTGAGAAAACAATTGAGAAAGTTGAGTATACTATAAACGTCAATGACTTCAACTACCTCAAACCTGCTATAAAAGGCGATAAGACGGACTCAATAAAATTATCTCTCGTGTTTATATTTGATAACTCGAACAAAGAACATCCGGTGGTTTCACAAGTTTCATTGGATTATTCATTGCTTTATACTTCATTGCATTCATCCAACACAATTAAAATAACAAGTGAGGCGAACCTACTATTTTATGATTACACGAATCCTTTTCCGGGTATCTTTCCTGCAGGATTAATTGAAGATCAGAACAATGATTATCAGAAAATTTCATGTCTCCCATATGATTCAGTATTTTGGTCTTCTCCTGGAATTACTCCTCAAAGCGATAAACAAAAATTATTTATTGATTTCTTTCGGACTAATGGAGTCTTAATTAATTTCTCAAAAGGTCTGGATTCCATAGCAGGATCAAATTATATTCGGTGGAATACAAGTTCTGATGTTTCATTTTCCAAGATTTTTAGCAGGCCTCCAAAGTATGGAGATTTAACTTTAACAACTGGAGTGAACCCTTCTGAGAAACAATTTGGTGTTATACCTTTCGAGATCATTTGTAGAATTCTAATTAACCCTTTTGTAATGGCAGACAGTTTGCATCTGAGTTCTAATACTTTACTCGATAAAAACAACTCTTATTATTCTTTAGGACGCTCACTTAAAGCTACCACATTCATACTCCTGACCTTTGATTTATATGAACAGAAGCGCAGAGAGATCATTGCTGAATGTAATCGGGTTAATAAGAACCACAATCTTACTCTTGATGAATTCCAATTAATTTATTTTAAAGCATTAAAACAATTGAACGACACGATTAAAATTTTCCAGACCGAAACGGAAAACGGAACTTCCGGAAAGGAATTAGCAAGGTGGCACTACACAATTTCAAAGAAAACAGGGATTGACAGGTCACTACTAATTCAAAATATGCTTACTGAAGATATCGGCCTTCCAAATTTTAACAACAGTAAATCGAACAAAAAGAGTAATTAATATTACCTTTTCCAGTTACTTGATCGTTATTCGGAAAAAAAACTAAGGATAGAGGGTAAAGGAAAGCGAACAGTATTTAAGACTTTTGCCCAATACCAAACACTCAATAACCTATACCCGAAACATGAAAACCATCGGACTTATTGGCGGAATGAGCTGGCAGTCGACGATAGATTATTATCGTATCATCAACGAAGCAGTCGTTTCCAGGACCAAAGGAAAACATTCTGCAAAAATCCTCATCGACTCAGTTGATTTTGGAAATGTTGAAGACTTTCTCCGCAACAAGGATTTCCCAGGACTTACAACTTTCCTGATAAATTCTGCGCGGAAACTTGAACTGGCTGGTGCTGAACTCCTTATGATCGGGGCAAATACGATGCATTTTGCAGCTGAATCTGTAAAACAAAACATCAGCATTCCGCTCGTAAATATTGTTGATGAAACCGTCAAAGTCATACGGGCAAAAAGTTTGACAAAAGTCGGGCTTCTCGGAACAAAGTTTACGATGGAACAAGATTTCTTTAAGAAACGACTGATTGCTAATGGCATCACTGTGAATATCCCTGGATTGGAAGATAGGAATTTCATCCATCGTGTCATTTTCAAGGAACTATTTAGTGCATACATCAACCCGGTATCAAAAAAAAGATTTCTGTCCATCATGGATGCACTTGAGGGTGATGGTGCACAAGGGATTATTCTGGGATGCACCGAAATTCCACTGCTGATCAGACAAGAGGATACAGTGATGCCAGTATTTGATACAACTGAGATTCATGCTTTGGCAGCAGTTGAGTTGGCTCAATGATTCTTAAAGTTTCTAATACCTGCTCTTGCTAAATAATATCAGTTCTGTTTTTGCCGGTGAAACCAGATATCAAATTCACGGTCTGGATTGAAATTCAATTTATGCCAGGTTTGAGTGACCTTTGCATTTGCTGTTAAGATTTCGTCAGGTTTATAGGATGTCGAATCAATAGTGATGGATGGGTCCTCAACCTGCAGGGTATACGTTCCCTGTGTAAGTGGTTTCTTCCAATATTGTACATGGGTCATTACCAGGTACCTGAAATTCCTGCCATCATGATCCATGATATAAAATATCCGGATCTTTTTCTGCTCCTGCCCATGAAAGGTAAGCTGGAAAAATAAGCCTGCCGGAAGTTTACGATAATGGATGATATTGCCCTGCATCGTTTCATCAACAACGGAAATGGAATCTATTTTTAGATCTCCTGTTGCAAGTGGAAGCGGCAGAAACATAGTTTGACTGATTTCCGCTGTGTAATTATTCCTGAAAGTGTATTCCCCTGTAACTTTTACATGAGCTGCATCCAGTTTCATTACGAGGTTTTCCTTGTAAAATGTCACAGATTGACTCTTTGCCGGTAAAGCAAACAATCCAGCAATCAGAATTATAACCAGGTTCTTTTTCATCCGGGTAAGAACCATTTATTTCCAATAAGCCTGATCCAGGATATTAAAGAAATAAAATGCAGTCAGCGAATATACAATAAAATATCCGGAAAAGCAACTGCCCCTGGATTTTCTCCTTTATGTATTCCTCCTTTAAGTATTCAACATCTACTTTATCACCTTCAACGCTTCATCGGTCGCTTCGATCATCGGCTTTATAGAGATCTCGCTCCCTACGGCATGCTTCATCCACTCCTGTGGGATCAACTTGCCCGCAGAATAAATGCGAATAGCTTCATCGGCAAAATTCTTTCCTTTGAACCACCTCTCAAGCTGGAAGTCGATAAGATGGCCTACCGGATAATTTGACAGATATAAAGGACTGTCAATCATGTGTGAGTAGATTGCAAGGATCGGGCAATCCTTGACTCCAAGTATATCAGCATAATATTTATTCCAAATTTCTTTTGCTGTGCTGATCACTGTTTCCTTCAGTTGCGCAGGTGTTGCATCAGGATGCTCATACATCCATTTCCATACTTTCATATCTACCAGTGATACGCCCATGATCTCGTAACACATCCAGAAGTTATCCAGGGCGTCGAGGTGGTCCTTGTTCGGATCATTGTCTTTGATACCAAGAAGTTGTAGATCGCGTTTCTGAAAAGTAAATGCGAAAGCCTCGGTAAATGCGGTATTGGGAACACCGGCCATTAAATAATTATCAACCATATAAAGAGAGATGGTCTGTTCAACGTTGTGCCCAAATTCATGAACAGCAATGTTGTATCCTTTGTAATCCATACCGTCTTTACCAACCCTGGTGCGTAGATGGGCCTTATCACCCTTCATCTGTGCACCCCAGGCGTGACCGGAGCCTCTTGCCGGATCTACTGTTATATGGGAGGCAATCTCCTTTACCTTATCAGGTTTAAACCCAAGTTTGGCTAATATGTTTGGAATATCCTTTTCTACAGCTTCGGTAGTCGGGTATTTAGCTTTTGTCATCTTGTCGAGTTTGGCCTGGTCCATGGTACTTCTGGCTTTGAAACCATCGTACCAGATATCGAAAGGTTGAAGAGGACGGCCTAGACGGTGGCTGATCAGGGCTCCAACCTGCTTCACTTCAGGGGTGGAACAAAACTCTGTAAATAGTTTCTCTACCTGATCCATGGGGATTTCCATTTCTGCATTAAAAGATCGTTGTATGTATGTCGGGAACATTGGATTAAACTTATCCACTGCTTTCATTGCTTTGAAATTGTTCAGAAGTACTTCATACCGTTTATCAGGTTCCGGAGAGGCTCCAATTTCTTTACCGGCCTTGAAAAGCTTATTGGTGACCGGATTCCACTCGTAAGCAGGGTTATTGATGACGCTGTCTGGAATACTCTGGTCAATAATACGTAGCATGACTTCATAGATCATTTTCTGTTTGGTCAATCCTTCTTCGGTTTTGTCGTAGTTGGCTTTGATCTCATCACGGAGGTTCCAATGTGAGAGAAGCTTCATCTCTTTTGGGAAATGAGTCTTCCCCTTATCATCAAGCAGGTTACCTACATATATATTATACCCTGAAATATAATTTTCAGCGGCTGACAAAGCATCGGAACTCTTTTGGACAATATCAGCCGGTACCCGCGTAGTAAACTGGTCACCAAGGCGGGCATATGCCCATTCGAGGCGACTCCATTTCGGTCCCAGTTGTCCCTTTTCCTCTAATGTATAAAAAGGGAAATTCAACCCGATAATGAATCCGATCTTATTATTGAAGAAATCATCTGTAAAATGGGATGTGGGTTCATAAGCTGCAAATACTTCGTCAATGGGCCAGGTTTCTCCGATATCTAATTGCATGGGTCTTTTTAGTTCAAGACTGATCCGGTTAAAGTAACCAAAGAGGGTTTCGAAATTTGTGGAAATCCGCTGGAACATTTTTTCCTTCATCTCCGGGGAAGAGATATAATTTTTCAGACAGAAATCCTCGAATTCTTTGGCTGTTCCGTCTTTTTCCGTCCAAAGTGCAGCCACCTGCCTGACCCCTTTTTCAATCAGGGTCTTATTTGATTCACCGTTCTTTTTGATTAGCTTCATGATGATACTATCGGCAGTGACTTGGGGAATGAATTGAGCAATGGCTTTTTGTTCCATTTGTTGAGTGTTTTGTTTACATTGGCTCAGGAAGAGAGCCATCGGGATCAATAAGAGGAGGAGAATTTTTTTCATATTCCATGTGTTAATAGGTTCAATGGCAAATATATCAAATAATCTCTAATTTTGCAGGCCTGATACAAACAAATAACCGACTGTCATGAACCAGCTCATTGAATGTGTCCCGAATTTTTCAGAAGGAAGGGATATGACCATCATTAAACAGATTACAGACGAGATAGAAAAAGTAGAAGGGGTTAGATTATTGGATGTCGACCCTGGGAAAGCCACCAATCGTACTGTTGTGACATTTGTTGGAACACCCGCTGCCGTTGTTGAGGCAGCTTTCCTTGCAATAAGGAAAGCCTCGGTAATCATTGATATGAGCAAGCATAAAGGAGAACATCCGCGTTTTGGTGGAACCGATGTTTGTCCAATGGTTCCGGTTGGCAATATTACAATGGAGGAAACTACTGTTTATGCCCGAAAACTTGCTGAACGTGTTGGGAAAGAACTTGAGATCCCGGTATATTGTTATGAAAATGCGGCTTTCATTGAGGAAAGAAGAAACCTGGCAAATTGCCGTTCGGGAGAATATGAGGGACTTCCAAAGAAGCTGGAAGATCCGCATTGGAAACCAGATTTTGGTCCTGCAAAATTCAATCCATACACAGGGGCCATTGCTATTGGTGCAAGGGATTTCCTTGTTGCCTATAATGTGAATCTGAACACCACCTCCACCCGGCGTGCCAATGCCGTTGCCTATGATATCCGTGAAAAAGGCCGGCCAGTGCGCGAGGGCAACCCCATCACGGGTAAAATAAAAAAAGATGAACGTGGAAATGAGGTTTGGATCCCGGGCGCTTTGAAAGCCTGCAAGGCCATCGGTTGGTACATTGAGGAATATGGCATCGCGCAGGTTTCAATAAACCTAACTAATATCAGCATCACCCCCGTGCATGTTGCATTCGAAGCTGCCTGCAAAAGTGCACAGGAAAGGGGAATGCGTGTCACGGGTTCGGAACTTGTTGGATTGATGCCCCTGAGAGCCATAATCGACGCAGGGAAATATTTTTTGAAAAAACAAAGCCGTTCTGCAGGAATATCAGAAGAAGAGATCATCAAGATAGCAGTTAAATCATTGGGACTCGACGACCTTAAACCTTTTGTCCCGGAAGAAAAAATCATTGAATATTGTCTGCGTGATAAAAAGGATAAGAGTCTCATTAGTATGACGTGCAAGGGCTTTGCCAATGAAACAGCCTCTGAATCACCTGCTCCCGGTGGAGGTTCAGTTTCTGCATTTATTGGAGCCTTGGGAGTGTCGTTGGCGACAATGGTTGCTAATCTTTCTTCGCACAAAGCCGGTTGGGATAACCGTTGGGAAGAATTTTCAGACTGGGCGGAAAAAGGACAGAAGTTGAAAGATGAACTGCTTTTCCTGGTGGATGAGGATACACGTTCCTTTAACCGGATTATGGAAGCCTTCGGTCTTCCGAAAGAGACGCAGGAAGAGAAGACTATACGTACAGCTGCTATCCAGAAAGCGACGAAATATGCAATTGAAGTTCCTTTTAAGACCATGCAGAAGGCCTATGAGTCGATGGAGATCATCAAGGCAATGGTTGAAACTGGCAACCCGAATTCAATTACTGATGCAGGTGTGGGTGTATTATGCGCACGCTCAGCCGTGATAGGTGCATTCCTTAATGTAAAAGTGAATGCTGCGGGATTAAAGGACAAAACTTTTGTGGAGGAACTCCTGAAACAAGGATCGGGAATTGAAGAGAGTGCGAAAAAACTGGAAACTGAATTGCTTGCTTTGATGAACAGCAAGATCAATTGATCGTTTAGGAAAAATAGTATCTTAGCTGCTTAAAAAAGGGAAAAATGCCGAATAAGCAGAATGCTCTTGATCCAAAGAAATATTACTTCATTGATACTTCTTTTAACCTTTTGATGAAACGCAGAATCAACCAGGTTTTGTTAATCTCATCGAATTATGATGCATTCATGCTTGAAGAAGATGGTCGTATTGACGAAACCATCTTCATGGAATATGTTTCACTTGGCTTGAGATATCCCCCGCAGTTTATTAAAGTAACATCAGAAGAGGAAGCTTTCGAAGTGCTCGAAGATAAACGGGTCGAACTGGTCATATCAATGCTTAGCGTTGAGAAGACTGATACCTTCGACCTTGCTATCCGGATAAAAAATAAATACCCAAAGATCCCCATTGTTGTTCTAACGGCCTTTTCACGCGAGGTCAACATTAAGTTGAGAGAGAACGACCTCAGCGCTATAGATTATGTTTTCAGTTGGCTGGGTAATGCCGATATTCTTCTTGCCATCATTAAACTGATTGAGGACAAAATGAATATTGATCAGGATGTTCAGCAGGGCGTGCAGGTTATCCTGCTCGTGGAAGACAGCATCCGGTTCTATTCAAGTTATCTTCCAAACATATATAAAATCATTTACCGGCAGTCGAAAGAATTTATTACAGAAGGTCTGAATGAGCACCAGAAAAGTATAAGAATGCGTGGAAGGCCAAAGATCGTTTTGGCAACCAATTATGAAGAGGCGGTTGCAATGTTTGAGAAATACAAGAACAACCTGATTGGCATCATTTCCGATATCCGCTTTGAAAAGAACGGCCAAACTGACAAAACTGCAGGAATCAAATTTGTGGAGAAGGTAAGGGAAGAGGATGAATTCGTCCCAATTCTGTTACAATCATCTGAAGCAGGGAATGAATCTGTAGCAAATGAATTGCATGTTGGCTTTATTAATAAATTATCCAAGACCCTGTCGATCGAATTACGGAATTTTATCCATGAGAATTTTTCTTTTGGCGATTTTATCTTTATCGATCCCAAAACGGGGCTCGAGATCACCCGCGCAGGCGATCTGAAATCATTGCAGGATAAGATTTTTGAAATACCCGATGATTCACTAATGTACCACATGCAACGCAACCATTTCTCGAAATGGTTGAATGCACGTGCCTTGTTCCCGATTGCCGAGATGTTCAAAGAAGTTTCTGCCACAGAATTCAGCGATATGGATGAAGCCAAACGATACATCTTTGATTCCATCACGGCTTTCAGGATTAATAAAGCAAGAGGGGTTATTGCAGAATTCGACCGTGAGCGATATGATGAATATTTTTTATTTGCAAGAATAGGACAGGGATCGATCGGTGGTAAGGCACGAGGACTGGCGTTTCTTGACTCTCTTATCAAACGGAACCGACTTACTGATAAATTTGAAGATGTCACTATTTCAATTCCAAGAACCGTGGTTTTGGGAACTGATATCTTTGATGAATTCATGGAAGAAAATAAACTTTATGATATAGCACTTTCTGATCGGAGTGATAAAGAAATCCTTCACTATTTCGTTAAGGGCCGTCTGCCTTTCCGTTTGCACGAAGACCTGTTCGCTTTTATTTCATGTGTAAAAAATCCTATTGCTATACGCTCTTCTAGTCTCTTGGAGGACTCTCATTACCAACCATTTGCTGGTATCTATTCTACATACATGATTCCGAACATTAGGTTCAACGAAAGAATCATGATTGAGAAATTGTCGGAAGCCATCAAGAGCGTATATGCATCTGCCTTCTTCAAAGATAGCAAGGCATACATGACAGCAACATTGAATGTTATCGATGAAGAGAAAATGGGGATCGTGCTTCAGGAGGTCACGGGTATTCAATATGGAACGCGTTTTTATCCGGCGATCTCGGGCGTAGCAAGGTCAATAAATTTCTATCCTGTTGCTCCTGCAAAACCAGAAGACGGGATTGCAAATATAGCATTTGGGTTAGGAAAGTACATCGTTGATGGTGGCATTGGTTTGTGCTTCTCGCCGCGTTATCCAAAGAAGATCCTGCAGCTAAGCACGGCGGAAATGGCGCTTAGTGAGACTCAAAAAAACTTTTATGCCCTTGATCTCAATGCTGAAGCGTTTACTCCGAATACGGATGACACCGTCAATCTTTTAAAATTGAAAGTTAAGGATGCAGAGGAAGATGGGGCGTTGAAACTGGTGGCGTCGACTTTTGATTATGACAGCAATTCTGTAAGGGAAGGGATAATGGGTAAAGGTAAGAAGATCATCACCTTTTCACAACTGCTGAATCACGATACATTCCCCCTTGCAGAGATCCTTCAGACTGTGCTTGATATAGGCCAGAAAGAAATGGGCAAACCTGTAGAGATCGAATTTGCAGTGAACCTCGATTTACCAAAAGATGAGCCTAAGGTATTTTCACTCCTTCAAATAAGGCCTATCGTGGGTAAGCAAAATAACATTAATCTGAAACTGGATGATATCCACCAGGAGAATACAATTTTACTATCGAATACTGCTCTTGGCAATGGGATAATTAAAGATATCCAGGATTTTATCTATATCAAACCGGAAGCTTTTGATGCATCAAGAAGTCAGGACATTAGCAGGAGACTGGAAATTATCAATGAGCGATTCCTTTCAGAAAAAAAGAATTATATATTGGTTGGACCGGGACGATGGGGTTCGGCCGATCCATGGCTGGGTATCCCCGTACGTTGGCCGCAGATCTCAGCTGCACGACTGATAGTGGAATCAGGGTTAGAAAATTACCGCATCGATCCGAGCCAGGGAACTCATTTCTTTCAGAACCTGACGTCCTTTAATGTCGGCTATTTTACTATAAATCCTTACCTTAAAGATGGTTTTTATGACCTGACATACCTTTCATCTCAACCCGCATTTTATGAAGATGATTACATCCGGCACATCCGGTTTAAGAACCCAATGCGAATAGAGATTGATGGAAAAAAGAACATCGGTGTAGTCTATAAACCTGCCTGAAAATAATCCTTCTGAAAATAAACCTAAATCCGGGAAATATGACAAAGAAACTTAATTTAACCTATGTTATCCCTGTTCTCGTATCGTTTTTCGTCATGAGCTTCTGTGACCTGGTCGGTATTGGCGTTGATCGTGTTAAACTTGAATTCGGACTAAACAATACTATGGTACAGCTCATTCCATCTGCTGTGTTTGTCTGGTTTTTTATTCTTTCGGTCCCGGTCGGTATTTTACAGGACCGTATAGGGAAAAGAAATATGGTAAACATCGGAATGGGAATCACTGCCATTGGACTTTTCATCCCTTTCTTCCTTTACACCTTTACTACGGTGCTATTTGGATTTGCCTTATTAGGGATTGGAAATACCATCGTGCAGGTTTCGGCTAACCCTTTATTGGTCGATGTCGTTCCATCCAACAGGAGATCAAGCTTTCTAAGTTTTTCTCAGTTCATTAAAGCTATTGGATCAATGATTGCTGCTCCTCTGGCTGGTTTCTTTGCGCTGAAATTTGGTGACTGGAAGATATTGTTTATTGTCTTTGGCATAGTATCAGTGCTATCCGTTCTCTGGCTATCCATGATCAAAATAGAAGAGACAAAACACCTGGAAAAACGGGCTACATTCGGATCATCATTCGGATTATTGGGAACAGGGTTTATTTTTATGATGGTACTGGGTATTTTTCTTGTCGTTGGTATTGATGTGGGAGTCAATGCTGTTTCAGGACAGTTTCTCCTGAGTAAATTCCACGCACCACAAACCTTTTGTGAATCCGGTCGAAGTGTTTACTTCTTTGGCAAGATGCTTGGTACATTTGGCGGTGCATTAATGCTGACCATTCTTCCTTCACGGAGATTTTTTCTTTGGTCGTCCATCCTTGCCCTGTGCTCAATATTGGCATTGATTTTTGCGCCATCCGCTATTTCATCTATGGTGATCATCTTCATCATCGGACTCGGTGTTGCCAATATCTTCCCACTGATATTCTCCTTATCTGTTGAAAAATATCCTGTTCGTACAAATGAAATTTCGGGATTAATGATCATGGCTGTTTCTGGTGGCGCTGTAATTCCTCTTCTGATTGGCACTTTAACGGATAATATAGGTGTCACTGCAGGGATGTTTGTTATAGTCATCTGTGCGGTATATGAAATTTTTACTGCACTGGTTAACCTTAAAAAAGTTTCTTAAAAAAGGGAAGCTCTTTTATGGGAGTGAATTCATAGAATATTATTCAATTAAGATGATCAAGTACAAATGGATCTTTTTTACAGGACTGTTGTCTATAGGTTCGATCCTTAACGCCCAGATAACAGATTCAAAGCAAATAATTTGCTTCGATAAGGATTGGAAATTTCACTTTGGTAATGCAACAGACCCGGTAAAAGATTTCAATTACCGTGTCGCTAACATCTATTCGAAATCAGGGAGTGCGGAAAATTCGGCAATTTCCCAGGGGTTTCAGGATGAAGATTGGAGTACAATTCAATTACCTCACGATTGGGTTGTAGAATTGCCTTTTGTCAATTCCTCCAATTTTGATGTTCAATCACATGGCTATAAACCGATCGGAGGTCTATACCCTGAAACAAGTATAGGTTGGTACCGCAAACATTTTAATGTAAATAGTGCCGATAAAGGGAAACGATTCTCAATCCGGTTTGATGGCGTTTTCCGTGATGCAAAGTTCTGGATCAATGGTTTTTACTTGGGTAACAATGAAAGTGGATATATAGGAGTGTCGTATGACCTGACCAATCTTATAAATTTCGACAAAGAGAATGTCATTGTGGTGAGGGTTGATGCCTCACAATATGAAGGTTGGTTTTATGAAGGTGCTGGAATTTATCGTCACGTATGGCTGAGTAAATATAATAGTATCCATATCTCAGATAACGGTATTTTCATTAGTGACACTGTGAGGGGCGAATCGGCATCTGTTATTGTTGAATCCACGATTGAGAATAATAATCTCTATGATTCTGAATGTATCGTAAGCTCTTACATCATTGACAGGAATGGGAAAATAATTATCGAACCACAGAATCAGAACGCCTTTATTCATTCATCAGGAAAAGAAATTATTCGGCAACATCTAACAATCGATCATCCCAGGCTTTGGTCGTTGAATGATCCATATCTTTACAGGGTCATTGTTGTTTTACGGTCGGGTCTCACTGTAATTGATAGTAATAATACACGGTTCGGGTTAAGAACGATACGTTTTGATGCAGAAAATGGCCTGTTCTTAAATGGGCAGAATATAAAGATACATGGTGTTTGTAATCACCAGGATCATGCCGGCATTGGTACAGCTGTGCCGGATGATATTCAATATTACAGACTTTGCCTTCTAAAGGACATGGGTGTGAATGCATATCGCACCTGCCATAATCCTCCTTCTCCCGAATTACTTGATGCCTGCGACAGCCTGGGGATCCTGGTGATGGATGAAACCCGTTTACTTAACAGTGGCCCGGAGTATCTGAGCCAATTCGAAAAGATGATCCTGCGCGACCGCAATCATCCTTCAATCTTTCTATGGTCGATTGGGAATGAAGAAGGCTATATTCAAACCAGTGATGTCGGAAAACGAGTTGCATTAACGTTTTTAGCAAAACAGCAACAGCTGGATCCTACCAGAACCTCTACATATGCGGCCGATGTTGCAAATGTTTTTAATGGGATTAATGAGGTGATTCCCATCCGTGGATTCAACTACCGGCAGTTTGCGGTTGCTGATTATCATAAAAGCCATCCAGGGCAACCAATTATTGGTACAGAAATGGGCAGTACCGTGACGACACGTGGCATTTATTTAATAGACACTGTTCATTGTTATGTTCCCGACGAGGATATAACTGCTCCCTGGTGGGCGAGTAAAGCAGAGGAATGGTGGACTTTGTGTGCAAAACAGCATTGGTGGATGGGAGGATTTGTATGGACCGGCTTTGATTACCGTGGCGAGCCAACCCCTTTCAAGTGGCCGAATATCAATTCACATTTCGGAATAATGGACGTGTGTGGATTCCCAAAGAATATTTATTATTACTACCAGTCATGGTGGACAGATAAAGATGTTTTGCACATCTCACCTCATTGGAACTGGCGTGGACAAGAAGGGAAACCCATTCATGTTTGGATTAATTCAAATGCCGATAATGTTGAACTGTTTTTAAATGGTAAGAGTTTTGGGAAAAAAGTAATGGAACGAAACAGCCATCTCGAATGGGAGATCCCCTATCAACCTGGAATAGTAAATGCAATTGCATATAAAAATGGCCGGGAGATCTTAAATCAGGTCGAAACCACAGGCGATCCTTTTAAAATTATTCTTGTTTCAGACAGAAAAAGTTTTAAATCCAATGAACAGGATGTCAGTGTTATAAATGTTACTGTTGTAGACAAAGAAAACCGGGAAGTTCCGGATGCCGGAAACCTTATTCGGTTTACATTAAAAGGCGATGCAACAATAATTGGTGTTGGAAATGGTGACCCAAGCAGCCATGAATCTGACAAATGTCTAAACAACCTTTGGCAAAGAAGGTTGTTTAATGGTAAATGCCAGGTCATAATCAAGTCTGGCAAGACTCCGGGAGTTGTTGAAATTGATGCAGAATCAGATGGATTGATAAATGGTTCAGTAATTCTGGAGGCACTTCCATGAGAAAACTGCTACCTTTATTCTTCCTTCTTTTTTTTCATCTTGTATCTGGACAGAATCTTCTTGAAATTCAAGGTCGGTTAATTGATTCGACGAACAACAACCCATTGTCATTTGGACAAATATCTTTGCAAAATACAGGACTTGGAACTGCAACTAATGAAGATGGAGACTTCCGGCTTGACATTCCTTCAGTCAATATTGAAGATACTCTTCTGATCTACTACCTGGGTTACGGAACACGGAGAATCTCCGTAAGGTCTTGTTTGGGAACATCACTTGTAATACAATTGAACCCCGTCACATTGCAACTTTCAGAAGTGGTGGTTGTTGGCCTTACACCCCAGGAAGTTATCCGCAAGGCTGTAATGGCAATACCATACAACTATGGGAAGGATTCTTTGATTCTTACAGCTTTTATCCGTTCACAGAAGTCGGTAAATAATAAGTTGGCTGAATATACTGAAGCCATAATCGATGACCTGAAAACCGGTTATTATTTATACAAACCAGGTGTGGCTGTAAAAAAACACCAGCAATCAAACATCCCATTGCTTTTAAAGGGAAGAGTGGATTCTGACACCAACCTGGTAAATGCCCTGGGAGATGTGGGAAGAAACGTTGGTTGTCTGGGGTGCAATTTTATCAATGACTTTGTGGAATTCTATCATCATTCGATCCTTGATGAAGACCTTTTTCGGTACTATAATTTCTCGATGGAGGAGATAATACAACCCAATGAAGGGAAGATTTATCACATTCGTTTCGAACAGAAAAAAGGTATAAAAAAAAGACTCTGGAAAGGAGACCTTTTTATAGATGCAGCTTCTTTTGCTGTGATGAAAATCACACAAAAGCCCAGTATGTATGCTTATGATGCCTATGAAAAGACTAAATATGACCGCGGTTATGTTATCCTGAACAAACCTGGATGGATTGAAGAGATGCCTTTTATCCAGCAAAGCATCAATTATTCAAAACGGGATACTACCTGGTATCTCAGCTCTATACATACAGAAAGCTGGATGACTTTTACTTATCCCGGTACAGGCCAGAAACTGAGATTCAGCTATAAAAACGACGTCATCATAACAAATGCGATAAGAGACCCGGAGAAGATAAAGAATTTCAAAGGGGATAAAGTTGTTGGCACTACCCAACGCTGGGACCAGATCATTGGACGACCTGATGATAGCTTCTGGGCCAACTTCAATTATCTTCCTATTGAGGAAACACTGAAAAAAGCTGTGGAGGAAATTCGAAAATAGAAGAACTGATAACCTTATTGTGGTTTTTCACAATCTTATTTTTTATTTTGCTATCTCACAATTTGGCTTTTTCGCTATTTATATGCTATCCCTGTTGTCCTGAATAAACATCTCCATATTCGTCAGTTCAAGTGCAACGAGATTCCCATATCCATCTCTGCCTGAGATATAAGGCCCATTATCGAGGTCGATGAACCTGTAAATATCATTCTTGATGGAATAATCGATGAATTGAAGATCAAGCGGGACATGCCCATGAATAATCTTACGGTTTCCTGTCTTTTCAGGAAGTATCTCATAATCCCTCAACCAAAGCATCGATTGGGTATCCGTAAATGGATCGTCGATTTTGCAATTGAGACCTGCATGTACGAGTATGAACTTTTCCAGGCATACAAAGTAATCCAGATTTCTCATCCAATCGATATATTCAGGCTGAATCTCCCTGAGGTTGCGTATTCTGAAACTCTTCAATGTTTCCTTACCGCCAACGGCATACCAGGATCTTTTCTTCCGGTTAAGGAAACGAAAATACCAGGGGTTTTTTGAATGCATTTCTGCATCATATAATTCAACCAGAAAATCTTCATGATTTCCTTTCAAAGGTGTAACCAGGTATTCGTTTTTCTGGAGAGCCCGGATATAATCTATCACAGCCTTTGATTCAGGTCCACGGTCAATATAGTCTCCGAGAAAATACAACTCATCAGGAGGGGCAGGTTTGATCTGCTCTTCAATTAATGCCTTCAGGGTGTTCACACATCCATGAATGTCAGGGATCACCCACTTCCTGCTCATGAGTCGTTATTTTTTCTTGGCCTGGTTGGCGACTTCCTCCATAAGTTTTTTGATCACTTCCGGATCGCCCAGGAAATAATCTTTCTGGAGCCTCATCTGATCATCAAATTCGAATATATAGGGAATACCTGTGGGAAGATTTAACCCTACGATATCCTCATTGGAGATATTCTTCAGGTATTTTACTATTCCCCTTAGGCTATTGCCATGAGCAGCAACCAGTACTTCTCCTTGTTCTATCAACTTTTTCGAAATATCTTCTATCCAATAAGGAACAATCCGGTCTACAGTATCCTTTAATGATTCAGTTGCCGGGATCTCAGAAGGTTTCAGATCGCGGTACCGGGGATCGAACCTTGGATGGCGTGGATCATCATTATCCAGTGGGGGAGGAGGGATATCATAGCTCCTTCTCCATATCAAAACCTGTTGGTCACCATATTTCTCAGCCATCTCAGATTTATTTAATCCCTGGAGGATCCCGTAATGTTTTTCATTCAATCTCCAGGTCTTGTATACCGGAATCCATAAAAGATCCATTTCCCCCAATGTCAACCATAATGTATGAATAGCACGTGTCAGGTAAGAAGTATAGGCGAGCCTGAAATGAAATCCTTCGTTCTTCAGCACTTTCCCGGCTTCAATAGCTTCCTTGACACCTCTTTCCGAAAGATCCACATCTTTCCAACCTGTAAAACGGTTTTCCTTATTCCATGTGCTTTCTCCGTGTCTCAGTAAAACAAGTTTTTTCATATGAGTTATCTTTCTTTTTATCAATAAATATCATTATCTCTTGTCTTGATTATCTATTTTGATCAGTATGATCAGACTTCAAAAGTAGTAATTATTTACTACTTTTACCTATATCATATTGGCGATAATTATGTTTTCAGTTCGGCCCCCATTTTTTATAAGGATCTTTGACAGGGAATACCTTTCTTGTTCCATCCCGACTTCTGAAAAGGTCATCTACCTGACATTTGATGATGGTCCAATTCCGGAGGTCACTTCCCATGTGATCAATATTTTACAGGAACGGAAGATCCTTGCAACTTTCTTTTGTGTTGGCCAAAATGTCAAAAAGTATCCTGAAATATTTGCTCAAGTATGCGAAGCGGGACATGCTATTGGTAATCATTCTTTCCATCATTTGAATGGATGGAAGACACCCCCAACGGAATATGTTGAGGACGTAAACCGATGTAACGACTACTTTGAGACAAGATTGTTCAGACCACCTTATGGGAAATTCACACCAAGCCAATATTTTCTCCTGCATAAAAAGTACAAGTTTATTTTGTGGTCAGTTCTAAGTGGCGATTATAATTCCGGAATATCAAATGAACAATGCCTGTATAATGTTTTGAACAACACCATTCCAGGTTCAATAGTTCTTTTTCATGACAGTCCTAAGGCAAAGAAAAACCTGTTTTTTACCCTTCCACTATTCCTTGATCATTTTCTGGAAAAAAGTTATAGCTTTGAACGGCTCACGTAAAGGTAAATATTGAGATATCCAGCATCAAGCCTCCATTTTTCATTCTTCATTTTTAATTCTACATTTCCTAGAGTATTCCTTCATCTGCAAAGCTATAGTACCTGTCGTCGCCTATGATGATATGATCCAATACAGCCACATCAAGCATAAATCCCGCATCTTTGATCTTCTTTGTGATTTTTTGATCCGCCTCGCTGGGTTGAATATTTCCTGATGGGTGATTGTGCCCGAGAATGATGGAAGAGGCATGTTTATCCAGCGCCATTTTATAAATTTTTTTTGGATCGACCACGGTCCCGGATACTCCTCCTTCACTGATGTTGCATTTCCCTATAACTTTGTTTGCTTTATTCAAAAGGATGATCCAGAAAGATTCGTAGACCTGGTCACCCATGGTACTTTGAAATATTTCGAAAGCATCATGGCTGCTGGTAATTTTTTTTCTTAACATCACCTGCGATTCATTTCTCCTTTTACCAAGCTCCAATGCCGCGATCAAAGTAACAGCCTTTACCTTTCCAATCCCTTTGAATTCAAGCAAGTCATTGATCCCCATTCTTGAAACCTCGATTAGATTATCGCCTGCCTTATTAAGAAGACCTTTTGCAAGATCGACTGCTGACTCTTTACGGTTGCCATTTCTGAGCAGTATTGCGATCAACTCTGCATCGCTTAGAGCACTCTTACCTTTAAGCTGTAATTTTTCCCTTGGCCTGTCTTCTTCTGCCCAATTCTTGATTGGGATATGGTTTTCATATTTTTTCATATTTTTTCCTGTTAATCGGGAAAAAAGCAAAAGGTAATCTGTCCAGAAGAAGTAATTTTGAAAAAAAATTATTAGTCATCTCTGATGAACAAATATTATTCACTCATCGAACTGAAATCAGTTGATTCTACAAACCATTATGCGGAACAACTGCTAAAAAAAAATAAAGTCAAAAAGGACGCAATCATCCTTGCTCATGAACAGACCTCCGGAAAAGGACAAGGTGATAATACATGGGAGAGTGAGCCCGGGAAAAATGTTACGTTCAGTCTGGTTTTATTTCCTGATTTTCTGCCACCGGAAAAACAATTCATTTTGAATAAAGCAGTTTCCCTGGGTGTAATTGATTTTTTACTCAGATTTGTCAGTGAACAGAAATTGTCGATTAAATGGCCAAATGATATCTATGCAGGAAATCGAAAGATTGGAGGAATTCTCATTCAGAATACAATTTGTGGAACAAAACTCGAATCATGCATCGCAGGAATTGGTATAAACATCAACCAGGAAATCTTCAATCCCGGGCTGCCCAATCCGGTTTCACTGAAACAGATTACCGGTAATGATTATACGGTTAAGGATTCCGTTAATCTTATCGTTGCATGCATCGACGAACGATATCAGCAATTGAAAAGAGGATCATTTGAAACGCTTGGAATGGAATTTCAGGACAAACTTTTGTTTATCGATGAATGGAAGGACTTTTCTGTTGATAAAAAATTGATAAAAGGAAGGATATATGGTGTGGATGATTATGGGGTTTTGATCCTTGAAATGGAAAATAACACCTTACGCTATTTTCATCACGGTGAGATTGAGTTTGTTATTTCTTAGGTCATTCCTTATTGTACCGTTTTCCAAAACTTATACTCAGGTAAGCTGTTAGAAATAAGCTTTGCTTGGGATTATAAGCCATAATTGCAATTGGAATTGGTGAGTAATCCAGTATGACTCCGGTCTCTAAAGCTTTTATAACCCTGTTTCGGGTACCAAATTCAAATTCCAGACCCCCCTTGGCATATATTCCAGGATAAAAGCCGAGATTCTGGAAACCGGTAAGAAAGGCGCCCCGTCCATAAATATTCTCTGGAAAATCAATATTCGGATTGTATCTTTCCTGTGTTACAGTATTATTGGTTACATTAATAATGTATAGGTAAACAGGTTTTGTTATTGCCAGAGAAAGCCCCCCATAATAAAGATAACTGAGTTGCACTCCCCCCCAATATGGCTTACGGTTTAAGATATGTTGGAATCCAACTCCACCGCGCAGGAAATAAACATAATTTAATTTCCCGTAAACAAAGCTTTTTGAATCCGAATAATTTGGGTTTACCGTCTTTACCTCTTTTGCTGCTTTATAGGTTGTGAATTCAATCTCCCACATGAATTGTTTCAAAGCCAAGAGGTTTTTGCCTTTACGAAATTTTAATCCCCAACCATTACTATTGAGATGAACACCCAGGCTCCATTGTCTCTCCAGGAGCACATTGTCAAGTGTATCACTGAAAGCCGGCGATTTTTTCTGTGCAGAACACAGCAAGCTGAGAAAAAACAGCATGCAGAAGGAAATCGCAGGGATAAACTTACGCATCGGTAAAAATGATAGAATCAGAAAACAAAGGTAAAAATAAAAAAACAAAAGGAAGGACGATAACGCCTTCCCTTTATTAAAAAAATAACGACGGAGTTATGTCAACGCCGTTCTATTTGATATCTTTGCCTATCTCCTCCGTAGGCAGCGCATTTTGAACTTGTAGTACAGGAAATAGCGAGCATGACAATTAACAGGAGAACCGATATCGTTGCGATGACTTTTTTCATGTTATTCACTAAAGTTTAAATTCTGTAGTGCAAAGAAAATGAATTCCAGTATTATAAACAACATATTTCAAATATTATTGTTTTAAAGTTATTAACCGGAGATTGTTTACGAACATGAGTGATATAGATCCGACAATTGAAGAAAGCTGGAAATCAGTTCTTATTGCGGAATTCAATAAACCTTATTTCATAGAATTGAAGCAATTTCTGCTTGAAGAGAAGAAAAAATTCAGGATATTTCCCCCGGGATCACTGATTTTTAATGCTTTTAATCATACTGCTTTTGGGAAGGTTAAGGTAGTTATTATTGGCCAGGATCCCTACCATGGTTATGGTCAGGCGCACGGATTGTGCTTTTCTGTTCCAAACGGGGTTCCTAAACCACCTTCCTTAGTAAATATTTTTAAAGAACTCGAAAATGACCTTGGGATTAGTCCGCCTTCTCATGGAAACCTTGAAAAGTGGGCCAATCAGGGCGTGCTTCTGCTTAACGCAACGCTGACTGTTAGGGAAAATCTGGCAGGTTCGCATCAAAGAAAAGGGTGGGAGTCTTTCACTAATGAGGCTATCCGGCAACTTTCAGCACAAAAAGATGGAGTGATATTTGTATTGTGGGGTAATTTCGCTATCGCAAAGAAAGAGCTGATCGACATAACCCATCATCCTGTCCTGACGGCCGCACATCCTTCCCCACTTTCGGCCAACAAGGGATTTTTTGGCTGTCGCCATTTCTCAAAGATAAACGAGATCCTTAGGAAGCAAGGGAGAGAAGAAATCGACTGGAGACTTTAATTGACATTTTGTCGTTTATAATAGATAAGAAAAACCGATGAAACAATTCGACATTATCCGGAAAATTGCCATCCTTCCTTTTTTGATGCTGATACTCTTTGCTTGCACAAAAAATAATTCCTGTGATGATTCACCAGGTACCCATGGTAATATAATCTTTTCCTTTACACACAAGGTGAGCGGTGGAACATTGAAATTTGATACAATGCTTTATCATACATCTATTAAAAACAGTTATCTGGTTAACAATTTGCAATATTTCATTTCCCGCATTTCATTGCATGCAGTTAATGGAAAATGGAAAGACATCACTACGGATGATGGGATACATTATATCGATGCAAGTGATAACTCTTCATGTACATGGTGGGTGAATGATATTTTACCTTCCACTTTATATGATACAGTCTCCTTCATCTTCGGACTCGATGAAGAGCAGAATACGTCAGGACGTTTCCCAAATCCTCCGGAAAGAGATATGTTCTGGCCGGATATGTTGGGTGGGGGGTATCACTATATGAAGATGGATTTGAAATGGAAGGATGATTCAATGGCACAATCACAACCCTTCATGTTTCACCTTGGTATAGGACAGATGTACAGTGGTAACTCTGTAAACCCGGATTCCATCATAGGCTTTATTCAGAATTTCTTCAAGATCACCTTGCCATGCCAGCTAAACCTTACGGCTGGGGGCTATCATCAGATCCTGTTACAGATGAATATCGAGAAGTGGTTTGATGGCCAAAATGCCTTTAATTTCGCAACCTTTCCTAACGGGATCATGCAGAATCAGGAAGGAATGTTCATGGCTTGTACAAATGGAAGAAGGGCCTTCACTGTAACTAATACAAAGTGAAAAATGAATAGAGCAAGGATAATGTTACTTGTTAGATTCACCAGGTATTTATTTGTTGCATTCTGTATTTTATTTTCTTTATTTTGCTTTCTATTTATTGCCTCCTGTTCAAAAAAATCAGAGACCACAGAGTCATTCCATGCCACTCCATATACCGTTCAGATACCTCTTCATTTTTCAACGGAATTGAACATTCCGTCTGATAATCCTATGACGGTCGAAGGTATTGCGCTCGGACGCTATCTGTTTTATGATGGCCGTCTTTCGGGACGTTTAAACCCTGATAGTCTGATGTCTTGTGCCACCTGTCATATTCAGGCTCATTCTTTTGTCTGCGGGATTGATAACCCGGTCTTCACTGGTGGTCATCCATATGGATTGACTGGTATCCAGACCCCTCATTATATGCTTCCGATGATCAACCTGGTGTGGACAAATCATGGCTATGCATGGAACGGTATAGTGTATGAAAATAATCCCAAACCAGGATACAGAACGCTTGAAGATATGGTGGGTATTGTAATCGGGTTGCCATATGAGATTCATGGAGATACAAATAAAACAAAGGCTGTGATTCAGCAAATAAAAGGATATCCTGATCTTTTTAATAAGGCTTTTGGAAGCAGCGTTGTGACTGAAAAGAATATTGGACGGGCTATTGCACAGTTTATCAGGACACTGATTTCCTCCAACTCAAAGTTTGATCAGTATATGCAGGGTAAGGTTCAACTTTCAGGTTCCGAATTGAACGGTTATGTGCTGTTCATGACTGAACAGGGAGGCGATTGCTTTCATTGCCATGGAGGTGACGGGAATCCATTATTTACTACAGACTTATTTTACAACAATGGGAAAGATTCTGTTTTTACTGATCCCTATGACCGTTTTTCTATTACCGGAAATGCTTCAGACATAGGGGCCTATAAAGCTCCCACATTAAGGAATCTAATTTATACTGCACCTTATATGCGTGACGGTAGTTTCAGGACGATTGATGAAGTTATCGATTTTTATAGCTCAGGCCTGGTCTGGTCGCCATCGATCAGTCCGCTTATGCATCACATTGCTACCAGAGGAGTCAGACTTACTTCATCTCAAAAAGCCGATCTTAAAGCCTTTTTACTAACATTAACCGACAGTACATTTGTTACTGACCCTGCATTTTCAAAGCCGTCGAATATGCCTGATGAAAAATAAACAATAATTATGCTTGCCTTTCCAAATGCCAAGATCAACCTGGGATTGAATGTTACAGGAATCCTACCTGACGGATTTCATGAAATTGAGACAGTAATTGTCCCTATCGCATTTCATGATATTCTCGAGATCGTAGCTTCCAACAACCAATCTTTTGATTTTCAGACTTCAGGGTTGACAATTCCGGGGACTGCAGAAAATAACCTATGTATTCGTGCATACAAACTTCTTAAGGATGAATTCAAGATCCCTGGTGTGAGAATGCATTTGCATAAAATAATTCCTATGGGGGCTGGACTTGGTGGGGGATCCTCTGACGCTGCCTGCACCATTAGGCTGCTGAATGATGTTTTTTCTCTGGCACTTTCACCTTCTCAAATGATGCAATATGCCAACCGTCTGGGAAGTGACTGTTCCTTCTTTATCAAAAATATCCCATGTTTTGCATATGGAAAAGGGGATCAGTTTGAAACCATTGATATGAACCTTGCAGGCTTTTCTGTTGTCTTAGTTATACCTCCTGTTCATGTGAGTACAGCTAAGGCTTATGGCCTTGTCGAAACAAAGAAACCGGCAGAAAACATTAAGGCTATCCTAAAAAAATTACCGTCCCTGTGGAAGGATCAACTGGTAAACGACTTTGAAAACCCTGTATTCCTTCTTCATCATGAGATCCTGCGGATAAAGGAAACCCTTTACAAGGAAGGTGCGATCTATGCATCGATGAGTGGCAGCGGTTCATCGGTATATGGCCTGTTTGATCGGCTTTTACCGGATATGGATTCTTTCAGGGGCTGCATCACATGGTACTGGAAATTATCCTAAAAAAAAGCCCTGCGGTTACAGGGCTTAAGGTTAAAAGTAAGCTGAATATTTGTTAACTACAGGAGTTTAACATTTACCGCATTCAAACCTTTTTTGCCTTCTTTCAGCTCAAAAGTCACTTCATCATTTTCCCTGATCTCATCAATAAGACCTGATACATGCACAAAGTATTCTTTTTCTGATTCATTGTCTTTAATAAATCCGAATCCTTTGGATTCATTAAAAAATTTTACTTTTCCTTCTTTCATAATAATAATAATAAATTTAAATAATTAGTGCAAAGGTAGACAAATTAATAGATACAACATCAAAATATCTTTGATATTTATCATTTAATCCTTTGTTTTGGTTTTTCGGTACTTTAATATGCCAGGTAAAACAATAATTAACGAAATTTAAAAGTAACACCAACATTAGCATAGGTTACATTATATTCTAATTCCCCGTTTACCCCTATCAACTCTTTGAACAAATAAAAAGCTACAAGGAATACACCAAGGTAAGGGTAAATAGGGTAAGAAGGGAGGCAGCCCAGCGAAGAATTGTGTCTATTGGATTTAAATCCGAATTCACTACCTAATGATAATACTCCCGAACCCAACTGAAAGGTTCCATTCTCGAAGGAGAATTTGAATTCCGGACCAAAATATACCCATTTCCCCATACAATACATGGGTTCTCCCCCCGATACCAATTCCGGCAACCCAGCTACCCTGGCTCATGGGGTCTAATGGCGCTGATTTCTATGAATATACATTAGTCATGGTCAGTAAACCGCTAACCATCAAAATTCCTGTAAAAACTTTCCATTATTTCCACCAATGATAAAAAATTGACAGGAGATATTTTTATTACAAATCGGACACTTAGTTTCCTCAGGCATTAAGCAATTAGTATGAAGTACCTATGCATCAATTTCTTCCCAATAACACAATACCTGCCCATAGGTATGGAAGCGAGGTCTCCGGCTTTGCAATCATTTTCAGCTTCACCTTACGTAAGGCAGCGCCATAACTCTTTCCGGAAAAATAATTATGGTAAAAATTCAACATGAAGTCGCCGGTAAGGTGATCGGGAATATTCCAGAGAGAATAAACAATATTTGAAGCCCCGGCCAGGTAAAACCCGCGGGTGAATGCAAAAACCCCTTCAGTACGTGTAACCTTGCCTTCACCTGTACCACAAGCACTTAGTACTACCAATGAAGCATCCAATTGCAGGTTATTGATTTCATCGAGGTGCAGAAGCCCGTCATTCATATCCTGAGGATTATCCTGGGGCTTGAATCCTGAAAATATCAATGCAGAGTTCATAGGATCTCCATCAGAAATGATACTGTGAGTGGCAATGTGGATATGAGTATAGCCAGGAGCATTAAAACGGAATTTTTTTTCCGTTGCAGAGGTATCAAGAAAAACCTGACTGTACATTGGTAGTTGACTGAAAAGTCTTGCAATGCATTTGACTTCTTTAAGAGTATACGGAATAGAATTCAGAGAAGATGGGTTATATGGTGTGCCGTAAAATCCAGGTGCAAAACCGGCAAAACGATAAGATGTTGTTTGTAACCTGCTCTTTAGTGTATCCTTAAACCATGCTTCAGCAGAAAACTGGTAACTGATCTCAAAATCCTTGACCAGGTAATGCAACCTTGATGAAATTTCCCTTGAGCACTCGGTGGGATTATCACGGATAAGTGTCTCAAAAGGGAAAAGAGAAAGTTTTTCATCGGGAATGATAATGAGGTTGTTAATCCTGTTCAACCTGCACTCCACCGGAGCGATCAAATAAGTATACAAAATATGGCTAAGCTTTGAAAAGTTCTTGATCTCTGCACATTTTAACTCACATAGGCATGTTCTAAGGGAGTTATGAAAGGATGGAGGAACCACCACTCTTTCCATCGATACCCCACTTTTGCGAATAAGGAAAAGATAGATAATAGAATCATAACAGAAATATTCAATCATTGCCTCATCATTTTTTAAGCTATTTATAATTCCGGCAGAATATGACTTCTGTAAAGGATGTTTTTGCAAGGAATAATCAGGGGAATATTGATTTATCTGTTTTCTCAGAGAGTCCAGCTTTAATTTAAGGTCGATCACTTTATCCTGCATCTGATTCAGTCCTGAAAGTGGGGAAGTCCCGGTTAATGATTTTTCCTTAGGATATTTCCTGGAATAAAAAACGATCTCATCTTTTATCCTTTTTATTTTTTTAATTATAGAATCAGGAACTCCGGAAAGCAACATGAGGCGATTTTCCTCTATGTCTTCAAGCATTAACCTGTTTTTATTTGCATCCGCCAATAAAAAAAGATCATCAAAGCCATTGTTGCCTTTTTCCCTCTTCAGAAGGAAGCCTGATTCAAGGGCACCTGCAAGAATCGATTTTGTCTTTTCACGAAATGTCATCCGGGATGTTTCCTGGCCGAAATCTTTACTGATATGATCGCATATCTCTAATGCTAAAATAAAATCAGAAAAAGAAAGTGATAGAGAAACGGTATCAAAATCCGCCTGAATTGCCAATTCTAACTGGCATTTACCCATATGTCCATAAATCTTATAAAGATCCAATAGGTCAGCCTCATGTTTGCTTATATCCGACTCCGTTAAATTGAGATTCAATTGACCAGGAAGAAGAATATCCAGAGCCTTTTGATAGTACTTTATAGACTTTTTCCAATCTTTCTGACGCATCTCGACATCGCCCATTAAAAGAAAAATCCTTGAGCTATCATGCTTCATATCCGGCCCGGTTTTTTTTATCAGTTTAAAGCAAGACTCAAGACAAATCATTGCTGAGTCAAGCTCACCGAGACAGGAATAACATTCTGCCATTCCTTTGGTGGATGACAACCGGATATTAGTTGGTGAAACACTTGTTCCGGGTGCAAGTTCACAAGCTGATTTGTATCTAAACAAAGCCTTTTCAGGGGCATCCAATCTGAGAAGAATTTCACCGATATTGATATTCAAACCTGCACGTTGCAAAGATTTTTTCTTCTCTGAAATCTGCAGAAGTGAATCAGCTTGTTGAAATGAGTAATAACTCTTCTGGAATTCACTGTTCCGTGAATATGCCGCACCAAGACTGGTAAGCAGATCTATGATCTTTCCTGAATTGCTTTCTGTGTCATTCAAATAGGCATTCCAGGACTTCTGGTAATATAGGATTGCATATTCATAATGCTCTTTAAGAAAATATAAACTACCCAGGTTCTGATAAATCTCTGCTCTCACATTGGTCAAACTGTCAGTTACTTCTATTGCTTTGCAATACCAGTATTCTGCTTTTTGATAATCTTCTTTTAATGTGCAAATATTCGCAATCTGCATTATAACACTGGCCTCTTTATTTTTATCATCAAGGTTGATCGTATTCTTCAAGTTCAAGTTTGATATCGGATTGGGAAGGAGTTTCCCATATAACAAAACCGCGCTGTCGTATTGTTGTTTTTCAAAGCAATAGTTTGCACGCAATAAAATTTCATCGGGGGTTCTTTCACCTGCCTTCTGGCAATAGATATTGGATACCATATATGCCAGCATAATCAAGAAGAAGACTGAAGTACAGAAGAGATTAATAAGAAATTTCGACAGTACTTTTATTTTTTGTTTCATTTATTACCCTGGAGTCTGTCCAGCTATTCGACTTTAAATTTTCCGAAGAAAATGATCTCGTCTTTCTGCAATACCTTAAAGTAGTAAAGTCCTTTCTTAAGTGTCCCAGGTGGAAGAGAATAATTATTTTGATTAAGAAATCCCGATTCTTGCATGAGGTTTCCTTTATTATCCATTATCTTAATTTCGATTTTGGCTGTTTCATTCATGGTCCATTTAAACATGATTTCTGCATTTATACTGAAATTGGAATCTATTGATGGAGCAATCAATCTGAAAAATACTTCATGTCTGGTTGTGCCGAGCATGTTTTCAAAAGAAGGGTTTGTCTTGAAATTTGTAGCAAGGATAACGTCGGCGTTATGGTCAATATCTTTTCCCTTGGTTGCTGTCACAATCGTTGCAGATTTTCCAGTTTTGTTATTTTGAGGCTGCATTAATTCCGGATGATATTTTGGGATAACTATGGAATTATCGGAAGGATGAGGTCGGGAATTAGTCCTAAATATAAAAAATTCTATCCCTATGAGTAGTAAAAGGGATGCTGCCAATAAGAACACATGCAGTTTAGGTCCTTTTTTCTGTCGTTGCTTTTTTTGTATTGAGAGAATGATCTGACGTAATTCCAGAATATCCTTTTTAGCCAGGATCTCGTTTAGCTCTTTGTCGAGCGTGACTTCTTTCCTGAGCCTTGAATTGACTTTCATCATCTCAAGAAAAGCGGTAAGCTCTTCTCCTTCTAATTCCCCATCATTATACCGGTCGATCAGTTCCGGGAGTTTTTCTCTATTACTCATTGTCAAAAAATGTTTTGTATTCAGGATCATTTAATATTCTCTTGCGGAGCATGTTCTTACATAAGTATTTTCTGGTTTTTGCATAAGAAACGTCTTTGAATCCCATCAAGCAAGTAATTTCTTTCAAACTTGTTTTTGAAATGAACAGCATGAGAATTTTCTTACAATCTTCAGGCAATGAATGAAGATGATGGTTATAGAGTCTTGTTTTTGCTAAATTTTCCTCGTCAATCTCGAAGGGGAAGGGATCATAATCCCCTAAAGATTCATTAACAAAGTCCGGTTGATAAAGCAAACGCCATTTGCGGTCAAGGCGTTGCATCCAGATATTCCTGCAAATGGAGAAAAAGTATGTCTTCAAACTGCAATTCAGTGTCAACGGCCCTATTTGTATCTTCTCAAACAATACAATAAGCCCATCCTGAAAAACATCTTCAGCATCTTCATAGGTCCCTGAATTTTTCAACACAATTGACCTTGCCAGCGGAAAATACTCTTCATAAAGGTACTTGATGCTGCCCTCATCTTTCTTTTTTAGTTCGGTGAGGATTGTGTCGTCCGAATAATCACGCATGCTAAACATTTATGATCCTTAATCGGACTTATTTGAGAAGGTAATACAGTTGTTGATAACTTTTTTTTTGAAGAATGTGTAAAATGCTATCCCTTAATAAAATAATTTTTACTTCCCTGGGTTTGAAACTGTGATCCGGATGTTTACTTTACGGTCATTCCCAGGTTATACATCACAAATGACCAAATATCAGTGGCTTCATCAATAACCTTGGTGGTTGGTTTTCCGCTACCATGACCTGCTTTGGTTTCAATACGTACGATCACCGGGTAATCCCCTGCCTGATCCTCCTGAAGGGTTGCCATAAACTTGAAAGTATGCATCGGAACCACCCGGTCGTCGTGATCGCCTGTAGTGGCGAAGGTTGCCGGGTACTTCACCCCTTTTTTCAAGTTGTGAAGTGGAGAATATTTATAGAGGTATTCAAATCCCTCTTTAGTATCACTTGTACCAAAATCGCTTGCCCATACATGACCAATGGTAAACTTATGGTAACGAAGCATATCCATAACGCCCACTTGCGGAACAGCTACCCTGAAGAGGTCAGGACGCTGGGTCATACAGGCACCAATGAGCAACCCCCCATTTGAACCTCCCATAATAGCAAGTTTTTCCGGACTGGTATATTTTTCACTGATTAGGTACTCTGCAGCAGCAAGAAAATCGTCGAATACGTTCTGTTTCTTTTCCTTAATACCGGCTTTATGCCACTTTTCGCCATATTCGCCGCCACCGCGAATGTTGGCCACTGCATAAACACCCCCGTTAGCAAGGAAGATGGTTCGGCTAATGTTGAAACTGGGGGTCATGGAGATGTTAAAACCTCCATAACCGTATAGCAGTGTAGGATTATTACCGTCATATTTTAGGCCTTTTTTATAAACAAGGAACATAGTGATAGTTGTCTTGTCTTTGCTCAGGTAAGAAACCTGGGTGGTTTCATAGTCGTTGGGATTGAAATCGATCTCGGAGGCATTGTAAATTGTGGATTTATTATTTTCCACATCGTATTTAAAGATTGCAGAAGGGTACAGGAATCCGGTAAAACCATAGAAGGCTATTTTATCGGTCTTTTTTCCTCTAATTCCTGTGAGTGTACCCAAACCCGGTAATTCCATTTCATAAAGGAACTTTCCATTCAAATCATATACATAGGCTTTGCTGATGGCTTTCTGCATATAAGTGGAGATGATCTTGTCCCCCGTGAGGCTGGCAGCTTCAAGTACGTCAACCCGCTCGGGAATAATAGTTTTCCAGTTAACCGGATCGGGTTTTGCAGGATCCATCAGGATGAGCATCTTTTTAGGAGCGTTCAGGTTAGTCATTACGATCAACTTGTCTCCAACATTATCGATCACGTTATAGTCAGTTTCAAATCCGGGGGCAAGAAGTTTAAACCCAGTTTGCTTTGATGCGAGGTTCTGGTACCAGAGTGCGTTGCCTGTAGAAGATTCGATTTCGTAAATGATAAGGAAATGTTCGTCCTCAGTAACTTGCGCTCTATAATTGTGATTTGGGAATTTCTTGTTTTCATAGATTAATCGGTCGCTCTTTTGAGGCGTTCCGACAATATGGTAAAAAACTTTATGGTTATTGTTCTCTCCGGTCAGTTCCTCCCCCTGCTTGGGCTCTTCAAACCGGCTGTAATAGAAACCGTCTTTCTGCCAAGCCATTCCCGAGAACTTTACCCATTTCAAAGTATCGGGTAAAAGTCTACCGGTTTCAATCTCCATCACATGGATCTCATTCCAGTCTGATCCGCTACGGGCAATACTGTATGCAAGATATTTCCCGTCATGAGAAGCTGAGATGCTGGCAAGTGCAACGGTCCCATCTGGTGAGAGTGTATTGGGGTCGAGGAGAACCCTCGGGTTTCCTTCCAGTCCTTTGCGAACATAAAGTACCGACTGGTTTTGAAGTCCGTTGTTTTTATTGTAGAAATACCAGGGGCCTTCACTGAAAGGTACACCATACTTTGGATAGTTCCAGATTTTCGTCAGTTTTTCACGGATTTTTTCACGGAATGGAATTTTTGAGAGGTAATCATTTGTCACTTGATTTTGTTCTTTGACCCACTCTGCTGTGGCTGCTGAAGTGTCATTTTCCAGCCAACGATAAGGATCGGCAACTGTCGTGCCGAAATAATTGTCGACCGTTTCTACCTTCTTTGTGACAGGATATTTGAGCTTGTTATGGCATGAAACCATACTGATCAGCAGAGGAATGATGAATAAAATCATGATTTTTCTCATATGCTCAGATCTTAAAACCCGGGAAAGGCCCCGGAACTGTAAAGTAATAAGTTACATGCAGTAAATTTATGCACATATTCTGAGAAAAACAAAGATTTTCTAATTTTACCTTCCTGATTAGCCATGATTTTATTATTGAACTTATGAACAAAAGATCCGGGAATCCTTTACCTGCCACTCAGGGAAGAAATAAGACCGCCTCAAGGCAGATGTCGAAACAATTTCAGAAAAAAATGCCTTTTCTAGAAAATTCTCGTTTCCTGGTTGCACTCATTATCGTCCTTACCTGTCTCGCGTTTTATCCCTCCCTGAAAAATGATTTTATAACTACCTGGGATGACAATGTTTATGTGACCTCTAATCCAATCATACAGAACCTGAACCTTCACTCAATAAAGCATATGTTCACCAAGCAGGTGAATGGCACTTATGTCCCTCTGCCACTGTTGACTTATTCCTTCGAGTACACCTTATTTGGACTTCACCCTCTTCCTTATCATATTACAAACCTGATTCTCCATCTGATTTGTACGTTGCTGGTCTTTCAATTATTCCGGCTATTAAAAATAAACGTATTTTATGCAGCGTTTGGAGCTATTCTATTCGGTATTCATCCCATGCGCGTTGAGTCGGTTGCCTGGATTACTGAACGTAAGGATGTCATGTATGGTCTTTTTTACATGGCTGCGCTCGTAACCCATGCAAAGTTCATATTGGCGGGTGATCAGGGGAAAAAATTCTATAGGCTTACAATTCTGTTCTTTATTCTGGCTCTTCTCTCCAAAATAGAGGCTGTTACTCTTCCACTTAGTCTGCTGCTGATTGATTATTTCTTAGAACGACCCCTGAAATTCAAACTAATTCTTGAAAAAGTTCCTCATTTTTTATTATCGCTACTTTTTGGATGCCTTGGGATCTTTATCCTTTATCGAGTCGGCCTATTATTTGTCAACAAAGAACTTAGCTTTACCACTAGACTATTCTATGGTCTGTTTTCGCTGAATGTATATATTGCTAAATTCCTGTTTCCTTACATGCAAAGTGCTGTTTATCCTTACCCGGTGCCTTCTGGGAATGCCCTGCCCCTGTTTTACTACCTTAACCCGCTACTTACAGCAGGAATTGTATTCCTGGTATACAAATCAGCACGCTTCACCCGTGCTTTTGTTTTTGGTTTCCTGTTGTTTTTTGTTAATGTGATCTTTATGCTTCAGATTCTTGCAGCCGGCAACACATTCCTTTCCGACCGTTTTACCTACCTGGCATATACCGGGCTCATCTTCATTACGGTATGGTCACTGGAAAAGCTTACTTCGAAGAGACCGAGAATAAAACATCTTGTTGTAACGGGAATGTCAGTGTGTCTGGTCATTTTTGTTGTCATGACTTATAACCGTTGCAAAATATGGAGGGATGGAGAGACTCTATGGACTGATGTCATTGAGAAATATCCTAATCAAAACATTGCAGCATATTCAAACAGGGGGATTTTCTACATCAATCTGGGACAATGGGACAATGCGATTGCAGATTTGACCACGGCCATTGCAATAAATCCCAAATACCCGGTTCCCTATGCGAACCGGGGTATTGTATATGTAAATCTTGGTCAGCAGGAAAAAGCAATTGTCGATTTTTCGAAAGCCATTGAGATTGATCCGCATTATACGTTGGTGTTCCATAATCGCGGTGTTGCTTATGGAAACACCGGACAATACGAGAAGGCTAAATCAGACTTTTTACGCGCAATTAACCTGGATGCGAAATATATCTCAGCATATAGCAACCTGAGTTCCATTTATTGTGAACAAAACCAACTTGACAGTGCAATACAAATATGTCTTGCCGGGTTGAAGATGAATCCAGAGAGTGCACTGCTTCATGCAGGCCTCGGCAGGTGTTATCTTGATAAAGGGGAAGTTGATAACGCAGTGGAACAATATAAGAAATGCCTGGAAACCAACGACCGCAACCTTGATGCACTATTGGGAATGGCAGTTGCATCCTTCCTGAAAAATGAGATTGCTTATGCAAAAGGATACATCAATCAGGCACAATTGGTTGAACCGAGCTTGAATGAGGGTATGACCGGCATCGAAAAACTTGAAAGGGCCGGTCATTCATTTTCATCTGGGGAAAAAGACATCCTCTTCAGGCTCTTTTCCCAAATGAATTAATATGGTTCAACGGAGGTGTTCATGCTACCTGATATTACTCACCAGTTCACCAGTTTAATAACCTCATCCTCGACCAGGTTTGGAATCGTAACTTTAAGCAATGGTTCTATCAACATGGCCCGATTGATTGCGAACTCTGCCGCTTCATTACGTGCCCAGGCGCGTCGTGCAATCCCGTTGTTGACATCCCAATGAAGCATCCTATTCAACCGATGGTCGGCTTCAAATGTGCCATCGAGCACCATCCCGAATCCTCCGTTGATCACTTCACCCCAGCCAACGCCTCCTCCATTGTGAATTGAAACCCATGTCGCACCGCGAAAACTGTCGCCGATGACATTCTGAACAGACATATCCGCAGTAAATTGAGAACCGTCATAAATGTTGGATGTCTCACGGAATGGGGAATCGGTACCTGAAACATCATGGTGATCGCGGCCAATAACGATTGGTGAGCTGATCTTTCCATCACGAATAGCTTTGTTGAAAGCAGTCGCAATCTTTGTACGGCCTTCACAATCAGCATACAGGATACGCGCTTGCGATCCTACAACCATTTTATTATTGCGTGCTTCTCTTATCCAATGAATATTATCATTCAACTGGTTTCTGATTCTCCCGGGTGCATTAGCCGCAATGCTTTCCAGAACTTCGGCTGCAATACCATCAGTGGTTTCAAGATCAATCGGGTCGCCTGAAGTACACACCCAACGGAATGGCCCAAATCCATAATCGAAATAGAGCGGTCCCATAATATCCTGTACATAAGAGGGATATTTAAAAGTGCCATCCGGGTTCATAACATCAGCACCTGCCCGCGAAGCTTCAAGTAAAAATGCATTTCCATAATCCCAGAAATACATACCATTAACGGTCATCTTCTGGATGGCCATGACTTGTCTTATGAGTGATGTCTTGACCTTTTCTTTGAATTGATCCGGATTATTGACCATCATTTCATTCGATTCTTCCAGGGTCAATCCGGCAGGATAATAACCACCGGACCATGGATTATGTAGGGATGTTTGATCCGAACCAAGATCCACTTTAATATCTTTATCCACCAGTTTTTCCCATAGGTCGACGATGTTTCCCTGGTAAGCCAGTGAGATAGCTTCTTTCTGTTCTTTTGCCTTGATTAGCCGGGTCAGTAAGGAATCCAGGTCGGTAAATACTTCATCTACCCATCCCTGCTCGTATCGTTTCTGCACCGCTTTGGGATTGATTTCGGCAATAACCCCTATTGCGCCGGCAATCACCGAGGCTTTCCCCTGTGCACCTGACATCCCTCCGAGGCCTGAGGTGACAAAAATCTTTCCTGAAATGGAATCGTCACCTTTTCTCCTGGCAGCATTCATCACAGTAATTGTGGTCCCATGCACAATGCCCTGAGGTCCTATATACATATACGACCCTGCGGTCATTTGCCCATACTGTGAAACACCAAGGGCATTGAATTTTTCCCAATGATCGGGAGAGGAATAATTTGGAATGACCATACCATTGGTCACAACCACTCTTGGGGCATCTTTATGCGAAGGAAACAATCCAACGGGATGACCTGAATATATGACCAGTGTTTGATGGTCTGTCATCTCAGCAAGGTACTTCATCGTAAGCAGATATTGTGCCCAATTCTGAAAAACTGCACCATTGCCTCCATAAGTAATCAGTTCATGGGGATGCTGTGCAACTGCAGGGTCCAGGTTGTTCTGAACCATAAGCATGATGGCTGCCGCCTGGATGGATTGATGAGGATATTCAACAATGGGACGTGCATACATAGCATAAGCCGGACGAAAACGGTACATATATATCCGGCCATACTTCTTTAATTCGTTTGCGAATTCAGGCGCAAGAACAGAATGGAATTTTTTATCAAAATACCTTAAAGCATTGCGGAGCGCCAACGTTTTTTGTTCACTTGTTAAAATATCTTTTCTGACAGGTGCATGATTTATTTCCGAGTCGAAAGGCTGGGAAACTGGTAGCTCTTCAGGTATGCCCTGAAGGATACAATTTTGAAATTCATGGAGATCCATGGGATGTGGAAATTTTTTATACGGTGTTTTATATCTTTCCTTCTGAATCCTTTAAGATGTTATAGAGGAAATCGCGTGCCCGGAAAAGCTTGGCTTTGACAGTCCCCAAGGGAAGATCTAATTCCTCTGCGATCTCTTCATAGGAGAGTTCTCTGAAGTATCTCATTTCGACCAGCATCCGGTAATGGGGTTTTAGTTTTTCAACCACTTCACGCATCAACTCGATCTTTTGTTTTGCAATGATCATCTCTTCAGGTCCCGGGTTAGGACTGGGCACATCGGAAGCATACTCCCCGGTTTCTTCTCCATCGGAATTGATCCCGGAAGTATACTTGATCCGGTTTCGCTTACGAAGGTAATCGATGCAATTGTTGGCCGCAATTCTGAAAAGCCAGGTACTAAAAGCGTACTCAAGGGTATATTGATGAAGATTCTTGAATGCTTTTCCAAAAGCCTCAATGGTCAGGTCTTCGGCGTCAACAGGGTTATTTGTCATCTTTAGTAACATGAAATAGAGTGAATCCCTGTAATTATTAAGCAATTCAGCATATGCCTTCTGATCGCCATGATTAATGGCCTGCTGTACGAGAATATAATCCCGTTGAGCTTTTTCAGTCAGGTGAGCGGTTACTTCCATTTCGTTTCTTTTGATAGGAAAGTTGAGACCGTTAATGCTGTGTTGATCAGAATCAGGATAAAATCAAAGAATGGAACCATCAACCAGATTCCTTTTTCATTCAAGCGTATAAGTGTTTTACGAAAAATGAAAAGTTGCATGGTCAACCTCAGGATAAATAACGCCAGAACTGGAAGAATGTTATAATTTAATGTCAGCAATAAAAGAAAGAGCATATAAAAAAAGAACGTGCTGAAAGAATATAACCCCAGTAAAAATTTATGGTTCCACCGGTAGTAACGGCCGGTAGATATATGGCGTTTCTTTTGAATCCACCATTCCTTTAAAGTCTTTTTCGGCTGTGAAAGCGTAAAACTTTCAGGGGCAGCAACAATCTGTGTATTCTTCTTTGTGGCCGTTTGGTTGATAAAGAGGTCGTCGTCCCCGGAATGGATGGTATAATGAGAGGTAAAGCCTTTGTTCTCATAAAAGAGCGATTTACGGTACGCCATGTTTCTTCCAACCCCCATATAAGGAATTCCTGTAAGGGCAAACGAAAAGTACTGCAAGGCAATATGAACTGTATCAAAACGAATCAATCTGTTCAGAAGACCGGATGACACTGAATAGGCTCCATAACCAAGAACAATCTCTTTTTCTTTTGAGAAACCTCCGGCCATGAGTGCGATCCAATGGGGGCCGACAGGTTTGCAATCAGCGTCTGTCAGTAGCACCAGGTCATGTATAGCTGATTTGATCCCAATTGAAAGAGGGAATTTCTTTCCATCAAAAAAGTTTAGATTTTCCCTGATCTCCACGATCTTCAGCCGGGAATATTGCTCTGCCATACTGGAGAGCAGAAGTGCTGTTTCGTCCCCCGAAGCATGATTTACCACAACAACTTCAAAATTAGAATACTCCTGAGTGAGGATAAGCGGAAGATTCTCTTTTAGCTGATCGTATTCATTCCGGGCACAAATTACAACGGAAACTCCTTCAGTTTGACCCGGAAAAGAGGCTTCCCGGAAGCGTGTAAACTTCAGAAAGAAAAATCCATAAAAAAACAACTGAACTATGAATAGGAAAAAAAAGATCAGAATCAGGATAAAAAAGATACCACCGGGTGCGAAAAATCCATCAAGCATTTAACATCATTTAACAGGAATGAACAGACAAAAATATTCATATTAATCGAATAAAATCTACCTTTGTGTAAAATTTGATAAATCCTTTATATAAAGGACATTACCATGAGGTGATGTCTGTTTCTCTTCCATGCAGTTCGAAATTGTACATTCTGATTCTGACACTTCTGCCCGGGCAGGTGTGATTACTACCGCCCATGGGATTGTTGAAACTCCGGTTTTCATGCCTGTCGGAACAGCAGGGACTGTAAAAGCTCTTCACACGAAAGAATTGAGGGAAGATATCAGGTCAAAAATTATGTTGGCCAACACCTACCATCTATTTCTCCGGCCAGGAATTGACATTATTGAAAAGGCAGGTGGGATCCAGAAGTTTAATGGATGGAACCTTCCTGTGCTGACTGATAGCGGGGGATATCAAATCTATTCTATGGCTGATATCCGCAAATTTTCTGAAGATGGAGTAGTGTTCCAGTCGCACATCGATGGGTCAAAACATACCTTTACACCTGAACGGGCAATAGATATCCAGCGAATTCTTGGTGCCGATATTATAATGGCTTTTGATGAATGTACCCCTTTCCCATGCGAGTACGATAATGCAAAGCGATCCATGGAACTTACACACCATTGGCTGAACAGATGCATTGAACATTTCGATCATACTGAAAGCCATTACGGATATCCTCAAAGCCTGTTCCCAATCGTTCAGGGTAGCGTTTATGCTGATTTAAGAAAGCAGTCTGCTGAATTCGTTGCATCAAAGAATGCCGATGGAAATGCAATAGGGGGTTTATCAGTAGGGGAACCGGCCGAAATGATGACTAAGATAACTGATCTCGTTTGTCATATTCTTCCATATGACAAACCCCGTTATCTGATGGGGGTGGGAACCCCGGCAAACATCCTGGAGAGTATCAGCCTGGGTATTGATATGTTCGATTGCGTTATTCCGACAAGGAATGGCCGCAATGGCATGCTGTTTACCAGGAATGGCATTATCAATATCCGGAATGTAAAATGGAAGGACGATTTTTCAGTTCTTGAACAGGACGGTGAAGTATTTACTGATCTTGAATACTCTAAGGCATACCTGCGTCACCTCTTTGTTTCAAAAGAAATACTGGCCGCCATGATCGCCACCATTCACAATCTTGGCTTTTATATGTGGCTGATGAGAACTGCTCGGAAGAAGATCCTTGAAGGAACATTTTACAATTGGAAGAATCTTATGGTAAATCAACTGATGCGGAGGTTGTAATGAAGTTAAGGAATTTATTTCAACCGGGTTCTTTTAGTTTGAAAACCATTGATTTTTATATCATCAAAAAATTTCTTGGAACATTCTTCTTTTCTATCATTCTGCTTATCTCTATCATCATTGTTTTTGATGTTTCCGAACATATTGACGATTTCCTGAAACATGATGCCCCGATCAAGGCCATAATCTTTAATTATTACCTGAACTTCATCCCTCATTTTGTCAACCTGTTCAGTTACCTCTTCGTTTTTATTGCTGTCATATTTTTTACTTCGCGAATGGCTTCCGATTCTGAGATCATCGCAATTCTTAGCAGTGGTATAAGTTTTCGCAGGATGTTATTACCTTATTTTGTTTCGGCCTTGATGTTGGCCCTGATGTCATTCCTCCTGGGAAACTTCGTCATTCCATATACTAATAGGGGTAAACTTGAATTTGAAAAACAATACATTAAGGATGCTAGGCATTTCAATGATATGAATATCCACAAACAAGTCAGCCCTGGAGTATTTCTGTATCTTGAGAATTTCAATATCCAGTCAAAAAAAGGATGGCAGTTTTCACTTGAGAAATTCAGGGATAGGGAACTTGTTTATAAACTTTCAGCGGACGAAGCAGACTGGGACAGTATTCACTCTAAATGGACTCTAAAACATTATTTTTCAAGGAGCATCGGGCCAATGACAGAAAGCATGCACAAAGGTGAAAAACTTGATACGACCTTTGGTTTGAAACCTGCCGATTTCACTGAAGACATCGAAGAAGTTTCTGTTATGACTTTTTTTACTCTGCGGAAACATATTCAGATGAAAAAGCTGAGAGGTGATCCCGATCTAATTAAGTATGAAGTTAAGGGTTATGAGCGGGTGGCTTATCCGTTTGCAACTATTATCCTCACTTTGATCGGGGTGGCAGTTTCCAGCCGAAAGGTGAGAGGTGGCATAGGCTTCAATCTTGGTTTCGGTCTCGCCCTGACATTCATTTATATCCTCTTTATGCAGATTTTCACGGTCCTGGCGACTTTCGGGAATTTTCCTGCATTGCTGGCAGTTTGGTTCCCGAATATCCTGTTTGGTATTATAGCGCTTATTCTTGTGAGGACAGCTCCTAAGTAAGCTTATCTGGAAGCGATTGTTTCAATCTCAATCAAAGCAGCCATCGGCAATCCTGTGACAGCGAATGCTGCGCGTGCCGGTGAATTTTCATAGTAAAACTTGCCGTACACAGCATTCATTTCGGCATATTGACTCATATCTGTTAAAAGGCAAGTGGATTTCACAACATCCTCAAATGTATAACCGGCAGCCTTAAGAATTTCCCCCGTGTTTTTCAAAACCTGTTCAGTCTGTTCACTGATTCCTCCTTCGACTAATTTCCCGGTTGCCGGATCAATAGGGATTTGGCCTGCAATGAATAGTATCCCATTAACTTCAATAGCCTGGCTGTAAGTTGCAATAGCCCTGGGAGCCTTGTCGGTACTGATAATTCTCTTCATGGTTATATCAATAATTGATTATTTTTTTGCTATTTTGCTATCTCACCATTTTGCTATTTATTGTGTGTAGTCCATAAAATCTTTCTTCTTGGTCAGCTTAAGGTCCTGCAGAATGGAGGCCTTGACATTGATCGAGAAATTCCAGCTCTGTTGAGGACCTTTCGGGATCCATCCGAACTTCATTTCCCAGCAATGGAGATCGCGATAAAGGTCTATTGACGTGAAAGAAAGTTGTCCGTTAGTGAAATCCCACCCGGTATTTACTGTGATCTTCCACTTTGGTGTGATATTTAGTTGCCCGTTGAAGCCAAGAGTTTGAGTAATCATTCCGACCCGGTGTGTATAATAAGTATCCCAAGTCTTCCCGAAATTGAATTTGTAGTTCAGGCTAAAGCTCCATGGGATATCAAAATCAACATAATAATCATAATAGGTATTAAGATCTTTACGTTCCTGTTCTGTTCCTTTATTCGTCGTTTTTTTCTTTTTCGATTTATCAGAGGAAAGGGTATAGGTCAACCCCAGGTCCCATTGGGTATTGTCCAGCCGTAACAGCCTGTGGTGAACTTCCCATTCTGATTTTTTGATATCCAGTCCCGAGGAATCTTTCGAACTGCGCGCATAAGGATCCCAAATGCTGGAATAGGATATTCTGAGGTTTTTAAACAAAGTTGTATAACCTGAGATATTAATCTTTGACCATTTCAATGAATCCTTCATCATATCATAGGTCTCACTAATTGCTAGGTCATCGATAAGGACAATCTTTTTCGTTCCGGTAACCGTATCTTTTTTATTCTTAACTTTCATTTCAAGATTATTATGCAGGGCGAAAGAAACAACACCCGATTTTGTCGTGGCAGGCGCACCATAAACACTGTTACCAGGAAAGATGGAATATTTTTGAGGGTTTTTATTCGTATCATTAACTGCATAACGGGTATATCCCCATCCCGCAGTGCCAAAATCGGGTGTGTAAGTAAAACTGACGGTCGGTGTCACCATATGACGAATGGCGACGATGGGCCCATGTTTGAACTGGTACATTCCATAAAGCCTGGTATTGAGTGAGGTAGATGCATTTCCGTCAAAGGCATTGGCGAATTGCCTTATGGTATCATGAACCAGCGAATCCTTGCCGATTTTTATAGGGAACATATTTCTCCCTGATCGTGGTAAAATACATCCGGTCATTCAGTTGAATGCAGGTGGTCCAGTTAAAGTATTTCAGACACATGAAAGGTTCCGGTAATAGGCACGCTGTGTTGTATTCCGTTCTGCATGTCATTCCACCATTTTTTCTTTTTAAGGAAAAGGGAATCATAAGTGTTGTAAAGATTTTTTGCTGCCATATTATATTTGATACTGATATTTTCAAACCAGCGAATCTTGCCGACATGGTTCTTTTTGCGCAGCGGATAAAACTGGTTGACGGAGAAGGTAAGTTCTGGCAGTGTGATATCAATGTTCTTAGTCAGTGTATTCTGGCTGTGATTGAAATTGAGTGTAAGGAAATAATTATTTTTCCAGTTGGTTGAGTAGTTAATACTCGATTGGAATGTATTGCTCAGATAAGCCTGTGCATTATTTGTAATGTTTACCGGGTTGTATTTGTTGAAGTTTTCACTTACTATATTGACATTAGCGGAAAAGGTACTGTTTGGTCTTGCTTTCGGGTCCTGTGTATGAATCCATTGGAGACTGAAGTCAGTGGTTTTTTGAAAATCAGGGGAATCAGCAGCGCCAAGTTTGTTCACGGCATAGCTGAAACTGAAGGATCCACTGTAATGGTAACGGTATTTGTAATCCAGTCTTCGGCTTCACTGCCCAGCTGCCGTGTGAATAGATATCGCCTAAAAGATACAGATCAATATATGGGTTCATTGCCCAGTAATATCCTCCGTTCTGCAGGAAGAAGCCCCGGTCGTTGGATTCGCCGTATGTGGGCACCAGGATACCCGATCGCCGGCCTGACCGGCTGGGAAAATATCCAAAAGGAATTCCCAGAGGCACCGGGACTCCGGCAATCATAAGATAAGCAGGCCCGGTTATGACCTTCTTTCCCGGGATTACCTTTGCCTTACCAAATTTAAATTCGTAATGTGGATCGTCTTCACGGTCACAGGTTGTGTACCAGCCATCTTTCAGGTAGGTAATATTATTTTCCATCTTCTTAACTATCGTGCCATGCAGGAATCCTTCATCCTGTTTGGTAAATATATTCTGGATATAGCCCCGCTTTGTATCGTAATTGTATGTCATCACCTTCGACTTGAAAGTCTGAACTCCCTGCTTAAACTCGGGCGCCTGGATTTCTTTGCCAGCAGTGTCTTTTATGTATATCGAATAGACTGTCTTTAAGGGGAAATTAATTTCCACATATCCTGCTTTCAGGTCAATATCCTCATATTTAATTTCTGCTTGTTTGTATAAAAAGACCTTTTGTTCCTTAATGTCAAAACGGAGGGAATCTTTGGCTTCATATTCCACTTTTGATTTGAGGTTGTCTTTTTTTTTGGTTTTTTTTACTTTTACAGAATCAGAGGGATGATGTAAAACAGTATCGGCCAAATGGAGAGTGTCATGAATGATTACCGATGTGTCTTTAAGTGTCCGTACAGGATGAATCGTATCCTGTCCCTGAACCCACCCGGAGTGAAGATTAAAGAAGATCACCAGGAACAGGAATATCCGGGGAAGACTTGTTAATAATTTCGTTAACAATTTCTTTTCGTAATTCTGGGTTTAATATTATATCTTTGTTTAGAAATCCGTTAAAGAAGAAACGATAGGGTTGGATTTTTTTACTGGTTTCAAAACTACGTAAAAATATTGATCGCCGTTATATTTTAAGATACTTTAACAAACAAAGGAATTCCCGTATGCGTTATATCACGCTGATTTTGTTTATCCTGTCCTTTTCTCTCCTGATGAAAAAAAATGGTTTTTCACAAGAGAAGACAAGCATTACAAAAGTTGTGATTGATGCCGGGCATGGAGGGAAAGACCCGGGAACGATTGGTAAGAAGTCCCAGGAAAAAGACATAACCTTGCAAATTGCCATGAAACTGAGTGCAGATATCCGTGCACGTTGCAAAGGTGTAACTGTGATCTGTACCCGTACTACCGATGAATTCATTGAACTTCACGAACGTGCAGAAATAGCTAATCGCAGTAAGGCCGACCTTTTTATCTCCATCCATTGCAACTCCAATCCCAAACGTACTTTTCAGGGTGCCGAAACCTATGTAATGGGTTTGCATCGGACGGAGGCCAATCTTGAGATTGCAAAAAAGGAAAATGCTGCTATCCTCATGGAACCTGACTATTCAAATGCTTACAACGGGTTTGACCCCAACTCGGATGAATCGTATATTACCTTTACGCTCTTTCAGAATGCCTTCCTTGAGCAAAGTACCCGGTTTGCCTCCTTTATACAGGATGAGATGAAAGACAGGGTTGGGATGAATGACCGGGGCGTAAGACAGGCCGGATTTCTTGTTCTTTATAAGACTACCATGCCGAGTGTACTCGTCGAAACCGGCTTCCTTTCAAATCCGGAAGAAGAAAAATTTCTGATATCAGAGAAAGGACAGCAATATATTGCATCTGCCATCTGTAGGGCTTTCGTTAAATTCAAGGCAAAACAGGAAGGAAATGGAAAAGAACTTGCATCGCTCAACGTGAAAAAGTCAACCACCCCAGCCACAAATCAGACGACTTCGATTGTTAAAAAAGAGACTTCTCAACAGGAAAAAAAATCTGAAGAAGTAGTTGTGAAAAAAGATACACTTGCACAAGAAGAAAAACCAAAAGAAAATTCTGTGCAAAAAGATGTTGCAAAACAGAAGGAAAAGCTTAAGGAACCAGCTCAACCAAGAGATACAACAAAAGTAAAAGAGAATACAAAGCCTGCTTCTTCGAATAAAGCAATCGCCGTGACAAAAAAGAAGCCTGATGAATCCCCGCCTGCCAGAGATGTTGTTAAAGCCAAATCAGTTCCAAAGACTAATCCGGTTGTAAAAGTTGCTGAACCAGAAAAAAAGGACATTGCCACAAATACAGTCAGAAATGACAATGCAATGAAGGAAGATATTGTTTTTCGGGTTCAGATTGCAACCTCCCCTAAAGAACTCAGCACACATTCTTCAAAATTCGCTGGATTATCGGAAGTCTGGATGTATCAGCACCAGGGATTGTTTAAATACACTGCAGGAAAAGCATCCAGTCCTGAAGCATTGTCCGGTCTGTTGACTGAGGTCAGAACAAAGGGGTTTCCTGATGCCTTTGTTGTAGCGTTCCATGGTGAGGAAAGGATTACCGTTGCGGAGGCAAAGAAACTGATCTCGGAAATGCAGAAATAGCTGAAGCATCGGAACGCATAACGTCAGGTGATTTTCAATTATCAAAAAAGATCAAAAGAAATTAATAATTTTGACAGGAAATTAATTGATATGAAGTTCAAGTTAACAAAGGAATTCCGGATTGGGGCAATTTTTGTAATAGCGACTGCAATTCTTGTCTGGGGATTGATGTACCTGAAAGGGATGGAATTGTTTAAACACAAAATGATTGTCTATGCCGTGTACGACAGGGTTAATGGATTGTTGCCAGACAACATTGTTACCATAAGTGGAATGAATGTTGGGCAGGTTAAAGCGCTTTATTTCTCTAATAAACAGCGCGGAAAGATCGTCGCAGAACTTTATATTTCTGTAAAGTACCCAATCCCGGTCAATTCTGTTGCCAGGATCGATAATTCCGATAACCTTATCGGTGGAAAACATATAGAGATAGTGCTTGGTGACTCAAAGAAAATCGTGAAAGATAAGGATACCCTGAAATCTTTTATTGAAAAGTCCATCGGTGAGGAACTGAACCAGCAACTTATCCCGCTCAAAACGAAAACGGAGAGGCTGCTCGGGTCAATTGATACCGTGGCAACATTAATACAGCAGGTATTGAACAAGGATACGCGCGATAACCTTATTGTCTCAATCGGGCATATTAAGGATGTGCTGAATAATCTTTCACATACAACCTATTACCTGGATACGCTCGTCGGTTCTCAGCGAAACCATCTGGCCAGTATCATCGGTAACATCGAATCGATCAGCCAGAACCTGAAGAACAATAACCAGAAGATCAATAATATCCTGACTAATTTTTCGGAACTCAGTGATTCTCTTTCCAAGGCCAGAATCCCGGCTGCTATCTCCCAGATTAACAAGGCAATCACCGATATTGATTTAGCGGTTAACAAGATCAACAATGGTAAGGGAACTCTTGGGCTATTGCTGAACGATGATAAACTTTATAAAGAAGTTGAGAAAGCTGCTACTGATCTGAATCTCCTGTTGGAAGATATTAAAGCGAATCCCAAGAAGTACGTAAAAGTCTCAGTCTTTTAGTTTCATGTTACCATCTGAATATATCCATCTTCGTCAGAGGTCTTTTCCCTTTAATCCATACGAATCCTTTTAGCTTCAGGTCATAAGGTGAGACGTCTTTTTCAGGAGAGGTTTTTGCTTTTGGTTCAGTAATATAGGTGATTGATTTTATTTTGTTTTTTTCAACAAAGATCAGCATGTCGCTCGATTGAACCTGCGTAATTCCTATGAGACTGTGATCCTCCTCCCGCGCATAATAGATGGTCTCGGAATTCCCGAATACCTTGATCTTGTATAGTTCATTATTTTTGAAAAACCCTACCATGTCTCTTCCTTTCACCTGGTTGAATTTATTCGTGTCATCCTGTGAAATGATGAAAGCAGTATTGTAGAGGATCATCGAGTCGATCTGGCTGTTGAGCAGGGTTAGTTTGATGGAATCTGAAGTGAGTTGATTTTCAGACGACCATAGCACCGGATTATGATAAAGGTACATTGTGGAATCGCGGCCATGATATGACATGGAATCACACATTCCCTGAAGGTCACGACGGAAGAACTTGACTTTGTGATAGCTCAGGATATTATGAATATTCTGGTTAGTGTCGAAAGTTGCATATACCGTGTCGGAATGCAGGAAGAGTGTATCTTTTTTATCGATCATTTTCACCACTGCACTATCGATCATAAAGGCAAACCCCGTTTTACGATGCAGTTCGCCATAGTTACCCGTAAGCATCATTTTCTGCACCGTGTCAATCAGCATTGCATGCATAAAGGCTTGTCCATATCCCGTCTTCCGTTCATAATAAAGACTATCGCCGGTGAGCACCTGATTAAGATGATAGATCCATCCATTCTTGCGAAAACGTGCAATATCCTTAAGTGTATTGTACCAACCGTTTTCGCAGTAAATGGAATCTTCTTTCCCTTTGATGTTGGAAGGACTGAAGAAATAGGTCGTCTTCGTAACGGTGTTATACATCATTGTATCGGAATGCATCACATATTCAGGATTGATCAGGACCACTTTCTCCTTGAAATAGAATTCCTTTGTCCGGGTATGGTAATAGCCTCGTTTGCTGACTAGTACATTTTTATCATTGACAATCTTTGCCCAGTATTCATAGCTGGCAATTTCGGTAGTCCGGTCGAAAGAAAGTGTATCAGTGGTAAGGGTGGTTTCATTGTCGATCAACTTTACATTTTCCCATATCTTTGCCAGGCGGGTCTCACCATTGTAATTCAGGGAATCGCCGAAGAGATTTAACGTGTCGCTAACCTTGATATGTACATTTCCGTATGCCAGAACGAAGTTTTTCTCATCGTTGAGGAAGGCGCTGTCGCACATTAGGATCGTACTGTCATGGCTTAACCTCACATTTCCCATGAGTCGCTGGAATTCCGGTCTGTTCTTGCTGTTATGTACCAATGAATCAGCATGTTCCAGGAGGATCTTGGTAGTTCCTTGTGAAAACGTGCACAATGGTAAAAACAGCCAAGCTGTAATTATAATTTTATATAATGCATTCCTTATCATGAGGGATACAAAGATAACAGAAATGTTTCTAATCCATCCTTGATCTTCCATTCACTATTCTCTATTCTCCTGAATTTTTCTCCAAATTATCAACTTTTACCGGATGCTATCATGGAAAACCCTAATTTTGGGTCTTCTTTTTAATCTATCCTTTTCTACAAATGAAGCAACCATTCGATCCCAGGCGCAACTATGAAGATACACAGAAAGCCATAGGATATGTACCGCGCAAACAAGCTACTCAGGCTGACTATGACCGCATCGGATTCATGTCAGGACTGGAAGTCCACCAGCAGCTCCGTACCCGTGAAAAGCTCTTCTGCCGCTGTCCGGCAGGCTTTTATCAGAAGCCAATGGAACATGACGCCGAGTTGATCCGCCATATGCGTCCCACACTAAGTGAACTTGGTGAGTACGACGGAACAGCCCTGATGGAATTCAAGACCCGCAAACAGATTATTTACCGTATCAACAATAAAACTGCCTGCACTTATGATGTTGACGATACTCCACCATTCCCGCTCAACCGGGAAGCCCTTGATATTGCCCTTGAGATATCGCTTCTCTCAAAACTTAAGATTGTAGGTGAGGTTCATATCAGCCGTAAACAGTACCTGGACGGTTCAATTCCCACCGGATTTCAGAGAACTGCCATCGTTGGTGTGGAGGGCGAAATCCAGCTTAAAAACAAGAAGGTACGTCTCATCCAGCTTAGCGTTGAGGAAGATTCCTGCCGGGAGGTCTCTGATATAGGGCACGTCAGGATTTATCGTACCGATCGGCTCGGTATGCCTCTCATAGAAACAGTGACTTATCCGGAATTCAAAAATCCAGCCGAAGTTAAAGAAGGAGCCGATTATATTCGCTTTCTGAATCGTAGTACTGGCAAGGTGTTGACCGGTATAGGATCGACCCGTGCTGACGTAAATGTGAGCTGCAAAGGCGGGACTCGTGTCGAGATCAAAGGTGTATCTCATACAAGCTGGATGCCGGAACTGACGCACAACGAGGCCTTCCGTCAATGGGCGCTTCTTCATATACGGGAACTGTTGAAAGAAAAACTGAACGATCACACTTGCTGGAAAATATCTCATAAAGAAGTTAAAACCAAAGAAATTGAATTTAATATTACTATTCTGCCTGTTGAGAAACCGAAGAAAAACAAGATGTACATCGTGAATCTTCCGCATTTTCGGGGAATCCTGTCGCATTTTATGCAACCGGGAAAAGTGTTTGGCGATGAATTGTCAGAAAAGATGAAGGTTGTTGCCTGCATTGATTTCCCCAATATGGTTCACTCTGAAATGCTCGAAGATACAGTAGGAGAGAAGACCTGGAAAAAAGTTCAGAACCTTCTTGGTAGTAAGGAAGACGATGCACAGCTGATTTTCTGGGGTCCTGAGGAAGACATTGCAACAGCGCTCGAAACAATTCAGGAACGTTGTCTGATGGCCTTTTCAGGTGTGCCGAATGAGACCCGTAAATCATTTGAGAATGGCACAACCATCTTTGAAAGGGTTCTTCCAGGCGCCGACCGTATGTACCCCGATACTGATTCAGCTCCGATCCCATTGGAGGATGAGGTACTCATAGAAATGGCTAAACACTTGCCGGTGGTAGTTTTTGATCGTATACAACAACTGAAGCACTGGAATGTGCCGGAAGATACTTACACGTACATTCTGAAAAACAACCTTGTGCCTCTGATCGAACAGATTCAGGAAGAACTGAAGATCCCCGCCCGGTTTACTTCAATACTGCTTGCACATACATTAAAGCATATCCAGGGGAAGTACCCGGCACTCCCGGATTTTTCCTTCCGGAAAGTTTATGAATTACTTGCTTTCCTTATCAACCGTAAACTCGACCTTGCGATCTCGAAGCGGATGCTCCTGCATCTTTACCAATATCCTAAGATGGATTACGAATCTATCCTGGTCACACTTGGGTTCAGAGAGATTTCACAACAGGAAATCCTGGCTAAACTGCCTTTTCTTATCCGTAAATATCAGCAAACAAGAACATCAGCGGACGATAGTGCCGGTGTTCGCTGGGTTATGGGCAACCTTAACACGGTTGCGCTTGGTAATATCCCATTGGCCGACCTAAGTAAAAAAATACAATTTTAATACTATTCCAGCATCTTAAGAAAACTAAATAATGAGCGACGATATTTTTCAAGGCTATAAAGGACGGGCACTCGAAGTAATGATGAAGTTCAATGCACGCGTTTGGGCAAAGGTTGAAGTAGATACCACCCGGGGCGGTTTTGAAGGAACAATTCTGCCGCGGGCAGAAAATACCGACGACAAGCACCTGGTACTTAAATTTTTCACAGGATACAATATTGGCATAGATACAGATACCATAACGGATATCAGGGAACTCGGGTATAAAAAGGCTGTTTATAAAATCCCTGAAAAAGAATTTCCCTATACAAAAGGCAAACCAAACGTAAAACTGCTGGGTACAGGAGGCACTATCGCCTCCAGGCTGGATTATCGTACCGGAGCCGTAATTCCTGCTTTTTCCCCCGGCGAACTTTATGGTGCCGTTCCTGAACTTGCAGACATCTGCAACCTCACAACTGAAAAACTTTTTGCTGTCTTCAGTGAGAACATGGGACCTGAGCAATACATGAAGCTGGCCGTTGCCATTGGCAAGGAAATTGAAAATGGTATCGATGGCATTATAATCGGACATGGTACCGATACCATGCATTACACCTCGGCTGCCCTCAGCTTCATGATTCAGAATTCTCCTATACCTATCGTGCTGGTTGGCTCACAGCGTTCCTCTGACCGACCGAGTTCTGATGCAGCCCTGAACCTGATGCATGCCGCTACCGCTGCAGGGCATGGGGATATCGCAGAGGTCATGGTTTGCATGTTTGGGCCCACCTCCGATGAATATGCATTTCTTCACAGGGGAACAAGGGTAAGGAAAATGCATTCATCTTACCGTTCCACATTCAGAACCATTGGTGATATACCACTCGCCACTGTGACACGCCAGGGGGTTGTACCTCTTAAACAGGATTATAACCACCGCCGGAAAGACAGGAAAGTAACCATCATGCCCTATTATGATGAGCGTGTGACAATGATATATTATTATACCAACATGAGTCCGGATATTATCGATTCACTCGTCGAGAAGGGATATCACGGAATTATAATCATTGGTACCGGACTGGGTCATGTGAACAAACCAATCTACCCGGCCATCGAAAGAGCAATTGCAAAGGGAGTCGCCATTTATATGACGGTACAAACCCTTTGGGGTTATGTACACATGTTTGTATATGACACCGGTCGTGACCTCATGGCAAAAGGAATTATCCCGGCCGAAAATATGTTGCCGGAAACCGCCTTCATCAAACTGAGCTGGGCTCTTGGACAGACCAACGATCTGGCAAAGGTGAAAGAAATAATGCTGACTCCGATCAACGGGGAAATCACACCCCGCGAACCTTACAATGGATACCTCATCTACCAGGGCGGCGTTCCTGAAGTTGAGGAGTTTATCAAAAACTTCCATAAATAATTCATAGGATTTCGCTATCTCGCTGTTTCGCTACTTATATATTAATTGCATACAGCAGCTCCCATCCCCATGATGAGTCTGCAGGAAAGTACACTGCCCTCACTCCAAGCTCGAACGGGTAGAGGAACCTTAGCAGATGAAGGTCTGAAGTCAGCTCAGCACCAGTCGATTGGTAGATATTCACCTGCTTTCCTGTCCATCCTTGTGCCCAATCGAAGAACAGGTTCAATTTAAACCGCTTAAAATAGACCAATGATCCAAGACTAAGGTCCGGATAGAAGAGGGGCAGCTTATAATTCAACGATACGCTCATCACCTGTTCGTCCATCAAACCGTTATACCCCCTCGGGAAAGTTATGAGGTCAGCATAGGTGTATAGTGTGGTTGGCTGGGGATGGTAAGATTGATATGCTCCATAAACCCTTATTCCCTGGTGTTTGAAGACCCCTGGAAAATAGAGATTGGTTTGTATTACAAAAATGTCTCCCATTGAATTGCCAGCGAAAGGTGTACTCCTGTAATTGAGGGTCAGTGTCTGCCCCAACCGGGGAAACATATCTTTTGCTGAAGATTGGAGATATTGGGAGACGGAAACACTGTAATCGATACTCTTGATCAACCCTGTGGTCACTTGTTTTGGGGTGGAGGCATCGTGTATGATGTCAATGATCGTCGTTCCGAATGACGGGGTCACGTAACGATAGTAATTACCCCGTGAAAAATTCCATGGAATACTGGCATGCAGGCTAAGATCCATCTCCTGCCAGGTATACCTGGCAGTTTCGTTCTTTGCGATATAATAATAGGAAGCTCTGTTGCCGATGTTAAAGCCCAGGTCAAAAACCGGGTAAAGAGCCTGGTAACTGAGATTGGCAAAAACCATTCCGGTCGATTCATTGGTATTATATTCCCACCCTGCGCTGGCGAACATACTGCTCAGCACATTCTGCGAAAGAATCGCAATACCGGGTTTGAACATCAGGTTCGAAGCATCAACAACTGCCGGTTCCCAACTGTGGGGATTGAACAGGTGCAGGAACTTGTTGTATTTCTTTGAGGCAAAAATCCTCCCCTTAACCGTATCCTTTTCTAGATCACAACTGTCAGATTCATACATTTTATAGATTTTGCGCAAGCGAACGCTGTCCTGAACATTTGTCTGTTCCTGCTGAACCAGTGTATTGTAAAGTTTGATGGAGTTGTCAGCGATCTTGTCGAGTGGTATCCAGAGACTGGAATCAATATCAGCCTCAACTACACGGAGCCCTTCAGAAGTATAATCAGAATAGATCATGGTCTTTCGATTACTAGTAAAATAAGGTTCCCTGGCGGAAAACCTGGCAGATGTGACCTGGAAGATTTTTCGCGTGGCAGTATCAACAGCATAAATATTTTCAATTCCCGAATAGTCTGCCGCATAGAAGATATAATTATGATGATAAAAAACAGGAACCGAGATCTCTGTGAAACTGAAGGGAAAGTAATTCCTTATTCTTCCTGTGAGTAAGTTTAATGTAGCAAGACTCTTTCCTTTTTCATTAAGGATAGTAAAGACAAGAGTATTCCCATCGGCCGACCAACTGGGAGTTAGGGCCAAAGCATTCTTTTCGATCGGAAAACTCCTGATCATTTTTCCATGGGGGAGTTCCATGATCTCAATGACACAGCGGTTTAACGGGTCAATTTTAAGAGTGGCAATCCGTTTTGCATCAGGTGAGAGGCTAGGGGCAAAATAACGGCTTTTATGAGTGAGGTTCCGTGTTGTGCCGGTTTGAAGATCATGGATGCGGATCACAGAATAATCACGGTTCTGCCACCTTACATCCTGTTGCACTTCTGACCATACGATGGTTTTTCCCCGCGCCGAAATTGATTCATCCTGGGTTGTTCCTATAGTTACGATTTTCTTTTCTTTTCCGGTCTTCCGGTCAACCTGGACAATCCGATCCGGATCATTCATGCTTTCTTTCTGGGTAATAATAACTGAATCATTCAGTAGAACGGGATGGAGATAGATGGGATGATTTTTAGGTTCTGATTTTGAAACCTGGATATAATCGGTGCAAAAGAGAGATTCCTGTTGATTCTTCCATTGATCAGTAAGATCAGACAGTATCTTTTTATAAAACCTGACTTTATAAAGACCAGTTACTTTATGGATGCCTGATGAAAAGGGAACAACCATGAAAGGAAGTTTCGCTGTACGGTCGAGAGCTGCATTCCATATTGTCGGTCCATATGTCTTACGGGCTTCGGCAACTAAAGGATACCCCAGTTCATATTGATCGGGGACAAAAGTGCGGTATGATCCCAGTACAGCTTTATCATAGGAATAGAACCCTTTTTCTAATAATTGTGCCCGTAGGACATTCTCAAATGCATAGGTTCTTCCCCTGCCTGAATTTGACAAGGCTGTTTCCGTACAGACAGCATCGCCCTCAAGAAACCACGGTGGAATATAAAGTCCAAGTACGCCCCCGGGAGCCTGTTCTCCGAGAATGTATGACAGGACTCTTGTAAATCCACGGTTCATTTTACTCACTTGTACCGAATGCCTGCATTCATGAATGGCAAGCTGTTCAAGCCATTCCTCCGGGTAAGTTGTCTGGGGAGGACAGGAATAAAATTCGATCCGTTTAGGTGCCCATACAGTGACCCCGTTAGAAGTTGTTGACTGTGAATGGATCACGATTGGAATGCGAGGGACCTTAGCAGATAAGGTTTTAGTTTCATTTTGCTGAACAATCTTCAGGATATTGGCAAGATATTGTCCTTTTTTCTCGAATTCCTGAGGGTAGATTAACTGGAAGTTCTTTGTCTTGATCTGCCTCCAGTGTAAAGAAGCCGGATCCTGTCCTGTGCTAAAATATTGAGCATGGGATGAAAGAGTTAAAAAGATGAGCAATAAAACCCACTGAAAAGATTTTCTTTCCATAGCATACTAAATTCTCCAGGACACCTGCAAAGGTAAAAAAAGCCCCACCGTATCCGGTGAGGCTTTTTTATTTATTGATAATTGATATTTAGCTCCTCACATTATTACTTCGCTAATTATTAACAATTACCTTTTTGATAGCTGTCTCCCTATCACCCATAATGATGACCGTGTACATGCCATTTGGAGCAGGACGCAGGTCGATCACCCGGATGAGTGAACCGTTCACTATCACTTTCGGGGTTTCATAGATCTTAACACCAAGGTTATTATAAACGCCGATGGTGAATGATTCTTCTGAAACCGTGGTGATTGCAATGTTAAACCGTCCGTCGTTGGGTACCGGGTATAAATTGATCACAGAAGCAGGATGTGATTCAATGCCGGTAACGCGGATCAGTTTATGGTTCGATGAATCGGACGAACAGCCGTTGATTGTTACGATATCCCAGTAGTATCCTTCCTGGGTTGCCACATAGGTTTGTCCGGTAGCCCCTGAGAGCATCGTTCCCTGGAAATACCATTGGTTCCCGTTGGGGATATTGCTGATTAAGGTATCTCCGTGGTTTGTGACAACAGGCGTCGGTGGTATTGGATTCACAGTTACTGCGAAGTTCGGCGAAACAGTGCCATCACCGCAGGAATTGGTTCCCATAACGGTAATGTTGCCGGAAACAGCAGAAGGAGTGAAGGTACATGTGATGGTATTGGAGTTGTTCCCGCTGGTGATGGTAACCCCTGCCGGAACAGTCCAACTGTACCCTGTTGCATTGGTAATTGACGCAACAGAGTAAACTACACCAGTAGCACCTTTGCAAACATCGGCAGGTCCGGAGATAGTCCCGGCAGCACCAGGTAATGGGTTAACAGTTACAGCGAAAGGAGGTGAATTTGGTCCGTTGCCGCAAACGTTGTTGCCATACACGATGATGTCTCCTGAAGTTGCATTGGTAGCGAAGTTCACTGTTATGGAATTTGTCCCTGAACCGGATGCGATCGTGGCATTAGGTGGCAATGCCCAAACATAGGCAGTGGCATTCGGAATTGGTGCAACACTGTAGGTTACACCATTGGTCCCTGCGCAAACTGTTGCAGTCCCGGTAATGGCTCCGGCCGGGTCAGGAACCGGATTAACGGTGACATTAAGCACAGTAGGTGCTGCTGGAATACAACCTGCCCCATTGGTATAGGTAACACTTACTGTCTGGGCACCTCCAATGATCCATGAAACCTGGATCTGGTAGGTCCCCGATCCGTAGTTGATGACGCCACCGGAAGAAACAGTCCACACGTAATTCTGCATGCCTGGATCAGTAGTATAATTGTAGTAGCCTGAGTTGACGCACATACTGGTTGCACCTGTAAGGGTCGGAACAGGTACTGCACTGACCGTCACATTGTAAACTACCGGGGCTAAAGCCGTACAACCGCCTGCATTGGTGTAGTTCACGCTAACAGTCTGAGCGCCTGCAGTGTTCCAGGTAACTGTAACAGTATTACTTGCTGTTCCGCCACCTGCTGTGATCGTGCCACCGGCAGATACTGACCATGTATAATTGGTCATCCCTGGCTGCGTGGTATAAACATTTCCGGTAGTGCCAACACAAATGGGGGTAGGCCCTGTTATCGTTGGAACAGGCAATCCATTCACGGTAACATTGTATACTATCGGAGCGGCAGCGGTACAACCGAAGCTGTTGCTGTAGTTAACACTTACGGTCTGGGCGCCTGCTGTATTCCAGGTCACGGTGACCGTATTGCTGGCTGAAGTGCCGCCGGCAGTAATCGTGCCGCCTGCAGATACAGCCCATATGTAATTGGTCATCCCTGCCTGCGTGGTGTATACGTTGCCCGTAGATCCGACGCAAACCGGGTTGGGACCAGTTAAGGTCGGCACTGGCAGCGGATTCACGGTCACATTATAGGTCGTTGCCACAGGGGCAGTGCAGCCATTGACATTGGTATAATTGACGCCAACAAATTGCGCCCCCAGGGTGATCCAGGTGACAGTAACAGTGTTACTTGCTGATCCGCCACCGGCAGTAACGATACCACCCGGGGATACCGACCAGACATAGTTGGAATTCCCAGCTTGTGTGGTATATACATTACCTGTAGAATTGATGCAAACAGATGCCGGACCTGTAATTGTAGGAGTTGGCAGAGCATTGACAGTTACGTTGAACACGGTGGGTGCGGCAGCAGTACAGCCATTGGCATTGGTATAGTTCACGCTGATGGTTTGTGCGCCTGCTGTATTCCAGGTTATGGTGACTGTGTTGCTGGTGGGAGTACCACCGGCAGTAACCGTACCGCCTGCAGATACAGCCCATATGTAATTAGTCATCCCTGCCTGTGTAGTATATACATTACCCGTTGTGGTTGCACAGACCGGTGTCGGACCGGCAATGGTCACTACTGGCAATGGGTTGACAGTTACGTTGTAAACAACCGGTGCAACAGCGGTACAGCCGTTGGCATTGGTGTAATTCACGCTAACGGTCTGTGCTCCTGCCGTATTCCATGTAACGGTCACGGTATTGCTGTTCGTGGTACCGCCTGCCGTAATTGTGCCACCGGCAGATACAGCCCAGATGTAATTAGTCATACCTGCCTGGGTTGTGTAAACATTCCCTGTTGTGCCTGCACAAATTGGCGTCGGTCCAGCTAAAGTCGGCACTGGTAAGGCATTGACAGTGACGTTGTAAACCACAGGTGCAACAGCAGTACAGCCGTTGGCATTGGTGTAGTTCACGCTGACTGTCTGTGCTCCTACAGTGGTCCATGTAATGGTAACCGTATTGCTGTTTGTAGTTCCGCCAGCGGTGATGGTACCACCGGCAGATACAGCCCAGATGTAATTGGTCATGCCAGCTTGTGTGGTATAGACATTACCTGCAATCCCAACGCAAACAGGCGTCGGACCAGCTAAAGTTGGCACAGGTAATGCATTAACAGTCACATTGTAAACTGTTTGTGCCGCAGCAGTGCAGCCATTGGCATTGGTATAATTCACTCTGACAGTCTGTGCACCGACAGTGGTCCAGGTAACGGTGACGGTATTACTGTTCGTAGTCCCGCCAGCTGTAATGGTTCCACCGGCAGAAACGGTCCAGAGGTAGTTGGTCATACCAGCTTGCGTGGTATAGACATTACCGGTAGAGTTTACGCAAACAGATGCCGGACCTGCAATGGTTGGAACCGGTAAGGCATTAACCGTCACATTGTAAACAACCGGTGCAACAGCGGTACAGCCATTGGCGTTGGTATAGTTCACACTGACGGTCTGTGCGCCTGCCGTGTTCCAGGTTATCGTAACAGTATTGCTGTTCGTAGTTCCACCGGCGGTAATGGTGCCACCTGCAGATACAGCCCATATGTAGTTGGTCATACCTGCCTGTGTGGTATAGACATTGCCTGCTGTACCGGCACAAACCGGGGTCGGACCAGCTAAGGTCGGCACCGGAAGTGCATTGACAGTAACGTTGTAAACAAACGGGGCAGCAGCAGTACAGCCGTTGCTGTTGGTATAATTCACACTTACGGTCTGTGCACCTGCAGTATTCCATGTAATGGTTATAGTATTGCTGTTCGTAGTTCCACCTGCTGTAATGGTGCCACCTGCAGAAACTGACCAGATATAATTAGTGTTACCTGGCTGAGTGGTGTAAACATTACCAGCGATGCCGACACAAACCGGTGTCGGGCCTGCAATTGTTGGAACCGGTAAAGCATTGACGGTAACGTTATAAACAACCGGTGCAGCAGCGGTACAACCATTGGCATTCGTATAGTTCACACTTACAGTCTGTGCTCCAACCGTGTTCCAGGTAATGGTGACAGTATTGCTGTTTGTAGTTCCACCTGCAGTGATCGTGCCGCCTGCAGAGACTGACCAGATGTAATTGGTCATACCTGCTTGTGTAGTATAAACATTGCCGGTAGAAGTGACACAAACCGGTGTTGGACCAGCTATGGTTGGTACCGGTAATGCATTAACAGTAACTGGAAACACCGTTGGTGAAAGAGCGGTACACCCATTGCTGTTGGTATAATTCACGCTGACAGTCTGTGCTCCAACAGTGTTCCATGTTACGGTAACACTATTGCTGTTCGTAGTTCCGCCCGCAGTGATAGTTCCGCCTGCAGAAACAGACCACAGGTAGTTGGTCATACCACCCTGTGTGGTATAAACATTACCGGTAGATGTTACACAAACAGGAGTCGGTCCTGCAATAGTCGGAACCGGCAGCGCATTGACCGTAACGTTGTAAACAAACGGTGCAGCAGCAGTACAGCCGGCGCCGTTTGTGTAGTTCACGCTAACGGTCTGTGCTCCTGCTGTATTCCAGGTCACGGTAACGGTGTTGCTGTTCGTAGTTCCACCTGCGGTGATAGTTCCTCCTGCTGAGACTGCCCAGATATAATTGGTCATACCAGCCTGAGTGGTATAGACATTACCTGCAGAGGTTGCACAAACCGGTGTAGGACCTGCAATAGTCGGCGTCGGAAGTGCATTGACCGTAACATTGAAAACGGTGGGAGAAGGAGCAGTGCATCCGCTTGAGTTGGTGTAATCAACACTTACTGTCTGAGCACCTGCAGTATTCCAGGTCACGGTAACGGTACTGCTGTTCGTAGTTCCGCCAGCAGTGATGGTGCCTCCTGCAGAGACCGCCCATGTATAATTCGTCATACCTGCCTGCGTGGTATAGACATTACCGGTGGTGCCGGCACAGACAGGTGTTGGGCCTGAGAGCGTCGGTGCAGGTGTTGGATTGGCAGTGACGTTAAACACGGTGGGTGCAGCAGCGGTACAACCATTGGAATTGGTATAATTCACGCTGACAGTTTGTGCGCCTGTGATATTCCAGGTCACGGTAACGGTGTTGCTGTTGGTAGTTCCGCCTGCAGTTATGGTACCGCCTGCAGATACTAGCCAGATGTAATTGGTCATACCTGCCTGTGTGGTATAGACATTGCCTGTTGAGATCACGCAAACAGGTGTAGGCCCTGATATGGTTGGCACAGGAAGAGCATTGACAGTTACATTAAATACTGTTGGTGCAGCAGCCGTACAGCCATTGGCATTGGTATAATTTACGCTGACAGTCTGAGCGCCTGGAGTATTCCAGGTAATGGCAACGAAACTATTGCCGGCGCCACCACCTGCGGTGATGGTTCCACCTGCAGACACTGACCAGACATAGTTAGTCATGCCTGTTTCCGTGATGTAGACGTTCCCTGTAGATGTTGCGCAAACTGATGATGGACCTATGATAGTCGGAGTCGGTAGTGCATTGACGGTCACGTTAAAGACAAATGGTGCAGCAGCCGTACAGCTGCTGCCGTTGGTGTAGTTCACGCTGACTGTTTGTGCTCCTGCTGTGTTCCAGGTGACAGTAACGGTGCTGCTGTTTGTAGTCCCGCCTGCGGTGATGGTACCGCCAGCAGAGACTGACCAGATATAGTTTGAATTACCGCCCTGTGTGGTATAGACATTACCGGTAGTGCCGGCGCAAACAGGAGTAGGACCTGCAATGGTCGGTATTGGCAGTGCATTGACGGTAACATTCTTCACTGTTGGTAAGCCGGCAGAACAGCCGTTGCTATTGGTATAGTTTACGGAGATAGACTGGCTTCCAACTGTGTTCCAGGTAACGGTGGCGGTGTTGTTTGCCGTTCCGCCTCCTGCAGTGATGGTACCACCGGCAGAGACTGTCCACAGGTAATTGGACTGGCCTGCATCGGTGGTATAGATATTACCTGTCGATCCTGCACAGACGGGTGAAGGACCTGATAAGGAAGGAGTAGGAAGGGCGTTGACCGTGACATTATAAACTGTTGGTGTGACAGTGGTGCATCCGAAGGCGTTGGTGTAGCTTACACTGACCGTTTGTGCCCCGGTTGCAATCCAGGTAATGGTAACTGTATTATTGGCTGCCCCGCCACCGGCAGTTATTGTACCTCCTGCAGAGACTGACCATATATAGTTTGAATTACCGCTTTCTGTGGTATAAACATTACCTGTTGAATTAAGGCATACTGAAGCAGGACCGGAAATGGTCGGCACTGCACGGGGGTTGACTGTAACAGGGTACACTGTTGGTGTAGCCGCAGCACAGCCGAAAGCATTGAGATATGTGACGGTGACGGTTTGGGCTCCTGCAGAATTCCAGGTAACTGTAACCGTGTTATCTGTTAGTCCTCCGCCTGCAGTAATGGTACCACCTGCAGAGACTGTCCATGTGTAGTTGGTCATCCCCGATTCAGTAGTATAAACATTACCGGTTGATCCGGCGCAGATGTCATTAGGACCAGTAATGGTCGGCGTTGGCAGCGGGATCACTATAACAGTCATGGAACCCGGAGTGCCGGAATAACATCCAAAGCTGTTTTGGTAGTTAACGCTGACGGTCTGTGATCCTGACACGTTCCAGGTCACGGTTATAGAAGCTGTTCCATTGCCTGAGGTAATCGTACCCCCGGTCACTGTCCAGGTATAGCCTGACATACCTCCCTGGGTAGTATAGATGTTGTTTGTGGAGAGGTTGCAAACCAATCCGGGTCCGCTTACAGTTGGCGCAGGTAAAGGATTAACTGTTACAGGGTAAACTGTGGGTGAAGCAGCGGTACAACCATTGGCATTGGTATAGTTCACACTGACACTCTGTGCTCCAACCGTATTCCAGGTAACAGTAACGGTATTATCGGTAGCAGTGCCACCAGCAGTGACCGTTCCGCCTGCAGAAACAGCCCAGATATAATTGGTCATAGCTGGCTGCGTGCTATAGATGTTTCCTGTTGAATTAACACAAACTGACGCCGGACCTGAAATGGTAGGAACCGGCAGCGGGTTCACGGTGACATTATAGATTGTGGGTGAGGCAGCAGTGCAGCCGTTGCCATTGGTATAGTTTACACTAACTGTTTTTGCTCCTGATGAAGTCCATGTTACTGTTACAGTATTATTTGCGGCTCCGCCGCCTGCGGTAATTGTACCGCCTGAAGAGACTGACCAGATGTAGTTTGTCATGCCTCCCTGTGTGGTATAGACATTTCCTGCTGAATTAACACAAACTGGTGTCGGGCCTGAAATGGTAGGAACCGGCAGTGGGTTAACAGTGACGTTATAAACCGTGGGGGAAACAGCAGTACAGCCGTTTCCATTGGTGTAGTTAACGCTGACGGTTTGGGCGCCTGCCGTGTTCCAGGTAACCGTAACCGTATTGCTGGTTGCCGTTCCACCTGCAGTAATTGAACCACCTGCAGAGACCGACCAGATATAGTTTGTCATACTTGCTTGCGTGGTATAAACATTTCCTGTTGAGCTAACACAAACCGGTGTCGGGCCTGCGATTGTCGGAATAGGCAGGGCATTGACAGTCACGTTAAAGACGAACGGTGCAGCGGCGGTACAGCCATTTCCGTTGGTATAGTTCACACTAACTGTTTGGGCTCCGGCAGTATTCCAGGTAATGGTAACCGTGTTGCTGCTGGTAGTTCCACCAGCGGTGATACTGCCACCACCAGAAACTGTCCATATATAATTTGTCATTCCTGCCTGGGTGGTATATACATTACCGGCAATGCCGACACAAACAGGAGTAGGACCTGCTATCGTCGGTGTCGGAAGTGCATTGACCGTAACGTTAAAGACGAACGGTGCAGCAGCGGTGCAGCCGGTACCGTTTGTGTAGTTCACGCTAACGGTTTGTGCACCTGCTGTATTCCAGGTCACCGTTACAGTATTATTTGCGGCTCCGCCGCCTGCTGTAATGGTACCGCCTGCGGAGACTGACCAGATGTAGTTGGTCATGCCTGCCTGGGTGGTATAGACATTACCGGTAGATCCGGCACAAACCGGTGTCGGGCCTGATATCGTCGGTGTTGGCAATGCATTGACAGTAACGTTCTTGACTGTTGGTGATGCAGCAGTACAGCCATTGCCATCGGTATAGTTAACGCTGACGGTCTGGGTGCCAGTCGCATTCCATGTAATTGTAACCGTATTACTGGTTGCGGTTCCACCGGCAGTAATAGTACCACCTGCAGAGACTGCCCAGCTATAGTTTGTCATGCTACCTTGGGTGGTATAAACATTGCCTGTCGAACCTGCACAAACCGGTGTCGGGCCTGCAATAGTTGGCACCGGCAATGGGTTCACTAGTACACTTGATTGAATTGTCGCACCCGTGCAGCCATTGTCAGATGGTGTGAGGAAGAAGGTTACAGTGACAGGAATAGCTATCGTATTGGTCAGGGTTCCGTTGATAGGTCCTGAACCACTGTTTGGAATACCTGTTACAGTACCAAAATTGTTTCTTACCCAGGTGAATGTTGGCCCGGGGGTACCTACCATCGTTACATCATCAACGTACATATTCGTTGGATCCCCTGCATTATCGCCATGTACAAGGAATTCAACCCGTACCGTCTGACCAGCAAAGGCAGACATATCATAAGTAACATGTGTCCAACCACTGGTTTGGCATACATGCATGATAGTGGCAAGTATTGTACCGCTTGTATTCGTAATATAAGCATCCTGCCAGTCAAAATCGATACCGTCCATAGTGCTTGGTAAATACCAGTAACTCAAAGTTCCTCCGCCGGAAGGTATTGGTATGGTTTGATAGATAGAAGCATCACCCGGTGTTTCTGATCCAAATACACTGGGACTACCAAGGAAAACAGAATATGTACCCGAATGGGATACTGTATTGCTGATCACAGGTGCAGGATTTGAAGACAGGACAATCCATGGAGTAAGATTTCCTGTTTCAAAACCGCCGTTTGTTATTTCGTCAAATCCTGTGTAAGTGTAAGATAACGAAATCGTTGAAATAGGATTACCCGAGCATATTGTTTGTGATACTGGGACAACATTGGCAGTCGGTAACTCGTAAACGATGACCGGATAAATGGTTGGCGTAGCACTGGAGCAACCGCCGCCATTGGTGTAGCTTACGCTCACTGATCGGACTCCATATGTATTCCAGGTCACTGTTACAGTATTATTTGCAGCTCCACCGCCTGCTGAAATTGTACCTCCTGCAGAAACTGACCAGGTATAGTTGGACATACCTGCCTCTGTTGTATAGACATTCCCTGCTGTTCCAGCACATACCGGTGATGGGCCTGATATCGTCGGTGTTGGGCTTGCATTGACAGTAACGTTCTTGACTGTTGGTGATGCCGCAGTACAGCCATTTGCGTCATCATAATTAACACTTACGGTTTGTGCTCCTGCAGTGTTCCAGGTCACGGTAACGGTGTTATCGGCTCCTCCTCCGCCACCAGTGATTGTACCACCTGAAGAGACAGACCATATATAATTAGACATGCCTGCCTGTGTAGTATAAACGTTGCCGGTGACACCAGCGCAAACCGGTGTCGGGCCAGCTATTGAAGGTACCGGTAAGGTGTTCACGAGTACCGTAGATATAACGGGTGCACCTGCACAGCCATTTTCAAATGGTGTGATGGTGAAGGTTACTGTAACAGGAGAGGCAGTTGTATTGGTCAAAGTTCCGGTTATTGTTCCTGAACCACTTGCTGCAATACCCGTTACAGAAACAGTATTATCTCTTGTCCAGGTAAAAGTTGGCGCTGTATAACCTATCATCGATATATCATCCACCCACATACAGGTGGGGTCGCCCGAATTATCGCCATGTACAAGGAATTCCACCCGTACTGTCTGGCCGGCAAAGGCAGCCATATCATAAGTAATATTTGTCCATCCGCCATTTTCACATACATGCATGATGGTTGCAAGTATTGTACCGCTGTTATCTGTTATATAAGCATCCTGCCAGTCATAGTCAATATCGTCAGTAGTGTTCGGTAAATACCAATAACTCAAAGTTCCTCCGGTCGCAGGCACTGATATGGTTTGATAGATAGAAGCATCCCCGGGTGTTTCTGATCCATAAGAGCCAGGACTTCCAAGGAAAACAGAATATGTGCCAGTATGAGCAGCTGTATTGGTTACTGCAGGTAGGGGACTTGCAGACAGAACCACCCAGGGAGCAAGACTCCCTGTTTCAAATCCGCCGTTTGTAATTGCATCATTTCCTGGTATATTGGCTGTTAAAGTAATATCTGTGATAAGATTACCCGAGCAGATCGTTTGTGATGCCGGGATGGGAATAGCAACTGGTAATGGGTTAACGGTAACCGGATAAATAACGGGCGCTGCAGCGGTACAGCCATTTGCATTCGTATAGTTAACGCTGACGGTCTGGGAGCCTGCTGTATTCCATGTCACAGTTACGGTACTATTGGCAACTCCGCCCCCTGCAGTGATGTTACCTCCTGCAGAGACTGACCAGATATAATTGGACATACCTGTTTCTGTAATATAGACGTTCCCTGTAACGTTCTGGCAAACCGGTGTGGGGCCAGTAATAGTAGGAACCGGCAGTGCATTGACTGTAACGTTCTTGACTGTTGGTGAGGCAGCATTACATCCGTTGCCGTTGGTATAGTTAACGCTGACGGTCTGGGCGCCTGGCGTATTCCAGGTCACAGTTACGGTATTATTGGCGACTCCTCCCCCTGCAGTGATGTTACCACCTGCAGAGACTGACCAGATATAGTTTGTCATGCCGCCCTGTGTGGTATAGACATTACCAGCGGCACCGGCACAAACAAGAGCAGGGCCGGCAATGGTTGGTGTTGGCTGTGCGTTGACAGTCACCGATAAACTTGTGGGACTTGAAGCATAGCAACCAAAGCTGTTCTGGTAGTTAACTCCCACAGATTGGCTTCCTGAAGAGTTCCAGGTCACTGTAACGGTGTTGTTGGTGGCGGTACCACCAGCGGTGATTGTACCTCCTGCAGAAATAAACCATGTATAGTTTGTCTTTCCTGCATCAGTTGTATAGACATTTCCTGTCGAACCGGCGCAGGCGGTGGTATTTCCGCTGAGCAAGGGAACTGGTAAAGGATTGACTGTAACGGGATATACTGTTGGAGCAATAGCAGAACAGCCTCCTCCGTTTGTGTAGTTAACGCTTACTGACTGTGCACCAGCAGTGTTCCAGTTAATGGTAACCGTATTATCAGTGGCAGTACCACCACCGGCAATTGAACCACCGGCAGTGACTCCCCAAACGTAATTGGTCATACCGGCCTGGGTCGTGTAAACATATCCGGTCGATCCGGCACAAATCACGGTACTTCCGCTGATCGTCGGAGTTGGAAGTGAATTGACCGTGACATTGTATACCGTCGGTGAGGCATCGGTACAGCCACTGGAATTGGTATATTTGACGCTTACACTCTGAGCTCCGAGAGTATTCCATGTAACGGTAACAGAACTGTTTGCCGTTCCTCCGCCTGCGGTAATCGTACCGCCTGCAGAGACAGTCCAAATGTAATTGCTCATGCCAACCTGTGTTGTATATACATTACCGGGGATAGAAATACAGGCTGGGTTTGGACCTGCGATTACCGGCACGGGTAATGGAGAAACGGTAACATTATAAACTGTTGGTGAAGCAGCAGTACATCCGCTGCCGTTAGTATAATTTACACTCACTGTCTGGGCTCCCGACGTGTTCCAGGTCACTGTAACGGTACTGCTTGTTGCAGTTCCTCCTGCTGTGATGGTACCTCCTGAGGAAACATTCCAGATATAATTTGTATTCCCGGCTTGAGTGGTATAAACTACCCCTACGGAGCCGACGCAAACGACATTATTTCCTGCAATTGTCGGAACAGGCAGTGCATTAACTGTAACGTTATAAACGGTTGGTGAAGCAGCAGTACAGCCGCTGCCGTTGGTATAATTTACACTCACTGTCTGGGCCCCTGCCGTGTTCCATGTCACTGTGACGCTGCTGCTTGTTGCAGTGCCTCCTGCAGTGATGGTACCTCCTGCTGAAACATTCCAGATATAATTCGTCATGCCACCCTGTGTTGTATAGACATTACCGGTGGATCCGGCACAAACCGATGCTGGTCCTGATGTGAAAGATGGCGTTGGTAGTGCATTTACTGTGACACCTTTGCTTGTTGGAGAAGCGGCTCTGCAGCCGTTGCCATTGGAATAATTTACAGTAACAGACTGGGCTCCTGCGGTGTTCCAGGTAACGGTAACAGTGTTATTTGCTGTCCCTCCACCGGCGGTTATGGTCCCACCTGCAGAGACTGTCCAGGTATAATTGGTCATACCTCCATCCGTAGTATAAACATTTCCTGTTGATCCGGCACAAACCGATGCTGACCCTGATAAAGTAGGAGTTGGTAATGGATTGACCGTAACATTCTTTACGGTTGGGGAAGCGATAGAACAACCGAATTCATTGGTATAGTTGACGCTAACGGTTTGTGGGCCGGTTGCAGTCCAGGTAACGGTAATGCTATTGGTTCCGATGCCTGATGTGATGTTACCTCCAGCCGAAATAGTCCAGCTGTATAGGGACATGCCTCCTTCGGTATAGTATATGTTGCCTGTGGAATTTACGCATGCCGAAGCAGGGCCTGTGATGGTTGGCGCTGGTAGTGGGTTGACCGTAACATCATATGCCGATGGCGACCCAGCAGAACAACCGAAGGCATTCTTGTAGTTTACGTAAACTGTCTGGGGGCCGGATAAGTTCCAGTTGACTGTAATTTGATCTGTGCCGTTTCCACCTGTGATTGTACCACCTGCTGATATCGACCAGATATAATTGCTCATCCCAGAATCCGTTGTATATAAAATGCCAGTGGATCCTACGCATAGGTCATTAGACCCACTGATTGTCGGCGTTGGCAAAGGGATAACGATCACAGAATATGTTCCCAGGCTGCATCCGGAGGAACTAACGCTAACAGACTGAAATCCTGCCATGTTCCAGGTAACGGTTACAGTATTATCTGTTGATGAACCACCACTGGTAATAGTGCCACCTGCTGAGACTGTCCAGACATATGAGGAGTATCCTGAAGTTGTTGTATAAGTGTTATTCGCTGTGCCGGTACAAACCAAATTGTTACCTACCAAAGGGCATTGACCATAAGCATTGGAAATTAGTGCACTGGTTACAATGATAAAAACAACAATCGACATTCTCAGAAAGAAAGAATTAAATTGTTTTGATTTCAGAAGTAAAGCTCTTGTTTCCATAAATAAAGTTTTTATTTGATTTGCAATAATTAATTTTCATATGGGTTTAAAATGGCATTTAAGGGAATACCATAAAATTAATTAATAACTACATGGGTTTTATGTTTGGAGATTTTTTTGATAAGACAATGAAGTGCACACTATGGTTGCCTATACCATTCAGAATGTGATAACTTTTTCCCATTCTAACTTATTTAAACCAACTTTTTCATTCTTGCATATTTTTTCTCTGTGCCTGATTCTTAAATAGTTGATCCAAAATGCATGGAGAAAAATCTACATGGAGTATAGCAAAGGTAAACCAAATTCACTTTAAAAAAAAATTTATTTTAATCTTAACAATTAAATTTATATATACTTGATATAAAAGAAACCCTACAATTCACCCACAACTTCCACCTGTAACCTTCCTCCCGTCCGCTTGTCCGACAAATAAAAAAAGCCCCACCATATCCGGCAGGGCTTTTTTCGATTCATAATTTAGTAGCGTCACGCGTTACGCGTAACGAATGTCCGCTATTTATTAACTATGATCTTCTTCACGACCTGGTTCAGGCTGTTTTCAAAGATCACTGAATAAACTCCATCCGGTACCGGTCTCAGGTCGATAACCTTCTGAATAGTACCATTTACCTCTACCTTCGTTTCTTCGAAGATCTTTACTCCAAGGTTGTTAAAAACCCTGATGGAGAAGGTCTGATCGGAAACAGTAGTGATGGAGGCAGTGAATCGTCCATCGTTTGGAACGGGATATACATTGATTGAAGCTGATGAATGTGAGTCAATACCGGTAGTGATGATCTGAAGGTGGTTTGATTCAGCGGAAGAACATCCGTTCAGCGTTACTACAACCCAATAATAACTATTCACGGTTGCAACGTAGGTTTGCCCTGTGGCCCCGGTGATTATTCCTGACATGTCATACCACTGGTTGCCTGTTGGAGCGCTGCTATGTAATGTGTCGCCGTGATTGGTAACAACAGGAGTAACAGGAACAGGATTCAGGGTTACTGCGAAATTCGGGGAAACGGTACCGTTTCCGCAGGAGTTGGTCCCGGCCACGGTAATGTTGCCTGAAGCTGCAGAGTTACTGAAATCAACAGTGATGGTATTGGTATTGGCTCCACTGGTGATGGTAGCACCGGCGGGGGTTGTCCACGCATAACCCGTGGCATTGTTTATAGCCGGAACCGTGTAAACTTTACCTGTAGCACCCTGGCAAACACTGGCAGGGCCGGTAATAGTTCCTGCCGGATCGGGTAAAGGATTTACCGTTACAGCAAACGGAGGTGAAGCCTGGCCGTCGCCGCAAGTGTTGTTACCGGTAACAATGATAACACCACTGGATGCATTGCCAGCAAAGTTCACGGTGATAGCGTTGGTATTTCCTCCTGAAGCAATGGTAGCTCCTGCCGGGAGTGCCCATACATAAGCGGTAGCTCCTGTTATCGGAGCAACGGAATAGGCTACACCATTGGTTCCTCCGCAAACGGTAGCAGTACCCGTAATGGAACCAGCCGGTCCCGGTAGCGGGTTAACCGTTACGTTTAACGTTGTTGGATTTGGAGAGGAGCATCCCGAAGGATTGGTGAAATTTACGCTTACCCACTGAGCTCCCGGGGTTACCCATGTCACGGTGATTGCGTTTGTGCCCGAACCATAATTGATAACCCCACCGGAAGAGATGTTCCAGAGATAGTTGGTCATTCCTGGTTGGGTTGTATAGGTGTAATACCCAGAGTTGACACATAAGTTCGTACTGCCTGTGATGGTAGGGGTAACAGTACTGTTAACGGTTACCGGGTAAACAGTTGGTGCAACAGCAGTACAACCGTTACCATTGGTATAGTTTACAGAAAGAGTCTGAGCGCCCGGGGTACTCCATGTAACGGTGACAGCACTGGTTCCAATGCCTCCCGTGATGGAGCCGCCGGCAGAGATGCTCCAGAGATAAGTTGTCATCCCTGTTTGTGTCGAATATACAAGACCCGGTACGTTACTGCATGCAGGGCTTGGTCCTGAAATAGTCGGAACCGGCAATGGGTTGACAGTAACATTATAACAATACGGTGCAAGACCGGCACAACCGTTGGCATTTGTGTAGTTCACACAAACCGTCTTTGCGCCTGCCGATGTCCAGGTCACTGTAACGGTGTTGTTGGCCAGTCCGCCGCCTGCAGTGATCGTTCCGCCGGTGACAGTCCAGATGTAATTGGTCATACCCGCCTGGGTGGTATAGACATTCCCCATGCTGTTGATGCATACAGATGCAGGTCCGGCAATGGTCGGGTTTGCAGGAGCATTCATGTTAATTAACAATTGTGAAGGTGCACCGTTGCCGCAGGGAGCAGTACCATAAACCATTATATAACCGGGAACTGCATTGTATGCATAACTCACAGTAATGGTATTGGTATTGTTTCCAGAAGTGATCGTACCTCCGATAGGAAGTGTCCATACATAACCTGTAGCATTCAGAATGGTAACGGTATAAACATACCCTGATCCGCCCTGGCAAACAGAGGCAGGTCCTATAATTGGGCCAGCCGGGCCGGCAGCCGGGCAGACAGTAGTGAAAGTCATGTCATTTCCGCAGGTTGAACCGACTGAATTTACTCCACAGACCTGGTAATGATACGTGGTATTTATTATCAAACCTGTAAGTGTGGCGCTTACAGCTGTAGCGGTATTTCCTGTAACAGGACTGGGTATGCCGGGAACCGTACTCCCATAAGCGACAGTCAGACCATAATTAAAAGTAACTGCAGTACTAGCACCGTTGGCTGTTACCGTTCCATTAAGTGTAGCACCGGTCTGGGTGATGCCGGTAGCTGCATTGGTCACAACGGTAGGAGCAAGGGCCGGAGTGGTAAAAGTCATATCGCCACCGTTTACCGTACCCCCGGAATAAGTACCGTTTACCCTGTAATGATAAAGAGTGCCGGGGAGCAATCCGGAAATTGCGGCGGATACTGGCGTTACAATCGATCCGTTTACCGGTGAAGGAACGCCGGGAACTGTTGTTCCATAAGCCAGGGTCAGTCCATAATCAAAGGTTACTGTCGTTGATGAGTTATTAGCATTAATAGTTCCATTTAATGTTGCAGCTGTTGCGGCAATACCGGTCGCAGCAGTAGTAACAACTGCTGGAGGAGGCGAAGTAGTAAACGTAAGATCTCCGCCATTTGCAGTACCTCCTGCATTCACACCACTGACCCTGAAATGATAAAGGGTTCCTGGCGCTAATCCGGTAATTGCTGCAGTTACTGTGGTTACGGATGATCCGGTAACTGTTGAAGGAACACCCGGAACAGTTGTTCCATATGCTGTTGTCAGCCCATAATTAAATGTAACGGTAGTTGAGGAGTTATTTGCATTTACCGTTCCATTGAGCGTAGCAGTTGTTGCAGTAACGGCAGTAGCAGCATTGGTAACTACAGTAGCGGGAATAGCAGAAGTTGTAAAAGTCAGATCTGGCCCATAAGCTGTCAAAGCTGTTGTTGTAACGCCTCTTGCCCTGTAATGATAGAGTGTGGATGGGGATAAACCACCAATTACAACAGAAATGCCTGTAACTGTATTACCGGTAACAGAAGCCGGTACACCTGCAACAGAAGTGCCATAGGCTGTAGTAAGGCCATAATCGAAGAAACTGTTTACCGTGAAATTGCTGGCATTGATGGTTCCGTTGAGCGTTGCTCCAACTCCGGTGATCCCTGATGCAGCGGTTGTATTTACCAATGGGTCGGTTGCAAATTCATAGGCACCCATATCCGGAGGATTAGAGCGTATCGTGCCAACAATGTCCATTGGGACCAATGGTAGATAAGTTCCGGCGTTATTCATTAATGCTGTTGTCGGCAGGAGGTAGGTGGCAGAAGAGAATAACGGGTTCACATTTATCCCGTTAACTTCCATGCCGGTAGCAGTTTTCCATGAAGCAAGGGTAGGGTATTGAACACCGTTTAAATAACCAATATTCGGGCCATTACCATCATCCCAGTAATCGTTGTAATTAAGATTTGAGAAAGTCGCAGCTGTTCCGGCGCACTGAATATCATAAGTATATGAAGTCGGTGAACCGGAGCCCGGGAGTAAGGAATTTTTGAAAATATTATTTTCAAAATCCAATAACGTAATCCCACTGACAATTCCGACACAAGCTGTCGCATTCGAATAAGTCGATGAAGTGAAGCTACCTTGGAGATTGATTGAATTATGATAGAATTTAAGGTTACCTCCGGATCCAATATATACACCATAGAGATTATCAACGCTAACGCCAGATGTATAACTATCAGCTTTAATGTTATAGATAACATTATTTGAAATTTCGTTCACAGTTAAGGCGTCACCTACATAGTAAATCCCGAAATTGCCCCAGCCACCAGTCAACGTCACATAAAACCAATCGTGGATCTTGTTAGAACGGATCATGTTATTGGTAGATCCAGTGCTCATATAAAGGCCTACCTGGGAATAATTAGTGTTTCCTGAAGGGCCTCCCATGATTTCATTGCCGGATACAAGGCAGTTATCTGCCTGGGCCATGAAAATGCCATATTTATCAAGGGCAGTTGCATCTATTGTTGAGCCGATTGTATTACCGATGATCTGGCAATTTTCTGCAGGGAAACCGGAAATACCGGCAAGCTGCATCCCTTCATAGGCGCTGTAGATATTGTTGTTTTGAACAATATCGTTAGTATAACCGCCTCCGGCGGCATTGAAAATAAATGCATAGGTCGTATTGCTTACCTGTGTGCTTGCCAGGAAATTGCAGTTCTTGATAACACAGTTGGAGGCTCCTACCGATCCGTTGTTAAAAATACCAAGGCAATAGGTTCCTGAAACAGTGTTTGTTTGCGTGAAAGTAAGGCTTTTGTCTGTACCACCGCTGTTCGAACCATTGATGGTCAGGTATTGAGTTCCATACAGGACAAATATTCCTGATGTGGAAGATCCTGAAATGGTCGGAGTAACCCCTGCAGCCGGTTTAATGGTAATAGTATTGGTTGCGCTGGATCCTGCAACATTTCCGAGAACGATTGGGAATGTTTCACTGGCTCCATAGGAAGCATCCGTGAGTACCAGTGTTACCGGACAGGTCATATAATCAGCATTCAGAGCGGCTACGGCTGCTGTTATTGAAGTAAAAGTCTGACCTACTCCTACGTTATAGGTACCGCAGATATTCGGAACGATCTTATAGGCATATAAGGTGGTCGGCCTCGTGGAAACTGCCGGAGGATTGTAAGTATAACCTGCAGCTCCTGTCGAAGGGTTAGCTCCTATGTTGGGAATCGGTGTAACAAGGTCCTGGGATACCAGGTAATAATAGATCGAGTCTCCAAGGGCCACCCCTGAGCCGAATGTAAATGTATAAGTGTGGCCGCTGACATATACTGCCTGGGCACTGGTCCATGTACCTACCCAGTTCTTTTTCCAGTAACAGACAGGAAGTCCGATACCGCTGGTGGGTACTCCGGTCTGGTCTGTAATTATTGTTGTCAGAGTCTGTGGCAACAGGGAACTGGTATTTGAAAGCGGAGTAAAGTTCATAGCAGGAGGAGTAAGATCAAGAAGGAGACCTCCGAATTCGTTAGCACCAATATCAGGTGCCGTTGCACTATAACCAGCATTATTCGGGTAGCCGGTATTGGGATAACGCGGCGTGCCATCGTAATCCGTCGTTATGTTTACCGGGGTAGAAACTACAGATCCGCCGCTTTCACATTGTGTAGCCACCGTGGTCTGCATACGAAGATTGTAAGGAGTTGTAGCTATATTTATAAATGGGGGAAGCTCGGTTACCGCTTGTGCATCCATCGGGCTGACCAGGTTTTTATAGGCTGCCAGGGTTTGCAAATTGTTTGTGCCGTCGGTATAGATAAGGTTAGTGGCGCTGGGTGTTCCGGCATAGAAGAGGTTGTTGTTTGAAGTGCTTACATAGGAAGTCAAAGTGGTGGAGGTTCTCTTGTATGCCGCTGTTATATATGTAGTACTGCTTGGTGCGGTTGATCTGTTGATGAAAATGTTATTCCGTAGTTCGCAGTTGACACCGGTTGAAACATAAACCGCATTTGTTCCAAAAGTGGTTGAGGATGTACTCGAGGCATTCAGATAGACAGTATTGAAATACATGTTATCATTTGTTCCACCGGCTAAATAAACGCCGGTAATGGCTGTACCGCTGGTCGAAGCCGGGGCCCTGAGATCGGAGACATAGTTGTTATAAAGATTATTTGTAGTTCCGGAACCTACGTACATACCGTAATAATAACCCGAAGCGCCAGCCATGCTGACATTGTAGAGTTGGTTCTTGTAAACATTGGTCCCATTAGTGCTTCCGATATAGTAACCATATCCATAACCATATCCTGTGCCGCTGTTGTTAATAGCCAGGTTATAAACATTATTTGAATATGTGTTAACCTGATAATATGAATATAAGCCGTACATGTATCCATACCCTGTTAAAGAACCATTGATAGTAAGATTATACACATTATTCGAATACATGCTTAAACCGTAATAGCTGACTATACCATATAAGTAACCATATCCGGTTGAGTTGGAATTGATTGTCTGGTTGTAAACGTTATTATTATAAACGCTGCCGGATGAAGAACTCGAAGGATAGGAATAAATTCCATACATCCCATGAGACGACGTATAACTCGAAGTAATCGAATTATCGTGAATGCTATTGTTATAAATATTTTGTGAAGCAGCAGAGTTGGATGCATATAGACAATAAAAATAGGCTCCGTAAGTAACCTGTGCCGGAGCGGTGTTATATGCAACCGTATTATCATGAATGGAGTATGAGGTCGATCCTGCAATGTAGAGCATATATAAGTAGGCCGATGATGACTGTGTTCCGGCACCCGAACGCTGGTTATAAGTGAGGGTATTATTATAAACATTTCCAACACCGCCCGTTCCGCTGTTAGTATAACAAAAATACATGTAATAACTTCCGGCGATCACATTATTGGTGACCGTATTCCCATAAACATTAGTGTTAAAAGCGCTGGAAGCGTTGTATATGCCATAGAAATAGGCTGTAGTGGCATTGGGCTCTGTGCAGTTCTGAACTATATTATTATAAATGTTCAGGGTGTTGGTAGTTCCACCGGTTCCCATTCCTGAATTATAGATCCCATAAATGTATCCTGATGTACCCAGGCTATGGGTAATGGTAATGGTGTTTCCGTAAATATTAACATTGGCATTTGTAGCGGTACCCCCGTAAATTCCGTATATTGATGTTGTTGCGGCTGTTCCGGTACCACCATTAATATTGCAATTGGCAATATTCAGGCCGTTCTGGTAATAAACATAAACACAGTAGGGTGAAATGGTGCCACCGCCAAAGTTGGTAAAAGTGTTGCCTGTGACCGACCCGATGTCATTGTTCTGATCATAAAATGCATAAGGAACAACTCCGTCAGCAAATCCATATAGGTAGATCCCATAGGTCATATTAGTAATTGTATTGCCATAAAATTTTTCATTCGAGTTTGTACCCGAAACGGCTGTCACCGTCAATGCAGTTGTTGGCGCTGCTGTGGTCCCGTTATTTGAATAAATGCCGTAAGTACCATTGGCGTTTGTTTTATTCAAGGTGATCGTACAGTTTTTAATGGTGATATTCTGAGAACCCTGGGTTCCGGATGCCTTGAGAAGGGCATAACCATATTCCATCTGTGTAACTGCTGTCACATTCGCGGCACTTTCCTGTAAATCAATACCATTGAATGTTACATAGCTGATACCGGAAAATGCAATAATTGCATCGAATGTTCCTGTACCAACACCTGCTGTGATTAACGGATCTGCTCCGCTTCCTGATTTCTGGAAGATAACCTGGTTCGAAGCTGTTGGTAGATTGCTCGAAATTGTAAAGTATCCTGCCGTTGGGGAAGCAAATGTTTCCGTATAACCGGCAGTAACATTGAAAGTGACTCCGCCGGAGCCGACGCCCGAAGTGTTCAAAGCCGCAATTGCCGAAGCAATTGTTGTATAGGTCGCACCGGGAATAGTATAGGTCCCGCTGATCTGTCCGAATGTAAAAACACTTGTCAACAGAGCAAAACTTAATAGTACTAGTTTTCTCATAAGAATTGTTTTTAGTTGATTGTTTGATTAATACTGATTTTCAGGTTGCATATATTTTGGTCAATTTTATTTTCTTCAAGCCTGATTAACCAATTTCAGGTAACAAGCACCACAAATTATCAGCAAAGGCCGGGAAATTAATGGTAGAATAAACGATATTGTTGTAGCATAGCAAACAAGGTAACAAAGTTAAAATAAATTAAATCAATAAAACAAATTTATTCAATTTTTTTCTGACTATAGATCAAGCATTTATATATTAATTTAGTGCCTTCTGAAATCCGGAAAATTCAGTCACTAAAGATTTAAGGCTTATTATGTCAGGGTAAAAGAAAGAAGTCCCGCCGTCTCTGGCAGGACTCCTTTTTTTAATTGATAATCTACTCGCGTCACGCGTGACGCGTTACGCGTGACGAATTATAACTACTTATTAACAACGATCCTCTTCACAACCTGGTTCTGGCTGTTTTCAAAGATCACTGAATAAATACCTGTCGGTATCGGCCTCAGGTCGATCACCTTTTGCAACGAACCGTTTACATCAACTTTCGATTCTTCATAGATCTTTACTCCGAGGTTGTTATAAACCCTGATAGAGAAAGATTCTTCGGAAGCTGTGGTGATGGAAACATTAAACTGTCCGTCGTTGGGAACCGGGTAGATATTAATGGAGGTTGATGAATGCTGACCAATGCCGGTTGTAAGTATCAGTTTGTGGTTCGATGTATCTGAAGAACAACCGCTGAGTGTAACCATAGTCCAGTAATAACCATCCACTGTTGCAACGTAAGTCTGCCCCGTAGCCCCAACAAGGAGGGTTCCCTGGTAGTACCATTGATTTCCTGTGGCTGCACTGCTGTGAAGCATTGTCCCTGTATTTGTGACAACAGGAGTGGGGGGAATAGGATTCACGGTCACTGCGAAGTTCGAAGCGGTACCATTTCCGCAAGCGTTGGTTCCGGCAGCGGTAATATTGCCTGAAATGGCATTAGCGCCGAAATCAACCGTTATGGTGTTGGTATTGGCTCCGGCTGTGATAGTAGCACCGGTAGGAACCGTCCAGGTATAACCGGTAGCATTGTTTATAGCCGGAACTGTATAAACCTTACCCATAGCACCCTGGCACACACTGGCCGGGCCGGTGATGGTACCTGCAGGATCGGGTAAGGGATTTACCGTCACAGGAAATGCGGGTGAAACAGTACCGTTACCGCAAGCGTTGTTCCCATAAACAGTAATGTTACCGCTGGTTGCAGTGGCTCCATAGTTTACGGTGATATTGTTGGTATTGGCGCCGGTGGCAATTGTAGCGCCGGCAGGCAGGGTCCATACATAGGCTACCGCATTTGCAATTGTTCCGGTGGAATAAGCCACACCTTGTGCTCCGGCACAAACAGTACCTGTACCTGTTATACTGCCTGCAGCACCCGGAGGAGCGCTAACTGTGACATTTAACTGGGTGGGTGACGATGGTGAGCATCCTGAAGGATTGACAAAGTTGACAGTTACCCATTGTGCACCAGGTGTAGTCCAGGTCATTGTGATAGTATTGGTTCCGCCACCAAAATTGATCGTTCCACCGGAGGAAACAGTCCAGTTGTAGGCTGTCATTCCTGCCTGGGTAGTATAGGTGGAATAACCTGAATTTGCACAAACGCTGTTTGGCCCTGTGATGGTCGGAACGGTAGTTGTATTTACGGTAACCGGATAGCTTACCGGCGCAGGTGCCGTACAACCGTTTGCATTGGTGTAGTTCACGGTAACACTCTGAGCTCCTGCAGTATTCCATAAAACAGCAATTGAATTTGTTCCTCCACCTGAAGTAATTGTTCCACCGGCTGAAACACCCCAGATATAAGTATTCATCCCTGCCTGGGTTGTGTAAACTGCCGAAACAGTTGTGCATCCTGATGCAGGCCCGCTGATCGTTGGAACCGGTAATGCATTCACTGTTACATTGTACACTGCAGGGCTAAGACCTGTGCAACCATTGGCATTGTTATAATTGACACTAACAGTCTGTGCTCCGACCGTATTCCAGGTAACAGTAACCGTATTATTGGCTGGTCCGCCACCAGTAGTAATGGAACCTCCTGCAGAAACATTCCATACATAACTGCTCATCCCTGCCTGGGTTGTGTAAGTATTTCCTGCACTGTTTATGCAAACAGAAGCAGGGCCTGCAATTGAAGGTGCTGCCGGTGCATTCATGGCTACACCAAGTTGAGCAGGAGATCCATTTCCGCAAGGAGCAGTTCCGTAAACAAATACATACCCCGGAGAGGCATTAGCAGCATAACACACAGTGATGGAGTTGGTATTGGCGCCGCTCGTGATCGTTCCGCCAACAGGAAGGGTCCATATATATCCTGTTGCTCCCTGTATTACAGGAACGGAATAAACATAACCACAACCGCCCTGGCAAACCTGGGTAGGTCCTGAAATGACTCCTGCACCGGATGCTGCAGGGCATCCAATGATAAATATGAGGTCGTTACCGAATGTGGTCCCGCCTGAATTTGTGGCTTTGGCACGGAAATGATAAACGCTGTTATTCGTAAGCCCGGTAAGATTGGCAGTAATTGCCGTGGCAACATTTGAACTGAGATTGGCGGGCACACCTGCCACACTGAATGCATATGGAATGGTGAGGCCATAATCAAATGCTGTCGTGGTGGGAGCTGAGTTCGCATTGACAGTTCCGTTCATGGTAGCTGAGGTGCCTGCTACACCCGTAGCAGCAAGAGTTACAACTAGTGGCGGCTGTGCCGAAGTGGTAAAGGTCATATCATTCCCGTTTGTAGTACCTCCTGCATTGGTACCTTTAACCCTGAAATGGTATAAGGTGCCTGGTGTTAGTCCGCCTACATTCACTGAAACTGCCACAGGACTGTTTCCATTCACGGGACTTGGGGTCCCGGCAATAGTTGTACCATAGGCAACTGTCAAACCATAATCAAAACTTACAGTAGAAGAAGAACCATTAGGATTAACTGTCCCGTTGAGGGTCGCCGTATTATATAAAACATTCGTCGCCGCAGTCGTTACAACAATTGGGGGTGCATTGGCGGTCGTAAAAGTCATATCGCCACCATTGGTGGTTCCGTTTGCACTGGTGCCGGAACATCTGAAATGATAAAGGGTATTGGCAGTCAGTCCTGCAATGGCAGCAGATACTGAGGTGGCAGTGCTGCCGCCAACAGGAGATTGTGCTGCTGTTACCGTTGATCCGTAAGCAGTGGTTAGTCCATAATTAAAAGTGACTGTAGTCGATGCGCCATTGGCGTTGACCGTTCCGTTCAAGGTGGCAGTATAAGCTAAAATGGCGGTGGCAGCGTTAGTCGTAACTGTTGGTGGTATCGCCGGAGTGCCTTTAACATGCAAAAGGTCCAGGTGGCAGTCATCACCATAATTGGAGTTGAAATAAAGTGCAACATAAAAGTTAGCCTGTCCTGCTGCGCCTGCCGGCAGTGAGGCCGTTTCAAGAACCCATTGGTTTGTTGGATCATAACGCATGTAGAACGTTGAATTGGTCCAGTTAACCCCATCGGTCGACCACTGAACAGTCACACCTTCTGTAGTGGTGCCAGCATATCCGTTATCTGTGTACCACTCAAAGTCGACTGTAATGTTGCTATAGCCGACAGTTGAGATTGGCGTGGTCCTCTTTAAACGGTTAGTACCGGTTGAGTAACTAAACGATTCGAAATCTACCAGTCTTTGTCCTTCATAAGGAGCAATAGTCGGCCAAGTGCCTTGAGACATATAATAGGTAATATTCGAGCCGGCTATAACGTCAAGTCCCCAGCCTGCCGGTGGGGTGTTTCCGTTGAGGAGTGCGCTTTCCCAGCCCTCTGTCAATAAGGTTGTCTGGCCTAATAACGTGGTCCCTGTAAACAACAGGGCAACACAAAATAGTAAAATTTTTCTCATCTTTAATTTGGGTTTGGTTTTTTGGTTACTAAAAATTTCCGGGTCACTATTTATTTTATTTCGATTACTCGAAAAAAAATTCCTATGATGCGAATGTCTGAAACAATAATAAAAACCGCTAAATAATGAGATTTAACCTATTCAAAAACATGCAGCGTCAAATATATGAAAAAAAATTTTATAATGGACAAAAAAATATTTTATCTAAAAAAAGCCCCACCGTTTCCGGCAAAGCTTTTTTAACTAAAGATTACGAATTTATTTCAAGTACTACTGCCTATTGCAGGCAGTAATAAGTACCTGTTCCCCAATACCCAATACCCAATACCTATGAACTAACAACAATCTTCTTAACAACCTGGTTCTGGCTGTTTTCAAAGATCACTGTGTAAATTCCGTTCGGCACGGGTCTAAGGTCGATCACCTTGTTTAGCGAACCATTTACCTCAACCTTCGTTTCTTCATAGATTTTTACCCCAAGGCTGTTGTAAACGCTGATAGAGAAAGATTCTTCAGTAGCTGTAGTAATGGAAACATTAAACAACCCCTCATTTGGAACCGGGTATAAATTGATCATTGCTGATGAATTCTTGTTAATACCTTCCATGAGGATTTCTTTATGGTTCGATGTATCTGAAGAACATCCGAGGAGTGTTACCACATCCCAGTAATAACCATCCAGCGTTGCAACATAGGTTTGCCCGGTAGCCCCGGCAATGAGGGTTCCCATGAAATACCACTGGTTGCCTGAGGCTGCACTGCTATTTAACATTGTTCCTATGTTTGTGACTACCGGAGTAGCAGGAATGGGATTCACGGTTACTGCAAAGTTCGGGGAAACGGTACCGTTACCGCAGGAATTGGTGCCGAGAACGGTGATATTTCCGGAGGCAGCATTAGCTGCGAAATCAACAGTGATGGTATTTGTATTATTCCCACTCATGATGGTGGCGCCTGTAGGAACTGTCCACGCATAACCGGTGGCATTGTTTATAGCAGGAACTGTGTAAACCACATCAGTAGCACCCTGGCACACCTGAGCCTGACCAGTGATAGTACCTGCAAGACCAGGTAATGAAGTTACCGTCACAGGAAACGCAGGTGAAGACCCTCCGTTACCGCAAACGTTGTTGCCATAGACAAACATGTTCCCTGATGCTGCATTGTTTGCATAGTCCACGAGAATGGTATTCGTTGTAGCGCCATTGACATTGGTTGCTCCCGGAGGTAATGTCCAGATGTAAGCTGTTGCATTTGAAACAGGGGAAACAGAATAAGTGATACCTGAGGCTCCCGCGCAAACTGTCGCAGTTCCTGTGATTGGTCCTGCATTATCGGGTACAGGATTAACCGTAACAGCGTATGAAGTCGGGCTCAGAGCTGTGCAGCCGTTTCCATTGGAATAGTTCACGCTTACATTCTGAGATCCTGGAGCATTCCAGGTCACGTTCACGATACTTGAACCTTGACCTGAGTTAATCGTTCCTCCACTGGAAACATTCCACACATAATTTGTAAAGCCGGATTGTGTTGTATAAGAATATGCACCGGAATTTACACATAAGTTGTTCTGCCCTGAAATTGTAGGTACAGGTAAAGCATTCACGGTAACATTATAAACAGTCGGGGTGGGAGCTAAACAACCATTTAAATTGGTATAATTTACACTAATTGTCTGAGCTCCATTGGTATTCCATGTTACAGTAGCTGAATAAGTTCCCTGTCCTGCCGTAATCGTGCCTCCTGTAACGGCCCAAACATAATTGTTGAACCCGTATTGGGTCAGATAAACATTGTTTGTACTACCCTTGCATACTGTCGCCGGGCCTGTGATGGTCGGCGAAGGTGGGGAAAACACATTGATTGTCAGTGAACCGGCAGGCCCGTTTCCACACGAGCCAACTCCAGCTACTGTGACAAACCCATATTGGGCAGAAATAGAATAGCTGACAGTAATGCTGAGTGTACCCTGACCTGCAGTGATGCTCGCTCCAACCGGAACTGTCCAGGTGTAACTGGTGGCATTCGGGATGGGTGAAATGCTGTAAACATATCCTGAAGCGCCCTGGCAAACATTAACCGGACCAGAAATCGCACCGGGAGCCGCGGGCGGTATACACCCGGTTTGGAAGGATTGGTCTGCACCATTGGTCGTTCCTCCTGCATTTACACCGACACATCGGAAATGATATGTGGAACCGGTCGTCAATCCAGTGAGGTTCGCCAAAACAGGAGTGGCTGTATTACCGGTCACAGGCGACGGAGTCCCGGTCGCTATATTTCCATAGGCCGTTGTCAACCCCCAATTGAAAGTCACAGTGGTGGATAAATTGTTAGCTGTTACTGTTCCGTTCAATTGGGCTGCAGTTTGAGTTATATTGGTAGCAGGGTTTGTAACAACAATGGGAGGACCAGCTGTTGTAAATGTCATGTCATTACCATTGGAAGTCCCGGCGGCACTACTGCCAACCACCTGGTAATGATAAGTAGTATTACCAAGGAGCCCGGCAAGAGCGGCACTCACATTTGTAACCGTATTTCCTGTAACCGGTGAGGGGGTCCCTGCAAAGGTCGATCCGTAAGTAGTGGTTAATCCATAATTGAAAGAAACAGCTGTCGAAGTACCATTAGCATTCACTGTTCCATTTACTGTAGCAGTGTTAAGCCCGATACCTGTAGCTGCCGTGGTGACAACTGTAGGAGGAGGACCGAGGGTTGTAAAGGTCATATCATTCCCGTTTGTAGTTCCGCCGGAGTTAACTCCAACCACCCGGAAATGGTAGGTTGTATTGTTTGCCAGGCCGGTTATGGCTGCGCTGACTGGAGTAACGGTTGTTCCCGTGACTGTGGCAGGTACACCCGGAACCGTCGTACCATAAGCTGTGGTCAATCCATAGTTGAAAGTAACAGTCGTACTGAGGCCGTTCGCATTAACCGTGCCGTTCAGGGTTGCCGATGTGCCTGTGACTGCCGTGGCTGCTGTTGTCACACAAACAGGAGGTCCGCTGGTTGCCAAAGTTATTCCTGCACAATAATTTTCTGCATCCTCACCATAATAAACAAAAGGACATCCTACGCCTGTACCAGAGTATGCTCTGTTATAACCTGAGGTGGTGAAATAGCATGAAATAGTACCACCTGCCGATGCACCGCATTGCCCCATATCAACAATCAAACTTTGAGTGGGATCATAAGGGAACGGGGTGTCAAGCGTGAAATTCAGCCACTGACCTGAAGTTCCCGATAAAGTCACTGATGCTCTTGTGTAGACAATTGTAAGTGACCCCGTATAAAAGCCACCGGTAGGAAGAGTAGTAATGTTCGATTGTCCCATCTTGATAGTTAAGTTAGTATAGGTCGTTGGCCCAGAGGTATTATTGCACAATAACGAAAAACCTATAATATTTCCTGCTGGAGCTGCTGAAGGTGTACCAAAAGCTCCTGACAGATAAAGCAATTGTGCATCTTTACCGTTTACTGCATTCAAAGGCCATGAATTTCCCCCACTGTATGTCATCTGATTATAATATTGAGGCTGTGCCGTTAATGAACTATTCAATCCTGCCATTAGTAGCAGGAAGGAAATAAATTTGTAGAAATTGTTCATATTTACTAGTTTTTTGGTTGTTAATAACTCTGGATTATATATGTCAAGAATTCTCTGACGAAATCACATAAAGTACTGAACACTTGTAACATAATAAATATAATAATGAGAAATGCGGCTTTCCAAAAATAATCTGTAGCAAATATAAGATAAAACAATAAAAAAAATTAAAGATGAAAAAAAAATATCAAAAAAAAGTCCCACCGGTTACGGCAGGACTTTATTCAATTGATAATTGACAATTTGGTCGCGTCACGCGTCACTTACCTCCCCTCGCTCTTTGGGGGAGGGGTCGGGGGTGGGGTTCTTAGCTACTTATTGACAACGATCTTCTTAACAACCTGGTTCTGGCTGTCTTCAAAGATCACAGTATAAACTCCGTTTGGTACCGGCCGCAGATCGATCACCTTATTTAGCGAACCATTTACCTCAACCTTCGTTTCTTCATAGATCTTTACCCCAAGGCTGTTGTAAACGCTGATGGAGAAGGATTCTTCGGAAACTGTAGTGATGGAAACATTGAACATCCCCTCATTTGGAACCGGGTATAGATTGATCATTGCTGATGAATTCTTGTTAATACCTTCAGTGAGGATCAGTTTGTGGTTCGATGTATCGGAAGAACAACCGCTGAGTGTAACCACATCCCAGTAATAACCATCTACTGTTGCAACATAAGTTTGCCCGGTGGCTCCCACAAGGAGAATTCCCTGGTGGTACCATTGATTGCCTGTGGGGGCGCTGCTGTGCAGTGTATCTCCCTGATTGGTAACGACAGGAGTAGGAGGAATGGGATTCACGGTCACTGCGAAGTTCGGGGAAACGGTACCGTTACCGCAGGAATTGGTGCCGAGAACGGTGATATTTCCGGAGGCAGCATTAGCTGCGAAATCAACGGTGATGGTATTGGTATTATTCCCACTCATGATGGTGGCGCCTGTCGGAACTGTCCATGTATAACCAGTGGCATTGTTTATAACCGGAACTGTGTAAACCACATCAGTAGCACCCTGGCACACCTGAGCCTGACCGGTAATAGTACCTGCAGGACCAGGTAATGAAGTTACCGTCACCGGAAACGCAGGTGAAGATCCCCCGTTGCCGCAAAGGTTGTTTCCATAAACGAGAATGTTTCCGGAAACTGCGTTGTTTGCATAGTCAACGAGGATGGAATTCGATGCCAAACCGGTTGCATTACTTGCTCCCGTAGGTAGCGTCCAGATGTAGGTTATTGCGTTTGCAATGGGAGCTACAGAATAAGCGATGTTTGAAGCTCCTGCACAAACTGTTGCAGTTCCGGTGATTGTTCCAGCATTATCGGGTAAAGGATTGACAGTAACCGTGTATACAGTCGGAGCCAAACCTGAACATCCGTTTCCATTGGAATAGTTCACGCTGACATTTTGTGATCCTGCCGCATTCCAGGTCACATTTAGGGTACTTGTACCCTGGCCTGAGTTAATTGTTCCTCCACTGGAAACAGTCCACACATAATTTGTAAACCCGGATTGTGTTGTATAAGAATATGCACCGGAATTTACGCATAAGTTGTTCAGACCCGAAATTGTCGGAGTTGGTGGGGCATTCACGGTAACATTATAGACAGTCGGAGTAGGAGCTGAACAGCCATTCAAATTGTTATAGTTTACACTTATCGTCTGAGCTCCGCTGGTATTCCATGTTACGGTAGCAGAATAGGTTCCTTGTCCAGCCGTGATCGTGCCTCCTGTAACGGCCCAAACATAGTTGGTGAAACCATATTGGGTCAGGTAAACATTGTTTGTACTACCCTTGCAAACTGTTGCCGGGCCTGTAATGGTTGGCGAAGGTGGGGAAAATACATTGATTGTCAGTGAACCGGCAGGTCCGTTTCCACAGGAGCCAATTCCGGCAACTGTAACAAACCCATATTGTGCAGAAATAGAATAGCTGACAGTAATGCTGAGTGTACCCTGACCTGCAGTGATGCTCGCTCCAACCGGAACTGTCCAGGTGTAACTGGTGGCATTTGGGATGGGTGAAATGCTGTAAATATATCCTGAAGCGCCCTGGCAAACATTAACCGGGCCGGAAATCGCACCGGGAGCCGCGGGAGGTGTGCACCCTGTTTGGAAAGATTGATCTGCACCGTTGGTTGTTCCTCCTGCATTTACACCGACACACCGGTAATGATAGGTGGTCCCGGTTGTCAACCCGGTGAGGTTTGCCAAAACAGGAGTGGCTGTATTACCGGTAACTGGCGACGGAGTCCCGGTTGCAATATTTCCATAGGCTGTTGTCAACCCCCAATTGAAACTCACCGCGGTGGATAAATTGTTAGCCGTTACTGTTCCGTTCAATTGGGCTGTAGTTTGAGTTACATTGGTAGCAGGGTTTGTAACAACAATGGGAGGACCAGCCGTTGTAAATGTCATATCATTGCCATTGGAAGTTCCGCCTGAATTAACACCAACCACCTGGTAATGATAAGTTGTGTTGGCAAGCAGCCCCGCAAGAGCGGCGCTCACACTTGTTACGGTATTTCCTGTAACCGGTGAGGGTACCCCTGCAATCGAGGATCCATATGAAGTAGTTAACCCATAATTAAAGGTCACTACCGTGGAAGCATTGTTTGCATTCACTGTTCCATTAACAGTAGCACTGTTAAGCCCGATACCTGTAGCTGCCGTGGTGACAACAGTAGGCGGAGGGCCGAGGGTTGTAAAGGTCATATCATTCCCGTTTGTAGTTCCACCGGAGTTAACTCCAACCACCCGGAAATGGTAGGTTGTATTGTTTGCCAGGCCGGTTATGGCTGCACTGACTGGGGTAACGGTTGTTCCAGTGACTGTGGCGGGTACACCCGGAACCGTGGTACCATAAGCTGTGGTCAATCCATAGTTAAAAGTAACTGTCGTGCTTAGGCCGTTAGCATTAACCGTGCCATTCAGGGTCGCAGAGGTGCCTGTGACTGCTGTGGCTGCTGTGGTTACGCAAACAGGAGGCCCGCTGGATGCAAGAGTTATTCCCATATTGTAGTTATATATGCTGGAACTGGCATAAGGTGCAAACGGGCATCCACCAACCGACCATACTCTCCTGTTACCAGATAAATTTGTAAAAGCATTAGTTCCACCAAGTGTTCCCGAAACTCCGCATTGTCCGATGTCAACAATTAAACTTTGAGTAGGATCATAAGGAAAGGGGGTGTCAAGAGTAAAAGTGAACCATGCACTGGATGAAGCGGTTAAAGTAACCGAAGTCCTGGTATAAACTGTAGTCATGGGTCCTGTGTAAAAGGCGCCACTTGTTAAACTAGTGATCGTTGATTGACCCAGGTTTATGGCCAGGTTTGTATAAGTAGCCGGACCAAAACCACCATTAAAAAAGAGTGAAATACTTATGATATTTCCAGCAGGAGCAGGTGTCGGCTGATTAAACTCACCTGCAAGATAGAGTAATTGAACATCTTTTCCCGCGGCAACATTAAAAGGGAAAGAATTTGATCCATTTCCCGCTCCAGTGTAATTATAATACTGAGGCTGTGCCGTCAACGAACTATTCAATCCTGCAATTATTAGTAGCAGGAAGGTAATAAATTTGTAGAAATTGTTCATGTTTTCTGGTTTTTGGTTGTTAATAACTCCGGTTTATATATGTTAAAAATTCCCTGACTAAATCACTTAAAGTACTTGACAGTTGTAATATAAAAAACTATAAAAAATGAGAAACGCGGCTTTCCAAAAATAATCTGTAGCAAATATATGAATCAGAACTCTCCTTTCCAAAAAATAATTGGTAACAAATATATGATAAAACACTATAAAAATTACAGATGAAAAAAAATATCAAAAAAAAAGCCCCACCGTTTCCGGCAAAGCTTTTTTAACTAAAGATTACGAATTTATTTCAAGTACTACTGCCTATTGCAGGCAGTAATAAGTACCTGTTCCCCAATACCCAATACCCAATATCTATTTACTAACAACGATCTTCTTAACAACCTGGTTCTGGCTGTCTTCAACGATCACTGTATAAACTCCGTTTGGTACCGGCCTCAGATCGATCACCTTATTTAGCGAACCATTTACCTCAACCTTCGTTTCTTCATAGATCTTTACCCCAAGGCTGTTGTAAACGCTGATGGAGAAGGATTCTTCGGAAACTGTAGTAATGGAAACATTGAACATCCCCTCATTTGGAACCGGGTATAAATTGATCACAGCTGATGAATGCTGATTAATTCCGGTTGTGAGGATCAGTTTGTGGTTCGAGGTATCGGAAGCACAACCGTTGAGTGTAACCACATCCCAGTAATAACCATCCACTGTTGCAACGTAGGTCTGTCCGTTAGCCCCAACAAGGAGGGTTCCCTGGTAGTACCACTGGTTACCTGCGGCTGCACTGCTATGTAACATTGTTCCCGTGTTTGTGACTACCGGAGTAACAGGAATTGGATTCACGGTCACTGCGAAGTTCGGGGAAACAGTGCCGTTACCGCAGGAATTGGTCCCGAGAACAGTAATGTTTCCGGAAACAGCATTAGCGGCGAAATCAACAGTGATGGTATTTGTATTATTCCCACTCATAATGGTGGCGCCTGTAGGAACTGTCCATGTATAACCTGTGGCATTGTTTATAGCAGGAACTGTGTAAACCACACCTGTAGCACCCTGGCACACCTGAGCCTGACCGGTAATAGTACCTGCAGGATCAGGTAATGAAGTTACCGTCACCGGAAACGCAGGTGAAGATCCCCCATTGCCGCAAAGGTTGTTTCCATAAACGAGAATGTTTCCGGAAACTGCGTTGTTTGCATAGTCAACGAGGATGGAATTCGATGCAGAACCGTTTGCATTACTTGCTCCCGCAGGTAGCGTCCAGATGTAGGTTATTGCGTTTGCAATGGGGGCTACAGAATAAGCGATGTTTGAAGCTCCTGCACAAACTGTTGCAGTTCCGGTGATTGTTCCTGCATTATCAGGTAAAGGATTGACAGTAACCGGGTATACAGTCGGAGCCAAACCTGAACATCCGTTTCCATTGGAATAGTTTACACTTACATTCTGAGATCCTGAAGCATTCCAGGTCACGTTAAGCGTACTTGTACCCTGGCCTGAATTAATAGTTCCTCCGCTTGTAACAGTCCAGACATAATTTGTAAACCCGGTTTGTGTGGTGTAAGAATATGCACCGGAATTTACGCATAAGTTGTTCAGACCCGAAATTGTCGGAGTTGGTGGGGCATTCACGGTAACATTATAGACAGTCGGAGTAGGAGCTGAACAGCCATTTAAATTGTTATAATTAACACTGATCGTCTGAGCTCCGCTGGTATTCCATGTTACGGTAGCAGAATAGGTTCCCTGTCCTGCCGTGATCGTACCTCCTGTAACGGCCCAAATATAGTTGGTGAAACCGTATTGGGTCAGGTAAACATTGTTTGTACTACCCTTGCAGACTGTTGCCGGGCCTGTAATGGTTGGCGAAGGTGGGGAAAATACATTGATTGTCAGTGAACCGGCAGGTCCGTTTCCACACGAGCCAATTCCGGCAACTGTGACAAATCCATATTGGGCAGAAATAGAATAACTGACAGTAATGCTGAGTGTACCCTGACCTGCAGTGATGCTCGCTCCAACCGGAACTGTCCAGGTGTAACTGGTGGCATTTGGGATGGGTGAGATGCTGTAAACATATCCTGAAGCGCCCTGGCAAACATTAACCGGGCCGGAAATCGCACCGGGAGCCGCGGGCGGTACGCACCCGGTTTGGAAGGATTGGTCGGCACCGTTGGTTGTTCCTCCTGCATTTACACCGACACACCGGAAATGATATGTGGCACCGTTTGTCAACCCTGTGAGGTTCGCCAAAACAGGAGTGGCTGTATTACCGGTCACAGGCGACGGAGTCCCGGTTGCAACATTTCCATAGGATGTAGTCAACCCCCAGTTGAAACTCACCGCGGTGGATAAATTGTTAGCTGTTACTGTTCCGTTTAATTGGGCAGTAGTTTGAGTGATATTGGTAGCAGGGTTTGTAACAACAATTGGAGGACCCGCCGTAACAAATGTCATGTCATTGCCATTGGAAGTCCCAGCGGCACTGGTGCCAACCACCTGGTAATGATAGGTTGTGTTGGCAAGCAGCCCCGCAAGAGCGGCGCTCACACTTGTTACGGTATTTCCTGTAACCGGTGAGGGTGTCCCTGCAATGGTCGATCCGTAAGAAGTAGTTAATCCAAAATTGAAAGAAACAGCTGTCGAAGTACCATTAGCATTCACTGTTCCATTTACTGTAGCAGTGTTAAGCCCGATACCTGTAGCTGCCGTGGTGACAACAGTAGGAGGAGGACCGAGGGTTGTAAAGGTCATATCATTCCCGTTTGTAGTTCCGCTGGAGTTTACGCCAACAACCCGGAAGTGATAGGTGGTATTGTTTGCCAAACCTGAAATGGCTGCACTGACTGCTGTAGCGGTAGTTCCCGAGACCGTTGCGGGTATACCCGAAACGGTGGAACCATAGGATGTAGTCAATCCATAATTAAAAGTAACAGTTGTGCTTAGGCCGTTCGCATTAACCGTGCCGTTCAGTGTCGCAGATGTGCCTGTGACTGCTGATGCGGCTGTGGTCACACAAACAGGAGGCCCGCTGGATGAAATATTAATTCCACAGGCGTATATTGATCCGTCTTCGCCGCCATATGTAAAAGAACATCCTCCGGATGAATAAATTCTCCTGTACCCCGTCCCGCTAAAATAACATGAACTATATCCCGTTGCTCCCGCAACACTGCATTGTCCAACATCTACAATTAAACTTTGAGTGGGATCATAAGCAAACGGTGAGTCAAGAGTCAGGGTCAGCCATGTACCTCCGGCTGCAGATAAACTAACCGAAGCCCTGGTATAAACTGCAGTAAGCGACCCTGTATAAAACGCCCCGGTAGGCAAAGTAGTAATAGCCGCTTGTCCCATTTTTATTGTAAGAGTGGTATAAGTCCATGGACCTAAAGGATAACTTTCATTTATTCTGAAAGCAATACTTACGATATTTCCTGCCGGGGCAGCTGAGGGCTGATTAAAATCTCCGGCAAGATAAAGTAATTGGACATCTTTACCTGCAGTGATATTCCATGGGAAAGAATTTGCACTACCCGCTGTATTGTAATTATAGTATTGAGGGGTTTGTGCCGTCAACGAACTATTCAATCCTGCAATTAGTAGCAGGAAGAAAATAAATTTGTTTAAATTGTTCATGTTTACTGGTTTTTGGTTGTTTAAAACTCCGGTTTATATATTTCAAAAATTCCCTGACGAATTTACTTAAAATATTGAAAACTGGTAATATAAAAAACTATAAAAAATGAGAGACAAGGCTTTCCAAAAATAATCTGTAGCAAATATATGAATTAGAAACTCTTCTTTCCAAAAATAACAGGTAACAAATATATGATAAAACAATAGAAAATGAACAGATAAAAAAAAAATTATCAAAAAAAAGCCCCGCCGGTTTCGGCAGGACTTTTTTTTGATAATTTGTTCGCGTCAAGTGTCACCAACTTCCGCTCCCTCTTGGGGGAGGGGTCGGTGGTGGGGTTCTTCGCTACTTATTGACAACAATCTTCTTAACAACCTGGTTTTGGCTGTTTTCAAAGATCACTGTATAGACACCATTTGGTACCGGCCTCAGGTCGATCACCATATTTAGCGAACCATTTACATCAACTTTCGTTTCTTCATAGATCTTCACCCCAAAGGTGTTATAAACCCTGATTGTGAAAGATTCTTCTGAAACTGTAGTAATGGAAACGTTAAACTGTCCGACATTGGGAACCGGGTATAAGTTGATCACTGCAGATGAATGCTGATCAATGCCGGTTGTGAGGATCAGTCTGTGGTTTGAGGTGTCCGAAGAGCAACCGTTGAGTGTAACCATAGTCCAGTAATACCCATCCACTGTTGCAACATAGGTCTGCCCGGTAGCCCCTACAAGGAGGGTTCCCTGGTAGTACCACTGGTTGCCACTGGCTGCACTGCTGTGTAAGGTCGTTCCTGTATTTGTGACAACCGGAGTAGCAGGAATTGGATTGACGGTCACCGGGAAGTTTGGTGAAACTGTGCCATTTCCGCAGGAGTTGGTTCCCATCACAGAGATATTGCCGGATGTCGCATTAGGCATGAAATTGACCGTTATGGTATTGGTATTGGCCCCGCTTACAATAACGACTGCATCGGGCAAGCTCCATGTATACCCGGATGCGCCTGTAATAGGAGGGACCGTATAAACAACGCCTTGCGCCCCCGTGCAAACAGAGGACGGGCCGGTGATGCTGCCTGCAGCATTAGGTAATGGATTTACAGTCACAGGAAATGCGGGTGAAACAGTGCCGTTTCCGCAAATATTGTTTCCATAAACCGTAATATTACCGCTTGTTGCTGTGGTTCCATAATTCACAGTGATGCTATTGGTGTTGGCTCCCGATGCTATTGTGGCGCCTGTAGGCAATGTCCATACATAAGCAACCGCATTGGTAACCGGAGCAACGGAATAAGCTATTCCATTTGCACCTGCGCAAACAGTAGCTGTACCAGTTATATTACCTGCTGCACCCGGCGTACCACTAACAGTGACATTATATAGAGTGGGTGCCGTTGGTGAGCATCCCGAAGGATTTACGAAGTTTACACTTACCCATTGTGCACCAATCGTTGTCCATGTCACTGAAATTGAATTGGTTCCGCCGCCATAAGAAATAGTACCTCCGGAGGAGATTGTCCAGTTGTAGGCAGTCATGCCTGCCTGAGTAGTATAGGTTGAATAACCGGAATTCACGCAAACGTTGTTTGGGCCGGTAATGACCGGAACAGTGGTTGCGTTTATGGTAACCGGATAATTCGTCGGAGATGTTGCCGTACATCCGTTGGCATTGGTATAATTTACAGATACTGACTGGGCTCCTGTTGCAGTCCAGTTGACCGTGATGGCATTGGTGCCTGACCCTGAAATAATTGAGCCCCCGGCTGATATGCCCCATAGATAACTATTCATACCTGCCTGGGTAATGTATGTTTCCAGAACTCCTGTACAACCTGGGTTTGGTCCGCTGATTGTGGGAACAGGTAATGGATTGACTGTAACATTGTATACTGCGGGTGCAAGGCCGGGGCATCCGTAAATGCTGTTATAATTCACACTTACTGTCTTGGCACCGGCTGAAATCCATGTTACAGTAACTGTATTGCTTGAGGTTGTTCCACCACTGGTAATAGAGCCACCAGCTGAAACAGTCCAGATATAGTTACTCATACCCGATTGTGTGGTATATACATTTCCAGGGACGTTCAGGCAAGCGTTAGCAGGACCTGCAATTGAAGGTGTTGCCGGTGCATTCATAGCAACGCCAAGCTGTGATGGAGCCCCATTACCACATGCAGCAGTGCCATAAACATAAACATATCCGGGAACAGCAGTCGGAGAATAGCTTACCGTGATAATGTTGGTATTAGCGCCGGATGTTATTGAACCACCAACCGGTACCGTCCATACATATCCGGAAGCATTGGCAATGGGAGCAACGGTATATACATAACCTGAACCACCCTGGCATACCTGGCCGGGACCAGTAATTGGTCCGGCTTGTCCTGCTGAGAAGCAACCGGTCACAAAGGTCATGTCGTTTCCATTCGTGGTTCCGTTGCTATTTACACCTCTTGCCCTGTAATGATAGGTAGTACCATTTGTCAAACCCGTAAGGTTTGTAGAAAACTGGGTGTCGGTGTTACCGTTTACTGTTGCAGGGGTGCCAGGAACTGTTGTTCCATATGCTGCTGTCAACCCCCAGTCAAACCATACTGTCGTGGAAGCGCCATTTGCATTTCCAAGTCCATTCAATGTGGCAATGGTCGTGTTGATGGCGGTTGCAGCATAAGTGGTAATATTTGGAGCTAGCGAAGGAGTGATGAATGTCATATCGTTCCCATAGGAAGTACCGTTGGCATTAACACCGTCAACCCTGAAATGATAAGTGTTGCCTGGCAATAGGCCCGTAATAGCCGCGGTTACTGGAGTGGCTGTACTTCCTGATACTGTTGCCGGAACACCGGGTACAGTAGTTCCATATGCCGCAGTAAGACCATATTCGAAAGTTACGGTCGACACAAGGCCATTCGCATTGACCGTCCCATTGAGGGTCGCAGTGGTTCCCGTAACACCGGTTGCAGCATTAGTTACCACTGTAGGTGGCGGTCCTGTTGTAGTGAAAGTCATATCATTCCCGTTGGTTGTGCCATTTGCACTGGCTCCGCTGATCCGGAAATGGTATGTAGTGTTGGCTGTCAATCCGCTAATGGCAGCAGCATCAGGTGTTACCGTGTTACCAGTCACCGTCGCGGGCACTCCCGCAACCGTCGATCCATAAGAAGTTGTTAACCCATAATTGAATGTAACCGTCGTGGATGCATTGTTTGCATTTACAGTCCCGTTCAGTGTAGCAGTAGTTGCCGCTATTCCTGTGGCGGCTGTAGTAACAACCGTAGGTGGAGGTCCCAGTGTGGTAAAGGTCATATCACTGCCGTATGAAGTTCCAAAGGAATTCACACCATCCACCCTGAAATGGTAAGTTGTACCGTTAGTTAACCCAGTTATTGCTGCCGTAACGGGAGTGACTGTGTTTCCTGTAACTGTTGCCGGTACACCCGGAACAGTCGTCCCATAAGAAGTTGTCAATCCATATTCAAACGTAACTGCAGTGGATGCGCCACTAGCATTTACAGTTCCGTTTAAGGAAGCTGAGTTTCCTGTGATGGATGTGGCTGCAGTGGTCACAACAACAGGAGGTGCTCCGAGGGGTAATTGCTGGTTCCATGTGGATCCGACTTCCGCATCTGAAAGCGCACGATTGTACATACGGAATTCATCCATCATCCCTCCTGAAGGCAATCCTCCATAACCGGAAGCATTGTATGTTCCAACATAGAATGGTCCCGAACCGGTTATGGCTCCGATTGACTCAGCAACCGTACCTGTCAAAACACCATTTATATAATACTTGATAGATGTTCCCGTGAAGACAAAAGTCACAACTGTTGGACCAGGGGCCACAGTAGACACAGTTACATCTGTCCAGCCCGTTAATCCTGTTGTTCTGAGTAGAAGATTCCCTGCACCGGCTGCACCGCCCAGGAAGCAACGGAAGGATGTTGCATTTACATCTCCGAATAAGTAATTCAGGTTTGTATTACTTGGCAAATTATTCAGCCACATCGAGATCGTCCAACCAGTAGCAGGCATAGATGTTGCCCAACCGGTATTTACTCCATCAAGATAAATATTGTCTCCAATCATGGCAGTCCCGAATTGTCCGGTACCCCCGATGGTCATCCCGGTAAGAGTGGCAGGATTATTACCGACAGGCGCACTTGCAGAATTTACCTGGTTGCCCGGAGCATCAAATTTAAAGTACATGTACTCAGGCACATTCTGCGCCAGGATACCAGAACCAATAATGGCAAAAAGAAAGATCATAATCCTCATCGCCACTGACGAATAGGTAACTTTTGTTTTCATCATTTTTTTTGTTTTTAAGTTAATAACTGTAATCTATATAGTGTTATAATTTGTTATCTGTAAAATGACCCCACTAAATTATAACAGAAAATCTAAATTTCAAAATAGAAATGAATAAAAAAAAGCCCCACCGTATCCGGCAGGGCTTTTTAAGTGATAATTGACAATTTGTTCGCGTTACGCGTCACGCGTCACGCGTTATGCGTAACGAATGTCCGCTATTTATTAACTATGATCTTCTTCACGACCTGGTTCAGGCTGTTTTCAAAGATCACTGAATAAACTCCATCCGGTACCGGTCTCAGGTCGATAACCTTCTGAATAGTACCATTTACCTCTACCTTCGTTTCTTCGAAGATCTTTACTCCAAGGTTGTTAAAAACCCTGATGGAGAAGGTCTGATCGGAAGCAGTAGTGATGGAGGCAGTGAATCGTCCATCGTTTGGAACGGGATATACATTGATTGAAGCTGATGAATGTGAGTCAATACCGGTAGTGATGATCTGAAGGTGGTTTGATTCAGCGGAAGAACATCCGTTCAGCGTTACTACAACCCAATAATAACTATTCACGGTTGCAACGTAGGTTTGCCCTGTGGCCCCGGTGATTATTCCTGACATGTCATACCACTGGTTGCCTGTTGGAGCGCTGCTATGTAATGTGTCGCCGTGATTGGTAACAACAGGAGTAACAGGAACAGGATTCACGGTTACTGCGAAATTCGGGGAAACGGTACCGTTTCCGCAGGAGTTGGTCCCGGCCACGGTAATGTTGCCTGAAGCTGCAGAGTTACTGAAATCAACAGTGATGGTATTGGTATTGGCTCCACTGGTGATGGTAGCACCGGCGGGGGTTGTCCACGCATAACCCGTGGCATTGTTTATAGCCGGAACCGTGTAAACTTTACCTGTAGCACCCTGGCAAACACTGGCAGGGCCGGTAATAGTTCCTGCCGGATCGGGTAAAGGATTTACCGTTACAGCAAACGGAGGTGAAGCCTGGCCGTCGCCGCAAGTGTTGTTACCGGTAACAATGATAACACCACTGGATGCATTGCCAGCAAAGTTCACGGTGATAGCGTTGGTATTTCCTCCTGAAGCAATGGTAGCTCCTGCCGGGAGTGCCCATACATAAGCGGTAGCTCCTGTTATCGGAGCAACGGAATAGGCTACACCATTGGTTCCTCCGCAAACGGTAGCAGTACCCGTAATGGAACCAGCCGGTCCCGGTAGCGGGTTAACCGTTACGTTTAACGTTGTTGGATTTGGAGAGGAGCATCCCGAAGGATTGGTGAAATTTACGCTTACCCACTGAGCTCCCGGGGTTACCCATGTCACGGTGATTGCGTTTGTGCCCGAACCATAATTGATAACCCCACCGGAAGAGATGTTCCAGAGATAGTTGGTCATTCCTGGTTGGGTTGTATAGGTGTAATACCCAGAGTTGACACATAAGTTCGTACTGCCTGTGATGGTAGGGGTAACAGTACTGTTAACGGTTACCGGGTAAACAGTTGGTGCAACAGCAGTACAACCGTTACCATTGGTATAGTTTACAGAAAGAGTCTGAGCGCCCGGGGTACTCCATGTAACGGTGACAGCACTGGTTCCAATGCCTCCCGTGATGGAGCCGCCGGCAGAGATGCTCCAGAGATAAGTTGTCATCCCTGTTTGTGTCGAATATACAAGACCCGGTACGTTACTGCATGCAGGGCTTGGTCCTGAAATAGTCGGAACCGGCAATGGGTTGACAGTAACATTATAACAATACGGTGCAAGACCGGCACAACCGTTGGCATTTGTGTAGTTCACACAAACCGTCTTTGCGCCTGCCGATGTCCAGGTCACTGTAACGGTGTTGTTGGCCAGTCCGCCGCCTGCAGTGATCGTTCCGCCGGTGACAGTCCAGATGTAATTGGTCATACCCGACTGGGTAGTATAGACATTCCCCATGCTGTTGATGCATACAGATGCAGGTCCGGCAATGGTCGGGTTTGCAGGAGCATTCATGTTAATTAACAATTGTGAAGGTGCACCGTTGCCGCAGGGAGCAGTACCATAAACCATTATATAACCGGGAACTGCATTGTACGCATAACTCACCGTAATGGTATTGGTATTGTTTCCAGAAGTGATCGTACCTCCGATAGGAAGTGTCCATACATAACCTGTAGCATTCGGAATGGTAACGGTATAAACATACCCTGATCCGCCCTGGCAAACAGAGGCAGGTCCTATAATTGGGCCAGCCGGGCCGGCAGCCGGGCAGACAGTAGTGAAAGTCATATCGCTGCCGCAACTGGATCCGTTTGAATTGGTCGCACAAACCTGGTAATGGTAAGTTGTGTTTAAGGTAAGACCACTGATGCTTGCGCTGACTGCTGTTGGGGTATTCCCGTTAACAGGGCTTGGGATGCCTGGAACGGTAGACCCATATGCTACCGTTAACCCGTAGTTAAAAGTTACGTTAGATGATGCGCAATTCGCATTTACCGTTCCATTCAGGATTGCAGAGGTTTGCGTAACACTGGTAGCCGCAGTGGTCACTGCTGTTGGTGCCGCTTGCAGGGTTGTAAATGTCAGGTCACCACCATTGGCAGTTCCTGCGACATTCGTGCCTTTTATCCTGAAATGGTAAAGAGTGCAGGGTTGTAAACCGGTAAGATTAGCCAGAACAGGTGTTACTGTATTTCCTGTAACGGTAGCCGGTACGCCGGCAACAGTCGTTCCGTAAGCCGTAGTCAGACCATAATCAAACCAGGAAGTTGTCGAAGAATTATTTGCATTGACGGTTCCATTCAGTGTTGCAAATGTTGAAAAAATGGCTGTTGCTGCGACAGTCACAACTGTTGCGGGTGCGGCTGCAGTGGTGAATGTCATGTCAACACCCACGTATGGCGTGCTGTTGGCAACACCTCTTGCCCTGTAATGGTATAGTGTTGCAGGCTGCAAACCTGTCAGGCCTGCACTAATATTTGTGGTCACCAAACCACTCACCGGTGTTGGTGTAGCAGCAACAGTACTTCCATATGCGACTGTCACCCCGTAGTCGAAGAATGTAGCGACGCTCTCATTCTGTGCATTGACCGTGCCGTTCACAGTTGCTGTAGTAGTGGTAACACCGGTTGCAGCAATAGTAGTAACGACCGGTGACAGCGAAAACTCATACGCGCCGATATCAGGAGGATTTCCACGGGTAACCCCGGCATAATCTGTTGTTACCGCAGGAATAGTCACTCCGGCATTATTCAATGCAGGAACTGCGGTATGCAGGTCAGTAGATGAAGTAAATAACGGATCGACATTCTGCGAAGTGTAATCAGCCGCAGTTGCAGCTTGCCATGCAGCGAGTGTCAGTACGTTGGTTGCATTATAGTATCCCAGTGGACCTGCAAGAGAATATAAATCATTGTAATTGGAATTCCAGGATCCTGTGGAAGATAGATAAACTGCATAATGCAATCCTGTACCCCCCGCAAGCCTCTTATTGGCAATGATATTGTTCTCGAAGGTATAAAAACCCGTACTGCTGCGATAATACGCATAAGTCGAAGAAGTTGTGGTTGCAGGTCCGCTTATATAGATGTCGTTAAAGTAAAAATTAATAAGATTTGTCGTGGAAGCATCATAGAACCCATAAATTATTGGATTCGTGGCTACTCCTGCATCTAAGGTGATCAGGTTGTTTGAGTATTCATTCGTTACACCGGCAGTCCCATTAGCATATATACCATAAAGATATGGTGTCAGTGCGGCATTGGAGCAAGTGAAGCTGAGGATCTTATTCTTCTTAACATTGGCAGAATAAAGATACATTCCCCTTAGGTAAGGCGAACCAGTAGTTCCTGTTAAGGTCCAGTTACCGATGATGTTGTTTTCAATATCATTTCCCGGGTTTGCAGACGTCGAATATATTCCATAAATACCCCCTGTTCCTGCATAGGTAATAGAACCTGCTACAGTATTGCTTCCAACAACATTAGGGGTGATATTCCCCACCTGGAACAGACCTCCAAGCAATTCGAATCCATAGATGTATCCTCCGGTCGCACTGGTAAAATTCAATCCTGAAACAATATTGCCCTGCACCGAGGTTGGCGCAACACTTGAAGTTGATACATAAAACCCGTATAAATATCCGGTTCCGGCACAAGTAATGGAGCCGGGAACAGTAGTACTGCCAATCAGATTATTCGTTATATTGATTACACCTGCTGTAAGCCAGAAAGGATAGAGATAAGAAGATCCGACATTGGAACTGTTAATGTTTTGAAAGGTATTATTGGAAACCGTGCTGGGTACTATAACTCCGAAGTTGGCATAAATCCCCTCAAGAGAGTATGTAGTAGTGTTATTCCAGGCAGCACCACCACATAATGGTGCTTGTCCGCCCATGTAATTCCCGCTGATGGTATGGTTATTCAATGCACTGATGAAATAGATGCAATACTGTGTTGAGGTGTTTGTAAGAGCAGAATTGTAATAAAAACTGTTACCCGAAATTACTGCGCCATCTGCTGATCCACCACTGCTGTAAATACCATAAGTATTAAAATTATAAATGTTATTATTTATAATTTTAATATTATTCAGGACGGAAGAGGAAACGATCCCTGCTGCTTGTAAACCTGTTGTACCTGCTGTAGCATCACGGATATCATTGTTCCTGATCACAACCGTGTTGGCAGCAGTGGAAAGGTACCCGATGTTCACGGAGCCATATGTTGTGGAAGAACTGTTGCTTTCAATGGTACAGTACTCCAGGGTGTCGTTCACCGAGCCATTATTGAATTGGATGGTTGGCTGGTTGCTTGCAGGAGTCGTATTGGTGAAACGGAAGGTAAGGAGTTTGCCTGCTTTCCCGTTGATGGTCAACCGGCTTGCACCATTGGTCCTGACCAGGCCGGTACCTGCAGCCAAGGTAGCAGTACTGCTGATGGTACGCAAAATTGCTGCATCGGGTTGGATAACCACTTTAAAGTTGGATCCTGGAGGATCTTCTGCCCAGGCATTTAATGCAACCGTCCCCAGTTCTGATGTCAGGTCGGCGGTAATATTGATCGTTGTATTGCCGACAATTACTCCCTGGTTGATCATGTCAAACGCACCACCGGTATTGGTAAGACTTGCATAAGTTCCGGGAACCGTGATAGTGGTAGGAATGGAATTTGCCACGATAGTATACGACTGAAAATTTGTAGGCGCTGCATTGATATTCTGTACAGGTGGTGTTGCGCTGAAACCTGCCATCGGGTACCAGGAACTCAGATTATTCGCATTGTCCTGGGCTACAACGAAGTATTGAATAACATCACCGGCTGCAACAGGAGCTTGTAATAAGGCATAATTAATGGTAAAACTGAATGGCGTATTTGAATTGCTCGCAACCACATATTTCCACCCATTACTGGCAGATGTATTCCCCACAAATGCATTGGCATCAGTCGATTTCTTGTAATAAATCCTGGGCAGGTTGGCACCTGTTGCTACTCCAATATTATCTGTAATGGTTGCCCAGTTTGTAAGAACCCTTGTACCGGCAACAAGCCCATTGCCAAGTGCAATGTAGGTAATATTTGGTCCGAAAACATCGGCTGAAAGCGTAAAGTTTCCTGCGTCGGCACCCACATCAGTTGGCGTTAAGGTACTTCTGACCTGACCATCAAAATCGTCGGTGACACTGGAAAGCGCAATACCGGCTCCTTCAATAGGCGTCGGACTCTGAACATGAAGATTTGCGGTGGCAGTATTGCCGGTAGGAGCGACAAAGTTAGGATCGGCATTCCCGCTTGCGATATCTGTTCCAACCGTGTTCTTCCATGCGGCAAATGTGGGTTGGTCAATGGCATTAAAAGAGCCAAAAACACCGCCAACGGCTCCATTGGAAATTATCAGATTATAATTGCTTGTCAATCCCAATGGGAATTGAAGAGCGCCTGCTACTTTAATCCCATAATGTTCACCCGTGGAGCCTCCTGAACGTGCATTGTAAAAGATGTTGTCAAGATAAACACGCGGTGTGCTTAAGGCAGGTGTAGTGGTGCTGTTGAATGCGTATGTACTTCCCGTTGTCCCGGCGGCCGGTGCCCCACCTATATATACACTGTTGTTGAGGATACTGTCAATGGTCGCCCCCGTTTCATAAATCCCATTGATCACTGAACTGGCAGTATTGGCTGTGCCATTAATATTTATACCAAGTTGGATCATGTTATTTTTTGCAGTAACATAAGTTCCGCTGCAATTTACATAGATACCATCGACCTGGGATGTTGCAGAGTTGCTGGCTGTCGATATGTTATGGATAAAATTCTTTTCGACCAGCAGGCTGCCTGCAGAATGCACGAGATACATGGCATGAACTCCCACGGCAGTAGTAGGATCCGTATTTGAAAGATTATAAATATTATTCAATCTGATAATAGAGCCGGGGACAGAATTTACTGAATACATCCCTACAAGTGACGACATCCCCGCAATGGTTAAATTTTGTGAGGCAGCCGTTAAATCTCTGACCGTATTTCCCACTGAAAGAATCGGAACCGTCGAACTGGACTGATAATGTCCCACCAGGTAGGAAGTGGCATGACTATTAAGATTACTAATATTGGCAACGGTGTTGTTGGAAATTGTCATGAGAGCAGACCCTGATCCTGTTGTAGAGGTGAAAAGTCCCTGGATTATCACCGGAGGGAAGGTTAAGGAAGGGGTTTGGATACTTGCTGCTGTTGTGAGGCTTCCGACGACATTACCACTGACCGTGCAGTTGGAATTCTGAACTGTAGGGGTTACCGAGAGTACTCTTACGAGTATATATAAGGTTGAGGATGATCCTGATGGTGGGTTTACGGTTATGGATCCCAGCACATTGTTCGTCACATTTCCATATTGTCCGCGAAAATCGATTCCCTCGTAAACAGGGTTATAGCCTGATGCATTTAACCCCACATTGATAGTGATAGATCCGGTGCCTGTTGCTGCACCGATAACATTGTTGTTAAGATTCTGCATCCCGATCACTGAAATAAATCCTGTAAAATAAATTGAGGATGCACTCGGGTTTGTGTAGAGTGCAATATTTGCAATCGTGTTCCCCTGAACAGTACTGGGATTTGTAGTAAGGCCCCCGGCGAAACGTATACCATAAATAAAATTGGCAATGGTAGGAGGTGTACCGTTTCCATTAAGGGTCCAGGGTCCGCCACCGCAGTTGGGAGCAGACCCGCCGATGTAGTTATTATTGACGGTGTATCCATCACCGGCTGCGATTAATATCACGTTAAAACCAATTGCTGCAGTTGGACTTAAAGTTGCAACCTGATAAAAACTGTTGCCCGTTATATTCCATGCTGTAGTACCATTGTTGATGAAAATCCCAACGGGGTTTCCACCAGCGGCAAAATAGAAATCATGAATATAACAATTTGAGATAGTTGTGTTGCTGTTATAAAGAATCGGGGAAGCTGATCCCATGGATAAAATAGCATATCCGGGAGTAGCTACTCCATCCCTGATTTCACAGTTGTCTATGGTTTCATAACTGTTCCCGACGTTAGTGGTTGTCGATCCAAACAAGATAGTACTCGTGGCACCGGTAGTATTGGATCCTTTAATGATGCAATATTTAAGTCCGTCATAGGTGGAACCATTGATGTATTGAACGGTATAACCCCCGCCCGAGTTTTCAATGATAAGGCTTTTTACAGCCCCTGTCGCATTTACCCGGCCATCAAATGTTATATAGCTTGCTCCGCTCATATTGATGGTACCTGTCGCACTGGCACTGGTGATGGAAAGCCCTGTTGCGGAAGGATAAACAGTAATTGTATTGGTGGAACTTGCACCGGGTACAGATAACACCGGGATGGGGAAGGCAGGTTCAACAGAACTAACGTAAGTCGGCTGAAGAATAAGGTTTAATGCACCATTTACCCCATTCGTATTAATGTACGCAAAAGCAGCAGTCAAGGTAGTGAAATCTCCTGTTGGACCTATAAATTTGTTCCCACTAATTTGACCAATTGAGGTCATCCCTGTGAAAAGCAGGATAACCATCAGGAAAGTAAAAATCTTTTTCATAACTTTTGTTTTTGGTTGGTTGATTAGGACTAATCTGGATTGCCATATATTAATTAACAATTCAAAACTTTTATTCTCTTTCGGTTAATTCCCCGCCGCCAGCGGCAAATAAGAAATAATCACAGAAGATACCCAATGCTTAACATGGGAGCTTCATTAATTTATCAAATGTAATAATAAAAAAGATTAGAAAAGCAAATTATTATTTATTCTAGTCGACTATATAATTATGGCAAATCGTTTTTACGAATTGTTCATTAAGATTATTCCAAATGCGTCAATTTAAAACAAAGCCCCATCCTTAAGATACCCCTGCACATACTCCTCAACAGCCGCTTCAAGGTTATAAAAGGGTTTGGAATATCCTATTGACCTTAGCTTACCCATTTTTGCTTCCGTAAAATACTGGTACTTGTCGCGTATATCAATTGGGGTATCGATGAACTTGATAGAAGGAGGGAGGTTGAGCGCTGAAAAGACTGCATTAGCAAGATCAAGAAAAGTCCGTGCCTTCCCGGTCCCGAGGTTATAGATCCCGAAGTCAGCAGGATGATTCATAAGAAAGAACAATACATCAATAACATCCTTAACATAAATGAAATCGCGTAACTGCCCGCCATCAGGATACTCCGGGTTATGCGACCGGAACAACCTTACTAACCCGTCCCCTTGTCCGCTTGTCCGCTTGTTCGCCTGGTTAAATGCATGAAACACCACCGATGCCATTCGTCCCTTATGATATTCATTCGGCCCGAATACATTAAAGAATTTTACCCCGAACCAGAAAGGTGGTTGCTGGCTTTGTTTCAATGCCCATTTATCGAATTCGTTTTTGGATACTCCATAAGGGTTCAACGGCTTTAACAGAGGGATCAGCTCAGGATCGTCATCATACCCCTGTTTCCCGTCTCCGTATGTGGCTGCAGAAGAGGCATAGATCAGTGGAATCCTGTATTCAGAACAGGCATTCCACATCGTTTTGGAATAGTTCAGGTTGAGTTCATCAAAAATAGCCATGTTGAATTCAGTGGTATCGGTACGGGCCCCCATATGGAAGATGAACTCCACATCCGAATGATTCTGTTTCAGCCATTTGAAAAACACCTTCCGGTCGATCTTTTCGATGTAGGTTTTATTGCGGATGTTCCTGTTCTTGATCTCATTTGAAAAATCATCCACCAGGACAATGTCCTTTATTCCTTTATTATTCAGTTTACTGACTAAGCAGCTTCCGATGAATCCGGCTGAACCAGTTACGATGATCATGGTACGGGTGTTTTGGTTGTAAAGGTATTAAAATTGTCCGCTTATCCGCTTGATTACTCCCAAAATCCTGCCAGCTCATCAAAACTCTCCCGTTCCCTTAGGATCTCGAACTTATCCCTAGTGTACCCAATAATCCGGGGCGTTTGACGACTGTTGTACCGGGACCACATGCTGAACGCATATCCGCCAGTATCATGGATAACAAGAAAATCACCTTCTTCAATCACGGGAAGTGTGACGTTGCGGGCGAGAATATCGCCGGAGAAGCAAAGCGGACCGGCAATGTTATACGGAGTGACGTCATTGCCGGATTTCAGGTTCCCTGATTTATTAAAAACGCTGTACTCATGTGGCCAGCTTTTCGGATTTAAACATTCCCTGAGAAAAAGATCGGCACCGGCATGGATCATGGCAGTGTTGATTCCCGGATCATGTTTCACATATTCCACACGACTTACGGTCCACCCGGCATTGACATAAACCCAGCGGCCAAATTCGGTGAGAAGTGAGAAGTGAGAAGTGAATAATAAGGGGTACCGGTTTTTAATAGCTTTCGCATATTCTTCCATGGAAGGTGGAACCTCATCATTTTGATAGGAAATGGGAAACCCACCCCCAATGTCGAAGAGGGAAATGGGTTGTAATCCTGATGCATGACGTTTTTCATTGACCTCAAGGACTAAATCGTAAAGCACCCCAATTCCGTTAAGGAGCAATTCCATTGAACATCCCTGTGACCCGACATGCAGGTGAACCCCGGTAATCCAAGGATAGTACAGAAAAGCATCCACGAGTTCTTTCCTTTTCGTCCGGATCGGTATCCCGAATTTTGAATATTCACCGGCAACACTTGATTCAAGAATCGTGCCGACGCCCACCTGAGGGTTAATGCGGATCCCAACAGTGCCGTGATAATTGGCTTTTTGTTTCAGGGTAGCAAGACGATCCAGCTCGGCAAGGGAATCAACGTTGATGTGAACTCCTGTAGTTAGTGCAAACTCCAGGTCCTGCCAGGTCTTGACCGGTGAATCGAAGAGGATCTTTTCTGCAGGATAGCCGGCTTTCAGTGCTGATTTTAACTCCCCAAGGGAAGCGACTTCAGCCCCGGTACCCAACGAACGGGTAAATTCAAGTATCCGCATCAGCGGGTTTGCCTTAATGGCAAGGGCATGAAGGGTTTGCGGGGGAAACAAAGAATTCAGCCATTGAATGCGTTCCTCTAAAAATGAAAGATCATGGAACATGACCAATGTGTCCTCTTCCCGTATAAGTCCCTCTGATAGTGCAGAACGAAAATCAGTTCCAATATTTTCAACAGGAAGATTCGTCTGGTTCATAGATCGAATATTTCATAATATGTTACACTTCCCGCGTTACGCGTTACGCATTACATGTCACGAGGTTATCATCCCGCTTTCGAATGCCTGATCAAACAGTCGTGCAATTGCTTTCCTGCCCTCCGGCCCAAGGTCGAGCGTGTAATTATTCACATAGAGGTGGATGTGTTTCAGCCTCACTTCATCTTCCATTTCCTGTGCGTTTGCACGCACGAAATCCATGACCGCATCGGGTTTTTCCATTGCATATGCCACGCTGTTGTGCATGATCCTGTTCAGCTTGTCAATCGTGCCTGCTCCCAGGTTTTTCTGTGCAATGATCCCGCCTAAAGGGATAGGGGAATGATTCTTGTTTTCATATACTTTGCCGAGATCGGCAACCTTGATCAGACCTTTTCTTTCGTAGGTGAACCTGTTCTCATGGATGATTACGCCGGCATCTACCACATCCTTAAGAATTGCATCCTCAATTTCATTGAAGACCAGTATTTTCTTCTTGTAAACTCCGGGCGCAAGTAGTTTCAATAAGAGATGGGCGGTTGTGTATTCCCCGGGGATAGCAATGATAAGTCCATCGAGATGATCAATGGAATATTGTTTTTTACTAATGAGCAAAGGGCCGTTTCCAAAGCCCAGTGCACTTCCTGAGTCAAGTAAACGGTAAACAGGCGTGAGATGAAGAAATGCATGGTAGCTCACCTTGACCATATCTATGGAGCCATCCATTGCCATATGATTCAGCTTTTCCACATCCTCCATCCGGTAATCGAATTCCAGCCCTTCCGTATCGATCATTCCTTTCACCATAGCAGCGAAGATGAAAGTATCGTTTGGGCAGGGGGAGAAGGCAAGTCTGATTGGTGACTGAGACATAAAATTTACGATTGGACGATTTACGATTTACGATTGAATTTTTTGATTTACGATTTACGATAAAAAAATGTGTCGCAATTCTCCCCTCCCTCTTGGGGGAGGGGTCGGGGGTGGGGCTCACTCGTCACGTGTTACGATTTTAGATATTTCATTTACTTGTTTGCTCTTTAAGGATATCAAACACTGTGTTATTTAAATTTGCAATTGCCACGGGGATATCCCATTTTGATTTATCTCTTTCTTCAACAAAATTCGAAATGCTGCGGATCTGATGAAATGAAACCCCGGATAACAGGCAGGCATAAAAGAACGCCGCGCCTTCCATGCTTTCGACGTCGGGATGAAACTGCTCCCTGATCTTCCTGATCGTTTCAGGATGGCCATGAATCGTGTTAGAAGTGATACCCCTGACCCTGTCAAGTTTGCGAAGGACAGAACCTTTTGGTGTTGTATTGTTTTGTAGTTTTCCTGAATGGAAGGGCGCTTCGTCAGGATCCATCAATCCAATTTCGAAAATAGGAATAAACTGATCGTTATTTTCGGCACCAAGTTCGCAAAAGGTTTCTTCGGTCACATTAACTACTTTCCCAATAGGCAGTGAATCTGAAAATGAACCACATATCCCTGCATTGATCACAAGGTCGTAATTTGACCCGGGCAGTTGTTTCCCAAGGTAAAAAGCAGTCGGGGTCATTCCCATCCCGGTAATGAGAATGTCAACCTTATCGTTTCGGAACTGATAATGCCCCAGGCTATCATCTTCTTTTTGTGTAAGAGCAAACTTATCAGTCAGCGGCCGGACTTCAAATCTCGTTGACGCAACGATTAAAATCTTCATGAAGGGAAAATTAACATTGTGAAAAACAAAAGTACAAGGACTAAGAACTTAAAACTAAACACTTCCACACGATTGAATTATTCCGGTCGTTTATTGTAATTCGTGCCATATTCAAGCCCGAATTTATGTTTTCCCATTTCATTTCTACGAAGGAAAAAAGCGAATATTAAACCAAAGAATCCAAGGGTACTGAATATCCACATTCCTAAATGGTAGCCATTGGGATTGGTGGCAGATGCTTTTGAAACATCATTAGCCCATCCAATAGCAATGTTAAATCCAAATAATCCGATATTCTGGATCATGGTCATCAATCCATAAGCAGTTCCGAGTTTGGAAGCAGGCGTTACTAATGAAACGGAAGGCCACATAATGGCAGGTACCAGTGAGAACGCAATACCCATGATAGACATCGGGATAATCAGGTTGATATCGGTATACCCCATTAGCAAATATACAGGTATAATCAGTAAGGAGCCCAGCATCATCAGGAGTGAGCGCTTGCCGATGAAGTCGGAAAGCAATCCGAATAAAGGTGTAAAGATCATTGCGGCAAGTGTAAGTGTACTGGAAAGAAATCCGGCATATTCAGGTGTTACATGATGTGCTTCCTGGAAAAATTTAATGGCAAAGGTTTGAAACGGGAACATCGCAGAATAAAAGGTAATGCATAGCATGACGATGAACCAGTAAGATTTGCTGAAAGCCTTGAAGTTGAGAAAAGAGAAAACCACGATCAGAACGTAAAGAACAATCTGAAGCATTACTTCAATTTCAGTCCGTGCAATGTAGTTGATCATTACAAATGCTAGTATTAACAGCGATATGCAGATGATAAACCGCTTTTTCACAAATGCAAAAACATCCGACAGGATAACCTTATCCTGTTCTCCCTGTTTTCCAAGATTATAATTGTTTAACGCGTAAGAATCGATAAAATAATAGATCAACAGAGTAATGACGCTGATCGCCCCGGCACCTACCGATATCCATAATGGGTTCTGCCAATGCGTATATAGACTTTTGCCCCAGGTGCCTGAGTTCAGGGCAAGGAATGAGCCAAGCCGGGCTACGGTTAGGTTCAGACCAAAAGCAAAAGAAAGCTGTTTCCCCTTGAACCACTGTGCAATTACAGTTGTGATTGCCACGATCATTGATTCTGCTCCAAGCCCGAAGATCAGCCTTCCTGTTGCCATAAGGACAATATTGCCTTTCAAAACAGTAATGAATGCACCAAGAAAAACAAAAAACGCAAAGATTAACGAAGCTTTTTTTGTTCCAATACGATCGATTATTAACCCCCCGATCAGAACCATAATAATATTCGGGAAACTATAGATTCCCTGCAATAAACCAAGGTCACTATCGCTGAATTTTAATTGTGTCTTCAAAGCCAGGGCAAGTGGACTGATACTGTCATAGATATAGTAATTGCCAAACATGGCAAGACTGATGAAGACGAGCACGATCCAGCGAAGCAGTGCAGGAGGTTCTTTCTTGAGGGCAAGAGTTTGGGTCATAAAAGGAGGTTAGTTTGGTTTATAAAAAGTCACAGCTTAACAGGGTAACAAAGTAACAGAGTGAAAAAATGAAGTTTCAAAAGTAATATAATTTGTAATACGGACGATTACCTCATCCAGCGCACAGCATACATCCCTCATTATCAATTATCAATTATCAATTATTACCATGGGCTTGATTTATGAATGCCCAACTATTTATTTACCTTAAAAAATCCATCCAGGTCATATCCTTGGGAATATAACTCATCACGTTTTTTTAGATAAAAGGATCTGATCTTTTCAATTGGAATGGCAAAAGTGATCCCATAATTGATTGTTTCCTGCGTGCCTACATGTGATTCCCCTTTATATGGAACCTTTTCATTATATTTGTATTCGTACAACTCTTTTTCAGGTTTAAGGAAATATTCAGTCTTTGAAGAAACGGAGTTGACAATTCCGACAAGTTCAAAATTGGGAACGCCATCCCTTAATGCAAGTACAATTCCCCCGCTAAAACCTCTGTTAAACAGTGCGTCTATGAGAAATGTTCCGGATTCATCACTATTTGGTTCACTCACCAGTCCACTGGTTATCATTATATTCCCAAGAGGATAACCGAGAATGTATACGAAACAGCCCCATCTCAGATCTTTTGCTTTCCCTGTGGGATAACTGAATACATTGATGTGTTCGGGAACATCTTCACACTTTTTTCCAATAATGGCAATGTCATTTTCCCTGTCTATAGCAAGGATATTCACATTCCCGCAACTTGGGATGTCCCTCAGCAGGATTTCCTGATTTTGCCTGATCGTAATAGATTTTATGTTATCTGTTGAAATCCCCTCGGATTTATCAAAAAAGCTGATAATTGTATCAGGATTCGAGATAATATGGGCACAAGTCAGAAGAGCTAAATGATTTTTCTCAAATGCAATGATCGTGGCTGTTCCACTGTATGATTCGTGTGAGTCAGAAATAATTGAAGCCAGTTTTCTAAAATTACCGTTAACAAGTTCCTGTTGCCTGATCTTTGAACTCTGGTCGAACTGATAGGTTTTATAATATACGATACAAAACACCTTCGTGACCATATGCGTGATCTTTTCCAGTTCGGCAGAACAATTTTTGTAAGGATATTCACTGTCATACATACCACTGGCAACCGGAGGATGTTTTGTTATATGTGTTTTTTGTACACATCCTTCAATTAAGATCAACAGGGAATATATGACTAGTATAAAAACCTTCGTAATAAAATGCGTTTTCATCTTCCATCTGATTAATCTGACAAAGCACTGACCAGTAAATGATATAGTTAACAGGCTAATACAAGTGTTTAGACTACCTGGTAATTTAATGGCATGGTCACAAACTGAGGCAACCCAACATGAGAGAAACTCAGAAACAGCATCATTAATGTAATCTTTTTCATGGCTTTACGAATCGTTTACAAAAACCAAATATAGGAAAAAAAGAAGTAATATGTAGGTCCCTATGTAATAATATTCATTTCACTCTAAACTCTGGACCCTGCATTTTGGGTCCACATTTTCCACATCACACGTTACGATTTTTTCATTCTTCATTCTTCATTTTTAATTTAGTAGTAACTGGAAGAATATCTTGGATATTAAGGCATAAACAATTATTGTACCTAAAGATTGTCACAAAATGGAAAGTCCAGGTACCAATAACTAACAATCCCTGGCAAACAAGATTAAATTATCAATTATGAATTATCAATTATCAATTATCAATTATCCAGCGTGTCCGTGATTAATTTTTCATATTTTTGTTTAAACTCCAAATCGACATGAGATCCATCCCTTTCTTCTTAAGTATTTTACTCATATTTTCTTTAGTTGTTTTTACCTCATGTAAGAAAACCGACTCAGGCAACAGCAGCCAGGGAAGCCTGTCGGGAGAATGGCAACAAACAAATGGCCCATGCAACGGGTCGGTTGGTAGCATTGCTATCTCCGGAAATACCATATATGCCGGTTCTGATGAAAGCGGTACCTATATATCGCCTGATCTGGGTAAAACATGGTCTCTGGTGAATGGCTTGTCAACCTACTCCTATCCGGTTGCTACGATCATCCATAATGATACAATAATGGCAGCAGCAGATGGCGTTTACCGCTCGACAGATAATGGAAAGACCTGGAACCAGTTAGGACAGGATGTCATTACCTGTTGTATATATACTATGGCATGGAGCGGGCAAACGATTGTGCTTTGTACGTATAATTACGGGCCATTGTTTATTTCAAACGATAACGGACTGACGTGGAAAGAAAGCGGCAGTTCTATTCCTGATTACTATATTACGAGCGCGACAATCTTAGGGGGTAATATCTATGCTGCTACGCAGTGTCATGGGATTTATATTTCTACAGATAATGGTCAGACGTACAGTGCTTCCAACAACGGATTATCGAATCTTCAGGTATACTCTATTATGACCAATGATAATAAAATCTATGCTGGTACCGGGGATGGTTTGTTTGTATCAACTAATCAAGGTGGTACCTGGTCGATTATAAGCAATGCAATGTTTGTTAATCACCCGATACAACATATGGCATTTAGTTCTTCCACTATTCTTGCCGGCGGATATAACGGGTTGTTTTTTTCCAATGATAACGGGATCAGTTGGACGCAGGCTATTACCGGGTTGCCGGATCAAAGGATTGAATCACTGGCCATAAGCGGCTCAGTTTTTCTTGCTGGAACATCCAGTGGAATTTATATATCGGTAAATAGCGGGCAAACATGGAATGCAATTGGTTTGCCTGTGACCTATGTCCATTCATTGTCCAATAATGGATCGGATGTGTTTTCATGTGCAACCATGATGACCGGTGGCGTCTTTGTGACGCATGATTATGGACAAGACTGGAATTTTCTGTTGGGAGGGTTACCGACTTATAATGTGAATTCAATTTCATGGAATGGTACGAAAATGCTTGCAGCCACCGATAGCGGGGTATTTATTTCCGGCGACCGGGGCCTGACCTGGACAAAAAAAAGCCAGGGAGTTCCTGTTGATCAGTACAGTACGGTAACCTGCGTTGCAGGTAACGGATCAAATTTATATGCCGGAACTTATTCTTACGGGATATTTGTATCCCACGATGGTGGCGGGAGCTGGACCCATGCCACCCTGCCTGTAAAGGATGATTACTATGCAATGTGCTTTTATATCAACAGCTCAGGTGTTTATGCCGGAACATTCTTTGGGGGTATTTTATTTTCGCCGGATAATGGCCAGACATGGACATCAATGAGTACCGGACTGCCCGCCATGACTGCTTATTCTTCCATTGTTCAGGTCGGTTCGCAACTTTTCGCGTCATCGTTCCAGGGAGTTTTTACATCAGGAGATAATGGCCACACTTGGGGTATTGCTGGCAGTGAGCTTAATGGCAAGGTGGTCTATAGCCTTGCGACAAATGGAACAGATATTATTGCTGCAACCTATGAAAATGGTGTATATATGTCAAAAACCAAGGGAATCTCATGGTTCCAGATCAACAGCGGTTTACCGGCTAATACAAGGGTATCGTGTGTGGCTATGACTGGCCAGTGGCTGTTTGTTGGAACCAGTGGACAGGGGGTTTGGCGTCATCCCTATTCCCATTGATTGGAAAAACCGGGTTCTCGCTTTACCTCATACCCGGTTCATTTTATCGGATTGCTTACGATTTTACGAACATCATTGATAACAACCTTCCATATGTCCCGATGAACTTTTTGTTCCGGCATACATTTTTTCTTAACTTTAAGTCGGAGAGAACACAATAGGGTGGCCTCCTGATTGCTTGAAGACTCCTGTCGCAAACTTTCCTGATATTGCCCCAAGAAGGGGATTATAGACTATAGCCATAGTGTATGTTTTAAATTTTTTTCATAAATTGACATTGAATTATTAGAAAGAGTGATTGTCCTGGTGGGCAGATTACTATTTCGCTATTTAACTATGTCGCTGCTTTTTTTTCAGCTTGTCCGCTTGTCCGCCTGTCTGCATTATATATTTCCCTTTTTTTTTATCTTTGTAAAATATTCTTATCAGTCATCTTATGACCATTAAAAATTACATTTTATCGTTCCTTTTATCTCTTTTTTTATGCCAGGTTGCATTTGCCGGGAGGACAGGCCCCGGGCTAAGGCAAAAGGTGGCCAGGAACAATTCTCCTGAACAAGTCGCAGATGTAGGCCCATTGTTGACTGTTACATGGGATCAGGGATGTTTCTATAATGAAAAATGTCCGCCGGATACCTCTTCGCTGGCTCCTTGTTTTCACACTTACGCAGGTAGCGGGGCTGTTGCCATGGCCCAGATCATGAAATATTATAACTATCCGCCCCATGGATTTAATTCCTTATCCTACACATTGCCGGGATATGGAACCCTCTATGTGAACTTCTTTACAACCACATACGACTGGCTGAATATGCCTCAAACGCTGACAAGTTCAAATGATGCAGTCTCGACATTGATTTATGACTGTGGGGTTGGTCAGCAAATGAATTATGGCCCCGGATTTTCATCATCTCTTTCTTCACTCATCGATACTGCTTTCATGAATTATTTTGGATACAATCCCACTGCAGTCTGGAAATGGAAAGCCGATTATCCTGCTGATCAATGGATGGCAATGCTCAGGACTGAACTGGATGCCGGCAGGCCGCTATTGTATTATGGAAACAATGGCGGTAATGATGAAAAGTTTTTCGTCTGCGACGGTTATCAGGGACCCAACTCTTTTCATTTCAATTGGGGTTCGGGTGAAGCCGGTGATGGATACTATCCTCTTGACAGCCTTAAACCGGGAATACACAACTATTCTTTTGCTCAGGGGGCGATTTTCAACCTTGCACCTTTATTGACAAGCGATACATTAAAGATGGATTTTGAGTCAGTCGCTGATTTTTCTCTCACCTTCAGTCCATGGACTGTCAGGGATGTTGATGGCGATAGCACGTATAGTATCCAGGGGCATACATTCCCGAACAATGGGGCTCCAATGTCTTTTATAGCTTTCAACCCGGCCCTGGTCAGCCCATCCATGGCTAATGACACGGCACTGCAGCCTCATTCGGGCAGCAGGTTTGGCGCGTCTTTCGCAAGCATTAACCAACCTGATAATAACTGGTTTATTTCACCGCAAATCCAACTGGATACAAACGGGCAGTTTACTTTCTGGGAGCGATCCTATACTGGTCAAAATGCATTGGAGAAATTCAATGTACTGGTCTCCAATACTGATAATAATCCTTCCAGTTTTACGGTCATATCGGGACCGACCCCTGTAACGGCCCCGCTGAAATGGACAAAGAAGACTTATTCACTCTCAGCTTATAACAATCAGAAGGTTTATGTGGCCATTCAATGTGTTTCCGACAATGCCTTTATCTTCATGATCGATGACCTCGAGGTGAAACCCGGTACGGCTTCTTCTTTTATTGCGGATTTTGTTGCAAACCAGACTTCGGTCAGAGCAGGGCAGAAGGTGAATTTCACAGATGAATCGTCAGGGAATCCAACCTCATGGTCCTGGTCATTTCCAGGTGGATTTCCTTCCGGTGCTAATCTGCAGAATCCAGCAAATATTCGTTATGACTACCCGGGAACCTATAATGTTTCTCTAAAGGTCAGTGATGGAAGTAATACTGATTCGATAACCAAATATAATTACATAACCGTTACCGGTTACCCTTCGTATATGTCCCTGGATTTTGAAAGTCTCGCAGATTTTACACTTACTTTTGATCCATGGTCAACCTATGATATGAATGGGGGTGCTACTTATGGAATCAATGGTGTAAGTTTCGCAAACAGCGGGGTGCCTATGGCTTTCATTTGTTTCAATCCTTCCCAGGCTGTGCCTCCTCCGGATTCAATGAGTGCACACTCAGGTAAAAAATTCGGAGGCTGTTTCTCTTCAATGCCCCCTCATAACCCAAACAACAAATGGCTGATTTCTCCCAGGATGACCCTTGGAAGCGATGCCAGCATTGCTTTCTGGGTACAGACTTTCAATAGTATTTATGGTCTTGAAACGTTTAATGTCGGTATTTCAACTACAGGTAGCGCTCCGGCTGACTTCGTTCTGTTGAACAGCACGCCAATAGATGCTCCTGCTGTCTGGACAAAAGAGAGTTTTTCATTATCCGCCTGGTCTGGTCAGGATGTTTATCTAGGGATTAATTGTGTATCAAACGACCAGTTCCTTTTCATGATCGATGATATTGAGATTGGTTCTGCACTGGGTGTGCCGGACCCATCGGTTTCACCACCAGTCACAATTTGTCCGAATCCTGCGAGGGATCATGTTTTTGTGAACTTTACTACTGAACTTAAGGTATCCGGCATGACACTGCTTAATGAAACAGGTGCCATTTTAAAAGAATATTCTGTTGATCCTATAGCCGGAAAGGCATTAAACATACCTTTGCCTGCACTCTCTTCAGGCATCTATTATCTTGTTATTAGTTCGGATAAAGGAAGGATCGTGAAGAAAATTGCAGTTGTGAATTAAACAATTATTTATATACATATGAAAGTTAAAGCATTATAAACGTTAATTCTAGAATTTTGAAAAGAGCCAGTTATTTTTCAGTCATTCTCATGATGCTTCTTGCTATTATACCGTCCCGCATTATCCTCGCACAGATAAACTCAGGAGGGGCACCTGCAAGCACAATATATTCCTTACCGGCTGATAACAGTAATGTTATCAATGTGAATAGCCCTGATATGAATGTGATCCGGAATGATGACGAGCGTTTTCCCTCTCCTTATCGTTTTGGAGTTCTGCTCCCTGTTGACATAAGCCCCGGATCTTCCGGAAAATGGGAAAAGCTACCCGACGGTGGTCATATCTGGAGGGTCGAAGTCACTGCCCCAGGAGCCCGGGCAATGTCTGCCTTCTTTGACAAATTTGTCTTGCCGGAAGGGGCGAAGTTGTTTCTTTATAACCCTGCTAAGAGTCAGGTGATTGGAGCTTTTACATCAGCCAACAACGTGCCAGGTGGCTATTTTGCTACCGAGTTGATTGCCGGTGAGCGGTTTATCATGGAATATTACCAGCCCCCGGATGTCAGTGAATTACCTTTAATTCATATGTATAGCGTTAATTATGCCTATCGTGGAGTTGGTTTTTTGGATAACAACAAGGAGGTCGAAAACACTGCCGAAGGTTGTGAAGTAAATGTAAAATGCCCGGAAGGCGATGCCTGGCAAAATGAAACTATGGGGGTTATGCGCATAATGATAGTGAAGAACGGAAGCAGTTGGTGGTGCTCAGGTTCTCTGTTGAACAATGTCCGTAACAATAAGGTTCCTTATGTTTTAACTGCTGATCATTGTTTCTCGGGAGCCAATGCAACCGACCTTCAGCAATGGGTTTTTTATTTCGATTATGAATCGCCCACTTGCGTTAATCCTGCTCCCAACCATTATCCTGTTCCAAAAACAATGACCGGCGCTAAATTGAAGTCACATGGCGGAAATTCAGGCGATACCGGCTCTGACTTTTGCCTGGTCCTTCTGAACCAAAATATTCCCGATACTTTCAATGTCTATTACAATGGTTGGAACAGGAAAGATACGACAAGCCCTTCCGGAGTTGGTATTCATCATCCCGAGGGCGATTTGAAAAAGATTTCCACCTATAACCAGCCGCTGATCACCGCTAATTACTCTGGTAATCCTAACCCATGTCATTGGAAGGTTACATGGGTCGGGACCGCCGATGGTCATGGCGTCACGGAACCTGGGTCTTCCGGATCACCTATATTCGATAACCATGGCAGGATCGTGGGTGCCCTCACAGGAGGAGATTCTGATTGCGATTCCAGCAGCCTCAATCTGCCGGACTATTACGGGAAATTTTCCTGGTCGTGGGATAAAGATGGATCCGATTCTACAACACGGTTAAAAGACTGGCTTGACCCCGACAGTACAGGGATTATGTATGTCTCCGGGACTGCAATGGGTGTACCGGCTTTTATTAAAAACGTATCCATTCAACTTACACCCAATCCATTTACAGACAAGATCCAGGTTAAAATTGACGGGATGAACGGGCAAACGGGAGAAATTGAAGTCCTTAACCTCATGGGCACAATCATTTGGACAGGGACAGTGACACTTTCAGGATCCTCACCAATATCTCTCTCATTCCCGGGATTATCTTCCGGACTGTATTTTCTCCGGGTCACATTTCCACGTTCAGTATCTGTCGTAAAAATGATCAGACAATAGCCGGATGGAAGGTGTTTTCGATGAACAGTTTATAATTGATTCCAGGTTACCGGCATCTCTCAAACAAATCGCATTAAAGGTTATTGCGGGAGAACGGATCCTTCCGGAAGAGGGGATACTTCTTTATGAAAAAGGAGATTTGGGATTTCTGGCAATGCTTGCCGAACAGGTGAGGATTCGCTACAATGCGAACGACGTTTATTTTATCCGGAATTACCACATCGAACCTACCAATATTTGCGTAAATCAGTGCAGGTTTTGTTCCTATTCCCATCATTTCAGTCCTAAAAAATGGGACCTCACAATAGAGGAGATGCTGGAAACAGTCAGAAATCAGGATGAAAACGTAAAGGAACTTCACATCACCGGAGCCGTTCATCCCGAGAAGGATTTGTATTACTATGAAGGTCTCCTGCGGAAAATTAAATCCCTTCGTCCTTATTTACACATCAAGGCGTTATCTGCAGTTGAACTTGATTATATCATTAAAAAAGCGAAGGTAAGCGTTGAACAAGGGTTAAAGTTCCTCATGGCTGCAGGGTTGGATTCGATACCGGGAGGTGGCGCTGAGATCTTCGACGAAAAGATACGCCGGGAAATCTGCCCGGCAAAAGCCTCGGCAGAAAGCTGGCTTGAGATCCATGAAACTGCCCATCGCCTCGGTATGACCTCTAATGCAACCATGCTATACGGACACATAGAAAATTACAAACACCGGATTAACCATATGTTGTTGCTCAGGGATTCCCAGGATCGCTATGGAGGTTTCAATGCCTTTATCCCACTGAAGTTCAGGAACAGCAATAATGCATTGTCGGCGATTCATGAAGCCACTGTGATTGAAGACATGAAAAACTATGCCGTTTCCCGTATCTTCCTGGATAATTTTCCTCACATCAAAGGCTACTGGCCAATGATCGGGAAACCGATGGCACAATTCTCATTGTCATTTGGAGTTGATGACATGGACGGCACCATCAACGATACCACCCGCATCTATTCCCTGGCCGGGGCCTCTGAACAAAATCCCCTCATGACAGTATCAGAAATGAAAACCCTGATCCTCGAAGCAAAACGGGATCCAGTGGAGCGGGACTCGCTTTATCTCGCTATTTCCGCCCGTATCAGATGATGAACGATTGTTGCGATTTCCTTTGGGTCGAGGTGTGCGATCTTTTCATATGGAATAGGATCCAGAACCACTAAACGGATATTGTGATTTTTATGGATCAGGAGACTATTCTTATTAATGGCATGATAGGTTCCTATGATCGCAATGGGAAGGATTGGGGATTTAGTATCCAATGCAAGCCTGAAAGCACCGGTCTTAAAAGGTTGAATATTGCCATCGCGGGTGCGGGTTCCTTCCGGAAATAACATAACTGAATTCCCTGCCCTGACTGCATTGGCAGCCTTATCCATCATCATCAGTTTGCTTCTTCCCCGTGTCCTGACAATTGAAATATACCCGTTCAGCCACATATTCCATCCTATAAAAGGATAATAGAACAGCGATTGTTTCGCAACCCATTTGTAATGGCGGTATAACCTGAATAAAACCAGTATGTCTGCCCCTGACTGATGATTTGAAACAATCACATAAGTAGTCTTGGAGTCGAATTTCTGTTTCCCTTCAATATGGGTCTTCCAGTATGGATTTATTCCCAAAAACAAATCAGCCCAGAAACATGTCATTTTATGAAGGATAAAACGCTTTCTGTCAAAAAGAACAGTCAGGATCCAGGTCAGAAATGTAAATGGGAAAAGAATGGCGGAAATAAAAAACAATGTAAACCAGAAATAACAAGATTCCAGGTAATCAATAAACCTGTTATCTTTAGGAATACCCCTGTTCATGTTTATTTATGTATTGTTAGCATCTCATTCCTCATCCAACGCCTTGTGAACACTGTAAGTTCTCCATTTTTCGATCACCGCTTTCATGTCATCCGGATAATCACTGTCGAATGAAATGTACTTCTTTGTGGAAGGATGGATAAATCCCAGGGATTTTGCATGCAGTGCCTGGCGTGGCATCAATTTAAAGCAATTAATAATGAACTGCTTATATTTTGTGAAGGTAGTCCCTTTAAGGATCTCATTGCCTCCATATTTCGCATCGTTAAACAGGGGATGACCTATGTGTTTAAAGTGTGCCCTGATCTGGTGCGTCCGGCCGGTTTCAAGCACGCATTCCACAAGGGTAACATATCCGAAACGTTCAATCACCTTGTAATGCGTCACAGAATTCCTGCCTTTGTCTTCTTCCTCATATATTTTCATGACCAGCCTGTCGTGAGGATCGCGTGAAATATATCCCGTTATAGTTCCTTCATTTTCACGCAGGTTGCCCCACACCAGTGCAATATATTTCCTGTCTATGGTGTGCTCAAAGAACTGTTTGGCCAGGCGGATCTGAGCCATTTCATTTTTCGCGACCAGAAGGATTCCCGAGGTGTCTTTGTCGATCCTGTGAACGAGGTAAACCCTGGGTTCAGGTTCAGCTTTTCCGGATTCCAGGAAATGATACAAAAGTGCATTCTGTAAAGTGCCGGTAAAATTACCATGACCTGGGTGCACCACCATTCCAGCTTCTTTGTTGACTACAATGATATCCGAATCTTCATACAGGATATTGAACGGGATCTTTTCAGGATATATTTCAGTATCCCTTGGTGGCTGGGGAAGAACAATGCTGATCACATCTCCCGGTTTGACCCTGTAGTTTGGTTTGATCACAGCTTCATTGACGAGAATACTTCCTGCATTCGCGGCATTCTGAATGCGGGTACGCGATGTATTTTCGATTTTATCGGAAAGGTATTTATCGATCCTCAGAAGGCTTTGCCCCTTATCTACTACAAACCTGAAGTGTTCGTATAATTCGGCACTCTCGTCAGCATTTTGATTATCATGGGCCATAAATAGAGTCAATTAAACTTCTATTCGATTGTGATCCTACATTACTATTTTGACCATTTTATTTTTATTGTTTCAACTCCCCTCCCTCTTGGAGGAGGGGCCGGGGGTGGGGTTCTAAAGTATCATTTCATGATGATCAGCCTTGAAATGAAATTCTGAAGTGTTATCCGGTTTTTAACATTGATGAAGTAGATCCCTGAAGAGAGTCCGGAAACATCTGCAACGTCTTTTCCCTGAGTATTATATACCTGTTGCCCGGTCACGCTGGAAATGGAAATTGTCCAGTTTTCCTTGTCCTGAAATGATCCTGATCCATCCAGGGATATATGGACATGTCCCGTAGAGCAGGGATTCGGGTAAACCTTCATGGTCCCTTTATCAGATGTCAGATTAGCAATCCCGAGTGGAAGCGGCTTGCCTATGACCGGCCTTATCAGGGGTGCACCGGCGATTGCGGAAGCGTTCCATGTTCCGGTAACATTATAAAAGAGATTTGAAGCGGCGTTGTTATAAGTGTCGAGGCCAATATTCAGATTGTCATCTGTCGTCTGAATTGTTCCAACGTAAAATGCATTGCTGATCCTGACCGGCCTTTCAAGACGGTAAGTCGTGAACTTGTTGAGAGTGTCAGAATATTGTGTCATTACCGGCCGTGAATATAAGGTATCACCCGGAATACCGCTATTATCATTCCATACTGTCAGAAAGAACAACTGTAAATTAGCTGTATCACGGGTATGGTTGAAATAAAATCGAATGGCCCTTAAAGTATCCGGGGACTTATTTAACTTGAACCGGTATGCCATTTGGCCGCCGGTTCCTTTAAGACCATACCCGGCTTCAGGGGTTCCGTCATCGTAGGCATAGTAATTAAAAAACGATTGATAACCAATTATGGTGTCTGCATATGGCGAACCAGGGGCAAGGTCATGAACCACATGTTGAACCCTGAAAATGTTACTGTCAGCAGAGGAAATAGGGAAAGTAAAGGGAACCGGTGGATAGGCAACATATCCAAAAGCATATTGGTTATATGGCAAAAGGTTAATATCAGGGCTCTGATAGTTATCGGTGAAACTGCCTCCGGGCTGAGTAACATTGTAAGAATATTTTACACCGTGCGAAACCGTATCCCTGTTAGTAATCAGTATCGATAAAGAATCGATCATTTCATTCGAAGGGTTATTGCAGAATTGTGTATATGGCATTGACTGGTAATTCTTCAGCAGGGAAGGAGCCCTCTCGACGAACCTGATTTCCTTATGGATCGTATCATGTAGGTTTCGACCGTAATTCAGAAAAACCTGGTCAATGTTCCATTGGCAGCAATTGCTTTGCCAACTGGGTTCTTCGTCAGTTGCTAGACTGACATAATTATAAAACTGCATCCGGAATTTATTTTTGAAAAAGACCGGATCTGTAATGGGTATCATCACCCGCAAAAAGTAATGATTATTAAACATGTAGAAGCTATCAAGCGCCATACCCGGAACCGACCAGATACGTCGCCACCGGTCGGGAATAATGTAAGTGTTCGTGTCCCCAATTGCAGTGCTGTCATGCTTGGGTTCCAGTAAAAACTGCAAAACGAGTGAATCAGAACTATGCGGCGCTAACCCACGTCCCTGGGGTTGATAATAGAAACTAAGGTAAACTGAGTCGGAGGGACTTAATGACCTGGGGACGGGAGAAAAAATTGAATCCAGGCGGATATATCGTGAAGTCAGGTGGTCGGCAATGAATTCATCAGGCCCGCCAACAGCACCTGTGTACATAGAGCCACTATCGTTTATTGCATCCAAAGTAACAGCACCAAGATCAATAGGATAAACAGGGTAATCTGTATTTATAAAAGCATCATGATCAATCCAGCGTAAAGAAGAAGGATATACTGCCCCGGATGAAAAATCATCATAAAATGGCAGTGTAATTGGAATGGTATCCTGATCATTGCCTGATTTTAACATTTTATTTTTCAGATACTGCATCCTGACAACCGGATTGAACTGCAACCCGGTAACTACTTCCTGGGCATAAAGACCAACACTGAGGAAGAGAAGAATACCTATGTATATTATGTATATTGAGCGCATTAGAAAATAATTACGATTGGACGATTTTCGATTTACGATTGAATTTTATTATTTACGATTTTCGATTTTTATTTTGTTACTCTGTCACTTTTTTTCGCGTCACGCGTCACGCGTTACGCGTCACGATTTCACTCTACATCGTGTCGTGTTGCACAATTGTATCCTTTGCCTCTGCCTGTCCTTTTGATCCGATTCCCACTGTAAGGTCGATTGACGATCCTTTATCCAGATGTGTTCCTGCTAAGATAATTTTCCCTTTATAACTTTGCTGTTGAACAGCGTCGGCATCAAACGTGGGAATGTAATATATCCTGCCTGTTTTCAAACCACAACTTTCCAGCGTGTTGATGGCCTGGCGTAACGTCAGGAATTTAAGGTCGGGCATGCTGGTTTTTTCAGGAATTGACGATACAATGGTCAGATAGATCTTCCTGTTTTTTTTCACTTTCGAATCAGGATAAGGATCCTGGCGTATAACGGTTTCTTTGACACTATTCAGGTCGAACACCGAATCGATTACCTCAAAATTAAAGATTGAAGCCTCTTTTCCGGAAATAACCTCGTCGATCTTTTGTCCGGTGTAATCAGGAACAATATAGTATTGACCATGCCGGGTATAGATCTTCAGTACAAACAGTGCGATCCAAACCAGCACGCTGACAATTACGATCATTCCCAAAAGATGTTTGAGAAATTTCTTCGAACCTAAAAACCGGAAAAAATCCATCCTTCCGTTTTTGTTTAATTAACCGGAAAACCTTTACTTTATTGTATTTCTTTACAAACCTACATGAATTTTATCAGAATGACAAAAATGGATCAGCAATTTTGTCATAAATTTGTCCGGTTCAAAACCACAACCCTTATGCTGAATGTTGCCATTGTTTGCGGAGGAGATTCCGGAGAATATGAAGTTTCTATTAATAGCGGAGGTCAGGTCTTTCATCAACTTGACAGGAAGAAATTTATGCCATTCCTTGTCGTAATCAGCAGACAGGGATGGATTTGCAGACTGAATGGGGAAGAAGTTCCGGTGGATAAGAATGCCTTCACATTGCACCACGATGGTAAAACGATACAGTTTGATGTTGTTTTCAATGCCATCCATGGAACTCCGGGTGAAGACGGAAAGCTTCAGGGGTACTTTGATATGATCGGAATTCCATATACATCCAGTGGAGTTTCGACTTCGGCATTGACATTCAACAAGAGCTATTGCAAGAAAGTCGTTTCATCTATGGGTGTGAAAACTGCTAACTCGGTTCATCTTTACAATCGCATGGAGGATCCGGTCTATGCCATTTGGGAAGAGATCGCATTTCCCTGTTTCGTGAAACCCAACAATGGAGGTTCAAGCGTGGGCATGTCAAAAGTGAATAAGGCAGAGGAACTGGAATTAGCTTTACAAAAGGCCTTTAAAGAAGATAACGAGGTGCTTGTCGAAGACTTCATCCAGGGACGCGAACTTACCTGTGGGGTAGTCAGGTCGGAAGGAAAGGTTATTGCATTTCCCGTGACAGAGATTATTTCGAAAACGGATTTCTTCGATTATGAAGCAAAATACAAGGAAGGACTTGCAGAGGAAGTAGTTCCTGCCAACATCCCTGATGAGGTTTCAGGAAAATGCAAAAATATTTCCATTGACCTTTATGATAAATTAAATTGCCGTGGGGTAGTGAGATTCGATTATATCTACAGCAACTATGAATTTAGTTTCCTTGAAGTGAATACAGTTCCCGGATTATCCGGGCAAAGCATCGTTCCGAAAATGGTCCGCGCTCATGGTTGGACATTAACGGAATTCTATACCCGCATGATAAATGAATGCCTGGGAATATGAATTACACTTCACTACCTTTCACGTCACGATTTTTAACCCGTAATACTTGTGATTGACAAACTGCTTTTTGCAACAAATAACCTTCATAAACTCAGGGAAGTACAGGAGATTGTCGGGAGTTTATTCCATGTTTTATGTCTGAAGGACGTTTCCGTTGATGAGGATATTCCCGAAACCAGCGATACATTGGATGGGAATGCCATCCAAAAGGCCCGTTTTATTTATGATAAAACCGGGATGGATTGTTTCGCCGATGATACCGGCCTTTTCGTCGAAGCTCTCGAGGGACGGCCTGGCGTTTATTCTGCCCGTTATGCCGGGAAAGAATGCATCTTTGAAGATAACATCCGGAAAGTCCTGGCAGAAATGGACCTGGCAGAAAACCGCAAGGCATTCTTTCGGTGTGTTGTTTGCCTGATCCTGGATGGGAAAGAACATCTCTTCGAAGGCCGCATAGACGGAGTAATTCTACGCGAGAAACGTGGGACAGATGGTTTTGGATATGACCCGGTTTTTGTACCTGACGGTCAATCACAGACCTTCTCAGAAATGCCTCCCTACCTGAAAAACGGAATCAGCCATCGCAGCAGAGCTATCTGGAAAATGATGAGGTTCCTAGGAGAGTAAAAAAAACGGTTCCGGGATAATTCCGGAACCGGCTTTTTTAGTGAATAGTATCTTTACCTGTTTACGGGAAGATTATTCCATGATAATTTGTAATATCCACCAAAGGTATATTACTACTATACGTAGCGTTTATAGCCTCGATGAAATAATTTGCGGCAAGGGCACATCCCCTTGGATTCAGATGGATCCCATCAAGTGAAAAGGCCCCTCCGGTAACAAAGGTGGCATTAAGTGCAATACCATCCCATATGATCCCTTTTTGCAATTCCTTCAACTTGGAATTCATATCTACAACACCAAGACCGAAATGAGCAGCCAGTGTGGCAATAATCTGGTTATAAGCGACTGTTGCAGTTTGTAGTTTAGTGATATCGTCAAGGCTCAGGATGAACTGTTTGGGAATGGGATAAGGACGGAAGGTCAGTTTGTTTATAATCCCCATACCCAGACACTTCAGTGAATCCTGTGGGACTGAAAGGAGTACCAGTTCACCCGGTACCATTTGCCGTACTTTAAATGGGTTTGCAGAAGCGGGGTCGGGCACCAGGAAAGGATTCGGACCTGCAGTATAATGGTAAGGCAACTGGTAAAGCGACATAGCCATATTTACTGAATCGGCCTCTGATTTTGTAAGTACAAGTCCGTTATAAGGAATTGTAGTAAAGAATGGAATAGCGGTAACATCGGGAATAGTAGAAATTACTCCTTTGGCACCCTGGGCGGTGAGGTCCGTAAGGATTAGTCCCATAACATTCTGGAAGAAGGCCGGGCTTGTAATGGTGTCGGCTACCCCACCGGAAAGTGCATAGGAAAGTACATCATTATCACCAAGCCACATAGTAAAGAAAGTTGGCTTTGCAGCCAATGCATCGCTAAGCACCGATGCCGTTGCTGAAGTTGCAAACCTGAAAAAATAGGGGTTCGCACTGGGAGGGTTGGTCAACAATCCAGCCGGGTTTCCATAACCGGGGGCAAGAATGTGGAATGACTTTGCCCCGGGAACAGCAAAATTATCAACCGTATAACCCACAGGTGCCAGGGGGGCCATCGACCCTGCTTCATCAGGCTTAGGGCCAAGTGAAACTTTATTGTCGCAACCGGTCACATAACCTAAGATCAGTTTTGGAGTCGACCCTGTAAATCCAACACCATATTCACTGGGAACCAATGGCTGAACAAATTGTCCTGCTCCCACCGTCTTTAATTGTCCTGCGATAAGATTCGGGATGGAATTAAGTTGTCCTGAATGGTATAGTGCACCATCTGCGTAACCTGCCATCAGTGAATTTCCAATGGAAATGTATTTTGTGAAATCTGCGGATCCTCTGTACGCATTGAACTCATTTATCTTTTGCTTGCAAGAAGATAATAATGCGAGGGAAAGGATAAAGAAAATTATTTTTTTCATAATGCTCACGATTTAAGGTTAAAAATTATAGGTTAAGCCAATCCCGGGCATGTAAATGGCAGTTTTATAGATGCCTGCAAAATTATCATTCACATCATTGCCATTTCTTTGCAGCCCCATCAGGTATTCAAAGGCCGCATCGATACTAAATCCTTTTACAGGATAAATTGACAAACCACATGTCAGGCCGATCTCATTTGAACTGGGCACCAACGGGTCAACATAATCATCCTTGACAGGAGATGGATCATAATATGCGCCAACCCTTACTGTAATTAAAGAATTGATCTTATATTGAGCTCCAAGACGAGTGACCAGACTGTTTGTATAAAGTTTTGCAGATGCCTGATGAGCTGGAACTGCAGATGTGGCAGTCTGGAAATTAAATATTAAAGAATCATAAACATTCCAGAATACATAATTTAGTCCAAGACCGATCATGAAATGTTCATTGATCTCATATGAGATTCCAAAATCCAAATTGGCAGGTAAAGGAAGAGTAACATCGACTTTGTTAGCCGGGAAGTTCGTGGCTAAAGATGCAGGTACAGTGAAAGTTGCATCACCATTCTTCACCGCCATATCGATTTTTGACCGGTAATCAATCCCGATGCTTAAACCTTTTACAGGATGTATCATTATTCCGGCATTGAAACCATATTTAACCGTACTGCCTTTAATGTTTACCTTTCCATCAGTACTGTCGGGACCACTTAACGGGATGGCTTTGTTGAGATCAACACTGCCATATGAAATGACCAGTCCTGCACCGATTCCAACAATGTTCTTAATTTTATAGGAAATTGTTGGTTGGAATGTGAAGGCTTTAAATGAAATGTTCTGGATAATGTATCTGCCTTGCCAATTGTCGGGCCATGAAATACTCAGGCCATAGGGCGTATTCACTGCAATTCCTATACATAAGTCCTTTATTGGTTTGTAGGCTGCATAGAAATAAAGTGGAGAATTCAGTTGATGTTTGATCTCATCCTGGTAAGCCTCATCTTTGGACTGGAATGTGGTACGTCCCATTAAAAACGTCATTCCTCCGGAGAAGCTGAATTTGGAGTCGATAAATGAAGCTCCACCCGGGTTGTAAAACAGCGCGCTGGCATCATAACTCAGGGATGTCCCGATCAGTCCCATGCCAATGTTTCGCTGGCTATGCAAACCAACCTGGTAGCCGCCCGCAAAGGAATTCAATGCTATTATGCATAAGCATAACAACAGAAAGGTAACTTTCCTCATAAGATTTGTTTTTTGGTTAATAATGCGTGCAAGATACAAAAAAATAATAAAATGATTTTTTTCTTTTCTTTCTTGCCATTTTGCCTTACGTCCAACATCAAATCCAATACCTGATATCAAACACCCAATACCCAATACCAAATTTCCCTGTACCTTTGCATAACTTAATTAATCTGTTTTGAACCGAACTTATGGCAATAAAAGTTGGAGATAAAGTCAAATTCCTTAATGATACCGGTGGGGGAGTGGTGCGCAAAATCATTGATAGCCGGCTGGTTTCAGTAGCGATCGAAGGAGGATTTGAGATCCCGGTTCAGGCCAGCGAATTACTGGTGATTGAGTCTTCAGATTTTGGGTCAAGGTTTTTTCGTGAATCGTTTGAAGTGCCAGATAAGTCTGAGGAGAATATTCAGGCCGAAAGTACTTCAGATACAACTGAATATCTTCCAAAAAATGTGATAAACTCCAGGAGATCTGAGGATATTTTCCTTATGTTTGTTCCCCATGATCAGAAGTGGCTGATCACAGGACACGTGGATGTTTATCTTGTCAATAATACCTCCTATGATGTGATTTACAATCATTTCCGGAAAACGGAAGATGGAAATTGGTCAGGGGTCGATTACGGATCCTTGGGCGCCGGAACACGGTTGCTGATAGCCACAATAGACCGGGATGAACTCCCACTCTGGACAGAAGGGTGCCTTCAGTTTCTTTTTCATAAAGAAAGATGTAATGAGCTGCCTCGCCCTTTCAACGCGGATTTTTCTATTACAGGAAAGAAATTCTATACTGAACAAAATTACCGGGATTCCTTATATACTGAAGATAAAGCAATCGTAATAAAGATTGCAACGATTTCTGCGGAAACTGAAAAACAGGATATTAATAAACCAATCTCAGGCACAACCGGGAAAGTTATCGTGAATTCGGACGATTTCATCCTGCGGCATAGAACAGGAGAACGGGAAGCCGAAGTTGATCTGCATATGACTGAACTTGTGGATGATCCTGCAGGTTTTGAAAAAGTTGAGATCCTGGAGTACCAGAAGAACTATTTCAATAGATGCCTTGAAAGTGCAATTGCCAATGATTACCTGAAAGTCACCTTTATTCATGGTGTTGGGAATGGTGTTCTCAGGGAAGTCCTCATGGGTTTGCTGAAAGAAAAAGAGGGCATCAAAGTTTTCGATGCCCCCATGGAAAAATACGGTGTCGGCGCCATTGAAGTGCATATCCGGCACAACCGCTGATCTCTAATTATTTACAAAAACTTTACAGATGTGTACCTGTTTACCGGCCTGCATTTTCAACATGTATAAGCCTGCCGGGAGGTTGCTGGCATCCAGTGTACATTCCTGGTTACCTGTAGGGTAATTTCCTTTATCAAACGACCTGATAATCTGACCTGTGGAATTATAGAGGTACAGGACCACATTTTCCGGATTCATCAGGTAAAATGTAACTTTTGCTTCATCCTTAAATGGGTTCGGGTAAACTTTCATACTGGTCTTCTCGAACTGATCAATTGCAGCCGGCCAGTCCATTTTAAATTCAGTGAATTCCGAATATCCAAATGAGTTCCCCTGTCTGATAATTGAGCCGGTTGAGGTAAGCAGTTCATAACCCCCATTCCCATTTACACAACATAATCCATTCCCTCCTGAATCATAAATAGTAAAAGTATAGCAGCCTCCTCCATTCAGATGTACAGTATCAATATAGGAATGGCCGGGAAGCGCGAAAGGCCCACCGGAATCGATGACGGTTCCTGAAGAATTTTTAAGATCCCAGGTCGTTTCCTGGGGTGCATTGTCGGTATGCAAATAGAGAAGTGCGTAATTAGTGTCTGTCCATACAGTCCCTCATTTTGTTGATAACCGACTGATTTTTGATGCTCAGAGGGAATTTTCGCAAAATAAAATCCTTAGTCAGTGTTTTTAGACCAAAACCCTGTTAAAAACCCAGCTTAATTTGTTAACATCCGCTGGATTTTGAAATTTCACGCATATCTGTTTCATCCTGTTTATAGGTTAAATATTCAAAACGCCTGTTTTTACTGGTCATTTAGATAATCAGCTGACCAGAGGATCAGATTTAAGCCGGTCAAGAATTAAGGCGGTCATCACCCTGAAGTTATATGCCAAAACACTCCAAAGAACTTTAGCCTGGAAGTGAATCCAGCCCTTCCAACTACAAGTACGGATATTGAAGCCACGCTTAATATTCGAGATTATTGCCTCCATGGCGCTGCGCCATCTCTTCAAACGTGTTTCCATGTTCAAACTGCTGACAATATTCTGCATACTGCCAACAACCTTATTAAACACAATATTTACAACGCCCGCTTTCTGGGCATGCTCAAGGTTTGCCAAACAGGCATATCCTCCATCGGTAGCACTGTCCCGCGGAACGATCTCATAATTTTGAATAACCCTGTCAATGGTTTGTTTATACAATGATTTGTCCGCCGGGTTGCCCTGCAAAACCTGACAATCCAGGACAAGATTGCTCTTTCCTGCAGCCAGGTTTACTTTATGGCCAAACAGCACTTCCCTTTGCCCTTTCACAATGATGTCGGTGTGTTGTTCATAAATCGAAAACAGTTTTTCTTCACTGGGGACTTTTTCCCCATTAATTTCCTTGCGATAGGCTACATTATATACCTGTACCATCAGGCTCAGCAATTTAGTCAGTTCTTCCTGAATGCCCCAGGCGATAATACTCGTGGACTTTTTTTTTATCGCGTTGGACGTTTGATTGATTACTTTGGTAAAAAGGATCAACTGCTTACAAAATAAATCATACCGATCCTTATTTTTGCGATTAACATTGATTTCATAAAAGGTCTTCTTTGCGGATTTCGTGTAATCAATAAAATCAAGTGTATCAATCTCTTGTTTCAATTGCTCCAATAACCGGGTGCTCGTTTTTATACAATCCCAGACAAGGGAGTTATTCGTAGGATAATGAATATTTGTTTTTACAACGGTAGAATCCTGTGAAACACTTTTCACATCTTCCAATCCTTCGCTTATGGCTATTTTATTGATCTCCACAAGTAAACGATGAAGAGATTCCGGATTAATCCTGGAAATGTATTTTTGAAACAACTGAAAACTGTATGGATCCCTTCCTTCGAGTTTTATAAAGGCTTCACAGATCCTCGAATCGCTTTGAGCGTATTCCAGTTCCCTGTAATCCATCCCACGCATTTCTTTGAAAATCGCAGCACGGGCAATTTGTTCAACACTGGGTGTGTCTTGTCGTCCAAAAGTTGAAGCTTTCTCATCCCCTATAATGTCCGATCTAAGCATCAAAATGATATCAGGCCGCGATTCCAAAATAGTATCAATCACACAAAACTCAGGATTACCAGACCAATCAGGCTTTTCGAACTTCAGAAGCAAATCGTTGAATATTTTCATAGATTCATTATCTTTGATTCAAAATTACTGGGAACTTTCTTCATATATCCTATCAAACCTCAGTATTTATTAACAATTTGAGTTTAAAGACAGACTCTAATTAGTTGTAGCCGGAGCGCCTACCATAGTAATTCTGGTTGTATCATTTTTAGGATATTCATCATTGACATTGTTAACCTGGTCGGTATAGATCAGGAGGTTATTTGAGACTTCCGGTGTAAAGGTATAGGAGGGAAGAGTAACCACAGTTTCCTGCAACGTAGCCAGGTTTCCAGTCCATGTGTAGGTTGCAGGTGCTCCGTTGTTTACATCATATTTGATGGTCATGGATGTCACGGTATTATTCCCATTGTTCCGGATGGTAACCATTGGAGATACACTCCCCGAGCAATTGGTTGGTGAATAATTTGAGGTTGCCATCAACTGAACATCGTTATTAAAGGGCATGGTGAGGGGAACAGAATCGCTGTTTGCTGCCTGTTGAACTGCTTTATTCGTGTTATTCTGGATAAAGCCTACCGCACTGAGTTGGCTTAATGAATATACGTTTGCCAATTTCCATGAACCCTGGACGATAAAATAATCACCGGTTTGAAAGGATGTAGGGAGATATGTTCCGTATGCTGTAGGAAGCATCTTTTTCATGACGTTGTAAAAATCCGTTTCCCCATTTGAGCCGGGAGGACTGGTGAAATGGATGTGCTTTTCAATAATTCCGAGTTGTGCAATCAGTGCCCCGCTGACAGCCTGTGTGGCTTGTCCGACCATATTGACAAAAATGGTATCATTCGCTGCAGAAAGCCACTGGTACATGGATAGGGTAAAAGGTGATGGAACTGCATATTCGGCATTGATCGTCGCCTGGGTGACATTTGCCGGAGCTCCTGCGTAATTTGCACCGGTAGGTGCAACGCCATCCATGAAGCAAAAGGGAACCGCATTGACATTGTAGTAGGCTACCCGTACTGCCACATCTGTCGGGTTCTGTGCATTCATGGGATCGACGCCTGGCCAGTTGGTATGATATCTTATGGATGTTGCCTTGTCGAGATTGTTCAATAACAAAGGATCAAATGTAGCGTTCTGCTGGGCACAGGGGCCGCAACTGGCCTGTGTAAATTCTTCAAACATAACAAGCCGCTGCGATTGGCTGAAACCAAGAACGGCCGTGGCTAAAAATAAAGAAAAGAGTACTAATTTTTTCATTCTTGCAGGTTTAAAAATTAATGAAATAATTCAGGTTCAAAATTAGCATATTTTTTTCATTTATTAACATATGAAGATAAATTTCACTGAAAAACGGCTCATAAATAAAAGAAGTTCCTTACATTTGTAACCTGAAAAACATCAATAATAATAAAAGGTCAAATTCGCATGAAAAAAACTGTACTCTTCCTGTTTTTTACCATAAGCATTTTCTCATATGGTTATTCACAATCCTTAGCCCTGGCTGACAGTTCTGGACCTGTTGCCAACAATTCAACGAGAACCCACATTGGACATATTAATGATTCGGAGATCCTTTCCTATATGTTTGTCAAAAATACAACCTCTGCTACTCTTAGCGTTAAAGTGAAAAAGGTAGAAATTAACCTGGTTTCAGGTTCTGTAAACACATTTTGCTGGGGATTATGTTACCCTCCCACTATTTATATTTCGGATCCGGTAAACATTAACGCTCATGCGACTGATTCCACTGACTTTTCAGGCCATTACAGTCCGACGGGGTATGAAGGAACTTCAACCATCAGATATGTGTTCTTCAACGTAGCCAACCCTTCCGATTCAGTTTGTGTGAATATGGCTTATGATGCCCTCTATGTGGGAATTTCCGACCAGACAGCAAAAAATATCTTATCGGGTGCCTATCCTAATCCGGCAAATAATACGGTGAACTTTGAATATTCGCTTAATTCTGTGAATGACGGTTCTGTGGTTATCCGGAATTTGCCTGGTATGGTTGTTAAAAAAGCAGACCTTAAAAGTACGGAAAACAAGTTGTCTATCTTTACCGGAGACCTCCCTGAGGGGATTTATTTCTATTCACTGGAAATAAATGGGAAATCAATGAGTACAAAGAAACTTGTTATAATGCATTAAAAGAAACTTATGTTAATTAAGGAGACTGCCCCGGAAAGGAGCAGTCTTTTTTTTATTTCCAACCTGAAACAGGATTTGCGGCAAGATAAGAATTATAATACCTGGGATCATTAGTGACATCTTCGCTGACCCAGGCAGGTTTGGAATAGCGTTCTTCCGGAAAAGACAATTCAATCTCCCCAAGTATTAATCCCTCATTCTCCCCTAAAAATTCATCTACTTCCCACATCTTCCCGGCATATTCCATCCTGTATCTGACTTTTTCAATAATGGGAATTGTGCATAACTGAAGAAGTTCTTCTGCTTCACCGGCGGGAATGGAATACTCAAACTCGGCCCGGGATGCATTCTGAGTTGGGCCTTTAATCGTTAGAAATGCATTGTCTCCTGAGATACGGACTCGGATTGTCTTTCCTGGATCAGACAAAAGATACCCCTGCCGGATTTTTATACCCGCAGGCTTATGAATAGCGTACCAAAGGTCTTTCCTGATAAGGTATTTATGTTCAATTTCCAACGCCATATACCCAACACCTATTTCAACCCAAACTCTTTCTTTATCTTCCTGACGTAATCAAGTTTTTCCCAGGCAAAGAATTCTACTTTTTTCCTGTAGATATCTTTTTTTCCGTTTCCATTTACCCTCTTTGGTTTTGAACCACTTACCGGGTAGTAAACGTCAACTTCTTCTGAAAATGTGTCTCTTCCGAAATGGCCATATGTGGCTGTTTTCAGGAAGATTGGGTTCTTTAGTCCGAAACGCTGTACAATAGCATATGGACGCATATCAAAGATCTTTTGCACTTTTTCAGAGATCTCGCCATCGGACAAAATTTTCCCTTTACTGTTTTTCACCTTAGCCGTTCCATATGTGTTGACGTACAGGCCAACAGGTTGAGCAACTCCAATGGCATATGCGACCTGGATGAGAACCTGGTCGGCAACACTCGCAGCTACAAGGTTCTTCGCGATATGCCTGGCAGCGTATGCTGCCGAACGGTCGACCTTTGATGAATCCTTGCCGGAAAATGCGCCGCCGCCATGTGCACCGTGTCCACCATAGGTGTCGACAATAATTTTTCGTCCTGTAAGCCCGGTATCCCCATGAGGTCCACCAATTACAAAATTCCCGGTCGGGTTGACGTGAAGCTTGAAATCACCCTTGAACAGTTTATTTATACGGGCAGGCAGAGTCTTTTGAACGCGGGGTATCAGGTATTTAATAATATCCTTCCTGATCACTCCCTGCATTTCTTTTTCGGCAGCTGCTTTGGCTTTTGCCGTGTTATATAATGGTTTTATGAAATCGTCATGTTGCGTACTGACCACTATGGTATCGATCCGTTTCGGTTTGCCTTCATTGTCATATTCAACTGTAACCTGTGATTTGCTGTCGGGACGCAAATATTTCATTTGTTTTCCTTCCCTCCTGATCTTTGCAAGTTCCTGCAGGAGAATATGTGCCAGTTCGCTCGTGAGCGGCATCAGGTTATCCATTTCACGGCAGGCATACCCAAACATCATGCCTTGGTCACCAGCTCCCTGGTCTTCCGGTTTTTCTCTTACAACGCCCTGGTTTATATCCTTGGATTGCTCATGAATGGTGGAAACCACGCCACAAGAATCACAGTCGAAACGGTACTCAGCTTTTGTATAACCAATCTCGCGGATCACTTTGCGGGCGGTATCCTGTACATCGACGTATCCTTCAGTTTTTACTTCACCTCCGCAAACAACCAGTCCTGTTGTGACAAAAGTTTCGCACGCGACTTTGGATTCGGGATCCCATTTTAAGAATTCATCAAGTAGTGCATCAGAGATCTGGTCGGCAACTTTATCCGGATGTCCTTCAGATACGGACTCGGATGTGAATAAATATCCCATGATTATAAATTTTATTAGTTTATAATTAAATTCAAAGAGAAAGCCTGATCTGAAGATTGACGGGAGGAAATATTGTTTTAGCATTTTTTCCAGTGGTTGCAATCAATCAAATCTTTCCACTCAGCTGCCGGCAAAATTAATATTTTTTTTTATCCGACGTAAATTTTATTTGATCAACAAAGTGACAAAGTAAAGTAATTATTTAACTCACCACATCACCAGTTCACCACGTCACCAGTTCACCACTTAATCTTTGGTGAGTTCCTGGAAGACTTCCTCCAGTCTGAGTTCTTCTTTTTGCATTACAAGAACAGTCAGGTTTTGTTCAACCGCAAACCTGAATACATCAGGACGGATATCCAGCGAATTTTGCGCGGTGAGTTGGAAACTGACCGGTGACAATGAAATAACTCTTTGTATACCGTTGATCTTTGAAAGTAGCCCAGCATCAACGGCTGAGCTAAATTCAACCTTGACCACATTCGAAGAGGATGTAATATGATGAAGATTTTGCGTGGAATCGTCAGCAACGATCTTCCCTTTGTGAATGATGATTGCGCGGTCGCAGATGGCTTCCACCTCCTGCATGATGTGGGTTGAAAGCATTACGGTTTTTTCTTTGCCGATGGTTTTAATAAGCGACCTGATCTCAAGCAACTGGTTAGGGTCGAGTCCTGAAGTAGGTTCATCAAGAATTAAAACTTCCGGATCGTGCAGCAATGCCTGGGCAAGGCCAACGCGCTGTCTGAAGCCTTTGGATAAAGCACCGATTTTTTTATGTTTTTCTGATTGAAGACCAGTTAATTCAATGATTTCTGCAATCCGCTTAGGATTATTTTTAGAATTATGAAGGATCTCATAAATGAAAGAAAGGAACTCTTCCACATAGAGATCAAGGTAAAGCGGATTATTCTCAGGAAGATAGCCAACTTTTTTTCTTACCTCGATAGATTGTTCAAGAATATCGAAGTTACATACACTTGCTTCCCCTGAAGTGGGAGGAATAAAACAGGTGAGTATCTTCATAATCGTGCTTTTACCTGCACCATTTGGTCCCAGCAAACCAACGACTTCTCCCGGTGCAATCTCAAAAGACACGGCATCGAGGGCTTTCTGCTTCCCGTAGATTTTGGTTATTTCACTTACTTTTATTGACATCAGGTGTTTATATATGGAATCACAGAGTCACAGAGTGATTATTTTGATGTTGCAAAATTAGTAAAAATGTGATAACGCTGCCAATTAGTTCAGCCGGCATTTCGCAATCGGCAGTCAGCAGTCGGCAATCAGAACTAAGATCTCTATCCTCCAACTTTCGCTCTCCATCCTTTATTTTCCGACCTCTGACTTATTCGTGTATTCTGTAGGAGGATTTTCTTCGGCTTCTTACGCACATATAAAAATATTATTGACCTATTGAAGCCGTTCCCAAATTGGTAAAAGGAATTTGCCGATTCTACCAATAACTTCATTAAAGTCAATAGATTGATCAAGATGATTCTTACTGAGAAAAACTTTCCATTGTCGCAGACGATTAACGTCTGCCGGGAATATGGCAGAGAAGATGGCGTGTTCGGGAGTATAAATGGTATTACGATTGTGGAAGGTTTCACGGATGGCCTCCTCAAGGTTTTTAGAGTTGAGATGATGGGTTGTTAATATCTGGTAAACATCATAAAAGTCTTTCATGCGGCTATTGACAATAGAAAGATCGATCATGGCTTCAAATTTCTCAGCAACAACGGTCTCGAGTGAATAGGCCTGAATAACTGGAATTTCTGATTCGGGTAATAATGTCGGGTAATTTAATTCCACCGGAGCGGGTATTACAGTATCTCCAAAACCTATATCGACTTGAATTCGCTGCCGGATTGTATCCAGATTCGCAGTAACAAATAAACGGATACCTGCATATTCATCCTGACCGGAAATTTCTTCGGCAACGATGGAACTAGTGTCAAATAACACAGCGTCAGCAGGATAATATATTGAGCAAATTTCCCTTAAAGCTGATTTGATGGAATCAATTTCATTGGGGATATTGGTACCGAGAAAATCAATGTCCATTGTCGGACGTGTTTGTTCCCGGTTATAGATATAAAGCAGCACTCCTCCCTTAAGGCAGAAACTGTTAGCATACTTTGAAAGAGATACCCGATATAACAGCCGTTCGTGCAGGTAACGTATGATAACAATTTGAAAGGAGAGATTTTCTTTTTTTGCAATGTTAAGTAGACGTGTACGAATTGATTTCCCTGTATTGGTCATAGCATTATCTGTAGGAGTTTGCTCAATGTATTTGATATCCGTAGTCCACTTGCGTATTTCATTAGCTTGTCCAGGTTTTTATCTTTCCTGCGGATATAATTATGGAGAATTTCACTCAATGTATCGGTGCCAATTTTATTACGGAATTTAACAGCATCACAAACTGTTCTTTCGAGGTCGTAAACATTGACTAATGAGCCATTTAATTCTGCTGATGTTTTCCCGATATCAAATGTTTCAATACCATAATAATATAGTTTTATCGGGGGGTAACCGGGCAAGACAATTTTATTGGTTCGGGGTATGGCAATATGATATTCAGCAGAAACATGCGTGGTGAGTTCGTAATAGGACCATGCTGTGAACATACAAAATATTCCGCCGGGAATTATCCTTGCAACTTCTGCTTCCTGGAAAATATGGGGAGAATCATTCAAGCGAAAAAGGCCCCGTTTTACCCTGGTTACAATACCTTTTTTTATAAGTTGCCGCAGATGATATTTTTCAGTGGAAGACAATGAATCTGCAGTGCGAAGGAACCCGCCGTTTTTTTTAAACCGTTCAAGGAGTGATTGCTGCATAAATGAAAAATTTAACCAAAAGTACTGCATATTTTGATATTTGCAGTAGATTTGGTTAAATAGTTATCGATTCATCAGTAAGCAGGAGGCAGTCGGCATCATACTAATCATGGACACATCTTACGCTAAACGCATTCGCCTGTGAAGCACCATAAACCGACACACTCGGATCCGGATCATTCATCCCATGTGCCCATGCTTTATAGCCCCCATAAGCAGTCGACGACCAAAAGAACGTTACAAACCCTTGAAAATCCCAACTTTTATTTATATGCCTCATTCCGGATAACAATGCATTAAACCCTGAATACCCCGAGTATTTTAACGGACTCCCGGCAAAGCCATTGTTGATGTAATTGGCAAATAAAGTATTCCAGTCAGCTTCTGTGGGTATATGCCAGCCAGGTGGACAAAAACCCTGATCACCTGATGTTTCATCGTAAAGCATTAATTCATCCCACTGATAAAGGCCTCCTTGGTTCGTACAGTTGACAGGATCGTCATTATAACAGTACTTTTCTGAAATGCAATTGTCTCTTTGATCTTGTGTCGATGCAAGAATAGTTCCAAAATTCAGATTCGAAGCCATCCAACACTGTGATCCAATCTGAACGCTCCCATATACTTTGTTATCCCGGATATCAGTCAGGTTATTTCCACAGGTAAACACCGGAGCAGCTTGAACAATAATATGAATGCTCTTATTTGCAGAACACATTGCAGCATTCGTATAAGTGTATGTGATTGTCTTTGTACCGACACCTGCTATTGAGGGTGTAAAGATGCCTGTCAATGAATTGACTCCCGGTCCTGAATAAGTTCCACCTAACGGAATTCCTCCTTTGAGCTTAATGGGTTTAGCATTGATTGTGGTGATCGTGTCAAAGCATGACGTAAAGGTTACTATTGGAGCCAGTGTCCCGCTCATGATGATTTCTGCTGAACTTGCAGGGTTGCCAGTAACACAACTCAGATTAGAGGTCATCACACAACGAACACTGTCGCCATTTGCAGGATTATAAGTAAGAGCAGATGAATTAGTCCCTGCATTCACTCCATCTACTTTCCACTGGTATGCTGGGGTTGTTCCTCCATTTATAGGTGCTGCAGTGAAAGTTACAGACGATCCCGGGCAGAAGGGATTTGATGATGCAACGATGGTAACACCTGCCGGCAGGTTTGAATTGACAATCATTGTTATTGTATTCGATGTTGCCGGACTACCAAGCGGGCATGCAATACTTGAAGTCAATACACAACTTACCAAATCGCCGTTCGATGGATTGTATGAATAGTTCGGACTGTTGGTTCCGGCATTTACCCCATTGACTTTCCATTGGTAGGTTGGTGAACCTCCTCCATTAACAGGAGTGGCTGTGAAGGTCACCGAACTTCCCTGGCAGAATGGATTAGCCGAAGCAGATATCGTTATATTGACAGGCAGGTTTGGATTCACAGTCATTGTTATTGCGTTACTTGTAGCAGGATTCCCGGTTGCACAAACCGCATTCGAGTTTAGGACACAAGTAACAATATCCCCATTATTCGGGTTATATGTATAGGTAGAGCTATTCGTTCCAACATTAATCCCATTTACCTTCCATTGAAAGATTGGTGTAGGGGCACCGTTCACCGGTGCCCCCGTAAATGTTACCATAGCACCCTGGCAAACTGGATTGGCAGAGGCCGAAATAGTTACACTCACTGGCAGGTTTGGGTTTACAATCATCGTAATCCCATTTGAAGGCGCTGGGTTATTTGAGATGCATGCTGTAATTGAAGAAGTCAGTAAACATGTTACAATATCTCCATTCACTGGTGTGTAAGTGAAGGTCGTGGAATTTGTTCCTGAAATTACCCCATTTACTTTCCACTGGTAAATCGGCGTTGTTCCAGGATTTGTCGGAGTTGCTGTATATGTTACTGGTGTTCCTGAACAAACATTGTTTATTGATGCTGTAATACTTACTTTCACTGAATCTCCGGGAGTAACGGTTACTGGAAAATTGACAGTAGTCCCTGCGCAACTTCCTGATTTTGGAGTGATGTGATAGGTAACGACTCCTGGGGTTGAAAGTAAATTAACCAATAGCTGGTTAATCACAAGTCCTGAATCTGCATTGAACCCTGTTATATTCCCGGACGTCAGACTGGTTGTCCAGTGAAATGTTGAACCCGGAACATTTGATGATAAAGCAATATCAGTGGAATCACCGGAACAAATAGATTTTGAAAGCGGATTATTTGTAACCGATGGAACCTGCGTGGTCATCAACTGTACTGTATCTGAGCCACTGCAATTATTGGAATTAGTGACTATAACCGCATAGGTTCCAGTCTGGCCTGTTCTGAAGGTCTGAGAAGTACCTACCGTATCTCCCGAAACAATATTTTTCCACAAGTACGTGCATCCTGTGCATGCGCCAGCATCAAATGTGGTTGAATCTCCTATACATATTGTCCTATCCGCACCAAGAGTGACCTGCGGCCCCGGAATAATAGTAATTGTTTGCCAGGAGGTATCCGTGCGGTTATCAATGTGCCTTACAAATAATTCGACGGTATAAGAGCCGGGACTTGAGTATATATGCGAAGAATTTGCATGGTCTGAAAAATTTGACAAGCCTGAAGATGGATCTCCAAAGTTCCAAAGGACACTATCAATAGGTGGCCAAATGTCACTTAAAAAATGAATTGATTTATTCTGGCAGTTACCAGTATAATTAATATAGGCTTTATATCTTTGAAGAAACTGTGGAATAGACCCACCATTCCAGTTTCCTAAAAGTGCAACTGCATTATTCTGAAGGTTGCATCCAATCCCCTGAATATCAGGATTATTAATTACGCTTAAGGAATCAACAGAAGCAGAGCGACTACCAACATAAATTTTGAAGTCCGGGCCAAGATGCATTGTACCTGGGATCGCTCCAGATCCTACAATCTGCATGCTTTGCATAAATTGTGCAGAATCTATGGCATTACAATCAAACTGAAAAAGAAGAAGTGTCGAATAATATGAAAATGTACTGGAAGTATATAAAAACCTGGCTTTGGGGGAAAATTCTATATTGTCAATTGGATAAGACCCATAAACCATATATGGAATGGTGAACCTTGGCGATACCGCACCTGTAGTATCGTTAAAATAACTTATTTCTGTCACGGAATCCGTACAAGCCATGTTATGCCCGTTTTGAGAAATTCTTAATGTACGTGATGCGTAAACTAGATCTCCTAATTGTCTTCTTAGTGCGGTATTACTGATAACAGGAACGGTATCTATTCCTGATTGTGTAACATGATAAGCCAAATACTTTTTGGGTTTGCCTGATCGCAGAACTACCACCCATGCATCCTTGTTATTTGAACTTCTTACTGCAGTTATCATATTAACGGCGCTGTCGCCATCGTGTAATGGAATGTTCTTCATTTCGGAGACGATATCGCCAAGCCCACCATCCAACTGCATATCTAACAACGAATAATAACAACCTCGAAGGGGCGGAGGGTCGGCATCAGAACCTACTGTGAATAAAAAATATTTTCCGGGATCGTTTATTTTCGGAATCGCAACAATGTTCTGTCCGCTTCCACTGCCCCCAAAAAGAAAGTTTGAATTTGGCATTACCGTGTAATTCCGGTTAAAGACCTTCATTCCATTGGAGAAAAACAAGAGATTCCCGGACGAATCTGACACAGTAATACTTGTAGTAGAACTAGATTGAAACATTGGGGAACCTGTTAACCCTAATGGTACACCTGAATTAAAGGTCATAGCAGCATTCACTCCAAAATACCAGTTATTCCATTCACCCTGGGAGAAAGTTAAATTTTGAATTCCTATAATAAAGAATATGGTATAAAGTATTTTCTTCATTATATGATTAGGATTATTTAAAACAAAGATACAGATCTATAAAGAAGTTGTCTGGAAACGGAAAAATTATTCGTTTCCAGACAACCAAGTTCAAAGATCAGGGGAAGGTCACATCTATAGTATTATTTGCTGAAATGTAATAATCGGTTCCATTATACTGATCTGTCGCATAGGCCCATCCCTGTTCTACAACTGTATTTGGTGAGCCTGGTATATGCTTTGTTACCTGGACTAATACCCTGTAATAAGCTGCAATCTGAGGATTATATGGTATTGGGCCAGGCATGGTTATATTTGAAATAGAATATGGAAATGAATTAGTCCCAGGTAAATAACCAGTGATTGCATAGACCCAACCTGTCCATGATGGATATTCTGTTAGAACTCCAATTTGAAAATCATAAGAACATCCTGAAGTATAAGAGTTATCTACAACATAAACATTTGCAGATGCATAATAATTTGTGGCGAATGTCATTGATGACATCAGGCAAGCCACAATAATGGCAATCGTTGTTATTAATTTTTTCATGGTTTTGTTTTTTTATAAAATGAAAGATTCGTAAAGAAATAGTTTAAAAATGAAACATTTAATTGGCTTTTTATCATTTGCATTAATTTGATTTTGACTTTTCCTTTCAGATAAATAGAATTTTTGAGACGCACGAAGTTTTAAACAGGAGTAAACTTTTACAAAGTTTCAGAGGAATAGATCATTAAGTTGTCCATAAACCACAAATCCTGTTGTGGCTATAAGGTGCTGGAATTCAAATTTTATCTATCTTTGGAGGTACCTCCTTCTTTTGTTAGTAATTTGATGGTTATGAGTATCATTTTTTTACTTTCAGATGCAAGGGGGTTTTGTTTTTATACCCAAACTGGTAACATTGATTTTTAATCCTTTTCAACATCATAACTTCTTTTAAATGGATTTGATCAAACCAAAACAAGCTTTATGATTAGAAATTCAAACTTACATAAAAATTTAATTCTTACACGCACGGCATAAAAATCAGCGTTCCGGTCGAAACCGGAACGCATCCACAGCCTTACTATTCAAACGTGCTCGAGGCACAATAAATATTTACCTTTAAGGTAAAAAAATGAAAAAGGTCTGTGGTCTTGATGTGCATAAAGATACGATATTTTTGTGCATACTGACTGGAAACGGTCAAACATTTTTAAAAGAATACAGTACGCTAACACCTGACATTGAAGCGATGCGGGATTTGATCAAGGAACAAAAGGTGGTAGAAGTTGCAATGGAAAGCACGGGTATATACTGGATTCCTATATGGCGGATATTGCAGGGACATGTGGAGATGAAACTCGTGAACCCATATTTCATCAAACAATTACCTGGACGAAAGACAGATGTGAAAGATTCCCAATGGATAGCTACAGTATTGCAAAAGGGATTGATCCGTGGAAGTTACATACCAGGGAAACATATCCAGGAATTACGACAGTATGAACGTCGTTATGTGAGAACATGCGAGCAGGTAACCCGTGTTGAACAGGAAATTGACCGGCAATTACATCGTTGCAATATCCGAATCACCAACTTTACGAGTAAAATTGGCAGTGCATCGGTATTAGGTGTTGTTCGGGGAATCATCGAAGGAGAAAACACCTCGGAGGAACTAATCAAACACATTCACGGGCGTATTACCAACAAACACAAAGAAAAAATTGTAGCTTCGTTAAAAGGGGTTGTTGCTGATTCAGACCGGTTTATCCTACGTCACAATTATGAAGAGTTGGAACTTCTTTTTCGTCAGCAGCAGGAATGTGTAAAGGAGATGGAACAAATATGCGACAACTTGTACAAGGAAGAAATGAAATTGCTCTGTACCGTTCCTGGCATTCAAAAATTGAGTGCGATGACGATAATTGCGGAACTGGGGGTTGATCTGAAAACGTTCATAACCGCGGCATCATTAGTTGGTTGGGTTGGACTGAGGCCCCGTAATGATGAAAGCGCAAAAAAAATCAAAAGCAGAAAGATTACCAATGGCAACAAGTACCTCAGAAGAATACTCGTGCAATGCGCATGGGCAATAACCCGGTCGAAGGGTTGCTGGTTAAGTGGTAAGTTTACCGAATTAGCAAAGCGACGTTCACAAAAGAAGGCATTAATAGCCATTGCAAGAAAACTGTTAGTGATTATTTGGCACATTCTATCAAAGCACGAAGTCTATAAGGAGTACAAACCTAAATTGAGCAAAGAACAGAAAGAAAAACGCATCGTGTGGTTAGAAAAGCAGATTCTTAATCTTCAAGCATAACAAGGCCGGTTAACTTTGTGGTGGTTAGACCCCGTTTTCAAACTGACCCATTATTTTGTTGCGCACACTCACCTGAGTCCTGAACTCGCAGAGGAAATTATTCATCAAGATGCTTTTGTGCACAGAATGTATGCCTTGATTTTAGCTTTGTCCTATTGCTATTATTTTTGGCTTGTACCAATTAACTGGCGTGGTTTGTGATTTATAGAGGAAAGATAAGATATATATTAAGGGCACCTCTTAAAACTGTGATTTTATAAAAATTTAAAAACAAAAACTTGCAATATCAAATGATCTGTTTTTCTTGTCATTGAAAAAACAGAAATATGAATGTCGTTCTTTGAAATTTTGTAACCTATGGACTCATTTTGTGGCTGATTTACAGTATGATTGCTAATTTCTGTGATTTTATGAGGAAGATCGATCTGAAAAAGTTGTAGATGAGGTTTCTTAATCCAATGGCTACTGCACATCGGTCAATGCCAATATTCCGGATTAGTTGCCCGGCATTAAGGTTCATCCACTGGTATCCGAAAACATGCTCAACACGGGCACGGGTCTTTGATTTAACTGTGTTTTGCTGTTTTTGGTTGTCCGTCAATTTTTTGTTCCGGTATGCTTTTTCGTGGGTAAGATTTTTCATTTTAACAGCCTTAATAGCTTTATCACAATTTTTTCCACTATATGCGCTGTCGGCATAAACCGGCTGATCTTCCTCGTCTGGATCAAGCAGATCTTCCATCATGACGCTGTCATGCACGCTGGCCGGAGTAACCTGATAATTTGTAATAAGTTTGCTCCCACTATCGATCTTGATGTGGTTTTTGTATCCAAAAAATGTCTTACCGTTTTTCTTGGTCCAATCAGCATCCAAGTCTTTTTGTTCAAGCTTATTGGGCTTGTTCTGCCAATCCTCAGGGACGTTGCCTTCACGAACTTGTTTGTTTTCTTCCCGGGTATTACGCTGTCTGGGGACCTGTACAATTGATGCATCAATGATGGCACCGTCTTTTAACAACAAGGAAGCCTTTTCAAGTTTTTCATTGAACAAAGAAAAAATTTCTTCAATGATATAATGGGTTTTCAATTGTTCACGATAGCTCCAGATGGTTTTTGCATCAGGTACCTGTGCGTAAGATTCTATACCAAGGAATTTACAGAAGCTGTGGCGGTCAAGAATTTGATACTCGGTATTATCATCAGACAGATTGTACATCCTTTGTAGAACCAGTACTTTGAACATCATCACACGATCATACGGAGGCCGTCCTCCTAATGAAGGATCAGTCACAGGAAAAGCTTTATCTATCGTAGGACGGAGGTCTTCCCAACGGATAAAGCGGTTTAACTGTTCCAGAGAGTCATTCATGTTGCTGATCTTTTCCTGACGAAATTGGTCTTCAAAGAGTCCACGGTTCTTGTTTTTGCGCATCTTTCATTATTTTTACCAAAGATACGCGTTTTATAGTTATGTATAAATTTGATATACAGTAAGATATGAACTTTTTATTAACAATTTAGTTTTTAGAGATACCCTTAATATATTATACATATAAGAATAATATTTTAAAATTAATATTGAATAATTCGTAATAACATACATATTTGTATGTTATGTAATGCATGATAAATAATATATTGATACATAGAAAATTATAGCTACAATATAATATTCTGGAGGTTTGTGATAGGAAGAATTCCAAAGATTACTGCACAGGCTTCATATCACGGTTTCAAGTAGCAGGAAAACAGTTGAAGAAGTCATCGCACAGATTAGTAACGATTCATTTGACATTTTGATCCTTGACCTCTTGCTTCAAAACAGAATATCATTACAAAATTTCACGCTATTAAAGAAGAAGTTCCCAGATAAACCGATAATTATTCTTACTTCCGAAGAATCATTCCGATGGCAATAAAAAATGTTCAAAGAAGGTGCTCATGGCTATATTCGGAAAACTTCAGGTAAAAGTGATCTCAAGACTGCCATTGAAATGGCAATGCGGAATGAAATATACTTTCCTTCGGATCTTAAACAATTCATTACGAACAAGGATCAACTTTTCTTTAAAATTTTAATCCGTGCACGGATTAATTTTTTCCATTTTCTTAAATACACAAAATCAATCTTTTGAGTTCTTCAAACCCGTAAGGTTTTCTGTATAATCAATATCAGAAAACATCCTTTGATTCCTTACCCGGAATAGCAGAAATTCGTTTGCAATTAAACCTCAATTTAATTTCAAACTTTAAAACTCATTCCTATGAAAACATTGAATCTTCTGGTAATCCTTTTTCTGTTTATTTACGGTTCTGGATCAGTTGCAGGTCAGCGCCAGTCCATTCCTGATTATCCAATTCCTTCCACAAATATTGTGGTATATGGATTAGCAGATTTTGCAAACCAACCTTCTATTTTGCCTAAAGTCATAGAGGAAAAAAGACAAGTTCATATCCATTTGACCTCAGTTGAACAAGATCAACCTGATTGTCAAGCAATGGTATGGGTGTATTCGCTCGATGGGCTTACAGTTTTGGGGCCTTTTACGGCCGTTTGTGGACTAACTCTTGATGTAGATATTGATAATAGAGACTGGGGTGTATTGGTGGATTCCGATATAAAAGTAATTGTGGATGTCTGGTTTACAGAGGAGTAGAAATTCTTTAAATATTGAAGTTCCTTCTCGTCCTCAATATCACATGAAGGATTGACCAAAAGAAAAGCAACTGACCTAATGCGTAACTAACCCAGTTGAATGTATCCGGCTTAAATCCGGCAGCATATTCAAGTATTGATCTGTTTTGGTGGTAATGGATCAATTCGGAAACAGAGAACCTGTCAAGCATATAACTCATATAAGGCCGTGTGTAAACAAAGATCATGATAAGGGATCCTGTTATTAGCAAAAACCACTCGAAGAAGGTCAACCGAAAAGTGTTATCCTTTGTTCTGTAATAAAGGATGATCACTGCCAGCAGGATCATAGTGAGTGAATTGATCACCGGGGCCATCACAGGTCCGACCCAGGTTACCGGGATGAGGAATAACAGGTCCCATGTGAAAAAAGAAGATGGCCATCCGATCAGGAGAACCAGGTAGAAATAGTATAAGATATCCCAGATGGCAAAGGCATAAATAAAAACTGCAAAACGGGTGATCAGACTTTTGGTTGCGATTACAGCTATAGTTATGAGCATGACCATTGTTGCTGCTTCCCTGAAGATTTCTGTGACAAGGATGGTCTGATTCATAACCTTCAAAGGGAACATGAATCCTTCAGGATAATAAAGTGCACGTAAATATACCACCACTGCGCTTTCGGGAAAAGCCATCGCAGCAGCAAAAATACCTGTCCAGAGAAGAATGTATGCCGGTTTGTTCATGGAAAGGTTATTTCTGAGGATAAAAATAATACTTTTTTTCACCGCTGAATGAAGCAATGACGCAAAGGTCGCAAAAAGATTCCTCATAATTCCCGATTCAATCTCCAAACTCATTAATAAAATTACTCTGTCACTCTGTCACTTTGTTACTTTGTCACTCTTCTAAAAAGTTATTCGCATTATTTGTTTAATCAAAAATTTAGTTCTATTTTTGCACCCCTTTTTGATGGGAATAGTATTAATGATATAGCAACCAGTAGAAATTCATGAATACGTTAAGTTACAAAACAATAAGTGCCAACGCAGCAACGGTAAATAAAGAGTGGGTACTTATTGACGCAGAAAACCAGGTACTTGGGCGATTATCGACCAAGGCAGCACGATTGCTCAGGGGCAAGCTGAAAACCAATTATACACCACACGTTGACTGTGGCGACAATGTGATCATCATCAATGCCGAAAAGGTTATCCTCACAGGTAAAAAGATGACGGATAAAGAATATGTCCACCATACGGGTTATCCCGGAGGACAGCGCTTCGCATCACCAAAGGAACTGCTGGCGAAGAAGCCCACTGCCGTTGTGGAAAAAGCCATTAAGGGAATGCTTCCTAAAAATCGTTTAGGCAGTGAATTGTTTCGTAACCTCTATGTTTATGCAGGTCCGGAACATCCACATCAGGCTCAGCAACCCAAAGTAATCAATTTAAATTCAATCAGATAATATGGAAGTTATCATGACTCTCGGCAGAAGAAAAACTGCCGTCGCGAGGATTTATTTAAAAGAAGGTGAAGGAAAGATTACGGTCAACGATCGTGATTATAAAGAATATTTTCCAACGGTAATTTTACAGTACCAGGTTGTTGAACCCTTCAATGTTACAAACACTTTTGGAAAATACGATGTCAAGGTCAACCTCGATGGCGGTGGAATTACCGGACAGGCAGAGGCCCTCAGTCTTGCCATTTCCCGTGCTCTCTGCAAGATCAGCGAAGAAAACCGGCCCGCACTGAAAGCAAAAGGATTGATGAGACGGGATCCGCGTATGGTCGAACGGAAAAAGTTCGGTCAGAAGAAAGCAAGGAAAAGATTCCAATTTAGCAAACGTTAAAATTATAGTAAAGAAATTATGTCAAGAATCACTTTTGATGAATTATTAGATGCTGGTGTTCATTTTGGTCACCTTAAGAGAAAATGGAACCCGAGCATGGCTCCCTATATTTTCATGGAACGTAATGGGATCCATATTATTGATCTCTACAAGACCATGGCTAAGATGGACGAAGCAGCTTCTGCACTCAAACAAATCTCAAAATCAGGGAAACGCATTTTATTCGTCGCTACAAAGAAACAGGCAAAGGAAATTGTTGCAGAACATGTAAAGAGAGTCAATATGCCTTATGTAACAGAGCGGTGGCCTGGTGGAATGCTTACCAACTTTGCTACTATCCGTAAGGCAGTCAGGAAAATGGCTTCCATTGATAAATTAATGAGCAGCCCATCCTATAACAATCTTTCAAAAAAGGAACGGTTGACTATTACCCGTGAAAGGGCAAAACTTGAGAAGAACCTTGGAAGTATTGCCGATCTGAACCGACTTCCCGCAGCTGTGTTCGTAGTGGATATTCTGAAGGAACACATTGCAGTTGCAGAAGCAAAGAAATTGAACATTCCTACATTTGCTATCGTCGATACAAATTCTGACCCACGCCAGGTGGATTTCGCAATCCCGGCAAATGATGATGCTTCCAAATCCATTTCCCTTATTATCGGAACCATGGTGAATGCCATTGAGGAAGGCCTTGTTGAACGTAAACTCGACCGGGATAAAAAAGCTGCCGATGAAGAACATGAAGGTAAAATTGAAGGGACAGAAGAAGAATTCGGGACACGTACAGGTATCGACGTTCTGGATCTGGATGAAGAAGAAGAAGGGATAAAGATTTCGAAGAAAGATTTTGTCGAAACCAAAGTCGCCAAGCTGAAGACAAGTTCGGATGAGGAAAAGGAAAAATCAAAACCTCCCCGTAAGCGAATCAGCAAACCCGCTGGAAAATCGAGTAAAAAGTGAGACCTCTGATCTCCGACCTCCGATTAATTAATCCATAAAACTCAACACATACCATTATATGATAAATATAACTGCTGCCGACGTTAATAAATTACGTCAAATGTCCGGCGCCGGGATGATGGATTGCAAAAAGGCGCTTCAGGAAACAGAAGGCGATTTTGATAAAGCAATTGATTACCTTCGGAAAAAAGGACAAAAAGTTGCTGCAAAAAGAGCAGACCGCGATGCCAATGAGGGCATCGTTATCTCAAAAACCAATGAGGATCATACCTATGCAGGAATGATCATGGTAAACTGCGAAACAGATTTCGTAGGTAAAACTGACGATTTTAGAAAATTCGCTAAGGACCTGCTCGACATCTGCATCAGTCATCGTCCATCCGGCCTTGAGGCCATTCCGGCATTGAAACTACATGAGATGACTGTGGAGGAAAAACTGAATGAGATGCTGGGAAAAACAGGTGAAAAAATCCAGATTGCTCATTATGAATTCCTGGAAGCTCCTTTTGTTTCTTCATATAACCATCATGGAAACAGGCTTGCGACCCTTCTCGGACTTAATAAAAAAGATGCAAAGAAAACAGCTGAAATTGCACATGAATTAGCCATGCAGGTAGCAGCCATGAATCCAATTGCCATAGACAAAGAGGATGTTTCGCAGGAAATTATTGACCGCGAAGTTGAAATCGGGAAGGAACAAGCCCGGCAGGAAGGAAAGCCGGAAGAAATGCTTGAGAAGATCGCTACCGGGAAACTGGGGAAATTCTTCAAAGACAGTACCTTATTAAACCAGGATTTTGTGAGAGATACCAAAAAGACAGTTCGTCAATACCTGGCTGACAATGATAAAGATCTCCGCGTTACCGGCTTCAAAAGACTGATGCTCGGAGTATAATATTAATCTGATTGATTTTTAAGGGATTGTCGGTTTTTCAGATGATCCCTTTTTTCTTTTTAAGAACCCGGGTACTCATGAAAGAGAAAAAACAGATTCAAAAGATGTTCAACGATATTTCAGGCCGTTATGACTTTCTGAATCATTTTCTTTCGCTTGGCATTGATTTCAGGTGGAGAAGAAAATTAGTAAACAGGCTTTCCCACTTCCATCCGAAAAGTATTCTGGATGTTGCAACAGGCACTGGTGACCTTGCCCTGCTTATATGCGACCTGGAACCTGAAAAGATTACAGGGATTGATATAGCCGCAGACATGCTCGCAATAGCAAAACAGAAGGTTGTACAAAAGCATTTGCAGGAACTACTAATATTTCAGGAAGGTGATGCCGAAGATCTTCCGTTTCCGGAAGAATCTTTCGATGCAGTTACGGTGGCATTCGGTGTCAGGAATTTTGAAAATCTTGAAAGAGGATTGTCAGAAATGAAACGGGTGATGAGAACAGGAGGGGTGATGATGATCCTCGAATTCTCACATCCAGTCGCTTCCCCATGGAAACAATTGTATGGGGTCTATGCTAAATATATGATTCCTTTCATTGGGAAAATGGTTTCCGGAAACCAACAAGCTTATTCTTACCTGCCCGAATCTGTTTCCGGCTTTCCATCCGGGGAAGATTTTATTAATATCATGATAAAGACCGGAATGAAAAATACTACCTGGAGTCCCCTTACATTTGGCATAGCTACTATATACACAGGGGTAAAATAAACATAACCCTTACAAGCGTTAATCCTTTAAATAAAATAAAAGTTCAGTTGACCCGTTAATATAACTCACTAAACCACTCCCGATTATTGAAACCTGTCCGGATTATCATCGTATTCCTTTTACTTTTTTACCTTTTTTTGCCGGGGAAAGGATATGGACAGGCCGGACAGAAGGAATGGGTTCTGAACAATCCAACCTATGATTCGGATTATAAATTTCATTTTGGATTCGTTTTAGGTGCCAATTTGAGTTATGTCACAATACGTCCGATTAAAGACCTGACAACCCACAACTTCGATTCGTTATATATTCCTGATATCCTGCCGTTGCCTGATTCGGCCAAGATCTTATCGATCACTTCAACTGCTGAACTTGGTTTTGTTATCAGTATCGTCAGCGATATGAAAATGGGTAATAATTTTAACCTTCGCTTTATCCCGTCTCTTTCCTTTGGTGATCGCCAACTCCTTTATACAATCAGGATTTACAAGAATGAGAGTGAATCTGTTATAACCAAAACAAAGGATGTTCCGTCAACCTATGTGAATTTTCCAATCGAGGTCAAATTTAAATCCGACCGTTACAATAACTTCAGGGCGTACCTGATGGGAGGTGCTCAGTATACCCTCGACCTGGCTTCACAGGCAAAGAAAAGGGAGCAACGTAATGCAGACCAGAAGATTGTTAAATTCAACGAAAATGATGTTTATCTGGAAACCGGCGTGGGCTTCGATTTTTACAATGAATGGTTTAAACTGGGTTTAGAATTAAAGATGATGTATGGGCTGTTCGATCAACTGAAAAGGGAAAACAACCTTTATACAAACAGCATTCAAAGTTTAAAATCAAAAATCTTCCAGCTCTCTGTCTCATTTGAATAATTTACGATTTATTTGAGTGAGCAAACAGTTAATCGTAAATCTCCAATCGTCCAATTCAATCGTAAATCTACAATCGTCCAATCGTAAATTTTGTTTATGTTTGCGGTAGAAATGTTTTCATGATGAAAAAGATCGCTGTTTTTCCGGGATCCTTTGACCCCATTACCCGTGGGCATGAATCGATCATACGGAGGGCACTTCCCGTATTCGATGAAATAATAATTGCATTGGGAGAGAATGCTGAAAAGAAATCCTATTTCCCCCTGGATGACCGTTTAAAATGGCTAAAGCAGGTATTTAGTGATGAACCGAGGATCAAGGTTATAAAATATTCAGGGCTTACCGTCGATTTTTGCAGGAAGATAAAAGCAGGATATATCCTCCGTGGGTTGAGAACCTCAGCCGATTTTGAATTTGAACGGACTATCGGGCTTATGAACAAAGCCATTTCCCCGGCAATCGAAACGGTATTTCTTCTAAGTACACCTGAATATGCAGCCCTGAGTTCATCGGTGATCAGGGATATTCTGAAGAATGGAGGTGATGTCACCAAGTTTGTCCCCGATAAAATTGCAAAGGAAATACATGAGGCAGGAAATTTATAGAGTCAAAGAGTTACAGAGTATTAAACATTAACATACATTACCTTATAAAATTTTCATTTTCAATTACAATTTACCAAATACCCAAAACCTAATACCCAATACCCATTATCAATTATCAATTGTCAATTATCAATTATTAATGAAGCCCATCCTGTCATTTATCCTATTTGTATTTCCTTTTCTGCTGTTTCCTCAAGCTGTAAAAATAACCGGAATGGCGCCAGGCGCTGAAGGAAGGAAGATTGAGGTGATCACTTCTGCTGATTTGCTGACCGGTTTGGAGAAGACAGTTGCACAGGCTACTATTGATTCTACTGCTTCTTTTACCCTTTTCGTGAATACTGATAAGACAATTTCTGTCTTCCTGTGTATCGATTTTCACCGTGGTGAACTATTTCTTGAACCAGGCAAATTATATACACTGGCAATAGCTCCTCTGAATTACAACGAGATTCAGGAAATAAACCCATTTGAAGAATCGCAAAGCCTTGAAATAACTTTACAGGGAAGCAAACCTGATGATTTAAACACATTGATCCAGTCATTCAATACTGATTACAATAAATTCGTACTCGATAATTTCAACTATTTATACCGGGAAAAGGACAAAGCAAGGCTGGATACTTTCCGCGTTCAAATGATGAGGAAATTCCCGGATGTAAAAAAGTCCTATTTCACCGACTATGTAAAATACAAGCTTGGTTCACTTGAACAGGTAGCCAACGTGATGGGCAAATCTCCTATGGTGCAAAAATATTTTTCCACTTCTCCCATTCTCTATGACAATGTCGAGTACATGGATTTTTTCAGAGAATTCTTTTCGAAATACATAACCACGACTTCGAGGCCGTTGAAATTTCTCAATTATACGGGGATGTTGAATGGACCAGGCAGTTACCCGGCCCTTATGAAGGCGCTGGAAGCCGATACCCTCTTGCGAAAACCCCAGTTACGTGAACTGGTATTACTCAGGGGCCTGATGGAAATGTATGACGATCCGTTGTATAAGCAGGAAAGCATTCAAAATGCACTGGCTTCAATTGCAAAGGATAGTAAGTTCGCAGAAAACAGGTTGATTGCGGAAGATTTAATTAAATATCTGACAAGGCTGAGACACGGAAGTGAGGCCCCCGGGTTTACACTTCAGGACAGGAACCATAAAAATGTTTCACTTAAAAATCTCAAAGGAAAACCTGTTCTGATTGGTTTCTGGACCACTTATTGCCAATCATGTCTTAGTGAGATGGAGTCACTGAAACCACTTTATGATAAATACCATGACCGCATGGCTTTTGTCAGTATATCTGCAGATAAGGAATTCCTGAAAATGAATTATTTTCTTAACCTTAAAAAAGATTTTACCTGGACATTCCTCCATTTAGGAAGTGATATTGAGTTGTTGCGCGATTATGATGTACGTTCGTTCCCTTTGTTTGTCCTGATAGACAGCCAGGGAAAAATAGTGAAATACCCGGCCGAAATGCCTGACAGCGGACTCGAGTCATCGCTTGAGCGGCTCCTGAATCCTTAAAATTCAAAATCTGAAAAGCGGATCACTGGATTTTGCTTACTTTTGTTCAGCATTTGTTGATATACCAATTAATTTATTATGGATTTTTTTAAACAATTTCTGGGAAACAAATCTCAAAGAGATATTAAGGAGATTATGCCTTATATCCACTCTGCCCTGGGATTTTACGAGGAAATAAAAAACCTGAGCAACGACGAGCTCAGGGCCAAAACCATAGAGTTTAAGCAAAAGATCGCTGACCATATTTCAGCAAAAGAGAAAGAGATTGAAGATCTTAAGATACAGCTCAACTCTGACGAAATCGAGATTGACGAAAAAGAAAAGTTATACTCCCAACTTGATAAACTTGAAAAGGAAAGTTATGAACTGACCCAGGAAATATTAAATGAAATTCTGCCCGAAGCCTTTGCTGTGATGAAAGATACGGCGAGGAGGTTTGTTGAGAATGAATATGTGGAGGTTACTGCTACTCAGATGGACCGTGATTTTGCTGCCGTAAAAGCCAATGTTGTGATTGAAGGAGATAAGGCAAGGTACAAAACAAGCTGGATTGCAGGTGGAAATATGATCCGGTGGGACATGATTCACTATGATGTTCAGCTGATCGGTGCTGTGGTACTTCACCAGGGAAAGATCGCAGAGATGGCTACCGGTGAAGGAAAAACCCTTGTGGCTACACTTCCGGTATACCTGAATGCACTTCCTGGAAAAGGAGTTCATATCGTCACTGTAAATGATTACCTCGCAAAACGAGATTCGGAATGGATGGGGGTTCTTTATGAGTTTCACGGACTGAAAGTGGACTGTATAGACAAGCATGAGCCGAATTCTGATGCCCGCAGGAATGCTTATAACGCCGATATAACTTTTGGAACAAACAATGAATTTGGCTTTGATTATCTGCGTGATAATATGACCAGCAATCCCGAGGAAATGGTTCAGCGGGTGCACAACTATACAATTGTTGATGAGGTTGATTCTGTTTTAATTGATGATGCCAGGACTCCGCTTATTATTTCAGGCCCTACGCCACAAGGAGAAAACCAGGCTTTTGAGGAATTGAAGCCCAATGTGGTAAAGTTATACAATGCACAAAGGAACCTGGTCACAAAATTCCTTGCCGATGCAAAATCGCTGAGTGAGGATGAGAATAACAACGAGAATATGAAAAAAGCGGGCGAACAAGTGCTCCGCGCTTTTCATGGACTTCCGAAAACAAAAGCACTGATAAAATTTCTTAGTGAGCCAGGCATGAAGGCACTTCTTCTGAAGACAGAGAATTTCTTCATGCAGGAACAATCAAAAAACATGCATATCATCGATGATGAACTTTATTTTGTAATCGATGAAAAAAACAACACTATAGAGCTGACAGACAAAGGGATCGACCTGCTGACTGAATCTTATGATGATCCCACATTCTATATTCTGCCGGATATCGGTAACGAATTAGCCGAACTTGAGCATTCAAACCTCCTTGAATCTGAAAAACTGGAAAAAAAGAACCAGATGATGATTGATTATTCGATCAAATCAGAACGGGTTCACACCGTAAACCAGTTATTAAAGGCCTATGCCTTGTTTGAAAAGGATGTGGAATACGTCATCATGGACAACAAAATCAAGATTGTCGATGAACAGACCGGTCGTATCCTTGAAGGAAGAAGGTATTCTGAAGGGCTTCACCAGGCTCTTGAAGCAAAAGAAAGTGTAAAGGTTGAAGCTGCTACCCAGACTTATGCCACAATCACCCTGCAGAATTATTTCAGGATGTACAAAAAACTGTCCGGGATGACCGGTACTGCAGAAACGGAAGCTGGTGAATTTTGGGATATTTATAAACTGGATGTCGTAGTTATCCCTACCAACAGAAAGGTAATCAGGGATGACCGCCAGGATCTTGTATATAAAACAAAACGGGAAAAATTTAATGCCGTCATCAAGGAGATCGAGCACCTGATTTCCATTGGAAGGCCCAGCCTGGTAGGAACGACTTCTGTTGAGACCTCAGAATTATTGAGCCGTATGCTAAAACGGCAGAACATTAAGCACAATGTGTTGAATGCAAAGCTGCACCAAAAGGAAGCCGATATTGTATTAGAGGCAGGTATTGCAGGTACCGTGACCATCGCCACAAACATGGCAGGACGTGGAACCGATATCAAGTTGGGTAAAGGGGTTGTGGAGGCTGGTGGGCTTGCCATCATAGGCACAGAAAGGCATGAGTCACGACGTGTTGACCGGCAGTTACGTGGTCGTGCAGGACGGCAGGGAGACCCGGGAAGTTCTCAGTTCTTCGTTTGTCTCGAAGATGACCTGATGCGTATGTTTGGTTCCGACCGGATTGCCAAGATCATGGACCGGATGGGAATCAAGGAAGGAGAGGTTATCCAGCATTCCATGATTACGAAATCGATCGAACGGGCACAAAGGAAAGTCGAGGAAAACAACTTTGGCATCAGGAAAAGACTTCTTGAATATGATGATGTCATGAACATCCAGCGGGATGCCATCTATAAAAAGCGCCACCATGCCCTGTTCGGTGAACGACTTGCTGTGGATATCAGCAATATGATTTACGATGTTTGCGAAACGACAGTTATCGATTACCAGGAAACAAATGATGTTGAAGGCTTCAAACTTGAACTCCTGCGCGAATTTGCTACGGATTCCCCATTCGGGGAAGATGATTTTCAATCGAAAAGCACTTCAGATCTGGCAGACAAGCTTTATGAGCACGTTTACAAGCGTTACAAAGAAAAGAACGATTCAATCGCAAAGAAGACATTCCCTGTCATTAAGCAGGTTTTTGAGAATGAAACGCAATATGAAAATATTGCCATTCCCGTTACGGATGGAATAAAAACCCTGCAGGTCATCACAAACATCCGCAAAGCGCTCGAAGATAAGGGGAAAGAAGTGCCATTATCCATTGAAAAGGGAATTGTCCTGGGCATGATAGATAATGCCTGGAAGGAACACCTGAGGGAAATGGATGACCTGAAACAGTCGGTCCAGAATGCAGCGTATGAACAAAAAGATCCCCTGTTGATATACAAATTTGAGTCGTTTGAACTCTTCAAGTCCATGGTTCAGAGAACAAACAAAGAGATCATCTCTTTCCTGATCAAGGCCGACGTTCCAATCCAGGCAGAAAATGTACATGAAGCACAACGGCCAAGAAAAATGGACCGTAGCCGCTTAAAGGAAGAAAGATCAGATTTGCTCTCACAAGCTAATTCGAACACACAGGAAAAACAAAAACCTCAGCCTGTGCATGTTGAAAAAAAGGTGGGGCGCAACGATCCCTGTCCTTGTGGGAGCGGGAAGAAATATAAGAATTGCCATGGCGCAGGACAGTAAATAATGAAGTATTGAAAATTAAAAAATGTCTCAATAACAAAAATCCACTATGTATTTAAACAAATTCTAATCCTTATGAAACTCAAACGGATCCTTTTGAAATTAAGCGGAGAGGCGCTTCAGGGCCAACAGCAATATGGTATCGACCCGGAAAGACTTATGGATTATGCAAAAGAGATAAAAGCTGTTGCCGATGAAAAGATCCAGGTGGCCATCGTAATCGGAGGAGGTAACATCTTCAGGGGGCTTCAGGGAACAAATGGAGGTGTTGACAGGGTTCATGGCGATTATATGGGTATGCTGGCCACCATCATTAACAGCATGGCGTTACAGGATGCTTTTGCACGTCTTGCAATACCTTCGAAGATACTATCCGGAATTGCTATCGACCCGGTTTGTGACCTTATGAGCAGTTCCAGGGCGATCGAATATTTAACTAAAGGATATATTGTTATCATAGCTGGAGGTACGGGCAATCCATATTTTACGACAGACACAGCCTCCGCTCTGCGTGCCCTCGAGATTAAAGCTGATGCCATTCTGAAAGGAACCCGTGTAGATGGTGTTTACTCTGCTGATCCCGAAAAGTCCCCTCAAGCAGTAAAATACGACTCCATTTCATTTGATGAGGCATATGAGAAAGGGCTTAAAGTGATGGATTTGACGGCATTCACGCTTTGTCGCGAAAACCATTTACCAATTTTTGTCTTTAATATGAATGTAAAAGGAAACCTTTTAAAAATTATCAGGGGAGAGAAAATCGGGACGATGGTAAAATGAAGAATGAAGGAATCTTAAAAATCATGATATTATGCATGAAGAGATAGAATTTGCTCTCGAAGAAGCAAAGGAAGGAATGCATCATGCCCTCCTTCACCTGGAAAAAGAACTACAGAAAGTGCGTGCTGGAAAAGCAAGTCCTCAGATGTTGGATGGAGTTAGGATTGATTATTACGGTGCGATGACGCCCATTGATCAAACTGCAAACATCAGCACTCCTGATGCCCGGCAGATTATTGTTCAGCCCTGGGATAAAAGTGTTCTGGGATTGATTGAAAAGGCTATTCTTGCTGCAAACCTTGGGTTTAACCCCAAACATGAAGGCGATATCCTTCGCATAGTTGTTCCGGCTCTGACCGAAGAGCGACGCAGGGACCTGGTCAGAAAAGCGAAGGCTGAAGCTGAAAACGCAAAAATCAGCATCCGTAATATCCGTCGCATTGCCAATGAGGCTGCCAAGAAATTTAAAAAAGACGGAGTTCCTGAAGATGAGGTGGATAAACTGGAAGAAGCTATTCAGAAATTAACCGATGAACATATTCTTAAAGTTGATAAGATTCTGGAGGGAAAAGAAAAGGATATTTTGACGGTTTAATTAATAATTGACAATTGATAATTGATAATTGCTACTAAGGCTAAACCGGAAATATAATATTAATATTTTCCATCTCCGGCGACCAGTATCCCACGCACCCGGTATCTAGAAAACAGCAATTTCATCTGCAAACAGCCAGCAGGGTTGTCCTTTACCTTCATGCCAGGGAGGACATACACCAGTGTTTTTTGCGCGGATACGAACGTAACGGGCTGGTGTTGAAGGGAAGGTCTGAGAAAATTGCTTGATGACACTTTCTTCGGTCTTTTTAGATACAGTATTCAATTGTTCATTGATGGAATGAAATCTCTTTCCGTTGGAAGATAGCGAGAATGTTACTGAATCAGGGAAGAAGATCCAATTTTTAGTACTTTGGAGAAAAGTGACAAATGCGGTTTTTACGGGTTGAATATTGCCAAGGTCAATAATCACATCAAGGTTATTACCCAGGAATCCCTGCCAGTTTCCCTGCTGATAATCGACGGTTCCACGCAATCCGTCTATTAATGCTTCATTCCCGCCACCAGTATAGCGATAACTATAAGGTTCGAGGTACCGGATTTTTTTTCCGAGGGCCTGATGGTTGATAAATGTCCTTTCTGTAAGCTGCATTACCTTCCCATCACGAAGTAATCCGGCTTTGATATAAGCATTCTTTTTGATCTCAAAAGGTCCGTTATAAACAGGAGTTGCAGGAGTAGGATCATTACCATTGAGGGTGTAAACAATCGGCGTTCCTGGTTGTTCTGATTCAATCCAGCATTTCATCGACTGGCTCTTTTTGTCAAAGTGGGTACGAATTTCAACTTTATCGGAACCTTTGCAATAATTAACATGCAGAAGATCCAATCTGCGGAATTCGGGTTCCAGGCGTGCGCGGAAGTCATTCCAGTTCTTGAGGTTTCCTGGAGTCCAGTTTACTTCGGCGAGTGCGATCATACGCGGTACAACCATGTATTCAGCGTGCTCAGGAGTCGGGACATATTCAGTCCACAGATTTCCCTGGGCCCCAAGAATATATTTTGATTGCTCTTTTGTCAACTCACGTGGAACAGGTTCATAGGAATATACTTTCTTCAAAGTTAGGAACCCGCCGATAGCTTTGGGCTCTGTTTTAGGATCACCCTGGTAATGATCAAAGTAACAGAAAGAACCAGGTGTCATTATCACATCATGATTCTGCCGGGCAGCAGCGATGCCACCTTCGAGTCCACGCCATGACATTACGGTCGCTTCAGGTGCCAGTCCTCCTTCCAGGATTTCGTCCCAACCAATTAACTTGCGACCCTTCGAGGAGACAAATTTTTCGATACGTTTGATGAAATAACTTTGAAGTTCTTTCTCATCTTTCAGACCCTCAGTCTTGATCCGTGCCAGGCATTTGGGGCATTCCTTCCAACATGATTTGTCTGCCTCATCACCGCCGATATGAATGTATTTGGAGGGGAAAATATCCATGACTTCCGTGAGCACATCTTCCAGGAAAGTAAAGGTGGAATCATTGCCGGCACAAAGGATGTCGGAATTTGGCCAGTAAGTTCCGGGTGGTACTGTGAATGGTCCACCCGTACAGGAAAACTGTGGATAAGCGGCAAGCACTTCCACCGAATGTGCCGGCATTTCTATCTCAGGGATGATCGTCACATATCTTTTCTTTGCATATTCAACCACTTCCCTGATCTCATCCTGTGTATAGTATCCTCCATAATTTGCTTTCTCCCCGGCTTTCTGTGGCGGGCGCTCCATCCAGGGCAGGTTTTCACGGTCAACATGCCATGCAGCAGTCTGCATTAGTTTTGGGTACTTTTTTATTTCTATTCTCCACCCATTATCATCTGTAAGATGCCAGTGGAAAGTGTTCATCTTAAAAGAGGCAATGAGATCGATATATTCCAGAATGAATTCCTTCGGAAAGAAATGCCTTGAAACATCAAGGTGCATTCCACGGTACGGAAAACGCGGATGATCCTGGATTGTGATACACGGAACACTCCATGTATTACCAGGCTGTAATGCTTTTGAAGCGAAGATTTCAGGTGGAAGCAGCTGAAGTAGCGTTTGCATACCATAAAATAACCCAGAGCCACTTCCTCCTTCAATGATGATGCTGTTTTTAGTAACGGTTAACACATAACCTTCGGTAGGGATGTGAGCGTCTTTTTTTATACTAAAAACAATTCCTGGAATATTCCTGTAATTTTTGCTAACGCCAAGTGCTGTTAAAACAGGGCCTCCTGCCATTTCAAGGTGACCTGCGAACATCCTGGCAGTATTCATGGCTTCTTCATCACCTGCGTTAAAGAGCAAAGCAGTACGGTCATTTATAAGGAAATTCCCGGTTCCCATTTTCATCTTTACAGGCTTCGGGATAACGGAAATGGCCTGACTTCCTGCCATCCCAGACGAGAAAAAGGATAAAATCAGAAGGGTGGAAATTGCGATTTTTTTCAACATAAAGATGATTATTTTTAGTGATCAAACTTACGGTTTTTTTCTGTTATGGAGAGAAGAAAAGTTTGTGAAATATCAACAGCCTGACACTGTCCTTTCAACTATATCTTTAATCTGTTCAAACTTCTTTTCCATGGATATTTCAATGTAACCCATACAGTAATTCCGGCGACTGAGTTTCAACAAGAAATGGTACTATCCTGAAAGTATATGCATACGTTTTGGCAGGAAGGGTATATTCATCATGTGTCCGTGCTCCCCAGCTGTCATCACCGCCCACACCCATCTGCCTGTAATCAATGTTCAGGTCCACAAGATTCTCTTTATCAAGATCACCCGGATGGCTTCCCGCTTGCTTAAATCCCTTCATGTCATCATAAGAATACGGAAGTGCACTAAAACAGATCAGGGAATCTCCACTGATGAATAATCCTGTTTTATGATCACCAGTCAGGGTGAGCCATCGGACATCGGTTTTATAACCATATTCCTGGGGACGTACATATGGGATATTTTGTTCATCGGCTTTACACTGATACCTTCCGACAAATGACGCACTGTGACGGTCCCAATAGTTTTCATAAGGACCACGGCCCAACCACTCGACGGAATTGAATTCATGTTTGAGCTGCATGTTCATACCAAAACGCGGTAACTCCGGTAATTCCTTTTTCCCGGGATCCATTCTCACATTTACAACAACTTCTGCATTTCCATGAATAGTATATATTATATTCTCTTTACCCGTACTGTCCGGAAAACTATAGGTTACATCCACCTGAACCGTTGCAGGATCAACCTGTCTGGCAGCTACTGAAACCGGTATTCTTGTTTCGCTGGCAACGAACCAGGGCTTGCACCGTTTCGGCATTCCATTTCCAATATCGTTATCGGTGGGAGCTCTGCGAAAATTCGGGACCAGTCCATGCTGAATGAATTCGGTTTGATCAAATTTGAAAGAGGACAAAATCCCTGTAGACATATTAAAAGAAAGGGAGAACGATTTCCCGGTGATATTAATTACGCTATCAATTTCTGTGAACCCGACATCTGGCAGTATTCCCTTAATTATCTTGGGAGCCTGTTCCCGGACCTGTAACCTGAATTGTTCTGATGCTAGAATCTGCCCTTTTGTCAATAACCCTTTATCTGCAGTCAACTTTAAATAGATGTTCAGGAAGGTCTCTTTTGCATTTGTAGTATTTTTCGGTTTGAAGGGCATTTCAATTTCCTTAGTTTCTTTGGGCTTCAGTGTGAATGAAGGGAGATCGCCATATGCAGAGATCTTCCCGTCTTCCAAAATCTCCCAGCTGATCTTTGTGTCTGAAAGATCATAAAAGTCGTACTTATTAAGAACTTCAATCGTTAACTTGTCCGGATCGACCCGTATGAATCTGACCGATTGATAAACCTTCTTCACTTCATAATAGCCTGGATGAGGGATACGATCAGGAGAAATGAGACCGTTACAATTGAAATTCCCATCCGTAGGAGCATTCTTTGGCCCATAATCGCCCCCGAAAGCAAAAATATCTTTTCCTTTATCATTTTTCTTCAATAATCCCTGGTCAACCCAATCCCAGATGCAGCCACCCTGCAACTGGGGATATTTTTCAATAACATCCCAATCGTCCTGAAGGTTACCGTCACTATTCCCCATTGAATGAGCATATTCGCACATGATCAGGGGTCGCAATTGTTTTGTATAGCCGTACCATTTCAGGTCCCGGGTGGTATAATACATCGGGCAATAAATATCTGTATTGTATGCCATCTCAGCCCTTTCGTACTGCACTGGCCGGGATTGATCACGTTTTTTTACCCAATCGTAAGTAGTAACGAAATTACATCCATTGCCTGCTTCATTTCCAAGTGACCAGATGATCACGCAGGGATGATTTTTATCACGCTCTACTACTCTTTGGGTACGGTTCAAATGTGCGGCTTGCCAGGCAGGATTGTTGCCAAGAGTTCTGTCCGGATTGTACCCCATTCCATGCGATTCAATGTTGGCTTCATCAATCACATAAAGGCCATATTCATCGCAGAGATCATACCAGTATGGATCATTGGGATAATGACACGTCCTGACAATATTCATATTTGCCTCTTTCATCAGACGGATATCTTTCAACATCAACTCTTTTGATATCACATGACCCGTGATTGGGTCAAACTCATGACGGTTTACTCCTTTGAGTCTTACTGCAACACCATTCAACAGGTATTGCCCGTTTTTAATCTCGCTAGTCCTGAATCCAACATTACAACCAGTCGATTCAATGATTTTTTTGTCCGGATCAACCAATGAGATCACAAGATGGTAGAGGTTTGGGATTTCAGCGCTCCATTTGTCCGGCGTTGTGACGGTTTTTTCAAAAGTAACTGTGTCTTCGATTCTGTCACTCCACGAAACAGGAATATTTTCTGAGAGGACGAGGCTTCCAGGGTCCTTTGTCCGGAATAATTTTACAGACAACTGCCATGTATTGGATGAAGGATTTACATTTCCTGAAGACCGATGCCGGATAATGGTTTTCAATCGTAGAAGTCCATTCGTGTAATTATCAGTCAGACCTCCAATGACCATAAAATCCCTGATTTGCTCAAATGGAGTCGAATAGAGGTAAACATCCCGGTTAATTCCACTAAGGCGCCACATATCCTGGCATTCAAGGTAGGTGCCATCGCTCCAACGGAAGACTTCAACACCCAACGTATTTGTTCCTTCCCGGAGATATTGGGTTATCCTGAATTCGGAGGGTGTTTTTGCGTCTTTGCTCATTCCTACTTTTTGTCCGTTCAGATATACATACATAAAAGACTTCACAGCTCCAAAATGAAGAAATACCTGCCGTCCTTTCCAGTTTTCCGGGATCGTGAAATCCATACGATACGATCCAACGGGATTATAATCGTGCGGAACATGCGGAGGATCAGGCTTCATCAGGTGTGAAAATTCGTAATGTGTATTCGTGTAAATAGGGTATCCGTAACCCTGTACTTCAATGGTCGACGGAACCTGGATATCTTTCCATTCAGAGATTGAAAAGTCATCTTTATGAAAATTCATAGGTCTGGAGTCCGGGTTCTCTGACCAGTTGAATTTCCAGGTGCCATTAAGGAGTTTGTACCAGGGAGAGAGAGTCCAGTCATTTAATAAAGCCGTCTGCTCATCCTCAAAAGGAATAAAAGTGGCTGTTGGTGGTTCATTGTTAATGCCTGTCAACGCAGGATTTTCCCAGTCATTTGGAGATTTCACCTGTGCAGGGAGCAGAAAGGGGAAACAAAATAGCAAAATGGCAAAATGGCAAAATGGTAAAAATAATTTATTGCGATTTGTTATCATTTGGATCATTCGTTAATGTTCGTAATTTTTAATTCGTAATTTGTAATTATTTTTTTTGCCTTTTTAATCCTTTCTCTATCTACAAGGACTGTGTCGTACTCCGAAAGTTCAGGTTTTCCCATTTTGACATTTTCACGAATGAAGTGCATGTTTGTATTCACATTTTTTGTCAGGTAGAGATGGAATTCTTTTGCTCCGGTCTCACGGATCACTTGTTCCAGGTTATTTTCTTTTATGCCATGGCCGGGCATCACAATGATTTTATCCTGTGATCTGCTGATCATTTCACGAATAAGAGGCGCTCCAATCAAAGCGCTGCCACTCTGTCCTGAAGTCAGGATACGGTCTATACCTATGCTTATCAGGTCATTAAGCGCTTCATAAGGATCTCGGGTCATATCGAATGCACGATGACAGGTGATACCCATTGGACGTGCGATGTCGCTGAGCTTTGCCATGCGGTCCTTGTCGATGGTTCCATCAGGATTTAAAATCCCGATTACAACTCCATCGGCACCAAAATCTTTGGCCATTTGAACATCCTCCTTCATGATCTCAAACTCCTCTGGACTATAACAGAAATCTGAGCCTCGGGGACGAATCATAACAAACAAACCGATGTGAAGATGTCGCCTGGCATACTTTATCGCTCCTGCACTGGGAGTGCATCCGCCTTCGAACATGTTTTCGCAAAGTTCAACGCGCTCGGCGCCAACTTCCTGAGCTTCAATTGCAGAAACAGCAGAATTAACACAAGCCTCCAGTAACATAAGGATTAAAAATTACGATTTACGAATTTCCGAAATATTTCAATACCGATTGTGTGCTAATCATTATAATTCTAAATTTGCTGTAAATAAATAAAACCGATTATTATGCCAGAAGAAATAGAAGTTCCGACCGAGCATCTCCACGAGGAGCTTGAACATGCAGCTCATCACAGCCAGGAGAGGTGGATTATGATGGTGGCACTCACAGCGGCATTGCTGTCAGTGCTTGCGGCTATCACAGCCTTGTTTGCAAGTCATTGTGCCAATGAAGCCATGATTGAACAGATCCAGGCTTCTGATCAATGGGCATTTTACCAGGCAAAGGGAATTAAATCTGCAGTTCTGGAAAGCAAGATGGAATTGCTGATTCAGATGGGAAAGGAAGCCGATCCAAAGGATGTCAAGAATGCTGAACGGTACAAAGGTGAACAAAAGGATATTAAAAAAGACGCAACAGAAAAACAGGAAGGATCGGCAAGGTATCTTGTGCAGCACAATGCACTCGCCAAAGGTGTCACCTTGTTTCAAATAGCAATAGCAATTTGTGCAATCTCTGCACTTACCCGCAAGAAATGGTTGTGGTATGGCAGCATTTTACTGGGTATTTCGGGTGTCATTATCGTTTGGGTCCTGATATGACAAGTGTTTAGTGATACATAAAACAATGTCCTGACCTGGATATCAGGATACTTACATTTGCCTACGATACAGGGGAACGTTATCTTTCTGTCGAAGGTCTGTTTTAGTCAAAGGGTACATTCATTTTCCTAATTGAGACTTCAATTATTGGTTTGTCCATTGCATCTATTTTTTGTATTTTCGCAAAATACAAATCTATGCAGATTTCCTCTTTAAACAGGAAAATGTTTTTTAATTAAATGACTGAACAGATTCTTATTCTTATTTTTCTTATTCTTTTGAACGGGCTCTTTGCTATGTCTGAGATTGCTATTGTTTCTTCACGGAAATCAAGACTGGAAGAGTTGATGCGAAAAGGAAACAAAAAAGCGAAACTCGTTTTACACATCTCGGAATCACCCAATCGCTTTCTTTCTACCATCCAGGTGGGAATCACGCTTATTGCCATCCTGATAGGGGTTTTTGGAGGTACTGGACTAGCACATGAACTCGATACAAAACTCTTTACACTTGGAATATCAGAGCCTCTCAGCAATAACATTTCATTGATCATTGTTATCTTTCTGATCACTTTCTGTTCAATCATTGCTGGCGAACTGGTTCCAAAGCGGATTGGGATGACTAACCCTGAATCCATTGCCATGGCCATTGCAAAACCCATGTTTGTTCTATCGAAAATAATGTTGCCTTTTGTTTGGTTGCTAAGCAATACTACCGAAGTTATCGTAAACCTTTTCGACCTGCATAAAAAGTCTGATTCGCAGGTTACAGAAGAAGAAATAAAAGCTCTGCTGGAAGAAGGTACTGAAGTTGGCGAGATACAGGAAATAGAGCAGGATATTGTTGAACGTGTATTTCACCTGGGCGATCAGCGAATCGGTGCACTGATGACAAATCGCAACGATATCGTCTGGCTGAATACTGAAGACGACAACGATACGAATGTGAAGATCATTACCGATAATACGCATTCCGTATACCCGCTTTGTGAGAAAGAACTCGATCATGTCCTCGGGATCATTTATGCCAAGGACCTCCTTATCGCAATGCTAAAGGAGCCTGACCTTGATCTTAGGAGATATATTAAAAAAGTTAACATCGTCCCGAGTGATAAAAAGACATACCAGGTACTTGAAAAGTTCAAAGAAACGAGGATCCATTGCGGACTTGTCGTGGATGAGTTCGGATCAATTGAAGGGATTGTGACCATCACCGATATATTGGACGGACTCGTTGGCGATATTACCGACATGGATGAACCCGAAGTTATCAAACGACCGGATGGCAGCTGGATGATTGATGGGAAACTTGCCTTTTTCGAATTTATTCATGAATTCGAGATCGAAGATTACGATTTTACGGGTGCCCAGTTTCATTCCATTGCAGGATTTGCAATCCATCAACTGAAAGAGATCCCGAAAACAGGGGATTCTTTTGATTGGGGTGGATATCACTTTGCCATTGTGAAAATGGATGGCAACCGGATCGATAAAATTCTTCTGACAAAGGTCGGATCCTAATCTCTTATGAAACATTCCGTCCGACCTATTCAAAAACTTCTTATTGACCCTATCTTAGCTCTGGCATCCGAAGGTAAACTATCCGGTTTATTGCTGATCACGGCCACAATAATTTCCATGTTTATCAGTAATCTGTCATTTTCAGGAACTTATCTTGTTTTTTGGAATTCCATGGTGGGTTTTTCTTTTCTTCATATGACCATTATCGAATGGGTAAATGATGGCTTGATGCCTGTTTTTTTTCTCCTTGTGGGCCTTGAAATAAAACGGGAATTATTAAAAGGGGAGCTATCTCAGCTTAAACAAGCAATTTTGCCGGTGATTGCAGCAGTAGGAGGAATGGTATTTCCTGCAATAATCTTCTTCCTGTTCAATATGAATAATCCTGGTACTATTCATGGGTGGGCAATCCCGACAGCTACCGATATCGCTTTTTCGTTAGGGGTATTATCACTTCTCGGGAAAAAGATCCCTTTCACTCTGATTGTTTTTCTAATGGCGCTTGCAATAATTGATGACCTCGGCGCCATTCTTATCATTGTTGTCTTTTATTCAAGAGAGCTTCATTCAGTCATGCTGATTAGTGCCCTTGGAATAACGGCTTCGCTTATCCTTCTGAATAAATTGAATGTAAGATATATTGCGGCTTACCTGGTTCCTGGAGTTTTCCTTTGGTATTTCGTTTTAAGATCAGGGATACATCCTACCATAGCAGGAGTTATCCTGGCGATGACCATTCCATTATTTCCCGGTGAACTGATCGAACAAAAACTGACAAGGACTGTTTCCTATCTTATTCTCCCGGTTTTTGCCCTTGCCAATACTGCTATTCCGCTATCTTTAGGATTGGCCGGGAGCCTGTTTTCAAAGCTTTCCGCGGGTATTATTCTGGGTCTGTTAATTGGGAAGCCTTTAGGAATATTACTGTCTGCCTGGATACTGGTGAAGGGGAAAGTAAGTCCCATGCTGAAAGGGGTTAGCTGGAAAATGATGATTGGCCTCGGGCTGGTCGCAGGAATAGGGTTCACCATGTCGATCTTTATTACAACCCTTTCCTATGGGAATGCGGCTCAGGCTGACACCGCAAAGCTTGCGGTAATATCAGGTTCAATTATCTCAGCATTGGCCGGAATGGTTTTGCTTCAAATTGTTTTAGTAAAGCGGGAAAACAAAACCCTGTAATGAAATCATGAAAAGCGAAGTTGCTGCTATGTTGCACAACAGCAACTTTTAACTGATCCTGACTTTTAGTTCTACTTATTTTTTATGATTGTCCTTCATTTTCTGAAGATTCTCCATTCCATGGATGTTCATTGATTTGGAGAGTTTTGAGATTGTGGACAAATCGATTAATCCGGTCATATCCAGGACTACTATTTCATCTTTTCCTTTTACAAGCATTACCATCTCCTCGATTTTACCTTTTGTGTCAGCTTTGGTAAGGAACCGAATGTTGCTACCTTCATCGTTAACAGTCATTAATTCCTTGTATTCGGGGTTATTAAAAATTGCGGAAGCTTCATTAAAGAAAGCAGCGGCTTTACCCGGTTTCAGTGAATCGGGTTTACAACTTAACACTTTCAGCCCGTTGAGCTGATCCATCATTTTTTTCATATCCCGCATACCGGTGTCTTTTTGATCGCCAATATTGGCAAACATCTGGAAGAGCTCCTTCGAAATATTTACGGAGGTATATCCCGTCTGCGTTGCATATTTCTCATAGAACTTGTCAAAAGGGCTCTGGGCGTTTGCCATGAATGAGATTGCCACGAATGCTATTACAGTTGTTAATTTCAGGGTTTTCATTTTATTTTTGATTTATGGGCGATATTGTTCGCCAGGGTTAATAATTATTTGTTGATATTGATAGAATTTCGAAAATTTGTTCATCTGGTCTATTCCCTTTTGAAAGGATTGTAGCTTTTGTATTTCTTTCATTCCTTTCTGGAAATTTTCAAGTTTCTGTACCTGGTCAATACCTGTATTAAAGTTGGCAGATAACATGACCAGGGCATTTTTTGCCTGCTGATAAGCAATTTCATTGTTTACTGTGTTTTTCGCTGAGTGCTGGAAAAAATCGTTGCGGAAGGTAAAGATCATTCCAACAAGAATGAGTATAGTGGCGGCGATCCCGGTGAGGAATAAAAAATGTTTTCTTTTTGAGTACATCGGAATAACGGGTGATTCTTGGATTTGAGAAAGGAAATGGCTTTCAAATTCCGGATCGGGAACTTCTTCTTTTCCCGCTGTTGTAAAAAACCGGAAAAGATCGGCATGTCCTGAAAGATGAGGTGGTACTATCTCATGGGTGAAATAATCCCTGAGTTGCTGTTCTTCTTCAAGTGACGTGACTCCTTCATAGAACTTTTCAAGCAGCTCTTCAATTTCTTTCGAATTCATATAGCTTTTTGTTTATCATTATTTCCCTCACTTTTTTCCTTGCTCTTGACAGGTTGACGCGTATAGCATTTTCATTCATTCCCAGGATCTCTGCAATTTCTTCAAAATCATAACCTTCAATGTCCCGTAACTGCATGATCGTCCTCATCTGCTCCGGGAGCTGCCCGATGATCTCTTTAATTTTATCTGCAAGCTCAATGAGTTCCGTTTTTATTTCTATACCTGGTTCCGGGACATCCGACTTAAGGTTTTCAAGCCTTTCTGTTGGATATTTCTTTGCCTTAAGTTTATCCAGGCAAAGATTTCTTGTTGTCACCACTGCCAGTGCTTCCACGCTATGGTATTCATCGAGTTTTTCCCTTCGGTTCCATAATTTAATAAATACTTCCTGCACTATATCCTGAGCCTCTTCCGGATCACCAAGTAACCGGCTCGCCAGCCTGAACAACTTGTTCTTCAGAGGGAAAACCTTTATTTTATAATCGCGGAGATCCATAATCAGGTGTAAGACGATGTAACCCTTGTTATATTACAAATTTAGGGCAATTTTTTGGAGGATAGAGGATTGAGATTTATGGCTGGGAAAATAAATTTGCGATTTATGTATTACCTTCCAGGCTCAACCCTGATAAAGAAGAAATAATAAAAAGTTTTAGAAATCAGGAGATCCTGAACTTATAATCAACTGAATTTATCAATTTATAAATAATGCCTTAAGAAAATAAATTTATTCATTATCTTTGATCCGGAGGCCAGACATGACAAGCCTTTTACGTCTTTTTAGTAAATTTTAACTAAGAAGAATTATACTTGCCGGATTATTTATTAGTTTATAATTAAAACAAAGAATTTTGTCAATAAACAATTCATTATATGAACTTTATATGTGGTGTTGATATTGAAGTCCCTATTGATAAGGTAGTAGCATTGTTTAACGATCCGAACAATTTCAAGGAGTGGCAAGATGGTTTTATCAGCTATGAGACAATTAGTGGTACTCCACGGACTATTGGCTCAAAATCCAAAATCAACTTTGATAACGGAAAACATAAAATTGAGCTTTTAGAAACCATAAAGGTCATGAACCTGCCTGCGGAGATGACAGCACTCTATGAACATAAGCATATGGTAAACACCATGATAAACAGGTTCACAGAGCTACCGGGACAGAAAACAAGATTTACTACTGATATGGGTTACTACAAATTCATTGGGTTAATGCCAAAATTAATGGCATTGATTATGCCTGGCATGTTTAAAAAACAAAATCAGAAATGGCTTGACCAATTCAAAAAATTTGCGGAGAAAGAATATCAAAAATACTAACAGCCAGAGTTATTCTCTAGTCTGATCACATTCTTCTCATTTTGATTTGAATAACTTTTTTTGAAGTTAAAAGGACAAAATGTATCTATTCTTTGACACTGAAACTACCGGGCTGCCGATAAACTGGAAAGCACCTGTAACAGATTTAAGAAACTGGCCCAGGCGTCGAAGAAGCACATAATGCGGCGGTCGATATCGATGCGACTGCAAAATGTTTCTGGGAATTAAAAAGAAGGCAAATCCTCTAAAAAGAATGTCAGAAGAAGTTGACAAGAAAACAGTGTTTTCATTAATTGAAGTGACCCGGAGTATTCAGAAAACACTTTCGGAAAGATATACCAGTTCATTTTGGGTCAAAGCCGAGATGAGCAAATTAAACTATTATAGCCATTCCGGTCATTGTTACCCTGACCTGATTGAGAAACAGGAAGGGAAAATAATTGCCCAGGTTAAATCACACCTTTGGAAGGAAGATTATAATGCCATTAATGAGAAATTTTTAAAGGTTATCCATGAACCCTTAAAAGAGGGTATTAAAATTTTGTTCCTTGCCAGGATATCATTTGATCCTATTTATGGCCTTGCTTTGCGGATAATCGATATTGATCCTGACTTTACTTTAGGGGATTTAGAAAAAGAAAAACAGGAAACCATAAGGAAATTAAAAGAGCAAGGGGTATTCAATAAAAATAAGATGCTTAAGGTTCCCATGTTGCTTCAGCGAATAGCAATTATTTCTGTGGAAACAAGCAAAGGCTATGCCGACTTTATAAATGTACTTGACACTAACCCCTGGAAGTATAAATTCTTCCATTATCTATTTCCTTCACTTTTACAAGGAGAAAAAGCTGTCGAGTCTATTACCTGGCAGCTTGAAAGGATTAAAAAGGTTATTGATCACTTTGATGTAGTTGCTATTATCCGGGGTGGAGGAGGAGATATCGGGCTATCCTGTTTTAATAACTTCGAACTTGTAAAAGAAGTCGCGTTATTTCCGATTCCTGTTATTACTGGAATCGGACATACAACGAATGAGACGGTGGTTGAAATGATTTCCTATACCAATGCAATTACGCCGACAAAGATCGCAGAAAACCTTCTTCAACTGTTTCACAACTTTTCAGTACCGGTTCATAAAGCTGAAGAAAAGGTCATTGAGAAGTCAAAAAGGATCATTGCTGATGAGAAAGGAAAACTTCATGCCGAAGTCAAACTGTTTCGTTCTGTCACAGAAAATATACTTATAGAACATCGAAACCAGATTAAGAGACAGGTTCAGCGTATACAGCAGTACTCCGTATTCCTTTTAAAGATGCAGAAAGAATACATTGGCAACCTTATTAATAATACCAAAGGTGGAGTCAATACTTTGTATGTTACTATGAACTCTGAAATCAAGCACATTACATTTAATCTGAAAAAAGACAGTTTGGTTCAACTCAGCCGGATTAAAATGCTATTAAAAGGCCTTGAAAACAATCTTGTCAATATGAGTCCCCGGAAGGTTCTTAAAAGAGGTTACAGCATAACTCTGGTGAATGGAATATCAATAAAAAATATCAAGCAGGTAAAAGAGAATGAAATCATAGAAACGATAGTGTTTGACGGAATAATAAACAGTGTGGTAAAATCAACAAAAAAACAAAAACATAATGAGTGAAACAATTAATTACACAGAAGCCTTCGAAGAATTACAAACTATTGTGAGCGAGATTGAGAAGGGCGAAATTTCGGTTGATGAGTTATCTCAAAAGGTCAAGAGAGCCTCCCATCTGATTAAAATATGTAAAACCAAACTCTCGACAACAGAGGAAGACGTAAATAAGATACTCAAAGAACTGGATACTGCAACTGAAGCATAAGTCACTGGTTAAAGAATCCGTTGATTTTTGAACTTTGAAAAGAAACAATTTTGTTTATTTTTGCAAGGATCAAATCCCTGAGTAATTAACCCTTAACAAATTTAGTTATGTTTAAAGGACATCCTAAAGGACTTTTTGTGGCGTTCTTCACCAACATGGGTGAGCGGTTTGGCTTTTACACCATGATCGCCATATTAGCTTTATTTATCCAGGCGAAATTCGGTTTCGATTCAACCCGTGTAAGTTTGATATATGGGATATTCATGGCCATGCTTTATGGCCTTCCAATACTCGGTGGCCTGATGGCAGATAAATGGCTCGGTTACGGGAAGACAATCAGTTTCGGTATAATTGTTATGTTTCTTGGGTACCTGCTTTTGTCCATTCCATCAGCTCATGGGGAAGGTCTGGGCCTTGTCATCTGTGCCCTTGGAGTGGTTGCACTGGGAACAGGACTTTTCAAAGGGAACCTCCAGGCGCTTGTGGGTAATCTTTATGATGATCCGAAATACAGCGCTGTCAGGGACCGGGCATTTAACATTTTTTATATGGGGATTAACATCGGTGCAATGTTTGCTCCGACAGCCGCAGAGAAGGTTAGTAACTGGATCCTCAGTACATACCATTACACATATGATGCGAACATTCCAGCGCTTGCAAATAATTGCCTGACAGGGAACCTGATAGACCCATCTGCTTACCTTGTTATTGCCCAACACCAGGATGCATCCGTGACCCTTACCACACTTCAGCAATTCTCGACCAATTATCTTGATGCCCTTGGTAAATCATATCATTATGCCTTTAGTGTTGCCTGTCTCAGCCTTATCATCTCCATGCTTATTTTCTGGATCTTCAGGAAACATTACAAACAAGCCGATCTGACAGAAAAGCAAAAATCAAAAAGCCAGGACTACAAAGCACAGGTTATAGAACTGACTCCAAAGCAGATCCGTGAGCGTTTAATTGCATTATTCCTGGTCTTCTTCGTTGTGATATTTCTTCTGGATGTCGTTTCAACAGAATGGGCTTTGCATGACATTCTTTGCACGGGATTACACACAACCCACAGTTGGGAAATTCACTAACCTGTTTTTCGATTTATTCGGATTGCTATCCATCTTCATTTCAGTAATTGGATTTGTTTACCTGGTGAAAAAAGGAAGCTCAGCTACCGCAAGGATTATCGGTGGCGTTGTTTTTGCCGGTTTTGCTGTTGTTGCAATTTTCAGGTATATGGGGTACCAGGATGTCAATCCCTTTACTCCTCAGAAATTCCAGCATTTCAATCCTTTCTTCATTGTGGCACTGACCCCGCTTATAATAGGGGTATTCGCCTGGTTAACAAACGAGGTAAAGAACCATCAGCTCCACGAAAGATAGGCTACGGGATGCTTATCACTGCTATTGCTTTCTGCATACTTATTTTCGCTTCGATCGGCATGCCGAGTCCACATTCATTGAAACTATTGGGACGAACAGTAGCACCCCCGATGTGTTGGTCTCTCCTTATTTCCTGGTGGTTACTTATTTCATTCTGACCATTGCAGAATTATTTTTGAGCCCAATGGGAATATCATTTGTTTCTAAAGTAGCTCCGCCCAAATACAAAGGAACCATGCAGGGTGGTTGGTTTGCCGCCACAGGTATTGGCAATTTCCTTCTCTTTGTGGGAGGATGGATGTGGGGCTTTATGCCCTTATGGGGCTTATGGCTGGTTTTGGTAATTGCCTGCCTGCTCTCCGCGCTCTTTATCTTCTCGGTTATGAAAAGACTGGAACGGGTGACAACGGGTTAATCTTCGTTCACGTGTTGTAAATCGAAGGGTACGCCTATTTTAGCACCTTCCCTGATCAGGTCTTCTACAATTGGTTTCACGAGAGGAACTCCATGTTCGCGGTTAAACTTTTCGTATTCAAATTCCTTTTCTCCGGCTACCAGGATTTCCTCACGGCCAACTGCCAGTGGTGAACTCTTCAACAGCTTTATCATGTCGTCCATTTGATTCCTGAAGTCGAAGACCGGTCTGAACGAATCAATATTAACTGCCATGAAGAAATGCGATACGCAGGTAGGATCTGGCTTACCAGGTGACCCTACAAGACCGAGATAACATCCACCGGATAAAGCCGAACAGAAGATCTCAACCAGAACAGCCAACCCATACCCTTTGTATCCTGCCGTAATTTCCATGCCACCGAGTGGAAGCAGGGCACCATGTCCACCAGGTTTTATTTTTGTCGGATCGCTGGTGGGCTGTCCTTCTTCATCAACACCCCAACCGATTGGAATGGGTTCATTAAGTTTTTCATGCAACTGGATTTTCCCATATGCCACTGCACTGGTGGCCATGTCGAGGACAAAAGGATGTGCTGTATTAGTTGGAGCTGCCAGGCTTATAGGGTTGGTTCCGAGAACGGCAGTCCTTCCATAAGTAGGAGCAACGAGTGGCTGTGAATTGGTGAAGCTCAACCCGAGCATATTGTGTTCAAGAGCCATCATCGCATAATAACCTGCAATACCATAGTGGTTGCTTTTCTTGACAGAAATTGCTGCGATTCCGGCTGTTTTTGCTTTTTCGATGCACATTTCCATCGCCTTTTTGGAAACAACCTGCCCACATCCATTTCCGCCATCGATCAAAGCTGTTGAAGGGGTTTCGTGAATAATTTTATAAGGTGTCAACGGATTGATATACCCTTTCTGAATGCGACTGCCATAATAAGAGGCAAGACGGATCAGTCCGTGCGATTCGACCCCGCGCAGATCGGCAGAGACCAGAACATCACCAACAATTGCCGCATCTTCAGCCGGAACGCCCATTTTTGTCATGTACCGGATCACGAAACCGATCAGGTCTTCTTTTTTGTATCTCAGTATTGTTTCCATTTAAAATAAATATGAAAGATAAATTATGAATTATGAATGATAGGATTTGAATTAGTGTTCAGAACGTAATTTTCGACTACCCATTTGGCAAAGGGGAAACTGCTTGTAAAAGCAGGGGAAACTGCATTCAGCACATGGATCGAGGAATCGTCTCCTTCCACGACAAAGTCCTGCACAAGTTCCAGCGTTTTTTTGTTCATTAACTGAGCACGAATACCGGGTTTACTCCATTCCGTGAAACCTGATTTATCAATGCTGTGCACCAGCTTTGCAGCCAGTCTGACAAAGAAAGATTTGTTATATTTCCTGACCTCTTCAAAGGCCAGGCTTCTGAAACCGAATGCATTGGTGAGAAAGAGACGACTTTCCCATCCAAGAATATTTGTCATTTCACCCCCCTTGAAATTGGCCATCCCTTTATAGTTCTCTCTCCAGAAAGCCGGAATGGAGGTCGGCCCGATCTTGATGGTTCCATCCACAGTAATCGTATAATGAACCCCAAGGAAAGGATTCTTAAGATTGGGTACAGGGTAAATATTAGTCTTGATGGGCTTGTCTTTTTTTGTGTATTTCAGATAAATGCCTTTAAAGGGGATGATGGTAAAATCTTTCGAAAAATTGAAATCCCTGGCGATTTTATCAGCATAAAGTCCTGCTGCATTAATGATCTTTCTTGCAGTAATGACCAACCCGCTTAATGTCCTCACAGCATCTGAACCTTCCCTGCATTTGTACCCGTCGTTAAAGATAAAGTTTACCCCTTTATTTTTCAATTCATTTTTAATGGCCATATTGACTTCTGTCGGATCGACGGTTGCAGTATTCGGTGAAAAAAGAGCGTAACGGAAAGTTTTTGCGTTAGGGTCGATGGCTTTCAGCTCTTCTTCTGTAATGATCGAAACATCGACACCATTCTTTTTTCCCCTTCTGTCCAGCTCGTAAAGTGATTCCAACTCTGATTCGTCCTTGGCAACAACGACTTTTTTACACTCGTTCAATTTCAGGTTGTTCTGCCTGCAATATTCTTTCATCTGGATATTTCCATCACGGGTGAACTTCGCTTTCAGGGAATCAGCCGAATAATAAAACCCGGCATGTAAAACCCCACTGTTCCGTCCACTACTGTGATATGCAACATCCGGTTCCTTTTCAATGATCAGTATCTCCGCATCCGGATACCGTGATCTCAATTCCCTTGCAATTGCCAATCCAATAATTCCTGCACCGATGATCAGGTAATCTGCTTTTTTATTCATTCTTCGATATATGTAAATATGTGCCAAAAATACAAAAAATCCCGTTCGTGGGTATTTATGTATTTATAATAATTTCGTTTCCTTCATCTGCCTTAGTGTGATTTTTTCTGAATGTTAATAAACGTTAAAAAGCTCAATCATTGAGACTAAGTATTAAATTTGTAAGATATTCAGAAATTAATTATGTGAATTGGTACATTCTAAAAAGGTTACTTATGGATTTCGAATTCACAGAAGAACAGAAAATGATCCGGCAATCAGCGCGGGATTATGCACAGCGCGAGCTGATCAAGGATGTCATCGAACGGGATACAAAAGCCGAATACCCGGCGCATCATGTTAAAGGCACTCGCAGAACTTGGCTTTATGGGAATGCTTGTTGATACAAAGTATGACGGGGGTGGCATGGATACTGTTTCTTATGTGCTTGCGATGGAGGAAATTTCAAAGGTCGATTCCTCCGTTTCTGTGATCATGTCTGTGAACAATTCATTGGTATGTTATGGGATCGAGGAGTTTGGTACAGAGGAACAGAAAGAAAAGTTCCTGAAACCGCTTGGCACGCGGTGAAAAGATCAGGGGCTTTCCTGCTTGTCGGAGCCGAATGCAGGATCGGATGCCACTTCACAAAAAACACTGGCCATCGACAAAGGAGATCATTACCTCGTAAATGGAACAAAAAACTGGATCACCAACGGGAATAGCGCTTATACTTATATCCTGATAGCGCAGACGAATCCGGAAAAAGGACATAAAGGTATCAATGCATTAATCATTGACCGTCATGCACCGGGTATTTCGCTTGGACCTCATGAAGACAAAATGGGTATGCGAAGTTCCGATACCCATTCTGTAATGTTCACTGATGTGAAAGTTCCGAAAGAAAACAGGTTGGGTGAAGATGGTTTTGGATTTAAGTTCGCGATGAAAACACTTGAAGGGGGACGCATCGGCATTGCTGCGCAGGCATTGGGTATTGCTTCCGGGGCTTATGAACGCGCCCTGAAATATGCAAAAGAAAGAAAAGCATTTGGAACGGAGATCATCAATCATCAGGCCATCGCTTTTAAACTGGCTGAAATGCATACCCGTATTGAAGCTGCAAGATATTTCTGCCTGAATGCCGCCTGGTTGAAAGACCAGGGTCAACCTTATGGAACAGCAAGTGCGATGGCCAAATATTATGCAGCTGAGACCGCGATGTATGTTACCACTGAAGCTGTTCAGATCCATGGCGGGTATGGCTATGTAAAGGAATACCATGTGGAACGTCTGATGCGTGAAGCAAAGTTGACACAGATCTATGAAGGGACGTCCGAGATCCAGCAAATGATAATCTCCAGGGCAATCATGAATGACTAAACATTTGATGGATGCAGGTACCGGAAAGTTATCAGCCTAAAAACCCTATCCGCATTGTCACGGCTGCCTCCCTTTTCGACGGGCACGATGCAGCAATCAATATCATGCGGAGGATCCTCCAGGCAAGTGGCGCTGAAGTGATCCACCTTGGTCATGACCGTTCGGTGCAGGAAGTGGTTGAATGTGCAATTCAGGAAGATGTGCAGGCCATTGCCATGACTTCTTACCAGGGAGGCCACATGGAATATTTTAAATACATGTATGACCTGCTTCATGAGAAGGGATGCGGGCATATAAAGATCTTTGCTGGTGGAGGAGGAGTCATCCTCCCGCATGAGATCAAAGAATTGCATGAATACGGTATAACCAGGATTTATTCTCCTGACGACGGCAGAAAGATGAGTCTTGCAGGGAATGATCAACAATTTACTTGAATTATGTGATTTCCCACTTGGAAAGTTAACTTCAGGCCATCATGATCTTAAAAAGAAAGAAAACAGGATCATCGCAAACCTGATCACCGCAGCTGAGAATTTTCCCAAGGAAGCAAGGCCATTCCTTGAAAAGACTGAAAAGCTTGCAATGAAAAGCAGAATCCCTGTTTTGGGAATTACCGGTACCGGAGGTTCCGGAAAATCCTCCCTGGTAGACGAGATTGTGCGAAGGTTCCTTACTGATTTCCCAAAAAAAACATTGGGCATTATTTCCATCGATCCCACTAAACGAAAAACCGGAGGAGCATTGCTTGGGGACAGGATCCGGATGAATTCGATTTTCAATGAGCGTGTTTATGTGCGTTCGTTGGCCACACGACAATCGAATCTTGCACTATCAAAATATGTCAGGGATGCAATCAATGTCCTTAAAGCAGCCGGTTATGACTTGGTGATCGTTGAAACTTCCGGTATTGGACAATCAGATACAGAAATTGTCGATCACAGCGATCTCACTTTATATGTGATGACCCCGGAATATGGAGCTGCAAGTCAACTTGAAAAAATCGACATGCTCGACTTTGCCGACCTCGTTGCGATCAATAAATTTGATAAACGAGGGGCATTAGATGCATTAAGGGATGTAAAGAAACAGTACCAGCGTAACCACAAGCTTTTCGGAGCAGAACCGGATAGTATGCCTGTATATGGAACTACGGCTTCCCAATTCAATGATCCGGGCGTTAACGAACTTTATAAAGCTCTGATCTCAAAAATACACGAAAAGACCGGTATTGCATTGACCAGCCATTTTAAAGGTCGTGATGTAATGACGAAGAAGATCTTTATCATCCCTCCTTCACGCACCCGTTATCTTGCTGAGATTGTCGAAACTATAAGGAATTACAATCAATGGGTAGATGACCAGTCAGATATTGCCCAACAGCTTTATGCAATCAACAAGACCATTGAGGCAATTCAGCATTCTCCTGAAATTCCGGTGGATGAAACCTCTTCCAAATCAGGAAACAGGACAGGGACAATGTTGGAGTTACATCTTCTTTATGAGAAAACATTTAAAAAATTAGATCCTTCAAACAACGATATTCTTGAAAGCTGGGAAGATAAGATCAAATCGTATAAGAAAGATACATACACTTATAAGGTCAGAGGAAAAGAAATTCAGGTTGGAACGCATTCCGAGTCGCTTTCTCATCTGAGAATCCCTAAAATATCATTTCCAAAGTACACGGCTTGGGGGGATATCCTGAGGTGGAACCTGAAAGAGAATGTCCCCGGTGAATTTCCTTATGCAGCAGGTGTTTTCCCTTTCAAACGACAGGAAGAAGATCCCACCAGGATGTTCGCCGGAGAAGGTGGTCCTGAGCGTACAAACAAAAGGTTTCACTATCTTTCATCAGGGATGTCATCGGTAAGACTATCCACTGCCTATGATTCAGTTACATTATATGGCCATGATCCTGGCAGGCGGCCTGATATTTATGGAAAGATCGGCAATTCAGGGGTTTCTATTTCCTGTCTGGATGATGCCAAAAAACTTTATTCAGGGTTCAATTTGTTGAATCCGAGTACTTCTGTATCCATGACCATCAATGGTCCGGCACCTGCAATGGTAGGCTATTTCATGAATACAGCCATCGACCAGCAATGTGAGATCTATATCAAAGAAAATGGATTGGAGGAAGAGGTAGAAAAGAAAATAAATGATGATATTTAAAAAGAAAGGAACACAAACGACCCTCATATCAGGGTGAGCTTCCGAAAGGAAATAATGGACTGGGACTGTATTTGCTTGGGTATACCGGCGACCAGTATTACCGGCAGAAGTCTATGAAAAGATCAAAGCTGAGACCATTTGTAAAGTCAGGGGAACAGTGCAGGCAGATATCCTTAAAGAGGACCAGGCACAGAACACCTGCATCTTTTCCACGGATTTTGCGTTGAAGATGATGGGGGATATCCAGGAATATTTCATCGATCATCAATGTCAGGAATTTTTATTCCGTTTCCATCTCCGGTTATCATATTGCCGAAGCAGGGGCCAATCCCGATCACCCAGCTTGCATTTACGTCTGGCCAACGGATTTACTTATGTAGAATATTATGTTTCAAGAGGGATGGATGTAAATAAATTTGCACCCAATCTTTCTTTCTTTTTTTCCAATGGAATTGATCCGGAGTATTCGGTGATCGGCCGTGTGGCCAGGCTGATCTGGTCGAAAGCCATGAAATATAAATACAAGGCAGATGAGCGTTCCCAGATGCTGAAATATCATATCCAGACTTCCGGGCGTTCCCTGCATTCCCAGGAAATCGACTTTAATGATATCCGGACCACACTTCAGGCGTTATATGCTATCTATGATAATTGCAATTCCCTGCATACCAATGCTTACGATGAAGCCATCACTACTCCTACCGAAGAATCGGTCCGGCGGGCAATGGCCATCCAGATGATCATCAACCATGAACTGGGGCTGGCAAAGAATCAGAATCCCCTTCAGGGATCTTTCATTATTGAAGAACTGACGGATCTAGTGGAGGAAGCGGTAATGATTGAATTTGAGCGGATTTCCGAAAGAGGCGGGGTATTGGGTGCTATGGAAACCATGTATCAGCGGGGTAAGATCCAGGAAGAATCCCTGTATTATGAAAACCTGAAAAATACCGGAAAATTCCCTATCATGGGGGTAAACACATTCCTTTCCAGTAAAGGCTCCCCTACCGTTATTCCGGGCGAAGTGATCCGTGCTACCGAAGAGGAAAAAGAGTACCAGATTGAGATGCTCGAACAATTGCATCAGACTTATCGGAAGAATCAAAGATCAGCATTGAAAAGCTAAAGAATGCATGCGACACAAAATCAGAATATATTTGAAGCGCTGATGGAAGCGACAAAATATTGTTCCATTGGGCAGATTACTGCTGCACTCTTTGAAGTTGGCGGGCAGTACAGGAGAAATATGTAACACTATAAAGTTTGATTTTTATGACAACCTTCAATATTCTCGTCGTAAACCCAAAAGACCAGGAAACACAGATAGCGGTTTACCATAATTACAAATTACGATACATGATCGGCAGAAAACATACCAAGGCAGAACTTGCCGGTTTCGAAAGTATATATGATCAGGTCCCTTTTAGAAGAGATGTGGTTCTTAAGGAATTGACAAACAATCAGTTTTCACTGGAAGATGTAAAAATTGTAATTTCCCGTGGAGGGCTGTTACATCCCGTGCAATCAGGGGTATATGAGGTGAATGATCAATTGAAGCATGACCTTATTCACAGTCCTGTTGGGGAGGATATCATCAATATCGGCGGACTTCTTGCCGGTGCTGTTGCTGCAGAAATCCCAGGCGCTCAGGCCATGATAGCAGATCCTACCGTTGTAGATGAACTCGAAGAGATTGCCAGGATAACTGGTGCCCCCGGAATAAAACGAAAATCAATTTTTCATGCACTGAATCAGAAAGCGGTTGGGAATCTGCATGCTGAGACCCATAAACTTAAATATGAAGAGCTGAACCTGATCATTGCACATTTGGGCAACGGTACCACTGTTGGCGCTCATCGTAAAGGAAAGGTAATCGATGTGAACCAGGGCTTTGCCGGCGACGGTCCGTTCTCTCTGATCAGGTCAGGGACCCTGCCCTTGGGTGATATCGTTGAATTATGCTTCAGCGGCACAAAGACCAAAGACGAGATAGAATGTCTTCTCACCCGTTGCGGTGGACTGAATGCTCTTCTTGGGACCACCAATATGACTGAGATCGAAACAAGAATTAAAAATGGGGATGATTATGCAAAATTAATATTGGAAGCAATGGGCTACCAGGTTGCAAAATGCATCGGAGAGATGTATGCCGTTTTGAAAGGGGATGTTGATGCGATACTGATAACCGGCGAAGTGGCTCACAGCGATATTGTCGTTCGCTTTATCCTGAATCATATTGAAAAATTTGCACCGACCTTCATCTATGCAGGTGATAATGAAATTAAAGCAATGGCAGCAAATGCAATGCGTGTTATCAAGGGGGAAATGGTTGTAAGGGAGTATGTCCATGAAATGAATGTAAAATCGTAAATTGAAATGGAATTATATCCAATAAATACGGGTAATCTTAAGCTTGATGGTGGTGCCATGTTTGGTGTAGTGCCCAAAGTGATTTGGAGCAAATTATACCCGTGTGATGAGAATAATCTTTGTAACTGGATCATGCGTGCCCTTCTGGTTATTGACGGTGAAAGGAAGGTACTTATCGATACCGGGATTGGAACAAAACAAACTGAAAGATTCTTCTCAAACTATTATCTTAACGGAGATGCAAGCCTCGACAAATCGCTTGCATCCTTGAGTATAACGGTAGATGACATCACTGATGTAATCCTTACCCATCTTCATTTTGACCATTGCGGTGATGCTATTCGTTGGAATGAAGACAAAACTGATTATGTTGCGACTTTCAAAAATGCGACATATTACATCAGCAGAAAACAATGGGATTGGGCAACGCACCCAAATAACCGTGAAAAGGCATCCTTCCTGAAGGAAAATATTCTTCCAATAAAGGAAAAAGCTAAACTTGTTCTTATTGATCAGGATTGTGAGTTGTTTCCTGGTATTTCTGTGCGGTTGTTTTACGGACACACGGACGGGCAGCTCATACCTTTTATCCAATACCAAGACAGAACTTTTGTGTATATGGCAGATGTCCTTCCTTCTTCAGCACATATCCCGCTGCCTTTTGTTATGAGTTATGATACCCGTCCTCTTATCACTTTGGAGGAGAAAGAAAAATTTCTTCATGAAGCTGTGGAGAAGAATTACATCTTGTTCTTCGAACACGATCTTTATCATGAATGCTGCACGGTGGAGGAGACTGACAAAGGAATACGGATGAAAGAAAATTTACGATTAGAAGATTTTCGATTTTAGAATAAATTGTTCGATTTAGGATTTACGATTAATAAGAGTGAGTCATAATTTTCACCCTTCGTTTCGCCCCTCACTCTTGGGGCAGAGGTCAGGAGTTTAATTTTCTTTCTCTAACCCATACAAATGCCAAGTATAATAAAAATTCAACATCAATACGGAATTTTCTTTCAATATGGAGGTTGAATCTTGAAAAAAGCAACGTTAGCAGTCACAATTATCTGATCACAACCATTTTCTTTGTATCGGTTGTCTTGTCTTTCATGACAAGTGAATATACATATACTCCTGCTGGCATTAAAGAAGTGTTGCAAGTTATCTTTTGTACGCCATCCTTTAAATCTGTTATCGGAATTTCTTGTTGTAACCGACCCAAGTAATCATATATTTTGATTGAAGCGTCTATTACCGAGTAGAGTTTGAAATAGATATCCGTAGTTAAATTGGTAGGATTTGGAACATTCTTAAGAAGCTGTCCACTTTGTAATTTGTTATTACTTTTTTTCAACGTATGTTTGGGTAATGGCAATAGTCTGATTAATGAATCCCTTAACTTAACATAGCTTTTCCTGGTTTTAGGAACAAGTTGCGAAATCAAACCAGCATATGTTGATTTTTGATTGGTGGAATCCATCAAAAAATATAGATGACCTAAATCAATTGTTGCAAAAATACTGTCTGTTTCACTTTCAGGATCTTCAATGCCATTTATATAATAATCCATAGCATCAGCCCAGTTTTGCAATTGAATACTGCAATTATTTGCTAAATACCCTCCAAGATCCTGAAGGGTGCTGTCTGCCATAATTGAATCATTCGTCAGGTAATACAACTGTAAAGATGCGAAATCATTTCCTGCATAAGGTTCAATTGAATATAATTCTTTCATTGATGATTGAGCATAATGCGAAGTAGGGTAGGTCTCCACTAAAAGTTGAAATAAATTCTTTGCATCAGAGTAATCTCCATTATTTACATCATTCATTGCGTTATCGTACATTGCTTCATCGTCAGGGAGGCCTCCACAACTTCCTGGGAAATTCCAAATAGGAGTATAAATATAATTTCCATAATTCGCATAAAGACGTGAACCTGGATTAACATTAAGCCCCCAGTAATTGCAATAAACATTTAGTGAAGGTGGTTTACTATAATAATTATCACCATAATATACAAATGTATCTTTAGAATTACTATTCATTATAACATTATATTTTAATAGTGTAGGAAAACAATGATCCGTTGCATATATTTCATATCTTGTACAATTATTAATGTTCTGAGTTTCTGAAGGAGAAGTTGCATTTTGATTTCCCACTGATGTTGTACTGCTCACCCAATTTAATAATTTAATCCCAAATTGCCCCACTTGATTTCCTTCAATATCATTCGCTGTGAGATTAGCCGTTGAAGCTGAAGTGACAATTCCTGCTGAAGTACAATTGCTAATTTGATTACCTTGCACAAGATGATTCCCAATGTCGTTTCCACAATAAAACAAACTTATCCCTTCAAGACCATAGGAAATTATATTATTTATAATGTTGTAATTATGAAAATCTTCTACTGTAATACTATTTATAGGTAACGGGTGCTGATTAAATGTACAATTTATTATATTTGCTGTAACTGTATCAGATGGATTGTTGTTACTAAGAAACAGGGCAGACTTGTTAAATGCTGAGTTTGTAATTCTGATCTTAGGATTGATATTAGACCAGTGAAAATCTAATGCAACAGGATTACAATTAGTAAAAGTTGAATGATCAATAGTTAAATTGGAGCAGTAATCAGCTAAATAACAGTTGTTAAAAGTAGCTTGTTCTAGATTTAGTGGATAAGAATTATCTTCAACGACTAAACCATTAACTTCGAATCCGTTATCCCCATTAAATATTACTCCCGGTGAATTAACAGTTAATTGATTATTTGCAACTACATAAATAAATGAATTTGCTCCCAGAGTCAATTGTGCACTTTGATCAATTGTCATTGGTGCCCAGACATTTAATCTTCCTCCCAATAAGTAACTATACGAGTATGTACTTGAAACATAACCTTTAACCTCTTGAGAACTTGCTGAAGTATTTCCGGCAATCCCATTGAGACAAAATAATGTATCAACGCTGAAACCACTAATTACCCCCATCTCTGGGGTTTCAAAATCACCATTACTATTTTGTGCTAATTTACTTTGATTCCAATAACCATCCTGACACCATGTGTCCATAGCTTTGGCATACCTGAATGCTTCAGTAAGCTGAGTAAAACCATCATTGTTTCCAGGGTCGACATTTCCAAATCCCGGAGTTCCCGAATCTGGATTGTAATCTAATGGATGTGGAGTCGGATGCCAACCACGACTAGGATCAGTCCATGGAAGGTTATTGAACGGAAGTTGTCCTACTGGATAGCTCCAATCCCAAGGCCAACGACCCTCATAATGTCCTCTTATTGCAGCAGTCCAATAGAATGTAAATTCATCAATATTTCCACACGTGAACCATAATTCTTTATAAGAATTGGTTGAAGGATATGAAGGAGAACCATCACCCGTAGCAGCTTGCACTATTCTGTTTTGACATTTGGCAGTAGTATCATGTGTTAATGGATAAACAAAACATCCTGAATAATTTTGTTGCATAACAAAAATCATTTGAGCGCAATTAATATTGTGAACTGCCTGTTTTAAATAAGTTGTTGTAAATTCATTTGGGGATTGTCCAGTTGAATAACACTGAAAATAAGCATCACAATAACTACAATCCTTGCCACCTGGACCAGTAATATAAACAAATAATTGATCTTCTGGAGTAAGTGCTTTCGGACCATATGCAAACTTAGTTAATGTGTCATAAATAGCACTCCAGTAAGCTGGACCTTTAACTTCGTTTTTATTACAACCATTAGGAGGGTCGCAGTTGGTACCATCCCAATCATTACGGAAAGAAGACCTTCCCGCGGTGTCCGTTCCATTGGAATATAGAGTTATTATATTTGCAGTATCATATCCGACTTCCTTCAACGCATTATACACCATGGCAATGTCATAATCACGATTAATATCACACGTGTAATTGCCACCGTCTACTCCGTTAATTAATACAGCATGTAAGTGAGGATTTGGACTCGCAATCGTAGGAGTCGGACTCGGACCAGAGTTGAAAACATTGGTATTACACACTGGCGGTGGACATTGATAGACGATTAGAATTCCATGGTAATTCGTTTGAATATCAATAGGATAACAACTACTTGAATCAATTGTAAAATCCCCTGTATTCGAGTTAATAAAGATGTAACGACAAGTATGATTCCAATTTGCTACGGGATTATCATCTGAAAAAAACACCCAATTATAAGGATACGGTGGTGAAATGGTTTGGCCATTTAATAAAATTATGTTACTTGTGTCTGGAATAGTGTCGTAAGAAGAATAAACATTTATATACCCAGTGTCACTAGCCAGGATTTGGTTAAGAACGAGATCTATTGCCTTTTGACGGGTAAATTGTCCTGATGAATAGAATGGCAATTGCAAAATAATTGCAATCAGAATTAAGAATCGTAATTTTATCATGGATTGTTCCTCCTATAATTTGATGATTAACGGTTCATGTTATTTGCAGGAATTTCCCGTTTACCTTCAAGTAAACGTGTATTAGCCCGGGCTGGCATGGTTGACAGCTATGGTTCAAGCCCGTGCTTTTTATGTTTGTTAGTACCTCCGTTCCAATTTTAAGGTATTAAAACAACCAATCTTTCTAAATGGATAAACGAAAAACGCCTACAGATGAAAATTACAATATATATAAATTTTTAATAAATATATTTTATCACTATTGTCCGACTAAAACCTGATTCTCATTTTGTTCGTTTGCAACTGTCATAGAATCAGGTATATTTTGATTGTTTCTTTCATTTTCAAAAACAGACCCCTCTCATTTCAATGCAAATTTTAGCTGTGTTACCCGGTTCGGAGGGTGATCTTTGACCAGATAATTTCGTTTTGTACTGCTAAGCAGTTCAAAAACATCCAGCAAGCTGATCAAATGAATCCTGACCAGGGATGCTACCACTGAGAAAGCCTTTTTTGTCATAGCAATCTTCTGAATGACCGTCAATAGAAGCTGAGCAATCAATGTACACCAGACTTGTGTATATATTGCGTTGACATTCTCGCCATAGAAGTAATGAAGTTGAAAATTCTGCTTCATTTTTTTGAACAAAAGCTCTATACCCCATCGTTTTTTGTAAAGAAAGGCAATCTCTTCTGCTGAAATTTCAAAGTTATTGCAGAGAAACTCGTAATGTCTGTTTTTTTCATCCTGGTAACTGACCTTTCTTAATCGTATTGTCTCTGTACGATTCATGATTTTCTTTCCCCGGTCATCTTCAGGATGATATTCCAGTTCAATAATTTCTTCTTTTATCACTATGGCTTTACCCGGGATCCTCGAGTGCGTCTGCACCGTCTCAATAACAGTATACACTGCGTTTTTCTTCATCCGGGTAACAAAAAAGATTTTTTTTTCTGTCCACAGTGCAAATTGCATATAGTAGTTGTAGGCACGATCAAATACGACCATGCTGTGAGAGATCAGATCCAGTTCTTTCAGAAAGTTTTTGTCGTGAACCTTAGCGGCTGTGATTTTGACAAACCGTCCTACCGATTGAACTGCATCGATTAGCATATGAACTTTGAGACCGCCTTTCTTTTTTCCGTCATCCTTTGGGTTACGACCGACTCCTTTGAGAATATCGCTAAACAAACGAATCGTTGTAGAATCAATCAAAAGCACTTCTTTGAATGTAAGCCCGAACGTTCGGCTGTCCGACAAAAAACTTTTATATCGATCCACCAAACTGAAGTAAACATCCTCGAAAAATTTATTCGGTCTGTTTCTCAGTCCATCGCTGGCTGTGCTTTTTGCCGGGGATTTATCCAAACCCAGGTGATTCAGTTTGCCTCCCATAGCTCGTAATCCTTCACAGATCTCAGTCATCGAGTCACACCGGCTGAAAATCCCAAATAGCATCGTCACAAGATGTGTCTTTGCCCTGAACGCCTTGTAATAGCGGTCAGCATCATGCTTCTTGACTATGCTTTGTATGTTAACCCGTTCTATCAAATCCAGTATTTGTTTAAAAATCGGCTGTCCGACTAATTTTATTTCTGTAATTTTACCCATGTTGTAGTTTTTGAGTTCGCAAACTAAAAGTACAACATTGGGGGGAACCCTTCGGGGTGTACCCCCTCTTTTAAAAAGTTAGTCGGTCAGTAGTGATATTTTATATTATTAATTTGTTTAGCCATTCTATTCTATTACCAATTTTTGAACACTCAATCCCTTTTCGTGCGTTATTTTCACAAAATAAATTCCCGCCGGAAAATCTATATCCACTTCAACAGCATCGCCTCTCCCAGTTGAAAACTCAGCACCATAAACCTTTGCACCCGTCAGATTGAAAATCTCAATACTTTTAATATCACACTTCGCACATTGCACTTCACACTTATCTTTCGCCGGGTTAGGACTAATGCTAAACCTTGCGATGTTTGGTTGTTTTTCATTCACTGATGTCCATCCTCCATATCCCGTTTTTAATATGTTTGCCATGTTACCTACGGCATAACCCGTAACTGTATCTGTAAAAAATACCGAATATAGGGTATTCTCTGTACCGCTTGAATCAGCTGTCCATGTTGAACCTGCATCTGTAGTATAAAAAATATCTCCACGCTCATCGACAATATATCCTTTTGAAGGTGTAATAAAAAATACTGACTTTGAGGAGCATCCACCATTGTTAAGATTAAAACCTGTCCAGGTTGCACCTCCATCAACTGTTTTTAGATTAACTCCCTCATACCCTACAGCATAACCAGTACTATCATTTGTGAAGAAAACTGAAAAGAGTTCCTGTTCTGGTTTGTATGGTAATTTATTCCAGGTTATGCCTCCGTCAGTCGTTTTTACGATAACTCCGTATGGAGTAGGAGAATCTATCCCTACCGCGTATCCTGTAAGAGAATCGGGGAAATAAACAGAGGTTAAGTCATAATTAACTAAGGTTGACGTCCATGTTACGCCTGCATCTGTCGTTTTTAAAATAATTCCACTGCTGGTCCAGGAATAATAATATCCTCCAACAACATAGCCATTATTTGCATTTGTAAAGAATACAGAATTCAAAGGATAGTTTATTCCAGTTAGCATTTGAGTCCATGTCGTGCCCCCATCGGTCGTTTTACCTATATAATCATCACTTGTCATAAATCCAATGTTAGTACTGGTAAAATATAATGAATAAATGTATCTATGACCATCAATATAAGAAGATGACCAATCTGTTCCTCCATTCGTGGTTTTCATAAATAATCCCACCAAACCACCTGCATATCCTGTACTTTCATCAGGAAAAAAAACTGTATATAACGCATATCCATTATTTGTTCCATATGATATTTGATTCCAGTTAGAACCTCCATCTAAAGTTTGAGATATTTCTGCCGCACCAACCATATAACCAGTATTGGCATTTGTGAAATACATAGCGCGACAACCTTGTTCCTGTGCAACACATTGAAAATTCCATGTGGCGCCGGCATTTGTTGTTTTAAATAAATTCCCTACATCATCACCAACATAACCTGTATTTTGATCTGTGAAAAAAATAGATGGAAAAAAATTTTGATCATATTGTCCTAAACCATTGATATCAAGAGTCCATGTAACACCTGCATTTATGGTTTTATAAATATAATCACCTGCCATATATCCATTATTTGCGTCAGTAAAAAAAATAGAGCACAAATCACCATGAGTAGTTGTTATTGAATCCCAGGTTGTTCCTCCATTATTTGTTTTTAAAATAATCCCTAACTGACTTCCAATATATCCGGTATTTTGATCTGTAAAATAAACAGATTCTAAATCATCAGTAATTCCTGAATTCTGGTGTGTCCAGTTGATACCTGCATCCGTTGTCTTAAGTATTTCACCATTAAACCCAACTGAGTAACCAACATTATTTGTTGGGAAATAAATTGAATTTAACCAAAATGCTGGTCCGGAATATACTTTATTCCATGTTGATCCTGCATTAGTTGTTTTTAATATAAGATCACCTGTACTTCCATCTTGTCCTGCAATATAACCAGTATTATTGTCTGTAAAGAATATTGAACGTAGTACAATAGGATTTCCAGAGTAATAAATTGTCCAGGTCGTTCCTCCATCAGTTGTTTTTATTATAGTTCCAAAATCTCCAGCCGCATAGCCATTATTGGAATCAGTAAAGAAAACTGAATATAAAATATTACCCTGTGGTAATGGATTTTGCCAGTACCATTGGGAGAAAGCAAAGATGGAGAGAAAGGAAAAACAAAGTAAGAAAATACTTTTTTTCATTTAAAGATATTTCTATGGTGAAACAATATAATGGACTTTTACAATTTCACTTACGCAATAGCGGGAAACCACTATACATTTTATTTGATTTTTATTATATTGTTGATTATCAATTATAATAATTGAAAAGTGCGTGCAGGTTGCACGCCACAAATCTTTTGTTTTTTTTACAAAAGAAAACAAGTTGACAAACGTATAAAAAATAAAGACAAAAGTCAACAAAACATCAATAATTATTTAGCTTTTCTTCTGACTTTTATCCTTCAGAAATTCGTTGTAAACACTACCAGGTCCGGCAGTAAAGTTACTCAGGTTACTCAACTTCTCTTTCCCGGAAGCTATATCCATCATGGAGACGACTCCTGCAGCCATAGGAATAGTGTTCTTTGCTATGTAAGGTTTGATATAAAGGACATGTGTCATAGAGCAAAAGAAAAACAAGTTAACCCCATTGAAAATACTAGCAAATTTATCATAGCCTGACGGCTATGGGAGATGCGGGTTGGGCTCTTAGCACGCTTTTTTAATCAGAAAGAAAAACTGTAGGAGACAATTCATCCATTATTTTTTCTCCTCTCTTTCTTCTCTGCATTCAACTTCTTTTCTTCCAGCCTTTTTTCTTTTGCTGCTGCATTTGGTTTGGTTGGTTTTCGTTTTTTTTTCGGGGTAAGTGATTTTTTCAACAGGGCATAGAATTTCTCTATGGTCTTTTCTTTATTCTTCATTTGGGAACGCTCATTCTGGGAAACAATGATCAGGAATCCTTCAGCATTGATCTTTTTTGGAAGGCTGTTCAACAAGATGTCTTTTTCTTCCTTTGTAAGGATTTTTGAATTTTGAATATCAAACCGTAACTCTACTTTTGTGCTGACCTTATTCACATTTTGTCCACCGGGTCCGCTGCTTCGTGATGCACTGAAAATAAATTCCCTGCTGAAATCCCTTCCGGAAAATATGTCAATCGCCATTTTATTTCTCTTGCATCCTTTTTTTTGCTTCCATGACCCAAAGCAATTCATTCAGGAAGTACAGAGCACGTTTTTCAGTCCCGGGTTTATCAAAAGGATTGCCTTGTTCATCATAGGCTTTATGAACATTGGGATTTGGGAACATCGCAGGGATTGTCAATGTATGCATTTTCCAGAGTGTAAACTGTATCGAAGTGATCACCTGATTTCCCCCAAAATCTCCATCGGAACAAGTGGAGATGGCGACAGGTTTTTTTTGCCATTCAGGGTAAAGAACATCAATTGCATTCTTCAGGCTTGCAGGATAACCTCCGTTGTATTCAGGGCTCACAATCAGAACGGCGTCAGCTTCTTTAATCCTTTTTGAATAATCAAGAAGGTCTGGGGAAGGGTTTTGTTGAAACATTAATCTTTCATTAAAGATTGGAAACTGGTATTCGCTAAGATCAATGATTTCAACAGTTGCCAGATTCTTCTCTTCAATCAGGCGTTTAAGAAACAAAGCCACCCTGTGACTATTTCTCCCGATTCTTACACTCGCCGAAAGGATTGCAATATGTGACATTTTATTAGTTTTATAGAAATTAATCAATTAACTCGCCAGTTCACCAATTCGCCAGTTCTCTAGTTATCATAGCAACCAATATACCTGGAAATTACCAGACGTTGGATTTCTGATGTTCCTTCACCGATCTGCAGCAGGCGTTGATCACGGTAAAATCGTTCAATATCATAATCTTTCATCAAACCATAACCGCCATGTAACTGAACAGCTTCATCAGCTACTTCCTTAGCAATCTCCGAGCAATACAATTTAGCCATTGCAGCCTCTTTTGCGAAAGGTTGATGATTCGACTTCAGCCAGGCCCCTTTGTATAACAGGTTTCTTCCAAGCTCTATTTTTGTTGCCATATCAGCAAGTTTGAAGGCATTGATCTGGAATTCGGCAATGGGTTTGCCAAACTGTTTCCGGGATTTGGCATAGTTCATGGCCATCTCAAATGCCCCTTGTGCCAATCCCAGCCCCATAGCGCCGATAGCAAGTCTTCCGCTGTCCAGGGTATTCAGCATGATCCTTGAACCTTCCCCCCGAGAGCCGAGCAAGTTAGATTCGGGAACACGGCAATCTTCAAAAAATAATTGAGCAGTATCCGACGCTCTCCACATCATTTTCCCATGCATTGGTATACGCTTGAATCCTGGTGTTTCGGCATCCACGAGAATCGTAGAAAATTCTTTTTGCCCATTCTCGTTTGCAGTCACGACCTGTACAGTTGCACCCTTGTTAATTGATGAAGATCCGTTTGTTATAAAAATTTTTGATCCATTGATGATCCAGGATCCGTTATCAAGACGGGCAAAAGTCTTTGTATTTCGTGAATCACTCCCGGCATCCGGTTCGGTAAGTCCGAATGCCCAGGTGGCTTCTCCGGTCGATAACATCGGGAGGTACTTCTTTTTTTGTTCTTCGGAACCATAATTCATAATAGGTCCTATCCCCAGTGAAATATGGGCTGCAAGCGTGGCTGCCTGGGAACTGTCAATCCTGGCAAGTTCTTCCACGGCGATTACATACGCAAGGGTATCCATATCGAGCCCCCCATATTCAGTAGAAGTTCGTAACCCAAACAGGCCAAGTTCCCCCATTCGTTTTGTCAGGGAAATGGAGAATTCGGCTTTCTCATCTAACTCTTGTGCGATGGGTTTGATTTCACGTTCTGCAAAATCCCGTACAGTCTTACGGATCATTTCATGTTCTTCGCTGAGGTACATACGCTTGGTTTAATAATGTTTTTTATTTTTCAGATTCTTTTGGGGTGGGTGTGAATGTAACAGGCTCCATAAATGTCGATCCTACTAATTTGACCGCTTCATCCAATGCAGAGAAGTCTATTTTGTCAGCAAATCCGTGATTGCTTGCAAATGCAACAAGGTTTTCGGTTTTGAGGTTCCCCAGCATCTCCTTACCGGTCATTGGGCAGCCACCATAACCGTTGATCACCGAATCAAATCTCCTGCATCCTGCTTCATATGCGGTAAGGACATTCTCCTGCCAGTTTTTATTTGTTGTATGAAGGTGAAGTCCAAATTCAATTGATGGGAATTCAGGGATCAGTAACGAAAAAATATCATGGATGATAGGATTGTCAATCTCGATGGCAACATTTGATAGCGGAATTATCCTGATCCCGATCTTTTTCAATATCCGGATAGTCTCAACTAATAATTCCATACTCCACGGGTCTTCATAAGGATTCCCGAAAGCCATGGAGATGTATATAACAAGTTGTTTCCCGGTTTGTTCACAAATGTTTAAAATCTCACGAACGGTTTCAATTGACTGTTCAGTAGTTGCATTAAGGTTTTTCTTTAGAAATACAGGTGAGATTGAATGCGGGTATGAGATGTGTGTGATTTCCTTCACTCCGGATATCATTTCAGCTCCTTTTTTATTGACAACTAAGATCATCCTGTTTGAACGGGTTTCCGAGAAGTCAATTTGTTTCAGAATTTCCATAGTATCTGCCATCTGTGGGATCAGTTTCTGAGAAACAATGCTTCCCACTTCGACCGTATCAAAGCCAACCTTTAACAACTGTTTTATATAACGTATCTTTTTCTCTGAAGGGATGGTATAATGCAGGCTTTGCATGCCTTCTCGAGGCGATTCAATGATTTTCATTTGATTTATTTTTTTCCTGTCATTGATTTTGGTATTCTTCCATTCCGTATAGATTCGGAACGAAGACGTCTTCCAACAATTTTTTCCACCATGGTACCGATCTCTAAAACTTTATCAACATCCACGCCAGTGTCAATTCCCATTTCATCCATCATTACAACCATGTCTTCCGTAGAATTAAGACCTACAATATTTGGATCCTTATAATAATAGCTACCTGTTCCGGCTACAGGGACTCCGCTTACAAAGTTTGCAGGTTGTCCACCGATCCCTCCCATGGTGGATTCATAATTGGTCATTCCTGCATGTAATGCAGCCAATACATTAGCCAGTCCCCATCCCCGGGTAGTATGAAAATGAACAATTTGTTTTTCCGGTCTCGGGATGGCGTCAAGGAGCATAGAATAATAAGCGTAAACCCTGTCGGGAGATGCGGACCCATCATGATCGGCATGCTCAACATCATTGGCGCCAAGGGAAAACCAGCGTTTTGTAAATTCAATTGCTTTGTTCATATCTGTCGGACCCTCGATCGGACACCCCCAAATTGTACTGACCGTTCCGTTGACCTTAAGTCCGGCGTCGTGTGCCAATGGAATATATTTTTCAGCCATTTTCCAGTACTCATCGAGACTGATACCAGAGTTTTTTATATGGTGTGACTCACTGGTCGATACCATCAGAAGGATACGGTCGGGACCAAACCCTTCTTTCTTTGCCTGTATTGCCCGTTCAATAGCTTTCTCCCTGATGGTAATCGCTGTGAGGGAAACCTGGTTCATTTTATCGGCAATTTTTTTACTTGACCGGAGGGATTTTAGTACAGTATCTGCATCCCTGAACTGAGGCATACCTTGCGGATTTCCCAGGTTTGTGACTTCAATATGACGGAATCCTGCGAGTATCAATTGTTCAGCAAGCCAAACTTTGGCTTCCGTAGGAATGAATTTTTCCTCATGCTGAAATCCATCCCTGACCGTTATATCTCCAATTGTGACTTTCTTAGGGTAATTCATAGGTTTGATTTTATGGTTTCATCACGAATCTTTTTTACGAAAAAATTGGGACAAGCCCACTAAATAACCATTTCAGGAATCTCTCCTTCAACGATAAGCATCCCTTCTGTTGCGGCCCGGATCTCTTCAATGCTGACTCCTGGTGCTCTTTCAACCAGTTTGAATCCATTTTCAGTAATATCTACAACTGCCAGGTCGGTAATAATTCTATTTACACAATTTACACCCGTAAGCGGTAACGTGCATTTCCTGAGAAGTTTCGATTTTCCATCTTTATCTGCATGTATAGTGGCTACAATGATATTCTTTGCAGCCGCGACTAAATCCATGGCGCCTCCCATGCCCTTTACGAGTTTCCCCGGAATTTTCCAACTTGCAATATCGCCTTTTTCAGAAACTTCAAATGCACCGAGAACCGTCAGATCGATATGTCCTCCACGAATCATTGCAAAGCTTGCCGAGGAATCAAAAAATGCAGCTCCGGGCATTACTGTGATAGTTTGTTTTCCTGCATTGATAAGATCGGGATCGACTTCACCGGGTTCAGGGAATGGCCCGATCCCCAACAACCCATTTTCCGACTGAAGAATTACCTCCATGCCTTCCGGAATATAATTTGCAACGAGCGTCGGAATACCGATCCCGAGATTTACATAAAAACCGTCTTTCAGTTCTTTTGCTATTCTCCTGGCAATTCCATTTTTATCCAGTGCCATAGGCATTCAATTTGAATATTTTAAATTTTAATTGTTTTGAATTCAATCCTTTTTTCATAATTCGTTCCCTGGAAGATTCGTTGAACATAGATTCCGGGTGTATGAATATGATTAGGATCGAGAGTACCATAGGGAACAAGCTCTTCAACCTCTGCAATGGTTATCCTGCCTGCTGTGGCCATCGCCTGATTGAAATTATTTGCAGTTTTATTATAGATGAGGTTCCCATGTGTATCTCCGTATTTAGCTTTTACGATTGCGAAATCAGCCGTAATCCCAAGCTCCATGAGGTGCATTTTTCCAATGAATTCCCGGACTTCTTTATCCCCCTGTACTTCGGTTCCATATCCGGCCGGAACATAGAAAGCAGGTATTCCGGCACCTCCCGCACGGATCCTCTCTGCAAGGGTTCCCTGTGGGATCAGTTCTACTTCAAGTTCTCCGCTGAGCAATTGCCGCTCGAATTCTTTATTCTCCCCGACATATGAAGCCATCATCTTTTTCATCTGGTGCTTCGCAAGAAGGACTCCCAGCCCAAAATCATCCACTCCTGCATTGTTCGAGATACAAGTCAGACCCCTGATGTTCGTAGCAGCTAAAGCTTTGATACAGTTCTCAGGAATTCCGCAAAGGCCGAATCCCCCAAATAAAATCGTCATGTTATCCGTGATCCCGCGAATGGCTTCATTCGCATCTTTTACTACTTTATTCATCTATCCTGTTTTTTTTATCTCAATCTTCATCTTTTTCCAGGGTAATCAATGCTCTGCCAGGATCAATGCGGTCATTAAGGAAGACATTGATCTCTCTGACAAGCCCATTAACAGGAGAAACGATGGTATTCTCCATCTTCATTGCTTCAATGATCATGAGCCCTTCTCCTTTCCGCACTTTGTCACCCGCATTTACAAAAAGTTTAATGACTTTTCCCGGCATTGGAGAGAATACCTCGTTGCTATGGTTTGCAGATTCAAAACGTACTGGTGATATTGATTCCGGTAGAAAATCCTGCCTGTGTATTTTGAAAATATGTCCTTCAAAACTAATTATTCCATCCTCATTTTTATCGTTGGAGTAATAAACAGTATATTCTTTATCATTTAACGTGAAGGAAATACCGTCTGAATCTTCACTTGTCTTTTTTATACTATATACAATGTCTTTAAGGGACAACTCAAAATAAGGATCTTTTGAAACCAGGATACCAACCTTTAACAGAATGTCTGCAATTTTAATATTGATTGAATTCTGTTCCCTCCAGAATCCGGCTGAATTCCATATGTTCGTTGAATTTCCATTCACGTATTCCTTGTTATTTTTTAATCCAAGGCTGATGATCAGGTATCCTATCAATGGTATTTCCAGTGGAATCAGGTTGTGTGCTTTCTGTATTTCAGCAATTATCTCATCGCTATGTTCATCGCAGAATTTTGTTGAAATTGAGTTTGAAATGAATGCCTTGCTCCTGAGAAGTTCTGAAAGAAAAAGAATATTCGTATGGATCCCCTGGATCACATATTCATCAAGGGCCGCAATCATCCTGAAGCGTGTTTCTTCCCGGTTTACTCCCCAGGAGACCAGTTTACAAATCATTGGATCATAAAAACTTGTGATTTCTGTTTCAAGGGTGATTCCTTTATCGATGCGAATGTGATCCATCAATGGTTCCTTATATAAAGACATATGTCCAGGGGATGGCATGAAATTATTTTCCGGATCTTCAGCATATATCCTGCATTCGATAGCATGACCTGTCTGGGTGAGTTTTTCCTGTTTCAGCCGCAGGGGATGTCCTTCTGCAATAAAGATCTGTTCTTCCACCAGGTCTAAACCAGTCACCATTTCTGTAACCGGGTGTTCCACCTGGATCCTGGTGTTCATTTCCAGGAAATAAAAATTCATTCCTTTGTCGACCAGGAATTCGATGGTACCTGCATTCGTATACCCTATTTCTTTACCGATCCTTACTGCTGCAGCGCCCATTAGTTCACGCAACTCAGGTGTCAGGGTAGGGGAGGGCGACTCCTCGATTATTTTCTGATATCGCCTCTGGATAGAGCATTCCCGCTCAAAAAGGTGGATTACATTCCCATGGTTATCACCAAATATCTGAAATTCAATATGACGTGGTTCATCCAGGTACTTTTCAATGTAGATCGTGTCATCACCAAAATAGGCCATCGCCTGTCTGCTGGTCGATTCCAGAGCTTCCTCCAGTTCTTTTTCCTCCCGAACAATCTGCATTCCCTTTCCACCGCCACCTGCAGCTGCCTTAAGTAAGATTGGAAACCCGATCCTGGCTTTGGCTTGTAACAATATTTCCTTTTTTCCTGTCAGGCCTTCAATGACAGGAACACCTGCATTTTTTACAAATTCACGGGCTGTAATCTTGTTTCCCATGGTCCGCATGACATCTGTCCTGGGACCAATAAATATAATTCCAGCCCTGTCACATGCCTCGACAAAAAGTGGATTCTCTGCCAGAAATCCATATCCCGGGTGAATTGCATCGCATCCGGTTTCTTTAGCAACAGTAACAATCTTGTCAATATTCAGGTAAGTTTCATGAAGTTCCACTTCCCCTAAACATTTAACTTCATCCACTTCCTGGACATGAAGGGATCCGCGATCAGCTTCCGCATAAACTGCAACGGTGTAAATCCCCATTTTCTTTGCAGTACGCATGATCCGCACTGCAATTTCACCACGATTGGCAACCAGTATTTTCGTAATCTTTGTCATTCGTTTCTCAGAGGATCCAATTTGGTTTTCGTTTCTCAAGAAAGGCATTCATACCTTCTTGTCCTTCTTCCGAGGCCCGGATATCTGCTATCATCCGTGCCGTATAATCATAAGCTTCTTCCATAGTCAGATGATTACAAACCTCGTGAATAAGTCTCTTGCAATAGTTCATCGCATTAGGACCACTTGTGCGAAGATTTGCAATGATTTCGGCTATGGCTTCCTCGAGAAGTTCAGGTGGGACCGATTTATTCACCAGCCGGAAAGCTTCTGCTTCCTTCCCATTGATTCTGCGCCCGGTAAGCATAAGTTCCCGTGCACCATACTCACCGATCCGTTTGATCACATAAGGAGAAATGCAAGCAGGGATGATCCCGATTTTAACTTCACTCAATGAAAAAACCGCGGTATCAGTTGAATAAGTAAGATCACATGCTGATGCAAACCCGTTTGCACCTCCAAGAACAGCGCCATGCAAAACGGCGATCGTGGGTTTCGGACAGGTATAAATGGTTTCAAAACATTTTGAAAGCAGAAGACTCTCCTGGTAGTTCTGTTCATGGCTATTCCGGGAAACTGCTTTCATCCATTGAAGATCAACCCCTGCACAAAAGGATTTACCCCTTTCCGCGCAGCAAGATGCACAAAATATCAGGATTATCAGCATCCTCAAATATTTCAATCAATTCCTTTAACATAGTTTCGTTAAAGGAATTATGGATCTCAGGCCGGTTAAGGTTAACAGTCAGGATTTCATGGTAAAGATCAGCTTCCAGGGTCTCAAATTTTCTCATAAGTTTACATTCTGAATACTCCGTATGTTGTTTTTTCATATTTCCTGTTCTGGGAGATGGCAATCGCTAATCCAAGGATCTTGCGGGTATCCGTAGGATCAATGATTCCATCATCCCAGAGTCTTGCCGTACTATAATAGGCTGACCCCTCATCTTCATATTTTTTCAGGATGGTCTGCATCATCTTTTCGCGCTCTTCCTTTGACAGGGTTTTACCTTGAGCAGAGAGCTGGTCTTCCTTTACTGTGATAAGGACATTTGCTGCCTGTTCTCCTCCCATGACTGAGATCTTGGAATTCGGATACATAAATAAAAACCGTGGTTCATAGGCTCTGCCGGCCATCGCATAATTCCCTGCGCCAAATGATCCCCCGAAGATAACAGTGAACTTGGGAACATTGGCATTGGCTACAGCATGCACGAATTTTGCTCCGTCCCTGGCAATTCCAGCACGCTCGTATTCCTTTCCTACAATAAATCCCGTAATGTTCTGCAGGAACAGGATAGGGACGTTCCTGCTGGTGCAGAGTTGTATAAAATGAGCTCCTTTCAGGGCAGTTTCCCCGAAGAGTACTCCATTGTTAGCAAGTATTCCTACCGGAAAACCCATGATGTGGGCAAAACCGGTGACCAATGTAGGGGCATATCTTTCCTTGAATTCATGGAATTTACTGCCATCAAGGATTCGTGCAAGAATCTCCCTTGAATCCACGGGTTTCTTCAGATCGATAGGCAGGATGCCATAAAGCTCTTCCGTGTCATACCAGGGGTCTTCCGCCGGAATTGTTTCGAGGGATTGAAATTCATGACGCTGCAATGATTCAAAAATGTTCCTGCAGATTTGGATCGCATGAACATCATTTTCTGCCATGTGGTCAGCAACACCAGAAATTGATGTATGAACATCTGCCCCACCTAGTTCTTCTGCCGTAACTTCTTCTCCGGTAGCGGCTTTCACCAATGGGGGGCCTCCGATAAAAATTGTTCCCTGGTTCCTGACAATTATCGTTTCATCGCTCATTGCAGGAACATATGCACCGCCTGCTGTGCAGGAACCCAGAACTAAGGCGATCTGCGGGATCCCTTTGGATGATAGTCTTGCCTGGTTGAAAAAAAAACGCCCAAAATCATATTTATCAGGAAAAACATTCGCCTGTTCCGGTAAAAACACACCTCCTGAATCTACAAGATAGACGCAGGGAAGATGATTTTCCATGGCGATCTCCTGCGCCCTGACATGCTTTTTAATGGTCTCCTTAACATAAGTTCCGCCTTTCACCGTAGCATCATTGGCAATGAACATGGTTTCCTTTCCGTGGATCACTCCGATCCCGGTTATAATCCCGGCGGAAGGAAATTCATTGTTGTATAGGTCGTATGCTGCCAGTGTTGACAATTCAATGAATGGAGTATTTTTATCCACAAGGAGATCAATACGCTCGCGGGCCAGTAATTTACCCCGTTCCTTATGCCTAAGCACAGATTGCTGAGGACCGCCCTGCCTGACTTTAAACAAGGTCTCTTTGAACTTTCCCAGGATAGTAAGGTACTCATCCCTGTTCCTGACGAATTCAGCGCTTTTGGTGTCTATCTTGCTTTCCAGTCTGAACATATGTACGGTTAATTGTGAAAAAGATAAGGAAAAATGAATGTATGTAGATAAATAACTTTTTTAGGATGAGAAACAAAAATAATACAATTTAACAGAAAATGTTTTTCCGTTAACTTTTAATGCAATCAAAAACTATTCTGATCCCTGGATTGATGATGTGACCATTCGATATTACTGAGAATTAGAATAGTGAAAAGAAATGAATGATAAAAGATCAATCAATCTGAAATAACAGGTAATCCATCAGTAATGGCAGGTCATCTTCGTTAATCCCGTTATTCAGCAGATAAGGAATATCTTCTTCAAAAGCTGCTTGAAATGAATTTGTCGCAAAAAAAAGATCAGTTTTACTTTTCTTATAAAGCACCAGTGCTTCCTTTCGTTTTTTCAGGCAGAGTTTCACATGCCCGGCATTCATCAAATCAAAAGGACCGGGAGAATCGGTTCCTGAAAGGATCATCTGGTAAGATTCCTCTGCAGCAACGAGTTTTCCCAGAATGAATTGACAATAAGCAATTGGCCGGAGTACTTTAAGGTTTTCGGGTTGAAAGTATAATACCTTCAAATAACTGTTCAGAGCTTCTTCGAAATTCTTCAGGCTAAGATGACATTGGCCGATCTGTGCCTGGATGGTGAGATCATCGGGCTGGATTTGTGCACATTCTTCAAAATATTTCAGGGCATTTGTATAATCATTCAGTTTCATGGAGCACCAGCCCAGTTTTTTTAGTATCCAAAGGCGGTCGCTGTCAAACAGTTCTGCCTTTTCATAAAATTCGATTGCTTCAGAAAACTTGCTCATTTTTTGGTACGAATAACCGATCTTCTCATAATATTCGCCTTTCGGGCCTTCTTTCTCGATTAAATATTTATTGAGTTCTATGGCTTCAGGGTAATGGTTTTTATCAAAATAGAAAACTGCAAGTCGTGCGGTAAATTTATCCCGTTCGAAGAAGGTTTTATAAAACCAGAGTTCAGTAAACCTGATCTTTTTCTGAAAAATGTCGTTAAACTCATTGTGGAATGGATACAGTTTGAAGAACCTGTAAAGATCCTGGATATATTGGATAAAGATCGCATTCGATGCAGACGAGGGACTCAAAATCTCCTCTTCCGACGCCATATCCTTCATTTGTTCGAGTTCGGCTTCGAAATAGGTCATGATCATTGACCTTTGTTGAGGCGGAACGGCATTGAAATTCAGGGCAAATGAATATTTATCAGAGTTACAAAGATAAAAAGCCCTGCCAAGGCCTTCCAGCAACCTGTTGAAAATCTGTCCTTCTTCAGCCTCATTAATTTTAAGGTCGGGATGATCGGCATAAAATGGAACAAACCAGTTGCTCATCCTGTTGAAGAAATCAAAACGTTTCAGTTGGGAAAAAGTACTCAGGAAGACATCACCGCCTTCCATCTGCATCCGTGTGAATTTTTCGATCCGTTCAAAAAGTCCCGGAACCTCATCAATCATGTCTTTCCAGTCAGGATTTTTTCCTTCCAGATCTTCTTCGCCAAAGATATTATCCAGTTGTAGCTTATCCTCGAATTTTGGCATCATTTTCTTCATATCAGGAAGCACTTCTTCTTCAAAAGACTTTACAATAGTTTCTGTTTCCTGGGCCATCAGCAATTGTAGAAGTAATGCTTCCATATCCTGTTGAATGGTTTCATCCTGGCTCAACTCATCAAGTCTTATCATAATCTCCGGGTAAAAACTGATTCTCCTGTCGTACCAAATCAGCACAAGTCCAAGGCCTGCAAGAGAACGCTGGTAGACTTCCATTTCATGTTCACTTACAAACTCCATTAGTAAAAGGATCTTCTGGGGATCAAAGAAATCGAGCAGGCTAAGGGTTAGTGCGGAAACAATGAGGCATTTTTCATGCTTTTCGAACAAGGCTGAATGTGCAATACGACGCACCTTCTCGACAGATGTATCTTTCATCTTATGTGTCAGCCAGATTAATCGGAAAATATTTTCGACCGGTTTGTCTTCGGATGAAGATGTTCCTGTTTCTTTCAAGATCTTTTGAAGATTTTTTTCAGATAGATATTCTTCCAGGCGGTCGGAAACTGCCTGTGGATCATCTCCAAGGAGACGCACCATAAGTGCTTTTTCAATATTTTTCTGCGGATAATCTTTTGCTGTCAAGGCATCTCTTACTTCGTCTGCCAAAGAAAGGACAGAGGCTGATATTTTCTTTAGGATATCTTTCCTGTCCGGGTCTATCACCCCTTCAAACGCATAATTCAGAAGACTTTGATAATTCTCACTGATATTTTCCAGGTCGAAAAGATACTCTGATCTGTTTACGTTGCGAATCAATGCCCCCAATGCATCGAGGGCAGATTTTATCCGTCCGGCATTAATATCCTTGCAGACTTTCTTATATTTTCTTTCAATATCTGTCTTTTCCATAGATGATTGAATTAACATCCTTTTGGTTTTAAGATCAACCGTAATGACGTATCATATGTAACATAATTCCAGAACCAGTTGATCAGGATCAGGAATCGGTTCCGGATGCCGACGATCGACATCAGATGAATAAACATCCATACCAACCATGCAAAGGTACCATAGAACCTTACATTGGGTAATTCCACAATGGCAAGGTTCCGGCCGATCGTTGCCATTGTGCCTTTATCTTTATAGGAAAAAGGGATCATTTCTTTTTGATCGTGCCTTCTTTTGAGGTTCTTTGCCAGGAGGTTTGCCTGTTGTATTGCAACAGGTGCTACCTGAGGGTGGCCATGGGGAAAATGGGTTTCCTCCATCATTGCGACATCACCCAGGGCAAAAATGTTTGAGTACCCTTTTACACAGTTAAATTGGTCAACCAGAATACGATTATTTTTTCCATAGGAATTATCTCTCAACCCTTCAATCCTGGCACCGATGATACCAGCAGTCCAGATTACCAGGTTCGTTCTGATCTTTTTTCCGTCTGACGTTTCGATAAATTTCCCATCGTAATTTCGCACTTGTGAATTCAGGATAACATTTACCCGAAGCCGTTCCAGGAACTCTTTGGCTTTTTCAGATGATTGTTCAGAGAGAGCCATAAGCAGGCGGTCCATCCCTTCAATCAGGTAAATGTGAATCTTCTCCTGGTTTAGTTCAGGATAATCCTTTCCGAGAACATATTTCCGCATATCTGCAAGTGCACCTGAAACTTCCACTCCGGTTGGCCCTCCGCCTACCACCACCAGGTTTAGGAACCCTTCCTGGTCTTCCTCAGTTGTAGCAGCAAGCGCATCCTCAAAATTCTGAAGCAGAGTGTTACGCAGATCGAGGGCTTCTGAAACAGATTTCATTGGTTTGGAAAGAGATTCCATGTTTTTTATTCCGAAAAAGAAATTAGTAGCGCCTTGAGTCATAACAAGGTAATCATACTGGATAATTCCTTTCGTTGTCCAAAGCAGTTGTTTGTCTGTTTCAATATTTGTTACCTCCGCAATTCTTATATAATAATCTTTATAATGCTGAAAAATCTTCCGCAAAGGGAATGAGATAGCACTTGGTTCCAGCCCGGCAGTGGCAACCTGGTAAAAGAGCGGCTGAAACTGGTGGTAATTGCGTTTATCAATAATCACTATTTGAAACCCTGAATATCTGAGTTTCCTTGCTAGTTTAAGGCCTGCAAATCCGCAACCCACTATCACTACTCGTTTCTTTCCCATTAAAGGCACATTGATCATAAGTTCTGGCTTATTAGTGAAAAATAATATAACAAGGCAAAATGCATACCAAAAGTTCTATATGACAGATTTACAGTCAGACCAGGAAAAATTCAGCCAGACTTTGAACTCAATTGTTCAAATGTGTATTTTTGAAAAAAAATCCCAAGGACTTGTCCCGACTTAGAATTCTGATCCTGCTAATTTTTCCGTTGTTTGGGTCTGTCGCATTGGTTGCGCAGAAAGGTACCTGCTCATATTCATTTCCTGTTCAGTACACCTTTGGATATTCGGAGGAACCAGATGTTCATTCAGGGATCTCAAATGAAATTATTTCCACGATTGCAGAAGATGAACTTAAACCTCCTTACATGATCTTTTTTACCCTGAATTCGATAATGAATATCCACATCGCAGTTCAGGAAGGCAAGAAACCATCGCTAGGAATTACTCTTGGGCCAAAGATAATCAGTGGGAACATTCATTACAGAAAGTTTCCAATAGACGGGCCAATGATGCCTGATCATTTAACCTTCGGTTGCTACGTACAAAAAAAAGATGGTTCATCTTTCTTCGACCTGCACCAATTGACAGGACAGAATCAACCAGAAAATGAAAGTTCCGTTCTGCAATGCAGGATCCCTCATTTTTCATGTGATTCAGATACCTTAGTTGTGCATCATCTGCGTTTTTATTTTGATGAAGCTGCTCTTACACGATTTAAGGATCGTATAAACCTCATCAATGATTACTATGCTGCTAATGCAATCCTGGATACACTGGATGAAATGGTAGAAAATGTTGACTTTAGCCTTATAGACCGTTATCCCTGCTATTTCATAAAGCTGGAAGAGATGAATAAGATTCTTACGATCCTGAAAGAGAAAAATTTTGTCCAGGGATTAAATCTTGATTCACTTGATCCGGTAGGATTCCAGGCGAAATATGAACGGATTTCAGGTATTTCAGCCCTTCAAACTTCGACATTTCTTAACAAGGTAAAAATGCTTGGGGCGCTGAATTTAAATTTCTCGCCAGATTCACTGATCAAACAGTTCCTTGACGGTGTTTCGCGCTATATCCGATGGTCATTGCTGGTTACAGAACGTAACAGTTCGATATACCAGGATTACCTGGACAGGTATTTCCATCTGAAAGCATTTAAAGATGATCGTGGAGTGATAAAGGATCTGGTCAAAATCATGTATCCTGTTCAAAATATCGATTCTTCCCTCACCAGGATATCAAGACGGATACACAAAGCGTATCGCGACAGGGCAGAAGAACTGATCAAAAACCAACAATATACTGAAGTTATTGATTTACTTCAGAATGCTTATAATTTAATCGAAGTTGACCCTTATCTGAAAGGAAAGGTCAACGACCGGGATCTTATTACCCTGGCCGCCAATGGTATTTATGATTCTTTTTTAAGCGTGGCTGATTTCGCAGTCCTTGATGGCAGACAGGATATGGCCCGGGAATACATATCAAGAGCTCAAAATTTCAAAAAAGAGCATACAGGATATGTTACATCGGATTCTTTGTTTAATAAGGTATTTAAGGAAGTGACAGCAGTGCTTTTTTCAAAATGCGATACCCTTTATAACGCATCGCGCTATTTCGAAGCTCTTGACTGTTACAATAATTGTGAAAAGGGGTTTGATCCAATGACATCTTTCCTGATCCATCAAAAGCTTGAATATAAGGCCCAGTTTTGCAAGTACAATGTTTTAATTTCTGACGGAAAGGATAGTCTCGCAAAGTATGATATACATGATGCTTACAGGAAGTTTTTCCTTGCCAGGCAAATATCCAGGAGAGAACATTTTCCTCATGATTCTTTATTTGATTCACTTTGCAGGATTACTTTTCCTGAATACCTGATCGTATTACTCCATTCGGGAGAAGAGTTGATTCTTTCAAACCACCTGGATAAGGCAAGGAAATTAGCTGATTCAACAGCATCTATTTTCCGTTCGACCGGGATAGAATGTTCGAATGAGTTTTCAGAGGTAATGGCGCAATACCAACAAAAAATTGAAGAAAAAGAATGCTTGAACATTGCAGAATCAGTGACAGCTATTCTTCAGCGTTCACAGCGCGAACGGGAATTGAAGAATTACATTTTGTCAGCTTCCTCATCGGATTCAGTTAAGATTCTCATCGAACATAATCCATATTGTTCAATCCAATTTGACGGATTACAGGATACTATCCTCCAATACGCACAGGCTGTTGATTTTCAAAAGATGCAGAAGAAGATTGATCGTTTTTTTATGGCAGGTCAATATGATAAAGCCATTTCCAATTATCCTGATATGGAACGCATTTTTTCGTTTGATAATATCAGTCGTTTTGGGATTGACTGTGTTCCTATGTTTGATTACGTTCATAAAAAATCCCGGAATGAACTTACAATAAGTGCAATCCGGTATTTCCGGGAAAAGAATAATTTGCAGGAAGCCTTACGTTATTTGAAAATGCTGAGATCACAGAAGTATCCAAGGAAGAAAGCAACGCCAATTCTGGAGGAACTGGGAAAAGAATTTGCCCGCAAGGATTTTCATGACCAACCGGATGTGAAGCCTGTTTTATTGGTGATGGGTTATATTGGACAAGATAACTGGATGGCGAAATTCAAATTCGCATATGAAACCGAAGCCCGACATTTAAGGCATTAACCTTACTTTATCTATTTATTCTGGAAGTTCTTCCAGCGATTAGGTACATTTTTCGGGCATCCTTTCATGGTTATGTTCGCATGAAGGATGCCTTGAGAAATAATCTTGGGAGGAGTATCCTGCTATTGAACGATTAGTTTCCCGATTTCTGTGTGATCTCCGGCATCGAATTTATACATGTACAAGCCCTGAGAAACCTTTTGTCCAGAATAATCCAATCCATTCCAGATCACAGTGTGAGTCCCTTTATCTACCTTACCGTCAAATAAAACAGCGATGGTTCTTCCATAGATATCCGAAACTGTGATCCTTATTTGAAGGGGTGTAATTAATTTATATTGAATTGTAAAAGCTCCTGACGATGGATTTGGATAAACCAGCGAATATCTTCCATCCTGCTTAACAGCACTTCCTATGTCATCAACGCCGGTAAATTGTGGCTTAGGTAATTTTATTGTTGTATAAATATGATATTCACCAGGTTGAAGAGAAATCTGATCTGAGAGACTGGAAACATTCAATGTGTCACCTCCGAAGAAATCATACCATGGCCCGGTTTGACTGAATCCAGGTGTGATATTACCCTGATAAACATCAAAATTTCCAACTACAATAACATTCATGTTTGAGCCAGTAATATTGATGTGTTTCAAGGCCCCTGTAAGCGAAACGGAATAATTGGTACTGCGGAAGGCATCATTATTTATCTTCAGGTTTATAAGACTTGCACAGGTATTGAAAAGATATTTACGGTGCCACTGATTATAATAATCCCAGCGTATTGGTTTGTCAGACAGCCTGCAATCAGAAGTCATGCAAGGATAATTGATCGAATAATCATACCCGAGTTCACCAAATTGCCAAAGCATCTTAGGTCCCGGTACGGTATAGAAGAACGCTGCTGCCATACCGTTCCGCTTTAGTGATTGGGCTGTATCCCTTACATTATAAGAAGCATCTAAGATGTTTCCGTAATGGATGTTGTTGTACATCAGTCGCTCTTCATCGTGACTTTCCATGTACCCAACCAGGTGTGGGTCTGCCCACCCCAATTGTTTATATGATATCGACGAAAAATCAGAGAGGCTACCGGTATTCCACCCCTCTGTAGCTTCGTTGTAATTGTAGTTCAGGTTTCCCCAAAGCAACATCCCATTGGCGCTCAGTTCAGTTTCTTCATCGTTATCTGCAAAATGTTCAAGGATTACATATGCATTTGGGTTGACTGAATGAGCAACATTGGCATAATTTTTCAGAATTGCAATGCGGCCTGTATCATAGGCTGCCCATAGTGTCATATTATCAGGGTAAGAATTTGTCTGTGTGAAACCTTTAGACATGTCAAAACGATAGCCGTCGACATGAAATTCCTGAAGCCAATAGCGGATCACCCGTTCACAGTAAGCTCTTGTCGCAGGACTTTCATGATTGAAATCGTTTCCTACATTGTAAGGATGTTTCGGGATTGGGTTAAACCATGGACTGTTTGCTGCAGGTCTGTTGTTTGCACCGTCCCAATATAGCATAGCCAGAGGCGACTCTTCAAACTGGTGATTCAGAACAATGTCAAGTATCACTGCTAAACCCTTTGCATGAGCAGCTTCAACAAATTGTTTTAACCCATTCTTTGTTCCGTAATATTTGTCAGGGGCAAATTCAAAATCCGGATTATATCCCCAGCTGTCGTTACCCTCAAACTCCATGACTGGCATCAGTTCGATGGCATTTACACCGAGTCTTTTAAAGTAATTAAGTGTATCGATCAATCCGGGATAATCATGTGTAGCGATAAAATCCCTTATCAGCAACTCATAAATAACCAGGTCAGTAGGTGCAGGAGGTGTAAAGGATATTGAAGACCAGGAATAAGGAACCTGGGCAGTTTGCAAATAGGATGCGATGCCTGTCGTTTGCCCGGCAGGATAGGGAAGGAGCCCGGGGTAGGTTACGGGCTTATGTATTGATCATTGGGATCACTGATCTTATCCGCATATGGATCTGCAATCCGGATTGCTCCCATCCACCAGATACTGAAAGATGTATTCTTTCCTGGGCGTCAGGTTGTTTACCTGGATCCAGAAATGTATTCCATCCGGAGTCCGGTTCATATAATATTGAGAATCAATCTGCCAATTCGTAAAATCACCAATTGTGAAGGAATGATCTTTACCAGGGGCATAAAGAGAGAGGACTACAGTGGTGGAATCAATATAATTGATTCCGTCAACAGTTCCTGTTGGTAATCCTGCAATGGGAGGCGCCGGTATTACCTCATAGAAGAATGAATCCGCCTTCGATGCGGTATCATTTTTCCCTACCAGTTTGACCCATTGTTTAATCCAGTATTGTCCAAAATTATTTGCGAGCAATGTATCTGTAAAAGTGGTGCCTGCTACTTTTTTTATAAGAATGTTGTTGATAAACATTTTTATTGTATCGGCAAGTGGGCTTATGGCGCTAACCGCAATCGTATCGTTAAGCCTTGGATATAGTGCTTTAACTGTGGGCTCCTGAATTGTAATGCTGGTTGTAGCCGGGTAAACATTGCTAAAGATATCACCACCATCAGCTTCCCTCCCAACTATTGATCCATCAGAATTCCTGAAAACAAAAGCCATCTTAAGGATCTGTTCTGAAGATGGAACTCCATACCATGAACGAATACTTGGTTTCATTTTAATCTGGTACAGATTATTTCCCAAAGGGTTCATAAGAGCCTTCGGAAGGTTTGTTGTCCATGGCGCAATAACATATCTCCAGTCTGAACCGGAACTGCTGAGATTAGTGATCACACCGGTATGCGCATAGATTGGCGGAGGAACATTTTTCAGTGCACCATTTCCTTTTGTCGCATCGTAGATTACTGTGACTGAATCAATATCTGTTGGGTAAACCGGCACTGTGACCACTGTCTGAGCTGATAAAGAACAGGAAAAGCTAAAAATGGTCAGTATATGAATCATGCTTGTTTTTTTTAAGTACATAGCTTTATGTTTTATGAGAAACAAAGTTACGAAAAAAAAACCCGGCTGGCAGGCCGGGTTTGATAAACAATATTTCTTGCTAGTTCTTTATGAATTTTACTGTAGAGAAGGAATGATCCTGCTTTGAAAATTTTACAAAATAGATGCCATTATTAAGGTACGAGGCGTCATAAGTCATCCTGAAAGGAATATTTTCTTCCAAAATTCCGACTCTTTGTCCAAGAATTGAAAAGATTTCAATTTTCTGAATGTTATTCATGTTAGTGAAAGTGATGATACTGGTAACCGGGTTGGGATAAATAACAGGCTTAATTCTGATGAGTTCCCCGATTCCTACGCTAACAATAGGTCCTGTCCAGGTTCTTACAGGTTTTCCAACCAGTGAGTCTCCAGTTCCTGCTGCGACAGGTGTGACCTCAAATACAATATACTTGCCGTAATCGGTTGTATCTAACACATAGTTTATTGTTGTATCTCCAGTACGCAATTCCGGGTTGACCTGATTTATTGAATCTTCACGGTACCATTTATAAATGGAGGCGCCTTCAGGATGTAAATTGATATCTTCATAGTAATAAGCACCGGTGAGGGTGCTGCCTACATAATGTTCACCCTGGATATAAAGATTATATGCCCATGGAGGAGTAGGAATACCAGGATCCTGATCATCATACCAAACATTCACATTGTTTTGTATTCCCCCAAGAGTATCTTTTAAAAAATATGTCCGGAACGAACCACCATCCGGAAATTCTGATGTATTCCAGTTTCCATTGATCCGGAATTTGAATTCAATGGGTATATAAAGACTGATCAAACTGCGGGGTAAGTTGAGTGTAACCTGATAAATGCTGTCATGATCTACGTCGAATAATACATCATAAGCTCCTAAGTTATTCATCGATCCAGCCACATCGAGATAATCCATATAAGGATAGGGATTAAAATGACCTGCTTTGATCTGATAATACATGTCGCATAGAAAGGTCATAGGGACAGTAGTGGTATCAAAATCATTGTACATATATTTAACAGTCATTGGTTTTCCGGGTACACGGAACATTCGATTCACCCCATTTGAAAATTCCATACGGCTTGAATCATGATTGATTCTGAAGCGGAATTGTTGAACAGTCAATGAATCTAAGGGCAACATAATCTGGTAAACCAGGGTGGTATCAACTTTTTGAAGTGTTGTTGAACCCGCCCAATGATTAAATGTTCCGGGCAAATCAAGTGAATCAGTTGCAGGATTAAATTTTCCTTTTGCAGCCCATTGTGACATGTCGACCTGAAAAGTAATAGGTTCTGAATTGGGAACGTGAAATGCGGCGATCTTTTTTGAAATACTGCCAGAAGAAATAACCGGATTAACGGCTAATCTTTTTTCCGGTGTCTGAGAAAAAGTCATTGCAGGAATAAGGAAAAGTATTAAAAGTGGAAAAACTGATATAAAAAATCGCTTCATGATCGTTGAATTGAGAAATGCAAAGATAGAAAAAACAGCAACAACTAATAACGGCATGATGTTACAGAATATTTCATGAAATAGATTATCCATAAAGATGATATTTCATTTATCATCAGTCATTTAAATGACGGTCTTAAAAAAAATTAAAATTTTTGTGTTTATATGTGCCCATCTGTATGTTTTTTATTTATTTTTACTTTTCGTTAACTATTTGTTAACATACTTGATTTTTTATTTAATTTTACATTAAGGGAATATTAAAATAAAATTATAGTCAATTAATTGGATGTTTAACTCTTTAATTTCAAGATTATGAAGAAACGTATACTATGGTTACGTTATCTGTTCATTTTCCTTGCATTTGCGTTCGCTTCTGTAGCGTATGCACAGGAAATTACGATAACAGGACAGGTGAAAGATGCTGCTGATGGAAGTTCAATTCCGGGTACTACTGTTATAGTGAAAGGCACTACAACAGGAACAGTAACGGATATTGACGGGAAGTACACCATAAAAGTTCAACCAGGGGCTACGCTGGTGTTCTCATTTATGGGGTATCAAACAAAGGAAGTTCCTGTGGCAGGAAAGCAAGTGATCAATGTTTCACTTATAGCCTCAGTTACAAGCCTAAATGAGGTAGTCGTTATTGGTTATGGCCAGGTGAAAAAGTCAGATGCAACGGGTGCTGTTTCTGCAATTGACCAGAAAGACTTCAATCAGGGGGCTATCGCCTCTCCTCAGGAGTTAATTATCGGAAAAATTGCAGGTGTCCAGGTCACAACGTTGGGTGGCGCTCCGGGTGGCGATGCCGTCATACGTATCAGGGGAGAAAACTCAATCGCTGGATCGAACGATCCCTTGATCGTGATTGATGGGGTCCCTGTCGATAATGATGCCACATCCGGTGCCCGTGGCAATCTTTCCATGATCAACCCGGACGATATCGAAACCTACACCGTCCTTAAGGATGCCTCAGCAACTGCAATTTATGGTTCCAGGGCATCAAACGGCGTTATCCTCATAACAACGAAAAAGGGTAAAGCTGCAGGTGGCACCAACAAATTCACCCATGAATACTCAGGGAATATTTCCATTTATACTATACCAAAAGAAACTGGTGTTCTGAGCGCGGATCAATTCAGCTCAGAAGTAAGACAAAGATATCCCCAAGACACCGGATTACTCGGGAAAGCAAACACCGATTGGCAAAAACAGATTTACCAGACTGGCATCAGCACTGATCATAACTTTGCATTTTCAGGTGGAATAAAAAATCTCCCTTACCGTGTTTCCCTGGGCTACATGTACCAGGATGGGATCCTCAAGACTGATAACATGAAAAGGATTACAGTCGGAGCAAATCTGAGTCCCTCATTTTTCGATGATCATCTGAAGATCAATGCAAATGCAAAATACATGAATATTGATAACAGGTTTGCGGATCAGGGGGCCATTGGGGATGCAATAGGTTTTGATCCCACCAAACCAGTCTTTGATAGCAGAGTCAATAACAGGAGTGGTTACTGGATGTGGGAACAGTCAAACGGATCGCCAGTTAGCCTTGCTACTACTAATCCTGTTGCACTTTTAAACCTTGAAGATAATAAAGCGACGGTAAACCGTTTTCTTGGGAATATTCAGTTTGATTATAAACTTCATTTCTTCCCTGATCTCAGGGCGGTTCTGAACCTCGGAATGGATCATTCACAGTCTTCTGGAACTACCTATGTTCCTGAGTATGCCTCCTGGCTTTACACGGCACTTGGAGAAGACAACGCATATTCTCAAATAAAGGATAACACTCTGTTGGACTTTTATCTCAATTACGTGAAGGACGTTAAAAGTATCTGGAGTAAATTTGATGTGATGGCCGGTTATTCCTGGCAACACTTTTATCTCCAGAACACAACTGACAATAATAATGTTCCGCATGATACTGCCCATTATTATGATATTACCAATAAACAACAATATTATCTGATATCATTTTACGGTCGTTTGAATTATACACTTTTGAATAGGTATTTGCTTACCTTCACCTTGAGAGATGATGGCTCATCGAAATTTTCATCTTCCAAACGTTGGGGGTTGTTCCCTTCAGCGGCACTGGCATGGAAAATCAATGATGAACCTTTTCTCCGTAATTCAAAAGTGATTTCGCAATTAAAACTCCGTGTTGGCTGGGGAGAGACCGGAAACCAGAATATTGGAACCAACTGGTATCCATATCTTCCCACCTATTACCTCAGCGACAGATATTCGATGTACCAGTTTGGTAATGTCTGGTATCAGACACTACGTCCTGGTGCATATGATGCTGATATTCAATGGGAGACAACAGCAACTACGAACGTTGGTGTAGACTTTGGTTTCTTAAAAGACAGGATCACCGGTACACTGGAATATTATTATAAAAATATAACGAACCTTCTGAATTATGTTCCCGTTCCAGCAGGCACAAACCTGTCGAATTATCTCTGGACTAATATTGGTGATATGTGGAATCAAGGAGTTGAATTCAGTTTAGATCTGAGACCGATTGTCACTCATGACTGGAACTGGGAGATTGGCGGTAATGTTGCCTCTAATGCAAATAAAATCACCAAGCTTCTTATTACCAATGATCCCAACTATCCGGGAATATTGACCGGTGGAATCAGTGGAGGTGTCGGGAATACCGTTCAGATCCAGAGTGTAGGTTATTCCATAAATTCATTCTATGTATACCAGCAGGCTTACGATAAAAATGGTAAACCGATTGAAGGCGTATTTGTCGACCGGAACGGTGACGGACAAATCACGAGTGCTGATATGTATCATGACCATAGTGCTGAACCCACTGCTACTTTTGGCGTACACACAATGTTGAAATACAAACAGTGGTCATTATCTGCCGGCGGTCATGCCGAAGTTGGAAATTATATGTACAACAACAATGACGCCAACGATGGTGTATGGAGCAACATTAACCGTTTGGGAGGTACTTATCTGGGCAACGTCACAACATCGGTATATGGTACGAATTTTGTCAACAATCAGTACCTTTCCGATTATTATGTGCAGAATGCTTCGTTCTTCAAGTTAGATTACCTGACGCTAAGCTATAATTTCGGGAATATAATCAAGAACACAACAAATCTGCGTCTTTCCTTAACCGTGAATAACGTATTGACCATAACGAAATACACAGGGATTGATCCTGAAATTAATGTAGGGTCATCACTGGGTATTGACAATAACATTTATCCGCGATCCAGGGTATTTGTTTTGGGTGTAAATCTTTTATTCTAACTCTTTAAAACTTAAAAAAATGAAAAGAATATTCAAGATAACATTCATCATTACGGCAATTACTGCGTTTCTTGGTAGTTGTACCAAGGACCTGAATAAAGGGCCGATTGATACGAATGTATTAACGCCGGTAAATGTTTTCAACAATCCTACAGGCATTAAACAGGCGCTTGCCAAGTGCTATGCAGGACTTGCAGTTTCCGGACAGGAAGGACCTTCGGGGAACCCGGATATCAGTGGAATCGATGAAGGATTTGGCGAATATGTACGTGGTTACTGGTATCTCCAGGAATTACCAACCGATGAAGCAGTCATCGGCTGGAATGACGAGACTATTAAAAATTTCCATTTTCAAGACTGGAGCGCAACAGATGTATTCATTGGTGCCGTGTATTCCAGGATCTACTACCAGATCTGCCTTTGCAATGAATTCTTAAGGGAATCGACAGATGCAAAACTCAGTAGCAATGGTATTACGAAGCCTTCTGACCTGACCAATATACATTACTATCGTGCTGAGGTTCGTTTCCTGCGGGCATTGAGTTATTTTCATGCACTGGATATGTTTGGGAATGTTCCATTTGTAACTGAGAATGACCAGGTAGGAAAATTCTTCCCTCCCCAGATCAAACGTGCTGATCTTTTTACATACATAGAAAATGAATTAAAGGCAATCGAACCTTTAATGGTAAATGCCAGGACAAATGAATATGGCCGTGCCGATAAAGCCGCCGTTTGGGCTTTGCTTGCAAGACTCTATCTTAACGCCTCGGTATATAACGGAACAAACAGATATACCGATTGCATTACTTATTGTAATAATATAATTAATGCAGGTTACGCTTTGGACGCCAATTACCAGTGGCTATTCCTGGCAGATAACAACCTTAGTAATGAGATCATCTTCCCCGTTGAATTCGACGGAATAAGAACCCAGACTTGGGGTGGTACTACATTTCTTGTTTGTGCTGAAGTAGGTGATAGTAGCATGCATCCTGCAGATTTTGGTATTGCCGGAGGTTGGTCAGGGACACGGACAACCAGTGCTTTTGTGCATTTATTCTATCCGAACCTTAAAGATCTGCCATGGAATTCTCCTACTCCTCCAAAAAATCCCAAGTCTTATCCTATTATCTATGTGCCGGGTTCGTACCAGGGATGGAATCCTGCAAATACAACTACTGTGCTTGCATCGGCAGCCAGTAATAGTCAGTATGAAGGCTACCTTAATTTCACAGCTGATAATGTTCAATTCAAATTCTGCACTACCCCCAACTGGAACCATAATTATGGCGGGGCAAACGGAGTACTATCACAAAACGGTACCAATATTACAGCCGGTGCTGCAGGTTATTACAAAATCAATGTAGACACAGCACTTCTGACATATAGTCTTGTAAAAACCACATGGAGCGCTATTGGCGATGCAACCCCTGGTGGATGGTCTACGGATTCTCCAATGACCTATGACACCACAACAGGTTTATGGTCAGTCACTCTTGACCTAACAGTCGGAAGCATCAAATTCCGTGCTAATGATGACTGGACCATTAACTACGGATCTAATGCCGGTAATGGGATCCTGGAAGCCGGTGGCTCTAATATTGCAGTTCCTGTTGCAGGAACTTATACAATATCCATGAAACTGGGAATTCCTGATTATACTTATACTATAGTCAGAAATGCTTACGATCACAGGGCATTGTTCCATTCTGAACAGCATACGCTTGAAATCGCTGATATAGGTAATTTCGATGATGGTTATGCAGTAACAAAATGGAGAAACGTTACCAGAAGCGGTACAGAAGGGTCTAATCTTACTTATGCAGATGTCGATTTCCCTGTATTCCGTCTGGGCGATGTTTACCTTATGTACGCAGAATCAGTATTAAGAGGTGGAAGTGGAGGTGATTTGAATACTGCCTTGAATTACGTGAACGATTTAAGAACAAGGGCTTATGGCGATAATACAGGAAATATCACTTCCTCACAACTGACCTTGCCTTTCATTCTCGATGAAAGAGGACGTGAATTGTATTGGGAGGGTTACAGGAGAACCGATCTTGTTCGTTTCGGAGAATTAACGACTGGAACGTATTTGTGGCCTTGGAAAGGCGATGTTAGCAGTGGTAGGGCGACGGATGCGAAATACAATATTTTCCCATTACCTTCTTCCGATGTTTCAGCAAATCCGAACCTGAAACAAAATACTGGTTATTAATTTATTTAAACCCAATATACTATGAAAAAACTATCAATAATTATTTTTATAATAGCTTTGGTGGGCTCTTTTTCGTGTAAAAAAGCCGAAAAAGCTGAGGTCAGCTCAAATCCGGTTCCACCGGTTCTGAAACTGACGGCAGATTCAGTTGTGCTCCAGAAACCTTATGCGGATACTCTGATCACATTTCAATGGTCGACTGCAAATTTTGGGATTGCACTTGTGGTGACCTATACCCTCCAGGTAGATAAAAAGGGCGACAATTTTGCTAATGCTGTTGCTATCGGAACTGTGGTAAATGCAACCTCACTTTCCATTCTTACCAGCGTTCTAAATAATCAATTACTGGGTCTGGAGTTTAACCCTGATCTCAATCCATCAGCTCCTCTGGCCCTTGAGTTCAGGGTTCAGGCTTCTGTTGCTTCATCAGTACCAGCTGTCAATTCGGCTTCTGTTAGCAAGGTTATTACTCCGTATTATGTGAAGATTGTGTATCCATTAATATTCGTTCCCGGCAATTACCAGGGCTGGAATCCGGCAGATTCACTAACCGTAATATATTCAGCCAAGTCGAACAACAATTACGATGGATATATCTGGATGGGAGCATCTTCACCGCAATACAAATACTGCGTGGGTAACTCATGGACAACAAATTACGGAGATAATGGTGGGACGGGAACACTGGTAGCAAATGGTAGTAATATCGCACCCTCAACCGGGGCAGGATATTACCATCTTGTTGCAAATCTTAGCACCTTTACTCACACATATCTTCTGACAACATGGAGCATCTATGGAACTGCAACAGGTAATACTGATGTTGAGATGGTATATGATTCGACCGCAAGAATCTGGAGTGTGACACAGAACCTCAATTCTGGTACAACAGTATTCCGTGCAAACAACGCTAATACTTTGTTCTATAGCGATCCAAATGGAACGGGAGCACTAAGCCAGGGTACAACAGGTACAGTTGGTATTACTGTTGCAACTGCCGGAAGTTATACGGTAACGCTGAATTTCAGTGGCGCAGTATTCAGATATAACTTTAAATTGAATTAACCGTTTGGTTTATTAATCGTAAGAAGAGGTTGCATCATTAGATTGGTGCAGCTTCTTTTTTGGTGTTGGGTTTTAGGTATTAGGTATTGGTTTTTGGATATGTAGCATTTTATTTCGTGATTCGTAATTACCTGTAGTATACTCTATACTCCCAGGGTTTTAAGGATACTGAAAGGGAACCGTCAAGATAGATGTCTTTATTTTCGAAAAGACTCTTGTAATCCCCTGCATAGCTGCTCCCATTAAAGGTTGCCTTTTGTTCAGAAGCTGAAAGATTAAGGATTACAAAAACGGTATTGTTATCTTTCTTACGTAAGAAGGAATAAACATTATTATCATTATCAGAAACAACTTTGGTCATCTGTCCTCCGGCAGCACCAGCTGATAAAGCACTGTTCTCTTTTTTCAGTTTATCCAGCTGAGTATAAAAGCCTGCCAATGGGTAGTTGTCCCAATCTATAATATCTTTATCAAAGAATTTCAAACTCCGGTTAAAGGCTGATTCCTGTCCGCTGTAAATCAACGGCATCCCCGGCATTGTAAAACATAACACGGCAAAAGTTTTTGCAGCATCGCCCAACCTTGTGTACTCAGTCCCGTTCCAGGAGTTCTCATCGTGATTTGTGGTGAAACGCATCCGGATAGCATCGGCAGGATATTTGAAAGAATCCGATTTCAGTACAGAATCCAATGCAACTAGGGTTTTCTTCCCTTTGGCAATCGCATTCATTACCTGGTATGCATTCCATGAATAGGTCATGTCAAAAGCTGTATCATGCATTTCTGGTGTTTCCCATTCTGCCAGCATGAAAACATGCTTTACCGCTTTGATCTTTGGAACTGCTTCATTCCAGAAGCTAACTGGCAACATCCCTGCAACATCGCATCGAAAACCGTCAATATCGGCTTCCCTGACCCAGTAAATTAATGCATTGGTCATGTATTCGCGCAATTCTTTTTTCGTATAATTCAGACCAGCCACATCGGTCCAGTCGGGAACCGGTGGAATAATCTTCCCGGTTGAATCATGTTTATACCAGTCAGGGTGCTCCGTGATCAGGTTGTTATCCCATGATGTATGATTGGCAACCCAATCGATAATCACATGCATGCCAAGCTCATGCGCTTTGTTAACCAATTCCTTCAGATCATCTTTTGTGCCGAACTCGGGATTTATTGCAAGGTAATCTTTTACTGAATAATAGCTTCCAAGTGAACCTTTCCGGTTTTTAATCCCGATAGGATTGACCGGCATTAACCACAGAATGTCTACACCCATGGCTTTAAGCCGTGGGAGATGCTTTTCAAATGCTTTGAATGTGCCTTCCGGGGTATATTGCCTGACATTAACTTCGTAAAGTACGGCATTCTTTGCCCACTCCGGGTGCACAAGTCCGCCTTTTGAAATTTCTTTCCTTGAACCGGCACATGACCAGATCACAATCCCTGCAACTACAAGTAGCACGAATGCAAGGATCTTCGGTATATGTTGAATGAAGTCTGTTTTGTTCATATGTATAAGTTTATAAAGTTTATAAAGTCACAGAGTCACAGAATAATTGGTGAACTAGTGAACTGGTGAACTGGCGAGTTAAAATAAGTATCAATTGTCAATTGTCAATTATTAATTATCTCAAATGAATTTCCCATCAGATTCAGGGTTATCTTGTCCTTTTCAACTTTGGCATCAGAACCGAATTGATTGATCAGTTTGGTCCCTATAAATCTTTCGGGGATCTTAATCTCAATCTTCCTGGATGCCTTGTCTTTGTTAAAGATCACGAAAACCACTTTATCAAAATAGGTCCTCATGTATACATAAGTCTTGTCTCCTGTCTCAATGGTTTTAAAATCACCATACAACAAAGGCATTGAGGCGCTGCGAAGGTGAGTCAGCTTTTCGACGGTGTTCTTCAGCCTCTTTTCCTGGGGAGTCAGGTTATCGAACTTCATTATCCTGCGGTTATCAGGATCGCCGGCTCCCGGCATCCCGAATTCATCGCCATAATAAATGATGGGAATACCAGGGATGGTCATGTTAAATGCCATCATCGATGCCAGGCGATCATACCCGACAGTATCTTTGACTTCAATATCCCTTTCCCATCCGGCTTGCTGATCATTTTCATTAAAGCTGAGGGCTCCGCTGGCAAACGATATAAACCTTGGGAGATCCTGGTTCCCGGTAATATTACCCATAAGCGAATGTTCACCAAAATAACTGAAGCTCTCCTGCAGGGAATAGTTCAGGTCTTTAAAGGATGAATTTTCCCTTGCGAAAGCATTGCGAGCATCGAAATACAGCCCAAAGTCAAACTGTGCATCCAATTCTCCGGGATTGATATAACTATTGATAAGGTCACGGCTTCCAAAAGTTTCACCGATCTGGTAAATTGAACGGTCATCCGGGATTATAACCTGGTTCTTAAGCTTTTTTGTAAGTGTTCTCCAATAAACTTCAGGTATGTGTTTGGTTGCGTCATGTCGAAAACCATCTAACTCATAGGTCTTGATCCAGTAAAGCGCTGAATCCGACATCATATTGCAGACTTCCGGTTTTGTAAGATCCAGTGTCGGAAGGAATTCGTCAAACCAGGTAGTAAGCCGCTGTTCGTCCCAAAGCCGGATGTTTTTCTTTTTATTCGGGAGCAGGAGTGGCGTTACCCAATCGGGATGATCTTTATAAACTTTACATTCCTGGTGAACATGATTTGAAACATAATCGAGGATTATATTCATATTGCTGCCATGAGCATCACTAACGAGAGCCTTCAACTCATCAGGAGTTCCAAACCGGGTGTCAATGGTGGTAAGGGTCAATGGCCAATAACCATGATAACCTGAGAATTTCCGGTGAGGAGCAGGGTATTCATTCCATGCATCTTTTGGATTCTGAGTGATGGGGGATATCCAGAGTGTATTGATGCCCAATTCTTTGAAATATCCATTTTCAATTGTCTTGAACAATCCCACTGAAGGTCACCACCCTGGAAATTTAATTTTTTATCCACATCCTTGTCATTCAGGGGCGCATCGTTTTTAGGATTACCATTCCGGAACCGGTCAACCATCAGAAAATACATAATCATGGTTTGTTTATCCTGCCTCGTAAGTTTGGCAGGGATTGGTTATCACGCGACCATCTTCCAGAGGAACAAGGATCTCATTTGACGTTCCGTTAGCGTTAAAGGCCCAAACCCTGATAAATGAGCGATCCATGTTCCTTGCCTTTAAAGGGATCTTGATCTTAATGCCGGTGCTGTCAAGTTTCCAGAACTTTTCATTGAGCAGGTAATTCTGCCAGAAGACAAATATTTCTTTCGCATTATTCCTGATCCCGATAGTGATCTTGTCTTTATCTGCTTTTGCAGTAAAAAGATTTGGGGCACCGGGAGGATTAACGTTCCCGACCCGAATCAGTGAATTGATCCCACCTATATTATTATCAACACTTTCCGGATTCCCCGGATCCAGCACCCATTTCTTATCAAGAACGAGTTTGTACTGATATTTACCCGGGAAGAGGAGGAAATCAGTTTGCCAGATACCATCTTTCAGGTGCATTGGTGAGCGGGTTGGCGTCCATTCATTCATATCACCGGCCATTTCAACCTTCTTATACTTTTTCTCTTTAGGGTCAAAGGTAACATGCTGCCATATCTTGCGCGACTTTTCAAGAAGCAGGGAGTAGCAATAACCACCAATCCAAACTTTCATTACCGATAAGCGCGGAACAGATCTCCCTTGCTGATTGATCGTGAGTTCTGTTGAATCGTGTGAAATTCGCCACGCCAGGCTTTTATCCATGATAATTGAGTCAATGGATTTTGGGTGAAGAAAATAATCTCCCAGGATAATTGTGGTTGAATCCGGTTGCATCACAACAGGATTTGCAACCCCGGTAATTTCAGGTTTATCGGGGATCTTAATGTCTTCATGGTTATCACAACCCTGAATAAGGGCAATGCATGACAGAAACAAGATCCCTTTGAAAAAACTCAGTTTCTTTTGCATAATCGTCTGGTTGAATTAATACAATAATTTCTTTTTTCAGGCAATGGTTTTGTCAACCCGGCGGGAAGAATTGCCGGAGAGGGAGCTCCACATGTATTTTCCAGTTTTCCCAGGAATGACCTTCATTCCATTGTTTGAATTGGTAATTATAATGTTTGTTCTGCAGTATTTTTATAAAATTATTGACCAGTGGGAATTAATACAGGGAGGTCATATTTCCCGATATCCAGGTAAAATTCCAGGTTCGTTTTTGCAGACTTTTGAAATCCCGATGGATATAACATTCTGAACATCACTCGATATCGCAGCAATCTTACCGAACGTCTCCGGATGTTTCATGCCAATGTAAAGTGCAATGTTTCCTCCTTCGGATATGCCAAAAGTAGCTCGTTTGGAAGGGTTCTTACTCGTGGAATACTTTTTGTCAATTACAGGCATAAGTTCTTTAACAATGAAAGTTGTAAATGCCTCTTTTTTTGTTCCGCCATATTCATTATTGCGATCAACCGGAGGAACAAATATGCCGATCACTGGTTCCATTTCGTGGTGTGCAATCAGGTAATCCAGGGTGTTCAGAATGCCACCCAGGGAAATAAACTCTAAGCCATCGTGGAATACGATTACCGGATATTGTTTCTTCACGGAATATCCCTGAGGTAGATATATTTTAACCTGCCTGGTGTTGTTCAGTTGGTTGCTGAAACAGGTCGTATCCAGCAATGTTCCATGCGGGATCCCCGGATAATAGGAAACTTCCGGAGGTGCTAAATAGCCAGGCATCTTTAATTCAGAGTTAGTTCCCATCCCGCCTTTAATACTATCGGAATTTTTTGGATCCAGTATCCATTTTTGGTCAACAATAAATTTATATTCCAGCCTGGCGTTTTTTTCAAACTGAGTGGTACTGTGAAAAATGTTGGTTCCGGCAACCCCCTTCATGGAAACAGAAGGGATCCACCCGGTAAAATCTCCGGCGATTTTCACGCTCTTGGCCTCTCCCCGGTAAATAAAAATTGCAGCCGTATCTTTCTCAATCAAGGGGAAGACGAGATGGGCTTTCATGAAACTATCAGCTTTCGATTGCCTCTCCTGCAATGGTAAGTGAGTTAAATAAGTTATGAATCGTTCGAAATTCCCTGCAAAGATGCTTTGGGAAAGCAGCATAATAAGTATAAGAATCGTCTTTTTCATGGATCCGGATTATTCTTTATTTTTTTCAAGACCAGTGCAGTTCTGTTCGTATTATAGATCTTAAGCCGGTGTACTTTATTCTTCTCATCATATTGAGTAATAAAAATGGTCTTTTCATCAATTCTTCCATGTCCGTCATAGGCAGGATTATCAGTGTTGAGAATGATCCTGTAATCTCCCGGTTCCTTTATGATGAAATCATAATCCGGAACAGAATGATTCACATGAAAGTTGAAGATAAAGATCAGGTCATTTTTTGCAAAGACAAGTGTTTTATTCCAATCATCCAGGTAAAGCTGGGTTCCGTATTCCATGTTTAAAAGTGAATGGTCTTTAACCAGCTTTAGCATGTCTTTATCGAATGCCCCCAGGTAATGGTATTTGAGGTCTGGATTTTGTACCAAAGACCACATTCTGCGAGCATACTTGTATGACCAGTTGTTTCCCTCCCTCGGAAAGTCGATCCAGTCGGGATGACCGAATTCGTTTCCCATAAAATTGAGATACGCCTGGCCTCCCAATGCAATGGTAAACAACCGGATCATTTTATGCAAAGCAATTCCGCGATCTATTGCAATATTTTTATCCTCCTTCTGCATGTGAAAATAGATATTGCTCTGCATCAGGCGAAAAGCGATGGTCTGGTCACCAACCAGGGCCTGGTCATGTGATTCGCAATAAGCCACGGTTTTAACGTCCGGAAGCCGGTTTGTCATCACCTTGAACATCTCTTCAAGGTCCCATGCTTCATCAACCTTTTCCTTCAATATCTTGATCCAGAAATCAGGTATGGCCATCCCAAGCCTGTAATCGAAACCAATTCCTCCTTCGGTAACCGGTCTGGCAATACCAGGCATTCCACTGACATCCTCCGCAATGGTTACTGCATGGGGATTCAGGGTATGAACAAGTTTATTTGCTAATTGAAGGTAGGTGATGGCATCCCATTCCACGCCATTTTTGAAATATCCGTCAAGATCCCAGTTTTCGCGGAACCCATGATCAAAATAGAGCATAGAAGTGACTCCATCAAAACGGAATCCATCGAAGTGAAATTCCTGCATCCAGAATTTTATGTTGGATAAGAGGAACCTGAGGACTTCCCTTTTTCCATAATCAAAGCATTTTGAATCCCAGTAAGGGTGATTGCCACGTTCGCCGGCATGAAAATACTGGTTATCCGATCCATCAAACATGTTCAGACCTTCAGCGACATTCTTGACAGTATGGGAATGAACGAGATCCATGATAACAGCCAGACCTTGCTCATGGGCTTTCCTGATCAGATATTTTAAATCGACTGGGGTGCCGAAGCGGGAAGAGACTGCAAAGAAGTTTGAAACATGATAACCAAAAGAGGCATAGTAAGGATGCTCTGCGATAGCCATCAACTGGATGGTGTTATAACCTGAGTTTTTTATATAAGGAATCAATGTATCAGCAAATTCGATGAATGACCCGACTTTTTCCTCTTCCTGAGCCATCCCGACATGACATTCATAAATGAATAACTCCCCGAGTTGCCCGATATCAAAATGATCGTCCTTCCAATCGAATTTCTCCGGAGGCAGCCAAACCTGTCCGGTGAAATCAAGTGTGACAGGATCCTGGACTACCCGTCGGATATAGGCCGGGATCCTTTCCTGGAATCCGAGGTCTGAATGAACCATCACTTTTACCAGGCTCCCGTGAATGAAGCGGTCTTTGTATGTTGCTTTATCCAGAAATATTTCCCATATACCCTGTTGATCTCGGGTCATCCGGTGTGAGTATCGTTGCCAGGAGTTAAAGTCGCCAAAAAAATAAAGGTCCTGTGCTTTAGGCGCCCACTCCCGGTAAACCCAGCCTTTGCGTTCTTTATCGTAATGGATCCCGAAGTAATTGTGTGCATCAGCGAATTTCAATAAACTGCCCCAGGACTTTTTAAGTTCTTCATAGGTTTGCTTGTACCTTTCGTACCTGGCGCAGATCTCATTCTCAGCAGGCTCCAGCCATTGATCTTTAGCAACCAATCCGATCTTCGTTTTTCTTTTCATTCTTTTTTTCTTGATTCGTCAGTTACAAATATCCACAGTAAAGCAGAAATGGCCAGCGATGCTCCGCTAATGATAAAGATAAGGCCTTTATCTATGGCATGATTAATGAGACGTCCGATCAGAAAACTGGAAACCAACTGTGGCAGCACTACCGACAGGTTAAAGATCCCCATAAAGAATCCCATTCTGCTTTTATCTACTTTCTCAGACATTATTGCAAAAGGAAGACTTACAATAGCAGCCCAGCCAAATGTAAGGATCATCATCAGGGCATAAAGGCTGAAAGCATTTCGTGCAAAAAAAACAATTCCAAAATACCCGATCGACATGGAAGCAACCGCCAGGATGTGAGTATTTACGCGTCCTATCTTTTTGCTCACCGGTTCCAGGAGAAAAGCGGGCCAGATTGATCCTACAGCATTGAGGATAAAGAACGACCACCCGATTATCTGTCCGGTCTGAAGGTTATTTTCCGGATGGATTTTTTGCTCGATAAAGGCAATAATGTAAATAAACATGGTTTGAATACCAAGCCACGAGAATCCATGGGCAAAATAAAGCTTGAACAACTCTCCCCATTTTGTTTTTGTTGCCTGGATCTCATCTCCTGCTTCATCCAGTTCACGTTTCAGTACTCTCGGCTCTGTTATAAAAAATAGGGGCACTATAGAAAAAAGAAATACAATGATAACCCCTGCATAGATCAGGAAATAATTTCCGATCAGCGCTCCCATAAGATAAGCGCCACTTCCGAAAAGGTTTGAGATGGATTGCATCCAGGTATAACCCTTGGTCCGGGCAGTTCCTGCCGGAGTCACATCAGCTATAATTGAACGGGTAGGATTGAAACTAATGTTTATGGAAAGATCCAGTGTCAGGGCAACAGTGATGGCTACTGCCATCAGGCTTCCAATCCCAAAAAAATTATTGATCCTGTCTATATTAGGGAGTGCGAAAATCATCATCGAGGCCAGAATACCTCCGATAATAATGAAAGGACGTCTCCTCCCCCCCCAGAACCAAACCTTGTCGCTGATAAGACCGATGAGCGGTTGTCCAAGTATCCCGGCAATCGGACCGGCTGCCCAAACAATACCTATCTGATCAATTTCCAGATGATATTTTGTCCTGAGTATCCAGCTTAGTACAGCAATCTGGATTGATAATGCAAACCCCATGGCGGTCGAGGGTAATCCGAGCACCACATAAAAGAGGTTGGTCAGTTTTTTCTGAATTAATAACATATTGAAAGAGTTATGATTAACAACTATATCTCATTGCACTAATTCTGATCTTATTTCATTAATTCTATTATCATTGCGGATTTCGGATGGATTTCGATCTTAGAAAAGTCAGTGATATGCTGACCCGTAATCACATCCTTGCCACCAGTATAGCGATCAAGAAATTCGCTGTACCTTTTTCTATCAAGGGTCTTTGCGTCATTCTCATTGTTATTCAGTGCGACCATCACAGTTTCCTTTTCATTGTAACGGAAATATACATATACACCTTCATCCGGGACGAAATGCTTTAATTTACCACTGTGTATGACTTCTTTGCCTTTCCTCCAGTTCAATAATTGTTTTAGGTACTTCTTCATTTCCAATTGAGAGGGTGACAGGTTCCTGTCAGTGAAACCATTTACAGTGTCATTGCCCCATCCTCCTGGAAAATCAGTTCGTTTGTAACCGTCTCCATTTTTACCCTGTTCGGTTGTGTTTAGAGTTTCCGTTCCATAATACACTAATGGTATTCCCCTTGTGGTAAGAATAAAGGCCATAGCCATCTTAAGCTTTCTGACATCCTGGTTTTGTGTGGCAAGAAAGCGGTCGGCATCATGGCTATCTGCAAATACAACAATATTTGAAGGGTTGGCATAACTAAAATCACGGGAAAGGATCTCATAAAGTCTTGATATTCCTGTGCTCCATCCATCTTTCTCATTAAATGCCAACTTCAGCGCATCATACATCGCAAAATCAAACACGGTTGGTAGGTTTGAATTAAAATGATCCCTGTTCAATGCATTTTTCTGCCAATATGCAATCCCATCAGGATAGGCGCTCCAGCATTCACCAACAATATTGAAATTCGGATATTCTTCCAAAACTTCTTTATCCCATTCCGACATGAAATCGTTGAATGAATATGGATAAGTGTCCTGACGTATTCCGTCAAGTCCTGCATACTCAATCCACCAGATGCTATTCTGGATGAGATAACGGGCAAGAAACGGGTTATGCTGATCCAGATCGGGCATAGTTTTATCAAACCAACCTTTTACGAAACGGATACTGTCGTATTGAGACCGGTAAGGATCAGAAACGGTACTCGAACGATAAGAGGAACGCGTGAATTCAGGAAACTGGTTAAGCCAGTCTTTAGAAGGAAGGTCTGTCATCCACCAGTTGTTGGATCCGCAATGGTTGAAAACCATATCCATGATCAGTTTCAGTCCTTTCTCGTGAAGAGCCCTGGAAAGAACTACATAATCGTCGTTACTTCCAAACCTGGGATCGATTTTATAATAATCTGTAATTGAGTAACCATGGTAGGAGTATTTCGCCATATTGTTTTCCAGCAACGGCGTAATCCAGACTGCAGTGACTCCCAGGTCGCGGATATAATCGAGATGATTCATAATCCCTTTGATATCGCCGCCATGTCTTCCATCGGGATTTGACCGGTCAGCTTTTTCAAGATATCCTTGCACATCGTCATTTTCCTTATCACCATTGGAGAAGCGGTCAGGTACAATGAGATAGATCACATCCGAAGAGGTAAAGCTTTTCCTTTCCGCCGATCTATCTTCCCGTTTTTTGAGTGGGAAGAGATATTCTGTGACCTTTTTCTTATTCTTGTAGAAGGTAATCGGAAAGAAACCGGGCTGGATGGTTTTCGATAAAATTACATCCAGAAAAAGATAATTCGGATTCTCAACTCTGTTAACATGTTTAAGTACAACACCAGGGGTATTGATGACTGGAACCGTTTGGCCGATATTCTTTCCATAGATCATAATCTGAATTGCCGGGTTTTGAAAACCGGTCCACCATGATGGCGGCTCGACCCTTGTTAAAGTTATCTCCTGACAGAAAGAAGGCAGAGCCGCTACTAAATAAAGGAGAAGAAAAAGAAGCCTCTTTTGCATATGTCTAATTTAGAGATGTTTTTTATTTATGCGTTCGTCCATAAAGAACGGTCAATTGCGCCAGTTGATTTGCAAGTTCCTTTGAGAAGTCAGTGCTTTTCGCTCTCCACTTCCAATTGTTGATTGTGGTCCCGGGTAAATTCATCCGGGCTACATTACCCAACCCAAGGAGATCCTGCATGGGAACTATGGCTGTATGTGCAACAGATGCCCATGCCAGCCGGAGAAAATCCATACAGATATCCTTCCCTGAGGAATTTATGTACTCGAGAACATATTTCTTGTCTTCAGGCTTTGCCTTCTCAAACCATCCTTTTACAGTATCATTGTCATGTGTGCCCGTATAAACAATACAGTTTTTTGTGAAATTGTATGGGATGTAATCATTGGCTTCGCTCGAATCAAAAGCAAACTGGAGGATCTTCATCCCGGGTAATCCAAATGAATCCCTCAAATCCTCAACATCGTCTGTTATCACGCCAAGGTCTTCTGCTATGATTGGGATATCCCCAAGTTCTTTGCGGATCTGGTTAAAAAGATCCTTTCCCGGACAGGGGATCCATTTTCCGTTAACAGCGGTCTTCTCTCCATAGGGAACAGACCAATAAGCAGCAAAACCTCGGAAATGATCGATCCTGATTATATCGTAGAGTACCAGGTTTGATTTTATTCGTTCAATCCACCAATGGTAATTATCCTTCTTCAATACATCCCATTGGTAAAGCGGATTACCCCATAACTGTCCTGTCTCACTGAAATAATCGGGAGGGACCCCACCAACGGCGATTGGATTTTTCTCTGAATCGAATTGGAATAGTTCCGTATTTGCCCAGGCATCCACACTGTCGAGGGCAACATAAAGCGGGATATCACCAATGATCCTGATATTCTTCTGATGTGCATAGTCCTTGACCGCCAGCCATTGACGGAAAAAAATATACTGAATGAATTTATGAAATTCGATCTGATTCGCCAAAAGAGAATAAAACGGTTTGAGTGCACTCTCCTTCCTTGTTTTAAGTGGTTTTGTCCACTGGTACCATGGTTTTTGCTTAAAATGCTCTTTCAGCGACATGAAGAGTGCATAATCTTCAATCCATTTCTTATTTGTCAGTGTGAAATCATGAAAATCTTTCTTGTGTTCCTTTCCTGCATTAGCTTTAAAGGTCACCATAGCTTTCATAAGAAGAGGATATTTACTTGTTATCACCTTCCCATAATCTACCGGACCGTCGTCAAAAGGATTCAAATCAGCCAGATCTTTTTTATCCAGCAGCCCATCTGCTACAAGTATATCCAGGTCGATCAGCAAAGGATTGCCGGCTGTAGATGAGAAGCATTGATAGGGTGAATCGGCAAATCCAGTAGGTCCGAGTGGCAGGATCTGCCAGAGCTTTTGTTTCGACTTTGAAAGAAAATCAATGAAATGAAAAGCTTCTCTTCCGAGTGTCCCGATTCCATATTTCCCTGGCAGGGAAGTAGGGTGAAGTAAAATTCCGCTTGATCGTTCTGTATTCATTATAGATATGAGCTGTTAAGTTTTAAGTGTTAAGATTAAAATTTTCTTCCCGGGTTTGTTTCTTTATTTATCATTCTTCTATGCCATACTGATTCAGGATGAACGCCCAGTTCTCCGCCCAGAATTCATTTTCTTCTTTTTCTGTGCATTCACCTGTTCTGATATTCCCGGGATCTGTCCTGATAATAAAAGTTTTTTTACCTGATGCTGTCGATCTCAACCTTGCTACCATCTTCAATGCACTGCCATTCTCAGCACCCTGGCTCTTAAGTGACGATCTGATCAGCATTGCCGGGTATTCCTGGTTTTTAATATTTTCATAGGGAGAATAGCTGTATAGATACTCAAACTGTTGCCGGTTACCCGGATCTCCGAATTCCACAATCTTGTTATGATCAACCTTATTAGCGGATGAGTTGGTAACTTCAGCTACCATATCCAAAGCTGGCATTAATAAGAGTACAGATTTAAAAAGATCAGGACGTTCGTTCACTGCAGCACCAATGACCACTGCTCCTTCACGACTTCCCGCAGCCGTGATCATTCCTTTTTCAGTATATCCCTGTTTGATCAGAAATTCCGCACAAGCCAGGTAATCGTTAATTGCATTCTTTTTATTCAACAACATGCCTTTCTCCCACCATTTTCTTCCGAACTCACCGCCACCCCGGACATGTGCAACAGCAAGGTAAAATCCCCGGTTCAGCAAACCGAGCCTGGCAGATGTAAACACATCCTGAACATTTTGTCCATAACTGCCAAAGGCCTCAAGGTAAAGCGGGTTCTTCCCATCGCTTCGCTTCACACCGTTTTTATGGATCATCGAAATTGGGATAACACTACCATCTCCGGATTTAGCCATTACGAGTTCTGAAATATAATTTTCTTTCTGATAACCCTTTATGGCCGGCGGTCGCCCAATGATCAACTGGCGCTTATTAATATCAAAATTGTATGTGGTATAGGGTGATAAGAGACTGGAGAAAGAGAAAACAATCTTGTCTTCCTTCCTGTTAAAGTAGTTGAACTCCATATGTCCGCCGGGTTCCCTGAAAGTTATCTGATTGTCTTTACCGCTGTAAGTAAGATCAATCAGTCTCATCCTCGCATTCATCTGGTCGGTTTCAACAAGAAGCAGGTATTTCTGTTCAATGACCGTAAAGTCGTTGATATTAATGCTGTCAGTTCCTTCAAGTACTGTACTCCAGTCTTTTGCTGAGGGATTGCTTACCATCGCCTTATAAAGTTTCCGGTTTCCGGAATCCTTATTGGATAGGATGAGGAAGAAATTTGAAGCGAAATGATTTGGGAAATACATTCTGTCTTCCTTAAGCGGTTCGATCAGTATCGGTTTGGTAATTCTGACGTCTGCAGGAATATATGAGTACTCATTCGATTCATTATTACCGGATGCAATGAACATATACTTCCCTGATCCTGAGAGATTAATATTAACTTCAAGATCATTCCGTTTCTCGTTATAAATTAAAGAATCCTGACTGACAGGTGTCTTTAATTTATGAATTAAAACCTCTTTATGATCTTTAACATACACAATTGATTTACCATCTTGTGCCCAAAGAGCAAAGGTCACAGGAGCAATAATACTGTCAGTTGGAATCTTACCTGTGAACGACTGAATAATAAGCCTGTAAACGCCATTTATCGTATAACAATATAAATAAGATGAATTATCAGGTGAGGCCAGGAATTGATTCATCCGGTAATCCTTTGATCCTTTTGCAATCTGGTTTTCATCCAAAAGTGGCTCTTCCTTTGGATTATCTGCATCCAATTTCCGGTAATGCACCGGGTAATCCTGTCCGGGCGAGATCCTGCTATAATAAAAATAATCTCCAACCGGTATTGAATTTGTTCCCCATTTATCGGCAAATGCAGTTCTTTCATCAAATTCTTTCAGGAGGTTATTTTTAAGTTCTGTAACCCTGTCGAAATAATGACTGGCAAATTCGTTTTCGGAATTTAAATATTCAATTGTCTTAGGATCCTTTGGATTTTCCATCCATTTATAAGGGTCCGTTATATGGATCCCCTGAATAACCTGTTCTGACGGAATCTGCATTGCAACAGGAGGTTTTAACCTATTGCATCCGGCCATGATGGTCAAAATTGACAAGAAAATCACCATTCTCCAACCATGTTCCCGGGATATGTAACCCGGAATACGTAAAATGTCTTTGATGCGTCGGTAATTAATAATTCCCCTGCTTATTTTAACCATGATAATTTGTCCTCCAAAATTCGTAATTCGTAATTTCCTAATGTCCGGCTTTTACATTTAGGACATTTTCGCCTGAATTTCTTTTATAGGTAACAACGAAGATGGTTGTTACAGAAGCAACAGCGAAACTAACCCCACCGATTAGCATAGCGTTCATCGGGTTGTTGGCAAAGAAAATTTCAACGACCTTTCCCAGGAAACCTGATGCAATTATTTGCGGGAAAACGATAAACAGGTTGAACATACCCATCAGTACTCCAATTTTATCTTTTGGCAGGGCTGGTGTGAGCATGGCATAAGGCATGGAAAGAATACTTGCCCAGGCTATTCCAATGCAGGTCATTGAGAAAAGTAGCCCATATTTACCAGCCATTAGTGGGATAGTCAGCAAGCCGATGGCTCCAACGGCAAGGCAGAGTGTATGCATTAATTTGGGCCCGACCCACCTGGTTGCCCTGAGAAGTACAAAGGAGAAAGCGAAACACACCGCATTATACATAGCGAAACAAAACCCGGCCCACGAACCGGATGATTCCATTTCGACAGAGCCTGCCTGCGCATGGAAGATGTTGATTGCAATGGCCGGAGAAAAATACACCCATAAACAGAACATCCCGATCCAGGTAAAAAACTGAACCAGGCCCAATTCCCACATTCTTCGGGGAAGGTGACCTAGAAGACTGAAGATGTCTTTTAATCCCAGTGTCCAATCGAATTTTCTTGACCTGATGACTGCAAGCTCAGATTCTTCGGGGGGAATTTCTTTTGTGGTGAATACAGTCCATAAAACGGCCCCGATGAATGCTGCAGCTCCGATATAAAACGAAAAGGTGACAGAAGCAGGAATATGTCCTTTCCCTGCCCCTTCAGCGGTAAGTCCAAACCAATTTGTCATCATCCACGGAAGGGCAGAAGCAATAGTTCCCCCAAGTCCGATGAATAAAGATTGAATGGCAAAGCCCTGTGAATTTTGTTCTTCCGGCAGGTTATCGGCTACGAGTGCCCTGAATGGCTGCATGCTGGCATTTATCGTCCCATCGAGTACCCAGAGCAAACCGGCTGCAACCCAAACGGATGGTGAATTAGGCATGAGGATCAAGGCAATGGAAGCAAGAATAGCTCCCGCCAGGATGAATGGTCTCCTGCGGCCTAAACGGGTCCAGGTCCGGTCACTGGCTTGTCCGACCAGGGGTTGAATGAGAACTCCTGTGATGGGTGCAGCTAACCAAAGTATGGCTATTTGTCCGGGATTGGCCCCAAGGTATGAGTAAATGGCGCTCATATTCGCCATTTGCAATCCCCAGCCAAATTGAATTCCCAGGAATCCAAAACTCATGTTCCAGATCTGCCAGAAAGAAAGTGCGGGTTTATTTTTCATGAATCCGAATGTTCAGAACGAGATGATAATATAAAAATCAAAGATAAAAATTCAACGGGAAAGATCAAGGAAAAAAGTTAATTGGGCAGGTTGGATATTTGGTATTGGGTTTTTTGTGACTCTGTGACTCAACAAACTACTTCCTGCAAACCACCACGAATTCCTTTGAATAAGCAGATAGTGCGGTTTCATTGTAGTCGCCGAAAATAGAATAGGAGGTGAATTTTGACTGGCGGATCAGGTATTCCAGTTCAAACCGGAAAAAGAACCGAAGTTCAGAGTTCCAGGTTTCCGAAAATTTGTCCCCACCCTCGTTCCAATCGAACCTCATTGATAAATGATTGATCTGGTTCACCATATCGCTGTGAGAAGTAACATATCTGCGGATGGTATTTCCAGGCTCAAATTCGCCTTCAAAGTCCATGACTTCATTCATTCCGGAAGCAAGAAGTCCGGGATCGGGAATATAAAGATCAAAAATAAAAGTTCCACCATCTTCCAGTTGATCAAAAACATGATTCAGCGCTGTAATCTGATCGGTGGCTTCAACAAGGTGCATGAATACCCGGAATGGAGCAAGTATAAGGCTGAATCGAAGGCCTGTGTCGAAATCCCGGATATCCTGTCGACTGATTCTGTAATGATTTTTCTTGTCTGTTCGTGTTTTCAGGATATCCAGCATGGCCGGACTGATATCAATTCCGTAAATATCAGCGCCGTCTTTCAATGCTTCCAGAAAGAATCGTCCTGTACCAACGCCAACGTCCAGAACTTTTCCCCCGGCATCTTTTATCTTCCTTAAGAAATACCCGGTATCAACATCTGACCTTATCTTTGCATAGATCAGGTCATAAAAACGGGCGAAACAGTAAGGATAGATGTCCATTTGTTTTTAAACGTTCAGTGCAATGACGGTGGCGATCAATCCAAGCACTATAGGGACGATAATAAGGACTTTAACCCTGTCCTTCCGGATCTGATTGTTACATGCATCAATCCTTTCAAGTACAAAAGGATCGCCGGGTTTGTAGATCAAAGCTTGTTTATAATGCTCCCTTGCAGACCGGAACAGTTCAATTTTGGTGAAATCAAGACCTCTCTGGATATAATATCTGTATTGGATCTCCTCATGGGAGAGATTTTCTTCATTGACTTCCTCGTGTGACATAGGTTTTAGTTTATCATGATTTTAATGAGGCTTTATTCAGGCATCGTTTGACAAAATTAATAATTTATTCGTATTTTTAAAAAGCAATAATTAACAACTGATATTGAATATGCTTCGGTTTTTTGATATCTTTTTTGTAGTATTCCATACCCTTTTAATCTTTTTTAATCTTTTTGGGTGGATCATCAAACCTTTACGCAGAGCCAACCTGGTAACTCTCCTTCTGACCGGGGGTTCCTGGTTTATCCTGGGTATTTTTTACGGGATTGGGTATTGTCCACTTACCGAATTTCACTGGAGGGTTCTGAATAAACTTGGACAATATAACTTGCCGGATTCCTACATCAGTTACCTTATAAACAGGTTCACAGGCTACTTGCCAGGTGCAAAAACAACTGATTACCTTACACTTATCCTCTATCTGACAGCTTTAGTTATATCTGTCGTGGTAAATTTCTGGATAAAGAAAAAATAAGCGATGAACGGATGATTTTCTCTACTTCTGTCTAATCTTATACGTCAGTCCCAGCCCGAATAATTCTTTGAACTGTGTATGCGGTATTGCTTCCGCAGTGGGTGCAGTCTTGATTTTTACATTGTTATCATAAATGAGTTGTGTCGCGATCGATGCTGCGAGCCATTTATTAATCTTCATCGTAAGAAGGAGACTCCAATTTACATCGATGTTCCCAAAATCCTTGAAATAATTTGTAAAAAGTTCGAGTGTAGTTGCAAGGTTAATCGTTTTTGAAAGGTCCTTATTAAAATCTGCACGTAAATAAGGCCCAAACTCTGCAAACATCTTTTTACCCCTGGCAACCCCAAATGCACCTGAATCTGAAAGTTTTTTATCCAGCACGAAGGTAGCTCTTCCTGAAGCCGGCGACAGGTACAAATAAAACCATTTTGCGGGTGCATAAGTCGCACCAATACCTAATAAAAGATACCCCGGTGCCATAAAATTTGAAATGACCGTACTGTCATCCGGATAATTATAACCGGCGCTGAATTGTGTCCTGAAATTCATTAAAACTGTGAGCATCCATTTATTATCCTTTGAAAGAGAATAGCCATAGGCGCTCGTCAACTCAAGTTTGTCATTTGATTTAGTGTATTTTGCATCATCCATTTTTCCCTGGATGATAAACCCATAGCCTAAATCCAATGTGTTTCCCCAGGAATGTTTCCCTTTCTTATAATTGGCTGTCAGGTTGATAAAAGAGTTTAATCCTAAAGAATTCTGGCCTCCGGAAGACCAATTAGAGAAAGATGCCTGCGAAAGGTTTAGTGAGACAATTCCATCAATGTACCATGCTTTGATAGTATCCACTTTAATTGCTGCCACGACGTCCTTTGTCTTGGCTGTTTTAACAATTTCCGCATTCTGGCTCATAACCAGATTCGACAAGGATATCAGGAGGATAAACAAAGTAAATTTTTTCATAGATTGGTTTTAATTGACAATTGATAATTGATAATTGATAATCGTCACGCGTCACGATTTTTTTTTACCATTTCGCCATTTTGCCATATTACTATTTCTTAAGCAGGTCTCTGATCTCCGTAAGCAATTCCTCTTCTTTCGTTTGTTCAGGGGGTGCAGCAGGTATTTCGTCCTTCTTCTTGTTTATCCTGGTCATGCCCTTGACAATCATAAAGATTGAAAATGCTATAATGGTGAAGTCAACCAGGGTTTGAATAAAACTCCCTATTTTAAGATCGACAGCGGCCTTCAGGATCTTCCCTGTGGCAGGATCCACGATAGCATCTTTCATCGTAACATGGATGTCGGTGAAGTTCATTCCACCCAATAACAATCCAATGGGGGGCATAATGAGATCATTTACCAGTGAAGAAACTATTTTCCCGAATGCTGCCCCGATGATGATACCTACAGCCAGGTCTATTACGTTACCTTTGACGGCAAATTCCTTGAATTCGTCTACGATTTTCATGTTTATAAATATTGATCCATGAACAAAGATACATAGATGATTTTAAAAAACAAAAAACGAACCGGGAAGTTTGGCGTTAGGCGTTAGGTATTGGGTATTGGATATTGGATACTGATTTCTACAATCTGCCTTCTGACCTCTGACTTCCATATCAGGATTTCCATAAGTACTCTCGATCTTCGTTCATTTCAATTTTATCATTGTCGAGCAGCCATTGGATGGCACGGATAACCTTGTCTTCATTTACCATAGTAACCATCCCAACCAATTCCAAAAGAGAACAGGATTTTTCTTGCAGGACTGGTTTGATTTCCTTGAGGATGGAATTGAATTCAAAGTCGGTGAGTTCAATTTTGTTGCGTTGAATACAGACATCGCATTTACCGCAACGGCGGGTCTCCGTCTCTCCGAAATAGGCCAATAAAGCCTGGCTCCTGCATTTATGCGTGGATTCAGCATAATGGATCATGGCCTCAATGCGCTTTTGGGCAGCCTTGAACCTGTCTATGTAATATTCGGCTGATAAGGTAAGATCTTTGCTCTCGATACGGTTTTCCGTGAAAATTATTCTCGGATTTTCTGTTCTCGGAATATAATCTATAACCTGAAGCTTTGAAAGCTTGACAAGAAACTCAATAACCTTATCGGTAGTCAGGTTGGTGCGTTTTGCAATGTCTTCTTCCCGGATGGTGCAAAAGTCGGAGAAGATCCCACTATAGGATCGCAACAGCGTTTTAATAAAAGGATCGAAGAAAGCATTTTCGACCTGGAACCTGTATAGAGATTCCTTGTTTGTTTTTATGCAGACCCTTGAGGGGGTATGAACTGCTTCGCTTAATAGAAGAAATCCTTCTTTTTCCAGGAATTTAAGGGCATTATAAGCGATGATAGGAGAGAAGTGATAGTTATCACTGAAGTCACCTAGGTCAAATTCTGCTATGTAATCTTTTCCGTTTCCAACAGGTATCTTCAAGTAGTTCCCCAATGCCTGGTAAACGTCTTTTATCTTCTGCAGTTCAGGGAAGGTAGAATTAAGGTTTTTGCGGACTTCAATGATGTCGGCCTGTTCATAGAGCAGGACTGCAAAAGCAGGTTTTTCATCACGACCGGCCCGGCCGGCTTCCTGAAAATAGGCTTCGATACTGTCGGTCAGATCAATATGGATGACAAAACGAACATTTGGTTTATCAATTCCCATCCCGAAAGCATTCGTGGCAACAATGACCTGTTTTGTTTCTTTCATCCAGGCCTGTTGGCTTTTTTCTCTTACCTTAGGATCCATCCCTGCATGATATCCAATTGCAGTGATTCCCTGCCGTGTGAGGTACTCTGCAATTTCCTTTGTTTGTCGCCGGTTCTTCACATAGATAATCCCCGATCCTTTCACCTTCTTGATAATATTCAAGATTCTCCTGCGCTTGTCTTCTTCTTTAAATACAAAATAGGTGATATTCTTTCGTTCGAAGCTTTTCCGGAAAATGTTGGGAGAGCGAAGATGTAATTTTGATTGGATATCAATGATTACATCTGATGTTGCAGTCGCAGTCAGGGCAAGGAAAGGCACTGAAGGAAGGAGCTCCCGTATCTCGGCGATGCGGAGGTACGGTGGCCTGAAATCATATCCCCATTGTGAAACGCAATGGGATTCATCCACAGCCACAAGGTTAACCTTGATCCTCTTCAAGGTATCTCTCATTTTGTCAGTGGTCAGCCTTTCGGGTGAAACATACAGCAACTTAGTATCACCAAACCGGCAATTGTTAAGAGCGCTATCAATTTCTGCAGAATACATACCTGAATGGATCGCTGCAGCCTTGATTCCTCTTTTTTTAAGATTCTCAACCTGGTCCTGCATGAGGGCGATGAGCGGTGTGATCACAAGGCACATCCCTTCCATTGCTAAGGCCGGAACCTGGAAAGTAATTGATTTCCCGCCACCGGTGGGTAAAAGCGCCAGGGTGTCCCTGCCATCAAGAACCGACTGGATGATCTCTTCCTGCAAAGGCCTGAAAGAAGAATAACCCCAGTATTTCAGGAGTATTTGGTGTATGGTCACGGTGAGCGATTTAAACGATCACTCTTCTGACAGAGTCAATTACGGTTCCGTCAACCCATTTTACAACGGCAACAATCTCGTCGCTGAATTTTGGTTTTTCCGGGACACCGCATATTTTTTCAGCTTCTGCTTTTAGTTCCTGAATTGTTTTAATTGGTAAAGCCGAGTTTTTCATCTTATCGATGAGGTCAGCCCGCAATGGATTTATGGCAATACCGCGTTCGGTGACAATTACATCGATTAGTTCTCCCGGACCGCATAATGTCGTAACTTCATCCAGGATGACAGGGATCCTGTCGCGGAAAAGAGGTATGGGAAGTATGGTGCATTTTGAAAAAAGGCAATTCTGCCATCCTCCAATACCATGAAGTAAATATCCATCAGAATGGGTAACGACATTGGCATTGAATTTCACATCGACCTCGGTAGCGCCGAGGATGGTCACATCGACCATGGAAGCAAAGTTTCCTTTCCCATGATAATTGTAAGAGGTGAAAGGGCTTGTACTCACATGATGCGGGTTTTCACGCATGGAACGTACACCCTCAAGATCAAAAGTCTGGCCGTCGAGGATATATTCGGTGAGCCCTTCTTCCAGCATCTTCACCAGATACTTATTGCTTCCTCCTCTTGCAAATCGCGCTTTCCAGCCTCGATCACGAAGAATGTCCGCAAAGTAGATACCGATAGACAGGGCTGTTCCGCCTGCACCGGCCTGGAAAGAAAATCCATCACGCAAAATTCCGGCTTCATCACAAAATTGTGCTGTCCATTCAGCCAGGAGTAGCCGGTCAGGGCTCTTTGTCACTTCGGTAGATCCACTGACGATCTTTTCCGGAATTCCTATTTTATCCATCACCACTACATAATCCACAAGATTCCCATGGATCTGCCAGGGAATACATGGAAAAGAAACCAGGGTGTCAGTCACCACGATGACTCTGTCGGCATACTGACTGTCGGCCAGTGCAAAACCAAGTAAGCCGCAGGCAGCCCGTCCATTCACTCCATTTGAATTTCCAAAAGGATCGGAGGTCGGCGCTGCAATCACTGCAATATCGATGTGAACTTCTCCATCCTGAACGGCCTGGTAACGCCCGCCATGAGATCTGAGCACCCCCAGTCCTTTCATTTTTCCATTTCGAAGTAAATCTTCCCAGTGCACCGTTCATACTGCCTTCGATGTGATGGATCGTGCCATCCTCAAGGTACTTTGTAAGTGGCTCATGACAGGGAAATGAGGCCGAAGGAAACCATACAAGGTCTTTAACTCCCATCTCCTTCGCAATATCAAAGATCTGGTTTGCAACCAAGTCTCCATTCCGGAAATGATGATGGGTTGAAATGGTCATCCCATCCTTCAGACCACAACGTATCAGGGCATCTTTAAGGCTTTCAACCACTTTATTACCATCATCGGGATAATTTGCACAGGTTGCTATCAAAGGGGCTGCTTTTCGTCCTGTGGGCTTGAATTTCCCTATTCCCATATAAGGAACGGCAGGCTTTCCATTGATAATTGTTGGAACGATTCGCCCTGCAGCATTGGTTACCAGTTTATCATACTTGCTCATAAGTCTCCCTCCAATTTTCATTCAGTTTTCCCATTTTTATTGCCAGGCTGATTGTATTCAGGGCTCTCTTGACAACCGGCGGATCGATCATTTTAGTCCCAAGTGAAACTACGCCAAGCCCCTGTTCCGTGGCTTTATGAAAGGCAGCCACAATCTTCTTTGCCTTCTCTGTCTCTTCGTCTGAAGGAGTAAAATTATCATGGATCACCCTGATCTGGCGCGGATGGATACACCCCATTCCATCAAATCCCAGGGCTTTGGACATCAGTACATTTTGTTTTAATCCTTCCATGTCTCCTACGTCTGAGAATACGGAATCGATGGGTTGAATTCCTGCAGCCCTGGCGGCATTTACCACCATGCTTCGTGCCAGGAATGATTCCATTCCTTCTTTTGTTCTTCTTGTGCCAATATCGGCTGTATAATCTTCAAGTCCGATGGCCATTGCAACCACGTTATCTGCAGCGCTCGCAATGGCATATGCATTGATCAGCCCTAATGCACTTTCAATGATAGGCATGATCCAAACCGGGTAATTTTGTTTCGTTTTCTTGCGAATAGAAGCTATCCGTTTATTGATATCTGTAACCTGTTCAGATTTTTCACATTTCGGCAAAAGGATCAGGTTGACATGATGGGGGATGACCCATTCAAGATCATCAAGTCCCCGTTCCCCCTGGTTGATTCTTACCATCCGCTCGGCTCCATAAAAGTCGATCGCACGAATTGCATTTCTGACCAGGTAGCGGGCTTCGTCTTTTTTATCTGGGGCCACAGCATCTTCGAGGTCCAGGATTATCCCATCCGGGCGGTGAATGCCGGCATTGATCATCAGGCTTGGGGTATTGCCCGGCAGGTAAAGCCTTGAAAAACGGTTACGGTCCTTGCTTGTGGTGTATTGGTTTTGGGGCAGGATGTCAGGAAGAAATTCCCTTGATGAAGAAATCTGTTTTTTTATAGCAGCTTCGATCCTTGCTGTAAGAACCAGTGGCAGTGCACCAGTATCTTCGATCTTTATGAAAGCCTTTTGTATTCCGAAAAAATCCAACACTTCTTTTATAAGTTTCCGGTTTGCGTTGCCATACATGACATCCACCTTGCTTTCCATTTGAATCTCCAACCCTCCGCTATCCTTCAATACCAGGGTGACAAAGCAGTCTGACCTGACTGTCTTGCCTTTGTTTCCTGTTGTGATGATCTCTTCCATAAGATTTGTCTGAATTTTTAGAATGGAACGTCAAAAATAGGAAAAAGTCGTGAGATTGTTGTTGCGTCAGATAAAGACTTACAAAAAAGATAGTACCTTTTAAATGTGGGAATAATGTAAAATATTTTAGAAATTGTGTAACACCAATTGAGTTCACTGAGCCTACTTTTATACTGTTTTCTTATTAGAATACATAGCTATTCTTCTTGTTTAAATATCTCATACCATGAATATCACTTAGGGGTATATGATACCCATGAAAAAGCAATCGAAGCTGTCCAGGAACTAAAACACGCCGGATATCCCGTTCAACAGGTTTCCCTTATCGGGAAGGCAGTGATCATATTTAAAATACAGTGGACATATTGAGGAGAAAGGGTTTCAGGTGATTGCCCATGGAAATGACGAAGAGGTCAACAAGGCTAAAGAGATTCTTGATGGGTCTAAAAATAAGACAGAGATCAAATATTCACAGAGAATGAACACAAAAAGTGTTACATCACACTTCGATACCACTTTTCATTATCCCGACTAAAAAACATGACTAATTATAAAACATAAATACATCATCTCTAAATCATTAAAAATCAAATTCATCAACTTGAGTCGTATAAAAAAATAAGTTATATGATAGAGGTTAAAAAAGAAGGCATATTATTATCAAAGACCGATTTGGAATTTGAAAATGAAGGTGTACTAAATCCCGCCGCAATTCGCGAAGGTGAAGATGTTTATCTTTTCTACAGAGCGGTGCAAAAAGGAAATTATTCCAGTATTGGCTATTGCAGGCTGAATGGTCCCTTGACAATTGCTGAACGATGGGATAGACCTATTATAGTCCCTGAATTCGAATATGAATCACGGGGTGTTGAAGATCCACGGATTGTCAGGATTGATGACCTGTATTATATGTCATATACCGCATATGATGGAATAAATGCCCTTGGGGCTTTAGCTACTTCAAAAGATTTAATGCATTTCGAAAAGCATGGGATCATTGTTCCGGAAATAACGTATGCTGAATTTGTATCGCTTGTTGAATCGTCACATAAAGTAAAGGAAAATTATTACCGCGATCATAAGTTTTACAACCAGGAAATGGATCCTGAAAAAATTCTTTTATGGGATAAAAATGTAGTTTTCTTTCCAAGAAGGATCCTTGGTAAGTTGATGTTTCTTCACCGCATCAGGCCAGGTATTCAATTGGTTTCTGTGGATAGTCTAAAGGATCTGACCAAAGAATTCTGGAGAAATTATTTTATTGACCTGCAGGATCATATTGTTCTTGAACCTGTTTATGATCATGAGTCAAGATATACAGGTGCCGGCTGTCCTCCGATTGAGACAGAACATGGATGGTTGCTGATTTACCATGGAGCGGAAGAAACTATTCATGGCCTTGTTTATTCTGCCTGTGCGGCAGCCTTGATGGATCTGGATAATCCGGTTAAAGTAATAGCCCGGTTGCCATATCCTTTGTTCACTCCGGAATATAAATGGGAAATAAAAGGTGATGTAAATAATGTAGTTTTTCCGACTGGTGCAGCCTTGTTTGGCGATACCCTTTATATATATTACGGTGCTGCCGATAAACGAATTGCATGTGCATCCTTAAGTTTGTCGGCATTATTGGCAGAATTATTGACTTATGCTGTTTAAAGATGAGCATAATCCGGAGGAATAGATAGTGAAAAAGTCACTAATAACAGTTGAGGAGTGAAAACCATGAGTGAACAAACCTATATCAGCAAGCTTTCTTCTTTTCTGCCGGCAGAGGTGGATGGATTCAATTCTCTTGCAGAACTTGCTCTCGATTTACGATGGTCATGGAATCATGCTTCCGATGAAGTTTGGCGGCAGCTTGATCCTGCCTTATGGGATCTCATTCATAATCCATGGGTGGTAATGCAGACAGTCTCAGGAGACCAATTTGAGAAGGTGTTGTCCGATCCCGTCTTTCGTAAAAAAGTGGATGCTCTTATTCAATCCAGAGAGCATGAAGCTTCAGCCCCTGCCTGGTTTCAACAAAATTATAAGCAAACTCATCTGACCTGCATAGCCTATTTCAGCATGGAATTCATGCTAAGCGAAGCTCTTCCAATTTATTCAGGAGGTTTAGGGTAATGTGGCTGGTGATCAACTTAAAGCCGCCAGCGATTTGGGCGTGCCTGTGGTCGGGGTGGGACTGCTATACCAGCAGGGCTATTTTCGCCAGGTGATTGATAAGGATGGAGAGCAACAGGCACTTTTCCCATATAACGATCCAGGGCAATTGCCAATTACACCTCTGCGAAAGGAGAACGGAGAATGGTTACGGTTTGAGATTGCCTTACCTGGTTACTCTGTCTGGCTGCGTGCCTGGCAAGTCCAGGTAGGAAGAAGAAAGCTTTACCTGCTGGACAGCAATGATGCGGCGAACTTCCCTGCTCATCGCGGTATTACCAGCGAGCTATATGGTGGCGGGATGGAGTTGAGGCTCAAGCAAGAACTACTTCTTGGGATTGGTGGATGGCGGCTATTAAGTGAACTTGGAATCCAGCCGGAAATTTGTCATCTGAATGAAGGGCATGCGGCTTTTGCCGTTTTGGAACGAGCCCGCAGTTTCATGCATGAGGCAGCGCAGCCTTTCGAAGTCGCACTGGCCGTCACCCGTGCCGGGAACCTCTTTACCACTCATACTGCAGTGAATGCTGGGTTTGATCTTTTCACTCCGGCTCTCATTGAACAGTACTTGGGCGATTATGCCAAACAGAAACTCGGCATTACACTCCATGATTTACTGGCCCTGGGTCGCCAGAACCCAAACGACACATCGGAGAGTTTCAACATGGCCTATCTGGCAATCAGGGGAAGTGGTCGAGTCAATGGAGTAAGTCGTCTGCATGGAAAAGTCAGCCGGCATCTCTTTCAGTCACTTTTTCCACATTGGCCAGCAGATGAAGTGCCAGTGAGCCATGTGACCAACGGAGTTCACATGCCTACATGGGACTCAGCCCCGGCCGATGATCTTTGGACGAAAGCCTGTGGAAAAGACCGCTGGTTGGGAATGACGAAAACCCTGGAGCAGGACATTCGCCGTGTCTCTGATGCCAGTCTCTGGCAATTCCGGATCGCTGCCAGTGAGTCTCTTGTTAAATATACCCGCCAACGTTTGTCCATGCAACTAACCGCCTCCGGCGCTTCACCCGATGCGGTTGACAGGGCAAAACATCTGTTTGATCCAAGAGTACTGACACTGGGTTTTGCCCGACGGTTCGCAACCTATAAGAGACCGAGCTTGCTGTTGCATGATAAAGAGCGATTGGTTCGTCTGTTAACTAATCAGGATCACCCGGTTCAACTCATCATTGCCGGCAAAGCCCATCCGGAGGACCGAGAAGGGAGGGCCCTGATCCATGAATGGATAAATTTCATCCGCCAGCCAAATATTCGTCCTCACATCGTTTTCCTGAGCGACTATGACATGTTGTTAACTGAGCACCTTGTGCATGGAGTTGATGTCTGGATCAATACACCACGGCATCCCTGGGAGGCGAGCGGAACGAGTGGTATGAAAGTGCTCGTCAATGGAGGTATTAATATCTCGGAATTGGATGGCTGGTGGGCGGAAGCTTACACACCTGAAGTTGGGTGGGCGTTGGGAGATAGCCTGGAACATGGCGACGATCCTGTTTGGGACACTGTTGAAGCCGAAGCGTTATACGACTTGCTCGAGCAGGAGGTGATCCCGGAGTTTTATACCCGGGACAAGAACGGCATTCCCACCGCATGGGTCAAAAGGATGCGGGAAAGCATGGCACTATTGACACCGGGCTTTTCCGCCGACCGTACCGTGCGGGAATATACCGAACAGCATTACCTTCCGGCTGCAGCATCCTATCATGTGCGTGCTGCAGATAACTGCACAATGGGGGAAAATCTGGTAAATTGGCAACATATGCTCAAACAAAAGTGGGCTTCGCTACGTTTTGGCGAACTTAAAATTAATACCAATAAATACCAGCATATATTTGAAGTTAATGTTTATCTAAACGATCTTGATTTAAATGGGGTTCGTTTGGAACTTTATGCAGATGGGATGAAGGACAGTAACCCGGTAAGGCAGGAGATGGAGTGCATAAAACGACCAACAGACACGGATGGTTTTTACGTTTTTAGCTTACAAATTCCAGTAACCCGGCCTGCAACAGACTATACGGTAAGGGTGATCCCAAACTATAATAACGTTGCGGTACCTCTGGAAGCAAGTCAAATACTATGGCTACAGTGATTTGGTTTCGGACATGTTTTTTAATGTGTTGATTTTGCATTTGCACCTTTAAAATAAACGAAAATGAAAGCATTGGTTTATCATGGTCCCGGGAAGAAAACCAGGGAAGAAAAAGTAAAACCCATAATCAAAGAACAAACAGATGCTGTTGTGAATATTCTGAAAACAACAATATGCGGAACAGACCTCCATATTATGAAAGGAGATGTTACTACTGTTACAGATGGAAGAATTATTGGTCATGAAGGAGTCGGTATAATTGATGAAGTTGGAAATTCTGTAAACAATTTCAGGAAAGGTGATCATGTTCTGATATCCTGTATTATCTCCTGTGGCAAATGTCAATATTGTAAGAAAGCGATGTATTCGCATTGTGAAAAAGGAGGCTGGATACTGGGTAATACAATTGATGGTACTCAAGCGGAATATGTAAGAATACCTTATGCCGACAATAGTTTATACCCCATACCGCCAGATGCTGATGAAGAAGCATTGGTGATGCTGAGTGATATTTTACCTACAGGTCTTGAGTGTGGAGTGCTGAATGGGAAAGTTAAGCATGGTGATACAATTGCTATCGTAGGAGCAGGACCCATTGGGATGGCAGCATTATTAACAGCTCAGTTTTTTACTCCGGCTGAAATTATTATGATTGACCAGGATAACAACCGCCTGGATGTCGCGAAAACATTCGGGGCAACTCATACCATCAATGATAATAATGAAAATGCAGTTGAAAAGGTGATGAGTCTGACACACGGAAAAGGGGTTGATACAGCAATCGAAGCCGTTGGATTGCCGGCGACCTTTGAATTATGCGGGAAAATAGTAGCTGCGGGTGGCAATTTAGCCAATATTGGTGTTCACGGAAAAAGTGTCATTCTTCACTTGGAATCATTGTGGTCCCGGAATATCACGATTACTGCCGGCCTTGTTGATACTATATCCACGCCAATGCTTTTTAAGACAGTTCAATCACATAATCTTGATCCGAAGAAACTTATAACACATCGTTTTAATCTGAATAAGATAATAGATGCCTACGACACATTTGAACATGCCGCAAATGAAAAAGCATTAAAAGTGATATTGACAAGTTAGAAAGAAGTTTCCAATACCTGGATCAATCAGTCCTGACAGCGTGGTCATTGCCAAAAGCAGAAGACAAGCCAACGGTTGAACAATCTTAGAATTAATTTGCTTTCCATCTTGGAAATGTATATCTTTGCTTAGGGGAATTCTGCTTTATTAATTATACAAAAGAAAATTGACCTGCACTAATCAGTTGTACAATTTTGTAATTCAAATTGAATATTCACACTGATGAAGATCTACATCAAATACATGGTCACCATTCGGTGCAAGATGGTCGTGAAATCCGAACTGGAAAAGCTTGGATTGCACTATACATCTGTTGATCTTGGGGAGGCTGAAATAAAAGATGAGATTTCACCGGAGCAAATGGAGAACCTGAGAGCCGGCCTTAAAAAATCAGGCCTTGAATTGATGGATGATAAAAAGAGCATCCTTGTTGAGAAAATAAAGGGGGTGATCATTGAACTGGTCCATTATAATGATGAACAACTAAAAATAAATCTTTCCGATTACCTGACTGAAAAACTTAATCATAACTATACTTACCTTGCCAACCTTTTTTCCGAAGTTAAAGGCACTACCATTGAACAATTTTATTTAGCTCACAAAATAGAAAAGGTAAAAGAGCTTCTCGTATATGATGAGCTCAACCTTACAGAGATTGCTTACAAACTGCACTACAGCAGTGTTGCCCACCTGTCAAATCAGTTTAAAAAGATGACAGGTCTTACTCCTTCTCATTTTAAAAATCTCAGACACAAAAGGCGCCATACTTTGGAGAATATGTGAATGTTGTAACTTATTTCTAAAGTTATGTAACGGTTCTCTTCCTGATGAGTTGCACCTTTGCAGTGTAATTTTCTTTTTTCATAATTCTCATTCAACCCTGAAGATCTGAAGAAGGAATTTTAAGGTTGGTTTTTATGGCATCTTGGGAATTATAAACTTGAAACCTCATACAATCATGGATATAACAGAAGTAGAAAAAGCAAAAGCGTTTATCATTGTCGAGATCATTGAATATGTTCCAAATTCAGTGGTTATAAAAACAATTATAAAGAAAACTACCGGTAACGTTACTGCGACATCAGTCGACTCTGGTGAAGCGATGACTGAAAAAATAATTCCCTTCGACACCTTTGTCCAGATCATTGATGGCAAGGCTGAAATTATGATTGATGGGGTATCGAATTTCCTGGAGACAGGACAATCGATTATCATCCCGGCTCATACAGCAAATATAGTAAAAGCCAACGAACGGTTCAAAATGATTTCGACCATCATTAAAAGCGGCTACGAATAAATAAGAACGGCCTCTATCAGACCTGTTTATCTCAAATGTGTGAATAATGTAACTTATACATTTAGTTATGTAACACATAAAGGTCTTTAGTTGCTCACCTTTGTTCAGTGGAAATTCATTCACAAACTCAAAATTGAAATCAATGAAAAAATTAATCTTTGGCATCGCCATAACAACAGTTATGGCAGCAGCAATGTTAACCGGGTGTGAGTCATCTGGTACAAAAGTTGGGAATGCCCAGCAAAATGTTCAGGATGCAAAGGATAAAGTAGTTGTAGCTCAACAAGAATTAGACCAGGCCATTAAAGATTCTATACAGCAATTCAGGAAGGAAGAATCAGAAAGAATCAGTGCAAATGAAAAAAGTATTGCAGAATTCAGAGCAAAAATAGCAAAGGAGAATCAGGAGACCAGGGCCAAAAACGAACAGAAACTGGCTGACCTGGAACAACAAAACAGGGACATGAAAACCAGGTTGGAACAATTTAAGGAAGACAGTAAAGATAATTGGGATGCTTTCAGGTTTAAATTTAAACACGATATGGACAACCTCGGACAAGCTTTCAAAGCTTTTGTGGTTAAAAGAAAGTAAAACAAACTACACTTTAATTGGATTTTTAAGAAAAATATAGTTATTGATTTCATAACATTAATCATTTAATCATACAGTCATGGGAAACCTACTTTATATTATAGCAGTCATCCTGATTATCGGATGGGCAATCGGATTTTTTGCCTATGGTGCAGGCGGCATCATACATATTCTCCTTGTTATTGCGATTATTGCAATATTATTCAGGATAATACAAGGAAGAAAAGTCCTTTAAAATCAACTTCTTTTTTGATCCGGGCAAAAATGTACACGGCATAACCGGAAAAAAGAAAGGAATTCTAAAAAGTCGTGATAATCAAAGAATTAAAATTACCGGTTTACATAAAGGCAATTTGCATTCTCATTGGGTTAATTGCCTTATTTGCGGTGCTTTATATAGGCAAGAATATTATTGTGCCTCTGGTTTTCGCAATCATCATCGCAATCATTCTACACCCGGTAGTGAATTTTTTTATTCGGAGAAAAATTAACAGGATCTTTGCTATTATAATTACTTTGTTCCTTGTCTTCTCAATTCTTATAGCCTTTTGCGGACTGTTATATTCACAGGCAGTCAGGTTTTACGAAACATGGCCGGTATTGGTCGATAAATTTACATTGATACTTCATCAATCCATCACCTGGGCGTCCGGTTATTTCGACATAGACGCACAAAAAATTCATGATTGGCTTGCAAACGCTAAAGCGGAAGTCATTAGTTACATTAGTGCAACTATTGGCCATACACTTATTTCAATTGGCAACGGTCTGATGATAGTATTTTTGGTTCCGGTTTACATCTTTTTGATGCTATATTACCAGCCCCTCTTAATCGAGTTTATTCGCAGGCTCTTTGCCAAAAGCGACCAAAGCCAGGTGAGCGAATTAATTACTCAGACCAAGACTGTTATTCAACGGTATCTCATAGGATTGGTTATCGAAGCCATAATAATAGCAATAATGGATTCCGTTGGTCTTTTAATTCTCGGAATTGATTATGCGATCCTGCTCGGTATAATTGGAGCGTTGCTCAATGTCATTCCTTACATCGGGGGTATAATTGCAGTGGCGTTGCCCATGATGATAGCTGTAGCCACAAAATCGAACCCTTTATATGCCTTATACGTTGTTGGCATCTACTATTTCATTCAAATGATTGACAATCACTATATCTTTCCGAAAATAGTCGCGTCAAAAGTAAAAATCAATATGCTGTTTGCTATCATAGTGGTTCTCGCCGGATATGCCTTATGGGGCATCGCCGGTATGTTCCTTTCTTTACCCCTGCTTGCAATTATAAAACTCATTTTCGATCATATTGAGCACTTAAAACCCTGGGGATTTTTATTAGGCGACACCATGCACCCGTTATTGACAACTAAACCGATTTTTAAAAAAATGAAAAACAAACAAATATGATAGAGGTTAAAAAAGAAGGTATAATACTAAGCAAAACGGAATTAGAATTTGAAAATGAAGGTGTTCTGAATCCTGCAGCGATCCGTGAAGGTGACTGTGTTCATCTTTTCTACCGGGCGGTCAGAAATGGAAATTATTCGACGATTGGTTATTGCAGATTAGATGGCCCATTGACTGTTGCTGAAAGGTGGAATAAACCGTTTATGATTCCTGAGTTTGATTATGAATCTCATGGTATCGAAGACCCTCGGATAGTAAAAATTGATGACCTGTTTTATATGACCTATACCGCGTATGATGGGACAAATGCCCTTGGGGCTTTAGCAATTTCAAAAGATTTAAAACGATTTCAAAAGCAGGGAATAATTGTTCCTCCCATCACGTATGCAGAATTTATATTACTTGCTGAAGCCGCCGGCAAAGTAAATGAAAATTATTACCGCAATCATAAGTTTTATTACAGGGAAGCAGATCCTGATAAAAAGATCTTATTGTGGGACAAAAATGTAGTATTCTTCCCTCGTAGAATTAATGGTGATCTGGTGTTTCTTCACCGGATCAGGCCTGGAATTCAAATAGTCTCGATAAACAACATAAAGGATCTCACTCCTGAATTTTGGAAAAATTATTTTGTCAACCTGCAGGATCATATTGTACTCGACCCTATTTATCCATACGAGTCAAGCTATATCGGGAGTGGATGTCCTCCAATTGAAACAGAACATGGTTGGCTTTTAATTTATCATGGTGCGGAGGAAACTGAGAGGGGGCTTGTTTATTCTGCCTGTGCGGCGGCTTTATTGGATTTAAATAATCCGGCAAGAGTTATTGCCCGGTTACCCTATCCTTTGTTTTCCCCTGAATATGATTGGGAAATAAAAGGAGACGTAAATAACGTTGTTTTTCCAACCGGTACTTCCCAATTTGGGGATACCCTTTATATATATTATGGCGCAGCCGATGAACGGATAGCCTGTGCTTCCTTGAGCCTATCAGCATTATTGGCCGAATTATTAACTTATAATAAAAGCGATGCAAAATAAATTAGTTTCTCATGAATATTATGAGGATATCATTGGTAATCAGGAATATTCAGATATTGAATATATTATTCGCAAGAAGATCCTTCTTGAAATGGATGAAAAAGAAGCGGGCGCGGAAAAGAAGAATAACCTGGCTGAGATCTTGTTTATTACATCATATCCTCCCAGGGAATGTGGTATAGCAACCTATTCACAGGATCTGATCAAGGCTCTGAATAATAAATTCAGTAATTCCTTATCGATAAGAGTTTGTGCAGTGGAATCAGGGGATTCAAATTATTCTTATCCCGGTGAAGTAAAATATATTCTTAAAACTTCGATTGCTTCTGAATATGAGAAGTTAGTATCAGAAATCAATAAGGATACTGACATAAGAATCGTTTTGATCCAGCATGAATTCGGCTTTTATAGGGAACAGGAACAAGCATTTTTACAGTTTTTAAATGGAATTTCGAAGCCGGTTGTCATAGTTTTTCATACGGTCTTACCACATCCCGATGCTGGGTTAAAAATAAAAGTAAGGCGGATTGCGGCTGCTTGTGAGTCCATTGTTGTAATGACCCAAATTTCGGCCGGGATTTTGACGACTGATTATGGATTACCTCATCAAAAAATTTCGATAATCGCTCACGGCACCCATTTGGTTCCACATCTAAGCAAACAATTTTTAAAGCTGAAATATGGTCTTCAGGGACGGAAAGTGTTAACAACATTTGGGCTGCTGAGCTCTGGCAAAAGCATAGAAACCACCCTTGAAGCATTGCCGGCAATTGTTGGTCAAAGTTCGGAAGTTATATTTCTGGTTATTGGTAAGACACATCCTGAAGTTATAAAAAACGAAGGAGAAAAGTATAGGGAAATGCTTGAAGAAAAAGTTGAAGCTTATTCACTGCAATCCCATGTGAAATTTATAAATGAATACCTGCCACTGTCTGATCTGCTTGAATATCTTCAGCTCACCGATATCTACTTGTTTACAACAAATGACCCCAATCAGGCGGTTAGCGGAACTTTTGTTTATGCCATGAGTTGTGCCTGTCCCATCATTTCTACACCCATTCCTCATGCAAGAGAAGTGTTGACAGAGGATACAGGCATTATTTTTGATTTTCGCAATTCAGAACAATTAGCCGAAGGTGTCCTCCGGTTACTCACCAACAGACCCTTACGAAAGAACATCAGTTCAAATACCCTGCAGAAGATTGTATCCACTGCCTGGGAGAATTCCGCTGTAGCGCATGCCATGCTTCTGGAGAGGCTTTCAGGTTATAAGATCACATTAAAGTACAATCTGCCGGTAATAAAATTGGACCATCTTAAACACATGACTACTACTACAGGGATCATTCAGTTTTCAAAAATAAACCAACCAGATCTCTGTTCCGGTTATACCCTGGATGATAATGCCAGGGCCATGATAGCTATGTGTATGCATTATAAATTGACGGAAGATGAAGAGGATATACCTTACATACATAGATATCTTCATTTTATAAAACGGTGCCTTCAGCCTGCCGGCGACTTTTTAAATTATGTGGGTCCGGATGACCAGTTTACCAGTCAGAACAAAACGGTAAATCTGGATGATGCTAATGGAAGAGCAATATGGGCTTTAGGATACCTGATATCATTGATTGACGTTTTACCGGTGAAACTCATCACCAGGGCCAGGACAATTCTTGAACAATCGCTGCAGCATATAGGTTCAGTACATTCTACACGTGCTATGGCATTTGTTATAAAAGGGTTGTATTACTATCAATGTGCTATCAAATCCCCAGAAAAGCTGGCCTTTTTAAAAACATTTGCCAATCGTTTGGTCCAGATGTACAGGCATGAATCGAGCGAACGATGGGAATGGTTTGAAAGTTATCTGACTTATGCTAATAGTATCTTGCCTGAGGCCATGTTATATGCCTGGTTGGCAACCGGGGAAACAATTTATAGAGAAATTGCAAACTCGTCGGTCGATTTTCTCTTGTCGCAAACCTTTAACGAAAACGGGATTGAGGTCATTTCCAACAAGAATTGGCTTCAAAAGGGACAAGTTGCTGGGCATTTTGGTGAACAACCTATTGATGTTGCTTATACCATAATGACCCTGAGTGCATTTTATGATGTATTTCAGGATGAAAGCTACCACCAGAAGTTGGATGTTGCATTCAATTGGTTTTTGGGAAACAACCGGTTGCATCATATTATTTATAACCCATGTACGGGTGGTTGTTATGATGGATTAGAGGAGACACATGTAAACCTTAACCAGGGAGCAGAATCCACAGTCAGCTATCTGATGGCAAGATTAACGATGGAGAAATATCTGGTAAATCAAAAGGGAATTTCATAGAGGTAATTCATTCGTTGCAGGCGACCCTGTTCCCATACTATTCTACATATTGTTCCTGGCCAGCCTGTTATATCTTTCATCCTGGTATTTCCACCATGGGTATATACGACAAAAAGCAGAAACGGATCAATGATCTCTGGCCAATACAGTGGCAATGAAACTGATGTAGGATTTATTCAGTCAAATAAAAAATCTGTCTGTTGTTAATATGACTTGCTCACTTGGACTTTGAGCGTCTGCTTCATTTTCGGCAGAAATAAATATTTTAATGGGTTTCGATGAAGATACCATCATAAAAGATGCTTTTAATTTTGTTGATAGAAATGTTGTTGAACTAGTTATTTGCCCTATACTTCTCGTTATTTCATGGTCTGTAATCATCCAGACTACATAAACTTGTTTAGATGGTTGCAGCCTGTTAACTTCTGCTAAATTTGATATTTTCACCTGAATAGTGTAATTTTCATCCTTGTCTCTTATTACTTTGACATAACCTCGTGCCGCTGGAACAATTGAGGAACTTAAAAATCCAATTTTTTTTGCAAACAAATTTTTTATCAGATTGTTCAACTTTGTCGCTTTCATTTTGTATGATTTTTATTGCTTTAGAATTTTTCTTGAGGGATTTAATAAGTACCGTTTATCGAATGTCCGGCTAAACGGTACCTTTTCCCAAAAGCAGAAGAGTACATCTGTAAAGGATATCACTAAGTGGAACTTGATAAAGTCGCCTCTTATTCTTATTGGTATAATAGTTTATAAAGCTCATTCAAATCAGGAGACAAGATGACTTCAGTTCTGCGGTTGGCGGCACGTCCTTCCTCCGTTTCATTTGATTTTACAGGATGAAACTGGCTTCTGCCAGATGCCGTGATACGATTCGGATCAAAACCATAGTCTTTTGTTAAAATACGTACAACGGATGTAGCTCTCGCTGTGCTAAGTTCCCAATTATCTTCAAATTGTTTCGTTTTAATGGGGACATTATCCGTGTAGCCTTCAATCATTACAGTGATGTCTTTGGTACTGATAAGTACATTAGCCAGCGTTTTGAGCGCTTCTTTTCCTTTAGGATTGACCATATCGCTACCCGATTTGAACAGCAATTTCTCTTCGAGCGAAACATAGACCTTTCCATCTTTAATATAAACGGATAGCTCATCTGTTTTATAATTCATCAGTGCATCGGCAATTGAATTTTTAAGTTTGTTCATTACATCCTGTTGTGCCTGAATCATATCCTGAAAGTTCTTTAACCGCCTTGCCTGGTCTGCAATCGTCATTTTTGACTCGGTAGAAAGAACCTTCAAATCATTTTGAACCCCTGCATTTTCTTTCTGCAAGGATGCTTTTTCGTCTTTAAGATTGTTTACGTGAGTGTTACAATCGTTCAGTAAACTAATGTTATGAGCGCTGTCTTTTTGAAGCCTATCAACTTCGGCTTGTGAAGCCAAATATTTTTTACTTGATACACATGACGTAACTAACAAGCCAAGAATCAAGGATAAGAATGCAAGAATGTGGAATACTTTTTTCATTTTTTTGAAATTTAATTGTGAATGGATTTTCACATTACAAAGGTGAGTCCATTAATTTCGGAAAGCGTTACAAATTATCAGAAAAATGTTACATCATTCACACTTTTTCAAGATCAATGTGTTTAGGTTTTGAGAAAGCAGCATAAATATTTACCGGAATTCTGGATGTGTGAATCATGTAATATAATTAATTGTTTGTGTAACAATTAAAGGAAGCATTGTATGGACCTTTGTACTGTTGTGGAAATCTCTCCACAGGTAATAGTAAATTAAAATGAAAACACAACTACGTAATGCCTTAATTGCAGTATCACTGCTTTTAATGCCGACGATGAATTTTGCGCAAACCCCTCCTTTGGGGACTGCAGCTGGATTCGTTCTTTTTACTACTGTTGGTGCAGTAGGAATTGATGGAGTAGCACAGATTACAGGAAATGTCGGATCGAATAATGGGGGTGTTACCATCAGTGTCAATGTGAACGGTGTGATTGGTCCAAGTGCACAATGTGCAGCTGATTTGCTTACTGCTTACAATTTTCTAAACAGCGCTGTTCCGAATTTCTTTCCTGCTCCATTACTTGGAAATGGGCAAACTCTTGATGCCGGTGTATATTCAATTTCCGGTGCATCAACGTTGAATGGAAATCTTATCTTGGATGCACAAAGTAACGGGAGTGCAGTATTTATTTTTAAAATCCAGGGTCCATTTTCTACAAACGCTAATTCAAAAATCATATTGATTAATGGAGCCATGGCATGTAATGTTTTTTGGAAAGTAGAAGGTTTGGTAAGCATGGCTTCAGGAACTACCATGAGGGGAACTATTATTGCAAACAACGCTGCAATTAACATTCTGACGGGCGACACGCTTGAAGGAAGAGCACTTTCAACAACCGGGGCAGTTAATTTTCACGGAGTGATGGCCTATACACCTATTGGTTGCGGAAGCCCGGTTCTTACAGGACCAGCGGCTCCTGCACTTCTTACCACACAATGTTATGCATTATTTTCTACTAACGGACCGGTTTCAAATGCCGGCGTTACCAACATTACAGGTGATGTTGGAACGAATGTCGGTTTAACCACCGGATTCAATCCACTGTTTGTAACAGGAACTATTCATCCCATTCCGGATGCTTCTACAGCCCAATGTGCTGCTGATTTGGGGACTGTTTATACTTATTTGAACGCACTGCCTAACGACATTCAATTGATGTATCCTGCACAGTTTGGGAACAATCTGGTTCTTACACCCCATACGTACCTGATGAACGCTGCTACAACTTTTACAGATACGCTTTACCTCAATGCAGAAGGCGATGCAAATGCTGTATTTGTTATCAAGATAAACGGGGCTCTTTCGACCAGCACCTATTCAAAAGTTATTTTAACTAACGGAACACTGGCAACAAATGTGTATTGGTTGGTTAATGGCGCTGTGAGCATAATGGATTATTCGGTTTTCAAAGGGACGATAGTTTGCAACAATGGTGCAATCCTCTTAAGTACAGGAGTCGCACTTGAAGGCAGAGCGCTTACAACTACAGGCGCATTAGGAACTACTGCAATAACTGCCACCATGCCTCCTGGTTGTGGCGGCACTTCCGGACCTGCCATTATTACACAACCAGTCAATCAAACAGCATGCGTGGGAAGTTCAGTGAGTTTTTCAGTAACTGCAACAGGAACAGGTCTTACATATCAATGGAGAAAGGGAAATTCAAACTTAATAAACGGAGGAACCATTTCAGGTGCTACCTCTGCTACGCTTACTATTAATCCTGTTAATACATCCGATGCTGCCACAAATTATAATGTTGTTGTAACCGGAACATTTCTACCAAATGTTACTTCAATAAACACTTCTTTAGTAGTTAACTCCCAGCCGGTTCCGACCATTACTGGGCAAACCAGCTTATGCATCAATTCAGGTAATTACAATTATTCTACTGAAACCGGAATGACCAATTACGCCTGGACCGTTTCTTCAGGTGGGGTTATTAACTATGGATCCGGAACCAACCAGATACAAGTTTCATGGATAATTACCGGCCCGCAAACGGTAAGTGTCACTTACATCAATGGAGCAGGTTGCAATCCAATAACGCCCACGGTCATGAACGTCACAGTCAATCCTATGCCTGACCCGGCCGGGACAATTACCGGGGCTTCCAATGTTTGCGCTGGAACCAATGGTGTAACCTATTCCGTTACCCCGATCCCGAATGCCACTACCTATGTTTGGGCTTTACCGCCTGATGCTGCGATTGTATCCGGTGCAGGTATGAATTCCATAACGGTGGATTTTGGCACCAATGCAACTTTTGGAAACATCATTGTTTATGGCAATAATATTTGCGGCAATGGACCAAATTCACCTGCTTTTACCGTTACCGTTAGCCAGCAACCTGGTTTAGCCGGTACGATTACAGGCCCATCTATGGTTTGCCAGGGTACAACAGGTTCTGTCTATTCAGTTAACCTGATTATGAATGCCACCGGTTATGCATGGACAGTACCAACAGGTGCTACTATCACTGGCGGAGCAAATACCAACTCGATCACTGTTGACTTCTCAACAAACGCAGTTTCCGGTAACATTACCGTTTGTGGGACCAACTCCTGCGGAAGTGGTATAGTTTCTCCGAACTTCGCTGTGACCGTGAATGTCATTCCTCCAGCACCTATGATCACAAATACCGGGACTATCTTACTTAGCAATGAAGCCACCGGGAACCAGTGGTACTTCGAAGGAACCCTCATCACCAGTGCTACCGATCAGACTTATGTTGCAACCCAATATGGTCATTACTGGGATGTGGTTACCATCAATAATTGTTCTTCTTCTGAATCGAATCATCTATTGATCCTTGTTACCGGTATTGATTCTCATTCATCACCGGTAATCGATGTGTATCCAAACCCGAACGAAGGAATGTTTACCTTGATGATCACAACCCCTGAAGAAGGAAATTACGACATCAGGGTCTTCAATAACCTCGGCATGCAGATTTTTGAAATGAAAAATATTGATGTCACTGGAATGACGCATCAAACTATCGACCTGAGTTCTGCCGCAAGCGGAATATACACACTTGTGACTCAGAGCAACAATTTCTATAGTGTGAAAAAAGTGGTTATAAATAAATGAAATTAATAAATGTCAATAAAGGAGAGGCTGTCTCAATAGTTTGAGATGGCCTCTCTTCTTTTACTGAACAACTTTACATTGCCTATAAAATAGAAAAGGTAAAAATGACCGGGCTTACCCCATCTCAATTCAAACAACTTAAGCACAAAAGACGTCACACCTTGGAAAATATGTGAATGATGTAACTATTTCCCAAAGTTGTGTAACGTTTCTCAAAATAAAGGATAGCATCTTTGTTGCGTAATTTGGGAGTTTTGACAAAAATTCCCATTTTATCTTTTTACATTAATTATTGCACGATGATAATTTGTTGTAGCATAAAAAGTAACATTGCAATATCGCTTATGGCTTTACTTTTGTTTTCCTGCGGTGGAAAACAAAAAGGGGTAAAAGACATTACGACAAAGGATTACGCAGTCCTTAAAATTCAGCCACACCCAGCCACCACATACAGTGATTTTCCGGCAACTATTCAGGGGGAGGACATTGTTGAAATAAGGCCAATGGTGGATGGTTACCTGGAGGCAATTTATATCCAGGAAGGGGCTACTGTTACAAAAGATCAGTTGCTTTTTAAGATAAAAAACCCACAGTACGACCAGGCTGTAGTTACTGCAAATGCTGCCATAAAAGTTGCCATTGCCGATGTAAATGCCGCCAAAATGGATGTGGAAAAAGTGCGGCCATTGGTTGAGAAAGATATTATAAGCAAGTATGAGCTGGAGTCAGCCCAATTTGCTCTTCAATCCAAAGAGGCAGTCCTGGCTGAGGCTAATGCTGCATTGGCCAATGCAAAAACCAATGTGGGTTATACCATTATCCGAAGCCCTCAAAACGGCATCACCAGCTCGATTCCTTATAAAATTGGTGCATTGGTAAGCAGCACCACTTCAAGCCCGCTGACCACCGTGTCTAAGATCTCTAATGTATTTGCTTATTTTTCCCTAAATGAAAAACAGCTTCTTTCTTTTTCGAGTCATGTGGCAGGCAATACGATGCAGGACAAACTAAACCATCTGCCCCTTGTAACATTGCTGTTGGCAGACGGTACAGAATATCCTGAAAAAGGAAAGCTTGAGACTGCCAGCGGGATCATTACCACGGAAACAGGGACTGCCAGTTTAAAAGCTATTTTCCCCAACCCGTTGGGCATCCTCCACAGTGGTGCCAGTGCCATAGTAAGGATACCACACACAATGGATTCCGCGTTGCTGGTTCCACAAAGTGCGTCATTTGAGATCCAGGATAAGCGCTTTGTTTATACACTTTCGAACGGTAACAGGATTATCAGTACGGCTATCGTTTCAAAACCAACAAATAACGGACAGTTCCTGATCGTGCAAAATGGTTTGAAGACAGGTGACAGGGTAGTGTTAAACGGATCCAATTTAAAAGACAGTACTGTGATCATTCCAAGGTACGTAAATGCAGACAGTTTATATAACCAGGCCCAGAAAAAATAATAATAATCGGGTTTTATGCTTAAAAGATTTATAGACCGGCCAGTATTGAGTACCGTCATTTCAGTCCTTATCGTCTTGCTGGGCATATTGGGTATGGTGAAACTACCTATTTCACAATATCCTGATATATCACCACCTACCGTGCAGGTATCTGCCACTTATTCAGGGGCAAATGCAGATGTGGTGCTAAAAAGTGTGATTGTTCCATTGGAACAACAAATAAACGGGGTGCAAGGCATGACGTACATAACATCTTCTGCCTCGAATACCGGTTCTGCCTCCATAAGTGTTTATTTTGCGGTCGGAACCAACCCAGACGAGGCTGCAGTGGATGTTCAGAACCGGGTATCATCTGCTACAAACTTATTGCCCATAGAAGTAATAAATGCAGGTGTAACCGTTAGAAAGCAACAAAGCAGCAACCTCCTGATCATATCACTTTACAGCGACAACCCTGCTTACGACCAAACATTTTTGCAGAATTATGCAGCTATCAATGTGATCCCGCTATTGCAACGGGTAAACGGCGTGGGGGCGGCTTCAGTATTTGGTTCGGCGATGACCTACTCCATGCGTATATGGCTGAAGCCGGATCTGATGGCCATATATAGTATCACGCCAACCGATATCAGCAACGCTCTGAACGAACAAAATCTTGATGCTGCCCCAGGGAAATTTGGTGAAAATGATAATCAGAGTTTTCAATATGTGATAACCTATAAAGGAAGATTGCAATCACCGGAGGAGTTCGGGAATATCATCATCAGGACCACGGGGCAAGGACAGTATTTGAGATTGAAAGATTTAGCACGATTGGAACTGGGAGCACAAACATATACCGGTTCTACCTCGACCGATGGCAAACAATCCGTAGGTATTTCCATAAGCCAGACTCCGGGGAGCAATGCAAGGGATGTAATCAATGACTCCAAGAAGGTGATCGAAAAGGCGGCACTTTCATTTCCTACGGGCATTAAGTTCCTTTACCTGGTTGATATAAACCAGTTCCTGGATGCCTCCATTGTGAAAGTCATTCGCACGCTGATCGAATGTTTTCTGTTAGTGTTTTTAGTTATTTTTATTTTCCTGCAGGACTTCCGTTCCACCATTATTCATGGGGTATCGGTACCCGTGGCGATAACAGGAACCTTCTTCTTTTTATACCTGTTTGGCTTCAGCATCAACCTTTTGACGTTGTTCGCCATGGTGCTGGCCATTGGTATTGTTGTGGATGATGCCATTGTAGTGGTGGAAGCTGTGCATGCCAAACTGGAAAGCGGGTACAAGTCTTCACATAAGGCCGCTGTAGATGCAATGGGAGAAATTTCAGGTGCTATTGTATCCATTACTTTAGTTATGGCGGCGGTATTCATTCCGGTAACATTTGTAACGGGTTCTGCAGGAGTATTTTATAAACAGTTTGGAGTTGCACTGGCCGTTGCCATCATGATTTCTGCAGTAAATGCTTTAACTCTGTGTCCCGCATTGGCAGCTATGTTCTTAAAACCGTCTGATCATGGTAAAGACAATCAAAAGAAAACAGTAATGCAACGTTTTCATGCGGGGTTTAATGCTGGTTATAATTCTCTTACGGTTAAATATGCTAGCTCAATAAACTTTCTGTCAGAAAAGAAATGGATTGTCATAATCTCCATCGTACTGTTTGGCGGCGGTTTCTATTTATTGATGAAATCGACACCATCCAGCTTCGTTCCCAGTGAAGATATGGGCACCATCTATGTTAACATTACCTTGCCGCCGGCCTCAACAATGGAGCGGGTGCAGGTAGTTGCAAAAAAGATAGACAGTATTTCCCGAACCATACCCCAGGTGGCAAATACCATGCGTACGATGGGGCAAAACTTTATTGGCGGAAGCGGTAGCTCATACGGAATGGTGATCTTACGGCTCATACCTTGGGACCAACGAAAAGGAATAACCAACAACGATGTGATAAAAGAGCTTGCAAAAAAAACAACGAACATCCGTGAAGCAAATATTAATTTCATGTCGCAACCAACCATTACCGGTTTTGGTACCAGTGGAGGATTTACGTTTCAGCTGGAGGATAAAGGGGGGCATACTACCGCAGAGTTTTATAAAGTGTCACAAACTTTTTTAGCAGCATTGAACAGCCGTCCCGAAATTCAATATGCCACCACTTCCTTCAATCCCAATTTTCCGCAATACCAGCTGGATGTCAATGTGGCAAAGTGCAAGGAGGCAGGTGTATCCGTAAATGATGTGCTCAATACCATGCAGGTGTTTTATGGCAGCTCTTATGCATCCAATTTCAATGAATTTGGACAGCAATACAAAGTGATCATACAAGCCGATACCAATTACCGGGCCAGTCCTTCAGGACTAAACAAGATAAGTATAAAAACAAGTTCCGGAAGCATGGCCGCAATTAATGAGTTTATAACACTCACTCGGATTTATGGCCCCGAAAGTGTTACCCGATTCAACCTTTTCAGTTCTATGTCGGTAAATGGTTCGCCCAATGATGCATACAGTACAGGACAATCACTTACCGCTATCCAGGAAGTGGCGGCAAAAGACCTCCCGGCAGGTTATGGATTTGAATATTCCGGTATCAGCAGGGAAGAACAAAACAGTGGTTCACAAACATTGTACATATTTATTTTATGCCTGGCGTTTGTTTATCTCTTGTTAAGCGCCCAGTACGAAAGTTACTTGTTGCCATTTGCAGTGCTTTTGTCCTTACCCGTGGGTTTGTCGGGAGTTTTTGTGTTTGCAAAGATATTCGGGCTGGATAATAATATTTATGTGCAGATTTCAGTCATCATGCTTATTGGCTTGCTTGCTAAGAATGCTATTCTGATTATAACCTTTGCCTTGGAAAGAAGAAAGAAAGGTATGGCCATCCTCGAGGCAGCCATAGAAGGTGCAAAGGCCCGGTTACGTCCTATTTTAATGACTTCATTTGCCTTTGTATTCGGATTAATGCCGCTGATGTTTTCAACTGGTGTAGGTGCCAATGGTAACAAGTCAATCGGAACGGGTGCCATCGGGGGCATGCTGTTTGGTACCTTACTGGGCGTTTTTGTAACACCTGTATTATTTGTGATTTTCCAGACCATCCAGGAAAAGTTCAAGGGTCAAACCCATGAAATGGAAGCGGGTGAAGATGATGGCAGTATTATAGTGGCTACTAAGGAATGATAAAACGAACAATGAAACAGATAAATAAAATAAAAACAGTTAAGGTCTTGTTGCTCTTGCTGATGGCTGTTTTAATTTTAGCTTCGTGCAAAGTCACAAAGACCTATAAACGCCAGGATGGTTTAACAGATAACAAATTGTACCGTGATGTAATAACTGCTGATACTTCAACCATTGCTGATATTCCGTGGAAGAAGATGTTCAGTGATACATTGCTTCAACACTTAATACAGGAGGGAGTTGACAAAAATCTTGATCTGAAGATTGCTGTGGCCCGCATAAAACAGGCAATGGCCAATGTGCGCCAAAGCAATGCGGCATTTTTTCCCACTTTGGAGGTGCTTGCCAATGGCTCAGTTCAAAAGCTTGGCGATACTGGAGGTGTTACAGAATCTTACCAATTATACGGTAGTGCAAGCTGGGAAATTGATATCTGGGGTAAGCTGAAAAGCACAAAAAGGGCTGCATTGGCAGGCCTTCTGGAAAGCAATGCTTATAAAAAAGCCGTGCAAACACAATTGGTGTCAGATATCGCAACTGATTATTATGCATTACTGGCGTATGATGCACAGTTACAAGTAACAATTAAAACAGTCGAGAACAGGATGCAGGATGTAGAGACCATGAAACTGCTTAAGGAAAGTGATGTAGTGACCGGGGCAGCCGTGGTACAAAGTGAGGCTAACCGTTATTCAGCTGAGGTAACTATACCGGATCTGAAACAAAATATCCGCGAAACAGAAAATGCGTTGAGCATTCTGCTCGGCCGGGATCCGGGGAGCATTGCAAGGGATAGTCTTAAAAACCAGCAGGTTCGAAGTGATCTGCAAACGGGAGTGGCCGCACAGTTATTGGCCAACCGGCCAGATGTGCAGGAATCTGAATATCAGTTACAATATTATTTTGAATTGACCAATGTTGCCAGGACCTATTTTTATCCTTCATTGACGATTACGGCAGAGGGCGGCTTATCAAATGGGAATATTTCACAGTTTTTCAGTGCATCTTCTTTATTTGGAAATATTGTTGGCGGACTGGTTCAGCCCATTCTTAACCATGGCCTGAACAAACAACGCATGTCTGTGGCCATGGCACTTGAGGAAGAATATCTTGCCACATTTAAAAAAGCACTTCTGAACGCAGGACAGGAAGTCTCAAATGCATTATTCGATTACCAGGTAGCGACGGATAAAATGAAGATCCGGTCGCAGCAGATTAACTTTCTGCAGAAATCGGTGGAGTTTACCAAGGAGCTGCTTAAATACACCGCCAATACCAACTATACAGATGTTCTTACATCTGAGCAAAGCTTATTAGCGGCGCAGTTGAACAGTATCGGCGACCAGGTTCAACAATTAAAGGCAATTGTAACTCTGTATCGGAGTTTAGGTGGCGGATGGAAATAAAAAGTCATGATATTATTCCTGCCCAGCCTATTATATTTGTCATCCTGGTATTTTCACCGCAAATATGTTTGAATATGTGAATCATGTAATTTTTTTCTGAAATTATGTAACAATTCATAAAATGCAGAATAGCATCTTTGTTTTGTAATTTGGGAGGTTTGACAGAAATGCCCATTTTATCGAAAATTTATAGTTCTGCTTTCACAAAGAATCCGAAATTTTAAAGTTAAATATGAAGAAAGAAAAAAGTAAACCAGTAACTAAAAATCTTCACAAGACACCAACAGGAATCCAGGGATTCGATGAAATAACTGGTGGTGGACTGCCAACAGGCAGACCAACACTCCTCTGTGGTGGTGCAGGATGCGGAAAGACGCTTTTTGGAATGGAGTTTCTTGTCAGGGGTGCAACACAGTTTAACGAACCAGGTGTGTTTATGTCATTCGAAGAAACGAATGAAGAATTGATCAAAAATGTTACTTCACTCGGTTTTGATCTGGAAGACCTTGTCAAAAATAAAAAACTTTCACTTGACCATGTCCATATTGAACGCAGTGAAATAGAAGAAACCGGCGAATACGATCTGCAAGGTTTATTCATACGACTTGGTTATGCAATTGATTCTATCGGGGCCAAACGTGTTGTATTAGACACGATTGAGTCACTATTTGCAGGATTGCCAAACCAACTGATCTTACGCGCTGAACTGCGGCGTTTATTTCACTGGCTGAAAGATAAAGGCGTTACTGCAATCATAACAGGTGAACGTGGAGAAGAAACATTAACCCGGCAAGGTTTGGAAGAATATGTTTCAGATTGTGTTATTATGCTCGACCACCGGGTAACCGATCAGACTTCTACACGTCGTTTACGGGTTGTCAAGTATCGTGGTTCAATGCACGGTACGAATGAGTATCCATTTCTGATTGATGAAAATGGTTTTTCAATATTACCTATTACTTCATTAGGATTAAAACATAAAATATCGAATGAAAGGATCTCAAGTGGTATAACTGCACTTGATAAAATGCTTGAAGGAAAAGGTTATTTCCGCGGAAGCACAGTACTTGTTTCCGGTACTGCCGGAGTGGGGAAAACAAGCGTAGCAGCTCACTTTGCAGAAGCGGCATGCAAACGTGGTGAACGTGTTCTCTTTTTCTGTTTCGAAGAATCTCCGGAACAGTTAATGCGTAATATGCGTTCTATTGGTATAAAATTAGAGACCTGGGTGCAGAAAGGACTATTACAATTTCATGCAATTCGTCCAACATTCTATGGCCTGGAAATGCATCTGGCTGTAACTCACAAAGCTGTTAATAGTTTCAAACCTCATATTGTCATCCTGGATCCGATAAATACCTTCGTCATTGGTGATAAAGATTACGAAGTAAAAATGATGTTAATGCGTATTGTCGATTATCTTAAGTCGAATCAAATAACAGCATTGTTTACCAGCTTAACTGCAAACAACAGTGCTCTAGAGAGTACGGATGTTGCAATATCATCACTAATCGATACGTGGTTATTACTTCGTGATATTGAATTAAGCGGTGAACGAAACAGGGGAATGTATGTTCTTAAATCACGCGGTATGGCTCACTCTAACCAAATCCGCGAATTCATTTTAACAAACCATGGCGTTGAATTACGTGAGGCTTATATCGGTGCAAGCGGAGTTTTAACGGGCTCAGCACGTGTTGCACAGGAAGCAAATGAAAATGCCGGATTGTTGATTCGTAAAAACGATATCGAACAAAAAAAACGTGAAATAGAACGAAAACGTAAAGCATTGGAAACTCAGATTGCTACTATGCAAATCGATTTTGAACTGGAAGAGGCTGAAGCTGTCAAAATGATTGAGACAGAAAAGGATACGATTAAACGACTGGAACAAGATAAAATAGAAATGGCGGAAAGCCGGAAAGCCGGCCTAAAAAAGATTATGACTAACAAGGTGAAAAAATAATTAAAAGAATACCCGATGAGACCAAAAAAAGAGAACTCAGGAAAAAGCAGTAAAGCAGAAAGACCGGTTAAAGCTTTAGATGATAAATGGATACTCCGATTATATGTTGCAGGTCAAACACCAAAAGCCCTCACTGCATTTACAAACCTTAAGAAGATATGTGAGGACCAATTAAAAGGTAAATACTCTATCGAAGTAATTGATCTTTTGATAAATCCACAATTAGGTGCCGAGGACCAGATTCTTGCCTTACCAACATTAGTCAGAAAATTACCGGTGCCCGTTAGAAAGATAATCGGCGATCTCTCAAATACAGAACGTGTTCTTGTTGGATTGGATTTATTGCCTGTCAGCTGATTTATAAGTACACTGTTTATCAAAAATATTATGAAAGAGAATAAATCAAAGAAAAAAAACTCAACAGAGAAATTCGATCTGAAAGTATCCGGATTAAGCAAAGACAAATATATATTGCGTTTATATATAACCGGTGTAACGACCCGGTCAGTCCTGGCAATAACGAATCTGAAAAAGATTTGCGAAGAATATCTTGAAGGACGATACGAATTGGAGGTGATCGACTTGTATCAAAAACCATGTCTTGCCAAAGATGAACAGATCATCGCAGCTCCGACCTTGATTAAAAAACTGCCGCTTCCTTTCCGACGTATCATCGGAGATATGTCAAACAAGGAAAAAGTCCTTCTTGGATTGGATCTGAAAAGGATAGAGTGACTTTGTTATTTACAGAACATTTAACCCGTTTGATTTGTAATACTGATGTCCATGACCAAAACGATAGAACAACTCATAATTGAAAATGAGGAATTACGTTCCCGCCTGTCTGAAACTGAAGAAATCCTTGTAGCAATCCGAAACGGAGAAATGGATGCTATTGTGGTTTCCGGAAAGAAAGGAGAACAAGTCTATTCGATCAGTTCTGCTGAAACGCCATATCGTACTTTTGTAGAAGAGATGAATGAAGGAGCACTTACTCTTACTAAAGATGGAATTATTATCTATTGCAATAAAAAATTTGCTAAACTTGTAAACGACCCTATTGAACGTGTGATAGGTTCAGCCTTTAAGCACTTCCTCGCCCCGGGTGACCAATCAAAATTCAAGCACCTGCTTTCCCGTCTGACTAAGAAGAAGAGCGATGTCCTGATCATATCCTTAACCGGCTCATTGTTTCTGAAACTATCCTTTCTCCTTCTTCCTTCTTATCTGCAAGGTGATCATTGCATAGTTATAGCAACCGACATTTCAGCAATAAAGTTGGTAGAGAAACAACTTCTTGAACTACAACATTTATTGGAAAAGAAATTAGATGTCATTGAGCGCTTGCGATTGCAACTTATTGATAAAAAGATTGATAATGAAGTTGAAATAACTAAAATAAAAAAGACAAATAAAGAACTGGTCAGGGAAATCACAAAACATAAACTAATTGAAACAAAATTAAAGCATGAACTAAATCATAAGAAGGTAACCAATTGAAAATGTAATATAAATGAAAATAACTAAAAAGAAGAAAGTACTGATTGCATTGGATTATAATCCAACTGCACAAAAAATTGCAGAAGTTGGGTTTTCATTTGCTAAAGCCATGGGCGCAGAAGTTATCCTGATGCATGTAATAACTGACCTGGTATATTATTCTTCATCGGAATTTTCTCCGATAATGGGATATACAGGCTACCTCGAGGCTGGTCCATTTCAATTAGACAATGCTGATGGACTGAAAAATGCAGCTCAACATTTTCTTGATAAAACGAAACAACACCTTGGTGATAAAAACATCCAAACGTTGGTTAAAGATGGCGATTTTGCGGATTCAATATTAAAGACAGCAAAAGAATTACATGCCGATATTATTGTCATGGGATCTCACAGCAGGAGATGGTTGGAAAATATAGTCATGGGAAGTGTTACGGAAGAAGTGTTACATCATACCTCTATTCCGCTTTTTATCATTCCAACAAAAAAACATAGCTAGTCTGGATTTTAAAGCAGAACCTGTGTTGATAGTCTGCTGGAATTTGTAAGGAATCATTATCAACTGGTACAAATGTGGGAATAATGTAAATTATTGTTGCAGTTGTGTAACACGCGATGTAAAAAAGGTGCCGAACTTTGTTTTATTGTGAAAATTCAATTACAACGGTAAAATTCATGATGTATGAAAATACAGTTTCAATATTCTCTTTCTAAAGTTAAGGCATATGAAAGATAAAGGTGATAATAATAAGCTGCCTGTTTGGAAGGCAGGGGACAAGAAGAAAGACAATCTTCAGGGGTATCCATTATATCCTGCCAGCGAAGATGTTTATAATGAATCTCATATTAAAAAAAATATAGATCCTGAAGATGTTTCCCGAAAAAAAGATTCGATTGAGAAATACGAAGGTGAAAAAGATAATGAGAAAGATTTTATGGATGATGTCTCAGGCAGTGATTTGGATGTTCCTGGCTCAGAATTGGATGATAATCAGGAGAATATAGGGAGTGAGGATGAGGAGAATAATTATTACAGTATTGGTGGAGACGATCATGAAGACCTCGATGAGGATAAAGGAGATTGACATGCATCAAACTGAACATATGAAAGATCTAAAATTATTTACACCAACAATGGTTGGAACTGTCGGAGTGAAAAATCGTATCGTCATGTCGCCAATGACAAGATGCAGGGCGATTGGAAATATGCCAAATGAACTGATGGCAGAATATTACAAGCAACGTTCCGGAGCCGGTTTGATTTTAACGGAAGGTACATCTCCATCGCCCAATGGACTCGGTTATGCACGGATACCAGGAATTTTTAACCAACAGCAAGTGGCAGGCTGGAAAATGACAACCTTGGCTGTTCACAAAGGTGGTGGAAAAATATTTGTTCAACTTATGCATACTGGAAGGATAAGCCATTCCCTCAATATGCCTGAAGGATCTCAAATACTAGCGCCTTCGGCGGTAAAAGCTGCTGGACAGATGTGGACCGACGCAAAAATGTTACAGGATTTTCCGGTTCCAAAAGAGATGAGTACCGAAGATCTTCTGCATACTAAAACAGAATTTGTTAACGCAGCATTAAATGCTATTGATGCCGGGTTTGATGGTGTGGAATTGCATGGGGCAAACGGTTATCTGCTCGAAGAGTTCCTTTCACCAGTCAGCAATATCCGGAATGATAATTATGGCGGGAGTATTGAAAACCGTTGCAAGTTTGTTCTTGAAGTAGTAATTGCAGTAGCTGAAACCATTGGTAAGGGGAAGACCGGAATTCGTTTATCTCCTTATGGTGTGGCTAGTGATATGCCATATTACCCCGAGATCGACACTACATATCTATACCTATCGGAACAAATAAACCGACTAGGAATAGCTTACATCCATCTTGTAGATCATTCTGCAATGGGAGCCCCCGTGGTACCGATAGAACTTAAGAAACGCATCCGGGATGTTTTCCAAAATACCATAATTCTCTCTGGTGGTTATGACTTGCAAAGGGCAGAAGCCGATATTGAAAGCGGATTGGGTGATCTCATCGCATTCGGTCGTCCGTTTATCAACAATCCCGATTTTGTTGAAAGGTTGAAAAATGACTCGACTTTATCAACCGATCTTCATATGGATTTATTTTATACCTCGGATGAAAAAGGATATACCGATTATCCGGTTTATAAAGCCTGATCAATACAGTTCAATAAATGTAGGAATTATGTAACTGATTTTAATAGTTGTGTAACATTTTTTATAGTGATTGATCGTACTTTTACCCCTTTGTCTGTCTACCGGCGACAATTGAAAAAATAGTATTCATTTAAAAATTTAAAGCTATGGGAAGGTTGTTATTGATTATTGGGCTAGTACTGGTTGTCCTCTGGTTGCTTGGGCTATTTGCATTTCAGTGGCACTCACCACTGGTTCATGTGCTGATTATAATTGGTGTTATCATGATCATCTTTGATCTTTTAAACAGCCGCCGGAATTGGTGGTGATTGCTGTAAATTGTAAACTTTCTGAATTTTACACAGGATTATATATCCTGTTCAATACAGAACCCTAGTATTGGAGTTTAGGTATTGGGTATAAGATAGTAATAAACGGATTGGATCCTTTATAACTGGACTCGATATTAAGGTTTCATGAAATTTTCAAACGCACGAATTTAAAGAAAAATGAAAATCATAATTAACAACAGCAGAAGAATATCTGCAATTCAGGAAGAATTCAGTAAAATGTTTCCGGGTTTGATCCTTGCTTTCTATGCTAAACCAAGTCATCCCGGTGCTGCTCCTTCGACAAAACTAATCAGGCATAGCGGTAAATCATTGCAGGATTGCAGAGCAATAAGCAATGAAGGTGCAATTGAAATTCTTCCTTCTATGAATATTTCGGATGTAAAAGAAAATTTCAGGGATGTTTATGGATTATCCGTCGAAATATTTCGTAAAGGAGGAGATGGATCGAATGAAACCCCAGTCAGCGATAATATGACCCTTGGAGAAATCCATCCCTGATCCACCCCGGATTAAGTCTGAACTTCATTGCTGTATATCAATTTCCTGATATTAAGGAAATGTGTGAATGATGTAACTATTGGTTATAGTTGTGTAACATTTAATGTAAGCAATGTGACGACCTTTGTATAGATGTGAAAATCCTTTCACGAATTAATTTGAATTAACATGAAAACAATTTTATTCAAAGCATTAACTGCAATTATGCTGCTCTTTATACCTGAGCTGAATTTTGCACAAGCTCCTCCATTAGGGGTTGCTGCTAATTTCGTCCTCTTTTCAACAGTAGGGGCAGTAACCAATACTGGAATTTCGCAGGTAACAGGCAATGTTGGCACGAACAGCGGTTCCAGTACCGGATTCGGAAATGTGAATGGTGTGATGTGCGACAATGATGCTGCAAGCGCCCAATGTGCAGCAGATTTGCTGATTGCATATAACCAGTTGAACAATACGACTGCGACTTTCTTTCCATCGGTTTTGCTTGGAAACGGACAGATTTTTACTGCAGGTGTCTACTTAGTATCCGGGGCAGCAACATTGAACTCAGATCTTATTATAGATGCACAGGGTGATGCTGGTGCGGTATTTATTATTCAGATACAAGGTTCATTTTCCACAAATGCTAATTCTAAAATCAACTTGATCAATGGAGCCCTGGCATGTAATGTTTTTTGGAAGGTGGAAGGTTTGGTAAGCATGGCTTCCGGAACCACCATGAGGGGAACAGTTATCGCTAACAACGCTGCAATTAATATGAACACTGGCGACACGCTTGAAGGTAGGGCACTTTCTACTACCGGGGCTGTTACTGTTGATGGAGTATTGGCTTATACGCCCATCGGTTGTGGAAGTCCTGTTCTTAATGGACCAGTAGCTCCTGCGCTTGCTTCCACCGAATGTTATGCGTTATTCTCTGGTGACGGCGCAGTTTCAAACAGCGGCATTACTTATGTCACGGGTGATGTTGGAACAAATGTAGGTTTAACAACCGGCTTCGATTCGCTATTAGTAACAGGTAAGATTCACCCCATTCCTGATGCGTCTACAGCGCAATGCGCAGCTGATTTGAATAATGTCTACAATTACCTGAACACAATTCCTTATGATATTGAGTTGCTGTATCCTGCACAATTTGGCAACAACCTGGTTCTTACGCCCCATACTTACCTCCTGAACGCGGCTACAGTATTTACTGATACACTTTTCCTCAATGCAGAAGGTAATGCAGATGCCGTATTTGTTATCCAAATATTCGGGGCCCTTTCAACCAGCACTTATTCAAAAGTCAGCTTGATTAATGGAACGCAGTCAAAGAATGTGTTCTGGAAGATTGAAGGTGCAGTGAGTATAAATAACTATTCTGATTTCTGCGGAACGATAGTTTGTAATAATGGAGCTTTAGGAGCATTGAATACAGGAGTTAAACTGGATGGCAGAGCGCTCACCACAATTGGTGCTTTAACGACAACTGCAATGACTGCCACAATGCCTCTCGGGTGCAACATTACTGGCATTTCTGGTCTTAATACCAGGAATACGGATGATGCAGTTACGATAGCTCCAAACCCATTTAGCACGTCAACTAAAATTATCCTGAATGATGCTGCACTGATTAATAACTGCGAATTGACAATATACAGTGTTGTTGGAACAGAAGTGATGCGTATAGCTATCACTCAATTATTGACCACGCTTTATACAGGGAATCTTCCTTCAGGAATCTATTTCTATAAAGTGACTTCGCAAAATAGAACAATTCAATCTCGTAAATTGATTTCACAACAATAAATTATTTAATGCACAAAGCCTCTACCCAGGTATTCATCAGGATGGGGGCTCTGTTTAAAATTCAAAAATATGAAAATATCAAAAAATCTTCTTCAGGCTGATAAAAGCAAGAACGAAGAAACTCCAATGAAGACAGGAGCAGGCAAATTATTAAAACCTTTAAATATTTTTTTAATGTTATTAGTGCTAGCTCTCATGTCCTCTTGTTTTGTACGCGGACCAGAACACGAAAGGCATGGAGACAGGCATCAACACGATGAACGTCATGACGAAAGGCATTAAAAAGTAATCCTTAGCAAGTGTGAATGATGTAACTTATTATTGCAGTTATGTAACACTTTTCAAGCTTTATAGACGCATCTTTGTATTACGGAAATTCATATAATATTAAAATCAATAAAATGAAAAATAGAAGAATGAACATCCTGACAAAAAAAATTGTTTTCCTTTTTTTTGCAATTATGATTCTGCTTACAGTTGATTCATATGCTAAAAAAATTGTCTTTTTATCTTCCTCAATTACTCCGGCGGCCCGGGGTTATGTCAAGGTAACAAGAGACAAAAACTTGAATTATGATATTCAGGTACAAGTATTAGATCTGGCTGAGGTTAACAGGCTGCAACCATCGAGACATGCCTATGTGGTTTGGATTCTAACAGATAAAGAAATAATAAAAAATCTTGGGCGATTAAACAGTCAGCCAAACCAAGGTTCAAAACAATTAAAGGCATCTTTTGAGACTTTATCCTCATCCAAACCAATTAAAATATTTATTACTGCCGAAGATGAAACTAGCGCTCAAAGTCCGAGTGAGCAAGTCATATTAACAACTGACAGATTTTTATTGGATTGAATCATCTTTTTACTAATCGGATATGTAGCATATAAATCAGGTGCAACTACTTATCTACTGCTTACTTGACAAAATTCCGTTCCAGGGAAAAGCAAGGGACGGAATTTTGTTTAACTGGCAGTAATTCTCAGGTTAGGCAGACTTTTATCCCATTTCAACCTGATTATTTTACGCTTTCATTCCACCATTATATCCTGCCCGGATTATTTGAAAATGTGTGAATTATGTAACTTATTCCTGAAGTTTTGTAACACAAATCCTGATTAATGCAACCACCTTTGTACTATAAAGATTCATCGTATGATATTGTACGCTGAACAGTGAATGTTTTTTTTAGAAACGGATGGAATCAACCGGTATTTTATGACACCTTTTAATCCTGTTATCAAGGTAATCCCGAAGATTAAGGGCGGGGCAACAAAGCATGCCATCAGGCTTACTGAAAAAACCATTGAGAAAACTGTAAAAGCAAACAGTTTTTTGACGGAGTTGGCCAATTTTTTCTTATTCATAAGGCAGACAATTACAGAAACTTTTTCCAAGGACTTTGAATTCAGGGAATTTTTACGCCAGTGTTTTCAAATTGGAAATAAATCCTTACCGCTTATTTCGGTAACAGGAATCATCATGGGCCTGGTGCTGACCATTCAATCGCGACCTGCCCTGGCGCATTTCGGAGCAGTTTCCATGTTGCCAGGAATGGTAGCAATATCGCTTATCCGTGAAATGGGACCAGTGATAACGGCCTTGATATGTGCAGGAAAGATTGGTTCAGGAATGGGTGCAGAGTTAGGCTCAATGAGGGTAACAGAGCAGATTGATGCCATGGAAGTATCTTCTACCAATCCAATAAAATTTTTAATAGTTACAAGGGTATTGGCAGCAACACTCATGATTCCCTTGTTGGTACTTTATGCAGACGGACTTGGGTTATTGGGCGGTTGGGCAGGAACCAATATCAAAGGAGATGTGACTTTTGTTCTGTTTTTCTCCCAGGCTTTCAGCCAGATTCGTTTTATGGATTTTTTACCGGCTCTTATTAAAACGTTCTTTTTTGGTGCTGTTATTGGGTTAGTTGGATGCTATAAAGGATATACTGCAGGCAGGGGAACAGAAAGTGTTGGGATTGCTGCAAACTCTGCAGTGGTGCTGGCCTCCTTGTTAGTGATATTTGTAGATCTGATTGCGGTGCAAATAACCGATTTACTGTAATTGTGAATTATAAATTATGGATGTTTCCCAAATACGAACGATTGTTCCGGCAAAAGCAACAAGCGACAAACAGGTTATTGAGATTAATAACCTGAGGAAAGGATTTTACCAGCAGGAAGTATTAAAAAATGTGTCGTTGCAACTTTTTAATGGCGAAAACCTGGTGGTGCTTGGCAAATCCGGTTCAGGGAAATCCGTCCTGATAAAATGTATTGTTCGTTTATTAGATCCCGACGAAGGTACAATCAATGTCCTGGGCGAAGATGTCAGTAAATTAAATAGGGATGGGTTAGGAGAGATGAGAAAGAAAATTGGTTTTCTTTTTCAGAGTGGGGCACTGTACGATTCCATGACAGTAAAGCAAAACCTGGAGTTTCCATTGAGAAGGATAAAAAAAAGTATGACCCAAAAAGAAATAGACGGTAAAATAAATGAAGCGTTAGAACATGTTGGGTTATCGGACGCCTTAAATAAAATGCCTTCGCAACTTTCCGGCGGAATGCGTAAGCGGATCAGCCTTGCCCGAACCATTGTCGTCGATCCCATGATCATGTTGTATGATGAACCAACGACCGGGCTTGACCCGGTGACATCCGATGAAATAAGTTCACTCATCAATGAAGTACAAAAAACATATAAAACTTCTTCCCTTATTATTACGCATGATATTGAGTGTGCCCGTGCAACTGCAAACCGGGTTATCATGTTGCATGACGGTGAAGTTTACCTGGAAGGAACAGTGGAAGAGTTTGAAAAGTCGACGGACGTGTTAATCAAATCATTCTTTAAATAATCATTTTACAGATCTCAGAATTAATACTATAAACATATGGACACGCACACACAGAAATTCAAAATACGGTTGGGGCTGTTTATCGCCGGAGGATTGGCTCTCTTTGTCATTGCCATTTTCTTCATAGGGAAACAAAAGAATTTATTTAACCCTGTTTTTACACTTACTACGACTTTTTATAATGTAAGCGGGTTACAGGTCGGAAATAATGTCCGTTTCTCGGGAATCAATATAGGCACGGTCGATAACATTAAAATAATAAATGATTCAACGGTGAAGGTTGATATGTTAGTTCGAAAAAATATTCAGAAATTTATTAGAACGGATTGTGAAGCAGGTATTGGTTCCTCAGGGCTTATTGGCGACCGCGTTTTAGTTATTTCGCAAGGCAATAGTGATGCTCCTGTCGTAAAAGACGGGCAACCAATTGGTTCCCAAGAACCGGTCGAAATGGATGCCATCATGGCAAGCCTGCGTGTAACAGCATATAATGCTGAAATTGTTTCAGACGAATTGGCGCAGATTATGATTAAGGTTAATAGTGGAAAGGGAACCATCGGCAGATTAATTCAGGATACAGCAATTGCAGAAAATCTGAGTCAGACCATGGTGAATATCAGAAAAAGCAGTAAAGGGCTTAATGAAAATATGAATGCCGCCAAGCATAATTTCCTTCTAAAAGGTTATTTTAACAAGAAGGCAAAAGCAGAGCAGGCAACGAAAGACAGCCTTGAAAAAGTGAAAGCTAAAGAACAAAAAAGAATTGATAAGGAGAACAAGAAAAAATGAAAATAATATCCATCTTAACACTTTTATTATTGCTTTCTTCCTTTATATTTGGTCAGGATGTGGTTCCTCAAAATCCCAAAAAAGTGGCACCCAATGATACTATAGTACCCGGAAAAGGAACAAGAGAAGAACAACTCAAGAAGATCGAAAAAGTAAAAGTAAAAACACTTTCAGATTCAGTCGGCAATGAACCAGAAAAAAGCAAACTGGTTGATACTACAAAGCAAAATAAGTACGGGGATTTGCTCAAAGACGACCCGAAATATAATAAACGCTATTCTTTTTGGAAACCTGCTGTTGACATCATAGGATTCAATGCTTTATTAAATGTTTTCGACAGATCTGCTTTAGATTTACCATACGCTAGAGTTGATTTTAGAACATGGACACGCAACCTGAAGGCAGGCTGGCCCTGGGGGAGTGGATGGGAATGGGACCAGGACCGGTTCGGCATGAACTTTTTTATGCACCCTTATTGTGGCTCCATCTATTATAATGCAGCACGGTCAAACGGATATGATTTTTATTTATCAACTGTATATGCTTTTGGCGGCTCTTATATGTGGAAGATTTTTGGAGAGAACGGAGTACCGGAAAGAAATGACTTGATCACAACAACTGTTTCAGGAGCATTATTAGGAGAAATACTATATCGTTTAAGCTCGAATATATTAGATGATCGCACGAGAGGAACAGAGAGGGTCTTTCGTGAAATAGCAGCCGGATTAATTGACCCCATGAGAGGTTTTAACAGACTGTTGCAAGGGAAAACTTTCAGAAGAACCAATGGAGAAGTTTATCAGAAAGAGCCGATAAACATTTCATTTTATGCAGGGGCACGGTGGGTAAACGATGAGAATTTCGGGTTCTTAGGAAACGGAACAGTTAATGCAATGATTGACGCTCAGTTGGATTACGGAAATCCATTTGAGATACGTTCACGAAATCCATATGATTTTTTTAAATTTCGTGTAGATTTCAACATCGGAGTGGGAAGAAAATATCTTGATAATTTGACCGGCTATGGAATACTGGTTGGTAAAAATTATCAACTAGGGAAATTGGCAATCCTTCTTGGAGGATTTCAATATTATGATTATTGGGATACAAAAACATTTGAGATAGGAGCCATTGGTCTTGGTGGAGGAGTGATTACTAAATTACCCTTAAGCAAGACAAGTAATCTTTATACCAGCGTCCATTTGGCTATAGTCCCTTTTGCCGGAAGCACCAAACGATTGGGAGTGTCCGATACCACACTAATCAGAGATTACAATTTTGGCGGGGGGCTGGAGGGAAAGTTTGAAGGCACTGTCAATCTTAGTAAATATGCGACTTTTTCAATGATCTATTATTTCTTCATGGTTCATACATATGTCGGTACACCTGGAAATAATTTCCTCCATATTTTAAAACCAAGAATTACCGTGGCTCTTTATAAAGGCCTGAATGTAGGATTTGAAAATTATATTTATTACAACGACAGGTACGAAACTGATTATCCAAATATGCATACAGTGAGAATGGAACAGAAAATATTTCTTTTGCTTTATTTGCAGGATAAGCAGCGGAGGGGATACTATAATTAAGAATTAAGAAGGAAGAAATAACCAAGGAAATCAATCAAGGCTGTATACTAACATGACACCATTCCCAACATGACTTATCGGAAGGACCTTTAACTTTTTTATATGGTTATTCATGATCGTTCTTCCGATGGCAAAACCTAATGCCGATCCAACAAATACATCTGAGAACCAGTGATCATTCTGGTAAACGCGGGAGGCAGCAGTAAGCCCTGCAAGAGTATAGCAAACAATTGGAACCCAGATAGTCTGGCTGTATGCAGTTGCGATAACCGTAGCAACAGCAAAAATATTAGTAGAATGTCCTGACGGAAATGAGCTGTTAATAGTAAGACTTAACGGGCCATTCCATATATCCGGATTGGCTGGATCACTCTGATAAGGCCGGTGACGATTTGTAAGTTGTTTCATTATATTGTCAGCAATGAAACCTAACAGATAGGCTTCTGCTCCCTTTAATGCCGTATAACGTGCTTTATCATTTTTGATTATTGCTCCAACACCATACAGAACACCCAATGCGGGCAGGGAATATAGGCCGCTACCCAAGCGCTCTAACCCATATTTTGAGACACTGTTCCAAAGAGGAGTCTGGTTCTTCTGAACTACTTTTTGAATGTTGGCATCTTGAGTATATAAAACACCTGCCACCACAACAATACCTGAGACTGCAATCCATTGATATTTATTCCATCGGCCGGGTGAAATCAGGATGTCCCTAGAATCAGTAAGGATGGATTTAAAATAGCCTATGTCCGGGACTATAGAAGGAGTCCTTTCATTTCTGGGAATGGAACTAAGCGGTTTTGCGGCTATAGAATCATCCGCAGCCATCGCCTTGAGTTTCTTTGCAGAAATTGTATCAGTCTGAGCAAACGAAGGGAATTGAAGACTTAACAGGAGCACTAGTAAAAACAAGAGTTGTTTTCTCATATAAATCAACCTGGTAGCCATATTCCAAAGTTATTGAGTGATACTCGAGGTAACTTTTATTGTGACTATGAAATTAAAATGTCAGCTGAAAATTCTATACATGGTAACTCATCAGGTAAGCTAAGACCCCGAATACTTTGAGTAACCAAACGATAACAACAATCACAACCACAACATTGAAAATGGTTTTGATTTTATGGTCCATGGGGATGTAAGTATTGACAAGCCATAATATAAGACCTGCAACAACAAGTACGATTAAAATGGTTAATAGTGGCATAATAGATGGTTTAAGTTAGCAGAATATATTAAATAATTTAATGAACAATGAAGCTATTAAGTAGCCATACTTTTGGGGGGGGTATCTTGTTGTGATGGTTGTTCCTTTTCCGCATTTTTACCTGGATTGGTTTGTTGTGGCTGTGAATGCTGCTGCTTTGGTGGTTGCCCAGGACCTTGAGGCTGTAATTGCTCTTGCTTGGTAGGTTGACTATGATGTCGCGGATGTGCTTGTCTTTGCTTTGGCGCTTGACCAGGATGTTGCGGTTGGGCCTGTTGTGGTTTCGGCGGTTGAGCAGTATCGGGTTGCTGTTTTGGATTCTGAATATTAGGATTGTTTTTTTGTGCCAATGCTTCCTTTGCATATGCTTTTAACGGTGATATCCGTATACTTATACAGAGCATAAGAATAAAAGAAAAGATCATCATTTTGGTTTTCATAAACTTACCCTTTCTACTACATTTTCAATATTACTGCAGGTTCTAATTGCTTTTTCAAATTATCATTCTCGGTTTTTAATCCTTATCTTTCTACATCAATCACAGCAAACCAGGAAACGATTAATGTGGAGGATTCTCTTCTTTGGTTTGAGAAGGATTTTCATGTTGTGGTTGTGATTGCTGCTGTCTGGGTGGTTGAGCGTTTTGTTGTTGCTGATGCTTGGCAGGTTGAGCATTGTGTTGTTGCTGTTGTTGCTTGGCAGGTTGAGCATTATGTTGCTGCTGTTGTGGTTGCTGTTGTTGCTTGGCAGGTTGAGCATTATGTTGCTGCTGTTGTGGTTGCTGTTGTTGCTTGGCAGGTTGAGCATTATGTTGCTGCTGTTGTGGTTGCTGCTGCTTAGCTGGTTGTACGGTGTGTTGCGGTTGCGTTTGTTGCTGCTTAGCTGGTTGTACGGTATGTTGCGGTTGCGTTTGTTGCTGCTTAGCTGGTTGAACGGTATGTTGCGGTGCCGTTTGTTGCTTAGCAGGTTGATTTACTTTTTGTGAAGGAGTTGCACCAGTTCTTTGTGCAGGAGGTTTCACATCTTTTAAACTTGCCACTTTGGAAGGGGCTGGTTTCTGTCCGTTGGAGCTCGTTTTTTGTACCTGAGGTCTGTATATTTGTAGCTGATTGTTACTCAAACTCTGGCCAGGTTTACTGCTTTCTTTAATTGCAACGGCAGTAACTGGTCTTCCACCCACTTTTTCTACTTCCGCTTTCGCGGGACCTGCATTGTATGTTACATTGCGCTGTTTATCAATGCGGGTATCGTTAATGACTGTTGAACTCTTATAGATTGCAACATTGTTTGATCGGTTGATATAGTAATTATTGAGGTCTCTTCTTCCAAAATCCCTGTTTCTTACAAATGTCCACCGATCAGAAGGTACATTATAGGAATTACTGTAAGCTTCATTGATGCTGACCCCAGGTCCTATGGGTGCCCATCCATAATAATCCCCTGATCTTCTCCAGGTAACCCATCCGGGCCCCCATTCATTATCCGGAACCCAAATCGGGCCATACTTTTGATCAGTGTACCAGCGACCGTAATGAAAAGGTGCCCATCCCCACGGGTAATTAGAAACCCATGTCCACCCTTCATCAGTGTATACCCAATGCCCGTTTGTGGAATAAGGAGAAAACCCGGGAGCCACATCAGGTACCCAAACATACCCGTATTCGGGATTGTCGAACCAGGTTCCATAGGGACTTAAATTATCATAAAATACCTGGAAATTCACGGGTCCACCTTGTGCGGATACTTTTTGTGGTGTTACCCATGTACCAACACAGAAAATAATAAGAATCGAAAGAAAGAGCTTTTTGGTTTTCATACATTTTACGTTTTTTGTGAAGAAATTATCACTTTACAAAGTTGCACATCTTTATATGGATTTGTGTTACACAACAATTGAAATAAGTTACATTATTCCCACATTTGAAGATATGGTCACATAATGAGTTTTGTGACCATCATAGACTTATTTCAGAAAGCGTGCTTTTATTTTGCTTACGTTCCTTTTTGAACTTTTCCCTGGGTGCTTCATCATTTAATTCATTCATTTTCCGGTAAGCCTTGATCAAGGCATCCGGAAATTCATCTTTGTAGACAATTTTAAAGAATGAAAATCCATTGTATGGGATGCTTTCTTCGGCTGGATAAATTTTTACACGGTTGTCCACATTATTTTTCCTGAACTGCAGCATAAAGGCGTTTTCTCTTTCTTTATTTAATTGATTGAATCTGGCAGTGATAATAGCTGAACCAATGAATTTGTTACATTTTTCCTGTATCGTAAACATTTGGTTTCCACCAACCTTTGTGTTTAGATACCGAACAAACAAAGAATCTTTTACCGACATTTTATCAACATCAAGGGAATCATCCTTACTGAAAAGCTTATCGTTACTGGCTTTCAATGAGATAGAATATTTTTTTTTGGCTTCAAAAAAACTGATGTGTTCTTTTTCTTTTTCAGCGTATTGCACAGGAAAAACAATTATAGATGCATCAGGATTATTTTTCAGAAAATCAACCATCCTGTTTACAAACTTTTCTTGGGAAGTCAGTAGTGCAGGCTGCCGGAATTTCCATTTTAGTGTAAGGGATTTTTCAATTTCAGTTTCTGTATTTTTCACCTGCAATCTATAACCAGTTGTAGCTGGTTTGACAAAAATGTTTGCAAGCAGATCCATGATCACATCATGTAAATGAAATTTTGGATTTTTTATATTACCGGTTATAGGAATTTCATAATCAATAACGTTGCCACGATCACGGATTAAAGACATGATCAAAGGCATGGGAAGCCATTTTGTATCCTTATTTCTCAATCGCCTGGTTACACGTGGATCAATTATCACCAGGTGATTAACACTTTGCAGGATTTTATTTCGAAGGTTCCATGTACCATTGAAATCAATGGTCCCCCGGTCCAGCGGGAAAGAAGTATATGTGACAAGATAGGGATTAAACATAGAGACAGGTACCCGTTGAATATGATACTGCATATTGAAATCTCCGTTCTGTTTCGGGTTTATGCTCAGGGATACCGAGATAGTGCCATAAGGCTGAATCCCGGATTTGAGAAATGCGTTTACCTGTTTTTGATTTTTGCCGACAGAATCTGCTAGAAAATAAAGAGGGTTTACAGCAATGGAAAATTTCTCGCTTACCGCAAAGTCATTGAAAAGAAAATTGCCTTTGGATATTGCCAGATGGTTAATGTTGTATTCACTCTGGAAAAAATTTTGTGCAAGTCCTTTTATATATTTGCCAATCGTAAGGATCAAGTTAAACCTTCCGGGTGCAGACATGAAAGCAGATACATTTGTTCCGTTTTTACCGAACATCCTTTGCAGATTATCTAAATAATCATAGCGCTCATATTTGAAAAAAGGATGGCTTAGGGATAAAGAATCGAAACGGTACTGGTGGTTCTTCGGGCTCAGTTCAATTATTTGTATTGTCAATTTGTCGAAGGAGGCATAATCCTCATTCGGATTTTTACCGATATGAAAATCATTGAATTCAAGCAGCCCTTTTGCAATTAAATTTTCCAGGTCTTTAAAATTTCCGCTTGCCGTGATATTTGCATCAAGGTTGGATCTGAATTTTCCATAATTAACCAAAACCGTAAGGTACTGTTCCAAAAATTTTAAATCAAATTTGTGAACAAAAATCACAAAATGATAATCAAGATTTTTAAAATTGATTGTAAAAATACCTTTAGCGCTTCCGGTTGTAGGACCTGACAGGAAAGAATATTTTACAGCCAGGGTATCCGCATTCCAATGTTTTCCTTCACTTTCAAAATTTGCATCTTTAATAAAATAAATGAACGGTGTAACTTTATCGTGATACCAGAATTCACCATTTCTTATTGTGATCTTTTTAATATTAAAATGAAACCCTGCCCGTTTTGAATGAAACTTTTTTGGAGTAAACAGTTTTATCAGATCTCTGAAGTTTACTTCATTCTTGTTTTGAATAATGATTCCCTTTGGACTGTCTAATGTGATTTCAGTTATTTCAACTGTTTTTGCTAAAAGCTTCAACACTGCAAAATTTGCACTTACACCTTTTGCTGAAAAGAAGATACTGTCGCCAGTTTTAAACTCTGGCAGGTTTTTTGATTCATAGATTTTCAGATTGCTGATATGAACATAACCGGTAAATGGATTTATATAAATCCAACTCATTTCAATCTGCCTTCCCAGGTATTTCAACACATACTTTTCTGCCAGGTACTTTTCGATTGGCGAGAGCAACAGAATAACAACCGTTACCATAATGATGATGGAACCGGTTACAATAAGAAAAGTTTTTTGTATTTTGGTAATTACAATTTTCATTTCAAAATTACATAAACCCGGGTATCTCTTCACTTACCCTGATTTCTGCGTTTTAATTGCCTGGAGGGAGAGTATGTTTATCTGATAATTTCCAGCAGACACTTATACCCACTTCATCAGGGGAAGAGCACAAGCCTAAAGAAAGATATTTACTGAATGGATATTTATGGATTGCAGGAACGACAATTCCAATAACCGCCCCCAACCCAAAACCCACTGCAACATCAGATGGAAAATGATCCAATGATCTTATTCGTGCATATCCGATTGCCAAAGGGGGAACCGAAGCAGCGAGGTACAAAAGATATTTTAATGCTCCGATTTCAGGATGATAATCGCAATACACCTTGACCATGAAAAAAGTCGTGTAAGCACATGAAGCTGTATGTCCGCTATAAAATGAATTGCGGTTGTTTTGATTCTCGCGATCACTGGTAGATAATTCGGGATAGTAAACTGCAGGTCTGTAACGGTTCTGAAACCATGGTCCAAGAGGGCTATAATTGTAAACCGTAAAAGTGATTGTATGCCCTTCCACATACATAAACAGCAGACGAAGCCAATCCTTGCGGATTTTTTTATCAATCATGAGCAAACTGGGTAACAGAAAAATGCCAATTTCTCCGTCATCGGAAATATTCTTCCAGAGGGTACGGTCTGATGTAGGTTGTCTTAACGACCACCTGTCAAAAGTGTTGATTAAATCTTTCTGCTGATCAGAATTCGCAAAAGTGAGTTCTGCATCAGAAAGGGTCGGCTTGCTTTTTAACCGGGGGATGGCAAATAAATCACCAACCATTCCAACGCAGATAATAGACCCCTCTACAAAGTAGTTTATATGGTAAACCTTTGTTCTTACATGCTTTACGTCCTTTCTAACTGTATCGTTACTTTTTACGATAGAGTCGGCTGTACTGCAAAAAGAAGAGATGCAAATAATCAGACCAGCCAATAAACAAAATAGGTTTCTCATGATGCAAAATATTTATTTCAAGTAGTTTACTTCATTTCTATCGTTCATCATTTAGCTGATATTAATTTATGAAGTGATTCTCACTTTACAAAGGTGCGTCGATTGTTCCCGGAATGCCTTACACAATTGCAGAAAAGAGTTACATTATTCACACATTTTCAGCCTTGTTGGGTTTTTGTGTTTATCATGTGATCACCTTCCCGAATGTGTGAAATATGTAAGATAAATTTGAATTTATGTAACGCTTCTTCCTTAAATGGTACTCAACTTTGTAACGGTAATATTCACTGAAAAAACAGTCAGATTGACAACCTTTGAACGGTTTATATTGAGGATTTTTTTCTCTGTCTTTTTCTTTTTAATTTTTTTATTTCCTTCGTGGGGCCAGGAAAATCCTAAACACCGTAAGGTTACGGTTTCTTTCGATACCATCTCCATTAAGAAAGGAACCTGGTTTAAGTATAAAGAGAAGACCTACAAGATACTTAAAGACACGGTTTTTATCATACAATCCTCTGAGAGCTCATCGGTAAGTGGAGAAAATGCAAAACGATCAACCACTTTTTACGATTCTGTTTATAAAAAATTCTCACGAAGGAAATTCACTCGTCTGTTATATGGACTGGCTTTTAAACCTAATGATATACAACCTTTATCAGACAATTCGCATAAGGTTAAAAGCGAAGTGCCGTTTAACAAGTACAAGGGAAAGGTAATCCGGCATATCCGTATCGTAACCATGGATCCCTTTGGGACCAGCATTTACGATACTTTGGCAAATATACAAACCAGCATTGGCAGTTTCCTGAATGCAGTGCATATAAAAACCCTTTCCTCGGTTATTCGGAAAAACCTGTTCATCAAAGAAGGGCAGAAAGTTGATCCCTTCCTGTTAGCCGATAATGAACGGAATATCCGGCAGATGTCATGCATCGATGATGTTAAAACCTATGTCACAGTTCCTTATCATTCCAAAGATTCAGTGGATATCATCATAGTCACCAAGGATGTGTTCTCGATCGGGGCCAGCGTGTTGACAGCGACCACAAGCAGCCTGGCAGTTCGTCTTTACGATGGAAATTTCCTCGGGTTGGACGACAGGCTTAGCACCGATTTTTCCTTCAAAGAAAAACGGCAACCGTTTTTTTGTATCAATGGTGCATCTTTCTCCTACGATAACATTGCAGGGACTTTCCTCGGTACTTTAATTTCATATAACAGGGATGACATAGGTGACCAATCCCTGGGGCTTTTCTTCAACCGGAGTTTCTATTCCATTTTGACCAAATGGGCTTTTGGCGCTGGATACCAGTATAATAGAATGGTGGTGGAAAAGCAAATTAACGAAGAAGAAAATACCTTCGTACCAGAAATCAGTTATTATAACGATTTAAACTTATGGGGCGGTCGTGCCTTCCAAATCAAGAATAATACGATTCCAACACGCTTCGTGATTGCAGAATCGTTCTTCAACAGGTCATTTTCTTCCCGGCCCGGATTCTCAATTGATTACAATAAAATATATTACAACACTACGCGATTCCTTACAGGTTTTGCATTTTCAGCGAACAATTATTACCTGTCCGATTATATTCTCCATTTTGGAAAGCCAGAGATTATCCCTTATGGGAGAGCTTTCAAGGTCACGCTGGGGCCTGAATTCAACGATTATTATACAAGACTCTACGGGAGTGTTGATCTTTCAGCAGGTGATTTTATAAATGGATTCGGATACCTTTCGGGCAGGGCAGTGCTGGGAGGATATCTTTATCACAAATCAGCCGAAGACTGTGTTCTGAAGATAAGCCTGAAATACTTGTCTCCCTTGTTTGTGACCAGGAATAAAAAATTCAGGTTTCGTAATTATTTCTCTTCTGATTACCGTTTCGGTTTCAATTTCCGGAAAAACAACCTCGATTATAGTGATATCAACAGAGACTTCCTCATCAACCAGGTAAAGTTCGATACTCTCTTATATGGAATAAAATCATTATCCGCAGCTCTCTCGGTGATCATGTATACACCGATTTATTTTTACGGATTCAGGTTTGCCTTTATGCTACAAGGGAAAGGTGGCTTTGTGGCTCCTGCCGGGGAATCTCTTTTTCACCAACCCTTATGGACCGGTGTGGGATTGGGGATACTGATCAGGAATGACAACCTTATCTTTCCTCCTTTACTGATCTCCTGCTTTTATTATCCCTCGATACCTCATGGAGTAGCTTGGTGGCAATTCGGCTTCAATCAGGACACTGGGATCCTTCTTCCTGACTATAATGTCACAATGCCTCAAACGGAAACTCTTCAAAATTAAATCTTAAATGGTCGAGAAGGTCACATAATCATGTATTCTAATCTTTGTTATGTTTTTATGCTTAATCATCCGGTCATCTTTTCAAATGTGTGAATTATATAAACATTTTCCATAATGATGTAAAGGTTTCTGAAATTGCCGGGTTTACCTTTGTACAGCTAAAACATATTCAATCTTAAATTTAATCCTCAAAAGTATGGACACAAGTTTATTTCTTGTTATCACAGCGATTTTGAGTTTAATTGCAATTATTGTCTTTTTCATAATGGCAATTAACCTGGGCAATATTCGTAAAAATGTACAATCAATACACAAAATGTTATCTGGTTGGGCAAAGGAAACAGGTTATGCAAAGGAAACAGGTTCCGGATCGACATACATCTGTAAAAATTGTAAGAAGAAATATGAAGGAACATTGGCTGTTTGTCCTCATTGTGGGAATCCCAATACCTATTGAAATTTTTTCCTCAATTTTAAAGATGTACACGAATTGATGAGCAATTGATGCTTTCGTAAGAATATAGTTTATTTATTTTAAAACCTTAAAATCATTCAAATCATGAAAAAATTATTTGTACTAATGTCAGCATTCTTGTTGATATGTTTAATGGGTTTTACCCAAAAACTATCAACTGAAAAGGTTCCAGCCCCGGTAAAAAAAGCCTTTGCAACAAAATTTCCTGCTGCTACCGATGCGAAATTTGAGTTGATTAGTAATTACTATAAAGTCGTCTTTAATGACAAAGGAGTAAATACATCCGCTAATTATTCTCCGATTGGAAAATGGCTTATAACCGAAACTACAATTTCAGAATCAGATCTGCCAAAAGAAGTTTCTGCTTCTCTTGCCAAGGACTTTGCAGATTTCAAGATTTCAGCAGTTACCAAAGTAGAGTCACCGGACAAGCCATTATTTTATACGATGGACTTGCAGAAGGATAAAGAAGGGTATAATGCCCAGTTCTCTCCCAAAGGAGATGTGTTGAAGAAGACGCCATTGAAGAAATAGAAGGATTAGAACGAAAAGGATTAATTTTGAGAAGTTGGTGGCTCACCCCCCCCAACTTTTTTTATGGTTTTCTGCCAGTGTCTATATTCAAGCCATAAATAAATGAACGGTACAAAAAAGATTTCATATAAACTTCTTCATTTCTGGAAAATACTTGGACCCGGACTCATTACAGGTGCAAGTGATGATGACCCTTCGGGAATTGCAACCTATTCCCAGGCTGGTGCGGGGTATGGACTTTCGACACTATGGACTGCGCTTCTGACATTTCCACTCATGGCCGCAATCCAGGAGATGTGTGCAAGAATTGGTATGATTACCGCACATGGATTGGCAGGAACGCTTAAGACCCATTATTCAAAACCTTTATTATACTTGATGTTGCTGTTCAGTTTTCCTGCAATTGTAATGAACATTGGTGCTGACATTGCAGGAATGGGTGCAGTAGGGAACCTGTTAATCCCTTCAATTCATCCAACCTTCTTCGCCATCGGTTTCACTATCCTGCTTTTAGTATTAATCGTATTTTTACCTTATCAAAAGATTGCTTCTGTTCTGAAATACCTCTGCATCGTCCTTTTAGTCTATTTTATTGTGCCGTTTTTGTACAAACAAAATTTACTGGCAATAATAAAATCCACTTTTATTCCCACTCTAAAATTCAACAAAGACTTTATCAGCATTCTAGTTGCTATCCTGGGTACAACCATTTCACCTTATCTTTTCTTCTGGCAGGCAACGATGGAAGTAGAAGATATAAAGCAAAAGAAAAAGCATCTCGTAGTAAACAAAAGAATTCTGCACGAGATGAAGCAGGATGTCGATTTCGGAATGCTGTTTTCAAATGTTACCATGTTCTTTATCATTCTTACTACGGGAACGGTTTTATTTAATGGAGGAATACATAAGATTGATACCGTTGAACAAGCCGCCCAGGCATTGAAACCATTGGCTGGGAATTTTGCTTATTTGCTTTTTGCCCTGGGTATCATCGGCACAGGACTCTTAGCTATACCCGTATTATGTGGATCGCTTTCTTATATTGTCACCGAGACATTCGGATGGGAAGAAGGGTTGGATAAAAAATTTAACCAGGCAAAAGCATTTTATGTAATCGTTGCCATCTCATTGGTACTGGGATTATCGTTGAATTACATCGGTATTTCACCCATTAAAGCGCTGATCTATTCAGCCATTCTTTATGGATTAACTGCCCCGGTTTTAATTGCCATTATTCTTCATATTTCCAATAACAAGAAAATAATGGGGGAGAATACAAATACAAAAACGTCCAACATTCTTGGTGCTGCAACATTAGTTGTTATGACCGTTGCTGCTATAATATTAATTTACTTACAGATTAAGCAAATTTAGATCTGAATAATGTCTCACACGGATATCATTATTGAATTTATTCTTCTGCTAACCATTTGTAATCGGGCTTTGCGGGTATGAAATCCTTAATGTCTGCTTCTGGTGAATTGCTTTCCATAAAAAGGATCTTGGTGTCGGAGATCTTATACATGGTCCGGTATAATCCGGAACTTGTCTGAATGGGTTTCTCATTGGCCGACATTATAACCGCGTTCGATTTTATGATAAAAGAATTCAGGGATGTCTCATCAGGGAAAGTGATCCTTGCAAGTATTCCTGCATAATCAGGAGTACTAATATTCATTGTATACAAATGAAAGCTGAGATTCTCGAACATATCGGACCAAACTGGCAATCCTCTCTTTAATCCAAGAGGTCCCTTAAAATAGTGAAGGGTATTTGTAAATGGAGCTACTTTCTCACTCTGGGTCAGGGCAGGAGCATACCATATTTCCTGGGGATTTTTATCAATAAACAGTTTCACTAATTGTTCACAAAGTGCTTGACCTGACTGAGTGCCTGTCTTGTTACTTGCATAAATAAAGAATGACCCATGGACCGCTACAACGTGGTAAAGTGATATACAGGAAAAAGAACCAAAGAGATTCATTTGGTCGCAGTGGGAAATTGACACTGAATAGATACCAAAGGCAGAAGGAGCATTTCCCATGATATAAACTTCAAGAGCGGCTTGTTCAATCCCCAGCAGGTATTCATTGACAAATATTTTTTTTAATCCATATTCGAGGAATAAATCTGCACTATTGCCAAGATAGTCATTCATTTTTCCTTCAGCAAAATTATTGCTTGAAAGGATCCTGATTCCCTGGATATCCGTTTCTGAGATCTGTTGAATATTCTGCGCTAACCCACTTAAAGAGCAGATGATCAATGGAATGTAAAGGTATTTTTTCATACATTTTATTTGAAAGTATCACTTTACAAAAGTGCATACATTTAAACAAATAGCGTTACAAAACAATGAAAATAAGTTACATCATTCACACATTATCAGATTTGTTTTGTTTTTTTGTCAATTACCAGGTCATCTCTCAAATGTGTGAATTATGTAAGATAAAATTGAATTTATGTAACACAAATAACTAAAATCGTAGTCATTTTTGCAAACGTATTATTCATGTTGACCGAAATGGAAGATGTTTAAAAAAGTTGTAAGTTTTTTTGCATTATTAGACTTGATTCCTGTTCATGAATGTCGCATTTGAAATTAAAAACGATCATGAATGTACTGTTGATCTATCCGCAATACCCGGATTCCTTTTGGAGCTATAAGTACGCTTTACGGTTTATTTCTAAGAAAGCAGCTTTGCCACCTCTTGGATTAATAACCGTATCCGCAATGCTTCCTGCAACCTGGGAGAAAAAATTGGTGGATATGAATGTGACCTCTCTTTTGGTTAAGGATCTCCAGTGGGCCGACTTCGTTTTCATCAGTGCGATGTACATTCAAAGGGATTCCGTTAAAAAAATCATTGTTGAATGTGTAAAACAGGGAACAAAGATGGTTGCAGGTGGCCCTCTATTTACTCAGGATTACCTGGACTATCCCGAAATCGATCACTTTATCCTGAATGAGGCAGAGTATACATTACCAATGTTTCTCGACGATTTAGATGAGGGTAACCCGCAAAAAGTTTACAAGACGAAGGAATTTCCCCAAATATCGTCCACCCCTGTCCCTGATTACCATTTGTTATCAATTGACAAATATGCAACTATGAACCTCCAGATCTCGCGGGGATGCCCGTTTTCCTGCGAATTTTGTGAAATAACTTCGCTTTTTGGTCATAAAGTAAGATTAAAATCGACACAACAGATATTGGCCGAACTTGAACAATTATATATGCTGAACTGGCGGGGGGCAATATTTATCGTGGACGATAATTTTATTGGAAATAAAAAGGTCATAAAATATGAATTGCTTCCTGCAATAAGAGATTGGATGAAGAATCACAAATACCCCTTTACATTCAATACCGAAGCCTCTATAGATCTGGCCGATGATGAAGAACTGATCCGGCTGATGGCCGATACCGGGTTTAATTCAGTTTTTATCGGAATAGAAACCCCGGAGGAAAGTTCATTGAATGAATGTAATAAGGTTCAAAACAAAAACCGTGATCTTATCCATTGTGTTAAAATTATTCAGCAAGGCGGATTGCAGGTTTCAGGTGGTTTTATTGTTGGTTTCGACAACGATTCCCCATCCGTATTTCAGCGACAGATCGATTTTATACAGCAAAGTGGAATAGTTGCAGCCATGGTAGGGCTTTTAAATGCACCTAAAAATACACGACTTTATAAGAGGCTTGAAGCAGAAAACAGGATAACGATTGATGCGACCGGAAACAATACCGATTTTTCCATGAATTTTATCCCAAAGATGGATATTAACGAACTTCTGAATGGTTACAAAAAAGTAATTCAGGATATTTATGCTGTAAAACCCTATTATAAAAGAATCCGGCAATTACTTATGAATTATAATCCCGGCTTTAAAAAACCCGAAAAATTCACTTTCAATGCTCTGAATGCTTTTTTTAAATCCATCTTAATCATAGGTTTACGAAATAAAGGTAGAAGCCATTATTGGAAATTATTAATATGGACCCTTTTCAGGCGTCCTGCATTGGTGACCGAAGCATTGACCTTCTCAATCTATGGGTATCATTACAGAAAAGTGTTTGGATTATCGGGTTAACAAAACTTACCCCGGAGTTGTACTTTTCCATCCATGTCATAGTACCATCTTTATAATACAAAACAATTTATCAACTTTTATGGTATTGTCAATGCCTAATTCTAAATTTGCATGAATTTTTATAGACAGGGAATGGCAAAGAAATCGAAAAAGAGATCCGGATTATATGAGGGAAACATTTTACTGGTGACCTTATTGAGGTTGCTGGTGGTGTTGGTCTTCTTTTTTATTTCCAGAATTTGTTTCTATCTCTTTAACCTGCATTATTTCTCCAGTCTCAGTTTCGGCGAGGCGATGAGAATATTCTTTCTTGGATTGCGCTTCGATATCTCTGCTATCCTCATCATCAATTTCCCTGTTATTTTTTTTAACAGTATCCCTTTCAGATTCAGATACAATAAAGTGTACCAGGGATTTGTGAACGTTTTCTTTTACATTGTGAATATTACGGGATTACTGGTGAATTTTATCGACCTGGTTTATTTCCGTTTTACATTAAAACGGCTTACTGCCGATATTTTTTCCTATTTGTCTGTTGGAGGGGATTTTGGTAAACTGATTCCACAGTTCATCCATGATTTCTGGTATGTTCCCATATTGTGGATACTGCTTTCTCTGCTGCTCATCTATTGCGCTACACGGTTCAAAGTGGTTGCTCCTCACGCCAAATCAAAAGGTAAAATTAAGTACCTTATTGTCCATTCATTCTTATTCGTTCTGGTAGGTTTCATCACTATTATAGGGATTCGTGGAGGAACCCAACTTCGTCCCATCGGTATCATCACGGCTGGCAATTATACAACGGCAAAGAATATTCCTCTCCTTCTGAATACCCCCTTTTCTATTGCCCGCACCATTGGTCATGGATCGCTTCAGACCCTGTTGTACTACAAAAAAGATGATCAGTTAGAAAAAGTTTACACCCCGGTACATAAACCAAAAACAGATCATTTCAAAAAGCTGAATGTCATGATCATTATCATGGAAAGCTTTTCAAAGGAACATATCGGATACCTGAATAAGGACCTGGAAAACGGCGAATACAAGGGGTTTACGCCCTTTCTCGATTCCCTTATACCGCATGGTCTTTTACTGAATGGTTTTGCCAACGGGAAGACCTCCATCCACGGAATCCCTGCAGTTCTTTCAGGCATTCCTTCCCTGATGGATGAATCCTTCATTCAGTCGAATTATTCCACGGATAAAATTCACAGCCTGGCCGATCTGCTGAAACAAAAAGGATATACTTCTGCTTTTTTTCACGGTGGTACGAATGGTACAATGGGCTTTGATTCCTATACCAAAATGACCGGATTCGATCATTATTATGGAAGAACTGAGTACAATAATGAGGCGGATTATGATGGGAAATGGGGGATCCGGGATGAGGAGTTCTTTCAATACACAAAAAGAACGATGGATCATATTCCACAGCCATTCATGGTAGCTATTTTTTCACTTTCTTCACATCATCCATATCATGTGCCGGCGAAATATGCACATAAATTCCGGAAAGGCAAACTCCCGATACAGGTTAGCATAATGTATGCCGATTATTCGCTTGGTAAGTTCTTTGAATCTGCGAAAAAAATGCCCTGGTACAAGAATACACTTTTCGTGATTACTGCAGATCATGCTTCAGAGGGATACTATCCCTATTACCAGACAGATGCCGGCCAATTTGCGATCCCAATCTTTTTTTTCAGGCCGGGTGAAAAACTTCAGGGAAAAGCTTCAGAGATCGCAGCGCAAACTGATATTATGCCATCGGTACTCGATTATCTGAATTTCAACAAAGATTTTGTCGCTTTCGGCAACAGCGTTTTTGATACTGCTGTTCCGCATTTTTCGGTTCATTATATTTCAGGGTTGTATGGTATGATTAAAGACGGATATCTGCTCGAATTCAATGGTATGAAAACCACTGCTTTTTTTGATCTCCGGAATGACAAACTGCAAAAAATAAACCTGGCCGGAAAGAACCTGGCGGTCATGAAGAGCCTGGAAGATTTTCTGAAGGCCTATCTGCAGCAATATAACAACAGGCTGATCGAGAACCGGTTGACTGCTGAATAATTTGAAATGGAAGAACAACCCAGAAAAAAAGTCCTCCTGTTTATCATCAATCCCATCTCCGGAATCGGGAAGCAAAAGAATATTGAGGCGTTGATCAGCAAACATACAGATACTTCCATCTTTGATTACAAGGTTAAATTCACAAAGGAACCAGGTCATGGCACTGAACTGGCCAAAGAAGCCGTGACATCGGGTGTGGATGTAGTGGTCGCCATCGGTGGCGACGGAACAGTGAATGAGATCGGGCAGGCTTTGGTTGGTTCCGGCACAGCTTTGGGAATTATTCCTACGGGTTCAGGAAACGGGCTGGCACGACACCTGAAGATCCCATTCTCTTTTGAAAAGGCTATTGATGTTATTAACCATTGCAGAATACGGAAGATCGACACTGCAACGATCAACGACCAGGTCTTTTTAAGCATCGCTGGCGTTGGATATGATGCCTTTGTTGCGAAAAAATTCGCGGGTGCCCCCAAAAGAGGTTTCTTCACTTATTTCCGGATTGTTTCCAATGAATATACTCAATACCATCCGAAAAAATATATACTCGAGGTCGATGGAAAAATTATCCGGCGCAAGGCTTTATCCATCACTTTTGCCAATTCCAACCAGTTTGGAAATAATACTTCTATTGATCCTCATGCAAAGCTCGATGATGGCCTGATCGATGTGTGCATTGTTCGCAGGATCCCGTTGTGGTTGGTACCATTTTATGTCCCCATGCTTTTCTTTAAAACCTTCCACAAAACGCATTATATCGAGATCATACGGGCAAAGAAGGCAGTCGTCACACGAAAGAAAGGGAAGACAATCCACCTGGACGGTGATCCTTTAAAGACTGGAAAAGTCCTGGAAATGAAAGTAAATCCTTTATCTTTGAACATCATTGTTCCTTAATAAAAAGATGAAAGAATTTCACCACTATACATTTACAGAACAATTCAGGGACCTTCTGATCAATTGGGGATTCTCTGGTAAGATCGCCAATTACATAGTCGACTTCTTCGGTTTGTTTGTAGTCTTCCTGGCATCGGTTATTGTCTACTACATCCTTAAATTCATAATCAACCGTTTCCTGAAAAGGGTGATCATGAAATCAAGGAACAAGTGGAATGATTACTTATATGAGTATAAAGTATTCCCCCGCTTATGCCTCATCATTCCTGCTTTGATCATCGATCTTTTCCTGACCTCCATAATTTCAGATTATCCAAAGGCAATCCATTTTATTGAAGTAGTGCTCGAGGTCTATTCAGCCACCATTATCATCCTGGTTGCCAATTCCTTCCTGAATTTAGTACTTAATATCTATGGAGATCTTGCAGTTGCCAGTACCAAACCGATCAAAGGATATGTGCAGATTCTTAAGATCGTGGTTTTCGTAATAGGAGCCATCATTATCGGTTCAATGCTGATCGGCCAGTCTCCATTGACCCTCCTGGCGGGATTAGGCGCTCTTTCTGCAGTGCTTTTGTTGATCTTCAAAGATCCGATCCTGGGTTTTGTGGCCGGGATACAACTTTCAACCAATAATATGCTGCAGATCGGGGATTGGATCAGTATGCCGGCCCACAATGTCGACGGAACCGTAATTGATATTTCTCTCGTTATCATTAAAGTGAGGAACTGGGATAATTCTGTAAGTACTATTCCCACGTATAGCCTGATCAGTGAATCGTTTCAGAATTGGAGAGACATGATGTCAGCGGGAGGAAGGAGATTGAAACGTTCCGTACAGCTTGACATCAACAGCATTAAACCCTGCACCAATGATCTGCTGAAAAAGCTTGAGAAATACAACCTGCCTGAAATAATTTCAGGCATGCACGCCACTGACCAAACCAACCTGGGATGTTTCCGGTACTATCTTATAGACCTTTTACGCTTGAATCCGAACGTAAATCAACAGATGTCAATCCTTGTCAGACAATTGCAGCCAACTCAATTCGGACTGCTGCTTGAAATCATTGTTTACAGCCTCAACCCTGATTACGTCATGTTTGAAGATTTCCAGTCCACCCTGTTTGAACACATTTTCTCTGTACTCCCTGATTTTGAACTCAAAGCTTATCAATCAAGGTAGCCCTCACCTCTCTGATTATTCAAAAAATCCAACCTCAACCAGGATAACATCCCTCATTGGGGTTGGATTTTTCAATCTTTGTCAGCACATTAAAAATGTATCTTTGAGTTATTTATTCTTAAAAATAATATTGACATGAAAAAAATTCCATTCTTCTCTGTTTTTCCTTCATCTCGGTCTTCTGTTTCCCCCAATGGAAATGGCAAAACCCTTTGCCTCAGGGAAACCAACTCTACTCAGTTTGTTTTACTACTGACATTGATGGTTATGCAGTAGGAGAAGCAGGAACGATATTGAAGACCACCAACGGGGGAACAACCTGGACAATCTATTCAAGTGGGGCGCTTAATTTATACTCGGTTTTTTTTACGGATGTAAATACCGGATATGCCACAGGATCAGGTCCCAATGGTGCCCTGATTTTTAAAACTGACAATGCAGGAACAACGTGGTATACATTATATAGTCTACCAGGCGGTGGAATAGGATCAATCTTCTTTCCTGATATTAATACGGGTTATGCTGTTGCCGGTGCTACTATTATAAAAACAACAAATGCCGGATTAACCTGGACTACATTACCTACCGGTCTATCCGGTTGGTTAACGTCCCTTTATTTTACTGATGATAATACGGGTTATGTTGTGAGTGGATATGGAAATATCATTAAGACAATAAATGGAGGCTCAACCTGGGATACATTGTCAAGTGGGACCACTCATCCATTGAATTCTGTGTTTTTTACGAATACAAATGTGGGTTTTATTGGAGGGATGGATGGGGTTCTATTGAAAACAATCAATGCAGGAACAACATGGATATTGGATACAAATGGATTGGGGCCACAACTTATTTTTGATTCATTTAATTCAATCTTTTTTACTGATGCCAATAATGGTTACATTACTGGTGAGGCTTTAGGTAATCCCGTCATTTTTAAAACAATCAATGCAGGGACAACATGGACTACAATTCCGACTGTAATAGAGGGTTCATCAATTTACTTTCCGGATAGTAATACCGGTTACATGGTAGGTGGGCCAGCAATTCTAAAAACAACAAATTATGGTATGGATTGGAACCAACTATCCAGTGGGGAATATAGTAACGCATTGAACTCAGTCCATTTCCCGGATGCCGGCACGGGATATGCGGTGGGTGAGGAAGGGACTGTTTTGAAAACCTCAAATGGAGGAACGGACTGGACCATTTTATCTAATTTTACTAGTGATCCGCTATATTCGGTATACTTTACTGATGCAAATACAGGTTATGTTGCTGGATGGTTTGGCGCTCTTTTTAAAACGATCAATGGCGGCGCATCGTGGGTTCAATTAGCAACCTTGTCAACATTTGAATTTAGTTCGCTTTTTTTTACTGATGCCAATACGGGTTATGCTGTAGGTAACATGTACGGTAATCAATCAGGTTTCATAATAAAGACGAAGGATGCAGGAGTGACATGGACACAAACTCCCATAAATTATTTGTTGACCTCAGTATACTTTCCAGATCCAAATACAGGCTATGCTGCAGGATATACATTAAATAATGGTCAGGGAGTAATATTAAAAACCACAGATGCCGGCAATTCCTGGAATGTATTGTTGAACGATGCCTATCAGGCATTTTATTCTGTATATTTTACAAATGATAACATTGGCTATGCAGTGGGATACAGCGGTATTATGATGAAAACGATAGACGGTGGGTCAACTTGGATAAACTTACCAAGTGGGACATCTTATATATTGAATTCGGTTTTCTTTCTTAACACCAATAAAGGTTATGTGGTAGATGAACGTGGTGACATTTTAAAGACAATTGATGGGGGTATTACCTGGTCAAACGATTCGAGCGGAACATGGAACGGGTTATATTCAGTATTCTTTACTGATTCTACAACTGGTTACACTGTAGGGGGTGGTGGAACCATATTAAAAATAGGCAATGGAGGAACTGACCTTGTTGAAGAACACAAACCAACCAATGAAATTTTCACCATCAGCCCGAACCCGGCAAAAGGCAAGTGCAATGTGCAATGTGCAAAGTGCAATATTCAGGATATTGAAATTTTCAATGAGACGGGGGAGAGGGTTTATCAGCAGGCGTTTTCGGGAATTAAGGGTACTGGTGTTGAGATTAATTTTAACCTACCGGCGGGAATTTATTTTGTGAAAATAAGGCACGAAAAGGGAATAAGTGTTCAAAAACTGGTTATTGATTAATTAATTCAACCGGACAAGGTGAAAATTTCATTTATAAATTCTGGTTCGTTGGACTTTCTGCTATAATCTTCAATGATTATTGATTGTTTTTTGAATAATATAAGGGAAATTACGAACAAACTTAAGGAAAGAACCCTTTTATTAATAATTTTGCCGGCAACCAATTCAATTAGTTCTACCATTAACAACATCCGACTCTTATGGCATTCAATCTCAGAAACAGGAATTTTTTAAAGGAACTGGACTTTACGCCAGGGGAAATAAAATTCTTACTCAACTTAGCCCTCGACCTTAAAAATGCAAAATATTCAGGAACGGAACAGCAGAGGCTCAAAGGGAAGAACATTGCCCTGATATTCGAGAAAGCCTCTACCCGTACACGATGTGCATTTGAAGTCGCTGCCCTCGAGCAGGGTGCCCACGTTACTTACCTTGGTCCTGAAGGATCACACATAGGGAAAAAAGAAACAATGAAGGATACGGCCCGCGTGCTCGGACGGATGTATGACGGCATTGAATACCGCGGTTTCGGACAATCGATCGTCGAAGAACTTGCACAATATGCCGGCGTTCCGGTATGGAATGGACTCACCAACGAATTTCACCCCACCCAGGTACTGGCTGATTTGCTGACTATGATGGAGCATTCAGACAAACCTCTTAACAAGATTTCCTTCTGCTATTGCGGTGATGCCAGGTACAATATGGCGAATTCCTTAATGGCAGGCGCAGCAAAAATGGGTATGGATTTTCGTGCCGCTGCTCCGAAAAAATACTGGCCGGCAAAGGAACTGATCGACCAGTGCAAACAGATCGCTAAGGAAACCGGTGCAAAGATTCTTGTTACAGAGGATGTTTATGCCGCAGTGAAAGGTGTCGATTTTATTTATACCGATGTTTGGGTTTCCATGGGCGAAGCGCCCAGCCTTTGGGAGGAGCGTATCCATGAGATGCTTCCTTACCAGGTAAACAAAGCGCTCATGGAAAAAACAGGTAACCCGCAGGTGAAATTCCTGCATTGTCTTCCTGCATTCCATAATACCGATACAGAAATCGGGAAAGATATCTTTAACCGTTACGGGATCAATGGCATGGAAGTGACAGAGGAGGTTTTTGAATCACCTGCCTCCATCGTTTTCGATGAAGCTGAAAACCGTCTGCATACGATCAAAGCTGTAATGGTGGCTACGCTGGGCGACTAATTGAATTCACGAACGTTCCCTTCGTCGCATCGTAAGGTCCTGGCCGGAAACTTTTCAAAGAAATTATAGTTATGGGTAGCCATAAGGACGGCTCTTCCTGTTTTTGAAATATCAAAGAGTAGTCCGATGATCCCTTCTGACGTTTCAGGGTCAAGGTTTCCAGTAGGCTCATCCGCAAGGATGATCTCAGGATCGTTGACCAATGCCCTCGCTATCCCTACACGCTGCTGTTCTCCTCCTGAAAGTTTATGAGGCATGCTGTTACTTTTGGTCTCCAGGTTTACCTTGGCCAGCACTTCATGCATCCTGCGCTGCATATCCTTCTTGTTTTTCCATCCCGTAGCCTGCATGACAAAGTAAAGATTTTCAGCAACAGTCCTGTCCATCAATAACTGAAAGTCCTGGAAAACGATGCCAAGTTTTCTCCTGAGAAAAGGAATTTCTTTTGTTCGTAGGGTTCTCAGGTTAAAACCGGCAACCATCGCACTTCCGTTCTTTACTTCCAGGTCGGCATAAAGCGTTTTTAACAAACTGCTTTTCCCACTGCCGGTCTTTCCGATAAGATATACAAATTCACCTTTGTCCAATTTCAATGCTTACATTCGCAAGGATCAGGTTCTCGTTGTGGTAGATTGATACTTTACCAAATTTGATGATGACATTGTTCTCCATGAAGATCATGATTGATGAGCCAAAAATAAGGAAAGTTTCTGAACATGCTTCTATTAAAATTCCAACTTACGCATTTCCCCATATGGAAGCTCGGGAGGCGATGAAAGGATCTCTTCCATTTTATCCAGCAGGTTGCAACGCGCAATGCCCTGGTGGGGTTATTTACCCGGAAATATGCGATCAGCGTAAAATCCTCATCCCTTATCTGGACATAATCGGGGATCTTTTTCGTTCCCTCGGATCCTTATAATATACATGGTCCGCTTCATCTTACCGGCCATTGAATACCTTCCATATATGTATATTGCTGCTCATCTTTCAAAGAAATAAAATCGATCTTCAGATCGTTAATAAACAATGGGGCACTTCCTTTGTTATTGAAAAAATAGATTTTGGCAATACTGTTTTCAGGTATATCCCGGGGAACATAAAATGCCGCTTCAACGGGCGTCCATTGATAGGCCTGAACGTAAGGAGAAATATAATATGAATTATGGCTCAGTTTTTTATCCCCTGATCTGATTTCCACTACAATTGTCGATCCTGATTTTATCCCAAAAGACCAAACCATCGCAGCTACCTTTATGATCCTGTTCGGAGAAGTGAACAGGGGTGCCAGTGTCTCGTATCTGCCTACACTGTATGGATGTTTATGTGTGATCAGCGAAGAATGCTTTCCGGAAAATCCAAAGGGACTCTTGAGCGTCCATGGGTTTTCCCATCCTTCCGGCTTTTCCATGTCAGTGAAGAAGCTCTTGCTGCCAATAATGGCTTCTTCCGGAAGGTAGACCCTGGCCACAGGCTGAATTCGTAAAAAGGAATCCTTGTATATCTCACGAGTAATAGTTGTAGCAGGAAAGATGAATAAAGAATGCTGGTAGCATTGAAAGATATTGAGACCGGTGAGTAGGATCAGGATTGTAGTCACAAGATAGCGTACTACATTTCTCTTCTGAAGAGATTTATAAAGCAGGAACAGAAGAATTCCAATAAGCGCATAGAGATCAACGAATATCCGTTGTCCGCATTTGGAAGCATAATACCACATCCACCAGCACGAAGAGATGTAGATGAAAATGATTAAGAAGAAAAATGTCCAGTAAAAGGCGTATTTATTTTCTTTCCAAAGGCGAAAGAACCCGAATAAGGAGACCAGCGCAACGGGCGTATAGATGAACCAACCACGATTGAAGCTGAAAAGAATACCAATAAAATGAGGATGGAGAAAATGGAATCGTTCCTCACCGTATTGATAAACAAACCAATGACCTGTCGTGTGATGCCAGAGGATCAATGGGATTGAGAAAAGCAAAAGTAAGATCAGGATGCCGGATACCAGGTACTTGAGGATAGGGGATGGAGGCTGAAGGATTGTAGATAATGGATTTCGGATTTCCGGATTGGCAATCCATGCCATAAACAGCAGAAGAAGAAGGATCAGTCCGTTAGTTGGCCTTACCAATACGATCAATCCAAACAAAATGGCGGAGAAGATAATATACTTCCCTTTTTTATCATGAAAGTATTGGTAAGTATAAAAAAGAAACATCGAAATCAGGGCAAAAGAATAAACATGGCTCATTGAATCTTCAACGATTGTAAAGTACAATATATTAGTACCCAAAGCGACGATGAAGGTGATTAATGATGCAGTCTTAACAAGCGCTCCTGATCTTTTTAAAAGTCTCATCAGGAACCTGCATCCAAGCCATAAATAAAAAAGTGCAGCGATTGAAATGGCATACTGGTATAATAGGGAATACCCATCCATCGGATAACCCAGGAAATAACTTAATAGATGAGCGATAAGGAAAAACGGAAGCCACAAAAGTGCCAGTCCGGGGAAACATTTATTTATGATTTTTCCATTCGACTGGATCCTGAATTCCTTGAATACTGCCCGATCAGGTGGATAATATTTATCCTCATAATACTCGACAAATTTATAGGATAGATCATGATAGATAAAAAAGGCAGGTAGATAAGCATAATATCCTTTTCCATCGCTGTTGATTGAACGGTCCCAGGTTTCGCCGGGATGTTTGAAAAAAATAAAAAGCAGGATATAACAAACAAGGATAAATTCTGGGGTAAATTTCAATACCTGTTTCATGGCAGATCAGGATTGTTTTCTCTGGCGCAGGATCTCGTAAATGATAACACCGGTCGCTACCGATACATTTAATGATTGGATCTCACCGAGGATCGGGATCCGTATGAGCTCATCAGCAGCCTTAAGAAGGTCATCTGAAATTCCACTTTCCTCAGATCCAAGAATAAGGGCCAGAGGTTGAGTCATGTCCACGTCTGTGTAATAAGAATCCGCTTTTTCTGTTGCAGCAATAATTTTCAGGCCACTGTCTTTTAAAAACGTAATCGATTCTTTAATAGAGTGATAGCGGCATACCGGGACTTTGTACAAGGCACCGGCGGAAGTCTTGATTGCATCCTGGTTGACTTGTGCAGATCCTTTTTCAGGGAGGAGGATGGCATCCACTCCTGAACATTCAGCGGTTCGGGCAATCGCCCCCAGGTTACGAACATCAGTAATGTGATCGAGCATCAGCACCAGTGGCACCTTGCCTTGCTCGTAGACAAAAGGAAGTATAGACTCAATTTTCTGATAGGTGATTTCAGAGATCATGGCAATCACCCCCTGGTGATTTTGCCTGGACATCCGGTTTAGTTTTTCCAGAGGGACAAACTGAACCGGGATCTCCATCTCCCTCATCAATGCATGAAGTTGCAGGAAGCCTTCACCCCTCAACCCCGTCTGGATCAATACCTTTTCAATCTCTTTCCCCGATTTCAGGGCTTCCATTACCGGATGTATCCCGTAAATAAAATTTTCTTTTTTCAACTATTATCGCCTTTCTTTATTTTTTCTCTTTTGGGTTTAACAGGAAATCCTCTTTCACAGATAAATCGCATAGTCCCTAAGATCGCAAAAAATGGACTTAGCGTTTTTTAGCGTCTTAGCGTCTTCGCGGTAAAAAAAAAACATAATTTTCCGTAACAAATATTTGATCATCATTCCTTGTCTGTTTCCTCTGCTTTATCCAATAAATTTTTAGGCAGACTTTTCGCTGTCCGGGCTCCGAGTTCCTTTAGCTTTTCAACTTTCCCAATAATATTTCCAGTTCCCGAAGAGAGTTTTTTATGGGCTTCATCGTAGGATTTCTTCACTGTATCGAGTTGGCTGCCAACTTTTTCAAGATCAGCAAGGAAGGAAACAAATTTATCATAAAGCAATCCTCCCTGCCGGGCAATTTCAATGGCATTCTGGGTCTGCTTCTCGTGTTTCCAGATAGATGCTATCGTGCGCAATGTGGCAAGCAGGGTAGTGGGACTAACGATCACCACGTTCCGGTCCCAGGCATAATTGAAAAGCTCTGCATCGTTTTGCAACGCGAGACTGAAAGCCGATTCAATAGGCATGAAAAGCAATACATAGTCAGGTGTATCGAATGCATCAAGCATCTGGTATCCTTTCTCTCCCAAAAGCTTGACATGGTTGTGAATAGAGAGAAGGTGAAGCTTAAGGCTTTTATCTTTTTCAACAGCATCCTCCGTATTGACAAACTCAGTATATGCATTGAGCGATACCTTTGAATCGATGATAATGTGTTTGTTGTCAGGCAGATTGATGATCACATCCGGGCGATATTTGTCACCTTCATCCGATCGTGTACTGAATTCCCTTATGTATTCCTGTCCTTTGACCAATCCTGAGCTTTCAAGTACTTTATCCAACACCAATTCTCCCCAGTTACCCTGTTTTTTCGGATCCAGTCTCAATGCATGGGTCAGGTTCTTGGCATCCTCGCTGATCTGCTGGTTCATTTCTGCCAGTGTCTTTATTTCTTTTTCCAGTGAAAACCTCTGCTTCGATTCTTTATCATAGGTTTCATCAACCTTCTTTTCAAATTCCTTAAGGTTTTCTCTTAAGGGTTTCAGAATCTCTTCCAGTTTGGTGCTATTCTGTTCAGTGAATTTCTGCGTTTTTTCTTCAAGGATCTCATTGGCTAAGTTTTTGAAAGCAATCCTTAGTTTTTCCTCAGAGGCTTCAATATCTGCCTGTTTGATCTGAAGATCTTCAATAAGCCTTTTATTCTCTGCACCTAGTCTGGCACTCTCGCGATTTAGTCCAACAATAACTTCTTCTTTTTCTTTTATTATTTGGGAGGCTGACTGCGCCTGCTCTTCCAGCATTTGTATTTTTCCTTCTGCTGCAACTTTTTCAGCGGAAAGATTTGCTATACGTTGTTTTGCTTCCTCCAGTTCAGCATTACCTGGTCGTGATGAAGATTTATTCAACTTCATCCAGATTAAAACCAAAGCAAGGATGACAGCAATTTCAATTATAATAGTGATCACTTCAACCATAAAATTCAAACTTGATTTGTTTCTTTAGTTAAATAGCTTAACCGATCACCAAATATCGTTATTTTTAGTGTGTAGTCAGAAAATATTATTCCTTAAGAGCGTCCGACAGAAATTGTCTCAAATTAACCTATATAATCTCCGACCCTGAAAATTATTGACATATCAGGCAGTAGAAATTTTATATCGCTTAATAGAGCTAAATACCTCTTGCTTCTCTTTTAAGGCTTCTTCTAGGTCAAAGTCATCTTGAAGTCCTAGCCAAAATTTAGCGGAATTACCAAAATAATTACTGAGTCTTAAGGCGGTATCTGCAGTGACTCTTCGTCTTCCTTTGACAATTTCACTTATTCTGGTTTGAGGAATCTTAATATCGTTTGATAACCTATATGCTGAAATATTCATCGGAATTAAGAATTCCTCCATTAATACCTCACCCGGATGTATGTTTTGCAATTTTCCCATAGTTCATTTATTTATGATAATCAATAATTTCAACTTCGTATGCATGTCCATTATTCCATTTAAAAATAATTCGCCATTGATCATTAATCCTGATGCTGTGATAATCTTTTCGGTCGCCTGTAAACTTTTCTAATCTATTTGATGGAGGAATTTTTAAATCAATTATTGAAACAGAATTATTTAACATTCTCAGTTTTCTTCTTCCAATGTGCTGAATTTCAAAAGGTAATCTAACAGATCTTAATCCTTTCCAAATTTTTTCAGTTTCTTTTAACCCGAATGATTTTATCATACTGTCGAATTACGATACTAACGCCAAAGGTAGGTATTTTTTATTTAAAAAATAATACGATCTTTACATTTTCAACAAATTATTTCTTTCATTGATTCTTTTATGACCCGGATTGGCATTCTCTCAGATACCCACTCATTGATCCACCCGAGTACATATGAGTTTTTTAAAGATTGTGATGAGATCTGGCATGCAGGCGATATCGGAAATTTCCAGTTGGCGGAGGAATTGCGTAAGTTTAAACCTTTAAGGGCAGTGTATGGGAACATCGATGGAGCCGAGCTAAGAAAGATCTTTCCACGGGACCTGATTTTTTATAGTGAAAAGGTTAAAGTCGTAATGACACATATCGGTGGGTATCCCGGACGTTATGAAAAATACGGCCAGTGGAACTGATCAGGAAGGAAAAACCCCAATTGTTTGTAACTGGTCATTCCCATATCTTAAAGGTGATGTTTGATAAAAAATACCAATTGCTCTTTATAAACCCCGGAGCAGCCGGAAAGTACGGATTTCATAACTCTATCACAATGGTAAGACTTGTTATCGAAGGAGATCAGATGAAAGACCTGAAGTACTGGATATTCCAAAGAAGTGAAAATTGATAATTCCCACATGGCTAAGGATTAACTCGTAACACCCAACACCTAAAACTTAACACTTAAAACTTAACACTTAACACTTTACACCCAACCCCTATTACCCAACACCTATTACCCAATACCCAATTACATGAACGGATTCTCGAGAAAACTGCAGATATCTTTACAAGAACTATGGAGATAAGATCTCTGAACTCTGCATTGTGCTTCCTAACCGCAGAGCAGGGCTGTTTCTTCAAAAATACCTCGGAAAAAGCATTGGAAAGACCATATGGTCACCCGCCATTTTTTCAATTGAAGATTTTATAATCAACATCTCAGGTCTCCGGATTTGCGATCCTGTGCAGGTATTGTTTGAACTATACGAGATCCACAAAGGGCTGGAAGGTCAAAATGCACAGCCTTTCGATGAATTTACGAGCTGGGCTCAGCAGTTGCTGGGAGATTTTAATGAGATCGACAGTTACCTGGTCGATGCCTCGGATCTGTTTACTTTTCTGAATGAAGCTAAGGCACTCTCCATATGGAACCTGGATAATAAGCCCCTCACTGATTTTGAAAAGCAATACCTGCGTTTTTTTAATTCTCTGTATACCTACCATGAGCAATTGGAGATCAAGGCTCCTCGCTTCCAACCTTGCCTACCCTGGTCTTCTGTTCAGAAATACTGCCGGACAAATGTAATACGCTGTCTGAAAAGATGCAATGGGAGAAGATCATATTTGCCGGATTTAATGCATTGACGAAGGCAGAGGAAGCTATAATTGACAACCTTATTGCCTCAGGAAAAGCAGAAATGTTGTGGGATGCCGATGCTTATTACATGGAGGATGAAAAACAGGAAGCCGGTTTCTTTCTGAGGAAGTGGAAGAGGAAATGGAAAAACCAGCCCTTTAACTGGATCGAAAAGGATTTTGCCGCCTCACAGCAAAGATCAATATTATCGGAGTTCCTTTACATGTGGGACAGGCCAAGCTCTGCGGTGAATTATTAAACGATGACCTCCTGAACGATCAACCTTCTGAGAATACTGCCGTGGTAATTATGGATGAACAGCTTCTTTTACCGGTACTAAACTCACTTCCTCCGGTAGTTAAAGAATTGAATATTACGATGGGGCTCCCACTCCGGCAGACACCTGTATACGACCTCTTCGATACAATATTCCGGATGCACGAAAATACTCCAGGTTTGAAAGATCAGGAACCCCGGTCAAAGAAATGTTTTATTACCGTGACATACTGAAGGTCCTTCAACATCCATATACAGCTCAAATGGCAGGAACGCTGCTAAAAGGAAATACCTTTGTTCTGGAAGAACTGATTGGTGAGGTACGTACCGGAAGCCGTGTTTTTCTTGGCAAAGAGGAATTGATCCGGGCTGGAACTGACATCTTTTCCGGCAGCCTTGGTTTCCTGGAACCGGTGTTTGATTCATGGAAGGATCCCCTGAAAACGATTGATTCCCTTCGGAAGATAATTGAATATTTACGGAATGGGTTTGTCTCAGGGGATAAAGAAAAAGAATCGTATTCAGTTCGTATAGAAATAGAATTCCTTTATGCATTTTCAAAGATCATCTACAGGCTTTCGACCCTGATTGAAAAATATGACGCAATCAAAGACCTAAAGATATTTCATTCCCTGTTCAATCAGCTTGCAGGTTTAACATCGTTGCCCTTCTATGGCGAGCCATTGCGGGGATTGCAAATGATGGGAATGCTTGAGACACGAACCCTCGATTTTGATAACCTGATCCTTCTCTCTGTAAACGAAGATCTGATTCCCAGCGGAAAAACCTCGCCATCCTTCATTCCCTTCGATATACGCCGTCATTTTCATCTTCCTACCTACCAGCATAAAAATTCAATCTATGCCTACCATTTCTATCGCCTGATACAGCGGGCAAAACAGGTCTATCTCCTGTACAACACCGAAAGTGACGAACTGGGAGGAGGTGAAAAAAGCAGGTTCATAAAGCAGATCCAGCAGGAACTAAGAATTTACAATCCCAACATCAGTATCGGGGATGAGATACTGGTTACCTCTCCATTGAAAAGTTTTTCTCTTCCCGACATCAGGGTTCCCAAAACAGACGGTGTCGCGGAGATGCTCATGACGAAAGCGGAAACCGGTTTCTCACCCACTGCACTGAACAACTATATCCAGTGCACGCTGAAGTTTTATTTTGAGGACCTGCTCGGATTACGGGAAGAAAAAGAGCTGGAAGAAACCATTGATTCACAGATCCTTGGACTTGCAATTCATGAAACTCTTGAGAAACTTTACCGGCCTTCCCAGGGAGTGCTTCTGACACAGGAAGCTATTGATGGAATGATCCCGCTTTACCAGGCAATACTTGACGATGCATTTAAGAAAAAGTTCAAAGGATCAGATTTAGCCTATGGGAAAAATCTGTTGCTCGTGAAGGTAGCCGGTATCCTGGTAAAGAAATTCCTTGAAAAAGAAAAAAAACTGATCAGCGACTTCAAAACAGAGGGCAAAACAATCATAGTGACCTTCCTGGAAAAATTCCAGACAGGAAAGATCGGGATCAGGTTAGGAGATCAGGACCTGGAAGTTAAACTAAAAGGGTTTGTCGACCGCATAGATAAAATAGGGGAGGAGTGGAGAATTATCGATTATAAAAGCGGCAGTGTCGCTTCATCAGATCTGAAGTTTAAGGAGTGGGGTGAACTTAAAGAAGATTCTGACCACGCAAAGGCTTTTCAGCTTTATATGTATGCTTTGCTTTTCAGAAATGAAAGAAGTGAAAAACCGCTGAAGATCAGGGCAGGTATCATATCCTTACGAAAGCTGACCGGGGGATTTATGCAGGTGCCTTCACTATCTTCTGAAGAGAAAAAAGAGATTTCTATTAGTGAGGACGATCTGGCTTCGTTTGAGAATGTACTAAAAGAGATCCTCGAAGAAATTTATGACTTCGACATTCCATTTATGCAGACAGAAGATGTGAAACGATGCGAAAACTGCGATTTTATCAACCTTTGCGAACGGTAACAGGTTACTCTGAAAATACTACGGCCTCATAAGTATAGATTTCCGCGTCTTTCCAGCCATCCCATCCCAATCCCGCCTTATCACGTGAACAATGTCCGAGAAAATCCTCTATGGTCCATCCTGTTTCATTGGCCACCTGGGGAAGAAATGTCCCTGAGCGGTAACCTTTTTTGATATAAATTCCATGTTTCCCTAAGACAATCTCATTAATAGAATGGATTTTTTTCAATGGCGTAAGCACGGAGATCTCGATCGAGATTTTTCCGGTTTCCGTCGGATCTACCCTGGGGAAACGGTTATCTTCGGTAGATGAAGCAATTGCCATTTCCTGGACGACCTTGTAGAGTGGTTCTTCTGAACTGAAAAGCCCAACGCAGCCTCTAAGAGCTCCGTTTTCATGCAAGGTCACAAATGCACCCGAGGGTGTCTTCAACGTTTCTGAAAATCCCGAAGAATTAATATCGGGGGTTTTATTGTTATGGATGTATTGCTCCAAAGTCGTACGGGCGATCTTCAGCAGCTCCTTTTTATCTTTAGCAGTGAGGGAAAATCCCGGAGAAGGAGGAACAGCTTTTTCCTTTTTTGAAATCGCTATCGACCAGTATCCTACAACCTGCTTTTTATCCTGGTATTTCGAATCACCTGAGTTTTGGTAATGAACAGGTGTCATTGAAATGCCGGGTTCGTCTTCCGTCATGTAGAGCAATGTCAGCACCGATGTCCACCCGCACAGGCTGGTGGCCAGGTTTGTTACATTTTTATCTTCATTGGCTTTTAAGGTGCTCAGCAGTTTATCCGGATGGTTGGTGAGAATGGCATCACAGGTGTTCTTATCCACAACCAGTGCATCATCGTAGGGTGGGTAATGTGAGAAATCACTGCTGATCACAAACAGGTTCTTGCCGTTCATGTAAGGTCTCAATGCATTGGCAATCTTCTTGCAGGATTCAGACGACTGCGTCCCCAGGATGATTGGAACCAGTGTAAAGCTTTTCTTCAGGTGATACTGCAGAAATGGTACCTGGTCCTCTATGCAATGTTCCTTCAATTCTGCTTCTGGATGAAAAGAAAACACTGCATTTTCTTTTATAAGCTTATTCGCCAGTTCGATATTTACCTTTACTTTTCCAAGCGGAGTCTGGTAATCCCCGATGTTGTATATGGAGGCACCCATAAAGGATACATAATGGCTCGATCCGATAATAAACACGTTATCATATTGTTTATCAGGATCAAGCTGGTTATAACTACTCGCAGCCACAACGCCTGAAAATTCATAACCGGCATGCGGGCAAATAATAGCTGCAACATCTTTTACAGTTGAGGGTTTTGCTTTTGAGAAAAGGTCTCCCAACATAGCACGGAGGGCTGAAGGATCGGAGGGGTAAAAACTTCCGGCAACTGCCATTGGTCTGTCGACCAATGCAGGGGTTACTTTGTTGTCCTGGGAATGGCAACCGGTTTCAGCCAGAAGAAAAATTAAAACCAGCCAAATCCAGGATTGGATCTTTTGCATATTTTTTATACATTTGGACTTCACTACAAAGTTAACAAATCATGATCAGATTTGAAAACACATTAAAGATTTCTTTATTCACCCTGGGCTTTTCTTCACTTGCCACGCAGGTATTCCTGATCCGTGAATGTTTCTCTGTATTGAATGGCAATGAACTCGTCATTGGACTGGTGTTGACAAACTGGATGCTGCTTACCGGGGCAGGCGCTTACCTTGGCAGATTTTTCGGAAAGATGAAAGGAAAAAAACAGTTCCTTCTATTCCTTCAATTCCTTTTTTCGTTGCTTCCAATATTGATGCTCTTAAAACTCGACCTCTGGAAAGCGGTCTCAATTCCCTCAGGTAGTGTGCCCGGGCTTATTCCCGTAATCCGTTCGATGTTTCTCTTTCAATTGCCGTTCTGCCTTGTTAATGGATTCCTGTTTGTCGCCTATGTCCATGAGTTGTCAGGAATAACCGGAAAGAATGCCTCCTCCGGTTCCTATGCTACCGAGTCCTTTGGAGGAATGTTTGCAGGATTACTGGTGAATATTTTTGTTTTGAAATTTTCAGGAATGTATGATGGACTTCGTATCCTGCTGGTCATCAATCTTCTTGTGTGCATTCTCTATTCCATTACTTGCGGTATCAGATCTCAGAAATTGATCATGATCCCTGTTTGCCTGATATTTATGGTAATCCCTTTTTTTACAGATCTTGATTCTTACACCTCGAAACTGTTTTATCCGGACCAGCATCTGATCTTTCATAAAAATACGGCTTATGGGAAACTGGATGTGACCATGAATGCCAGGCAGCTCAATTATTTTGAAAATGGATTACTTCTCTTTTCTTCCAACAATGAAATTGTGAATGAAGAATCTGTTCATTTTGCCATGATTCAGCATCCGTCTCCAAAAAATGTACTATTGATTTCAGGAGGAATCTCCGGCACCTTGAATGAGATTCTGAAATACCATCCCACGCGTATTGATTATGTTGAGCTCGATCCCGGATTGATCGGCCTGGGACGAAGGTATTCAAAGATCCTTGATGATACAAGAATTAATGTTATTCATGGGGATGCACGCCGGTTTATCAGGCAAACCCACGAAAAATATGACGTGGTGCTCGTGAACCTGCCTGAACCTTCGACATTGCTGATTAATCGCTTTTATTCCTCTGAATTCCTTCTGGAATTAAAAAAGGTTCTCAATCCGGGCGCGGTGGTTTGTCAAAGTTTGCCCACCACTTCTGACTATGTCAGCAAAACTGCTGCAAGAACAAATTCTATACTGGTTCAGACCCTGAAAACTAGCTTCCATAATGTGCTGGTGCTACCAGGACAAAAAAACTATTTCCTCGCTTCAGACAGCAGTCTGTCACCGGAAATTGCAACAATGATTTCAGCACGGGGTATCTCTAATCTTTATGTAAACTCATGGTATCTCGATGAAAATTCACTGAAAGAAAGAAGTGAATACATCCAGGCTAACCTGGACAAGAATGCGCAAGTGAACAGTGACTTCAGGCCCGTTGCTTTTTTCCGGCAATTACATTATTGGACATCTATGTTTGAATGGAATGTGATTGCAACAGCGATCGTGATCATTGTTTTGATTTTAATTGTTTTCTTCAGTCTGAACAGGATCAGCCTTGGCCTTTTTACCGGTGGGTTTACAGCTTCCTCGCTTGAACTGTTGATCCTGGTTTCATTCCAGGTCATATATGGGTATGTCTTCCTGGCGACCGGAATCATCCTCGCTATATTCATGGCAGGACTTGCACTTGGCGCCTTTTCATTTCATAAGATCATCCATGTTCCTGATCAAAAAAGATATATACACCTTCAACTTTGCCTTGCATTGTTTTCACTCGGATTTCCTTTCATCATCCTGGCTATAAACCTGCCCGGAATGCCCATAATTATTGTCCAGGTCGTTTTTCTTTTATTGACCCTCTTATTGTCATTTATTATTGGCCTTGAATTTTCAGTTGCCTCTGCCATCGGGAATAGAGATATTACGGTTAGAATGTCATTCAATTACTCCGCCGACCTCTTTGGATCAGCAATAGGGGCAATAGTCACAACCTTAATTTTGCTTCCTTTCCTTGGTTTTGTTTATACTTGCTTCATCATGGTCGCGTTGAATATTTTTAGTGCAGGTTTTCTTTATTTCAAGCAGAAAAAAGTGTAACTTTATGGTCGTCAAAATTTTTTAATTATTTCCGTCAAGGGGCTGACTATAAAGTTCTTTCTCATCGCGATGACACCAGGACGCTATTAATTTAGTAATTGATTTAGCGTTTTTTTGCGTCTTAGCGTCTTCGCGGTGAAAAAAAATTTTAGAGTGCTCCCAATAAAAAATGCAGGGGCAATAGCATTAATCCAATGGCCAAAAAGATATCAAAACGCGATTTTTTACGATACAGTGTTCTGGGACTTGGGGCAACAGCCGTAAGTGTTGGAACGGCAAGAGCTTTGGCAAAGGGAATGATCAACAAAGAGAATAATGTTTCTTCTGAGCCGCTGGATGACCTTGGGAAAATACACGCATGAGTCTCCTTATTACGTGCAAACTGCAAGAGGTGTCAAATGCCAGATATGTCCGAATAATTGTATGCTGAAAGAAGGCCAGGAGAGTCTTTGCCGAACCCATATTGTTAAAGATGGAAAACTTTATTCCATCGCCTATGGGAACCCTTGTTCCGTGCATGTTGATCCTATTGAAAAGAAACCTTTGTATCATTACCTTCCTTCCACTCACAGTTTTTCCATCGCGACTGCTGGATGTACCTTCGCCTGCCTGAATTGCCAGAATTGGGAGATATCACAGGAGAGTCCTAAAAATACGGCAAATATCGATCTGATGCCGGCGAAAGTGATGGAAGAAGCAGTTGAAAATGGCTGCAGATCAGTTGCTTATACCTATGCAGAACCCATTGCATTTTATGAATACATGTATGACAGCGCTAAATTTGTCAGGGCAAGAGGATTAAAAAATATCCTGGTATCCAACGGATTCATTAACGAAAAACCACTGCGTGACCTGTGCAAATACCTTGACGCGGCCAGCATAAATCTGAAAGGGTTCAACGAGGAGATCTATGAAAAACTTAATGGCGGCTCCCTGCAACCGGTCATGAATTCATTAAAGATCATTAAGGAAGAAGGAGTCTGGCTGGAAATCATCAATCTGATCGTTCCCGGCTGGACCGACAAACCGGATATGATCACACAAATGTGCGATTGGCTGGCAAAATCAGGCTTTGAGGAAACACCATTGTCTTTCAGCAGATTCTTCCCGTTATATAAATTAAAGGATCTTCCTTACACTCCGCTTGACATCCTCGAAAAAGCACGCGAGATAGCAATGAAAGCAGGGATTAAATACGTCTACATTGGCAATGTCCCTGGTTCTCCTGCTGAAAACACCTATTGTCCTACCTGTAAAAAAGTGGTTATCGAACGCAGAGGCTTTACCATTCTCAACAATTACATCAAAGATTCCGCTTGTAAGTTTTGCGGAACAAAAATTGCCGGTGTCTGGAATTAAGTTATTCCTGACTTCTCACCCTTCACTCTTCACCCTTCACTCTTCACCAGTTTCCATCCCAAACATCAAGGTAAACCGGCAAATGATCAGAAAATCCCCCAATATATCGTGGCCCCGAATAAGTACGGAATGGCTTCCCGCCAAAATATCTTTCATCCTCTTCCATCAGGAAAACAGAATGATAAATATGGACTGAAACAGAAGAAGTTTTCACTCCTTTTCCCTTTGACAACATATTCCCTGAGACTATAAATTGGTCAAGAATGGACCATTTCCCCTGGAATTTATAGGTTCCTTCGTTTATATTTTTCATCAAAGGCAGCATCAGGTTCACCAGTGTACTGGGAGTTGTTTGATTTGAATATGACACTGCTTTTAACACTTCACTTATGGCCGGCTGGTCGGGGTCATCATTGAAATCACCCATAATAACGATATGAGGATCAGGTTGTTTTTGTTGCAGGGAATCCAGGGCTGCACGAAGTGTCTGAGCGACTAACCTTCGTTTTGGAACACTTTCGGTGAAGCCTCCTAAGCGTGAGGGCCAGTGGTTAACGAAGATATGCACGGTATCTGCAGTAAAAAGAATCCCTTTCACATAAAGAATATCCCTGGTGTGCATTATCGAATCTGAAGGTAAGTAAATGCTGATCTTTCTTGAAAACAGTACCCTGAATACATCAGGACGATATAGAAGTGCCACGTCAATGCCACGTGTATCCGCCGATTCATAATGGATGAACTTGTATTTGTACTTCTTCAGTGGGGTTTCATAGATTATCTTGTTCAGCACATAACGGTTTTCTACTTCACAAACTCCGACCACAGCGGGAGGCTCCCATCCTCCTATGGCTATCAGTGTCTTTGACAGGTGATTAAGCTTCACAAAAAATTTATTGAAAGTCCATCTTTTTATCCCTTTACCCGTGAATTCTTTTTCCGGATTCAGGGTATCAGCATGTGGATCATAAAGATTTTCAAGATTATAAAAAACGATTCTGACACTTTGACTGTTTTTTATAGCCGTATCAATCTTGGCATGGTTTTCGGAAGTTCCTCTATGCTGTCGTTCTGTCACTTTTTGACTGAAAGCAAGCAACGGGATCATAATCAGAAATAGTGTGAGGATGAGTCTCATAAGAAATGAAATGAACCACATATTAATCTGTCACAAACAAAAAAGTGACTGATTGACTGGAATAAAAATCCGAAATGTTAACAAAATTTAACATGGTATTAATATACTATTAAAAAACAGGAACCGTTTTCAAATCAACATTAAATAACCTAAAAAAAGAAGAAGCTGTATGAAACGTTTGATTGGATTTTTTCTGGTAGCTCTGGCCGGTGGCGCTATTGCCTTAGGCGCGTTACAAATTAATGGAAAAGAAACAACATTATTATCCTTATCCGTCCAGGCAGCAATTATCATTACGACCGGTGAATTATATTCCTGGAACCCCTTTTAATGAGCCTGGATTTTGAATCTGCCGCCGCAATATCTGTACCTGCAGTTGTTCATATAAAGACTGAGTTTTCAGCAGAAAAGTAATGTATATGATGATTTTTTCAATTTTTTCAATTTCGGACAGGGAATGCCTAACCAGGCGATAGAAGCCATGGGTTCAGGCGTGATCATTGATGCAGATGGTTATATTGTTACCAATAATCATGTTGTGCAGGATGCAGACAATATCACGGTAACACTTAACGACAAACGTGTTTATAAAGCGACTATCATCGGATGCCGATGCAGGTAGCGACCTTGCCCTGATCAAGATTGATGAAAAAGGACTTCCGTTTCTTACCTATGGGAATTCTGATGATGCAAGAATTGGAGAGTGGGTGCTGGCAGTTGGCAATCCTTTTAATTTAACATCAACGGTCACAGCAGGAATTGTGAGTGCCAAAGCCCGTGACATTAACATCCTGGGTTCTCAGGGTGCAGTTGAATCATTTATCCAGACCGATGCTGCCGTTAACCCAGGTAACAGCGGCGGCGCGCTTGTGAACCTTAAAGGGGAACTTATCGGTATCAATGCCGCCATTGCTTCAGGAACAGGAAATTATGTAGGGATATTCCTTTGCAATCCCTTCAAACATTGTTAAAAAGGTCGTGGATGACTTCATGAAATTCGGGAAGATCCAGAAGTGGACTATCTCGGGATACGATATAAGGAGATTGACGACCAGTTTGCAAAAGATAATGATCTGCCAGCTATAAAAGGCGTTTATGTTCAGGAGGTCATTGAAGGTGGGGCAGCAGAAAAAGCAGGAGTAAAAAAAGGTGATGTCATATTGCAGATGCAGGGTATGCCTGTAGACAGTAAATCAGAACTTATCGAGATCATCAACCAGCATAATCCGGGTGACAAGATCAATCTTACTGTTTTCAGGGATGGCAAACAACTGGATGTTCCAGTGACTCTACTAAGTGAAAATGAGAACCTGGCTTTTACAAAAGATGATCAGATTATTATTCATGGTGCTACCTTCCAGCACATTAATGATAGTGAGAAACATCGGTATGGTATCGATGACGGTTTTAAAATCGTTCATCTCGATAACGGTTTACTGAGAAATTCGGGTATCAGGGAGGGTTTTATAGTAGTTGCAGTTGATAAACAACCTATCCATTCTACACAGGACCTCAAGGAAGCATTTACATCGAAGAGAGGAGGGGTTCTCATCGAAGGTGTTTACCCCAATGGCATGAGGGCGTATTATGGCATAGGAATATAAGGAGTAAAACATGAGACAATTAAAAATATCGAAATCAATAACCAATCGGGAAACCGCTTCTCTTGATAAATATCTTCAGGATATTGGCAAGGAAGAGTTGATCACGACTGATGAAGAAGTTCAGCTTGCACAAAAGATTCGTGGGGGTGATCAGCAAGCCCTGGAAAAACTCTGCAAGGCTAACCTGCGATTCGTCGTATCAGTTGCCAAGCAATACCAGAACCAGGGCCTCAGCCTACCCGACCTGATCAATGAAGGAAACCTGGGCTTGATTAAAGCGGCTCGCCGTTTTGATGAAACGCGTGGATTTAAATTTATATCCTATGCAGTTTGGTGGATCAGGCAATCGATCTTGCAGGCATTGGCCGAACAATCCAGGATAGTCAGGTTGCCATTGAACCAGGTGGGATCCTTAAGCAAGATGAACAAGGTCTCATCACGCCTTGAACAAAGGTTCGAAAGACCTCCCTCAGCCGATGAGATCGCAACAGAGATGGAACTCCCCCAGCATAAGGTTGAAGAGACACTCCGGATCTCCACAAGGACAATCTCAATGGATGCCCCGATCGATCAGGATGATGATCTGAGGTTTCTCGATGTATTTGTATCAGAAGATGCACCGGGAACAGATGAAGACCTTATCAGGGAATCGCTCGCAAGAGAAGTCCAGCGGTCACTTTCCACGCTGGCCGAAAAAGAACGGGAGATCATCAACCTCTTCTATGGGATCGGCGTCCCGCACAATTATACCCTTGAAGAGATTGGGGATATGTTCGATCTTACAAGGGAAAGAGTGCGGCAGATCAAGGAGAAAGCCCTTCGCAGGTTGAAACATTCTTCACGTAGTAAGTTACTCAAAGCGTATCTGGGCTGATACCTCATTTACCCTCATGGTAATTCATCCTGACAGTTTTTATTAAGTCAGGATGTAGGCTGAGATAGACTGGACAGGTTGTGGCAGCATGCCATATAATGGTTTTTTCTTTCTCGGAGTATGTCCTTTCAGGGAAATCAAATTCTACAACAACCTCAGCTACCCTCCTTGGATTCTCTGCCATGATCTTGGTGATCCTTATCGTGGTTCCATCAACATCAAAGTTGTGAGTCCGGGCTGCAATGCCGATAATAGTCATCATGCAACTTCCAAGGGATGTTGCTAAAAGATCTGTTGGGGAGAAGGCTTCACCCTTACCTTGGTTATCCACGGGGGCATCTGTAATGAGGGTATTCCCCGATCGCACATGCATAGCACTTGTCCTTAATTCCCCCAGATATGTTGTTTTTACAGTTTCCATAACTAAAATTTATAATTCATAATTATAATTCGTAATTAATAATACATAATGCCTGCATAACCAACCCAATGATGCATCGTAGCCTTGGCAGTTTTACCCATTATAAGGTCACTAACCATAAGCGTGGCTCGTCAAGCGAGGTGCCATAACCGATAAAAATACCTTGCAGGGGTTTACCGGATATTGCAGCCTGCATCTTCAGGATGGTAAGCAATCCAATGGGACAGAGTATCTTCCGCACCAGGTCCATTTGTAAGACTTATAATCATCATCTATAAGCGTGTACTGTGTGAATTTTTTTACTTTTTCCTGTTCCAGCGGTCCATAAAGCGATTCATTGATGATCTTCATTTCATGCTCTTTTGCTTCCGCATATCCTTTATCATCACAGCCATAGAAGGCGAAATTGGATCCGTTCCACTCCTCGTCCCCATAATGAACGGCATCGGTCGACATCACAATGGCTACATCCCTGCCCCATTTCAAACCTTTAGCTTTTAGCGCCTTTTCGATGGCCGGGGCGAGAAGGTCTGCGAGGTGATCCATTCTTTCATACGACATATAAGGTACAAGAATTGAAACGATCCTGACCTTCTTGTTATAATATTGAAGAAATGGAATTATGGCTTCAACCGAATGTTCGGCCTGCTGTAGACTGTCATAGACTATGAACGCTTCACCTGGCAGGTTTTTCATGATTTCTTCACGAAGATCCGGCACGATGATGTTGCCATAAGGTTCCTTCCATTGATCAAAAAAATCGAATACCAGCCGGCCCTCAATATTGAATTGTTTCGCCTTATGGGCAACACCGAACAGGATGATCATGCTGGCGTGGATGTTCTTCAATACCTCCGGGTAGAGCCATCCTGCATATACATAATCATCGTGTGGACAAATGGCGGCTTTCTGAAATGAATGTGAGCCAATTCCCTTAGGTTTGACTTTCATGCCTTCGCCATGCCTGTTTAGTTTCGCGATTCGGCTCATGACAGAATCCATCTGCCAGGAATGTGAAGCAAATCCAACTGTGTCAAGAGGATGACGAACACGGATGGGTGATGATTTAGCTTGCGACCATGCAGTATTTGCAAGGATGGTCATGATAAGAAAACAAGCAAGTTTTAGACCGGTTATTTTGACGGATTGATTCATGATCTTTTAACATTGATCATGTAAAATTACCATAATTTTGCAAGGCTATCTCGTAATTCGTAATTCGTAATTATTTCAACGATCCCTTTGTCTCCATCCAGTTTCACGACATCTGCATTTTTCAGGAACTTTTTAGCACCTTTTGCCCCGACAACTGCTGGGATGCCATATTCCCTCGCTACAACCGCGCCATGAGACAGGGGGCTTCCGATTTCTGTTATAAGTCCTGATACGATGCTGAAATATGGCGACCAACCGATATCTGTAAAAGAGGCTACCATGATTTCTCCGGCTTGCAGCATCGCAGCATCTTCGAGGGTGTTGACGATCCTCACCTTTGCCTGCACAACACCGCTGCTCACAGGGATGCCTCTTAACTGTGTGTCCAGGATCACGATTTCCTGATCTTCTTCAATGGGTTCAGGAATACCCTGGCAAACCTCTGCAAACTGAAGCGCTGCCGTCTGAGGAAGCAGCTCCCTGCGTTTACCGGCCTTATTTCGCCAGGATGGAGAATGGTCCCTGATCATCAGTCCGATCTCTTCATGCGTCAGGTAATAAACCTGGTCAGCATCATCCAGAAGCCCTTCCTTAACCAGTATTTCAGCATAGTGCTGCCAGGCTGTCCTGATCTTGTGCAAAACCTTTATGGATGCTGATTTTGTGATCTCTCTCCGTGAAACTGAAATACGGGCACTTCCGAGGAATGATTTTATAACGATTTTTTGCCATTGCTTCAAGCCGGCGAGTATTTCCTTCGTTTTCTTAATGATGGCTTCAGGATGATGTATTTTCTCTCCTGACCTTAACCGGGTTTGCAACATCTGAACCAGTTGTAACGGATTCTCTTCCCAGGGCATTTCATGGAGTTCAGCTTCCCGGACACAACGGTGTCCATGCCGTTCAATAAATGTTTTATAGGCCCGGATCACTTCCGGTGGCGAATCCTGGGTCAGGAGCCTCAGGGCTTCTGCAGGCGTTGCTGTAATAAAAATGCCGGCAAAGCGCTTCTCCGACTGGATCAGCGAGGCAAATAGGTCAAGGGACTTTACGGCATCGGCGCTTTCAATATCAGGAATATCGGTTAGAAGAAGTGTCGCTATATGATGATCTTCTGAGGTGGGAAGCCGCTTGTTGGACGTGAGAATGCCCATTAGTGCTGAGTAGAGCGTTCCTGACTGGGAGGAGGCAATGATGTGATGACCAAAAGCCTCTTTCAGCACTTCCCGTGCATCATCAAGGGCCTTGTAGTCTTTTTCAAGATCTCCTGTTTGAGTGACCTTATAATTATCGGCAAGAAATAGAAGCCTCCTGACATTTTTTTTTGTCCAGCTCAGGCTGATCATCTGTTTTATAAAGTGCATCACCCGTAAAGGGAAATTCGATGTAAACTTCACATCCGGAATATCGATGACCTTCCCGATCACGGCAAACTGAACATTTTCAGCTTTATTCAGCCACACATTACGGGGATAATCCATCATGTTTGTCATGTTGATGAACAACCGGTTATAGAACATCTGGATATAACGGAAGCTTTTATATTTTTTGAGACTGTAAGCGCCTGCCGCCTCTGCCCAAACAGTCATCCCATAATCAACCGCATGAAAAGAAACTGAATACGTAAGGGGAGTGACAACGCCCGGCATCATCTCGCCGATATTGCCAAGCGTCCAGGTGTCATTGCTGCTTCCTGTGACTGTGTCCAGCTCATTGTAATGAACCTCGGGAAGCGTGGTAACAGGCCTGACCTGCAGCCATTGAATTTGATCTTCTTCATCGATGGCCCACTCCAGGTCTACCGGGTAGCCCAAATGAGCTTGTGCTTTTAATGAAGCATCCAGGATTTCCCGTATATGATCCGATGAAAGCAAGCCTCCTTGTTTTTTTACCTGGTCAGAGATATTTGATCCACTGTGGTATATTTTATAATGAATGGCATCCTTAGTTCCACTCACAAGGTCTTCGCCATGGCCTTTTACAGCATTGATGATAACCTGGTCGCGCCGGCCTGTTACAGGATCGGCCGTGAATACCACCCCGGCGACTTTTGCATTTACCATGTTTTGTAAGATCACAGAGATCCTGATGTCGGCGTCTTCCGAAAGGTTGGTGACATATTCTCGCACCCGGTCTGAACGGCTGGCTTCGATGCATTTTATGATAGCATCTTTAATGGCAGGGATCCCATTCAGGTGCAAATAGGTTTCAAATTGTCCGGCAAAAGAAGCATTGACACCGTCTTCGCTCACCGCGGAAGAACGCACGGCCTTGGGTCCATTGCCCAGCAGAGTAATGCTTTTTTCAAGGGGAAGATGTTCAAGGCTTTGAAGGGTAGGGTGAACGATCACAAAAGCATCAGGGACATTCAACCCGAGATCTCTCAGGATCTTCAACCCCCTCGCCTTGCCCCCGATCTCTTCGTCAGTAATTTCGGAAATGAATCTGATCACAGGCTGTATTTATCAGAATGAAACCCGAATTCCACCATTCCAAGCCCTTCAACCCGGTCAAATTTATAGTTTCCTATGGCTTCGAACATCAGGTATTTATGATCCATGATATAAGGGAAATGCCCCTTACGGAAAAACTCCATGGTATGGATTTTACCACTCCTCATTTTTAATTCAATCACAGCATTATCCGGCAAAAGTTTGTTTCTGGAAACGCTCTCAAGGTCAGTGCAATCAACAACTGCATCGATGGTCCCATCAGGTTCAACTACAAAGCCTGCAGTGAGCCGGCCCAGGAAATCAAACCGGATGGTGGTCACCGTCCAGCTATATCCGGCATCTGATTTTCCTGTGATCCAGTAATGACGGTCCCAGGTAGTCCAGTTGCGTGAACCGAAGGAATGATCCCGCGATCCCCACATCTTTACTTCATGTCTTATTCCATCGAGGATGATATATCCCGTGAGGCTGCCGGTTTGCTCATAATGAACCTGGTGGGTGTCTTTCAGGTTGAAAAAGAAACTCCGGTTCCATTTTGAGGAGGCAATGGCATCGGCAATCAGCCGCTGGTCTGAGCTTTTTGCAAAATCATAAACTTCATGCTCTCCTGTAAAAAGAAGGTTGGTTTCACAGGTGTGTTCCTTCCCTTCCTCTCCGGTCACCTTGCCTTCATAGGTAATTCTCCAGATCTTGCCGGTCTCGACGGGTTCCCATTTAAGGTTTCCAAGTTGAAAGCCTTCTCCTTCTGCTCCCGGATCCTGGTGCAATCCGAAGAACCCAAATCCGTTAAATTTGAAATCAAACCAATACTCATGAGGCCGGTCGGGTCCGCGAAAAGCCATACGGGTAATAAATGCATTTCCTTCCCTGTCGCCTCCATAAAAGTAAGAGCTGTCGTTAGGAAAAGGTTGCTTAAGGTCAACATGTTTTTGTTCAAGTATTTCAACAGGTAGCTGGCGGCTCTTGGTTCGTTTTACCATCTGCCGGGCAAGGAATTGTTTGAGCATAGTTTGGGGATTTAGACGGCAAACTTAGAAAAAACTTATGAATACTTTGGAGTAGGATTATCAGAAATTTTAAACTAACTTACGAACTGACTGCTGACTGCCGACTGCCAACTATTTCACCAGTATCATGTATTCATAGGGATTCAGATTCACAACGGTATCAAGCGTAACTGGAACGCCAGCCATAGCATCCTGCCAGGTCGTATTTTTGATATTCCCCGGGAGAGTAAAGCTTTTAGGTTCGTTGCGGGTATTGACAAGAACGAAAATCCGATCATTGGTTACCTGGCGTGTGAAGGCCACAACATCATTGTCTGGAAAACATTCCCGGTCGCCGGTTTGTAAGGCAGTATGTGTCGCCCGAAGCTGCATGAGCGATTTATATTCTTTTCCCATGCCGGGATTTGTGGTCCAGTTTATTGGGGACCGCACGAATATTGGTAATTTAACCGGGCAGCCCACTTCCTGTCCATTGTATATCAGGGGAACGCCATCGAGAAATGCCGTGATGACAAAGGCTGACATTGATCCGTTTATTCCTCCAAACAGGTCCAGAGGTGTTCCATCCGACGAATCTTCGTCATGATTGGAGGTAAAACGAAGCTTTTCATCGCCTGCCGGAATGGTGCTGTACTCGCTTTGTTGCGTTTGGTAGAATGTACTGGCAGCCAGGTTGTTCTCATAAACATTTTTGCATGTGCTGAAAAAATCCCATCCGAAATCCATCTGAAAACCGGCAGTAAAATGATCAACGCGATTACCTTCTGCAAGCATGATTATTTTCCGGTTGGGGATATTCTTCAATGTGTCAATTGCCTGTCTCCAAAAATCGAAAGGTACATAATCCGCCGCATCACATCTGTATCCATCGATATTGGCTGCAAGGATCCAGTATTTCATGCATCGTATCATTTCCAGCCGCATATCTGAATTGTCATAATTGAGGTCTGCAACATCCGTCCAGTTTGTGCCAGGAGGAGAAACGATATTACCATTCGCATCCTGTGTATACCAGGATTTATTCGAAATCCATGCATTGTCCCAGGAAGTATGGTTTGCTACCCAGTCGAGGATGACAGCCATATTCCGGGTATGGGCTTCCCTGACTAACGTTCGCAAACTTTCAAGGTTTCCATAATCCGGATTGACTTCCCTGTAATTCCTTACACAGTATGGGGAGTCGATGCTTTTAAGAATACCTATAGGATGTATTGGCATGAGCCAGATCACATTAATACCAAGATATTTGATGGAATCAAGCCGGGGTATGATTCCGGCAAAATCACCCGATTGACTGAATGCCCTCTCATTGATCTCATACATGGTAATAGCAGAAGTCACCGGGATATCTGCAAACGGGGTTTCGTACTGGGGTGGGTCAGGGATGATGATGAAGATTGGTGTCCCTGACGTCGACGTGGTTTCATTCTTTTTGCATCCGGCATTAATTACCAGAAGAGCCGTCAGAGTAATCATAATTATCACATGGAAACGCTTCATTTTCATGCTGCAAAAGTACTGATTTTAACCTGAAGGCTGCAGTGCTGAATTCCTACATCCCCGTAAGGTCCACATGATCAAAGTACAGCTCGTGTCCTCCGATGTACATAACACGGAATTCAACACCATTGTAGTCTTTGTCGAGGGTTGTTTTCAGATCGAACACCTGGTAAGCATCCCTGCGTTGAAAATCGCAGGAACGAATGGCCTGGGTGGCAAGAACTTTTTTGCCATATTCAACTGATATTTCAAGAATTGCAAGGTTACGTGTGTCAAGATCAGGTTCTGATTTCAGGCTGAACTGAACAAGGATAGTCCCCTGTTTCAATGAAAGGAAAGGTCCGTAAATAAAATGCTTTTTCCTGTCAAAGTCGCTGGTCGTCACAACCACCTTCCCGAACCTTGAATCAGGATCGGTCACTATCTTTCCCTGGTGCTGCATTTCTTCTCCCGAAAAGGTTCTCTTATAATAAGCCCTTTCATACTGGCATAGGTGAAGATCACCAACATTGAATTCCGCACCTCTGCGGATAATAATATGGCCAAATTCTGTGAGGGTATCCGGGAAAGATTTCATCCACTCATCCCTTACAAGGTACAGCTTTGGCATCTTAAAAACAGATTCGGCATAATAATAATTTCTGACGTTATCTTTGTCATGCGGAGTTGCAACAATATGCTTCGGATCCACACAGGCACTCACATAAGATACCCGGTAGTTGGAAATAAGGCCGAAATCACCAAGCTTTCTGAGATCACTCATTTTAGTTATTCGGGATGGCATTTGTTCAGGGAAGTAGAATTTATTTACAGAACTTATTGATCCGATGATTACAACAATGAAAAGTATGATCATACGAAGCTGGCGATTCCGTGAACCTGTCCATTCGATATAAAGCAGTATCGCAACCCAGAGTGAGATGTAAACGATTGAAAAATAACTCCGTCCCGTTCCGTTTAGGAATACCCAATGAGAAAAAATAAGCAGGAAAAAGGTCAGTATCCCATTGAGAGCAAAAAAGACAAACCATTTGTGGAAAGAGCAGAATTTTACAAAATGACTTCTCGTATTAGAAAGCAACAGGATTATTGGGAGACCTGCAATGATCGCCCAAACATAAATGCTCTCTATGAGATTCTCAGAGGAAAAGATTAAAATCCTCCACAGGGAAGTGAGTACGATTTTTAATGAAGCGAGGATCTCGTAAGGGCTGTTCAGATGGTGAGTATGATATGCTTCAACCCGTGTGGCCTTATGCTTTGCGTAAAGGATAAATGCAGTGCCAACAATGATCCAGGCAGTAATAACAAGTAACTGCCAAAGTTTGTTTCTGTCTCTTAGAAAGGAGAGTACTGGCTTTTTTCTAAGCTCCGGAAAATACTTCCAGACTGCGATCAGGGCTATAATCAATAATGATAAAAGGGCCATGTCGGATACCCAGATGGCTATCAGAAAGGAAAGACATGCAAGGAAAAGCCAAACCAGTTTAACATACCGATTCATCGTTGTCTTCATGATCCTGAGGAAGTAAATTGCAATAACAATCATACTCATCTGAATACCGTAAAGTAGTACTACATGGTCAAGAAAATACCAGGATGGGAAGAACCATATTAGAGCAAGGATAAGCTTAAGATTACGGTTACGGAAAAAGGAGGCTAAGGCAAAGAAACCGGCAATCAGAATTAAATAATGGATAACGGACACAGCAAGGACAGGGGGAAATTTGTAAGCTTCGATCAGGAAATTCGACAGCAATGGAATCAGGCTGCCAGCCCTGTCTTGTCCCCAGAAATAGAAATCGCCCGGGAGGTTGAGACTTTGTCCCATGAGAACATTTACTGCCATGTCTGAATTCAGCAAAGGGTAATTGATCTCAGCGAAATTATAAAAGGAAAAAATGATTAGAAGGAAGAGGATGAGATAATATACAAATGAGGGTATACGGGTGGTATTCATATTAAAAGGGTTTTCGCATAGAACATTTTCATCCCCAAAATTAAAAACTTATTCCGGAAAGCAACGGAAATATTTACATCCTCTGTAGTTCAGAATAGAGACGCTTCAACAATTTTTTTCCATGGGCCCTGAAACCTGGTGCTTCTTCCTGCATCCTCCATTCAATTGAATCTGCCAGCTCCTTTTTCACCTCCGGCTCCTGCTGTGATATCCTGTAAAGGATTTCCATGCTAAACATTTTAACGGCAACAGATTCTTTCCCGGAGGTAAGCCAGTCGAAGCAAATAGTAATTAATTGTCCGAGGTTCTGTTCAGGTAAAGGTGAATGGATCAGCATCTTTAATGATTCCCTTTTCATGCCGTCATGGGTGAACGTTCTCAGATGAGTTACAATCTCCTCAATAAATGGGTTCAGGAGATCAGGTTGTCTTTCGGTGACAACATCTGCAACCCAGGCAGCCCGCCGGCTGACCGGCTCTTCATTTTTCAGGTAAATTCTGATCAGTTCGCCAAACAATTCCGTCCTTCTAAGTACCAAGTCAGCAATAAGATCAGCATTCCGCCTGGAATTTTCAATCATCAATACTTCTCTAAGCCCTTCTTCCCCCATAATTAAAATCTTTCTTTCACCCAAAAGTAGGAAAAATATTCATGGCAGATTCGTTTTTTGATGCCCAAAAAAGAATTTAAATTACCAACTGCCAATAGCCCTGAAAGGGCGTAATATGAATAACCCCCGGTGAAACCGGGGGTACAAAGGCAGATGTAAAACCAATAGCCCTGAAAGGGCGTAATATGAATAACCCCCGGTGAAACCGGGGGTACAAAGGCAGATGTAAAACCAATAGCCCTGAAAGGGCGTAATATGAATAACCCCCGGTGAAACCGGGGGCCAACTGCCAACCGCCAACTGCCAACTTTTTTTCCTTCAAAGCTCCAATATTAAAGAATATTGTCATACTTTTGCCCTCCCTGACAAATCCAGGTGATTTACATTGGTAAAAAAGAACCAATCCGTCTAACTTACATTAAGAAGAATTATCATGAAAAATAAATATATTGACCTTATCGAACAAACCTTCGATTTTCCCCAGGAGGAATTTGAAGTGATTGATAATGAACTTTATTTTCACAAAGTCTCCCTGATGGATATTATTAAACAATATGGTACTCCACTAAGATTAAGTTACCTGCCTAAGATCTCCTCACAGATACAAAGGGCGAAGAGATTGTTTAATGTAGCCATGGCAAAGGTTGATTACCAGGGCGATTACCATTATTGTTACTGCACAAAAAGTTCACATTTCAGCTTTGTCCTGGAAGAGGCACTTAAGAATGAGATCAATATTGAGACGTCTTCCGCTTTTGATATTCCGATCATTGAAGATCTTCATTCCCGCGGATTATTCAAAAAAGAGCAGTATATCGTTTGCAACGGGTTTAAGCGACCGATGTACATTGAATACATCGTGAACCTGATAAACCAGGGATTTTCAAATACGATCGCCGTGCTTGATAACCTTTTTGAATTGGATAAGTACGAAAACCAGATCGGGAACAATAAGATGAAGATCGGGATCAGGATCGCTTCTGAAGAAGAGCCGAAATTTGATTTCTATACCTCCCGTCTTGGGATACGTTACAATGATATTCTTCCTTATTATTGTGACAAGATCAAGGATAACCCGAAGTTTGAACTGAAGATGCTGCATTTCTTCCTGAACACCGGGATCAAGGATACCGCCTATTATTGGAATGAGTTGCACAAGTCCGTCAGCGTCTATTGCGATCTGAAAAAGATCTGTCCTGAACTGACAGCTTTGAACATTGGCGGAGGATTGCCAATCAGGAATTCACTTGATTTTGTTTACGATTATGAATATATGTCTGAGGAGATCATAGCACAGATCAAAAGCATATGCGAGCGCAACGAAGTTCCCGAACCGGATGTCTTTACCGAGTTCGGACAGTTCACGGTAGGGGAAAGCGGAGCAGTGCTGTTTTCGATTATCGACCAGAAGCGGCAGAATGACAGGGAAGTCTGGAATATGATCGACAGTTCATTTATGAACACTTTACCGGATACCTGGGCGATCAATCAGAAATTTATCTTACTGGCTGTGAACAACTGGGATTCTGAATATGAACGCATTTTCCTTGGCGGTTTGACTTGCGACAGTGAAGATTACTACAACGCCGAAGGTCATACAAATGCCATCTATATGCCTAAGTTCAATGAAAAAGAACCTCAGTATATCGGTCTGTTCCATACTGGTGCCTACCAGGAAGCCATCGGCGGGTACGGCGGGATCCAGCATTGTTTGATCCCCGCCCCGAAACATGTGCTGATCGACATTGATGAGAATGACGAAGTTTCCTTCAAACTTTTCTCCAAGGAACAGAGCTATAAATCGATGCTGAAGATTTTAGGATACTAAGTTATTTGCATAATTTTGCAAACCCTCAAAGATAAATTATCAGATCATGAAGAAACAAGATTTCCTCAATAAGCCGGTAAAGCATTTTGATATTAAGAAAATAAATACTGTCCCCGTTATTGATGCCATGCGGGATATGTCCTTTACTTCACGCGATACGGCTGCTGCGGCAGATATCCTCAACAGGATGATCAAAGACAAAGGGTGCACCATCTTCCTCACCCTCGCCGGAAGCACAAGCGCGGCCGGTTGCATGCAGATTTACGTCGACATGGTGAAAAGCAATATGGTGGATGCAGTCATTGCAACGGGGGCTTCTATCGTAGATATGGATTTTTTTGAAGCCATCGGGTACAAACACTACCAGGGAACATATAATGTTGATGATAAACAGTTAAGGGCCCTGTACATCGACCGGATCTATGATACCTACATCGATGAAGAAGAGTTGCAAAACTGCGACATGACTATAGCTAAGATAGCCGATATCTCTTGAGCCAAGACCTTATTCCTCCCGTGAATTTATCTGGGAAATGGGGAAATACCTGAAAAAGAATTCAAAGAAGAAAGATTCGCTCGTCCAGGCTTGTTACGAACACAATGTTCCCATTTTCTGTCCGGCCTTCAGTGACAGCAGCGCAGGTTTTGGACTGGCTAAACACCAATGGACCCATCCTGAAAAACATGTTTCTATTGATTCGGTGAAAGATTTTCTTGAACTCACCCTGATTAAAATGAAGGCAAAAACTTCAGGACTTTTTATGATCGGTGGGGGAGTGCCTAAGAATTTTATCCAGGATACCGTGATCTGTGCCGAAGTGCTTGGAAAAGAAGTCCCAATGCATAAATATGCAGTTCAGATCACTGTTGCCGATTCACGCGATGGCGCCTGTTCCAGTTCCACCCTCAAAGAAGCCTCTTCCTGGGGTAAAGTAGAAACCCAGTTTGAGAAAATGGTCTACGCTGAAGCCACCTCCGTCCTCCCATTAATTGTTAGCTATGTATACCATAAAGGCGACTGGAAAACCCGCAAAAAATACGAATGGTCAAAAATCTACAGCAAATGAAAACTAGAAATTAACTAATATTACCCACTACTTAATACCCAAAACCTAACGCCTGTAGGGGCTCAACATTTTGAGCCCTTACACCCGCCACCCACTACCTAATACCTGAGCCATTTCCAGAGCTCCCTGTAACTGACCTTCTTCCCGTACATCAATATCCCCGTGCGATAGATCTTTGACGCTATCCAGGTAGTTGCCAGGAAACCAAGTATCAGAAGTCCCATGGATATGTATATCTGCCAGAAGTCGTTCCCCATATTGAATGAAAGCCGGATCATCATGATTACCGGTGATGTAAACGGGATCATTGATAGCCAGAAGGCCCAGGGACCATTAGGTTCCTGGATCACATATTGTGCCATGATGATGGCAAAAACAAGCGGGAGCGTGATGGGCAGCATAAATTGCTGGGTATCCGCTTCGCTGTCAACTGCACTCCCGATTGCAGCAAATAATGCAGCATAGAAAAGATAGCCAAAGATAAAATAGAAGATGAAATACCGGATGACGAAAAAGAAATCGATGGATTCAAAAGCTGCTATCGCCTCGTTCGTCTGTGCCCCTGCGACTTTTGTTGAATCCGCAGTATTGGGCAATTGCATGGCGGTCATGTTCTTTGTCTGCGATTGGATCAGTTGCTCAGTTGCCATGCCGGGCTTCATTTTCGATGAAAATGATGAGATGCCAATCGTCACGATAGTACCGGTAAGAATGACCCATAATAGAAATTGGGTAAGTCCGACCAGGCCAATTCCTGCTATCTTCCCCATCATAAGCTGAAATGGCTTAACGGATGATATGATGACCTCCACGATACGGTTCGTCTTTTCCTCGATAACGCCACGCATGACCTGGGAGCCAAATAAGAAGATAAAGAAATAAATAAGGATCCCGCTGAACATTCCAAGTATCATGCTGACTTCCGGGTAACTTTTTTCCTCTTTCCCTTCATCACCGATCTTTATCGTGTTGATATCCACACTGGCGTTTATTGACCGGAGGATATCATCAGTCGTTAGTTTTGCATCTTCTCCCAGTTTCAGATCCCTGATCTTGGCTTCAAGCTTCAGTTCTTCCAACTGTTTGCTCATTACAGTTTTAACGTAGCTTTTGACATTGATGTTGACCTGGCTTTTTGAATAGAGGATGGCAGAGGTGGGTAAGGAGAGTTCTGTTTTTGGGATGTAAAGCAATGCGTAATCCCCGCTTTTTGTAAATGAAGCTTTTGCCGACCAGATATCGCTGACAAGAAAATGGAACTTTATGCTTTCAGAATCCTTGAATTTCCCGAAGAAGAATCCTGTTTCATCGATCACTGAAACGGTTTTAACCTCGTTCGACATGGTTGCAAGATAGACCGGGACAATAACAATGGCTGCCATCAATAAAGGTCCAAGAATGGTCATCACCATAAAAGACCTTTTTCTTACGCGGGTCATGTATTCCCTGCGGATGATAAGTAAAATCTTATTCATGCCTTTTCGCTTGAAGATGTGGAAGGATCGGGATTCTGGCTGGTAACAGTGCGAATAAAAATATCGTTCATGCTTGGAATGATCTCATTTATTGACTGGATCATCACATGCGGCATCATTTCACGGATCAGGTCATTGGGTTTGGCATCAGCAGGGATCCTGATCTTTGCTTTGATATGTTCATTGATGGGGATTTGCTCAAGAACCTCGAATGCGGGAGAAAGAAAGGTCCGTGTGTCACCCGCAAAGTCTGTGAACTGAACTTCGAAGGTATTTGTTTTGTATGTCTTCTTGATATCCCAAACGTTACCGTCAAGAATTTTGCGGGCATTGTTGATAAGGGCTATATGGTCGCACAACTCTTCAACAGAAGCCATATTGTGCGTTGAAAATATGATCGTAGCCCCCTTTTTCCTGAATTCAAGGATCTCCTCCTTTAACAGGTTTACGTTAATAGGATCAAATCCGCTGAAGGGTTCATCGAAGATAAGCATCTTGGGCTCATGGATGACAGTAACAATAAACTGGACCTTTTGCTGCATCCCTTTTGAAAGTTCCTCCACTTTCCGGTTCCACCAGGCTTTTAACTCGAACTTTTCAAACCAGTAGTTCAGCTTTTTCAATGCATCATGCCGGCTGAGCCCCTTCAGTTGTGCAAGGTATATCGCCTGCTCACCGATTTTCATCTTCTTGTACAGGCCCCTCTCTTCCGGAAGGTACCCTATATCGAGGATATCTGAAGGTGACAAGGGTCTTCCCTTGAAAAAAAGCTCCCCTTCATCGGGGGCCAGGATACGGTTCACGATCCTGATAAAAGTCGTTTTTCCAGCGCCATTCGGTCCCAAGAGTCCGAAAATGCTTCCTTCCGGAACATTGATATCTACTTTATCAAGGGCTTTGTGCTGGTCAAACCTCTTGGTGACATTTTTCGCAATAAAGAGATCCATTGGGGTTATTCAAAATAGTCCTTCATACGGGAAAAAATATTTTTATCACGTGAAGAAGGATTAGGTTTAAAATTTGGTGAGTTGCCAAGTTTCTCGAGAATCGTTCTTTCTTCTTTTGAGAGAACACGGGGAATCCACACATGGATAGTGATCAACAGGTCACCTTTCCCTTCCCATTGATTAACATTAGGCAATCCTTTCCCTTTCAACCTGAGCACCCTGCCACTTTGCGTTCCCGGCTCAATCTTAATCTTTGCCTTGCCGTCGATGGTGGGAACCTCGGCCGAACTGCCAAGTACAGCATCAGTGATAGTGATATAATGTTCATAATGAAGATTATCCCCATCCCTCACTAGATAAGCATGTTCAATCTCTTCAATCTGGACGAACAGGTCACCTGGCACTCCACCCCGTGCTGCTGCATTTCCTTTCCCGTTCACCGAAAGCTGCATTCCTTCTGAAACGCCGGCCGGTATCCTGATACTTATTACTTCTTCCCCTTTGATGATCCCGTTCCCGGCACAGTCCTGGCATTTATCTGTTATAATCTGTCCTTCTCCTCCGCATTGCGGACAAGGTGATGTTGTTTGCATCTGCCCTAAGAAGGTACTGGTCACCCGGGTCACATGTCCTGAACCGTGACACGTTGAACAAGTTTGATAAGCGCTTCCGCCTTTGGCCCCGGTACCCTTACAGGTATTACACTTTATGTATTTATTGACTTTTATCTTTTTCTCAACATCATGTGCGATCTCTTCAAGAGTAAGCTTCACCTTTACCCGTAGGTTCGACCCATGGTTTACGGCTTTTCTGCCACGTCCTCCTCCGCCAAACATTGAGCCGAACGGATCATCGAATCCTCCACCAAAGATATCTCCGAAATGGCTGAATATATCCTCCATGCTCATTCCACCACCAAATCCGCCAAATCCCTGTCCACCGTTTCCCACGCCTGCATGACCATATTGATCATAACGTTGTCTTTTATTCTGGTCACTCAATACTTCATAAGCTTCAGCAGCCTCCTTGAATTTCTCCTCGGCCTCTTTGTTATCCGGATTTTTGTCAGGATGATATTTCAACGCCTGCTGACGGTAAGCCTTTTTAATCTCTTCCGGAGTAGCACTCCTGGAAACTTCCAGTATTTCGTAATAATCACGTTTCGACATCAGGATTCAGGCGTTAGCCATTGGGTATTAGATGTTAGGTATTGGGTATTGGTTAAAAGGTTTTATTAATTTCTAATTTCAATCCTTCTTAGCGCTTTTTAGCGTCTTTGCGTCTTAGCGGTAAAATCAGTCTCCTACAACGACTTTTGCATAACGGATAACTTTCCCGTTAAGCAAATAACCGTTTTGAACAACATCAACAACTTTGCCAATCAATTCTGGCTTAGGAGCCGGAATTTTTGTCAGTGCCTCGTGAAAATCTGTATTAAATTCCTCTCCCAATGTTTTCATCCGTTCCAGTCCCTGCTGGGTAAGAATACTTTTCAGTTTATTATAGATCAGTGTGATCCCATCATAATGAGCATCCTCTTTATCTAAATCTATTCCTGGCTCCATCGCATTCAGTGCCCGTTCAAAATCGTCGAGCACCGGTAATAATGCGGAGATAAGATCTGAAGCAGCCGATTTGCTGAGCTCTATTTTTTCTTTTAACGAACGTTTCCTGTAATTATCAAATTCTGAATAAAGACGGAGATATTTATCATTTAACTGCACAACCTCTTGCTCTAATTCTTCGGTGCGGTCTTCCTTCCGGAACTTTGATTTAGATGCCTTCTCCTTTTTATGCTCCTTGCTTTCTTCTGATAATTCAGCAGTTAACTCATCTTCTGGATTTACAATGTCGTCATTATCAGTTTCAGGTTCTTCTCCTTTTTTCGGATTTTGGATTATGTCTTCGTTATGATTGTTCTTTTCTTCCATCGGTTATTTTCTTCGGCTTCAAACTTCATTATTTTTTTACTTGGTATTGTTTTGTCAAAAAACCTGCCACTGGAATTTTTGGACAAAATGGCAGGATCAGATACGCTGGATGTCAGCCCCGAGGTTTCTCAGGCGGAGGTCTATTTGCTGGTATCCCCGGTCGATCTGTTCGATGTTGTCGATGATGCTTACGCCTTCGGCCGACAGGGCAGCAATTAATAACGCTACACCGGCACGAATGTCAGGGGAAGACATGCGGATGCCGCGTAACGGGTACTGACGGTCAAGCCCGATCACCGTGGCACGGTGAGGATCGCAAAGAATGATCTTGGCTCCCATATCTATCAGCTTGTCAACAAAGAAAAGGCGGCTCTCAAACATTTTCTGGTGAATGAGTACACTTCCCCTGGCCTGTATCGCTACAACCAGCACTATGCTGATCAGGTCAGGCGTAAATCCCGGCCATGGGGCATCGGAGATGGTCATTATGGAACCGTCCATGAATGTTTCCAGCGCGTAAATATCTTTTGCAGGAACGAAAATATCATCCCCCTGCCTTATAATATCGATCCCCAGCCGGCGGAACACCTCAGGGATCAATCCCAATTGCTGGTAATTCACATTCTTAATGGTGATTGCCGACCGTGTCATTGCTGCAAGGCCGATAAAACTGCCAACCTCGATCATATCCGAGAGCAAAGTGTGCTCACATCCTCTGAGACTGGTAACTCCTTCAATTGTCAGCAGGTTCGATCCGATTCCCTCGATCTTTGCACCCATGCTCGAAAGCATCGTACAAAGCTGAAAAATATAGGGCTCACATGCTGCATTGAAAATGGTGGTCAATCCCTTTGCAAGAACTGCCGCCATGACAATATTGGCAGTACCGGTTACCGAAGCTTCATCCAGCAGCATATAACTGCCTTTCAGCTCTTTTGCGGTTACGGTAAAGAGTTGATTTGTGATATCATAGTTAAACTCGGCACCCAGTTTCTGAAGGCCAAAAAAATGAGTATCGAGCCTCCTTCGTCCGATCTTGTCGCCTCCGGGGGCATAAACAATACCCTGGCCGAATCGTGCAAGCAGGGGACCGAGGATCATGATGGATCCGCGAAGTGCCCCGACTTTTTCCTTGAACTCCTTCTTGTTAAGGTAACTAAGATCAATATCAGCAGCTTCGAAAGTGTAAGAGGAACTACCCTGGGAAGTGACTTTGACGCCCAGCGCTTTCAGCAATTCAATAAGTTTGACAACATCATTAATTGCCGGAACATTGGAGATGGTGACCTTTTCCTTTGTCAGAAGACAGGCGCAGATAACCTGCAAAGCCTCATTCTTGGCTCCCTGGGGAATAATTTCTCCCTTTAGCTGTTTCCCTCCTGAAATCCTGAAAGAACTCATTGCTGCTTTTTTCTGCCCCTCTGGTTGTTTCCTGAATTTTTCTGACGGAAAGGCTTGCGGGGTTTGTTCCGGGCAAGGAGATCACTCGTGGTGGTAAGTTTTATATCTTCATTCAGTTTTAGCTGCCCTTTCGACAATACTTTCAGATGCTCCTCGATAAGCTCATCCGAAACCGAGTCGCGGTTCCAGTTTAAATACGATTTTTTTAAATGGATGGCGATGGTCTTTACAAGTGCATCCTTTTCAGGTCCGTCCGGATAAGCCGTCGCCTTCTCTATGATCATCGCAATGTTCTTACCGTAATGCTTGAATTCGATCTCTTTATCGTGATAGGAGATCCGTTCGGGCTTGGTACTGATATTAAGAGGAGGGGGTGGGGGATAGGGCGAATCCACATCTATCTTGAAATCAGAAATGATATAAAGGTGATCCCACAGCTTGTGCTTGTAGTCTACTGAATCCTTCGCCTGTGGGTGCATCTGTGCCATGACATTGATGATGATCTTGGCAGCCTTCAAACGCTGCTCCCTGTCCTCAATGGTACATGCATATTGTATCATCTCTTGTATGTTACGCCCATATTCAGGTATGATCAGGGCCTTCCGGGTAGTATTGTATTCCATGTTCATTATACAGTCACTTTTTGCAAAGATAAGGATAAAAGTTAAATAACGAAATAGCAACACCATCACTCACCACGTCACCACCTCACCAGTTCACCACGTCACCACCTCACCAGTTAATCTTTGATACATCGAACTGAGAATGAATTCGCACGAGAAGCTGGATAGATGGATACACTCGGATCCGGGTCATTCATCCCATGTGCCCACGCCTGTGTATTGCTTCTTAAAGTAGACGACCAAAAGAAAGTCGCAAACCCCTGGAAATCCCAACTCTTATCAATATGCCTTGAACCTGATAACAATGCATTAAACCCCGAATACCTCGAGTACTTCAGCGGACTTCCTGCAAAACCATTATTGATGTAATTGGCAAATAATGTATTCCAGTCGTTTTCTGTCGGGATATGCCATGCCAGTGGACAAAATCCCTGGTCAGCAGGAGTATTATCATATAGCATAAGTTCATCCCACTGATATAGTCCTCCCTGGTTTGTACAGTTGACAGGATTGTCGTTGTAACAATATTTTTCTGAAATGCAATTGTCTCTTTGATCTTGTGTCGATGCAAGAATTGCTCCAAAATTCAGATTCGAAGCCATCCAGCACTGCGATCCAATCTGAACGGTCGGATATACTTTGTTGTCACGGATGTCAATAAGGTTATTTCCACAGGTAAACACCGGTGTAGCTTGAACGATAATATGAATGCTCTTACTTGTATTGCACAATACAGCATTCGTATAAGAATAAGTAATAGTCTTGGTGCCAGTCCCGGCAACTGATGGCGTAAATACCCCGGTCGATGAATTGACTCCCGGTCCGGAATAGGTTCCACCCAAGGGAATTCCTCCTTTGAGACTGATTGGTTTAGCATTTACCGTAGTAATTGTATCAAAGCATGAAGTAAAAGTAACTATCGGAGCCAGTGTCCCGCTCATAATAATCTCTGCTGAACTTGCAGGATTACCAGCAACACAACCCAAATTAGAAGTCATCACACAACGAACACTATCCCCATTTGCAGGATTATAAGTGAAGGTATGTGAATTTGTTCCAGCATTAATCCCGTTTACTTTCCATTGGTATGAAGGATTTAATCCCCCGTTTGTTGGTATGGCTGTATAAGTTACTGATGTTCCCGCACACACGTTGTCCGCCGGCATTGAATTTTACAAGGAATCCATTTTCACTACCTCCTAAAACCTGTTGATATGAATTCGGAGTTGAAATATTATGGGCCGAGGTACTATTTCCTACTATGAATATTTCACCATTGTATCCGGTTGCACAGCCGTAACCATAGTCTATATTAGAACCACCATAGTAGGTTCCCCACGATCGCTGACCCGAACTATCGAATTTTACGAGAAATGCATCCCAGCTACCCCCAAGGACTGGTTGAAAACATCCGGGACTTGCTATTCCATTTAAAGATCTAGTGCAACCAACCATACATATGTTCCCTGCACTGTCGGCAGCACATCCATATCCATCATCATCAAGTGAACCGCCATAATAGGTTGCCCATATTCTTTGCCCTCCTGTTGTAAATTTTGCCAGAAAAGCATCTTCGGGATCACCTCCATATGTTGTTTGAAACGCTAAAGGACTTGCAATATTGATGTGTGATGCGGTGTAACCGGCAAAGTATACATTTCCTGAAATATCAGTCGTACATGCATAACCTCCATCATCATTTTCTCCTCCATAATAAGTGCCCCATTGCCGGACACCGTTGCTATCAAATTTTGCAAGAAATGCATCCAAGTGCAACGTGTCATGTTGATTTTGTTGATAGGATCCCGGGGTAGAAATACCTGTATCTGAAAGCGTTTCTCCTGTCAGAAAAACATTTCCACTATTATCGGTGGTGACATTTCCCATATCATCGGTCCGTTTTCCCCCATAATATGTTCCCCAGAGCCTGTGTCCGGTCTGATCGAACTTTTCAAGAAAACAATCACTACTTCCTCCACCATAAACTCTTTGATGTGATCCGGGAGAAGCAATCCCGGAAGTTGACTGAGTTTCACCAGAAATATAGATATTACCACTTTTATCAACAGCACATGACCGACCTGTAGTCACTCCTGGGCCTCCAATGTAAGTCCCCCACTTACGCTTTCCTGCTGCATCAAACTTTGCCAGGAAGGCATCCTGGCTACCGGCTAATGTATCCTGGTATGATCCGGCGCTTGCAATATTAGTGATTGATTGAGTATATCCTGCAAGAAAAACATTCCCGCTTTTATCCACTGCGCAACCACGTCCATCCTCACTAAGAGAACCACCATAATAGGTTCCCCAAAGCCTTATTGCTGTGGGATCTATAACTAGTACTGAATTTTCCGGAATAGCTTTGTTAACCGCAAATCCATAAACTTCATCATCAATCCTTTTGAATCGTGCCCGGATATCGACTCTCGAATCATTCAGAACATAATAGCTTGCAGGGATCAGTTCCTCAACATCTCCAAACCTTGTCCCGAATTTCAGAGTGTCCCGTATTAAAGAAATAAGCTCCGGCCCGGCAATACTTAATCGTATATCATTAATATTCCCTCCCGTATGGATCACGAAATTGTATTCGTATCCATGTTCTCCATTAGAATAAAATTCAAGATCAATTTCAGGATAAATATCTTTATAAGTGATTCTGCTGTATTGCCTTACATTTTTAATTCCTTCAGGTGGACAGTTTGAGGTGAAGTAATTGAAGTACTCTGTTAACGGTTCTGATGGAATTATCTGGCAGGAGGTGTTGGAACCTTCAAGGGTCATGTCAATACGGTGATACTGGATGTTGGCTGCCCGCTGGTCATGCAGGGATTCTGGATGCCTTAGTTGATCTGTTCCTTCATACTTCAAACTTAGTTGATCAATATTCGATATTCGATAAAGGTCATAACTAAACCCGCCCTTCCTCAACTGAACATTCATCCCCGGCGTATTTAACAAATAAAGAACTGCCGGATTTAGCTTGTTGTTCTGATCAATGATCTGCCCTTTGTTCTCAATAAAACCGGGTTTTATATCCTGGCGTTTAAGAAGACTTCCCGGTTTGTTTGAGGCTATAAGTTCACCCGGATCGCATAAAAGAACTGTGATCAGAAATAGAAAAGGAGAAAAGAGTAGAACTCTTTTCATTTTGTAAGGATTAATTAAGGCAAATGTAAAGCTTTTTATTCGAAGACACTCAATATTCACAAAGGTTGTCCGCTGAAGAGTCGGCAGTCAGCAGTCCGCAATCGGCAGGCAGAACTTATAGCTTATCAATCTAACTCATAATTCCCGATTCAAACTCCTAATTCACAATAAAAAAAAACTCACCAGTTCGCCACATCACTAGTTCACCACGTCACCACGTCACTAGTTCACCACATTTTTTCACGTCACGATCTTCAGCCGCGCAAACCTCAGCAACAACTGCTTCTGCCCAACCCCTGCAAAAAATACCGTCGCCTTGGTATTCGGTCCTGCCCCCTCCATGCTGATCACCTTCCCTTTCCCGAACCGTTCATGCTCGACCTCCATCCCCACCTGTATCTCATCACCGGAATTACTCTGCACCGGCCCTGATGAAATGGAATTTAGCTTGTGAAAGTTCTTCAACTCTGCTGGCTTCGGTTTAACATTCGGCTTCCCGGCCAGGATACTCGAGAAATTATCATCGCTAAGAAAGCTTTCCTGCCGGTTTAGAGGTTTCTGCGGATAATCAATGTGTTTTTCAGGGATCTCCTGCAGGAACCGGCTGGGTTCATTGGATATCAGATTGCCCCACCGGTATCTGTTCTCAGCGTAACTTAACGTCAGCTTCTGCTGTGCTCGTGTAATGGCAACATAAAATAACCTCCGTTCTTCTTCCAGGTCCGCCCTCGAGGCTTGCGACTGCGCCGACGGGAAAAGATTCTCTTCCATCCCTACAACATAGATGTACGGAAATTCAAGTCCTTTGGCCGCATGGATGGTCATCAGGGTCACACGGTCCTGGCCTTCCGTGTCGCTGGTATCCTGGTCGGTAACCAAAGCAATATCCTGCATGAATTCACCAAGGGTTTTGGGTTCATCATCGTCAGCCGGCTGGCTGACATTGTCCTCTGCTAAGAATTCCGCGTCTGGCAGTACCCCGATAGGCGGAACATGCTTCTCCGTAAACTCCTTGATAGCGTTCAGGAGCTCCTCTATGTTTTCAAACCTGCTTACACCTTCCGGGGTCTTATCGTCATACATCTCTTTCAACAATCCTGTGGAGGTGGCAATGTGTTTGGCAAGGTCAAAAGCCGGCTTCGTTTTCAGCAGCACCCTGAAGCTGCGGATCATGGTGATGAATGAGGTCAGCTTGCCCAGCGTGCCTTCCGTAAGGTGAAGAGGGTAGGAGGCCGGGTCTTCCAGCAGCTCGTAAATGCTCTTCTTGTATTCATCAGAGGCCACGACAAGCTTCTCAACAGTGGTCTTCCCGATCCCGCGGGCAGGATAATTGATGATCCTGAGCAGGGCATCTTCATCCTGGGGATTGACAACCAGCCGGAAATAGGCCAGCAGGTCCTTGATTTCCTTGCGCTGGTAAAACGATTGTCCGCCATAGATCCGGCATGGGATATTCATCCGCCGCAAAGCATCTTCGATTGATCGCGACTGGGCATTGGTCCGGTATAGAATGGCAAAGGCAGCATTGGCGAGCTGGTTGTTCATCTTGTTCTCAAAGATCGATTGGGCAACCAGGTTGCTTTCTTCAGTGTCGGTCGACGATCGGATGAGGGTGATCTTCGCCCCTTCGTCATTCTCGGTCCAGATCTCCTTGAAGATTTGTTGCTTGTTGTTAATAATAAGACTGTTGGCGGCTGCTACAATAGTCTTGGTCGACCGGTAGTTCTGCTCCAGCTTGAATACTTTCAGGTCGGGGTAATCGCTCTTGAAATTCAGGATGTTCTGTATGTTGGCGCCCCTGAATGCATAAATGCTCTGGGCATCATCTCCTACAACGCAGATGTTTTCATTGTTGGCAGCCAGCTTCTTGACAATGAGGTACTGGGCATAATTCGTGTCCTGGTACTCATCTACAAGGATATAATGAAATTTCTGCTGGTACTTGTAAAGCACTTCCGGGAAATCACGCAACAGGATGTTCGTATTGAACAGCAGATCGTCAAAATCCATGGCCGAAGCCCTCACCAGCCGCGACTGGTACTGCATATAAAGCTGCCCGGTATAGGGCTTTCCTGAACTGGAGTCGTATTCCCTTAATTCAGGCGATTCATTGTACTCGCTGGCTGAGATCAGGCTGGTCTTCGCAGCCGAGATCCGGTGCAGGATATACCCCGGCGCATAAACCTTGTCGTCAAGGTTATTTTCCTTGATCAGCGACCGGAGCAGCCTCTTTGAATCCTCGGTGTCGTAAATGGTGAAGTTCGATGGGTAGCCGAGATGGTGACCGTCAATCCGCAGCACCCGTGCAAAGATCGAATGGAACGTCCCCATCCATACATTCTGTGCCTCCGTCGTGCCTACAAGATCGATGATCCTGTTCTTCATCTCCCTGGCCGCCTTGTTAGTGAAAGTGAGTGCAAGAATGTTGAATGAATCCACGCCCAGGGTAAGCAAATGAGCCACCCGGTAAGTAAGTACACGCGTCTTCCCCGATCCCGCCCCCGCAATCACCAGCGAGGGACCGGCCGTGCATTCCACAGCCTTCCGCTGCTCTTCATTCAGATCTTTGAAAATATCTATCACCCCAATTTTATAAGCAAGCGCCAAAATTACTATTTTAGATTGGACGATTTACGAATGACGATTGAATTTGGTCATTGACGATTTACGATTTACTTCTTTACGCTTTTTAGCGTCTTTTTGATTTACGATGTACGATATACTTCTTAGCGCTTTTTAGCGTCTTTGCGTCTTAGCGGTGAAAAAAAGACTGTTCAGAAGGGGCCCTATAATCAAAAAACATGTAAGTTTGTAATAAATATGTGCACAGCATGAAGTTTCCTGTTTTTCAGTTAATCAATTTTGGAGTTATTCTTATCGTCCTGGTCTTCCTGATAAGATATACATGGGATCTCTTCTTCGGAACAGGCTATTCCCCCGTCGAGTGGGAACAAGCCCGTAAATTGGGACTGATCAGCCGGAAATTATTGAAACTTCAAAAAAACTACCAGGACAAGATCCGCTTCTTCAACTGGTGGCTGCAAATCGAACGGTTAAAAAGAGAAAATATCCCCGGCGGTTTTGCCGAGGTGGGTGTGTATAAAGGCGAAAGCGCCGCCGTCCTGCATCATATGGACCCACAACGTAAATTCCACCTCTTCGATACCTTCACCGGCTTCCCCTCCCGCGACCTGGCCCATGAAACAGGCGAAGCCGCAACTTATACTCCCGACCGGTTTTCAGATACCCATGTAAACGATGTCCTCAAAAAGATATCAGGCAACCTTAACATCATCCTACATCCCGGCTATTTCCCCGACACCGCAGAGGCCTTCCGCGATGAAAAATTCGCACTGGTCAACCTCGATGCCGATCTCTACCAGCCCACAAAAGCTGCCCTTGACTTTTTCTACTCCCGCCTCTCCCCAGGCGGCATCATCTTCATCCACGACTATAACCATAAATGGGAAGGAATAAAAAAAGCAGTAAATGAATTTGCCCGCAACATCCCCGAGAGCCTCGTCTTTATGCCCGATCTGGATGGAACATGCATGATTGTCAGGAATAAATCGTGAATAGTGAGTGGAGAGAAGTGAATGGAGGGTGATGGGTGTTGGGTAGTGGAAGAACCAGTTTTATTAATCTCCTTGTGCCGGTTAAGCATGACCCCCTTATTAGTCTGATAATAATTCATTTAAGATACTCAATTTCTTTCTGCTATTAGTGGTAAATCTGACCGGGTTGTACAATTATCGCAAAAGTTTCGTACTTTTGATACTGCTTATTGAAATTTCCAATGAAAAAGGTAATGTCACTTGGGCTAATTTTCATAACATGCCTCTCCTCTGATGTGTTCGCTGCGGCTGGATATGCCAAAGATGGACCTGAGTTTTCAATAGTGTTGATCGGATTCTTGCTTTTGCTGGCAGGGGCTCTAAAGGGTATTGATTACCTCGGTAAGAACAGGAATATGATTGTACATCAGGTAAAGGCATTTATAAAGAATAAAGTGATCTCCCTCACAAAGTTACATTTCCATCCTGAATTCTAGTATTCCTCTTCCCGTAACGACCATCTCAAAACATTTTCTCTCTCCCTTTTTTCGCGTCACGCGTCACGCGTCACGATTGTTAATTGGCAGAACGCGTAAAAACGCGTCATAATTACTATAATGCCTTGATAAATAGAATATTTTGAATAATCCGGAAACTTTTTATCTTACATTTGCTTCAAGTCAGTTATAAATCAAATTCCAATCTTACTTCAAACTTCGTTGATCGTTATTTGATTGTTCTTAAAAAAAACCAACAATACCGCTCCGCTGGAGCGAAAAAGAACTGCCAACTGCAAACTGCCAACTGCCAACTGCCAACTGCAAACTGCCAACTGCCAACTGCCAACTGCCAACTGCATAGCTGGGCTTGTATCATTTAAATTATGTAACTTCGTTCCGGAACTATAGTAATGAACTGATCAAAAGACTCGATTATGGAAGAAACTGATCTGTCAAATAACATTCTGTCCGCTGATCAAAGCGCTTCCTTGACGGAAGTGAGGGAATTTGAGAATCTGAGAATGTCTACTGTAGATATCTGCCATGCTGCAGGTATCGATACATTACATGAGCTCTTAAACTATAACAACTTGAATGCTGATTTCAGCGGATTAAGAACTTATGACACTAGGGTTAATTCTGAATTAAAAAAAATATGTGAAAAGTTTTCTGACCCTGCCGTAAGAGATTATTTTGATAAACGATGCTTGGAAAACAGACAAAGAAAAGAATTTATCCTCGATAATATCAAAGATATTGAGTTGCATTTATTGGCAGATATTGAAAACATGTCGGTAAGGTGCTTCAATGTATGTATAGCAGCAGATTTGATGTCCCTAAAAAAGATTATTTCGTTTTATTTTGATAATAAAAGACATGAATTTGCACACATAAGAAACAGCGGCAAGGATACGAATAAGGCGCTGGTCGATATCTGCCGGAAATATGAAGAGGTTGCCAATGCAATCCATTTAATTAAAACGGATGCAACGAATCCAATTTTACCGGTTTATCTCTTCTTTGGATTTGTAAATCTCCCGGTTGAAGATTATAAAAATACAATAATACACAAGGATGGAGTGGATAATATCCTCCTGTTTGGCCTGCTTGATAAAATGATTGATGACTATCATATTTTTCCTCAGGAAAGAAATCTCCGGGTTTTTAAGGCAACGCTGAACTGTTACAATTCTTCCGGCAAGATGAAATTGAAAGAGATTGGAGAACTTCTGGAATTGACCGAAGAACGGGGTCGCCAGATCAGGGTAAACATTTATTACAAATTTCAGCGCGCCTTCGGTTTTATAAGGTTTGGATCCACCCTGAATGTTTTTCCGGAATATATAAAACCAACCGGCCAACCCGTCATTTTTGTCACAGATGAACAAGCAAAAACTATCAATGAAACTGAGCATACGAATTTTACCCCGCTCTTCATTTCGTTTATCTTCTCAAAGCACTTTAGCGATGATTTTATAACACTGGGCGACATGAAAACGCTGTTTAGCAATGCCATCTTTAGAAAGAAAACGTATATCAGGCATCTGTATTTGGTGAATAGGAAAGTTGCATCACAATTTAAATTTAACGATTGCTTGCATTACATAGAATTACTGGTTTCCAGGGGTCGTAAAGTGGATAAATTTATTCCATACTCCTCGCTGATCGAGAAATTTAAAGGATCTGCAGAACCCGATTATAATTCCATCGTCGAAGTCATCAATACAATTATCATCCACGATTTTAGTACATATTTTGAAATTAAAGAAGAAGGTTTAAGTCCTTTAAAATCAAAATACAGACCAATAATAACTTACATTATTGAAATACTCGAAGAAAGTAAAAAACCATTACATTTTAAAGTGATATATGAAAAATTAGTAAAACAAGGAGTCGACACCAAAAATGATGAATCTGTGCTTTATTTCCTTAATAGCAACAAGGATATCTTTGGACAAAAGGGAAGGGGCGTCTACGATCTTCGGAGTAAGGGTGGCTTCTTTGGAACAGTTTGTGATGTGGCAGAACAAATACTTAGAGTAAGAAAAAAGCCTGTCTCTATTACTTCGTTGGAACGACTAATATACAAAGAATTAAACGTCTTTAAACAGTCTGTTCGGCCAATGCTCTTTAGCTATGATAAAAAGAAACGATTTATAAAACTCCCGGGTCATTTTGTAGGTCTAAGTGAATGGGGCCCCCTTTCCCCACCATATCGAAAACTTAAATATTGACCAACGCCGGCCTGCCGACTGAGAACTGACTGCCAACTGCCAACTGCGAACTGCCGACTTTTCCGCAGTCCTTTATTCTTTAATTAATTTCCCCACTTCCACCGTCCTCTCACTCGTCACCCGGACGAAATACACTCCCGCCGGAAAAGCCAGCTCCACCTCAACAACGCTCCCCATCCCCGCAGGAAACGTAGCCCCATAAACCTTCTCACCTATCAAATTGAAAATTTCAACACTCTCAATATGGCACTTGGCACTTTGCACTTGGCACTTGTCTTTCGCCGGATTTGGGTAAATAGTAACCGGTTCCGCATTTGTTGTCAGTTCAGGAACCCCCACCGGATATCCTCCTCCATTTATCGTCTTAAGTATGGTTCCGCACGAGCCGACAAGATATCCTGTATCCGGACTCGTGAAGGCGATCGCCCCCAGGTAACATACTGCCCCACTCGACAATTCATTCCAGGTTGAGCCTCCGTTCGTGGTTTTATATAAAGTTCCAAACTCGCCCATTGCAAAGCCTGTATTGGAGTTGATAAAATTTATGGATGTTAAAAATCCTCTGGGATAGTAGATGTTCTGCCAGGTCATCCCACCATCCTGGGTCCTCAGGATCGAATCGTACCCTTCCGCGATATACCCCGTATTAATATTGGTAAAACAAACAGATAAGTATTGTTTATAGGTGCCACTTTTTAAGATTGTCCAATTAGTACCGCCATTGGTGGTCTTCAGGATCGTCCCGTCGCCCACAGCATACCCATGATCAGCATCGGGAAAGCTGATTGAATTCAAGTTGACACTCACACACGATGACTGTATATTCCAGGTTGATCCCCCGTTTATGGTTTTCAGAAGGGTTCCGCTGTTACCTGCAGCATATCCTGTATAGGAATCGCAAAAATAAACAGCGTTTAAGTCATTCATGGTCCCGCTGGACAAAGTGTTCCATGTAGTCCCTCCATCCGGAGTCTTAAAGATCGTTCCCGAATCACCAACGATATACCCGGTAAGTTCATTCGTAAAACAAGCGGAAGTTAGCCATCTGCCGAGCCCTGTCGATAAGGTCATCCAGTCATCCCCTCCGTCTGTGGTCTTTAAAATGGTTCCTGAATAGCCTATGGCGTACCCTGTTCCCGGCTTGGGAAAGCAAACCGAAGTAAAATAATCCGTGGTTCCGGCCAGCATGCTCGTCCAGGAAACCCCGGCATCCGTGGTCTTCATCAGCGTACCGCAGTCTCCGACTATGTAGCCCGCAGTTGCAGACGGAAAGCTTACAGAACTGTAGCCGCCATATCCTCCGGTTGAAATATTCGTCCAGGTTGTTCCACCATCGGTCGTCTTGACAATTATTCCTCCATCACCAACTGCATACCCCGTAGTTGCATTAATGAAATAAACTGAACGAAAAGCATCGGTTGGCCAGTTTGTAGGCTGCGACCAGGTCACTCCTCCATCCTCAGTTTTAATTATTCGTCCTTCACTTCCAACAAGGATTCCATGATTGACATCTGTAAAAGCAATTGACAAATAGGCTTCATCATTTTCATCCGATTGTTCAGTCCATGTGGCACCCCCATCAGTTGTTTTTATGATCTCGTCCCAATCATCCCCAACTGCAAAACCAATATTAGGATTCACAAAAAAGATGTCAGTAAATGCATCATAGGTTCCGGTCGATAAGATCGACCAGCTTTGACCCCCATTTGTCGTCTTCAATATTTCTCCAAGGTCGCCTGCAATATATCCGGTCTGGGAATCAACAAAGAAAATAGATAAAAGATGGGCCGTCGTTCCTGAGTTTACCTTATTCCAGGTGTATCCGCCATCCGGAGTCTTAATGATCAATCCAAAGTATCCGACCGCATAGCCGGTCCCTGGACTGCAAAAGGCCACAGAATTTAATCTCAGCGTAGTCCCGCTGTTTTGCAACATCCACGTAGCTCCCCCGTCAATAGTCTTAACAATGGTCCCCACTTCCCCCACCGCAATACCGTGTATCGTATCCGTAAAACAAACAGAAGTCAGAATATTCCCCTGTGGCAAGGGATTCTGCCACGTCCATTGTGAAAAAGCTGTAACTGGAAACAACAACATTAAAATGTAAAAGAGTTTTTTCATCTTATTTTTTATTGGTAGTGATCCCTGCTCTCTGAGCCCCGAAAGGGGCGTAATATGGATAACCCCCGGCGAAACCGGGGGTGGCTCTTGAGTGCGAGTGTGAGTGGGGAAGGAGTGGGGGCGTTCTTAACCCCCAGTTGCACTGGGGGTTATCCATATTACACCCCTTCGGGGTTGTTAGTTTAATGTATACTACTGCCCACTGCGAACTGCCCACTGCGAACTGCCAACTACCCAAATAAATCTAAAAATACTTGAATATTATTTGGTGGTTCCAAAAATAGTTGTACTTTTGCACCCTCAAAAAAGCGATAGCGCTCTATTGAAGGGATCATAAAGGAAATACTTGGAAACCTGATAAATTAAGACACTTATAGGTTTCGACCGGACTGCGCCTCAAATGTCCGGATACCCACTCAGGCGGTTTGTCTTAGGATATCTATCCTTCCTCGAATTTCTAAAATCATCCCCGTAAATATTAAAAATATTAATACATCACACGGAAACTGCCGACTGCGAAACTGCCAACTGCAAACTGCCGACTAAGTTTCGCGTCACGCGTCACGATTATTGCGTTAAATAATATGATATAAACAACAAAATATGCCTACAATTCAACAATTGGTTCGTAAAGGAAGAACAAAGCTGACCGACAAAAGTAAGTCCCCGGCCTTGGATTCTTGCCCGCAACGCAGGGGTGTTTGCGTCAGAGTATACACCACCACTCCTAAGAAACCGAACTCTGCCATGCGCAAAGTCGCCAGGGTTCGTCTTACCAATGGAAAAGAAGTAAACGCCTACATCCCCGGTGAAGGTCATAACCTCCAGGAACACTCCATCGTCATGATCCGTGGCGGCAGGGTGAAGGACCTCCCCGGTGTAAGATATCACATCATCCGCGGCGCTCTCGATACTTCCGGCGTGGAAGGCAGAAGGCAGAGACGGTCAAAATATGGTGCCAAGAGACCAAAGGAAAAGAAAGCATAAGTGAATTTATAGGGGCAGTCAATAAAATGATAGCCCTTCGGCAGTTAAACGAATAACCAGGATACAACAGAATATGAGAAAAGCAAAGCCCAGGAAAAGAGCAATACTTCCGGATCCTAAATATGGAGATACTCTCGTCACAAAGTTTGTGAACAACCTCATGGAACAGGGAAAGAAAAACATTGCCTACGATGTATTCTATGAGGCGATCGATATTGTTTCGGAAAAGACAAAGGAAAACGGTCTCGACGTCTGGAAAAAAGCATTGGCAAATGTCACACCTTCAGTGGAAGTCAGGAGCCGCCGCATCGGGGGCGCTACCTTTCAGATCCCTTCAGAGATCCGCCCAAGCCGCAAGAGCGCCATCGGCATGAAAGCACTCGTTTCGTTTTCCAGGAAAAGACATGAGAAGAGCATGGGCCAGAAGCTTGCCGCTGAAATAGTGGCTGCCTATAAGGAAGAAGGCGCTGCCTTCAAACGTAAAGAAGATACCCACAGAATGGCCGAAGCTAATAAGGCCTTCTCACATTTTAGATTTTAACAATAAGAATAAGGATCGGAATACAATAAAAGTAATGTCAGAGAATTTAATAAATATTCGCAACATCGGCATTATGGCGCACATCGACGCAGGTAAAACCACGACGACAGAGCGTATATTGTATTATACCGGCATCAATTATAAGTTAGGTGAAGTTCACGACGGTACCGCCACCATGGACTGGATGGTCCAGGAACAGGAACGCGGCATCACCATCACCTCAGCCGCCACCACGGTTTATTGGGATTACCGCGATCAGAAATACCGCATAAATATCATCGATACCCCCGGCCATGTCGATTTTACTATCGAAGTGGAACGCTCACTGAGAGTTCTCGATGGTGCCATCGCTATCTTTTGCGCCGTCGGTGGTGTTGAACCTCAGAGCGAAACAGTCTGGAAACAGGCAAATAAATATAATGTCCCCCGCATCAGCTTCATCAATAAGATGGATCGTACGGGGGCCGATTTTTTTAAGGTAGTTGCCCAGATCAAAGAAAAACTTGGCGCCAACCCGATCCCCATTCAGATCCCCATAGGGGCAGAAGAGGGGTTTACCGGCGTTGTCGACCTGGTTTCAAACAAAGCATTCGTATGGGAAGACGATACCCTTGGTAAACATTACCATGAAGTTCCCATACCGGATGATCTGAAAGAAGTTGTGAAAGAGTACCGCGCTAAACTGATAGAAGGAACGGCCGAAGAAAGCGACCACCTGCTGGAGAAATACCTCGATAACCCCGATTCTATCAGCGAAGACGATATCATCGCCTCCCTTCGTAAGGCAACCCTCGAAAACCGGATATCACCCGTGATCTGCGGTGCCGCCTTTAAAAATAAAGGTATACAGTCTGCTCATCGATGCCATCGTCAAATATCTTCCTTCTCCGCTCGACAGGGCTGCCATCGTCGGCATAAACCCCTTCACGGATAAAGAAGAGTCCCGCAAACCCGACCCGAAAGAACCCTTTACCGCCATCGCATTTAAAATCGCCACCGATACCTTCATGGGCCGCATTGCCTATTTCAGGGTCTATTCCGGTGGACTGGATGCCGGTACCACGGTCCTGAATGCCAATACCAACAAAAAGGAAAGGATCATGCGGCTCATGCTGATGCATGCCAACAAGCAAAATCCCATAAAAAGGATCGAAGCCGGTGAGATCGGTGCTGCAGTCGGACTGAAAAATATTCATACCGGCGATACCCTATGCGATATTAAACATCCCATCCTCATCGAAGCCATGGCATTTCCTGAACCTGTCATCAATATGGCCATCGAGCCAAGAGTTCAGGATGATGTTGAGAAACTGATCGTCGCACTGGCTAAGCTGGAAGAAGAAGATCCTACATTTAAGGTGAAGATTGACAGTGAAACAGGTCAAACCTTGATCAGCGGCATGGGCGAACTTCACCTCGATATCATCTGCCGACCGCCTGAAACGTGAATTCAACATTGAATGTAACCAGGGGAAATCCCCAGGTTGCCTATAAAGAAGCCATCCTCAATACGGTTCTTCATCATGAAGTCTATAAAAAACAGACCGGCGGCAAAGGAAAATTTGCCGACCTGGTTATTGAAGTATCTCCGGCAGACAAGGGCGTCAAAGGTCTTCAGTTTATCAATGATATAAGGGGTGGCAGCATCCCGAAAGAATTCATCCCGGCCATTGAAAAGGGTCTGAAAGTCAGCAATGATGAATGGACCTGTAATCGGGTATCCGATGGAAAGCATCAAAGTGCGCCTGATCGATGGTTCATTCCACAGCGTCGATTCCGATGCACTGGCATTCCAGATCGCTGCCGGGATCGCTTTCAGGGAGACCTGCAAAAAAGCCAAAGCAACATTGCTCGAACCAATCATGCGCTTCGAGATCGTTACCCCGAGCGAATACATGGGCGATATTACCGGCGACCTTAACAAACGCCGCGGTCAGGTGGAAGAAGTTCAGTCACGTATCACCGACCAGGTGATCCTGGGAAAAGTGCCCCTGTCAGAGATGTTCGGTTATGTCACCACACTGCGTAGCGTTTCTTCCGGAAGGGCGACATGCATGCTTGAGTTTTCACACTTCGGGGCAATCCCGCAGGAAATTATGAACGATGTTTTATATAAGATAAGGGGATACGTTCCCGCATATTAACAATAAAAAGCCAATCCTTGTAAAGACGCCGGGTGCGTTTCAACAAAAACAAAAAAAAAGTGAGCCAGAGAATCAGAATAAAATTAAAGTCATACGATTATAGCCTGGTTGATAAATCAGCCGAAAAAATCGTCAAGACTGTTAAAGCCACAGGCGCTGTTGTGAGCGGACCTATTCCATTGCCGACCGATAAAAAGATCTTTACCGTTCTAAGGTCGACATTTGTGAACAAAAAATCAAGAGACCAGTTCCAGCTATGTTCATACAAGCGGCTTCTGGATATATACAGCACCACATCAAAAACCATCGATGCGTTAATGAAGCTCGAACTCCCCAGCGGAGTAGAAGTCGAAATTAAAGTTTAATCTTAAATCGTCAATCGTACAATTCAATCGTCAATCGTAAATCGTCCAATCGTAAATTAAACCATGTCAGGATTAATAGGAAAAAAAGTCGGAATGACCAGCATTTATGATGCAAATGGAAAGAATATTCCATGTACCGTCATAGAAGCCGGGCCTTGTGTCGTAACACAGATCCGATCAAAGGAGAAAGAAGGATACGACTCTATTCAGCTTGCTTTTGAAGATAAAAAAGAAAAGCACACCACCGGTGCTCTGAAGGGTCATTTTAAGAAAGCCGGCATCACCCCAAAGAAAGTGTTGGCCGAATTCACCCGTTTTGAACCTGACCACCAGAAAGTATTTGGCGATATCCTCAAGGTGGATATTTTCGAAGAGGGAGAATATATAGATGTCGTAGGCATTTCTAAAGGAAAAGGTTTTCAGGGTGTGGTAAAACGGCATCATTTCCATGGAGTCGGTGAAGCTACACATGGTCAGCACAATCGTCTGAGAGCTCCCGGTTCGGTTGGCGCTTCTTCCTGGCCTTCAAGGGTATTTCCCGGTTTGAGAATGGCCGGCAGGATGGGCGGCGACCGCGTGAAAGTGATCAACCTTCAGATCCTGAAGATCATTTTAGATAAAAATCTGGTTCTGGTAAAAGGAGCAGTCCCCGGAGCCAATGGTTCATATGTAATTATTGAGAGATGGAAGTAACAGTATATAACATATCAGGTGCACAGACTGAACGCAAGATCAACCTTGACGATGCCATCTTTGGTATCGAGCCGAACGATCATGCCATATACCTCGATGTGAAACAGTTTATGGCTAACAGGCGGCAGGGTACCCACAGCTCGAAAGAAAAATCGCAGCTCACCGGGAGCACCCGTAAGCTTAAAAAACAAAAAGGTACCGGCGGAGCTCGCTCCGGAAGTATTAAAAGCCCCTTGTTTAAAGGAGGTGCCAGGGTCTTTGGCCCTCATCCCAGGGATTACGACTTCAAACTTAACAAGAAGTTGAAGAAACTGGCAAGGAAATCAGCGCTGAGCTATAAAGTGAAAGATGACGGTATCATGGTAGTGGAAGATTTTACATTCGAAACTCCTAAAACCAAAAATTTTACCGAGCTGGTTAAGAATTTTAAGACGGAAGGCAAAAAACTCCTGCTCGTCACAACAAATGTCGACACGAATGTCATTCTTTCTTCCCGTAACCTGGCAAAAGTAAAAGTTATTCAGGCCTCCGATCTTAATACCTATGAGATCCTCGATGCCGGCCGTCTGCTGTTGACTGAAAGCTCAGTGAAGGAAATTGAAAGTATACATGCGAATTAATTTAGCAGGAACACAAATTAAATGCATAGCAAATGAGTGTTATTTTAAAACCGATCATTACCGAAAAGATGACCCAGATGGGCGAAAAGCTCAACCGTTATGGGTTCAAGGTAGACAAGCGGGCCAACAAACTTGAGATCAAAAAGGCGATCAAAGATATTTACGGTGTGGAAGTTGCCGAAATTAATACCATGACCTACCGTGGGAAAAGCAAAACCCGGTACTCAAAAAGCGGGTTTATCAACGGCAAATCCAACAACTATAAGAAAGCCATTGTTACTTTGGCTAAAGGTGAAACAATTGATTTTTACAGCAATATTTAAATAAATGGCGCTTAAGAAATTTAACCCAACAACCCCCGGTCAGCGCTTTAAACTGATCAGCGCGTTCGACGAAATCACAACCTCGACGCCTGAGAAGAGCTTGCTGCTTCCCCACAGGAAGAGTGGTGGTAGAAACAATGAAGGTAAAATGACCATGCGGTACGTCGGTGGTGGTCATAAACAGATGCTTCGCATCATCGACTTCAAACGCGACAAGGAAGCAATTCCCGCCATCGTTAAAACCATCGAGTACGACCCGTGTAGAACTGCCAGGATAGCACTGGTGTGTTACAATGACGGTGAGAAACGATATATCATTGCTCCTCACGGACTGAAGGTCGGCCAAACGGTCGTTTCCGGAAAAGGAAGCTCCCCCGAAATCGGCAATACGCTTTATCTCAGTGAAATTCCCTTCGGAACGATTATCCACAATGTGGAACTTCGTCCCGGTCAGGGAGCCAAGCTGGTTAGAAGCGCCGGTTCCTATGCCCAGCTGATGTCCAGGGATGGTAAGTTCGCTATCATTAAAATGCCCTCCGGTGAAACACGCATGATCCTGCAGGCTTGTAAGGCTACAATCGGGATGGTTTCAAACCAGGACCACCAGCTTGAATCATCCGGTAAAGCCGGAAGAAGCAGGTGGCTCGGCAGAAGGCCCCGTACCCGTGGCGTCGCCATGAACCCCGTCGATCACCCCATGGGCGGCGGCGAAGGAAGAGCATCCGGCGGTCACCCGCGTTCAAGAAAAGGTACTCCTGCCAAGGGCTATAAAACCCGCAGCAAGAAAAAGACTACCAATAAGTATATCGTCGAAAAAAGGAAAAAATAATTATAATAATAAGCGGATATGAGCCGATCGATTAAAAAAGGTCCTTACATCAATTACAAACTGGAAAAGAAAGTCCTGGATGCCGGTGATTCTAAGAAAAAGAGCGTCATTAAAACCTGGTCAAGGGGTTCTATGATCTCCCCCGATTTTGTGGGACAAACAATTGCAGTTTACAACGGCAATAAATTCATCCCGGTCTATATTACTGAGAACATGGTCGGCCACAAACTGGGAGAATTCGCACCGACCCGTATTTTCAGGGGTCATGCCGGGAATAAGGATAAAGGTAAGAAATAAGAATAATTAAGGATATTATGGGCGTAAAAAGTAAAAACAAAGCGGAGAAACGCAAAGAAGAAAAAAAGTTTCTTTATTATGCAAAGTTGAAGAACTGTCCCACCTCACCTCGTAAGATGAGACTGATCGCCGATTTGATCAGGGGTAAGAAAGTTGAACTTGCATTGGTAATGCTGAAGAACTCGCCACAGGTTTCAAGCGAACGGCTCTACACCCTTCTGAAATCTGCCATCGCTAACTGGCAGGCAAAGAACGAAGGGGTTAGAATGGAAGACAGCGACCTTTATATTAGCGAAATCTCCGTCGACAGTGGCAGGGTACTGAAACGTATCCGTACTGCACCGCAGGGTCGTGCTCACCGCATCAAGAAGCGTTCAAATCATGTAACGCTCGCGGTCGATAGCATGAACCAGCCTGCTCAGGAAGTCGAAGAAGAAACAGTGGAAACAGAAACACAGGAATAATAATGAACCGGTACAATAAAATGTTTTGTTAATGGGACAAAAAACAAATCCAATCGCAAACAGGTTAGGGATCATCCGCGGATGGGATTCCAACTGGTATGGTGGAAGAAATTTCACCGTAAAACTCGTCGAGGACGACAAGATCCGGAAATACCTGAATGCCCGTTTATCAAAGGCAGGAATTGCCAAAATTGTCATTGAAAGGACATTGAAACTCGTTACAGTGACAATTTATACCGCCCGCCCCGGGATCATCATTGGGAAAGGGGGTCAGGAAGTGGATAAACTGAAAGAAGAATTAAAGAAGATCACGAAGAAAGAGATCCAGATCAATATCTCCGAGATTAAGCGTCCTGAACTCGATGCCGTAATCGTAGCAAGTACGGTTACAAGTCAGATCGAAGGTCGTATCTCCTACCGCAGGGCAATCAAGACTTCCATCGCATCAGCCATGCGCATTGGCGCCGAAGGCATCAAGATCCAGATCTCCGGCCGTTTGGGAGGAGCCGAAATGGCCCGCAGGGAACAGTATAAGGACGGAAGGATCCCCCTTCATACTTTCCGCGCTGACATCGACTATGCAACCAGCGAAGCCCATACTACCTACGGTAGAATAGGTATAAAAGTGTGGATCTGTAAAGGCGAAATTTATGGCCGCCCCGACCTTACCCCGGCAGCCGCCAGCACAAAATTGAAACCATCATCCGAACATCAGCATAAAGGTGGCGACCGCGAACATAACCGCGGCGACAGGGACAGAGACAGAGGCCGAGACCGAGACAGAGGCGGTGACAGAGAAAGAAGACCAAAACCCGGCCCACGAAAGTAACCAACACCTTAAAACTTAAAACTTAAAACTTAAAACTTAAAACTTAAAACTTAAAACTTAAAACTTAAAACTTAAAACTTAAAACTTAAAACTTAAAACTTAAAACTTAAAACTTAAAACTTAAAACTTAAAACTTAAAACTTAAAACTTAAAACTAAAAACTTAAAACTTAAAACTAAAAACTAAATACCCAATACCCAATACCCAATACCTAACACCTAATACCCACTAAAATGTTACAACCTAAAAAGACCAAATACAGGAAGATGCAGAAAGGAAAGATGAAAGGCAACGCTAAGCGCGGCCACCAGCTTGCATTCGGCTCATTTGGGATAAAGACTTTAGAGGAAGCCTGGATCACCGGTCGTCAGATTGAATCTGCCCGCCAGGCAATAACCCGTTTTATGAAACGTGAAGGTCAGCTATGGATACGCATATTCCCCGATAAACCGGTGACCAAGAAACCTGCTGAAGTCCGTATGGGTAAAGGAAAAGGTGCTCCCGAATATTTCGTGGCCAGGGTAACCCCCGGCAGGATAATGTTTGAAATAGAAGGCGTCACCCTGGAAGTTGCTAAAGAAGCTTTGCGCCTCGGCGCTCAGAAACTGCCCGTAGCTACTAAAATGGTTACCCGCAAAGATTATACAGAAGAAACACTTTAATATTTAAAATGCAAAAACTCAATTTCAACAATGTACTTCTTAGCGAACTTAGCGTCTTTGCGTCTTTGCGGTGAAAAAAACTTTTTAGAACTGGCACATTAGTTTAATACAGTATCAATCTTCATAAATAAAATGGAACAAAAAGTAATCAGAGAACTAACGACCGGTGAAATCATCGAACGTTTGGATGAGGAAAAGAAACAGTTGACAAAACTGAAGCTGAACCATGCTGTCTCTCCTCTTGATAATCCCAATAAGATAAAGATCTATCGTAGAACCGTCGCCCGTCTTGAAACAGAACTGAGAAGAAGGATCCTGAAGGGTGATAAAATAACCAAAACGATAATTTAATTCACTTTCGAAGAGAGGAAGTCAAATCCCCTCTGACAAGAAGAAGAAAAAATGGAAAACAGAAAATTGAGAAAGGAAAAAGCCGGCATTGTTATCAGCAATAAAATGGATAAGTCCATTGTTGTTGAAGTCGAGCGTAAAGTAAAGCATCCGAAATACGGAAAATTTGTGAAAAAAAGTTCCCGTTTTGTCGCTCATGATGAGGAAAACGAATGCAGCGAAGGCGATAAAGTTCTGATTGCTGAAACCCGCCCGCTGAGTAAGAATAAATGTTGGAGACTTGTCGAAATTATAGAAAAGGTTAAATAGCCATGATACAACAGGAATCAAGACTAACAGTTGCAGATAACAGCGGCGCAAAGGAAGTCCTTTGCATCAGGGTCCTTGGCGGGACCGGGAAAACGCTATGCAACCATCGGCGATAAAATTGTCGTGACGGTAAAAAATGCCATCCCCTCCGGGAACATTAAAAAAGGAACAGTATCCAAGGCAGTTGTTGTCAGAACCAAAAAAGAGATCCGCAGAAATGACGGTTCTTATATCAGGTTCGACGACAATGCCGTCGTACTGCTATAATGCCACGGCGAAATGATCGGTACCCGTATCTTTGGTCCGGTTGCCAGGGAATTAAGAGAAAAACAATTCATGAAAATTATTTCATTGGCACCTGAAGTGCTCTAAGTATATATTTTCAATCATGCAAACGAAGTTACATATTAAAAAAGGCGATACGGTAATGGTTATTACCGGGAATTCCAAAGGGCAGCAGGGTAAAGGTGCTGAAGGTGGATACTGATAAAAGCAAAGCCATCGTCGAAGGGATAAATATGGTTTCCAAACATACCAAACCCAATGCCAAAAGCCCTCAGGGTGGGATCATTAAGAAAGAAGCCCTCGGTCCATATTTCCAATCTGATGGTAATCGATTCATACCGGCAACCGCCACAAGGACCGGCAGAAGAATCGACACGAAGAAAAACATGTCAGTGCGTTATTCTAAAAAATCAGGGGAGGTTATAAAATAATGGCTTATACACCGAGATTAAGAGACAAGTACAACGAAAGAGGTCGTTCCTGCATTGATGGCTCAGTTCAATTACAAAAGCCCCATGCAGGTACCCCGGATCATTAAGATATGTATTAACCAGGGATTGGGCATCGCAATTACAGACAAGAAATTTATTGAGACAGGCATCAACGAAATGACCATGATCTCCGGCCAGAAAGCAGTGTCTACAAAATCCAAAAAGGATATTTCTAATTTCAAACTTAGAAAAGGAATGCCGATAGGGGTGAGAGTGACATTGCGCGGAAACCGGATGTATGAGTTCCTCGACCGCCTTGTATCTGTTTCTATACCCCGTATCCGCGACTTCCGCGGTATCGGCGACAAAGGTTTTGACGGACAGGGAAATTATACCCTCGGAATTCCAGAACAGATCATTTTTCCCGAGATCGATATCGATAAAGTAGCTAAGATCAATGGGCTCGATGTTACTTTCGTTACCAGCGCCAGGACCGATAGGGAAGCACATGCATTATTAAAAGAATTTGGATTACCCTTTAAAACAAAATAAATATATGGCAAAAGAATCAATTAAGGCCAGGGAAAGAAAAAGAGAACGAATGGTCGAGCAATATGCAGAGAGAAGGAAGACACTGAAAGCAGCAGGCGACTATTTAGCCCTGCAGAAACTTCCGAAAAATGCATCACCCGTAAGGTTGCACAACCGCTGTAAATTAACCGGGCGCCCGAAAGGATACATGAGGATCTTTGGTGTCTCCCGTATCAATTTCCGGGAAATGGCCGTCAAAGGCCTCATCCCTGGAATAAGAAAAGCCAGTTGGTAATTAACGAAACTTAGCGTCTTAGCGCCTTAGCGGTAAAAGAAGCTTATTAAAGTGAACGCATAAAATGAAATTAAAAACAAACAGATAAGAAAGATCATGGTTACGGATCCAATTGCAGATTATTTAACAAGAATCAGGAATGCTGTGATGGCAAACCACCGGATCGTTGAGATCCCTTCTTCACGCATGAAGAAAGAGATCACAAAGATTCTGTTCGAAAAAGGATATATCCTGAATTATAAATTTGAAGATGAAACCAAACCAGGCATCATAAAGATCGCCCTGAAGTACCACCCGGTCTCCAAGTTATCGGCCATAAATTCGATGACCCGGATCAGCAAGCCCGGTCTCAGGAAATATGTGGATGCCGATCACCTGCCCCGCGTACTCAACGGCCTTGGAATCGCAATAATTTCTACTTCACAGGGAATGATGACCGATAAAGAAGCCAAGGTGAAAAAGATAGGTGGTGAAGTTTTATGTTTTATCAGTTAAGGAAAGAGGAGATCATAGAATGTCAAGAATAGGAAAATTACCGATCCCACTGCCCGCCGGAGTCACCGTTTCGGTTTCTCCTGAAAATCTGGTCACGGTAAAAGGTAAGCTTGGTGAACTCTACCAGCAGGTCGATCCCAGGATCACCATTAAAGTCGAAGGAACAAACCTGGTTGTCCACCGTACTTCAGAAGAAAGAGACGTCCGCTCAAGGCATGGCCTTTACCGTTCACTTCTCTTCAATATGGTTAAAGGAGTAAGCGAGGGCTATACTATTGTTCAGGAACTGATTGGCGTTGGCTACAAAGCAACCGCAAAAGACCAGCTCCTCGAACTTGCTTTGGGCTATTCCCACAACATAGTGATGGAACTGCCAAAAGAAGTCAAAGTCGAAACAACTGCAGAAAGAGGAAAGACCAATACGATAATCCTGAAATCCAGCGACAAACAACTGATCGGACAGGTAGCTGCCAAAATCCGTTCACTGCGCAAACCCGAACCATACAAAGGAAAGGGAATCCGCTTCCTGGGTGAAGAAATTAAAAAGAAGGCCGGTAAATCCGCCTCCAGCCAGTAAAATATTGGAATTATTAGTTAAAACTATCATAGAATGGCAATTAAAAGCAATAAAGAATTCAGAAGGTTCAGGATCAAGAAACGCGTTCGTAAGATCGTCGAAGGGACTCCTGACAGGCCTCGCATGAGTGTATTCAGAAGCAATAAAGAAATCTATGTCCAGCTGATCGATGATCTGTCGGGTAAAACACTGGTTGCAGCATCTTCTATGGCGAAAGATCTTGGCGATAAAAAACTATCGCACCTGGAGAAAGCAAAACTGGTTGGTAAACTTATCGCTGAAAAGGCCACACAGGCCGGCATCAGCACAGTGATTTTTGATCGTAATGGATATTTGTATCATGGAAGGGTCAAGTCGTTGGCAGATGCTGCCAGGGAAGCAGGCCTGAAATTCTAAAAAGGATATGAGCAACGTTAACATAAAAAGAGTTAAATCAAGCGAAATCGAATTCAAAGATCGTCTTGTCAGCATTCAAAGGGTAACCAAAGTTACCAAAGGGGGTAGAACCTTCAGCTTTTCAGCCATCGTAGTGGTTGGAAACGAAAATGGTGTGGTAGGATACGGTCTTGGAAAGGCAAAAGAAGTTACTGCTGCCATCGCTAAAGGAATCGATGATGCAAAAAAGAACCTGATCAAGGTCCCGATCCTGAAAGGGACCATTCCACATGATCAATTGGGTAAGTACAGCGGTGCGCTCGTTTACCTTAAACCTGCCGCTCCCGGTACTGGCGTTATAGCCGGTGGTGCCATGCGTGCCGTACTGGAAAGCGTCGGAGTAAAAGACGTATTGGCCAAATCCAAAGGGTCCTCCAACCCGCATAGCGTGGTAAAGGCAACGATCAACGCCCTGGTGAAAATGCGCGATCCTCACACAATCGCACAACTCAGGGGAATAGAACTCAGCAAAGTATTCAACGGCTAATCCCGTTGAGAATTAATAATCCGGATAAACAAAATGAAAAAGATAAAAATAACTCAGATAAAAAGCGGGATCGGCAGGCCCCTTAGGCAGAAAAGAACACTGCAGGCTCTCGGTATCCGCAGAATGCACCATTCAGTTGAAAAAGAGGCTACCCCTCAGATCCTCGGAATGGTCGCAAAAGTTAATCACCTCGTTACTGTCGAGGAAGTACAGGAATAATATTGGTCAATCAATAAGATAAAACATATAAGAAATGGATTTAAGTAATCTGAAACCAGCGGAAGGTTCAACAAAAAAACCGAAAAGAATAGGAAGAGGACAAGGTTCCGGCAGGGGCGGTACATCAACGCGTGGTCATAAAGGCGCCCAGTCGCGTTCAGGATATTCCAAGAAAATTGGTTTCGAAGGAGGCCAGATGCCTTTGGCAAGAAGACTTCCGAAATACGGTTTTAAGAACTTCAACCGCGTGGAATACAAAGGGATCAACCTGGATGTCCTGCAGTCAATAGCAGAAAAACAAAACCTTTCCGTAATTAATCAGGAAATCCTGGTGAAGAGTGGTTATGTTTCAAAAAATGACAGGATAAAAATTCTGGGTCGTGGTGAATTGAAAGCCAAACTTGAAGTTACGGTTCACGCATATTCAGCTGCGGCAAAAAAAGCTATTGAAGATAACGGTGGTATTGCGAACACACTTTAATTTGTCCTGAATGAAAAAACTAATTCAAACCCTGCGAAATATATACAAGATTGAAGATCTTAGGAAAAGGATCCTCTATACACTTGGTATCATTCTCGTATATCGTTTTGGCGCTTTTGTTGTACTGCCTGGCGTCGACCCCAGCATGCTCGCCAGCCTGCAAAATCAAACCAAGAGCGGTTTGCTTGGGCTGTTGAACATGTTTTCGGGAGGAGCTTTCTCCAACGCTTCAGTCTTCGCACTGGGGATCATGCCTTACATCTCCGCGTCCATTGTCGTTCAGTTACTCGGTATGGCAATCCCTTACTTCCAGAAATTACAGAAAGAAGGCGAAAGCGGCAGGAAAAAGATCAACCAGATTACCCGTTATCTTACCGTGTTCATCCTCATATTCCAATCCCCTGCATACATTGCAAATCTTGTTTCACAGCTCCCGTCAGAAGCCATCTACCCGTTTAGTTCCGTACAATTGCATCATTCTGTATTTTCCTACTTCGGAGTTTCTTCCGTCATCCTCCTTACAGCGGGTTCCATGTTCATCATGTGGCTCGGCGAAAGGATTACGGATAAAGGTATCGGCAACGGCATCTCGATAATAATCATGATCGGCATCATGGCCAGGTTGCCCTTCGCTTTGTTTGGTGAACTGGTCTCCAGGATGGAACAGAAAGGTGGCGGAATGGTGTTGTTCGTGATTGAAATCGCCTTCCTCGTTTTTGTCATCCTGGTCACAATTCTTCTCGTTCAGGGTACCAGGAGGATCCCAGTTCAATATGCGAAACGGATCGTCGGGAATAAACAATACGGGGGCGTCCGGCAGTACATTCCTTTAAAAGTGAATGCAGCCGGAGTCATGCCCATCATCTTTGCTCAGGCCATTATGTTCTTGCCGCTGACCTTGGCTGGCTTTGCCAATTCGGAAACATTGACGGGCTTCGCACGTGTTTTTACCGACTTTAACAGCTTGGCCTACAACCTCACATTCTTTCTTCTGATCATTGTCTTTACATACTTCTACACAGCCATCACGGTAAATCCGAACCAGATGGCAGAGGATATGAAAAAGAACGGCGGATTTATCCCGGGTGTAAAACCGGGTAAAAGAACAGCCGAATTCATTGACAATGTGATGTCGAGAATAACGCTTCCCGGATCCATTTTCCTGGGCTTTGTGGCTATCATGCCGGCATTCGTCAGGTTAGTGGGGGTAAACACACAGTTTGCACAATTTTATGGAGGCACTTCACTGCTTATTCTGGTTGGGGTTGTGCTTGATACATTACAGCAGATCGAAAGTCACCTGCTCATGCGTCATTACGATGGTTTAACCAAATCAGGCAGGATCAAGGGCCGTTCATCCTTTAGCATGACGACATAAAGATGTCAGAATTAAGGAATAAGAATGGAACTTAAAACTGAGATAGAGATAGAATATATGAGGGAAAATGCTCTGATTGTGAGCAGAACCCTCGCCGAAGTGGCAAAAAATATAAAGCCGGGCGTTACAACCCGGATGCTCGATACGATAGCGGAAGAATATATCCACTCGGAAGGGGCAATACCCGGCTTCAAAGGGTATAATGGATTTCCGGCAACGTTGTGTACTTCTGTAAATGATGAAGTTGTACATGGCATCCCGGGAGATAGAGTTCTTAAAAATGGTGATATAATTTCGGTGGATTGCGGGAGTATTAAAAACGGTTTTTACGGCGACTCTGCCTATACGTTTGCAGTGGGAGAAGTAAAACCCGAAATACTCAGTCTGGTGAAAAGGACACGGGAATCTTTGTTTCTCGCAATCGATTATACAATTGCAGGAAAGAGAATAGGTGATATAGGTTCAGCAGTTCAGGAACACGTAGAGCCCTTTGGCTATTCGGTCGTAAGAGAACTTGTTGGACATGGGATCGGAAGAAAAATGCATGAAAAACCTGACGTCCCGAATTATGGAAAACGGGGCACAGGCATCAAATTGCAGGAGGGCCTGGTGATTTGCATCGAGCCTATGATCAACCTGGGTTCAAAGAATATTGTGCAGGGAAGGGATGGATGGACAATACGGACAATCGACGGGTACCCGTCAGCACATTTTGAACTGACTGTCGTGGTGAGAAAAGAAGAACCGGATGTTCTTTCAACATTCCGGTACATTGAAGAAGTATTGGGAATAGTATAAACGAAAACGGTTTTAATGTCAAAACAAACTTCAATTCAGCAGGATGGCACTGTGATAGAGTCCCTCGGTAATGCAATGTTCCGGGTGGAACTGGAAAACGGGCACGTGATAACGGCTCATATATCCGGAAAGATGAGGATGCATTACATCAAGATCCTTCCCGGAGACAAGGTGAAAATCGAAATGTCGCCGTATGATCTTACAAAAGGAAGAATAACATTCAGATACCAATAGTAAATCTAAATACAATGAAAGTAAGAACCTCAATAAAAAAACGTTCAGCCGATTGTAAGATCGTGCGCAGAAAGGGAAAGCTTTATGTAATTTGCAAAAAGACTCCCAAGTTCAAACAAAGACAAGGATAATCTTTATAATCACAAAATAAATAATTGATATGGCCAGAATTGCAGGTATTGATTTACCTAAAAATAAAAGAGGCGAGATCGGGTTAACATACATTTATGGGATTGGTCGTAGCAGCGCACAGAAGATCCTGTCAAATGCAGGCGTGGATTGGAATAAAAAAGTCCAGGACTGGAACGACGAGGAACAAAATGCGATCCGTTCCGTCATCAACGAAAGCTTCAAAGTCGAAGGCGCACTTCGGTCTGAGGTCCAGATGAACATCAAACGGTTGATGGATATCGGGTGCTATCGTGGGATCCGCCATCGTATTGGCTTGCCGACCCGGGGTCAAAGCACAAAGAACAATGCCCGTACCCGTAAAGGAAGGAAAAAAACCGTCGCCAATAAAAAGAAGGCTACGAAAGGCTAATTTGCTGTAGCGCTCTCAGTGAGTGCAAGTGTTAATCAGGAAAGTGTAAAAAAGTAATATGGCAAAGACTGAAAAAAGTTCAAAGAAAAGAGTTGTTAAGGTAGATGCAATCGGAAAGGCTTTTGTAAATGCCTCTTTCAACAACATTATTATAACCCTTACCAACAATGCAGGACAGGTTATTTCATGGGCCTCCGCTGGTAAGATGGGATTCAGGGGGTCAAAGAAAAATACTCCCTATGCCGCCCAGATGGCCGCACAGGATGCTGCAAAAGTTGCATACGACCAGGGCCTTCGGAAAGTAAAAGTATATATAAAAGGTCCGGGCGCAGGAAGGGAATCGGCTATCCGTACTATCCATACCGCCGGCATCGAAGTGATGGAGATAACTGACATCACCCCGTTACCTCACAACGGTTGCAGACCACCCAAAAGAAGAAGGGTTTAATTCCGGAATTAATAATTAAAATACATAAACAAAGAATATGGCAAGGTACATAGGCCCTAAGTCAAGAATCGCAAGAAAGTTCAGAGATCCCATTTTCGGACCCGATAAACATTACGATAAAAAAAGCTATCCCCCGGAATGCATGGTCAGACCAAGAGAAGGGCTAAACAATCTGAGTATGGCAGCCAGCTGATGGAAAAACAGAAGGCAAAATATACATACGGAATCCTGGAAAGACAATTTAAAAATATCTTTCTGAAGGCTTCAAGGAAAAAAGGAATTACCGGTGAAGTGCTTACTGCAGCTCATTGAATCTCGGCTTGACAATGTGGTATACCGTCTTGGAATTGCTCCGACACGCAGTGCTGCCCGCCAGCTCATAGGTCACCGGCATATTGTGGTCAATGGCAAAGTCGTCAGTATTCCTTCCTTTGAGGTAAAACCTGGCGATATCATTGGCGTTCGCGAACGTTCCAAGTCCCTGGAAGTCATCTCCGAATCCATATCAGGTCGGTCAAATGCTTATCCATGGCTCGAATGGGATGGTCATGAAATGGCCGGAAAGTTTATGAACTACCCCGAAAGGGCTGAAATTCCCGAGAATATAAGGGAACAGCTCATCGTCGAATTGTATTCTAAGTAAAATATTAAAATACGTTATTGACTGTATAAGAGATAATCAGAAAGACATTAATTTAATTTTAAACGATTTATCATGGCAATACTACCTTTCCAGAAACCCGATAAGGTGATCATGGTTGAAGCCGATGAAACCAGAGGAATTTTTGAATTCAGACCTTTGGAACCCGGATTCGGGATTACTATAGGCAATGCACTCAGAAGGATATTGCTTTCCTCCCTCGAAGGATATGCGATCACTTCCGTTAAAATTGAAGGAGTTGACCAGGAATTTTCGACCATAAAAGGAGTTATCGAAGATGTCACTGAGATTCTTCTGAACCTCAAACAAATCAGGTTCAAACGACAAATAGAATCCGAGATTTCGGAAAAGGTAAATGTCGTTGTTGGCCAGCAGAATGTATTTAAAGCCGGTGATATTAACAAGTTCCTTTCAGTCTTCCAGGTTTTGAATCCCGATGTTGTGATCTGCCATATGGAACCCACTGTGAAATTGAACATTGAGCTATCCATTGACAGGGGCAGGGGTTATGTTCCGGCTGAAGAGAACAAAATACTGGGCTCAGCCCTGGGGAAAATCGCCATCGATTCGATCCATACTCCCATCCGCAATGTGAAATTTCATGTTGAAAACTACCGCGTCGAGCAAAAAACCGACTACGAAAAGCTGATCATAGAAATGGATACTGATGGCTCGATCCATCCAAAAACAGCCCTGAAAGAAGCCGCCAAGATACTGATCCAGCATTTTATGCTTTTCTCAGACGAAAAGATAACACTCGATATTGCAGAAAAAGCGGTTGCTGAGGAATTCGACGAAACATCACTCCACATTCGCCAGCTCTTAAAAACAAAACTGGTAGATATGGACCTTTCAGTCAGGGCATTGAATTGTTTGAAAGCTGCTGATGTCGAAACCCTGGGCGACCTTGTTGCATTTAATAAGAATGACCTACTGAAATTCAGGAACTTTGGAAAGAAATCACTGACCGAACTCGAGGAACTGGTGAAATCAAAAGGGTTGGAATTCGGCATGAATACTACAAAATATAAATTAGATAAGGAATAATTAAAATGAGACACGGTAAGAAAATCAATCATTTAGGAAGAACAAGTACGCATCGTAAAGCCATGCTGTCAAATATGGCGACATCGCTGATCCTACATAAACGGATTTCCACCACCCTGGCCAAAGCCAAAGCGTTGAGAACCTATGTTGAGCCCCTGATCACCCGGTCAAAGGAAGATTCAACTCATTCAAGAAGACTCGTATTCAGTTATCTGCAGAGTAAAGAAGCCGTTTCCGAACTATTCAGGGAGATCTCAAAAAAAGTAGCAGAACGTCCCGGTGGATATACACGAATCCTGAAAACGGGAAACCGTCTGGGAGATAATGCCGATATGTGTATGGTTGAACTGGTGGATTACAATGAAACCATGCTTTCTACCAAAGAAACTGCAAAGGCAAAGACAACCCGCCGTCGCCGCACTGCTAAGAAAGCTGCAGAAGAAACCAGCCCTGTTGCTGAAGTTCAACTGGAAGTTCCCGCAGAAGAAAAAGTAGAAAAGAAACCACGGAAAACTGCAAAGAAGACACCAGAAGCTGAAGCGCCCCAGGACCTTCCACAGAAAGAAGAACCGGAGGAATCTAAAGAATAACCTCGTTAAAAAACAAAACACCATACAAGGATGAACGAATGAAAATTGGTTTGTCCTTTTTTATTTTTTAAGTGGCTCTGTGACTCTGTGACTTTTTATTTTTTTCGCGTCACACGTCACACGTCACGACTTTCACCATAATAAACCAACCCAGATGAGTACAATTTTTTCAGTACACGCAAGACAGATCCTCGATTCAAGAGGAAACCCCACCATTGAGGTGGATGTAGTTACCAGTAACGGTGTTCTTGGAAGAGCTGCAGTTCCTTCAGGCGCCTCGACCGGGATCCATGAAGCAGTCGAACTCCGCGACGGAGATAAGAAGTTCTATATGGGTAAAGGTGTCCTTAATGCGGTGCAAAATGTCAACAAGGTCATTGCTGAAGAAGTAAATGGAATGTATGTCACCGACCAGGGCGACATTGACCAAAAAATGATAGATATTGATGGTACTGCAAATAAAGGGAAGCTTGGTGCCAATGCTATTCTGGGCGTTTCGCTGGCTGTTGCAAATGCTGCAGCCCAGGAAACCAACCAGCAATTGTACAGGTACGTTGGAGGTGTCTCGGCTAACACCCTTCCCATCCCTATGATGAATATCCTGAATGGAGGATCGCATGCAGATAATTCTATTGACTTTCAGGAGTTTATGATAATGCCGGTGGGGGCTGAATCATTCAGTGATGCCATCAGGATGGGAACAGAGGTTTTTCACAACCTTAAGAATGTGTTGAAGAAAGGTAAATATTCAACAAATGTAGGGGATGAAGGCGGTTTTGCACCTAACCTGAAATCCAACGAAGAAGCCATTAAAGTGATCCTTCATGCAATAGAAGCAGCAGGTTATGAACCAGGTAAGGACGTTTGCATCGCTCTTGATCCTGCATCTTCTGAGTTTTACCTTCCAAAAGAAAACGTCTATCACCTGCACAAATCAACCGGTGATAAACTCACTCCCAAAGAAATGGTAGATTATTGGAAACGGTGGGTAAAAAAATATCCGATCATCTCGATAGAAGATGGTATGGCCGAAGATGACTGGGATGGTTGGCAACTGATGACGCGGGAACTGGGTGAGAAAATCCAATTGGTTGGAGATGATATTTTTGTAACGAATGTGGAAAGGTTGCAAAAAGGAATCGATCTTGGTGTGGCTAATTCCATACTGATCAAGGTGAACCAGATCGGAACCCTCACCGAAACGATCAATACAGTAAATCTGGCTTACCGCAATGCTTATACAGCAGTGATCAGCCATCGTTCAGGTGAAACCGAAGATACCACCATTGCGGACCTTGCAGTCGCCCTCAATACCGGACTCATCAAAACCGGCTCTGCATGTCGTTCTGAACGCATCGCAAAATACAACCAGCTTCTCCGGATCGAAGAGCAACTGGGTTCATCTGCAAAATTCCTGGGTAGAAGCTTTAAATACAAACGGTAGCATTAAAAATTACAAGGTCACAAAGTTTTACTCCTTAGTAGCTTGTTGGATAAATGACCAATTCACAAAAGATAGGTGATCGTTTTAGAGATTCACGATCACTTTCTCCAGTAAATGGGTAACATTTTTGACGTTTTCCTCAAAGACCCGGAATACATCTTCCCAGGTAACGGGTTTTTCATCATGTTTCCAGGAATCATAATCCGTTGAAAGGGCCACCGTTGCGTAGCTGAGTCCAACCTCATTGGCCAAGGCTGCTTCAGGGGCAATGCTCATATTTATTATGTCTGCTCCGATTTTACGAAACATGATCGATTCGGCCCGTGTAGAGAAACGGGGGCCCTCGATTGTAACAATAGTACCGGTTGGGTGGAACTGTAACCCAAGGTCGATGGCTGCTGCAATCAGCATTTCCCGCAAGGGTTTTGAGAAAGGATCGGCAATGGCAGTATGAATGGGCCTTCCCGGCTCGAATTCTTCATAGAAAGTGTTTCTTCTGAATCGGGTAAAATCAATGAATTGATCAGGGATCACGATATGTCCCCTTTCGATCTCTTCCCTGAGACTTCCGCAGGCCGTGGTTGCAATCACATGATCACAGCCCAGTTCTTTAAGTGCGTGTATGTTTGCACGGTTGTTAACATATGTTGGAGTAATAGTGTGTCCCCTGCCGTGACGGGAAAGAATAAAAACTGCACAATTATTAAGTTCGCCTTTCAGTAAAGTTGAACTGGGATCTCCAAAAGGAGTCTTTATGCTGATCTCTTTATGATTCCGGAATAAATTGAGACTCTCAAGCCCGGAACCGCCGATCAATCCTATTATTGCCATTTGTCGATAATTTTATGGCGAAAGTAATGAGAATTTTCTTCCGGGAAAATGAAAAATGTACCTTTGCGGTTAATTCAGAAATCTACCTATGAACATTCATTATATCGGAGAACACCTGTTGCCCGGGACGATCGGGAAAACTTTTATCTGGATCAGTTTCGCGGCAGCGGTTATTGCTACAGTTCTATATTTTATGAATACCATGAGGAAGAACGAACCTCTGAAAGCGATCAGGTCATATGCGCGTGGTTTTTTTATTTTACATGTTTTTTCTTTGGTATCCGTTGTGATAATCCTCTATTACCTTATTTTCCGTCATTATTTTGAATATGCTTATGTCTGGCAGTATTCCTCTTCATTGCTCCCGGTCAAATACATCATTTCCTGTTTCTGGGCGGGGCAGGAGGGAAGTTTTCTTGTTTGGGCTGTATTTCAGGCACTGATCGGGTTAGTACTAATCTTTATTTCACGCAAATGGGAAGATCATGTACTTTCAATAGTGGCGTTATCCCAGGTGTTTGTCACCTCCATGATGCTGGGCATTCATTTCCTCTCTTATAAGGTTGGCGGAAGTCCTTTTACCCTATTGAGAGAAACCTACAGTAATATACAGGACTCGATCTTCAGTCATCCCGATTATCTTTCAATGATTACTGATGGAAATGGATTAAACCCACTGCTTGAAAACATCTGGATGACCATTCATCCCCCGATCCTGTTTTTAGGATATGCACTGGGGCTTGTACCATTCGCCTATGCTATCTCAGGGTTGATGCGCAAAGAATATATCTCATGGATTAAAATAGTGCTCCCTTGGACAATCCTTTCACTTGCAGTATTGGGAGCGGGCATATTACTGGGTGGGGCCTGGGCATATGTGTCGCTAACGTTTGGAGGATTCTGGTCATGGGACCCGGTTGAAAACTCTTCACTTGTTCCCTGGATGACCATGGTGGCAGGACTGCATTTTTTATTGGTAGCCAGGAAACAACGATACGCCCTGCTGGCCGCCTTTCTATTCATTACCCTTTCCTACGTTCTTGTATTGTATGCCAGTTTCCTGACCCGGAGCGGAGTATTAGCGGATTCTTCGGCCCATTCTTTTACTGACAATGGAATGACCGCTCAGTTACTGGTTTTTTTATTGGTGTTTTTGCTTATTGCAATTGTATTCATAGCAATACGTTCAAAGAACTTTTCTGAGAAAAAAACTGAGATCCTTTTATCCCGTGAGTTTTGGATGTTCCTTGGGGCGGTTATAATAGTCCTGGCTGCTTTTCAGGTCATTTTTACTACTTCACTCCCGGTATTTAACAACATCTTCAAAACGAACATTGCTCCTCCGAACGATCGTGTCGGGTTCTATAACCGCTGGCAAACTCCATATGTTTTACTGATCGCCGGGTTTATTGCATTTACTCAATTCCTTCACTACAATGTCAACTCCGGAAGGGTCTTTTTAAAGAAAATGGCAATGCCATTTATACTAAGCATTGGGATCCTTGTTCTTTTAATGCTAAATGAGATTGTAACAAAGATGAACCTGGTCCTGGCAGTCTTCTTCATACTTTTTGCTATTCTGTCTTCCATTTATAACCTTATCTTCCAATCGTCCCGCCCACGAAACCCTGCGGCTATTCTGACTCACATTGGATTTCTATTGTTCGTTCTTGGAACCATCATTACTTTCTCAAATTCAAGGATCATATCGGCAAATACTTCCCAATTTGATCTCGGTGATACGAAAACCAACGCAGAAAACCTCCTGCTGGTGAAAGGTGATACTCTTTACATGAAAGGCTTTTACGTGGTTTATAACCATGATGTTCAAGCAGGAAATACAACTACCTACACAGTTGATTTTCTTAAAATGAGAAAAGGGAAATATGTCAAGAAGTTTACACTTTCTCCTTCCGTGAATCGGAATCCACGTATGGGCGATGTTTACAATCCTGATACCAGGCATTTCCTTTGGACTGATTATTACACTTACATTTCCTCCGTTGGTAGCAATCCGGATTACATCGTTGTAAGAACGATAGAAAATCCTTACATCAATGTATTATGGGCAGGTGCAATTCTGATGATTGGCGGTTTTTTCTATGCTTTTATTCGTCGCCTGAGAAAACGTCAACTCAATAATACCTAATGTCTCTAATATCTCCTCTAGGGGTGTAATAGGTCCATTTTCCGGATTTCTTTCCATCAGTAAGGTATCCATAAAATTCTCTAACACCATTGGGCTGATATTTTACAACAGGACCCGTATAAGGCACCCCATTAAGATCTTTCACAGGTCCACCATGTAGTTGATCCCAACTAACGGGATGTTCTTTTTTCTCAACTTTTTTAGGTGTATCTTGTGCAGTAGCTGAAATTGTGCTATCGGTTTTAAAATCCTGGGGTATGGTCCCCTGATTACTAAGTAGTTTGCCGTACTTATAAACTTCCGTACCAGCCTGAGAACCATTGTCGTTCCAATATGTCCATGTTCCTTCTTTTAAACCTTCCTTGAAACTCCCTGTAATTTTTTTCTGGCCTGAAGGATAATAATAAGTCCAGGCTGCATCGCGTAAACCTTTATTAATCTTGCCGACAAATTCAACCATTCCATTAGAGTATGATATAATATCACCGGAGAAGGGTTTGTCACTGTTGATCAGGTAAAATATACCATTGCGGTTCTGAAGCTGGCTGAAATTCATTTTCTCAGAAGAACAGCCAATCAATATTGTCAGAAACATTGAAATAAATAAAATCTTTTTCATGGTTTTTGATTTTTTGGAGTATCAAAGCTAATATGAAAACATTTTTTTTCAAAAAGTATTTTAGAAATAGAATGACAAATTCAAATTATCGATGCAAAATCATGTTGTTTAGTAAATTAAATTTGAATGATTTTTTCTTCAAAAAACGGCAGGAAAATATTGCCTGGATTTACTATTAGGTGCAACGGCGTGAGAGAACAAGTAGTGTTGAGAAGAAATAATATAATTTGTGTTTTTTCTAACTTTCTTTGGCTTTATCCTGCAATAAAGGAACAAACCTGAATTTTCCATGTTCATGTTTCTTGAATTCTGTTTCCGAGATCCGGGTCATAGTAGTCATTTCCTGGACATCATCACCTCCAATTGGAATGACCAGTATTCCACCGGGTTTCAGTTGTTCAATCAGGGCATCCGGAACGTAGGGTGCTCCTGCAGTTACGAGGATTTTATCAAAAGGAGCATAGGGAGGAAGTCCTCTATAGCCATCTCCATAGAAAAGTTTAATACGGTAACCGAGTGTGGGAAGGAATTGTACAGCTTTGTCAAAAAGGGATTTTTGCCGTTCGATGCTGAAGACTTTTGCTCCAATCTCAGCGAGAATACATGCCTGGTATCCTGATCCTGTACCGACCTCTAACACTTTCTGCCCCTTTGAAAGCCTCAGCAATTGCGTCTGAAATGCAACAGTATATGGCTGAGATATGGTTTGGCCTGAGCCTATTGGAAATGCTTTGTCTTCATAAGCATATTTCAGGAAAGAAGGATCAAAGAAAAAATGCCGTGGAACTTTACCAATTGCATCCAGTACCTTACTATCCGTGATCCCTTTTTCACGGATTATATCTATAAGTTGTTTCCTTAATCCCTGATGTTTATAAGAATCGATCATAATCCTTCCTGCTTTCTCAATTTTTTCACGAAAATAATCATTTCAATCGCACCAAAAAAGTTACTTTTGTAAAAAATGCGGACTACCGGAAAAGCAAACTGAAGAGTAATCAGAGAATTAATCTCATAATCATTTACCAATGTTGAAAATAGGAGTTTTAGGTGCTGGTCACCTGGGTAAGATTCACATAAAGTGTCTAAAAGAAATTAAGGATTATCAATTAGTTGGGTTTTATGACACGGATGACGGAAATGCGACAAAGGTGGAAAAAGAGTTCGGTATCAAACGGTTTTCTTCTAATGATGAGTTGGTCGATGCCGTAGATGTTATTGATATTGTTACTCCTACAATCTCTCACTTTGAATGTGCTTCGACTGCTTTACGGAAATTTCGTCATGTATTCATAGAAAAACCTATTGTCACAACTCTGGAAGAAGCAAAAGAACTGATCAAGATAGCTGGTGAAGCTAATGTGAAAGTTCAGGTAGGATTTGTAGAGCGGTTCAATCCTGCTTTTGTCGCTGCTGAACCTTATTTAAACAAACCGATGTTCATTGAGACACATCGTCTCGCACAATTCAACCCCCGTGGAACTGATGTTCCTGTAATTCTTGACCTGATGATCCATGATATAGATATTATTCTCAGCGTGGTTAAAAGCCATATCCGAAAGATCAGTGCAAGCGGTGTTGCTGTTGTGAGTGATACTCCTGATATTGCTAATGCCCGGATTGAATTTGACAATGGATGTGTGGCCAACCTGACTGCCAGCAGGATCTCCATAAAGAATATGCGTAAGTCACGTTTTTTTCAAAGGGATGCTTATATTTCGATGGACTTTCTAACCAACGAAGTAGAAGTGGTTCGAATCAAGGACCCTGAAAAATCTGGTTTTCTCTCAAAGAGTTTAACGATTGATCTGGGCCCTGGTAAAGGCACCAAACAGATCTCCTTTACCAAACCAGTTATAAAACCTTTAAATGCTATTCGTACTGAACTTGAAAGTTTTTATAATGCAATTACCAACAATACTATACCCTCAGTTACAATTGATGATGGCTATTGTGCGCTTGAAATAGCTTATAAAGTGATTGAGAAGATTAACATATCGGCAAATAACCTTTAATCCGGTTGGCAAATCAGGAGGTATTGTTCAAATCTTTTAAGGAAAATTTAACAATATTCAAATCAATAAGGCGTTAACTTTTCAGGACTTCCGATGACTCCGGGTTATGATGTTTAAAAAATATTTACACATTCTTGTCTTTCCCTTTCTTCTTCTCCTGATTCTTGCACAGACCTCATGTGAAAAATTTTCCGGCGATCAGACCATTCCAGCCTATCTGAAGATAGACTCAATCCGTCTTGCTACAAATTATTCAACCCAGGGAACATCCTCGAACGCAATCGCCTATGCATGGGTCTATTTAGATGGTCAATTAATTGGTACATTCCAGCTTCCGGCCACATTCCCGGTTCTATATCAAGGAACTCATACACTCATGGTGCTTCCGGGAGTGAAGAAAGATGGTATTGCTTCTACCATTATAAGCTATCCATTTTACCAGGACACCACAAAAACAATAAACCTGACTTCTGCTAAAACATTGAATGTCGGAATTCTTTCCACTGTTTATTCTTCAAAGACAAAATTTATATGGAAAGAGGATTTTGACAATGCCGCAATTTCCTTAGATTCAACTTCAGCAGCCACAACAAAGATCCATCAGACACCAAGCAATGATTCACTGACATTTGAAGGATACCATTCCGGTATTGTGGAACTTGATACAATTGGTGCCACTTTCGCAGCTGCTTCACATTCCACTTTTCCCATACCGACTTCTTCAGGAGCATATCTGGAAATGAATTTCAATATGAATGCATCTATGGTTGTGGGGTCGATGTTTACGATGCGGCATCATCATTTATCACCAATGCTCCGATTATTACATTAAATCCTACCAATAATGGAAATGGAAGAAAATATATATTGACTTAAGTACTGCACTTTCCTCGTATACAGGGGAAAAGTATTTCAAGGTTTCTTTTTATTTTGAGAATACTACCGGGGATCATTATCAGATATTGCTGGATAATATAAAAGTATTATCCTTTTAAAATAGTTATGATTGTTTAACGAGGTTACACCATGAATAAAAGACTCCAGGTAATAAAATATGTCATCGCAGATGTACTGGCGGCGGCATTAGCCTGGGCATTCTTCTTTATCTTTCGCAAATATGTTGTTGATCATCAGGTGTTCAACCATATGAGCACTATATTCATGGATCCGAAACTTTACCTCGGAGAACTTGTTATCCCGATATTTCTGGCTGATCCTTTATATTCTTATCGGTACTTACCGTAAGATATACCGTAAAGGGCGACTAAGGGAGTTTGGTCAGACAGTGCTGATCTCCATCATTGGTGTTACCATACTTTTCTTCACACTGATCCTTGATGATATCATTATCAATAATAAAACGTATATCGAATTTTTCTTTGTCCTGCTGGGGCTCCACCTTTTCTTTACGGCTTCATTCCGTGTTATACTCACATCCAGCACGGCTTATAAGATCCATAATAAGATCATGGGTTTCAACACAATCATTGTTGGGAGCAATGGCAATGCAGTTGCAATCTACAACGAGATCGAGAACCAGGAAAAGTCTTCCGGAAATCGCTTTGTTGGATTTGTTAATGTTGAAGGATATAAGACATTATAAGCTTGCCGAATTCATTCCTCGCCTGGGAGAATTGCAGGAATCTAAACCGGCATTGTAAAAGATTATAACATTGAGGAAGTAATCATCGCAATTGAAAACTCAGAAAACCACACTATCGAAAATATTATTACACAACTTGAGGATACGGATGTTGTGATTAAGATCATACCAGTAATCCAGGATATTCTTGTGGGGTCGGTAAAAACAACATCAATATTCCAGGCTCCGCTGATTCAGATCTTCCCTGATCTTATGCCCGACTGGCAAATGTCACTGAAAAGGATTTTAGATATAGGGATTTCTATCATCTGTCTCATCATATTATTGCCAGTTTTTTTATTTACCGCCATTATGGTGAAACTTACATCCAAAGGTCCTGTTTTCTTCTCTCAGGAACGTATTGGATTGAAAGGCCGGCCTTTTATCATGCACAAATTCAGGACCATGTTCAAGGATGCCGAACAGAATGGCCCGATGTTATCTTCCAAGGACGATCCGCGGATCACTCCATTCGGCAAGTTCCTGAGAAAGGTCAGAATCGATGAAATCCCACAGTTTTACACGGTTCTAAAAGGAGATATGAGCCTGGTAGGACCACGGCCAGAACGGAAATATTATATCGACCAGATAGTTGTACGTGCTCCCCACTACCGTTTACTGCACAAAGTAAAGCCTGGAATCACTTCCTGGGGACAGGTAAAATACGGGTATGCTGAGAATGTAGATCAGATGGTCGAACGATTGAAATTCGACCTTACTCTATATTGAGAACATGTCGCTTGCCATGGATTTTAAGATCCTTATCTATACTATCCTAATCATTATCCAGGGCAGGGGTAAATAAAGCATCTGCAAGTAATCCCATCATTTCTGTTGCTTTACCTTGTAAGAAAATGTCGGTCACTGTTGATGTGTAATTGGATTCATGAGGATTGACCTCAATGATGGTTGCCCCATTTTCTTTGGCAAGAAGGGGAAATTGATTAGCCGGCATGACTTCACCGGTTGTCCCGATGATCAGGAAAACATCTGAAATACTGGAAGCCTCATAAGCAGCTGCAAGAGGGATCTGTGGAATTGATTCACCGAAAAACACAAAATCAGGTTTTAACAGTCCTCCGCATTGACGACAGGTGGGAGGCAGATGATCCAGGTTGACTTCAATAGCCGGGTAATAGGCAGTACAGGAAAGACAAACTAATCGTTTGGAGTTTCCATGAAAGTCAAAAACATGTTTGCATCCGGCCTCCTGGTGAAGATTATCAATGTTCTGTGTTATGGTTCGTTCCCAGGAAACCTTTTTGTTCCATATCTGCAAGTACAAAATGCGCCCGGTTTGGTTTTGCATTTCCAAAGAAATTATAGAAAATCTCCTTTATAACATTCCATGCTCTCTTAGGATCCTGCATGAAATGATCAATGTCAAGCAGGTTAGGATCATATTTGGTCCATAGGCCTCCATCTCCCCTGAAAGGAGGGATCCCGCTTTCAACCGAGATCCCTGCTCCTGTATAGGCGGTTGTAAAGTTCGATTTCAGAAGAACTTCTGCAGCCCTTTGGATATTATCATTTCTGGTTTTCATTTTTTATTTTAGCCACTTATCCAGCCATGCATAGAATGTTCGTTGCCAGAGAATTCCGTTCTGTGGTTTTAGTACCCAATGGTTTTCGTCAGGGAAATATAGAAATTCTGCCGGTACCTTTCGCAAAATAGCTGCGTTAAAAGCTTCCATTCCCTGTGTTACCGGAATCCTGTAATCCAGTTCACTGTGAACTACAAGGATAGGTGTATCCCAGTTTTCAATAAAACGTGATGGTGAGTTTGCAAAAGATCGTTGTGCAACCTTGTTGTTTTTATCCCAGAATGGTCCTCCAAGATCCCAGTTGACAAACCACATCTCTTCAGTTTCGAGGTATTGGCTTTCAAGGTCAAACATCCCATCATGTGCGATAAAAGCCTTAAACCGTTTATGATGATTGCCAGCGAGCCAGTATACAGAAAATCCACCATAACTTGCTCCGATGCATCCAAGCTTGTCTTTGTTTACAAAGGGTTCTTTCGCCATTGCATCAATAGCGCTTAAGTAATCCTTCATATTCTGACCGCCATAATCGCCGCTGATCTCTTCATTCCATTTTTGTCCGAAACCTGGTAACCCACGGCGATTAGGTGCTACGATAATGTACCCATTAGCAGCCATCATCTGGAAGTTCCAGCGAAAAGACCAAAATTGGCTGACCGTGCTCTGTGGTCCACCTTCACAATACAGAAGAGTTGGATATTTCTTTGTCTTATCGAAATTTGGCGGATAAATGATCCATGTCAACTCCTCTTTATTATCGGTTGTTTTGATCCAGCGCTTTTCAGTTGAGGCCATCTTCAACTGATCAAGCAGGTCTTTATTTGTATAAGGTGACTTGTGTGTCTTTGCCAGTATTCGGATCAACTGAATAGATCTCAACTGGCATGGACATCGACATGCGGGTTGCAATAAGTTGTTTGCCGGCAGGAATAACGCCTGTATAATCGTGAATGCCACTGGTAATACGCGATATTTTACCATCTGCGATATCAAGCCGATAGATCTCATCAGTTGCCTGAATATCCGAAATGAAATAAATTGATTTACTGTCTTCGGTCCAGGCAAGCCCTTCTGCATTCTGATCAAAATCTTTGGTGTAGTCGACCTTGATCTTAGTATTAAAATCATAGATGAACAGCCGGTTTTTATCTGATTCATAACCATCGCGTTCCATGCTTTGCCAGGCAATCTTTTTACCGTCAGGGGAATATACCGGTGCAACATCATAACCCATCATCCCTTCGGTGAGATTCGTGGTTTTTTTGCTTCCAATGTCATAAAGATAAATATCGGAATTGGTTGACAAGGCATACTCTATTCCTTTTTTCTTCCGGCAGGTATACGCAACAACTTTGCTATCAGGGCTCCATGTGATTTGTTCCATACCGCCAAAAGGTTTAAGAGGTGATTCATAGGACTCGTCCTTCAGGATGTCAAGATCATTGGATAGTTTACTTCCATCATAGTCTGCAATAAAAATATGACTGTATGAATCAACCCAACCATCCCAGTGACGGTACATCAGATCAGTCATGATCCTTCCGGAGGAAAGAGGAAGATCAGGATAAAGGTCTTTAACGGTTTTTCCGACTGCTACTTCCTTTGTGTACAATATTTTCTTTCCATCCGGAGAATAGCAGAACCCACTAATCCCGGATTCAATATTGGAAATTTTAATGCGGTTCGACCCGTCAGGATTCATTTCCCAGAGTTGCATAGAACCGGATTCAGCACTCATAAATGCGACCTTTTTACCATCAGGTGTCCAGGTAGCTGAATACTCGCTGAATTTTGTCTGAGTAATTTGCTTCAGGTTTTTTCCATCCAAACCTATGGTATAAAGTTCACGGTTCCCTTTATTTTGAGGAATATCATAATATGTAACACCATAAAGGATGGTCGATTTATCTGGTGAAACGACAGGTTCGCTTACACGGCCGAATGACCACAGAACTTCCGGTGTCATGATATTGCTGGCAAGCTTCATCTCCTTCTTCTCAATTGGAGCAGCTTCGTTTTTTGCTTCTTTCTTTTCTTTCGGACAGCAACCGTAAAATCCGGCAAGAACCAGGATGACAATAATGATAATTCCTTTTTTCATGAGCTTAAGATTTGTTTTTTAGGAGATGGTTTATGTGACGTTGAATCCTTTGGTTTGTTAATACACAAAAATACAACAGTATTTGATCAATGAAATTAAAATTTTTCTTCTCTTATTTTGAACCTTTAAGCAGAGATGAATTTGGGTTTCTGAGACCATGCATATCCTTTAAATATGCTTTCACAGTACCCACAAGGATTTTTGCTTCGATATAAACAGGAATCCTGTTGTCATCATCTGTAACCCATACAACCACATCTTCATCGCCTCTGAAGATTGTTCCCTTTACCATTTTTGCTGCAAATTTGATGCACCGGTAATTCTTACCATCGCGAGTTTCCACCACCTCTTTGCCAAGGTATCGAATATAAATTTCATAAGTGCTGTCATCAATCAGGACGGTTACAGGGATCCTTTCGTCATGTTTTAAGTTTGAAATATCCAGGGTACGTGCTACATATACTGCTGAAAGCGGGTTGTAAACACAGGGACCGGGTTTAATGGTGTCGAATCTTACCGGATTATTATTTGTTTTAGTTGTAGAAAAAACCTTTGGCCCATTGCGATCATACCGGAGGGTATTCAATAATTTGTACCCACCTTCATAAACGGATCTTCTGAATTCATAGGAATGAAATGTCACAGGGTCGATCCATGCATCGTAATAATCGATAACCTTAAAGAAGAAATCGTATGATCTGTAAGTTCTACCGGAGCTTTTCAGGTGCCAGGCAGGTTTACCTGCATAGGTGTCAGGATCAATGGAAAAGTTTACTAATCCTGCATCTACCCAAATCGGGCCCCAATTATAAGAAACCTCATAAGATAGAAATTCGCCCTCTTTGAAAGTATGGTTCTCTTTATAACACTGAGCTCGCAACCCTGAGAGGGAGATGCAGGATAGAATAAGGATCAGGTACCAACGGGATTTCAGCAGGCTCACAGAAGAATAACGTTAATTGGAGGGGTTTCGTTTATACCAGAAAAAATACACAGGGATTCCGAGTAATACCAGGATCAACCCTGGCCATGTATAGTCCTGTTTATAAACCAGCAGGATTCCCATGATGAACGTTGCAAGAAGGATGTAAATGGCAGGAATTACCGGAAACCCAAAAGCTTTGTAAGGTCTTTCAATATCTGGCTTATTCTTCCGGAGAATAAAGATACCTGCAATTGTCAGAACATAGAAGATCAAAACAGCAAAGACCACATAATCCAACAACTGCCCGTATGTACCCGACAGGCAAAGCAGGCAGGCCCAGATACACTGAACGACAAGGCCGGTTGCTGGAACGCCTTTCTCATTCAGTCGACCGATCTTTTTAAAAAACAGGCCATCCTCTGCCATTGCATAATAAACTCTTGCCCCGGATAAAATGAGTCCATTGTTGCATCCGAATGTGGAGATTACAATGAATCCTGCCATGATGAGGGATGCATAGGCCCCAAAGATCCCTGAAATAGTAGCTGTTCCGATCCTGTCTGAAACTGCAAACTGAATTCCATGTTCAAAAACAGTGCTTCCGGTTGCACTTCCCCGTAATGGCATTGCTGCCAGGTACACAAGATTAGCAAGCAGATAGAGAATTGTCACAAATGAAGTTCCAAGGAAGAGGCTCATCGGAATGTTCTTTTTCGGGTTAATAACTTCTCCGGCAGTGAAGGTGATATTATTCCATGCATCAGAGGAAAACAAAGAACCAACCATGGCTACTCCCATGGCTGCAATAATTGCAAACCCAGTCAATGGAACAGGCCCGGCGTCTTTCAGATGTTTCTGGGGTTCCAAAAAAATCCTCAGGTTTTCATGAATGGCCATAGAGTTGGTTGCGAAGATTAACCCAATCAGGATAAACAAAAGCAATAAGAGAAATTTTCCGCTGGTAAAAGCATTCTGGATACGCTTCCCTTCTTTGATACCACGGGTATTTATCCAGGTCAGCAGTATGATTGAAAGTATAGCGATTATCTGCACAGGGCCGAATTTTACAAACCTGAATTGAAACCATATCACCGATTCCGAAACCCATGGAAAGAGTACACCAAGAAATTTGGCAAACGCCATCCCGACTGCAGCTATTGTTCCTGTCTGAATGACCAGAAAAAGAGTCCAGCCATAAAGAAATCCTACCAGGGGGTTATAGGATTCCTTCAGATAAACATACTGCCCCCCGGCTTTCGGGAACATTCCGGCGAGTTCTCCGTAGCTGAGTGCTGCGCAGATTGTGAGAAAACCTGTAATGAGCCATACTGCCATCAGCAAACCTGGTGAACCCACCTGTCTGGCAATATCTGCACTCACTATGAAAATACCTGATCCGATCATCGATCCGACAACAATGGCAGTAGAATCAAACAGATTCAGGCTTTTTCTGAAAGAGTGGTCGTTTGGCATGGTCAATGATAATTTAGATAATTGATGAAAAAATCAAAAAACGCTTGCTTAATAATTTGTCAGCGAATATGCTTCGAAGATAAAGGAATTTTTTGAACCATTCCCGGTTTGATATTTCTTATATTCACTCCCCCAGGTTAATAAGGGGAATGCCGATTGTTGCATCCGGTTCCTGAATATGGATCAGGCTGGAGATGGTAGGAGCAATGTCTTCAACGAAGATCTCCCTGTTGGATTCTCCTGGTTTTATATGCCAACCAAAAAAGATCAAAGGAACATGTGTATCATAATCGTAGGAGGATTGGTGTGTAGTTGCTTCATCGTTATTATCGGACGTGATTTGATTCTGGGTCAATTCAAAAGAGAGATCTCCCGAACGTATGATGTTATATCCATTGAGGATAAATGAATTCATTGACCGACTTGGGCTTCTTTTGTTCAATTCCTCCTTAGTCAGGATCGTTCCGATAGTTGAGAAATTTGCTCTTAAGCACGTGATCAATTTACTGGATACCTCGTTGATGTTAAGTTTCAGGGTGTCAAGAAGCGCATGATTCAAATAGATCTGGTTGTCCTGCACAGCTTCAATAATACGTGAAACCCCGAAATGGATTTTGCAATATTCCATGAGTTGGTCCCTGATGTTGCGCGAACCTGTATAACCTGCATGAATCCTGTTCGCTTCAAGGTAGGTGTTGTTTGGTTTTACACCGTGATCAGCGGTCAGGAATAAAAGGTAATTTCCTTTGCCTAAATATTGATCAAGGGTATCAAGGATGCGACCGATCTGCTTATCGAGTTTCAGATAAGTATCCATGATTTCCATACTATTTGGACCATATGCATGACCTACATAATCGGTTGATGAAAAGGAAACTGCAATAAAATCACAATATTCACCCAGACCGGGTTTCTCATTTTTAATAAGTTCCGTTAAGAAATCGGCAAGCAGATCATTTCCGAAAGGAGTATCTTTAATCCGTTCACGTTTTTCGGTCTCCGATAATTTTGTGAAAAGATGTGGGAAAATTGTTTTTCCCTCTTTGAAAATGTCCTCTTCACCAGGTCCGTCATCAGGAAGTGAGACCTGATAGTTTTTATTCAGCTCCAGTTGCCAGCCTGAGTTCATCAGTATTACCGGTAATTTCTGGTCATTAAAACGATTCACCCAGGCAGGCAGCTCTTTCATGTAGTATGTAGATGAAATAAAATTTCCACTCTTCCCGTCATACCAATAGGCTGCGTTGGCCATATGTCCCCCGGGTAATATCGCTGCCCGGTCCTTAAGAGAAATCGCGAAGACTTTTGAGTGGCCATTGTTTGACATGCGAAGCTGATCGGTCATGGTTGTAGCGCGCAAATTTTCAGGAGACATGTGTCCGGCATTGTTATCAGCACCAACCGTTTTGACAGAGTCATCCTTTACGCAATAAATTGTCTTTTTCAGTTGTTTATCATACCAATCGTTGGAGATTATCCCGTGATAATAGGGGACTGTCCCTGTATATATGCTTGAGTGTCCGGGTCCAGTGTAAGTCGGAATATAATTGTACTGTGCAAACGTGAAGTTCATTCCTTCTTTCAGTAACCGTTTAAATCCATTCTCAGAATACTGATCAAAAAAACGGTATAAATAGTCATATCTCATCTGATCGACGACAATCCCAATAACCAGCCGGGGCTGTAATTTGTTTCCGTTCTCTTTGCCTGCATAAACTACCTGAAAAAGTGAAACTAGCAGTAGTAAAGTAAAAGTCTTTTTCATATGCCTTGTATTAGATTAATTATTAACAATGATAAATAGAAAATGACCTGACTTGCATATCAAAGTTAAAACGATTCTTCATGCGATATGTTAACAAATTGTAAATGCGGTTTTTTGAGACACAAGTCAAAATAATACGTTAATTTTGAATTTTAAACATGAAAGTATGGATATAAAAAAGACTACCACAGCATTTGAACTCCCGGGTTGCAAAATAACGGGGAACCATGGGGTCGTAAGGGGTGTCCTTGTGCGTTCAAGATCAATCTTCGGTAATATCGGCGCTGCATTTCAAACATTGGCAGGAGGCAATATTACATTGTATTCAGAACTTTGTGAAAAGACACGCAGAGATGCATTCGAGTTGATGATTCAACATGCAGAGATGGTTGGCGGTAATGCAGTTATCGGGATAAGGTACGATACGACTGAAGTAATGAACGGAGTTACTGAAGTAATCTGCTATGGTACAGCGGTGACCGTTGAATGATCACTGTGTAAAAATGGGGGAATTAATGCGTCAACAATTGCTCCTTTTTATCAGGAAGAGTTATTTTACCCTTTCGATCATTTCTATTCTTCCTTTTTTTGCGTCCGGGGAAGGAACAAAGCAACTGTTGCCTGATTCAACAATTTCAGGTGCAGGGCTGTATATTGACAACTCCCCTGGAACTGTGTATACAAATTTTGCTGTAGCCAATTGTCCGGCCAATTACAGGTTGTACATCCATGTCAAAAATTCCGGGGAATACATTCTATTCGGTTTTGAGTCGATCTATATGAATATTCCTTTCACTTTAAGAAAGCCAAACGGGACAGTAGCGCTTTCCGGGATTGTTCCTTATACGACAGGTCAGACTGGCTATATCCAATATTACCATCAGGCAATTGTCGGGCCTTACCCATCTTATGGTGGTTATATTCCACTTTCTTATCAAATAACCAGTAGCGCCGACACAGGAAACTATTATTTCGAGATACCAACCTCAGTTACGTATGCAGTCATTTTTGATATGTGGGATTTTCAAGTTGTATCTGGCCAACACAATCCTGCTATCCCTTCAGATGCAATAAATGGTCGCGTATGGTCGCAATCCTGGCAGCTTTATGCCAGTCTCGGATATTCCCCATCTGATTATCAGCCTTTTAATGGATCATTTTATGTTTATGCCGATGATGGAATCGTAACGAAACTTGCTTTTTCCAATGCAGCAGTCGGAGCTGTGACAATATTTTGCAATCCATATGGCTGTTTGAACACAGGTAACTTTCAATCCGACCGGCAATCAAATAATAACAACACATTTATTGTATTTCCTGGCATTGCACAATATAAAGTTTTCCTCAATAACCCCGACTCAACCGTTTATCCAAGTGGGTTTTATGGTGAAATCTTAGGGACACCTTATATGATTCCTGATACGAATTATCCTCCTTGCAGCAGGGAAAAAATTATTGTCGTGAATGTCGATAAGTTGGGAAAGGTGCAGATGAACATCTCTTTTCCTTATGGGGCACCTGCTACGAATGTTTCATTATATGCAAATGTTGTCCCAGGCACCAACTACATTCCATGGAATGGTCTGGATGGCCTGGGCAATGCAGTCCCAGATGGAACCCAAATTTCCGTCAACGTTCAATATATGAACGGACTAACGAATTTACCGGTCTGGGACCAGGAAATGAATCCCGATGGTTATATAATAACTCTGGTAAGGCCTGCAAATACTTTAGGTCTGCAACCCCCTTCATTCTGGGATGATTCTCAGTTAGTACCAAATAATTATGGTGATCCATGCAATAATCCGCCACAGACTGTTAACCTGACCGGGTGCACACCTGGTTCAATTCCAGGATACCCCGGGTGTCATCCCTGGCAGCCGGTTGATGGTTATTGCCATAATAAAATGATAAATACCTGGTGGTACGGAAGTACAAGCAATTCAAGTTTCTCTTGCATGTTCAATGGGATTGTTCCAACTCCAATCGGCCATGGTGCCTCCCATTGCGGCCCCGGTTCATTATTGCTGCATGCAACAGTTCTAAATAATGAAACTGTTGACTGGTATAACGTTCCCTCGGGAGGTACGCCCATATTAATAGGGGATACCTCATTCAACACACCATTTATTACAGTCACGACAACTTACTACGCGGAAGCCAGGAATGATAGTTCAGGTTGTGAAAGTGCCTTAAGGAAACCTGTAGTTGCAACAATAAATCCCCTGCCTGTTCCAATTATTACCGGTCAATCATCTTTGTGTGCCGGGGTGACGGGGAATATTTATACCACACAATCAGGGATGACAAATTATAACTGGACAGTTTCAGCCGGAGGAATAATAACAGGTGGAGGAACTTCGACCAGCAACACAATTACTGTCACATGGACTGTCCCTGGGGCTCAGACTGTTTCAGTCAACTATACAAATATATATGGCTGCAGGGCTGCCAACTCAACAATTTTCAACGTTACAGTAAACCCACTGCCATCTCCAACTATCACAGGACCTGCAGCTGTTTGTGCCGGAACAACTGGAAATGTCTATACAACAGAATCAGGAATGGCGAATTATAATTGGACCGTTTCATCCGGTGGAATAATTACAGCAGGAGGAACCTCAACAAACAATACTGTTACTATAACCTGGAATAACACCGGATCACAAACGGTTTCTGTTAATTATTTCAATTCATCAGGATGTACGGCTGTTACCTCTACTATTTATAATGTGACTGTAAATCCATTACCTGTTCCATCAATTTTCGGGCCGATGACTATGTGTGCAGGAACGACGGGGAATATCTATACAACACAATCAGGGATGACGAATTATAACTGGTCCGTTTCATCAGGTGGAATAATCACAGGTGGAGGAACTTCGACAAGCAATACTGTCACTATTACCTGGATAATGCCGGGGACACAGACCGTTTCTGTCAATTATTTCAACGCATTTGGATGCACGGCCATTAATGCAACAATCTTTAATATTACGGTAAATTCTTTACCTGTTCCTTCAATTACCGGGCCCGTTTCATCATGTATCGGTACGACCAATAATGTTTACAATACCCAGCCCGGAATGAATAATTATACCTGGAATGTCTCAGCCGGAGGCACAATAACTGCCGGTGGAACTTCCACATCAAATACAGTGACAGTTACCTGGAACACACCTGGATTACAAACGGTGTCAGTAAATTATACCAATGGCAATGGTTGTAGGGGAATGGCTCCTGCTTTGGTCAACGTGAATATATATCCACTTCCCGTTCCTTCACTTGCAGGCCCGACCCTGCCATGTGTCGGATCAACCGGAAATGTTTATTCAACGGCCGCTGGAATGTCCGACTACATGTGGTCTGTCTCACAGGGAGGGACGATCCTTTCCGGAGGAACTTCAACTGATAATTCTGTAACCATAGTATGGAATACTTCAGGTTCGCAAAGCGTATCAGTGAATTATACTGATACCCACGGCTGCGAAGCTTTAACCCCAAGTACATTAATCATTAATGTTGAGCCCTTGCCGGTTCCCACGATTTCAGGTCCTGCTTCACCCTGCATCTTCTCAACTGATAATAATTATATTACTGAACCAGGGATGACTTCCTACATTTGGACTATTTCTTCAGGCGGGACAATAACATCCGGACTGGGGACAAATTCAATCACCGTAACCTGGAATGCTGCAGGACCACAAAATGTCAGCGTTATTTATACCGATCAAAACGGATGTACACCCGGAATGGCAACTTTCTATTATGTGACGGTGAACCCATTGCCAGGATCTCCTGGGAATATAATCGGACCATCGCCAATATGTTCAGGATCTAAAGGGTTGGTTTATACCGTTTCCGCTGTCACCGATGCCGTTTCTTATACGTGGATACTGCCTGTTGGGTTCTCAATCGTATCAGGAAATGGGACTAATACCATTACAGTTGATGCAGATTCAAATGCTTTCTCAGGAACCATTCTTGTTTATGCAACCAATCTTTGCGGAGATGGCCAGCCTTCTCCGCCATTTCCGGTTATTGTAAATACATTACCGACCGGAAATGCAGGACCAGATGGATTTACCTGCCAAATTATTCCTTTTACTATCACACAGGCTTCTGCATCAAATTATGCCGCTATTCAATGGTATTCAAGCGGAACAGGCATGTTGACCGGAGCTACAACTTTATCACCAACCTATACTCCTGCCCAGGGAGAAATTGGCCCGGTAACTCTGACATTGATCATGGCTGGTAATGCCCCCTGCGGTAATGATACTTCAAAGATGGTTCTTGATATTGAACCCAAAGCCATAGTCAATGCCGGGAGTGATTTGGTTACATGCGGGCAAAACCCTGTACTATTAACAGGATCATCTGCCTCAGATTATCAGTCATTGCTTTGGACAACTAACGGTTCAGGGATTTTTAATGATCCCACAATCCTGCATCCCACCTATACTCCATCCCTTTCGGATGTTAATGCAGGAATCGTCTTTCTGACCTTGCATGCAACATCTACTGAACCATGTGAACCAGATTCCAGCAGGGTCTTATTAACGATTGCGAGACCTGTTTATGTGTACGCAGGGCCTGACAGTTCGGTATGCCAGTATCAGCCGTTTACATTAAATAAAGCCATCGCCAACAGTTATTCAACAATAACCTGGTCGACTACAGGGGACGGGACATTCAATGATTCGACTATTGTAAACCCTGTTTATTCACCAGGGACCGGGGATATCCTTCAGGGTAAAGCGATACTAATAATTACTGCTCAGGGAATTAATCAATGTTCACCAGCAACGGATTCCATTGTACTGACCATTATCCGCAAGCCCACTGTTCATCCTGGACCTGATGGTGCTATTTGTCAGGGCATGACCTATATTGTTACTGGAGTAACGGCTACTGATTACAGTAATTTCATATGGGCCCATAATGGACAGGGAGTCCTGTCAGAGACGACTACTTTCTCACCGATATATACTCCCGGACCAGGTGAAACGGGTACGGTAATTATGACTTTGAATGTTTTTGGAAATCCATCTTGTCATGACAGCGGGGTTTCCTGTCAAATGAAATTGAAAATATACACTCCTGTCCTGGTCAATGCAGGGGAAGATCAGACAATCAGTTATGACACAGTAGCAATAATTCATGCAGAGGCAACTGGAGGGTCAGGAGATTATAAATTTGAATGGCAACCATCATCCCTGGTGCAGGATGATACCGCCAGGGAAACTCAAACCTTATCCCTGAAATATGATACAGTTTTTATTGTTACAATAACCGATAAGGTTACAGGCTGCAGTTCGTCAGACAGTATTAAGATATATATGGGTCCAGGAGAGGGCCTGGAAGGCTGTATCGTAATTTATAACGTTATAACGCCAAATGGTGATGGTTTAAATGATACCTGGATCATTGATTGCATTGAAAATTTCCCGGATAATACAGTGCAGATCTTTAACAGGTGGGGTGAAATGGTCAATAATTATTATCATTATGACAATAAAACCCAGGTATGGGACGGTACAAATTATAACGGAGAATTATTACCAGACGGAACTTACTATTATGTTCTGAAGATAAAAAATGAAAGAACCATGACAGGATGGATTTTACTGAGGGGAGGAATAAAATAACTTTCGTCAACGTATTAATTCAAGGACGGAGTGACTTGCATTTTGCACTTTTCACAATGAACTTGAACATGTAGCGAGGACGAGAGTTGAACTCGTGACCTCCGGGTTATGAATCCGACGCTCTAACCATCTGAGCTACCTCGCCGATTTTTGAGGCTGCAAAAATAAGAAGTTTTCCTTATTAATTTCAATTTTCAATTATCGATTTTCAATTATCCAATCCAGATCGTCTTCACATTCACAAACTCGCGGATCCCGAATTCGCTGAGTTCACGCCCATAGCCTGATTTTTTAATTCCTCCGAAAGGAAGGCGGGGATCAGATTTTGTCAATCCGTTAACGAAAATGGCCCCGGTTTCTATCCTTCTTGCAAGGGCTTCTCCATGTTCAATGTTTTCAGTCCAGATACTACCACCCAAACCGAATTCAGAATCATTGGCAACTGCAATGGCTTCTTCTTCATCTTTGACGGAGATGATCGAAACGACAGGACCAAATGTTTCTTCCGAATAAACTGGCATACCTTTCTTTACATCTGCAAGAAGGGTAGGTTGGTAATAAAAGCCAAGCCGCTTTACCGGCTTGCCGCCGAGGACAAGACGAGCGCCTGAAGCAATGGATCGTTTGACCTGCCTGTCGATTTCATCAGCGATGTCTTGGCGAGCAAGTGGCCCGACATCTGTTTGCATATCCAATGGATCGCCCATCCTGAGAGATTCCAAAGCAAGCTTAACACGGGTTTCAAACTCAATGGCGCGGCTCTTTACTACAATAAACCTTTTTGCGGCGATACAACTCTGTCCCTGGTTGATCATCCGTGCTGTGATAGCAGTCCTAACTGCTTTATCCATATCTGCATCTTCAAGGACAATGAATGCATCAGAACCTCCCAGTTCAAGCACTGTTTTCTTGATATGCTTTCCGGCAATGGATGCGACCTGGCTACCAGCAAATTCACTTCCCGTTAGTGTTGCAGCTATAATACGAGGATTAGCGATCACTGGCTCAACTTCGGTTGAAGAGATGATAAGTGAACGAAAGAGATTTTTTGGAAACCCGGCATCACGAAAAATTTCTTCAATTGCAAGGGAGCACCCCGGGACATTGGAGGCATGTTTCAGGACAGCAGCATTTCCTGCCATCAATGAGGGTATGGCAAACCGGAATACCTGCCAGAAAGGAAAGTTCCATGGCATTACAGCAAGGATTACCCCCAATGGTTGAAACGTCACAAGACTTCTTGAGGCATCTGAAGGAATAACCTGGTCTTCAAGCAACTTAGCCGCATGATCTGCATAATATTTACATGCATTAACACACTTCTCAACTTCAGACAAGGATTCCCTGACGATCTTGCCCATTTCATCCGTTATAAGTCGGGCATAAGTTTCTTTTCTTTCAAGCAAAATACTTGCAGCATTCCTTAAAAGCACTGATCGGTGTTCCATGGAAGTTTCTTTCCATTTCAGCCATTCAGAATGTACATCTTCAATAATTATTTTGACTTCTGATGAAGTGTGTTCTGTATATTCCCATATCACCTGGCCTGTTGCAGGATTGATACTTTTCATTCTTAATTTCGAATTTTTAATTTTTCTTTCAGATATTCTCCGGTATAAGATCCATCAAAGGCAGCAAGTTGTTCCGGGGTTCCTGTAAAAACAACATTACCCCCTTCTTCTCCTCCTTCTTTTCCAAGGTCGATAACCCAGTCGGCAGATTTGATGACTTCAAGGTTATGTTCGATGACAAGGACGGAATGTCCATTGCTTATAAGTGACTCAAAGGAGATCAACAGTTTGTGAATATCATGAAAATGCAGCCCTGTGGTAGGTTCATCGAAAATAAAGAGGGTGGGTTTTTCATTGGTCCCTTTGGCAAGAAAAAATGCCAGTTTGATACGTTGAGCCTCTCCACCGCTGAGCGTACTGGACGATTGCCCCAGCCGCAGGTATCCGAGTCCGACATCCTGTAATGGTTTTAGCCTTGCAGGATCCTTTTTTCATGAGAAGAAGGTTTATTGTTGTTACTGAAAAAATCCATAGCTTCATCAATGGTCATGTCAAGGACATCAACGATGGTCTTTTCATGGTATTTTACATCAAGTACTTCATCCTTGTATCTTTTTCCTTTACAGTTTTCGCAAGTCAGGTAAAGATCGGCCATAAACTGCATCTCTATTTTGACAACTCCTTCACCTTCGCATTCCTCACAACGTCCTCCTTGTATGTTGAATGAAAAGTAACCGGGTTTATAACCTCTTACGTGAGAAAGTTGCTGCGTCCGCAAAAAGATTTCTGATCTCATCAAAAGCTTTAATATATGTTGCCGGGTTCGATCGTGAGGACCTTCCAATAGGGTTTTGATCAACCAGCTCAACTGATCCAATACGGTTAAAATCTCCGGCAAGCTGATCAAATTTCCCTGTTCGTTCTGCATATCCGTCGAACATTTTTTTTAGGGATGGGTAAAGTATCTTCTTCACAAGTGAAGTTTTTCCCGATCCGCTGACGCCGGTTATTGCTGTAAAAATATTCAGGGGGATCCTGACATTAAGATTCTTCAGGTTATTTTCCCTGGCTCCTTTGATCTCAATAAATTCCTTCCATTTCCTGCGCCGGGCAGGTAAGGGAATCTTCAACCTGTGATCGAGATATTTCCCTGTCAGGCTTGCTTTATCCTTCAATATTTCATTAAAAGTTCCCTGGAACATAATCTCACCACCATAATGTCCGGCAAAAGGACCGATATCAATTACCTGGTCAGCGGCACGAATGATCTCTTCATCATGTTCAACAACAATTACTGTATTTCCCATGTCCCTGAGACCCAGTAAGACTTTTATAAGTCGTTGTGTATCCCGCGGATGAAGGCCAATACTGGGCTCGTCAAGAATATACATCGACCCGGTAAGATTACTGCCCAATGCAGTGGAGAGGTTGATGCGTTGTGATTCCCCACCTGAGAGGGAGGCCGAAAGACGGTTTAGTGTTAGATATCCGAGACCCACATCCGTTAAAACCTCCAGCCTTTTATTGATCTCTTTCAGCAAACGTTTTGAAACAGTCTTTTCAAATTCTGTCAATTTCAGTGTGCAAAAAAAATCCTTTAGGTCGCTAATCGGCTCTAATGCAAGTTCATTGATCGATTTTTTACCAACCTTAACATACCCAGCATCCTTACGTAAACGGGTACCTTTGCAATCCGGACAAAGGGTTTTCCCGCGATACCGTGACATCATTACGCGATACTGCACCTTATAATTCTGGCTTTCGACGAAATCGAAGAAATCTTTCAATCCGTGAAAATATTTATTCCCGGTCCATAACAACTCACGCTGTGACGGAGTAAGTTCATAAACCGGCTTATGAATCGGGAAATCGAATTTATAGGCATTCATCACAAGTTCATTCTTCCATTCACTCATTTTTTCTCCACGCCAACAGGCTATTGCTTCCTCGTAGATGGATAAATTTTTATTAGGGATCACCAGATCCTCATCAATGCCAATCACAGTGCCAAACCCCTCACATGTTTTACAGGCACCATAAGGATTGTTAAAGGTGAATAAGTTTGCAGAAGGTTCTTCGAAGTCAATGCCATCAGCCTCAAACCGGTTTGAAAACGAATTGCGTTTGGGTTTTTCACCTGCAACCTCCACCATGCAATAACCGTGACTCTCGTAATATGCAGTTTGAACAGAATCTGCAATCCTTCCTGCCAGGTCATTATCAGCTTTTTGAACAGGGAAACGATCCACCAACAGAAGAATCTCTTCGTTGGTGCATTTTATTTTGGGATTAATTTCGTCAATGCGGTATATCTCATTATTCACCATGATTCTTGTAAAACCCTGCTGAAGAAGGATCTTGCATTTTGCTTTCAGATCACCATTGTGGTCGGCAAGTGGAATGGGGGAAAAGATGCTGACTCTTGATTCATCTGGTAAAGCCAGAATATGGTCAACAACATCAGTGACGGTATCACGTTTTACGAGTTTACCTGAAACAGGAGAATAGGTTTTTCCAATACGGGCAAACAGGAGTTTAAGGTATTCATAAACTTCCGTTGATGTTCCAACAGTCGACCGGGGGTTCGATGTATTGACTTTCTGTTCTATAGCAATGGCAGGGGAGATGCCTTTGATATAATCAACATCCGGTTTGCTCATTCGCCCTAAAAACTGACGTGCATAGGCAGAAAGGCTTTCAACATACCGGCGCTGGCCATCAGCAAATAAAGTATCAAAAGCCAACGAAGATTTTCCTGATCCCGACAAACCAGTAATAACAATAAATTTATTACGTGGTATTGCAATCTGAATGTTCTTGAGATTATTTACTCTTGCGCCTTTTATGACAATAAAATCCTTCGGATCAAATAAGTCAATATTTTTAGTCATTTTCAGTTCATCATGCAAAGAAAGTTTGCAAAATTAGCCAGAAAATTTGCTTTTGGCTTTTTTTTGTTTACTTTTGCGATGTGTAAATGTAAAATTCGTGTGAAATTACCTTAATTTCGCACTTTAAAACAAAGGAGACCGGCTATCGAGAAAAATCTACTCTTTTTTTATTAAAAAAAGGAGGCACCATGAACGCCCAAGCAGTCACCGACCAGGAACTGATTGGTAGATACTTAGCCGGAAGCCAATCCAGCCTTGAGAAGCTAATCCATCGTCATAAGAACCGCATCTTTGCCTATATCCTTATGATCGTTAAAGAAAAAGAACTAGCGGAAGATCTTTTTCAGGATACCTTTATCAAAGTTATCAATACTATCCGTTCCGGTTCATATAAGGAAGAAGGAAAATTTATCCAGTGGGCGATGCGTATCGCACATAACCTTATAATTGATCATTTCAGGAAATCAAAACGGATTCCAATAATAGAGAATCGTGATGATTTTGACATATTTGAAAAGGTTCGTATTCCTGTCGAATCAATAGAGGAGAGGATAGTTACTGAACAAATCCATAAAGATGTGAAGAAGCTCATCGATTACCTTCCAAAAGAGCAGCGCGAAGTTCTAATTATGCGTCATTATGGAGATATGAGTTTTAAGGACATTGCAGAAGTGACAAACGTTAGTATAAATACAGCACTTGGACGCATGCGTTATGCACTTATCAATTTAAGGAAACTGGTAGACGAAAAAAATATCATTCTGTCAGTTTAGCAGATTCACATTGCAAACGTTCCTTATTTATCTTTTTTACCTCGGTTTTACTCATCAAATGGGTCTTATCGAATACTGATGATGGAGGTTTTTTCCTCTTCTGAAATATTTTTCATTCAGGGTAAAATATGACTGTTTTTTATCCGTTATTAATTTAACGAATTGATAAAAACTGTTATTTGCCTATGAAGAAAACTTTAACCCTCTATCCAATCCCATCGTATTCTTCCAAAACCAATTCCGGAGCGAGAACCCGGAAACATATGCTTAGAAAAAGAATGGAAAGAAACGGTGTTTCCCCCAGCGAACAGGTGATCAGGAATATCCTGAACTATTCAAAAGCACTATCTGTTTTAAAGACAAGGGAAACTGGTTTTGTAAACCTGGTGATGAATTAAAAAAAAACGCCATTGGCGGTTTTTTTTATACTCTTTCTTCCCGGATACGGGCTTTCTTTCCACGTAAACCACGAAGGTAAAAAATCCTGGCTCTTCTAACGACGCCTTTTTTATTTACTTCAATCTTCTCAATGAATGGGGACGAAATTGGGAAGATCCTTTCAACACCTACATTCCCAGATATTTTCCGTACTGTAAATGTTTCATTTGCTCCTTTCCCGGAACGCTGTAAAACAACACCCTGGAAGTTCTGGATACGTTCCTTATTCCCTTCCTTGATCTTATATTGAACGGTAATAGTATCACCGGCTTTGAAAACAGGGTTTTCTTTCTTTGGAATGAATGATTCTTCTACAAACTTAATGGTCTCAGCACGATTCATAACTTCAACATTTATTATCTCGGGGATTCTCACTAAAAAGTGTGCAAATATAGTAAATTTTTCAATTCGCAAATATATGACCTGAAAAAGATTTTTCGGAAAGATAGTAATATCCGATCTCAGGAGAGACTCTTATCAGGATATAGAAGTGGATTCCTTAGAACCCGGCATCATTCAGCAGATCAGGCCGGCGTTGACGGGTGCGTTCAACGGACTGCTCGTGTTTCCATTTTGCAATCTCTTTGTCGTTACCTGAGAGTAAGATATCTGGAACTTTCCATCCCTGGAAATCGGAAGGCCGGGTATAGACAGGTGGTGAAATTAGATCGTCCTGGAAGGAATCAGATAATGCAGAGGTCTCATCATTCAACACGCCGGGTATTAACCTTACTACAGCATCGGTAAGCACTGCAGCTGCCAGTTCACCACCAGAAAGGACATAATTTCCAACAGAGATCTCACGGGTTATAAAATGTTCCCTTATACGTTCATCAATGCCTTTATAATGACCACAAAGAAGGATGATGCTTTTCAGACTGGATAGCCTGTTTGCAACTTTCTGTGTGAGTAACTCACCATCGGGACTCATATAGATTATTTCATCGTAATTTGTTTTCTCCTTCAGGTACTCTAAACATCTTGCTACGGGTTCGATCATCATAACCATACCCGCTCCGCCGCCAAAAGGATAATCATCAACCGTTTTATGTTTATTCGTTGAATAATCCCTGATATCGTGGAGGCCAATAGTGACGATGCCTTTCTCCTTCGCACGTTTTAATATCGATTGGCTGAAAGGGCCTTCAAACATGTTCGGGAACAAAGTCAGGATATCGATATTCATTTTTCAAACAATTACAGTAAGACCATCATAAGCAAGACGAATATTATCGGGCAATAGAGCATTGACATCTTCATGAAGTCCCACAAAATGACTGAGATGGGTCAAATAAGCAGCCTCCGGTTTGAGTTCCTGCAAGAGTTCAACTGCTTCGGAAACCGAAAAATGAGAAACATGCCTGGAATTTCTAAGGGCATTCAACACGATTACTTTTGAGCCACGGATCTTCTCTATTTCTTTATCACTTATAGAACTTGCATCCGTGATATATGTAAAATCTCCAATTCTATAACCAAAAACAGGTAACTTTTCGTGATAGACCTGGATAGGGGTAAACTCAATATCATGGATCCGGAACGGATTCTGGTCGATGAAGTGTACAGTTAACTGTGGGGCGCCGAAATAGCGGGACTCTGAAAAAATATAGGGAAACTCAACGCGAATAGCTTCCATTACCTGTTTGGTTCCGTAGATATCTATTTTCTTGTTCAGGACATAATTAAATGCACGAACATCATCAAGTCCTGCTATATGATCTCTGTGTTCATGTGTGAAGATTACGGCGTCGAGGTTCATCACGTTTTCGCGCAACATCTGGATCCTGAAATCAGGTCCGCAATCGATAACAAAGGTACGGTTGTTAGTTTCTATCATTATGGATGTTCGCAGCCTCTTATCATGCGGATCTTTAGAAATACATACCGGGCAATCACAGGTGATGACCGGCACGCCTATGGAAGTGCCTGTTCCTAAGAATGTCACCCTGATCTCACTTTTCCTGGTATTTTTCACTATTATTCCGATTATCAGTTATTAAATTCAAAAGATCAATTCATCTACTAGTGCGCGGTCGATTTGCAACTGTTTCTGTAATTCTTCCTGGGTATTGAATAGTTTTTCTTCCCGGATGAATTTATGGAAATAAACCGTTGCACTTGATCCGGACAGTGTTTCCGGTATGTCGAATAAATAAAAGACCACCACTGCATCTTTGGACGATTCTCCGCGTTTCTTGATAAAACACATCCCACGGAATGTACGCATGTCATCTGACACACTGACTGCATATACCCCATTTGGCGGGAGCAATTTGCTTTCTTCTTCGATCCTGATGCTAAAGCTTGGAAACCCGATTTCCCTTAATTTGGGGTTAACCTCATGGATCAAGCCCATGATGATATAATGGTGGTCGAGGTAGGCATTGGCTTTTTGAATATTTCCTTCCAGCAGGGCTTTCCGGATCTTTGTTGAACTGACTAATTCATTGTGGATGTCCTGCTCAAGTATTTCCTCGACATCAAATCCATATTTCGAACCCAATAAACGCAGTGCTTCATAGTCACCTTCGCGGTTATGGCCAAAATGGTGATTAAACCCAATAACGATCTTACGGGCGTGGACCTTGTTCAACAGGATATTCTTCACGAAATCGACCGAGGTGATTTTAGAAAATTCGACGGTGAAATCAACGATGATCAGATTGTCAAGTCCGGCTTCCCGCAGAAGCTCAATCTTTTCCCTCTGTGAATTGATCAGGTAAAGACCTTTTCCGGCAGTATCGGGGTACAATACTTTCCTGGGGTGGGGGTGGAATGTGATCAAGACGGTTTCACCACCGGTTTCATCTGCAAGTTTTCTCAAACGCTGCAGGATCACTTTATGCCCGATATGGACCCCATCAAAAGATCCGGTAGTGACGACTGCATTAGTAATGGAATCGGCCTCGTCAAAATTCGCGAAGATTTTCAATTTTTTCTTCTATTTAATTCGTTCGTCGTTCTTCTTGGCAAAAAAAGCCACCTTCTCAAGCGAGGTGATCATGTCATATTCTTCAAGATAAACGTATGGAGAGACATTCAACGGCTTTGGAGAATAATTCAGGATTCCCTTCACACCTGCATGGACCAGGGTCTCAGCAATCGCCGGCGCCTGGTCGGCAGGCACGGTGATAATCCCTATTGTGGCTGATTCTTTTTTCATGATCTCCGTTATCCGGTTGATATTGTAACAGGGCACCCCGTCATAGATCCGGTCAATTTTATCTGGGTTGACGTCGAACGCTGCGACAATGGTCAATTTGGTACGTTTTCCTTTAAAGTAGCTGATGATGGCTTTTCCCAGGTTCCCAAGGCCGATCATCACCACTTTTTGTCCTTTTTCGGTATCTATGATATTCCCGATCATATCGATCAGCTCTTTTATGTCATATCCTTTTCTGAGGTTACCTGAATAACCGATCAGCATTAAATCGCGCCTTACCTGTACGGGGGTAATATGCTGCATCTGGGCTATCTCATGAGAGAATACATGCGTTTTTTCTTTTGACAGGATCAGTAATAACGCTCTTCTGTATTGGCTCAACCGTTCAACGGTTTTATGAGGAAGATGTTTTATGGACATGATTTTTCTTTTGGAAGTGAAACAATAAAGGTACTACCCTTGTCGGGAATACTGCTGACTTCGATGGTTCCTCCATAGGTCTCAAGAAGTTTTTTGACAATCGATAACCCCAGCCCGCTCCCCGTTATATTTTTTGTTTTTTCATTTTTTATTCTTACAAAATCCTGGAAAAGTTTAGCCATTTCTGCATCAGACAAACCGATCCCGGTATCTACAAACCTGATTTTAATGATCTCATCATCCTCTTCGATAAAGACATCTACCGATCCACCTTCCTTATTGTATTTGATCGCATTGGAGATCAGATTGTTGAAGATGATATCCATTTCATTGGCATCGGCATTCATTACCAATTGGTCAGGCCCATGCAGGTTAATCCTGATGTCGCGCTGGATGGAATAGGGTTGAATAGCATCTATGGCTCCCCGGAATGCCTTGATAAGATCAACCGGAACGATGTTTCTTTGGGCTTTGCCGCTTTCTACCTTTGTGAGGTCGAGCAGGTCGAGGATCAGTGTGCGCATTCCATGGACGCGTTCAATTGAACGGTCAAAGATCGTATTATAGTCTTCTATTTTATCGCCGAGCTGATGTTCCCTGGCCATTTTCAGATAGCCCTCGATGGCATTCAGCGGGGCTTTCAGTTCATGTGACAATACCGACAGGAACTGGAAACGAATCTGTTTCCCTGTATCTTTAAGGGTCGCTGTCATCTTTTTCAGGAAGATCTTTTTTGTGATATTCTCGATGGATGATCTTAATTCCTGTGGTGTGAAAGGTTTTGGGATAAAGTCGAAAGCCCCGTCACTTGTGGCTTTCACGGCCAGCTCCAGGGATGCATAAGAAGTTATCATCACCACGATGATATTATATTGCCTCTTACGGACATATTCAAGCACCTCTATTCCCTGGATGCCCGGCAGCTTATTGTCGAGCAACAGGATATCAGGCAGGTTGTGTTCGATGATGTCAATCCCAGCTTCACCGGTCGCAGCTTCGAAAACCGTGAAATCAAAAGCCTCTTCCATGAAGGGATAATCTACGCGGAAGTTTCGCAAGATACGGCTTATCCCGCTGCGGATGCCGGGTTCATCATCTATGACGAGAATTTTAAGTGTTGACATAGTTCGATTCTGAGTCCAAAATTAAGTGAAAATAGAATTCTATGAGTATTTGTTTAGTTTTTCTCCAATAAGTGTTTGATTTCATTATTCAGTATATCAGACCGAATACCCTTGTCGAGGAATAGGTCGGCCTTGATCCATTTGCGATTGTTTTCATCCTGTATGTCGAAGGTGATGCCGGTTTCGGCTGCAACTCCGGTTGAAATTATAATTGGCACATCAGGGTACTTCTTTTTGATTTTGTAACTCAGGATAAATCCGCTATCCTCATTTTCCATCATCAGGTCGAGGATGGCAAGATCGGGTTTCGTTTTTTCCAGGATCAACTCAGCTTCTCTTTGGCTATCGGCAGTTATCGTGGTATACCCCATCTGTTCCAGTTTCATTTTTATCTGATAGAGATAGTCCATGTCGTCATCTACGATCAGAATCGTTTTATTTATAGCTTTCATGTCAGTTGAAAATTTGTTTGCAGGTTGTAATTCATAAATCAGATTTCATCTTTTATAATTGGTGCCGTTCCACAAGTTTTTTTTCACCGCTAAGACGCTAAGGTCGCAAAAGAGTTCATCATTATGATCAGTCCATGTTTCTTGGTATGGCTATTATGAAGGTGGTTCCGGTTTGGCCTTTTTGCGGGTCGGTGTTTGTTGTTATGTCAATTTTTCCTTTGTGCATTTTTACTATTCCATAGATCAGGGGCAGGCCGAGACCGGTTCCTTTTCCTATTTCCTTTGTTGTGAAAAACGGGGTAAATATCTTTTTAAGGTTTTCTTTTGATATTCCGGTTCCATTATCGGATACGGTAAATATTATTTCATTTTTACTGTCTTCAAGGCCAACGTGTAATTTCCCTCCATCGGGCATGGCCTCGATGGCGTTCTTTTCCAGGTTTGTGAGGACCTGCATCATCTGGTCAATGTCGAGTTTGGCGATGGGGTTTTCGATATGGGGCTCAAATGTCGCGATGATATTGTCCGGTTTGACGATCGAATTCAGGCTATGCTGAGTGAATTGCACAACGTCAGTTTCCACCAGATTTACCTGGTTTTTCCGTGCAAAATTCAACAGTCCGCTGACGATCTTTTTGCACCGTTCTGCCTGTTCGACGATTAAACGGAGGTCTTCCCGGATGGACTCACCTTCCGGGGCTTCATCCATGAGAATGTTTGAATACATTGTGATGACACCCAGCGGGTTGTTAAGCTCATGGGCGATGCCGGCTGATAATTGACCCATATGCGCCAGTTTCTCCGATTGTTTCAATGCAGCCTTTGCCGTTGCCAGCTTATCGTTCGATATATTCAGGTTTTTTATGGATTCATGCAGCTTTTCGATCGAATAGGGGAGGCACATCTCAGTCTCTGCCAGTCCCTTAACGATGGCAATGGCATGTTCTACACAGGTATCGTATCCACAGGCTCCACAATTCAGGTGGTCTTTGGCAGTGAATTTTCCCATGGTCTCGAGCACATCCTGGATTTCATCTCCTGACGGGATCTCAAATCTACGGTCCTCAGGTTCAAAATGCTGCACTAAGGGGATCGTTGAAAATTCCTCGATATTTTTTTCCCATTGTTCATAATCCAGCGAGTCGAGTTTCTTCCTGACATATTCGCCCACAGCGGCACTTCTTGAATATTTCTTACCCCCGGGAGAAGTGCCAGGGCCCATGATACAGCCCTCACAACAGAGTAATTCAAGATGTTTATTCCCGATAAACCCTTCTTCATATTCTTTTATCGCTTCCTTGAAATTCACCCGGCCATCGGCAATTACAGTATGTTCTTCAGGGATATCCTCCTTGCTATTTGTCGTTATGAAAAGTCCCCGTGTGACCGGGAATATTGCCCCTTTTCCGCCTACCGGAGGATCAAAATCAGAAGGTTCAACGGTTTCGGCATGAATGCCGGATTGAAGCAACATGTCCCGTAATTCCAGGAAGGTGATCACTTCATCCGTTTCCTGTGTTTCTGCTTTCTTGGCGAAACAGGGACCGATGAAAACGATCTTAATATCCGGACCGTACTTTTTCCGGACGATACGTGTCATGGCTAACATTGGTGAAACAATCGGTGCCAGGGAACTTACAAGGTCGGGATGATATTGACGGACGAAATAAGTCACGGCAGGGCAGTCCGATGAAATGTCACCGGTATAATCTTCAGACTTAATTCTTTTTTCATATTCTTTTGCCACCACATCCGCGCCGAACGAGACTTCCGTGACATAGTCAAACCCCAACTTACGGATCATTCCGATCAGTCTTCGGTAATCTTTGATCTCACTGAATTCTGCGGGGAAACTGGGGGCAATACAGGCAGCGACTTTGTTGCCGGAGCTCAATAATTTATAGACCTCATCCACCGAACGGAGGGGAACCTTTGCTCCCTGGCTGCAAACCTTCACGCAATTTCCACAGCCGATGCAACGATCGTTGATCACTTCAGCCTGCCCGTTGATAATCCTGATCGCCTTGACGGGACATTCACGCACACAGGTATAGCAGACACGGCAGCGGTCCTTGATGGTGAAGACGAGTTGGGTTCGGAAGGATTGACTCATTTTGATTTACGATTGGACGATAAAAGATTTACGATTTACGATTTACGATTTACGATTGAATTTACGAATGGACGATTTACGATTAAAAGTTTCAATATACTGTGGGTTGCAGTGGGGAGGTTCATTCCATGGGGGTTTTAATGAATTCATTTATAGAGGGGTTGCGGTGGGCGGCTTTTATCATTTCTTCTTCGTCGGCGTCGTAGAGGGCTTTCATTCTGGATTTCAGGGCTTTTTCATCGGTGCCTAAGCGCTGACCTCCGCCATTTATGCATCCAAAGGGGCAGGCCATTACTTCCACCATGTGGAATTCGCTTTTGCCGGTTTCGATTTCTTCAAGTAGCTGGCGTGCTGCGGCCAGGCCACTGACTGCTGCAAAGTTGAAGGTCGACCTTCCTATTTTGATCTTTACTTCTTTCCGGTTTTTTAATCCCCGCAGTTCATTGATCTTGACCTGGGAATATTCCTGTCCTGTCATCTGGTAGTAAAGGGTGCGGATCACGGCTTCCGTTTCGCCGCCTGAAATTCCGGATAACCTTCCTGCGGATCCCCTGACGCCGAGACCCGGTTCTGTATTTGCAGGTTCCAGGGAACTGAAATCAATGCCATACATCCGGATCATCCTGATAAGTTCGCGAGTGGTCAGGACGGCATTGATCACCGGTTCCTCGTTTTCACCGCTTATGGCTTCCTGTTTTTTGGATGTACAAGGCATCACGGCAACAGAATAAACCTTGTCTCCGGGAATATCCATCCGTTGGGCATATTCCTGTTTGATCCATGATCCCATGATCATCATCGGGCTTTTGCCTGAGACCATATGATCTTTCATGTCAGTCCTGTATTCTTCTATGAATCTTACCCAGGAAGGGCAACAACTTGTAAACAGCGGCATTTTTTCCTTGTCCTTTATCCGCTGTATCAGTTGCCGGGAAATCTCCAGTACCAAGAGGTCGGCACTCGCTGAAGTATCAAAGACCTGGCGGAACCCCATCATTCGCAGGGCGGTGCCCAGAAGGTTCTGGAGATCTTTTCCTCCTTTGATCCCGAGGTCTTCCGCAATTGAACCCTGTACTCCCGGAGAGATCTGAACGACAGGAACAAGATCTTTGTTATTCAGGGCGTCGATGACGGCAGGGAAACTATTCTTTTCTTTAAGGGCGGCAGTCGGACAGACCATAATACACTGGCCGCATTTGACGCAAGCGTTGCTGTTCAGGCCTTTGTTATAGCTGGTGCCGATGGAGCTGTTACTTCCTCTTCCCACGATCTCGATTGCGCTCATGCCGATAATCTCATCACAAACCCGGATACATCGTCCGCACAGTATGCATTTTGCAGGATCCCTTTCGATGGAGGCGCAGTTCCTGTCTATTTTGATGGAAGGTTTTCTTGTACGGTAGTGGCGTTCTTTTACATTCAGTTCGGCAGCAAGGTCATGAAGTTCACAGTTGCCAGCACGATCGCAATAGAGGCAGTCATCGGGATGATTGGCAAGGAGCAGTTCGACCACTGTTTTCCTGGCTTTTATGACGCGGGGAGAATGGGTATGGATCTTCATCCATTCTTCTGCCTGGTGGGAGCAGGAGGTGACGAGGCCGGGCATGCCCTCGACTTCAACCACGCACAACCGGCATGCTCCAGTAGGTGTAAAGCCGGCGAGGTGGCATAACGTCGGTATCCTGATGCCTGTCCGGTTCAAGATGGCAAGAATGGTTTCGCCTCTCCGGGCGGTGACGGTCTGACCGTTTATTTCGATGGTAAAGATCATATGCCGTATTATTTTACGATGATGGCATTAAACTTGCAAACTTCGAAGCAGATCCCGCATCCGTTGCATTTATTCTCGACGATGAAATGAGGTACTTTGACGACTCCGATGATCGCATTTTCGGGGCATTTCTTCTGACAAACGTTGCACCCGTTGCAGGTATCCACATCAATATAGAATGTTCGCATATCACTGCAAACTGAAGCTGAACAACGACGATCGAAGATATGTTCCTCGAATTCCTCCCTGAACCATTTCAGGGAACTCAGCAAAGGGTTGGCCGAATTCTGCCCTAGACCGCAGAGGGAGGTATCACGAAGCACTTCAGCCAGGTTTTCAAGTTGTACCACCCCTTTAAATCTTTCGAGCGTTTCGTGGGTGGATTCTTCCCGTGGTCTCTTTGTAATCCCTTCGAGTATTTCGAGCATTCTCCTTGTTCCTTCCCTGCACGGGATGCACTTTCCGCAGCTTTCTTTCTGAAGGAATTCCATGAAGTACCTTGAAAGGTCGACCATGCACACAGTTTCATCCATGATCGATAAGCCACCCGAACCAATCACTGCCCCGACTTCTTCCAACGATTCAAAGCCAATCTCCACATCCAGGTTTGAAGCCGGGAGACATACACCGGAAGGACCACCAATCTGAACTGCTTTCAATTTCTTCCCTTTTTTTACTCCCCCGCCAATCTGATAGATGATGTCGGATAATTTTGTTCCCATGGGGACCTCAATACAGCCGGAATTCTGAATGTTGCCTGTGATGGAAAACAGTTTGGTTCCTTTACTTGTTTTTGTCCCTGTCTTTTTAAACCATGCAGGACCATTCTCAAGGATGCCCGGGATGTTGGCAAGGGTTTCCACGTTGTTGACGATGGTAGGCTGGTTGAACAATCCCGCTTCGGCAGGGTAAGGGGGCTTTGCCCAGGGCAATCCTCTTTTCCCTTCGAGGCTCCGGATGAGGGCGGTCTCTTCCCCGCAGACGAAGGCACCTGCACTCTGGCGGATGGTGATGGTGAGGTTGTAGCCACTTCCGAAGATATTCTGACCCAGAAACTCATATTCTTTTGCCTGCCGGATGGCTTCTTCGAGGATATTCACGGCACGCGGATAGTCTGAACGGATATAGATATAGGCATAACTGGCGCCAATGGCATAAGATGCAATCGCGATCCCTTCAAGCAAACGATGAGGGTCGCCTTCAATGATCACGCGATCCATAAAGGCGCCGGGATCACTTTCTTCGGCATTGCAGATCAGGTATTTTTGGTCGCCGGCAGTAGCCAGCGCCACCTTCCATTTCTTACCTGTTGAATAACCACCGCCGCCGCGGCCTCTCAGCTCACTAAGTTCAACGATATCGCAAACCTGTCCGGGCGTATAATTAAGAATCGTTTTGTAAAAGGATTTATATCCACCTCTTGCTATAGAATCGTCAATTGATAAAGGGGAAACGAACCCTGAATTTTTTAAAACCAATTTTTGCTGGAGAGAAAAAAACGGAAGCTGATCGATAAAAGGAACGTTAGCCCAAATCCCGGAAGGGACTGACCGATATTGACCCAACACATGATCTTCATTAACATTCCGGTTGAAGATTGCTGCAAGTACTGATTCCACTTTATCTTCGGTGACTTTCCTGAATGAGATCCTTGCTTTGCCGGGAAGATGAACATCGACCATGGGTTCTTCCGAACACAGCCCGATACATCCGCATTCCACTATTGTTGCCCGTATATTGTTATCTTTCAGGTAGTTCCGGATTGCCTCGAGGGTCTGCCCGGCACCTGCTACCAGTCCGCAGGACCCGGTTCCCACGTAGATCACCGGGGCGATTATTCTATCCCTTTTTATTACACTGATCTGTTCCATGTCTTTCTTTCCGAATTCTCCTGTCAGGTTTTTCAGGACCTTTTCCAAAAGAAAGACTTTATCTTCTGATTGGATTTCCATGTTATACTTCGTTAGCACCTTTAAATTTTGATAATAACTTCTGAAGCCGGTCGATGGTAAGGTTTCCATAGGCCTTTCCATCGATGAGGATCACCGGTGCATTGCTGCATGCACCGAGGCAATTCACGACTTCGAGGCTGAATTTTCCATCTTTCGTTGTATGGCCAGCCCTCACCTGCAAGATCTTTTCGATCTCTGCCCGAAATGATGTAGAACGGTAAAAATGACATGTTGTACCATGACATATTTGTAAATGATACCGACCTTTTTTTCCAAACCTGAACTGGTCATAAAAAGTAGCGACACCATAGATTTTGTTCAGCGGGATATGCATGTAGCGGCTGACTTCCTGAATGGAAACATCTGACAGGTGACCTTCTTCCCTCTGGATATCCTGGAGTAAGGGGATGAGGCTGTCTTTCTTGCCGGCAGTGTATTTCCGTAAGATTTTTTCGATAGATTCTTCCATGGGGTTAATTGGGGTATGCTTGTTTAGCACCACAAAAATAGTGAAATTATCTTTGTAGTGAGGAATTTATTTGTGAAATATTTAGCAATGTTAATTTATAAACAGATAGCAGATCGCAGTTGGTAGTTGGCAGTCGGCAGTCGGCAGTCAGAGGGCAGAGGATAAAGGACGGAGGATCTGGACGATGTTGATGGCACCATCACATTTCAGGATAAGGTTATTCCGTGAATGGAAGAAAGTTATAAAACGTTTTCAGGCATTTCCAATTTCAATGCTGCCAATGACATATTAATATCGTGGATGTATAAAGAAAACGAATAAATAACACAACACATACAAATTGTGAAGAGTGTTACTAATAGCCAGGCGATCTCTAATTGAAATAATGCGGTGAAAAATATAAGAATTATGAGTATTGCCGCACATAAAGCACTTAATAGAAGCAGTGCAATTGATTTTCTTAAAGTTTTGGCTCTTCTCCAAAGAATGCCAAGCTCTGCCTCAATCTTTTCTTTATCCGAACAAATCTCATTTGATAATACTCTTGACCTGTCAATGATTCTACCCAGTCTGTTGGTCATTGATAATATCATCAAACCAATCCCTGATATAAGAATCATAGGTCCAATGGATGTCTGTATAACCGGAATTAAATCATGTACTGTTGTCATATATTTATTTTTTCTTGCCTTCGGTGGACAGATCAGTAAGATTGACCTTATGGACTTATTAAGAACAATTTTTTCGTTATACTTCACTAAATAAAATCAGGTAGTACATTTAACAGGAAGGGTAAAGATATAAAATGTAATTCACAAATCGATAACAAAGTCGGCTCTCTTTAACGTTTTCCTATTTTTCCAACTGGTAAGGAATAGCCAACATTTATTGATAATGCATTATATAAGGATTTAATATTAAAACTTTTATCATAAGGAAAAGATTCTAACATTTGTTCATCTGCGATATTAAAATCAAATGTTCCCTTCTTTAGGTTCAATAAAAGCCCCGTTCCAACTTTCAAGCCCCAGTTAAACCGATTGAAACCGAAATCGGATGACCTTTCTCCCTGTGCAAGATCACCATACCATTTATCTGTTAATTCAGTGCCATCGTATTTAGTCTTTTGAATATATCTTGTCGATAGGTAATATGCAAAATAAGGTCCTGCTTCGACATAGAAAATACATGGACTTTTAGCACTCAGGGGGATATGATATCTTATGGTTTGTGGAAAGTCAATAAAATAATTGTGCATTAAGTAAATATCCTGAACATTTCTTCGGTACATCCCTTTAACCCATTCACTGTCAGAAAGGGAAACGGATTTTCGACCTTTATCTTGATACAATATTTCGGAATGTACTGACCATTTTTCATTAATTTGAAAATTAAATGTAATACCTCCGGTAACATTTATTAATAACCTGCTATCTGGCATCGATGACACTTCCCCACCTTTAGATTGATATAATGCCGATAAACCAACCCCTGCTTTTAAGCCAATATTCACAGTCTGCCCTGCGCAAGGGTTAGCCAGGCATATTAATACATAAAACGTTGTTATGGAAAGGAAGAAGAATTTAGACATCTGTTTGTCGATCTCGAAACCTTTGGCTAATTTATACTATTTTTATCAACTAATTATTAATACCTTCTATACTTCAGCATTTCCAATCTGGAATTAAGCTATAAATCAGGTTTCAAATTCCCCCCGCTCCAGCAGAGCGGTGTATTCTGTGCCCCCGGTTTCACCGGGGGTTATTCATATTGCACCCCTTCGGGGTTGAAAAGGAGGGACGTATTTTTATCAATCGGTTTCGACGGGCAGAGATCGGAGGAAGGAGGACTGAGGACTGCCGGCTGTGGACTTCAAAAAAAGATCCTGCCATAATGGAGGGGAGGGGGAAATTAGTTAATTTTGCTGTTGATGCGTTGTTTTTCTCCAAGTTATACTGCCAGGTAATATGACTGAACCTCTTTTTCAAATTCATCAGGAAGATTGTATCCGTTGTTATGCATGTGTGCGTATTTGCCCGGTTAAGGCAATAAGGGTGGATGCCAAGACGGAGTTTCCGTCTATTTTACCGGAGCGTTGTATTGGTTGCGGGAGTTGTTTCAGGACCTGTTCGCCGGCTGCAATTACTTACCGGAGCTCGATTGAGGAGACCAAGGCACTGCTGAAGTCGGGGGAGAAGATAGCTGCCATATGTGATCCGACTATATCGGGTGAATTCAATGATATTACCGATTACCGGAAGTTTGTGGAAATGATCCGGCAACTGGGGTTCACTTATGTTAATGAGGTGTCGTTTGGTGTCGATCTTGTGGCTGAGCAGTATAAAAAGCAACTGGAGGATTTTCATGGGAAGTACTATATTATGGCTAATTGTCCGGCCCTGGTTTCCTTTATTGAAAAATTCTACCCTGAACTGATCAATAACCTTTCGCCCATTGTGAGCCCTATGATCGCGACGGCGAGGACGGTACGAAAAAAATACGGGGAGAATGTGAAGGTGGTGTTTATTGGTCCCTGCATTGCCACCAAAGATGAGGCGCTGCGGTTTGACGGGGATTCGAAAATAGATTCTGTTTTGACTTTCACGGAGTTGAGACGGTTATTCGATGAGTTTAATATTCGCGAAAGCCAGCTCGAATTTTCCGAGTTTGATCCTCCTTTCGGAAATAAAGGGTCACTTTATCCACTCAGTGAAGGAATAATACAGGCGGCAGGGCTAAGCCAGGACTTGTTAACGGGAAGGATCATCACTACCGAGGGGCGGAATAATATGCTGGATGCGGTGAAAGAATTCGATTCGCGGATAGACATGATCCAGCGTCATTTCAACATTTTTTATAATGAAGGGTGCCTGATGGGACCGGGGACTTCCGCTGGGGGTGAAAAGTTCCTGAGACGGACGCTGGTCACGGATTATGCCAACAAACGGCTGAAGAAATTCGATCTTGCCCGGTGGAAGGAGGAGATCAAAGAATTCAGTACTCTCGATCTGTTCCGTCAATTTACCGCAGATGACCAGCGGCTTCCTGATCCATCGGAAGAGACCGTCAGGGAGATCCTGCATTCCATCGGCAAGGAAAACCAGATGGAGAATGAGACGGGGTGTGAATCGTGCGGTTATTCTTCCTGCCGCGAGTTTGCGATTGCAATTGCACAGGGGCTGGCGACGACAGACATGTGTCATATTTACAGCACCCAGAACCGCCAGGAGTACATTAAATCGTTACGTTCAGCCAATGAGAAGCTGGCCAGTACCCAGGCCGCTTTAAAGGAATCGGAAGAGAAAGCCAAGCATGAGCAGGAAACCGAAAAAGAGGCCAGTGAAACGATGTCGGCCACGCTTCAGAAACTGGTTTCCGGAGTGGTTATCATTGATGAAAACCTGAAGATCGTTCAATCCAATAAAGCTTTTATCCGCATTCTTGGCGAGGATGCCTCGCTGGTTGATGAAGTCATCCCAGGCCTGATAGGCGCCGATCTGAAGTCGTTGCTTCCCGTGAGTTTCTATAAGATGTTCACTTATGTCCTGACTTCAGATGAGGAGATTGTGAGCAAGGATATTCCGTATGGCGAGAATACACTGAGTGTTTCCATCTTTCCTATCAGAAAAAACAAATATGTCGGGGGAATCCTGCGCGACATGTATACCCCGGAAGTGAGGAAAGAGCAAATCCTGCAACGGCTTACCGAGGCCATCGATGATAATTTCGAGATGGTTCAGAAGGTCACCTACCTTTTAGGCGAGGGAGCGGCAAAGACTGAAAAGATCCTGAAGACGGTGATCGAATCGCACCAGACACCTCCCAAAAAGTAAACCTGTTCCCGTTGGATGATAAATTTTACATAGAGATCAACTGCCAGCAGAAGAACCATAGCGACGAGCGGGTTTGCGGGGATGTTTTTCTCTCGAAAAGAATAAAAGAAGAGGGAAGGTTCATCATTGTTCTTTCCGATGGACTGGGCCATGGAATCAAGGCGAACCTCCTGGCCATCCTCACTTCGACGCTGGCTGCCAATTTCACTGAAGAAAGACAGGGTATCAACCGGATTGCGGATATTATCGTAAACACCCTCCCGGTGGATGAAGTCAAACAACTGAACTATTCGACCTTTACCATTCTCGAGATCGATGGGGAAGGGGAGGTGAGGATCCTTGAATTTGAGAACCCGAAGACCCTTATTTTCAGGGGAGGGAGGACCTTTGAACCTGCCTGGAACGGGATTGTTATCGAATCGGAGAAAGTTGAGGGAAGGGAAGTACTGGCGACGAGGTTCATTCCTCAAAAGGAGGACAGGATCGTATTCTGCACCGATGGTGTTGTGCAATCGGGTTTGGGAAGCGAGCTGTACCCCACCGGCTGGGGACAGGAAAATTTTGAAAAGTACGTTTTTGAGTCCATCCGGGAAGAACATGATATCTCGGCTGTCAAGCTTGCCGGGAGGATCATCAATAAGGCCAATGCCAATGACCGGTTCTTTCCCAAAGATGATATGAGCTGTGCCGTGGTTTATTTCCGCGAGCCCAGAAAGCTGATGATCTGTACGGGGCCCCCGCAGGAAGAGGCAGACGACCGTGAATTTGCCGGGATACTTGACGCATATAGCGGGAAGCGGATTATTTGCGGCGCCACCACGTCGGATATCATTTCGAGGGAATGGGGAAAAGAGATTACTGATTCGAAGATCATAACAGACCCGGAATTACCGCCGGTTTCGCATATGGATGGCGTGGAACTTATCACTGAAGGCATCCTGACACTCAGCAAGGTGAATGAGATCCTGAAAGAGTACAATCAATCCACGAAGCTGGGGAAGGGTCCGGCAGATGAGATTGTGAAGTTGATCCTTGATTCCGATGAGATCCAGTTTATCACGGGGACGAAGATCAATGTAGCCCACCAGGATCCGAACCTGCCTGTCGATCTCGAACTCAGACGGACGGTGGTTCACAGGATCACACGGGTGCTGGAGGAGAAGTTTATGAAGGAAGTTTCTATGAGGTTCTTTTAACGTAACGCGAAAAAAATAAGTAACAGAGTCACAGAGTCACAGAGTCACAGAGTCAGAGTCACAAAATTACAAATTTGTATAATGAGTTTTTGGTGGGGGCTCTTATTTTGATTTTCCTACGGTTGTTGCGGGTTTTGGGGAGATTCTTTTTGACAGGGGTTTGGTGATTTTTACACGGGTTTTTCCTGCTTTTTTTTCAAATTCGATTGTGCCGTGCATGAGGTTAACGCGGTTCTTTATGTTCTGGATGCCGCTTCCCCCGGAAAGATTTTCAGTTTTAATGACGTCGTATCCTATTCCATTGTCGTAATATTCAATCCTCAGGTCCTGATCTGTCAGCATGATGTCCAGTGATACTTCTTTTGCTCTTGAATGTTTTATTGTATTGGTCACGAGTTCGGTAATGATGCGGTAGAGGTGGAGCTCTGCTTCTTTTTCAAAACGATATCCCTGGATGTTGCTATGAAATTTAAAAACAAGCTTTTTAGGGATTTCCATTTTACGGATAAATGATTGTACAGCAGTATCCAGCCCATAGCTCTCGATAAGGTTTGGCATGATATTATTGGCTACCGTTCTCATTTTGTCTATCCCTTCCAGCAGCAACTGATAGCAGATGTCGAGCAGTTTATCTCTTTCCTGACTATTTTTAGCGGTACCTAGCAAGCTGAGCTGAAGCTTGATTGCGGAGAGGGTAGGGCCAAGGTCGTCGTGCAGGTCACTGGCAAAGCGACGGCGGTCCAATTCCTCGGTTTCAAGGATCTTGCTGATCATCATCTTCTCCATATTCCTTTTATCCGTGATATCTGTTCCGATTTCAAGCATCATTGAGGTATCATCGCTGTCGTTAAAGACGAAATCAGAGATCTGATAGATACGGTCATTCCGGCATATAGCTTCCCAATGCGAGGGGACCCCTTTTGAAATCACTTTTGACATTTTGCAGTTGTAGCAAACTTCATTCCGGCCAAAGAAGATCTCATAACATTTCTGGTTATTGAGTTCACCGAAGTATTTCGTGAAATTATTATTTTTGAAGGTGATCTCATGATCAGGCGTTATCAGGGCGACATATGCAGGGACCATATTCAGCACATCCTGGAACCTTTGTTTTTCAGCAGCAAGGTTGTCGATGGTTTTTTTAAGCAGGGAAGTCCGCTGCCTTACCTTGACCTCGAGGTTTTCTTTCGACTGTTGCAATGCAAAGTTCAGTCGGATTGCTTTTATACCGTAAGAAAGGTCGTGGGCCAGTTTGGAAAGCAGGTGTTGTTCATCGTCTGAAAAAGGATCCGGGTCTTTGGAGTAAATCGTCAGTGCCCCGAATACCTCTTCATCCATAAACAGGGGTAAGGCTATCATGGATGAATATCCCCTTTTCAGGGCTTCTTTTCTCCATAGCTTAAAGTTGGGATCGGTTTTTATGTTGCTAAGACTGGTTTTACCTGTCCTGATGGTAGTTCCGGCCGGGCCCAGCCCCTTTTCCGTATTGCCCCATGAGATCTGAACCGTGCTGAGATAATTCTCTTCAAATCCAGCATATGCCACCGGTTTCACGGTTTTTCCCGAATCCAGTTGCTTATAGCCGATCCATGCCATCAGATATCCGCAATCTTCGACAATGATCTCGCACACATCCTGAAGGAACTTATTTTCATTTGTTGCCTGAACCATCAACAGGCTGCTATCCTGCATCGCCCTGAGCTTACGTATTAACTGATGCAGCTTATACTCATCTTTTTTCCTTCCGGTAATATCGGTGATGAAAGAGAAGAAATAGTCAGGCTCTCCATCCGAATCTTTCATCACATTAACCACGAGTTCGACGGGTACCCGGGTTCCGTCTTTCCGGATGATCTCTTTTTCATACCGGACCGTTTTGCCGGTCTCCCCCAACTCATCGAGGTAACATTTTTCCAACTCAAAATATTCGGGCGGAGTAAGTGAACGGATCCAATCGAGCCGGCTTAATTCTTCCCTTGTATAGCCCGTCAATAGCTCAAAACCCCTGTTGACGAGGCCTATTCTGCCATCCGGCATTCCTATTCCAAAGGGTTGAGATGAAAGATCGAGGTGCATTGCCAGCATTGCATTTTCTTTTTCCCTGGCGAGGTGCCTTTTCATTTCCTTATTTTCTTTCAATAACTGTTTCTCACGTTCAGTCATAGGGCAAGGTTGATTTCCGATTGTTATTCACGTATTGTTCATGACTGTAGTTTAGTCTGAAAAATATATCATAAGTCGAATTGATATTATCATGCATGTAAAGGTAATAATTTTAGCAAAAAAAACAATCACCCGTACAATCAAGGATTGCACGGGTGACATCAGTATTAACTATTAACCAAAAAACACAACCTAATTGCGGTATTCAGCAATTATATCTTTAACTCCTTCGGGGGATACGCGTCCATAAACTTTATCACCCACCAGTACGACGGGGGCAAGGCCGCAAGCGCCGACACAGCGGAGGCAGCTCAGGGAGAATTTACCATCGGCACTGGTTTCGCCGACCTGGATGTTGAGGTTGCGCCTGAATTCGTCGAGCACTTTATTGGCACCCCTCACATAGCACGCAGTACCGAGGCAAACGGAGACGGGATGCTCTCCTTTGGGAGTCATGGTAAAGAAGGAATAAAATGTTACGACCCCGTATACATGGGCTACTGATACATTGAGTTCTTTTGCGATGACTTCCTGAACTTCGGCAGGGAGATATCCGAATATGCCCTGGGCTTTGTGCAGCACATTGATCAGCTCGCCTTTTTCATTGTTAAAGGATTTGCATACATCTTTAAGCTCCTGCAGTTTTTTGTCCGGTAATTTGATCTTGGCCATTATTTGTTCATTTTACTAAATTGGTTACTTATTCTTCAACGAATACGCTTGCGCTTTTGTCAAAATATTTTGTGTGTAACAAGTGGTGTGATTTTTCGCCCAGGGGTTTGCCGAGGAATTCTTTGTAGAGTTCGATAATGAATGGGTTTTCGTGGGATTTGCGGATGGCTTTACCGGCATCTTCACGGTAAATGGCTGCGGCGCGTTTTTTGAGGATTTCGGAATCGCCATGATGGTAAGGTTGTCCGCCACCCCCGATGCATCCGCCGGGGCAAGCCATGATCTCGATGGCATGGAAATGGCTGCGTCCTTCCTTGATATCTTCCAGCAATTTCCGTGCATTTCCAAGTCCATGGGCTATTCCTATGTTAATGGGCAATCCATCAAAGTCGATCGTAGCATGACGGATGTTTTCGAATCCCCTGAGCTCTTTAAAATCGACTTTCTCCAATGTTTTTTCCGTATATAATTCATAGGCAGTACGGCAGGCAGCTTCGATGACCCCGCCTGTAGTTCCAAATATCACACCTGCCCCGGTAGATTCACCCAGCGGGTTATCGAAATTCTCATCCGGCAATGCATCAAAATCGATGTTTGCCGTTTTAATCAGTTGAGCCAGTTCACGGGTTGAGAGTGAATAATTCACATCCGGATCGCCATTAACTTTAAATTCCTCCCGCTGACATTCATATTTCTTAGCCAGGCAAGGCATGATGGATACTACGATCATATTTTTACGGTCGATTCCCAGTTTCTTTGCAAAATATTCCTTGGCAATTGGTCCGAACATCTGCTGGGGTGATTTTGCTGTTGAAGGAATATCTCTCAGTTCAGGGAAATAATGTTCAAAGAAATTGACCCAGCCCGGGCAGCAGGAAGTCAGATATTGGCAGTTTGGCGGTTTTATCACCCTTAAGGTAACGGGAAAGACGGTCGAGTAGTTCACTTCCTTCTTCCATGATAGTCAAGTCGGCAGCAAAATCGGTGTCGAACACGTAGTCAAATCCGAGTCGTCTGAGTGCTGCGGCCATCTTTCCCGTTACAAGGGTGCCTGGCGCGAGGCCAAATTCTTCTCCTAAGGCAGCGCGGACGGCAGGCGCTGTTTGAACAACAACAGTTTTAGTCGGGTCAGCAAGGGCATTGATGACATTGCGTGAGTGGTCAACTTCGGTCAGGGCACCGGTGGGGCAAACAGATACACATTGTCCACAGTAAGTACAGGTAGATTTCTCGAGATTCATTTCGAATGCCGGGGCCACTACTGCCATAAAACCTCTGTTGACGGCAGATAATGCGCCTACCGTCTGAACATCATTACACATCATTTCACACCTGCGGCACATGATGCATTTATCAATGTCGCGGATGATGGCAGGAGATGTGTCCTTGCGATAAGTGGATTGTTCGCCCTGGTATAAGGCAGCTCACTAACGCCGAGTTGCTGTGCCATGCTCTGAAGCTCACAATTTCCCGTTTTTGGCACAGGTAAGACATTCAGCAGGGTGATCTGAAAGGATCAGCTCCAGAACTGTTCTTCTTGCATTCAGAACCCTGATATTATGGGTGTTTACCACCATTCCATTCGTCCACGTTTGTTGTACATGCGGGGGCCAGGTTCCTTCTTCCTTTGACTTCAACCACACAAATGCGGCATCCGCCCGGCTTGTTCTCAATGTTCATGTCCTTCAGTTCGAAATAACATAAGAGTGGGTATATCGATACCAACGGTTCTTGCTGCTTTTAGAATTGTAGTACCTGTTTCGGAACTTCAACCGGTTTTTCCGTCAATTGTCAGTTTTATCATTTCCATGCTTATCCGTCCTCATTAATTGATGAAAATTGCACCGAATTTGCATTTTTCCATACAGGCGCCGCATTTGATGCATTTTTCCAGGATCAATGTAATGTGCCTGTTTGCGTTCCCCGTAATGGCATTCACAGGACAATTCCGTGCGCAGAGGGTACACCCGATGCATTTTTCGGGGTCGATGAGGTAATTCATCAGTGACTTGCAAACACTGTGAACGGCATTTTTTTGCAGTCACATGTTCATAGATATTCGTCGTAAAAATTCTCAATGGTAGAAAGGACAGGATTCGGGGAGGACTGACCCAAACCACAGAGGGAAGTGTCTTTTATCACTGTGCCGAGGTTTCTCAATTTGTCAAGATCTTCGAGGGTGCCATTTCCCTTTGTGATCTTTTCGAGCAATTCAGAAAGCCGTTTATTGCCGATGCGGCAGGGGGAGCATTTTCCGCAGGATTCTTCAACGGTAAAGTCGAGGTAGAATTTTGCAATTGAGACCATGCAGTTGTCTTCATCCATCACGATCATTCCGCCTGAGCCCATCATTGAACCGGCAGCAATCAGATTATCGTAATCAATCGGAGTATCGAGATGTTTCTCAGTAAGGCAGCCACCTGAAGGGCCACCTGTTTGCACAGCTTTGAATTTCTTATCCATCCTTTATGCCACCGCCGATCTCAAAGATGACTTCACGAAGTGTGGTCCCCATAGGGACTTCGATCAGGCCAACATTGTTGATTTTTCCTGCAAGGGCAAAGACCTTGGTGCCTTTCGATTTTTCGGAGCCGATTGCGGCAAACCATCCGGCGCCTTTGTTTATGATGACCGGTACATTGGCATAGGTCTCAACGTTATTCACGTTAGAGGGCTTTCCCAGATATCCTGATTCAGAAGGGAAGGGAGGTTTTACCGTAGGTTCCCCGCGCAATCCTTCCATAGAGTGGATCAGTGCAGTTTCCTCGCCACAAACGAAAGCCCCTGCTCCATAACGAATCTCGACGTCAAAATTGAACCCGGTCCCCAAGATATTATCACCAAGCAAGCCCATATTCCCTGGCCTGTTTCATGGCGATTTTAATACGTTCGACAGCAAGAGGGTATTCGGCACGTATATATACAAGCCCTTATAGGCACCGGTGCAATAACCATTGATGGCCATCGCTTCCAATACAGAATGCGGGTCGCCTTCAAGAATGGAACGGTCCATAAAAGCGCCGGGGTCACCCTCGTCAGCATTGCAAATGACGTATTTCTGATCTCCTTTGGCTTTACGCGTGATCTCCCATTTAAGACCTGTTGGGAATCCTCCACCGCCACGACCCCGTAACCCTGACTTCTTGATGATCTCAATGGCAGCTTCCGGTGAAAGTTCTGTCAGCACTTTCCCGAGCGCCATGTATCCATCGCGAGCAATATATTCCTCTATCCTCTCAGGGTCGATGACCCCGCAATTCCTGAGTGCTATTCTTAGTTGTTTCTTTGCCATCTGATTCTTCCTCCGCTATTTGCTGTCGATGGTTTCGTAATTGGCAGGGATAATGCCTTCAAGCATTTCCCCTTTCCTGATGTATTTTTCGATGATCTCATCCGCCTTCCTGGTATTCACAAAGCCGAAAGTAACAGGCTCTTTCCCTGGTATAGTCACTTCTACAGTAGGTTCTGCATAACAGTAAGACATACAACCTGTTTGAGTGACAAGAGCTGGGATATTTCTTTTTTCCAGTTCTTCTTTCAGGTAATCCATCACAGGTCTTGCTCCTGAAGCTATACCACAGGTTGCCATAGCGACCTTAACCTGGATGATACTATCCGGGTTTGATTTCTCCGAACGTGCAATTGATTTTGCCTTTAAATCGTCACGGATCTTTTTAAGATCTGTTAATGAGGTGATTCTGGTCATGATGGTTTAAGTTTCTCACTAAATTCATGAATTCTAATTCACTGAAATAGGGTGTATCCGAATCCGGGTGCAAAAGTACAGGAGTTAAATTAGATAAACAAGAAATATTGTTAAAAAATTCACATTGTTAATAAAATAACAGGAATTGTTAATATTGCACCAAAAAAATCGTGACGCGTGACGCGTAACGCGTAACGCGAAGATATGGTGAGTAGTGAATGGTGAGTGGTGAGTGGAGAAGAGTGAAGAGATATAGGAGACAGGGATTTTAGTTGTAAAAAAAAGAGCTGACTCAGGGTTGAGCAGCTCTTTATGATAATTTATTGTATTTCAGTGGATATTACCTACCTTTCGAAGCCAGTTCTTTTGCTTCTTTTTTTCTTCTTTTATACATGATCAAATCGTATGCAATTGGGGTTGCATTGAATACGGAAGAATAAGTTCCCGAGATAACCCCGATCAGCAAGGCGAACATAAACCCTCTCAACACTTCACCGCCGAAAATAAAGATTACGATCAACACTACCAAAGTAATACCGGAAGTATTGATGGTTCGTCCCAAAGTGCTATTGATGGCAGCGTTGATATTGTTTGCAAGGTCCCTCTTGGGATATAGATGGGTATATTCACGGATCCTGTCGAAGATGATAACCGTATCCATGATGGAATAACCGATAATGGTAAGAAGGGCAGCGATAAATGACTGGTCGACTTCCATACTGAAAGGCATGATGCCATGGAGCAGGGTAAATGCAGTGATAATAACAAGTGTGTCATGGAAAAGGGAGACAACACCTCCCAGTCCAAACTGCCAGTTCTTGAATCGGATAGCAATGTATATAAAAATGATGATCAGGGCAAAGAAAACAGCAAATACTGCCTGCCATATCAAGGCATAGGAAATGGTCGGGTCAACCCGCTGGTGACTGAGTTCACCGATGATCTTCTTCGAATCATTCGACTTATAATCAGCGAGTGTTATTGGTTTCAGATAAGATCCTTTAACCCCCTGAAAGATCCTTGCATCCACTATTGAATCGGATTTCTGGCTCTTATCGTTGATCATGAATTTGGTTGTGATCTTCACCTGATTTCTTGGGCCGAATGTCTTCACTTCAGGTGGTTCACCAAGAACCTTGCTGAGGGACTCACGCAATTTGTTGGTAGAAACATTTTGGTCAAAACGAACAATATAGCTTCTTCCACCCGTGAAGTCCAAGCCAGGTTCCAATCCGCGTACAAAGATGCTGATTATACCAGGAACAATGATGCAGAGTGAAAGGATGTACATCTTGAATCTCAGTCCGATAAAATCGATATGGGTGTGCTGGAATGTATTGATTGTATATTTGTTTCCTACCGTGATATTCATGTTTTTATCGAGCATGAATTCAAAACAAAGACGTGCAATGAAGATGGAGGAGAACAATGAAAGCAACAAACCAATGACGAGCGTAGTTGCAAAACCCTGGACAGGACCTGATCCGAAGATGTAAAGAACGATACCGGTCAGGATAGTGGTAACGTGACCATCGATGATTGCGGACAAGGCATGGTGGAAACCATCTTTGACCACAAGCCGGAGCCCTTTTCCCGCTCGTATTTCTTCCCGCATTCGTTCATAAATAATTACGTTCGAGTCGACCGCCATAGCAAGTGTCAACACCATACCAGCGATACCGGGGAGTGTCAGAACTGCACCGATAGAGGCCAGAACGCCGAAGAGGAAAAATACGTTTGCAAATAGTGCGATATCGGCAACGTGTCCTGCACCATTATAATAGAGAGACATATATAACAATACCCCGATGAAGGCGATGATGAAGGAGATAAAACCGGCATTGATGGATTCCCTTCCAAGTGAAGGGCCGACTTCTTCTTCTGCAACTATCCTTGCGGGTGCAGGAAGTTTACCGGCTTTCAGGATGTTGGCAAGGTCCTGCGCTTCTTCAACCGTCATGTTCCCCCCGCTAATTGACGAAGAACCATTCGGGATTTCACCTTTTACATTCGGATAAGAATAAACATATCCATCGAGAACAATAGCGATCTGTTTCCCGATATTATCTCCTGTTAACCTCTTCCATATCCTGGCTCCTTCGCCGTTCATCGACATGGACACTTCAACCTGTCCGTTCTGATCGTAGTCCTGGCGGGCGTTTGTAATAACATCTCCTCCCAGTGCCGGTGAACCGTCGCGCGATGTAATTTTCAATGCCACCAGTTCCAGTACTTCCTTCGATTCGTCCCTGGGTTTAACGATCCATGCAAATTTTACATTTCTCGGGAAGATATTTCTCACGAGTTTCATCATGTAATTTACACGTGAGGTATCTTTTATCAGCGAACGTCCCACCATGGCAGTCTGCCCTTGTTCATACTTTCCTTCTTTATTCTGGAAGATGGGAGGGTTCAGGTAGGTAAACAATGGATTTTTCTTGGCCGATTCCTGGATCGACTTAGCACGTTTCGCCTCCATGGCTTTGGAAGAAGTGTCTTTTCCAATTTGTTTCAATAAAGCATTTTCTTTCTTTGCAGTATCTTTTTTGATACTCTCATTTTTTGCAGTAGTCTCTTTCTTAGTTTCTGTTTTTGAAGATTCTTTCTTACCAGGTTCTTTCTTTTCAGCCAGTTGTGGTATCTTGTGGGTAACTTTGTTAATGATTGAAGTATCCTTTTTCAGGCTGTCGGCTTTGAGGGTATCTGCTCCCGTACTGAGGATGGCAACAAGTCTTTTATCAGCTTCGTTAAAGTTATTGGCAAGATCAGGGAACTGGTAAGTTTCCCAGAATTCCAGCTGGGCTGTACCCTGCAATAGTTTACGAACACGTTCCGGTTCTTTGATCCCCGGAAGTTCGATCAGGATACGACCGGCTGTCTGCAGTTTCTGAATGTTGGGCTGTGTAACCCCGAAACGGTCGATACGGGTACGGAGGATGTTAAAGGTACGGTCGATGGCGGCATTGGTTTCGTCGCGGATGATCTTGATCACATCTTCGTTCGTGGAATTGTAATTGATCTTGTCCTTTAATTCTACCGTATTAAAAATCGATGCAAGCTTTGCATTGGGATCCGTTTCTTTAAAGGCCTGTGCAAAAAGGTCAACAAAATCGGCTGTACTACTTTTTTCTTTCTCCAGGGCCAGGTTCAGAGACTTAATAAAGATCGGATTCTGGCTGTTCCCTGATAATGCACGGATAATATCGGGGACCGAAACATCCATTGTTACGTTCATACCGCCTTTTAAGTCGAGTCCAAGGTTGATTTCCCTCTCACGAACATCTTTCAGGGTGTATTGCTTGAGCAGAATATTATAAACCGTAGTGTTGGCCATGGAATCGTTGAAGTACTCAAGCCTTGATTTTACGATGGAGTCGTAAATGAATTCCTGCCTCAAAGGATCTCCTTTTGCAAGTTTTATTGCCATTTGCCTGACTATCGGGGCTGTTGAATAATTATCGGCCTTGCTTTGGTAATGGTAACTTATAAATGAAAAGGAAAGCTGGAATAAACAAACTAATCCAAAAATGATCGCGAAAAATTGAATAACACCTTTATTCTGCATGAGACTCTGATTTTAAATAAATTAGATCTGATTCGATAAACCTTCTTTTTAGGAGCCTGCAAAAATAGAATTTTCTTGCGAATTAAACAACTCGAAGAGCAATATTAGGAGAAATCGTAACGCGTGACGAGTGACGCGAAAAAGGTGAAGAGTGAAGAGTGAGGAGTGAAGGGACAAGGAAAACCCCGCAGTAAGCAGGCGGAAGGCAGAGGAATGCAGACTGCTGACTACCGACTGCAGAATGAGGACTGCAGGCTGCCGCTTGCCGACTGCCGACTGCTTTTTATTCTTCCTTTGTTAACATTTAATTATTAATTCTTTAATATTTTGTTGTTTGTTCCTTAACATTCGAAAAATCATTTCCCGGCAACTTTGTACCATGAAATTTTTACCGGTTATCCTATTGCTTATACTTTCCCAATTTACTCTTTTGGGTGCAAATATTCATGGTGTGGTTTATGAAAGTGAATCTAAAGATCCTTTGATTGGAGCTTATGTTATTCTCGAAAAAACATCATTCATGGGAATCACAGATACCAGGGGCGCTTTCGAGATAAAAGATGTCAAACCAGGGGAATTTACCATGGTTGTATCCTTTATCGGGTATGTGACTTTCAGAAAAAAGCTTATCATAACAACTGAGAATGAAAACATTCATCAAAATTTTTTCCTGTCCCAGAATACTACCGTTCTAAAGGAGGTCAATATTCTCGGGACGTATAATAAGGAGACAGATCAGAATGCACGGGCAACGGAGAAAAATGCTCCGAATGTCATCAATGTAGTATCAGCCCGCACAATTGACCTTTCACCCGATATAAATGTTGCTCAGATCGCGCAACGGATATCAGGAGTCACGCTTGACCGGAGCAGTGATGGTCAAAATCAATATGCCATTATCAGGGGTATTGAACAACGCTACAATAATACGCTGATTAATGGAGTAAAAATTCCAAGTCCTGATTCAAAGAATCGTTTCGTTCCGCTTGACATTATCCCGGCCGAATTGCTTCAGGAGATGCAGGTCACAAAAGCTTTAACGCCTGAGATGGAAGGAGATGGAATAGGCGGCAGCGTAAATGCTGTCATGAAAGATGCCCCTGATGCACTCGTGGTACAAGCACAGGTTGGTACAGGATATAATCAATTTTTATTCGACCATAAGTTTTATTCCTTCGACAGTAAATCAATAAATTTTAAAGACCCTGACCAAGTCCATGGTCATTATTACGCCTCAACACAGGCTGATTTTAACCGTCAAAATCTTATTTTCACTTCGGAACAAGCTTATCCCCATATTATTGGAAATTTTACGATCGGCGAGCGGTTTTTCAAGAAAAAACTGGGAATACTTTTATCGGTTGTTGAACAGGATACCCATTCGGGCTCATCTTCTGAGACCAACTCATTCTACATTGATACATACAATCAGCCGCAAACCACTGATTATATTAACCGGGAAATTTCTTTACACACAAACCGGCTGGGAATCAATGGTAAAGTTGACTATGTATTGAATTCAAATAATAAGATTAGTTTTTATGATATGTACCTGCGTACCTCGGAGACACAATCGAGATGGATGGATGATACCATTGTTAACGGAAACGGAAGAATAGGACCAGGAACGGGATACGTAAGCATAGATCAAAGGTCACGCCTTCAGATTCAGTCGGTGGAAAGCGCATCTCTCATGGGAATTCATAATATTAGTAAAAACATTACCTGCTGACTGGTCATTGGTTTATTCGAAAGCCATTGGGCCAGGTTCCCGATATGGCTGAACTATGAAACATATCATACGGTGCTGCAGGGTGGAACCTGGCTGAACAATGCAGAATATCTGAAATATATTGATCATACGTGGCAAAAAAATACAGATGAGGATATGTCGGCCTATGCAAACATCGAATATCTGCCAAGGATCCTTCATCACGTTTTCAGTTTAAAGCCGGTGGACTTTACAGAAGTAAATTCAGGAATAATTACCAGAACGATTATACTCTTAAAACCGATTCTTGATTCCCTTCACCAGGATCCTCCCTTCACGGGAATAGAAACTGCCCAGGTTTATCCTTACCAGCCCGTGGGGAATCCTGAATACAATACCAGCAATTATACGGCTACTGAAAATATTACGGCCGGATATATCCAGGCAAGGACGCAGTTTGGTAAATTCCAGGTACTTGGAGGTGTAAGAGTTGAAGCAACAGAACAATCAAACAGGAATCTGACTGTCGATTACCCAGGGTTCCAGCAGCATTTTTACTATTATACCGATTGGCTGCCAAGCCTTCACCTATCTTACAATTTCTACTGAAAAACATAAACTCAGGGCTTCTGTCTATAAAGCCATCGCTAGACCAAATTATTATGAACTGGTTGATTACCCAAATTGGCGACCAGACCGATGTAACCGGGAACCCAAAGCTACGTCATTCAAAGCCTGGAATTATGATCTTAGATATGAATTCTATCCAAATGCTGAAGAGGTGATCATGGCGGGACTTTTACAAAAAAATAATCGATCCGATAGAACAGACGCTTCTAGACAATGGCGGGCAGCCCGATATCACATACATGAATTTTGGCAATGCCTCTAACTATGGATTTGAACTGGTGCTGATCAAGTATTTTAGAAGTTTCGGCGTTTCTGGGAATTATACCTATATAAATTCAAGCATTTCTACGCCGAAATTATACTATGTCAAGTCGGACCGGAAACGATACAACTTCATATATCAATGAGAAACGTCCGATGCAGGGACAATCGAAGCATGTGGCTAACCTCTCGCTGCTTTATCGGAATGTAAAAGCCGGACTAAACTGCCAGCTCTCATTTCTTTACCAGGGAAACCGGATATCCGATATCTCATTTTATTATAAGCAGGACATTTATCAGAAAAATTACCTTGATCTGTCATTTTCTCTTGATAAAACCATAGGAAAATACCTGGTATTTTTATCAAACTCAGCAACCTGCTGAACTCACCGAACGAAATGACAACATTGGATGGATATTTCGTTGAAAAATACACTTACGGCCAAAACTACATGTTCGGATTAAAATTCAAATTAAGAGGATAAATTATCAAATCTTAATTAATCATTAAAAACAAAAACTATGAAAATCAATTACTTAAAAACAAGAATGTTCACTGGCATTCAGTGGATTAACCGTTTTCTCGTTAATGCTGTTCTTGAGCATTACTCAATTGTCCTGTAAGAAGTCCAGCAATGTCGACACGACATTACCGGTCTCCAACCCGATAACAAAGGATACACTTAGCGGATTTCTAAGGGGACACATGCTTTCCAATAAAACCTATTATATCAATGGCGATATCTGGGTAAAAAACACTGATACGCTGGCATTCAACCAGGGGTCACAGTTATTGTTTTCGGAAATCCTGATGCAGCTCCTCCTGTTTCTTATGCAATTCATATTTCCGGTACTTTATTATGTGTAGGTACAAAATCATCTCAGATCACCTTTAAACCGGCTGCTTCCAACCCGGTATGGCCAAAAGGATACTGGGGAGGAATTCAGTGTGATTCGTCGGCAAAGGTTATCAGGTTGATTTGGACAAATCTCAGTTATACAGGTGGCCCTGATGTTTCAGGAGGAGCACAGTTTGCTTTTTCGGTACGTGGGGGTATCTTGGTTCGTTCAACAGTTCAATACAAACGTCGTTGTCGAAAATTGTTCTTTCCTGAGTGGTATCGATGATTGTCTTGCGTTTGACAGGCCCAATCTCTGTCAGTATAAAAGGAAACGTGATCCGGCACGAGGGTAGTGATGATGGTGATAATATCAATATAAAAAAAGGGGTGACGGGTGATGTTGCCTATAACTATATCTGGAGTGCAGCCAATAATTCTATCAAGGTGGTGACAAACGGTTCTGTTCTTTACCCCCAGAGTAAGATAAACATTTATAACAATACTATTATTGACGGTGGATGGCGTAAACAAGGTGAACCAACTGCTGGTATTCTGATCGATCAGTTTGCCCAGGCCACTTTGTATAATAACCTAATAATCAATTGTGTACGTGGAATAAGAATTACTGCTGAAGCAGATACAATCCACATTAAGGGCAATTATGGTCACAATCTGTTCTATTCAATTGTTGATTCTACGCGCAGTGGCTATTATCCTGCAGGTGACTGGGGTAAACCACAACCAGGTGATATCCTATCCACCGGTCTGAACAACAACAATCCTATGCTTGTTGACATTGATCAAAATATCAATGCATTATCTGATAATAACGATGCCCACCTACAATCGGGATCAGCTGCAATCGGGAAAGGTAATACTTCTGCTCCATATACGACAGGTATCGGGACACTTATGCCTCCGGGTAAAGATATCGGATGCTACCAATCAGATGGAAGTGGAAATCAACGGTAATTAATTATTTTATTCATTCATTTAATAACCCAATCCCTTCAATTCGGGGATTGGGTTATTAGTAAATTAATGGAAGATGAGAAAAAATATTCTTATTGAATTCAGGCATTCTTTGTCAAAGAGATTCAATGGTCAAATTCCTTGGAATTATCATCCTGATTTCATCGACCCAGCTTGTTTTTTCGCAAAACAAAGTTACTGCAACTTCGAACGATTCATATTCCAAATCAGATACGGCTCTGAATCTTAAAAAGAAATCCTTTAATTTCTTTTTAGTAGGTGATTGGGGTTGGAATGGATATGGAAATCAGACAGATGTTGCTAACCAGATGGCAAAAACAGCCGTTAAGGCAGATCCTGAATTCATTATTTCCGTTGGTGATAATTTCCAGGTTAACGGGGTTCAAAGTGTGAATGATCCATTATGGATGACCAGCTTTGAAAATATTTATAAAACACCAGGTTTGCTGGTTGACTGGTATCCTGTACTTGGAAATCATGATTATAAAGGAAATCCAGATGCCGAGGTTAAATATTCGGAGATCAGCAGGAGATGGAGGATGCCTGCACGATACTATACTTTGGTAAAAAAAGTGAATGACAGCGTTTCAGCCCGTTTCATCTTTACAGATACATCGCCAATGGTAAACTCATACTATACGGAAAAGGAAGAATACGGAAAAGTCACAACAGAAGACACAGCAAAGGAATTGTCCTGGTTGCATAATGTATTAGCAAATGCCAAAGAGCAATGGATCTTTGTTATTGGTCACCATCCCGTTTTTTCAGCAAGCCCCAAACATGGAAACACACCAGAGTTAATAAAGAAATTCAAGCCGCTTTTTGATAAATACAATGTTGATTTTTATTTCTGCGGACATGATCATGATATGCAACATCTGAAGCCGGCCGGCAGCAAAGTCGATTACATCGTAACTGGATCGGGTGGTGAAGTCAGAAAAACAGGGAAAGATGCAAATTCGATATTCAGCCTGTCAGAATCAGGATTCACACTGATTTCAATCAATGGTAAGGAACTTACTCTTTATTTCATCAATACCAAGGGACAAATCGTTTATTCGATGACGAAGGTGAAGAAATAGCGAAAAAGGTGAAGAGTGAAGACTGAAGGTTGAAGGGACTGCCAACTGCAAACTGCAGACTGCCGACTTGAAAGGTTTTTGTACTTTTATCAAAAATTTTAATGATATGAAAAGTACACCCGGGTTGAATCCTGTAACCACACATAAAGTTGATAGTTCTCTATGCACTGGCTGTGAATTATGCATACTAATTTGTCCTGCGTCAATCCTGGCACAGGATCATCAGAAGAATGTCTTTTTTCGCGAAGATAGTGTTGAGATCTGTATTAAATGCGGTCATTGCATGGCAATATGCGAAACATCGGCCATTTCTATTGAAGGATTATCCTATGACATTAATTTTAAGCCACTGCCCCAGACAAACTGGAACAACACTGCCTTCATGGATTTTCTGCTTGCAAGGCGTTCAGTGAGGATATTTAAAGATAAACCGGTACCTGTTGATGTCTTACAGAAGATCATTGATTCTTTGTCGACGGCCCCTTTCGGAGTTAATCCGGATAACGTGGAAATTACTGTTGTGAATGACAAAAAAGTGATTGAGAAAGCACTGCCATATATATCAAAGATGTATCTTCAACTGGCGAAGATCCTGAAGGTTCCATTGCTTGGTGGGCTCCTGCTTCGAACTATGCCAAAAGAGGTTTCCAATACCCTGGTCAATTTCATTGTTCCTCATGTGAATAAGGGACTTTACGATAGTTCTACAGGGATCGACGATATAACCCGGAATGCACCTGCACTGATCCTGTTCCATGCAAAAAAAGGAGCGGAAGAGCACACTGTGGATGCTCACATTTACCTGACTTATTCACTTCTAACAGCCCATTCATTGGGTCTTGGAGCTACTGTCATCGGGTTGATCGGACCTGCAATCACTCAAAGCAAACCACTTCGACGGTTGTTCAGGATCCCCGATGGAAATGAAGTTATAGAATCTATGATAGTGGGGTACCCTAAATTCCCATTTAAACAGGCAATAGTCAGGCCACGGACGAAAGTTACCTTTATTTCCTAAGTGTTTTCTTCTGATACCGTTTCTTGTCATTATACATTCTAATACAAACATTTACAATTTGTTAATGCTAACATAATGTAGATTTAACGCTCACAGCCTGGGGTAAAGGTACCTTTGTAATAAACCCAACCCCATGAGTATCAATTCGTGTCAGTTCAATGATTCCTATTTCCCAATCATGGATGGAGTGGGAATGACGGCTCATAATTATGCCTACTGGATGAACCTGAAACATGGTAAATCCAGCCTGGTAGCACCAAGCGCCAAGGATTATAAAGACCGGGTGGATTATAAAGTGATACGGTTTAAGTCAGTTTTGCTGCCTGGTATGAACCCATACAGGGTAGGGCTTCCCATGATAGATTTCAAATTTAAAAAGAAGCTTTCAAAAAATAATTTTGACATACTCCATGCGCATTGTCCATTCATCAGCGGGCAACTGGCACATAAGCTTGCGAAAAAACTTGATATTCCGCTGGTAGCGACATTTCATACCAAGTACCGCGAGGATTTCAGGAAGGCACTATCCGGTGAAATGTTTGTTGAATTCCTCATGACGATGACCATGGATTTTTACAACAGCGCAGATGTTGTCTGGGTTCCGAACCGGGCAACCGGTGAAACCCTAAAAGAATACGGATTCACCGGTGAATTTGAGATCATGCCAAATGGTACTGACTTCGATATTCCTGAAAAAGGAAAGTACCTCAGGTACAGGCATAAAGGACTTGAAGAAATAAATGCATGTAACGATGATTTTATCCTGTTGTTTGTCGGCCAGCACCGTTGGGAGAAAAATATCCATGCCATTCTGGATGCATTGAAGATCCTCAAAGGGAAAAAAGAATCGTTTAAAATGGTATTTGCAGGAGAAGGTTATGCTGCCAAAGAGATGAAGACTATAGTCAGGCAATATGGGCTTACTGAAAATGTAGTATTCAGAGGTGTTATATTAGATCGCCCGACTATGAAAAACCTTTATGCATGTGCTGACCTGTTTGTTTTTCCTTCAGTATATGACAATGCGCCACTGGTAATGAGGGAAGCAGCTGCATTTGATGTTCCTTCAATTGTAGTTCGAAATACATCTTCTGCAGAAGGAATTATGGAAGATGTCAATGGTTTCCTGATCAACAACAGTGCGGCATCATTGGCAGAGAAGATCATAGAATTGAAGTCCAACCCGGGTGCAATTAAAAGAGCAGGAGAAGGTGCCCGGAAAACTATCTACCGCCACTGGGAATCTATTGTGGATGAGGTCAACATTAAGTATGAGGATATTATAAACGGGCATAAATCGAAGAATCGTAATATATCATTAATCCCTGTTCAGGATAATGAAAGAGTGCTGGTTCAATAAATTCCGATTGCCTTCTATAATCAGATATTAATCTTTAAAACCTGATGAATACTTGATTTTATGATTGGAAGGATAAAGATACTGAACGCAATTCTGGATGAGATCGATACAGGATTCATAATCCTGAAGATGATCTTCGAAAAAAAAGCGCTTCCTGACGACTTTACAATCGTTCATGTAAATGTTCCCTTTGAAGAAATTACCGGTACTTCAATTCATGATTTTGTGGGAATGAACTATTCCAGGATAAAGCAGGATTTACAATTTCTGGAATTCGATTGGCTTGAAGAGTATGGATCACTGTCTGCTGGTCAAAAACTCAGGAACCGGGAGATATATATGGAGAAGCGTCAATTACATTTTCGTATCCGGTCATTTATCCCCCAGCCAGGCTTCCTGGTTATTATTGTATCAGATACCACATCAATAAGAATAGGGGAAAAGAATTTGGAAATGAACGAGCAAAAGATCAGATCTCTGCTTGAGAATTGCAAAGAGGGGTTCCTGTTTTTCTCTCCTGATAAGGTAATTGTATCTGCAAGTACAAATATTCAGGATATCCTTGGTTACTCAGAGGAAGATCTGAAATTACAGCCTGATCTGGATTTCTTGCGGAAAGAAGACAGAAAAAAAATGAAAGAAGCCATCCACCAGGTATTGATCTATCCCCGTATTGCAGTTGAGCTGGAGTTACCGGTAATTAAAAAAGATGGTGCACAGCTATGGTTTGAAGGGACATTACACAATATGCTCCAGGCAAAAGGGGTGAATTCTATTGTATTGAAATTAAAAGAGATTACCCGGAGGAAAAATGAAGAAATTGAATTTTATCAAACAACTTCACGTTTATTAAGCAATTATCCTATCTGAATGTATAATAATGCAACAACGGCAGATAACCTGATAAAGGAAGAATCATTGATCCATTTCAGGGATTGTTTGTTTAAAATTGAGGATATTGACACCGCATCGGTGCTATTTGTATCGGGCGCAAGAAGTCTTTTGGGTGTAAATTTTATGGCATTGGTGATTCAAACCGGTCGATATAATTCCCTGCTTATTGTTGAAAAATCCTCACATTCAAAAAAAGGAGTCATACGAATGAAAGGGCATCCGTTACGGATTGTGGAATTGATAGCCCGCAAATGGAGGACGGAATTCCAAATCAGAACTCCTGTCGGAACTCATCGCAAGATTATAGGGTATCTTGTTGCGGGTAGTGATGAAAGAAAAGAATTAAATTTTGAGGATGCATTGATCTGGGAGAACCTGGCAGCGATAGCAAGCACTGTTTTCGTCAATTTCATGAAACATGAATTAATTAATTACCGACATGAAAAAAACTGAAAAAGTAAAAAAAAGGAAACCCCGGTTAAAAGATAAAACTATTGATGGATTGCCGGTTCTGCGGGGGATGTTTGTTTGTCCTGAATCCCTTTCAGATATTCTCCTTCCGCCGTTTGCTGATTTGGTCTCATTTGACAGTGAAACCAATGAGCAACAAAAACCCCTGATGGAAGGATAATTGAGATGACTGACTGACTCTTATTCAGGAGCTTAATCTTAACACTGTTGCTTCGAACGGGAAAATCCTTTCAATGCCTGATTTTATTGATGTCAGCTCCTGCCTGTGAGTCGATATAAGCACAATCCCGGGTTCCGCAAGAGGAAGAAATATTCTCCCTGATCTTTTCCGGAAATTCAGCAAGACAAAAAATTTATCTCTGTTGAGGATACGATGGAAAGCAAGGATACCTTTTTCTCCTGTTATCACCGGAACCCAATCGCCGGATTGTAAAGCCGGCGTGTCATTGCGAAGACGGACAAGTTTCCTGTAAAGGGTCAGAACTGAATCCTTATCTTCAGATTCAACCTGGACATTCAATTCCGAATAATCCTGATTCACCGGCAACCAGGGAGTGAAAGATGAAAATCCTGCATTTATCCCTGAGTTCCATTGCATTGGAGTCCTGGCCCGGTCCCGTCCTTTGAAAAACGGCCAGAACCGTTTCCCAAGGGGATCTGAGATCTGGCTCCTAGTAAGCTTTCCATTAGTCATCCCTATTTCTTCTCCGTAATAGATAAAAGGAGTTCCTTTTAAGGTTAGTATCAAAACAGCCATGATCCTGGATTTTTCGACAACATATTTCCTTTTCCCAAACCGGCTATTGCTGCGGAAAAGATCATGATTTGAGAGAACATTACAAGCCCATCCATTCTTCGGGATTTTACTGTACCACTTTTTAAGACACAAATAAAATTTGCGGGCATTCCAGGGCTGGAACATCAGCGAGAAGTCAAAGGCAAGATGAATAGAATCAATTCCCGACCCAAGATAATCTGCTGCAGTAGCAGGATCTCCGGGTGGCATGGTATAAATTTCTCCAACACACATCCGGTCATCATATTCATCCAGTAGTTTCCGGAGCAGCCGGGTAATTCTTTGGGATTTTGGACGGTTTCTCGTATAAACATGTTTCTGAATCCATGGAGTACCGAAAAATAGCGGGTTATTCCTGAATTTCTTATCTTTAACGATCATGTTAATGACATCCAGTCTGAATCCGTCAACCCCAAGGTCAAGCCAAAAACGTACCTCATCAAAAAAGGCTTTCTTTAATTCTTTCTTTCGCCAGTTCAGATCAGGCATCTCTTTAAAAAAAGAATGAAGGTAATATTGGTCTGTATGTTCATCATATTCCCATGCACTTGTGCCGAAGGCCGATCTCCAGTTATTCGGTTTTTTCTTTTTTATCCCATCTCTCCATATGTACCAATCGCGTTTGGGATTTTCCTTTGAGGACCGGGATTCAAGAAACCAGGGATGCAGGTGCGAAGTGTGATTCATAACCAGATCCATGACGATCCTAATCCCACGATTATGTGCCTCATGTAAAAGACATTTGAAATCTTCAAGGTCTCCAAAAACAGGGTCAATCTTTCGGTAATCCGAAATATCGTATCCAAAATCCTTCATTGGGGATTGATACAAAGGAGAAATCCAGATCGCATGAATACCAAGATCCATAAGATAATCCAACTTCCGGATGATCCCGTTAATATCACCAATTCCATCGTTATTGGAATCATAGAAACTTCGCGGATAGATATGGTAAAAGACCCCATGCTTCCACCAAACCCAATTCTCTGTCTTCATGATTATTTACCCGTAGGAAAACCATCCCTTAAGCCGGTATGGTGTATGAAACGGTTGATGATACTTTCCTTATCGTACTCTTTAGCCCTGGTCAGGGCGTTTGTCCTGAATGTCGTTTGTAAAGTATCTGATGTAAAAAATTCAGTCATTTTCCTAACGAAATCCTGGTTATTATTCACCAGGTATCCGTTTATCCCATCAAGAATGATGTCTTTAGGACCTTTTGTTTTGTAAGCGATTACCGGTAATCCGCAACTCAATGCTTCAAGTACAACACAACTGAAGGTGTCGAATTTTGACGGAAGGATAAGAAGATCGGCTGAGGAATAGATACCAGGCAAGTCGTCATGATCGACCCATCCGAGGAAGATCGCTTCAGGAAGTGCCTTCCTGAGTTCAGTCTCTGCCGGGCCGGTACCCGCAATAACAAGTTTTATATGTGGTACAATTTTTTTGATCCCCCTGAGAATTTCCGGTAGTTCCATTACTCCCTTTTCATGGCTGACGCGACCTGTAAATAAAACTACATGATCCTCAGGTTGAATTCCCGGAATATTCGCCCTGGAGTCTTTTCGGGGGTAAAATCCTGCATCTGCCCAATGAGCTGTTGGAAAAACTGCTGCAGTATTGAATCCCATCTCTCTTCCGGTCAGCCACTTTCCCTGGTCTTTGTTCAGGACGAACAAACCGTCAAATGATTTGTAGAAAGCCCGGAGGAGGCGCCTGAAACGGTTCAGGTTTCCCTTGTCGAGATCGAGTACTTCCCGGGCAAACATGATCCAATCCGTATGCAGGTAAAAATAAGATTTGACGGAGTAAGCATTTTTCAGGTACAATGCAGCCAGCCCCATTGGGCCTTCCGTTGAACAGATGAGACGGTCATATTCCCCAACATGAAACGTATGATGTATTTCAAGGAAGTTCGGAATCCGGATAGGTTGTTCACGGTAAAGCGGAAGATTGTATTCGGCAAGAGGCTTCAGGACAATAAGATGGTCATCCGGTTCAATGTCATTGCTGCACACCATGATGTCGATCGGTAAATTCCCTGCCTTGATTTCTTCATGCATCGATTTGAGTACCATTGAAACTCCATTGTTGTCGTCGAATGTATCGGTAAGCCAAAGCATTTTTTTCGGATGTTCAAGTTTACCGATCTTTTCAGAGAATGTCTGAAGCAGGGGCCGGGTGGTATAAAGAACCCGGGCACTGGTGAAATGTGCTGCCAAAAGTAAGGCTGAGCCAAGAAATGGAAAAGAAAGGCCATCAAGAAGTTCCGGAATATCGGGCATTTCCATCCGGTCCATAGGTTTTGTTGCAATCTTCTTTTTATTTTCAAGAAGCGCACGAAATTCACTGGGGATCTCAAAATGGTTGATAAGGTTATTGAGTGTGACATCGCCTATCTTTCCATCTTTTTTGATCTTATCAAATTTTACATTCAGCCTCCCAAACAGGATGGCATTCAGTTTTTGATTGATGGATGCAATATTTTCTTTATATTTTTCAACGATCCTGTCAGGTGAACCGTTATAGATGGCTGCAATCTTCAACGAATCATCAAATACAGGTTTATAAACCTTAGGAACAAAAAGGCGTTTTGTAAAACCAGGAGTTTTCCCAACAAATGAATTGTGGAACAATTCAATAAAATTCATTGTCACCTTATGGCGCTGGAGTTCAGCAAAACCATTGGAGACCAGCAATGCAATGATTTTCTCTTGGGTTGTGCCTTTATGCAGAAGTATTCTTAACATTCCGGGATCTTTCCTATGTAACGCAATCTGACAAACATAATCAAGAAAGGCTATTGTCAGTTTTTCGCTATTCTGATGAGAACCATATGGCGCCATCCTTCCTTGCCTGATTGCCTCCAATGCAAGTTCGGAACGGCTGGTTGTTTCCAACCTGGTTTTCAGATCCGGCACATGCAGATAAGTTCCTGTCATACCCGAGAAGATCCCCATATGGCTGTCAGATCCACCGGACATCGATTTTTTATAAAGATTTCTGCAATATTTTGAAGGATCAATTCCGGTTTCGTTAGCAAACCGATCAATCATCTCCGGTGTTATGCTTTCCAGCCAGGCTTTGACCAGCATGTTTTGCCACGTATCCCTTTGACCATTCAGTACTTCGAAGCGTTCAAAGATCAATACCATTTTAGTGAAGAAAATGAAGGGAGGAGATCCGTGTTTACTATAATGGTATAAAGGATGGGCCCATGTAGTCGGAATATTATTTTCAAATGTATATTCCTGAAACGAATAGATGTTTTTCCGGAGTTTCATCAACATCTTTTCCTGCTCTTCATTGAATCCATAAGCCAGGACATGAATACCGATATTGAAATCCGGTACAGTTGCACTGAACTCAGCCCCCACGAGGATATCCATCCCTTTTTCTTTTAATTCATAACAGGAACGGGAATTATTGTGGTTTGTCACAGTAAGTGTATCGCAACCATTCTTTTTCAGGGTCTCGATCAATTGTTCAGTGGTCGTCCACGTTTCCGGCAGATTTAATATCCTTCCGAGTAGCTCATCCGGAACATCACTATTATGATCATGGCAATGAAGGTCAATCTTTAGTGTTTCTTCAAGGGGGAAGGAGGTTCGCTGGGCGGCAAGGAAGGTATCAAGTTCAAGCTTTATTTCGTTTTGAAAAGTATTGATTTGTCTGACAGGATTATTCATTCAAAGAAATTAAATGCCGCGAAAGTCGGTATAAGATATTACGTGAGTATGAACAAATGAATAACAAATTATTAATCCTCACTAACAAATCAATTTACAATGTTTTAATTTACTCCCGATCATTGAACCTTAAAAATTATAAAAAAACCAATTCCTATGAAGACAAGACCCATGATTTTATTTATCCAATAAATTGCACTTGAAGCCAGGACTTTTCTCAAAAGTTCTGACAAATAACATTTTAGTAAATCTGTGGAAAAGGCAGTTATAAATACACCGGTAAAAAATAAAAAAACGTTATAACTATGCAAACCCCAGTTTTTGGCAGCAAATCCTACTATACCAATCCAAAATATCAAACTAAACGGATTAGCAATATTTAATAAATACCCTTTTATCAGGAAATTAGTCCAGTTTTTTTGTGAACCTTGAATTTTCTGCAAATCCAATGAATGCAGAGGTTTCTTAAAAAATGAAATTCCCCCCATAATAATAATAATTGCCCCGGCAATGATCCCCAGGACTTTATAATCACTTTTTGGGATCAATTCAGATAGTCCATTGTAACTGATAATAATTAGCGTAAGGTCGCTAAACAGCATTCCTGTAGCAAAAATGAATCCGGCAATCAGTCCTCGAGCAAGGCTTGTCTGGAACAACGCAACAGAACCCGGGCCGAAAGATATCGTGATGGTAAGACCTATAACAATTCCAAGAAAAAAAGCATTCATCCTATAAATATAGAGGACAAAACTATAAAAACATTTGAAAGTTAAAGCCAGTCAAAATAATGAATATCATTAATTTAATGATTATTTAAAGTATGAAAATATTTTGATATTGATTATTAACCGGTGTTCCTTTTCTTGTAATATAATCTTAACGATTACTTGTTTTTCTTTTAATATTCATGATTGGGCATAGGTCTATTTTTACACTCACTTAATCTTGGATGATTTACTAAATAATGATGAAGAAGAAAATCCTGTTTATAGGCGGATCGCTGAATCAAACAATGATGATGCATCAGATTTCTCAACATTTTACCGATTGCGAATGTTTTTTTACATCCTTTTATGCTACCGGGTATATTGATTTTTTAGTAAAAAATAGACTTTTAGACTTTACCATATTGGGTGGAAAGTTCAGGGAGCAAACAGAGAACTATTTTAGTACAAATGGTTTATCAACTGATTACCAGGCAAAGAACAATCATTATGACCTGGTTTTTACATGTCAGGATGTCATAATCCCACGAAATATCAGAGGGAAAAAGATTATCCTTGTCCAGGAAGGAATGACTGATCCAGAAAACCTGGTCTATTATATGGTTAAGACCTTCACTTTGCCACGGTGGTTAGCCGGGACTTCGGTAACAGGACTTTCACATGCATATGAGCTATTTTTCGTTGCTTCAGAAGGGTATAGGGATTTATTTGTATCCAAAGGAGTTGATCCCTCAAAGATCAGGGTTACAGGTATACCTAATTTTGATAATGCTATTCATTATTTACAAAACGATTTTCCTTACCGGAATTTTGTATTGGCAGCAACTTCAGACAGGAGGGAAACGATAAACTATGAAAACCGTAAGCAATTCATTCAAAAAGTCCTGACGATTGCAAAAGGACGGCAGATCATCTTCAAACTACATCCAAACGAAAACTGGGCCCGGGCTACCCATGAGATTAACAAGTATGCACCTGGCGCCTTGATATTTACGGATATAAATATTAATCCTCTGATTGCAAATTGTGATGTCCTGGTCACACTCCATTCTTCAGTAGTTTATATTGCCCTGGCTCTTGGGAAAGAAGTGCACTCTTCTATCAGCACGGATTTGTTGCGAAAATTAATACCTATTCAGAACAACGGAACTTCAGCGACAGAAATAGCAAGGATATCACGTCAGTATCTACTGGAGGATCATGATTATTCTCAGGCGAAATCATCGAAATCTTCATAATTATCAGATAGTGTTATATATAACTCATTGGCATTTATCATGAAGGTAGTAACCGCAATACAAGCCAGAACGTCGTCAGGAAGATTACCTTATAAAGTTTTAATGCCTTTATGCGGGGAACCTTTACTGTTCAGGATGATTGAGCGGATCAATAGAGCAGCCTTAACCGGAACAGTGGTTGTTGCGACATCTGTAGACCCGGATGATGATATTATCCAAAAGCTTTGTGACGAGCGAGGTATCAACTGTTTCAGGGGTAGTCTTAAAGATTTGCTTGACCGGCATTATCAATTAGCCTTTGATTACAGGGCAGATGCCCTGGTAAAAATTCCTTCTGATTGTCCATTGATCGATCCCTCGATCATAGACCAGGTGATTGGATATTATTTGAAAAGTATCCTGCATATGATTTTGTGAGCAACTTGCATCCAGCAACATACCCTGATGGGAATGATGTCGAGATAATGTCGTTCGGTGCACTTAAAACAGCATGGGAAAATGCACATAAGAGTTTTGAAAGAGAACATACTACCCCATATCTATGGGAAAATCCGGCAAAATTCAGAATCGGGAATGTAAGGTGGTCAACAGGTAATGATTTTTCCGGATCACATAGATGGACGATTGATTATGAAGAGGACTATCTGTTTATCTGCGAAGTATATGAAAGATTGTTTCCGGAAAATCCAACTTTTGGTCTTGGTGATATCTTATCGCTTATTGAAGAGCACCCTGATATATCTCAGATTAATAATAATTATGCGGGCAGGTATTGGTATGAAAATCATCTTGACGAACTCAACCATATTGGAGATTACAAACACAAGATATTGAACTATGAAAATTGAAATTATTCCGGTCAGAGAGTTTAAGGAATCATGAACCTTGATCATGATTTCTATGCGGAACTTGCGATTATTTCAGATATGTGCAGGGCAAATGCACTTGCAATGGTCAAAAATGCAGGGTCGGGTCACCTTGGATCAAGTTTTAGTTCCATGGATATCTTAACCTGGCTTTATTACAGAGAAATGAATACGATAGAAGTGGGGTTCGATAGCCAGGACAGGGATATTTATTTTTCGTCCAAAGGTCATGATGTTCCTGGCCTGTACTCTGTTCTATTTTCTTTAGGAGTAATCTCTGAAGAACAAATACTGAAACTGAGAAGGTTAGGAGGACTCGATGGTCATCCGGATGTTCATATTAAGGGAATTGAAGCTAATTCGGGGTCACTTGGAATGGGTATTTCAAAAGGTCGTGGAATGGCTTGGGCTAAGCGCAAATTAAATCTGAAAGGTAACATTTATATTATGACCGGGGATGGAGAGTTTCAGGAAGGTCAGAATTTTGAGGCGCTCCAAGCCTGTATCCAGCAAAATGTTACTAATCTGACAGTTATTATGGACCATAATAAGGTACAGTCAGACAGACCTGTTGAAAAGATAATTTCATTGGGTGATCTTGAATCGAAAATTAAAAGCTTTGGTTGGCATGTTGTGAGGGTAGATGGTCATGACTTCTCAAAGATCGATAAAACCTTCAGGGACCTGGAAAGCATACCTCATAAACCGAAGTTTATCATAGCAGATACGATAAAAGGGAAAGGAGTATCCTTTATGGAACATACTGCTGCGCTTAAAAATGGCAATGGACTTTATCCATGGCATGCCGGTGCGCCTGATGATGATTCCTATTTACTTGCTTTTAATGAAATTCTAGACAGGATCAATGAATATTTGGATAAAATGGGATATTCAACCTTATTGACTACAGATATTGAGACCTTTAAAAGGGATTCCACGGCCATCGCTGCATTATAATGCATTGGGCGAACCCGTGAGTTCAGCTGCTCCATTAAATGTGAATCTGAAGAAAAACTCCGAGTATGTGGTCGAAGCATATGGAAAAGAGTTATTAAAGGAAGGGGGAAAGCGACAGGATCTGATTGTACTTGATGCTGATCTTTCTTCTGACTGCAGGTTACGTTATTTTGAAAATGCATTTCCCGACCGCTTCATTGAAAATGGTATTGCTGAGCAGGACATGGTGTCAATGGCAGGAGGCCTGGCAAAAATGGGGCTTTTGCCGGTCGTCAATTCATTTGCAAGTTTTCTGGCATCAAGGGCTAATGAACAGATCTATAATAATTGCACGGAAAATCATAAGATCATTTATGCTTGTCATTATGCCGGTTTGATACCTGCTGGTCCTGGTAAATCACATCAGAGTATCCGTGATATTTCGCTGTTGGGCGCCCTTCCCGATATAGAGATAATCCAGCCGTGTAACCCGGTTGAAACTGGAATGGTTGTCGATTACTGCATAAACATAGCCACCAAAAACTGTGTGATTCGAATGAATATCAGTCCTTCCCCAGGGGATATTGAATTACCAAAATCGTATAAATTTACCAGGGGCCGGGGTATGATACTTCGTGAAGGAATGGATGCAGTGATCTTTGCATATGGACCTGTGATGCTGAATGAAGCATTAAATGCTTCTGAAATCCTGCAGGAAAAGGACTTTGGACTTAGAAGTTGTCAATATGCCCTGGCTAAACATTGTTGATATATTCTGGCTGGAAGAGATTATCATCGGACCAAGGACCAGATTTTCGTGATTGAAGATCATGCCCGTTATGGTGGATTAGGTGAATTCCTTATCTCTGAGTTGACTAAGGCTAACATGATTGGAACACAATAATTTTACCATATTTGCCATTGATGGTTTTCCTGCTTGCGGCACCCCTCTGAGGCTCTTAATTTTCATGGTCTTGATGGTGAATCATTGCAAGCAAAATTTTAACCTTGAAATATGATGAATAAAATTGCATTTCAACCCGGATTATCCTGTAATTGACAAATCGAACGACCTCTATGAAAGAGCAAAAGGTTTGATTCCGTGTTTTTCTCAGACCCTTGCCAAAGGCCCTACACAATATGTAAATGGTGTTGCACCTAAATATCTTGTCAAAGGTAAAGGGTGTCATGTCTGGGATGTAGATGGTAATGAATACATTGATTATAACATGGGAATAGGCCCTTTGTCTCTGGGTTATGCCTACTCCGTCGTTGATGAAGCCATCCGGCAACAATTAACGACGGTATTACCTTTTCCCTCATGCACCCGCTGGAGGTTGAAGTTGCTGAACTTTTAAGAGAAATCATTCCCAATGCCGAGTCTGTTCGCTACAGTAAAACAGGAGCTGATGTGACAAGTGCTGCCATTAGAATTTCAAGGGCTTTTACGGGAAAAAGTAAAGTCTTTGTTGTGGTTATCATGGATGGCATGACTGGTATGTAAGCACAATTGCCAGGAATGCAGGAATTCCGGAATGCATCAAAGATCTCACATATACATTTCAGTATAATGATATAGAATCGTTAGAGAGATCAATCGACGATGATGTCGCTGCTGTTATCCTGGAACCTGTTGTCTTTGAAGCCCCAAAAGATAATTTTTTACATAAGGTGGCAGAATTTGCCGTAAGAACGGGATCATCCTGATATTCGATGAAATGTGGACAGGCTTCCGAATGGACCTTGGGAGGGGCACAGGAATATTTTGGTATAAAAGCAGACCTGGCAACATTTTCAAAAGCAATTGCAAACGGAATGCCTGTTTCTGTTTTATACCGGGAAGAAGGAGATAATGCATGTACTTGAAGATGAAGTATTTTTCTTCTCGACCTTTGGAGGTGAAGCGCTTTCACTGGCAGCAATAAAAGCGACGATCGAAGAAATGAGAGAATAAAAATGTCATTTCACACATTTCTACAATCGGAGAAAATTCTGAAAGAAGGATATAACAAAATTGTGAAGGAACTGGGCATGATTATACAAAAGCAATTGGTTATAATTTCAGGACCATGGTGACTTTCGATGAAAAAGCAGGAAATCCATTAGAGATTAAATCCTTTGTTCAACAGGAACTTATAAAACGGGGGATACTTTGGTCAGGAATGCATAATATATCGTTATTCCCATACGATTCATGACATTGAATATACTTTGTCAGCCTACAGGGAAGTGCTTTTCCTTTTAAAAGAGGCTGTCAGGAAAGGCAATCTTTTACAACAAATAAAAGGTATTCCGGTCCAACCAACATTCAGGAAAACATCCGAATTCAATACAAAACCAAGAACCCCCAGATGAAGAAGAACAATATGTTTTCATTAAAAGGTAAAATTGCGGTGGTCACTGGTGCATTGGGACTTATCGGCCGAAACCATTGCGTAGCATTAAATGAGGCTGGGGCAAAAGTAGTTGTTGCCGATCTTAATGAACAACAAGTGTCATGAATTTGCAGACCGTGAACTTGAGGATCCATTGGGCATTACCTCGATGTCACGAATAAGGAATCAATTATTGGTTTGCTGAAAGATGTACTTATTAATTACCGAAGAATTGATGTGCTTGTAAACAATGCAGCCATCAATGATATGTTTGAGAACCCGAAAGCAGCCACAGAACAATCAAGATTTGAGAATTATCCGATTGAATTATGGAAGAAATCAATTGAAGTTAACCTTACCGGAGTATTTCTGTGTTCACAGGTCATAGGTAGCCAGATGGTACTTCAAAAGAAAGGAAGTATAATCAATATCGGCTCTACGTATGGTATTTCAGCTCCTGACCAGAATTTGTACAAAAACCCGGAAGGAGTTCAGTCATTTTATAAACCTCCTGCCTATCCGGTAACCAAAGCAGGTGTCATCATGTTGACAAAATATCTTGCAGCTTATTGGGGTAAAAATGGGATTCGTGTAAACACACTGACTCCGGGTGGGGTAAAAAATGGTCAAGATGACTATTTTATTGAAAATTATTCACAAAAGACCCCTTTAGGAAGAATGGCCGGACCTAATGATTACATGGGGGCTCTTGTTTTCCTCGCAAGTGATGCTTCGTCTTATATGACAGGTGCAGATCTTGTAGTGGATGGTGGCTGGACCTGCTGGTAAATAAAAATAACTATGGGGAAAATCAATAAAAAAGTTATTGAAAAAATAATTAAGATCAAGCTGTTATTAACCGATTGCGATGGGGTGTTAACAGATGGAGGGATTTATTACTCGAACACGGGTGAAGAAATGAAACGGTTTTCTGTGCGTGATGGAATGGGTGTCCAAAGATTACGACAACTGGTTCATGTTGAAACGGGCATTGTTTCCGGAGAGAATTCGAAAATTGTCCGGCAAAGAGTCGATAAGCTGAGAATCAAAGAATATCATCCCGGTTGTTTTGATAAGTATTTAACATTTAAAGAAATCATCAGGAATAGAAACATTTCGGCCGATGAGGTAGCCTATATTGGAGATGATTCCAATGATCTTGAGATCATAAAGCATGCGGGAATATCAGCCTGCCCGGCCGATGCATTACCTATAGTAAAAGAAATTACTCACTTTATAATGGAAAATAAAGGAGGTCATGGCGCCTTCAGGGAATTTGCAGAAATCATTATTTCTATAAAACAAAAAGCACTATGAACACACAAAGGAAAATACAAGTCGGTAATCGATACATCGGAGATGATGAACCAGTTTATATCATTGCGGAAATCGGCATAAACCATAACGGTAGTTTGAGTGTGGCGAAAAAACTCATAGATGGAGCTGTTTTTGCAGGTTGCGATGCGGTAAAATTTCAAAAACGAACGCCCGAATTAAGTACCCCTTTGGACCAATGGAATATTGAAAGGGATACTCTATGGGGCAGGATGACATACATTGATTACCGGCGGAAAATTGAATTCGGATTTGATGAATACGCTGAAATTGACAACTATTGCAAGCAAAAAGGCATCCATTGGTTTGCATCCACATGGGATGAGTGCGCAGTCGATTTTATCGAACAGTTCAATCCTGTTGTCTATAAAGCGGCTTCGGCAACCATCACGGATATAGACCTTCTTCGAAAAATGAATAGTCTTGGACGACCTGTTATTCTTTCAACCGGGATGTCGACCATGGATCAAATTGAACAAGCCATTTCACAGGTGGATAGAAAAAAATTACTTCTTGCTCAATCAACTTCCTCCTATCCATGTAAATTGAACGAGTTGAACCTCCTTGTAATCCGTTCATTTTTACAAAAATATGATACTATTCCAATCGGATATTCAGGACACGAAACAGGGTTGGCGCCTACTTATGCTGCGGTGGCGCTGGGGGCATCATTCGTCGAACGTCATATTACACTTGACCGTTCACTTTGGGGAACAGACCAGGCTGCTTCAGTGGAAATAGGAGGGATGTTCAGGCTGGTTAAGGATATCAGGGATATTGAAAAAGCCTTGGGGGACGGACATAAGATTGTTTATGAGAGTGAAAAATCTTCCCAAAAGAAACTGAGAAAATTTATTCGTGAAACACAAATATCAGAAACATAATGAGATGAAATTTGTTAGCCAGACCTAAATTACCATTCTTGTTGACTAATCAAAATCGCAAACGTAGATGCATATCAAATAAAAGAAACGTGAAAAATCAATCAGGTTTTTCTGAGGAATGGAATTTGAGCAATATGAATGACCACATTGTCTACTTCAGGAAGCAACCTGGTTAATAAGTCTTCCGTGTTTTTATCTACATTTTTTTTAACTCTTTCCAATGTATTAATTATTTGTTCTTGTTTATTTTCATTCACCTTAATAAAGTGATTCAACGATTTATTAAGAACGATCCTGTCATGCCATTCACCAATTAACAATTCTGCTTGATTTAATGCTTTTATCAGATTTTCCGTGCATTCGTCCACCTTTAAAAGATTCAGCAAGCCTGCGATGGAAGAAATTTCTTTCATTTCTTTCCTGATCTTGTGGATATTCTCCGTTTCATCTGATTTCAATCTGTACTTTTTAATTTTTGCAGAATGCATTTGAAAGAATTCATCACATTTATGAATGATATTTTCAATAGCGAGATCCCTGCAATTTTTCTTAATGTTTCCACGGATTTTGGTAAGTCGTCTTTCATCGAAGTTTATGATGGATTGAATAAACAGTCGGGTCTTTTTTTTCGAGTTATTTTTCAGGTACCTGGAGAACAGTTTTAATGCCGGATCATTTTCACCCAAATTTTCAATATAAAGAAGGTTCATCTGGATTTCCCGGATCTTTCCGGCAGCGTTGAAAACAGCATTAAAGATCTGCTGAGGTTTCTCATTTTTGAACATATCAAAGCCGATCATTTTAAAAAAATCAAACAGGGCAAATATTTTTTTAAGATCAACTCTCGCTTTGTGGATATCCTCCTCTTTAGCGGTAATTCCGGCCTGATAAATATTTAAGAGAAAAGATGCAATTCTTTTCTGGTAATAATGATAAAGGAATTCACCGGTCTTATTTCCCGATTGTCTGTTCATTTGTTTCCGACTCGAACAAAGGAACCTTAACTACTTCTTTTGTCCAGTCTTTTTTAAAATTTTTATAAACGGTATTTAATTCCTGGTACAAAATAATTCCTTCTTCTGCCATTTTTTTTATCCTTGCTTTTGATACATGGGTGTCAATCAGGTTTTTGTAAATGTGGTTTCTGTGGTTCGCCCATATTCGCAGTTCATCAATTAACCGGCTCTCAAAATGTTTGACAAGCAATGGGTGGGCTCCCTTACGTTCAAGGAATTTAATACGTCTTAAACATTTTTGTAATCCAAATCCCAGTCCTGGATTTTCATTCATCATTAAGGTAAGGATCCTTCGAAGTTTTGACTCTATGATAGTCGAAAGTATCCAGGAAGCTTCAAGGTAGAATTCGTTCTTTATTGCAAGTCCTGCCTTTGGAACAAGCTTTTTAACGACTTTCTGCTTCTTTTTTTTTGCTTCTTTATTTTTTTTCTTCATGGCCGTTTGATAAAATGAAAAGAAGATGTAAATATAAGAAATTTTATATTACAAATTCTTGTGAACCCCCTCAAAATTAGTTATCTTTGAAAAAAAAATTATGAATGCTATCAAGAAACAAAAAAAGATCCTTCCTGAAGTGCACATATTAGGTGACCTGGAGGATGCAAAGATCCTGGTGTCGAGTATCAATAAGAAAAAGACAATAATAGTGTTCAAGGATGGGGATCAGGGTACATTTTACTCAGAGATTGAAGGAGAAATTAACCCAATCGCCCAGGAAGAAATCACAATTATGGGAAAAGATCACAGATTGATCTTCTTTTCTTTTTTTCCTTCACAAAAGAAAGTTATTCCAGTGATAGAGGAAAGTCCGGTTATTCAACAGCCTGAAAAGGAAGAAAAAAAAGACGAAGAAAGCGAAAAGGAAAAGAAAGTCAAGAAAGGGAAGAAATCAAAAAAGCAAAAGAAGAGTAAAAAGAGAAAGTCTAAGAAATAAAATATTAGCTATCCGTTATAAACAATTTTGTACAAATCTGTTCTTCTGTCGTCCCAATTATGTGTGGCGCCGGATGTTCTGTTAGGCTTTAATGCTTCAATATCAACATCGTGAATTACAACGCCTTCTGTATTTGGGGAAGTTTCAGCGGCAATACCGTCGCGGGCAAATACCAGGTCTGAAGGAGTAAATATTGCGGATTGTGCATATTGAACATCCATATTAACAACATCTGGTAAATTTCCAACATTGCCAGCAATAGCCACATACACTTGATTTTCGATACATCTTGCCTGAGCGCAGTAGCGAACTCTTAAATATCCGTTTCTATTGTCTGTGCAAAAGGGAACAAAAATAATTTTAGCACCTTTTTCAGTTGCAATCCTGCTTAATTCCGGAAATTCAATATCATAGCAAATCTGAATTGAAATTTTACATTTATCAGTTTCGAATACTTCAATTTTTTTCCCCTGTTCAACTCCCCAATATTTTTTTTCGCTAGGGGTTATATGCAGCTTGTATTGTTTTTCAATCTCGCCGTTGCGGTGAAAGAGGTGGGAAACGTTGTACAGATGATCATCCTCAATGATAAAATGAGAGCCTGCAATTATATTAACATTATATTTCACTGCGAGTCGGGTAAAAAGTTCAACAAATTTTGGAGTAAACTCAGCAAGCTCTATTGCAGCATTATGTGGATTTTTCTCTCTTAAGAATGAAAGTAGTTGAGTTGTGAATAATTCAGGGAAAAGCACGAAATCGGTTTTATAATCTGATGCCACATCAATGAAATATTTCACTTGTTGTGAAAATTTTTCAAATGACTTGATTCTTCTCATTTGATATTGAACAGAACATATCCTTACCGGATTAGATGAATAATAATGTTTTATCTGTTTTGGCTGATACTTTAGATTTGTCCATTCCAGAAAGGTTGCATAACCCGCCGAATCTTCATCCATTTCGAGGTACTTATCAATAATTCTTTTAAGTATGAAGCCATTGGCGATCTGAGTCGATAAAACCGAATCAAATATTTTTTTTTCGGATACCTGTTTTATATATTCCTCAACAGTAAGTCTGTCTTTATAGTTTACATACCCCGGGATTCTGCCTCCCAGGACTATCCTTCTTAGATTATACTGGATTGCAAGTTCTTTCCTTGCGTCATATATTTTTCTTGAAAGGCCTTTTCCCTGATACTCCGGGTCGACCATTATTTCAATACCGTACAGTGTATCACCTTCGGGATCGTGATTCGTGATATAACCCTGATCACTGATTTCAAACCATTTATGTTCATTATCATATATTTCAATATCAACAATCAGTGAGGAGGAAGAAGCAATGACTTTCTTTTTATATTCTATGCACATTTGACCTTCCGGAAAAATATTAATTTGACTTTGAATTTGTTCCTTCTTCCAGGGCTTCATGGTCGGAAAACATTTCAGTTGCAATTTAGTAATCTGATCATAATCTTTTATATTAATCTGTCGTATTTTAATATTATCCAGATTAATATCAATCTTATTGTTTTTCATATAACTTGATTTTCTTAAATTAACTTTTCTTCTAATTTATCAGAGTGTAAATCCCTGTATTACTATTCTGTTTTCACAACCTTCTGGTCACGAAGTACCCTGTTTTTATCAATAAAGAAAGCAAAAATTACGATTAGCCATTGTAATTGCCCTGACCAGGCAATCGCATTGACAGTTGGAGGAGGGGGCCCAATCATATTTCCTGCCTGGATTAAAAGTAAAAAGACAATAAGACCAATGAGTCCAAATGTTCCGAACCTGTTTTTTGCAGTGGTTGTCATATAATAAAGAATGACCCCTCCAATAAATATCATTCCTTCTATCAATGCTGCTAAATATGGGTAATTCCAAAGCCCCAGACCGAATCGCGCTGAACCTCCGGGAAAGATTGGAAGATCGGGCCGGTGAACAATAAAGTCCAAAAACCAATGACTAATAACACAGATGAAAATTACTACTGAATATTTGATGTTTTTTAGAAATACCTGGCAAAACAGACCTAAAACAACTCCCCAAACTATTGCCATGGCAAGACTATGTGAAATGGGGTAATCTGAAAAATCGAGTGGAGTAACCCGGGTAATTCCAGGTAAGATTTTTACATGTTCAATACCTGTTTGGAGTAATGCCGGCCATAGAAGGTCTGAAAATTGAGCAGCAATGAAAAGAAATCCAAGGGAAACCGGGACAAATCTTTTTGCCCCAAATCCGATTCCGAAATGTCCAATAAACATAATTTTTTAATCTGGAATACCAAATTACATTTAATTATTCTAAAAGATTGTTAATCATTGGTTTTTTCGTTATGATTTAATGATTATTTAATTGGCTGGTTCCATTCTAACCTTTTAATATGGGTAAATTTGATTTACTTCTTAAAAAAAATCATGTTAGGCTGGATTCTTCATAAAAATTCGGATTTTCTTATTAAACCTGAGACCTATGAGATACAGAAACTCATCGAAGAAGGAAAACAAACCGGGATTGACATTCTTGTTCTTCGTCCCGAACAGATTGAGATTATTGTAAACAGGGATGACCGGAAAAGTATATTTGTAAATGATGTTTCCATTTCTCTCCCTGATTTCATAATTCCCCGCATGGGTGCAGGTACTACATACTTCGCACTTGCCCTGATACGACATCTTGAGAAGCTTGGTGTTTATTCATTCAATTCAGCAAATTCAATAGATATAGTTAAGGATAAACTTTACCAATTTCAGATTCTTGCAGAATCAGGTATGCCAATCCCTAAAACAATGCTTGCCAAATTTCCACTCGATCTGGAAATTGTTGGCAAACATATCGGATTTCCAGTTGTTGTTAAAACACTTTCCGGATCGCAGGGAAGCGGTGTTTTTCTGTGTGAAACGCTCAATTCCCTTGATGAATTAATGCGAATGGTTGAAAATTCTAATCCAAATGTCAATCTTATCTTCCAGGAATTTGTAAAGACAAGCTACGGTAAGGATTTACGGGTAGTGACCGTTGGTGGCAGAGTTGTGGGAGCAATGGTCAGAACTGCCGCTGATGGCAATTTCAAAGCAAATTATTCCTGGGGAGGAACTGTACAGAAGTTTGATATTACTCCTGAGATTGAGTGGCTCGTATTGGAGATTGCCCGGGTACTTAGTTTAGATATTGCCGGTATTGACCTGCTTTTTGATGGAGATGGATTTAAAATTTGTGAAGTGAACTCATCCCCCGGATTCGAGGGACTTGAGAAGGCATGCGAGAAAAATATTGCCAAAGAAATAATACAGTTTGTCAAACTCAGGCTTGAGATGAAAGCAAAAGGAAGATAACCTGCTATGTCAAATGCAGACCTATGCAAATTCAAAACGTTCAGTGATTGCCATTTCGTTTAGGTCCTTTGAAAGTGATTTGATTATTTCCTTGGGTGGAAAAACTGGAACTTTTGACCATTTTGTGCCAGTTAATTGTGACTACTAAATTAGTCAGAAATTAAATCATTTAAGATACTCAATTTCTTTCTGCCGTTTGGGGTCAACGTAACCGTTTTGTCCACCTTACTTTGGTCCCCAAAAAGCAATAAAAATGCAAATGATGAAAATAACAATATTTGGAATAATTGAAAGTTTGTATTTGTAGTTTATCCATCCTGCAACAATCATTGTCAAACCCAAGCTTAATGCAGAAATGGCTGAGAGAATAGGGTATATGTTTAGTAGTGTAGGCAATATCAAACCAAACGCACCCAACACTTCCAATAAACCCGCTGATTTTATTTGCTTTTCGTCAAGGTCTGACAATCCTTTCATTCCTTTGTCAAGCAGTTTAGTTTTGGGAAGAAATATTTTATTAACTCCGGTATAAGTGAATAACAAGGCGATAACACCTTTCAAAATCCAAATTGTAATTTCCATATGTACTTTTCGTTTGTTTTGAGTGATTTAATATTCTATGAATTCGTTTAATTGCAAGTTATTTGCTGTCTTGATCTTGGAGCAGAGAAATTGAAAGATTCAAAAGATTATTTTCGTCGTAACATTGAAACCGCAATTGAAGTCCCCAGGATAGCTGAAATCAGAAATCCTAAGAAACCAAGAACGGGGATTCCATAAATCTTCGGTGCTATATCCGCCACAACCAGTATCGCTGAACCAATAGATAACGCAGCAATTATAATTGCAAGCACAAGGCTGTCGAAAGTTTTCTTTAATGTTTCTTTCATTTCAGGCATCCCTGCTATTTCATGTGTGATTTTTAATTCGTTATTTTTAACTTTCCGGATAAGATCCAGCGTTTCTTCCGGAAGAGCAGTCATGCTTTCTGCCAGACTTTTAATATTGTCAATCCCTTTGGCAACAATATTTTTTGCTGAGAATTTTTTGCTTATAATTTCTTCGGTGTAGGGTTCCAGGATTTCGATTAAATTAATTTCTGGGTCCAGCTTTTGTCCGATACCTTCCAGGAGTATGATCCCTCTCATTAACAGGTAAAGATAATCGGGAAGGGTAACATCGTTTTCCTGGAGAAGCTCTTTTAACTGTTTGATGATTTTGCCGACATTAATATTTTCCAGAGATGATGCGCTTACCATTTCGATTAATTCAAAAACACCTCGCTGAAGCCTATCTTCATTCTTCACGGAATAATCAACTGCTATTTTCTTGATAGTGGACACAAATTTTTCAGGATTCTTCCAGATTAAAAATAGAATGAGATCTTCCAGATGTTCCATATCCGAAGGCATCAAACTGACCATTGCACCGAAATCAATGAAAGCAATCCTGCCGTCGTGAAGAACAAAAATATTTCCTGCATGCGGATCGGCATGAAAAAAACCATGGTCCAACACCTGTTGCATATAGAGATCCATCCCCTGCCTGGCTACAGTTTTAATATCAAGGCCGTTCTGAAGGAGTTTCTCAATATCAGTGACTTTAATACCATCAATAAAATCCATGCAGAGAATATTGTTGTTAGATAATTCCCTGTATGTTTTAGGCACGCAGATATTGCTGGTTTTTGCAAAATTCTTACCAAATCGTTCTATATTACTCAATTCATTGAGCAGTGAAAGTTCGTTGTGAATCGATTTTTCGAAAGTCTCAAGAATTTGCATCAAATTAAGCTTCTTAATATCTGCCTTATAGATCTCCAATTGTTTTACCAGGGATTTCATGATCAAAAGATCGGATTCGATAATTTCCTGAATATTGTCCCGTTTTATTTTCAGAATGACCGTTTCCCCGGTTTTGAGAATGGCTTTGAAGACTTGCGAAACAGACGCTGCGGCAAGAGGTTTTTCTTCAATTAAAGTAAAATACTCCTCCGGATCTATATTTAATTCGTTAGTGATTTTCTCCCTGATATTTATTACTTCAGCAGGAACTTCATCCTGTAATTTTTGAAGTTCAGCTATAAGCTCCGGGGGAAGCATATCATCCCTGTTGCTGAACATTTGTCCGAACTTTATGTAAGTAGGACCAAGCTCTTCCAGGACCATCCTTATACGATGATAAACTGTTAATGAAAGTGCCCCTTTTGCTCTTTTATTCTTTTCCAGGATATTTTCAGGAATAATATTTCTGATTTTACTACGGGCAAAGATCTCATCGAATCCGTATTTAGTAAGGACTGATAATACTTTCGTGGTTCTTTTCAGTTTTCTTTTTCGAATATTCATTTACTGTGTTCTTAACTTAGTCAATCACATTTTCATCAACCACTAAGACACTGCCCGGGTCAGCTTTCCGGAATCCAAAACGGAGGCGGCTGGCAGTCCCGTGACCTTCAATATCTCTTGTTCATCCAGCGTCTCATTGGTCATCAGGGAACCGGCGAGTGCATCAAGCTGTATCCGATGATTGGAGATAAGCTGCACAGCCTGCCTGTGGCTGTCGTTGATGATCTTTAATACTTCAGCATCTATGGCTTTCGCAGTCTCTTCACTGAATGGGTTCTCACTGCCAAAACCTCCCGTCTTGCTCAGGTAAGGATTTTCCCGTGGGGCGAGTTGCACCATTCCGAGTGCTTCGCTCATTCCCCAGCGAGTGACCATCAGCCGGGCCAGATTAGTTGCCTGTTCGATATCGTTCTCGGCACCGGTTGTCTTTGTGCCATATACGACCTCCTCCGCAACACGGCCCCCCAGCATTCCGGTAATTTTTGCACGGATATAGGCTTCCGGATAGTTGTAGCGATCTGTGTCGGGGCGGGAATAGGTCACACCCAGTGCCTGCCCGCGCGGGACGATGGTAACCCGTTTCACCGGGTCGGATCCGGGCACCAGGAGACCCAGGATAGCATGGCCGCTCTCATGGTAAGCAATACGTTCCTTGTCGGATTGGGTTAAAAATAGAGGACGTTCCGGACCCAGTACGATTTTCTCCAAGGCATCCAGGAAGTCCTTGTGATGAACTTCGTTCTCCATGCGTCGGGCTCCCATCAATGCTGCTTCATTAACCAGGTTGCGGAGATCAGCCCCTGAAAATCCGGGAGTGGTTGCCGCAATTTCTTCAAGGTGGGTGTCTTCCGACAGGGGAACACTTCGGGTATGGACCTTGAGAATAGCAAGACGGCCTGTTTTATCCGGGAGATTGACCACGACCTGTCTGTCAAAACGACCGGGCCGCAGAAGCGCTTTATCAAGCACATCCGGCTGATTTGTTGCTGCCAGGACAATGATGCCTGTCCGGCTCGAGAAGCCATCCATTTCAGTAAGTATCTGGTTCAGGGTCTGCTCCTGTTCGCTTGCACCCCCAACTGCCAATTGTCCACGGGCCCGTCCAATGGCATCGAGTTCATCGATAAAAATTATAGCAGGTGCGTTCTCGCGTGCCTCCTTAAAAAGATCCCTCACCCTTGCTGCACCCACGCCAACGATCATTTCAACAAACTCAGAAGCGCTCATCGAGTAAAAAGGCACCCCTGCTTCCCCAGCCACTGCTTTGGCGAGAAGGGTTTTTCCTGTACCTGGAGCACCCACCAGGAGCACACCTTTGGGAGAAGTCCCCCCAAGGCGGGTGTACTTTTCAGGATCTTTTAGAAAATCGACAATTTCAACCAATTCATTTCTGGCTTCGTCAATCCCGGCAACATCGTTGAAAGTGACCTTGGTTTCGTTCTCCTTATCATAGCGACGCGCATTGCTTCGACCAATGCCCAGGATCCCGCCGCCGAACATGCTTCCCTGCTGACCAGACTTCCGGAAGGCCCAAATGTAAAATCCGATTAAAAGCAAGGCAGGACCGATATTAATCAATATCGACAACCAGGGACTTCGTTCCTCACTGACAGCCCGGGCACTGATCTCAACCCCGTGATCAATTAGAAATGATTCCAGTCCGGGTCCTGCAAATGAGGGGAGTATAGTCTTGAATGATCTCACCAACATGGGTTTGACCGACTGTTTTGCAGAATCCCTATTTATCGATAAGCTGCCGGATGCAGATGAGGCACGCATCCGGGATGGTAGTGGATAAGCGATAACTTTTATGAAACTTCCCGTGATGAGTTCTCCCTGGCAATTAATTATCTGGACGTTGGATTTGGCAACTTCCTCCTTGAATACCGTATAGGGGATAGTGACCTGAGGAGCCTCCTGCCCTGGGAAAAGCCACCTCGCCAATAAAATATTCAGGAGTACAAGTATTGCAAACCCCACCCAGTCCCTGAATGGTGGTACTTTAGGGGGTGTTGCATCTACAGGAGCGCCCGGTCCTTTTTTGCCTGTTTGTTCACGCTTGTCCGGAACAAGATCATTGCTCCGGGTTGCTTGTTGAGTTGTCATATTTTCAGCCATTTTTTTAGGTGTTAATTGATGGATTCAAGTTTCGTTTTTGCAGAATATTTACCGATTTCAATAAGCTCTTCCGCTTTGAAATAATCATATGTTCCTGCCGAATGGCGGGATATTTCTATTACTATATCTGGAGGGTTGTTTTGCATTATCATTTTTGAAAGGTGATTTGATGCTGCAGCAATGGTGTTCGTTATAAGGTTGAAATAGGTCAATTTCTTCCTTTCATTTTTTTGGATGCCTGGGAAAATATGCAGCCGGGCTTCTTCCAGCCATTTGTCGTAAAGTTCCTTTCGTCTGTTCTTTTCCTTTGCGGGTAGATCGGGTTTTAAGACAGGAATATCTGCATTTACATAGGAAGCAACCAATATATCGTTTTCCGTGCGGATAGCATTACGGATCGGTATGTTATTTACTACACCCCCATCAACGAGGACAGAGTTTCCGGAAATAATCGGGGTAAATACGGTTGGAATGGAAATAGAGGCCCGGATAGCGTGATAGAGGTTACCTTCAGAGAAAACGATCTCTTTGTTTTGGGCAATATCAAAGGCAGTAGCCGTATATTTAACCGGTAATTCTTCGATCAGGGCATCCGGGACGAATTTTTTCATGGTTTTAAGTATACGATCTCCTTTAATTAACCCCTGAGAACTGAAGGAAAAATCGATCAATCTAAATATACCCTGTTTATCCAGTGTACACATCCACTCTTTAAATTCATTGAGTTTTCCGGCAGCGTAGACGCCCCCAACTAATGCACCCATGGAGGTTCCGGCGATTGAATTTATAATGTATCCCCGGTTCTCAAGTTCTTCAATGACCCCGATATGCGCCAGACCCCGGGCACCTCCGCCTGATAAAATTAATGTCACATTTTTTTTCATAGAAGTATTCAAATTAAACGATAGCCTTTTTTCCTTTGAATTGTTAATGTATAATGTTCCTGGTTTGTTCTATCAACAAGATAAATCGTTTCATATGTTTTTTTGACACCTAGAAAATTGTGTGCCAATAATCTGACCCGGACAAAAGGTTTTTTATGTTTCATATGACTCTTGAAGATATAGTAATCTGGATGACGATTTAGGAACATTATTGAATCCTTCTTATCCACATCTTCAGTGCATACATGATTGAAATCGTCAGTTTCTGAGGTTGCTATTTCACATTTAATTTCAGGAATGTTTCTAAGATTATGATTCTTAAGTTTTACTTTGAACAAATCATCTTTGTCCAATGACGGTTCACTAAGTCTCAAAAAAGGACGAAAAAAATATCCAATCGCTATAATTATCGCAACAAAGAAAGACATGATCGTAATGAAATCAATAAAGTATAATTTTCCGTGAACAATGTTTAATATTTCCATATGATTGGTTTTATGAAATTGGAATTCTTGTTCCTTTCTTCTACGCTTTTGGTTTTTGATTCCAATAATTCAAGCGATTCTTTGAGTATTGTAGACATTGTTTTAATTTTATGCTCTAAAGAAATTGAATGGCACAAAAATATCGCAGAGAAAGAATATCTCCCATGTCTAAAACTCACAAGTTTTTGTCTGAAATTCTTAAAAAGAGGATTTATAATTCCTGGCGATAGGAGAGTGGGTTATGGCCTGTATGTTTTTTAAAAAACTTACTGAAGGACGCCTGGTCGCTGAAATGTAACTCTTCTGCAACGGATGCAATGCTTAGACTTGTATTTTTTAATAGCAATTTTGCTTCTTCTACAATGGCTTCGTCGATTAGTTTGCCAGGCGATTTGCCTGAAGCATTTTTAATGGCATGAATTAAATATTTTGGTGTTATAAACAGCGTATCCGCGTAAAATTTAAGGTTGTGCTGAACTTTATCATGTTGAACTAAAAGTTCCTGAAACTTAAAATGTAATTCTGCCTCCCTTGTAAATTTTGGTTGAATTATGATCCGGCCTTTTTCGTATATCTTTGATGCTTCATAAAGATATGCAAAAAAAAGGCTTCTGATTATTTCAAGATGATAGGGTAAATGAATATTTTCCCTTTTGTTTTTTAAGATATCATAGAGTTGCAATAAAGGCTCAGCATCCTCCTTATTAAGTTGAATACAGGTATCTTCATTTTTTGTAAAAAAACGGAAGGATTTTAATTGATGAGAAGTAACAATATTTTTAAGTAAGAAATCTTTTGTAAAAAAAACTACCCGTCCCTTGCAATCAGGGCTTTCTTCACTTCTTTGAAAAATGCTGTCCGGACTTATAGCAAAGAGGCACCAGGGTGTAACATGAATTACCTTTTCGTTGATTTTTATATCCATCCATCCTTCAACACAAAGAAAAAGTCCATAAAAAGCAGGTCGAAACATTAAGCTTGAAGGATCCTTGGGAAGGGGTCGGTCGGGTGAAATATAATATTCCGATGAGTGCCAGTCCTCGCCTAAACGATTAAACATTCCTTCTATGCTTTCGAAGGGTATTGCTTTTTCACTTGCCATATTTTCAAAAAATGTGAGAAACGATCGGTTTCGTACTTCAACATCCTATATGGTCGTGTCCTGGCAGGAATTATATTAGTGCGCCAAATTACAAAATAAAGTGAGATTTTCCAAACGATCATTGAATATCTTAAATCAGATGGAAAATTTATTTTTATGAATTTAAGACAAATACTTGTGAATTTCGGACAAGGACGGTGAAATTTCCATCCTTTACTTTTGCGGTGTTATTAAATTTTATTCACACTTTAAATTAAAAAATCATGAAAACAAATGAAGAATTACAAAAAGACGTTCAGGATGCCATCAATTGGGAACCATTATTGAATGCAGCAGAAATTGGCGTCATTGCTAAAGATGGCGTTATCACATTGACTGGAACTGTGGACAGTTATGCCAAGAAAGCAGAAGCTGAAGATGCAGCTAAAAGCGTAAAAGGAGTAAAGGTTGTTGTCGTGAAACTTGAAGTTAAGCTGAACAATGGTTTCGGAAAAAAAACAGACAATGAAATTGCCAGCGAATTAATACGCATAGCTGATTGGAATTCACGGATTCCAAAAAATTCATTAAGAGCAAAAGTTGAAAATGGATGGGTTACCCTCGAAGGCGAAGTGGAAAGGAATTACCAGAAGGAAGCAGCAGAAAATATTGCAGCAAATCTTTTGGGCGTAAGAGGTGTTACAAACAATATCATCATCAAAGAAACTGATGATCAGGCCGATAAAAAAGCGATCGAACGTGCACTGAGGCGTAATCTGTTCGTAGATGATTCGAATATTAAAGTTGATGTTTCTGGTCATAAACTGACTTTGACCGGTACTGTTCCGTCATGGCATGATAAAGGAAAAGCCGAACGGATTGCCTGGAATGCAACAGGTATTACAAAGGTTGAAAATGATCTGCAGATCGATTATGATTTTTAATTTGCTTATTAAACACCGAGAAAAGCGGGAGGAATTTTCCTTCCGCTTTTTTTTTATAATAAAGATGCTGCTTCTATTTGTACCTTTATTAACTGGCATTCGGCCCGAATGCCAGGACATTAAATTAACTATTAGTTCGATAATATTAAATCCAAGCTGATATGAGAATTTTAATTTTGTCATGTGCTACAGGGGAGGGACATAACTCAGCAGCCAAAGCTATCTGGGAATACTTTACTATGCATAAAATCGAATGTGAAGTAGTGGATGCGCTGGCTTTGATTAGTCCTGCTGTTTCACAAACAGCATCCGATATGTATGTTTTTTCAACAAGAACGAGATTGTTCAGGTTATTATATAATGCAGGTTCAAAAGTAAGTACCTATAAATCAAAGTCGCCGGTTTATTTTGCAAACAAACTCTATTGTGGTAAGTTGCTGGAATACATAAATAATAATGAATATGATACTATTATTTGCACTCATTTATTTCCGGCAGAGGCACTTACTGCATTAAAAAGATCAAACAAACTTCCTGCACTGACCGTTTTTGTAATGACAGATTATACCTGTATTCCATTTATGGAAGAGACTCAACTGGACTATTATATTGTTCCTCATGAACATTTAATAGAAGAATGTGTAAAGAAAGGACTGGTAAGGGATAAATTACTTCCTTATGGAATACCCGTAAAACAAATCTTTTATTCAGCACAATCCAAAGACCATGCAAGGAAGGAATGTAAACAGCTTTTTGCAGAAAGACTTAACGAAAATGAAAAGTGGTTTCTGATTATGTCGGGCAGTATGGGATTTGGCAACTTGAAAGATCTAGTAGAACAGATTATCGGTGAATGTGGAATGAATGTGGAGATTTTCCTCGTTTGTGGAAACAATACCAAATTACAGAAAACGCTGACAAAGGAATTTAGTTGCAATGAAAATATTACAATACTTGGATTTACCGATAGAATTTCGATATTAATGGATGGTTGTGATGTTCTTTTCACCAAGCCCGGTGGATTATCGAGTACTGAAGCAGCTGCAAAAAAAATTCCTATTATACACACTGCTCCTATTCCTGGATGCGAAACAAGAAATGCAGAATTCTTCCACTATCACGGAATGTCGTACAGCAGCAGCGACATAAAAGAGCAGGTAAAGAGAGCACTACGGTTATGCAACGATATTCCTTACAGAGACAAGATGATTTCTTCCCAAAGAATGAATATTAACCCTGATTCGAGGAAAGATATTCTGAATATTTGCGAAAAATCAGGAAATAAAAAAGAAATTGACTAAATACAAACCTGATTAAAAAATCTAAAGACAAGCTGCTATAAAGCTACTTCGTTGCTTCGCTTCTTGTTGTTTTTTCTTTGCCTTGCTTAAATATCCTGAACTGACTGAAAAATTCCTCCCCGACAATCCTTATGAAGGCATAGGATGGTACAGCAATGATCATTGCCAGTATTCCACCTGTGCTACCGGCTGCAATTATGACAAGAAATATTTCAACGGGATGAACTTTCAGGCTTTTTCCCTGTATCAGTGGGCTATATAGAATATTGTCGAGAAGAATGACCACTGACATTGCAATCGATACCCCCAATATTATAGAACCGATTGCACCATAGTAACCATCACTTACAACACCTGTAACACCCAGAACAATACCTGTTAAAACAGCAATAAGTGGCCCGATATAAGCAATTATGTTGACAATTCCCGCAAAGAAAGCAATGACAAGTGCACCTTTGACGCCTATGATGCTCAAAGAAATAGAATATGATGCGATCATGACAAAAAGATCGATGACCATGCCCGTAAAATACCGGGTTAATAGCTTTTTACTTTTAAACATGACGTTCTTTGTTTGATCCTCATATTTGAGAGGTATAAGCATCAGGATGACCCGGGGAAGCATCATTACATCGAGAAGGAAGAAAAATGACAGGAAGAGAATTGTGAAAACGTAGAACATCATTGTTCCCGCAAAGGAAATAACTCCGGACAGGATGTTCGAAAAAAAACTAAGATCGATGAAATGCGCGAGATTGTCTTTTAAAAGCGATTCAAAGGTTGCATTCTTTTTAATGATTCCGTAATGGACAAGGGTGTGCTGCACCCATTGGATCTGTGGCCGATAATAATCGAGGAGTTTCTGCCAATCGATCGAAGTTACCATACTCGATTCTTTTACAACCAGTGGAATAAAGAAACTCAGAAGACCAATTACGACTACAAGAATAATGATCAGCGTAAGAAAAACGTTTAAGATATGGGGAGACCGGATTTTCCTAATATGGATCCTGTCAAAAAAATCAACCAAAGGATAACCGATAATGGAAATGACTCCGGCAATAATTATGCAGATAATGATCTGGGAAAAGTACCATGCCAGAAAACCAATTACACAAATGATCAGTATAATGAAGAATAGTTTGTATTTCTGGTAGATTGTTTCCATGTTTTAATTGTTAAGGTATAAAAAATGGGTACATTGCGACTAATACCTGGGTAAAAAGAAGGGCTTTAACCGCGGGAACGCAAACTGGAAATGAAATTTGTCTCGATTAAAGCCCTGAAGATATAGAGATGCCGGTCTCCCCGGCCTTGAATTCAGGTCTTTTCGACGCTGTTAAAATCTGGATATTTTTTTTGACAATTATGTAAGTGTAGAAGTCTAAAAGAAAGAATTATTCTGTAAACACCTAATGTTACGAAAGCAAGACCGGTCCAGATCACTAATGTTAATCCTGCAAACGCCGGATTCCATAACAATACAAATGAAAAAAGCAGACCTAAAATACTCAAAGCTAATAACCAGCCCCAGCCGCTATCAGCAAAGTTCTTTAAGTCAAATGCAAAGCCTATCGCCATCATAGAACGGACCATCAACATAAAACCAACAACAAAAGGTAATATTGCGATTGAAAGTAGCGGACTTGCCATCAGCCAAAACCCAAAAAGAAGATCAATTATACCGCCGGTAAGCACCCAGCCCCAGTTGTCCATTTCTTTCCGGTTTGAAATGGAATAAATAATTTCAATTATTCCGCTGACAAAAATAGTTACGCTAAATAAAATTGAAAGTGTAAGGTAGGACGATACCGGAGTTATAAACACCCAGATTCCTACACCGATGAAAAGAATTCCCAGTATCAGTGATAGATACCAGTGCCTTGTAGCATTTTTTGTTGCATTGATGATTTCTGTTTCCATTGTTTTAATGTTTAAGATTTGATAATGAATAATTGTTTTTGGTTATCATTTTTATGTTTATCAATTCAAACTCCGACCAGAGGCATAAAGAATCGATAATGCTCTGACGTTATTTGTGAGACTCTTTTAAGTTTTCAACATACAGCTTTGCCTCATATGCTTCCAGGATCGCGGTTTCCACTTCTGCAAGCGCGATCAAAGCCCATTCAATGGAAGATTCTGCCATATCTACCGAAGTATTGTAATCCCGTTCGGCCGAAGCGATATTCCGTTCATGCTTTTTTTGTTCAAGCTTGTCGTGAATGTGTTCTCTTTTTTCTTGAGCTTCTGCCTTTAAGTGTTCCGCCTTTTGGCGTATCGAAGTTTGAAAAGAAGTCATTTCACTTTCTGCCTGAGCTTTTACTTTATCGGCATTGGAAATGAAATTGTCCTTTTTTAATTGAAGTTCTGCTTTTGATTCTTCAATTCTTTTTGAAAGTTTTTCCTCTGAGTCCTTGCGGGCTTTAAGGATTTTGTCTTCCAGGCTTTTGGTTTTTTCTGCCAATTTAGCCAGTGATTGTGATAGTCTTTCTGCCATGATTTTAGATTTTAGTATTGTTTATAAAATTTGATAGCACAAAAGTACAGTGGAGATATTTCACCGCACTTGTCTGAAACTCACAAGTATTTGTCTGAAATTCATGAAAAAGAACTGTTCTTCTGGAAAAATCGGAACCCCTAACAAACTTGTGTCAGGTAATCGTGACCACTATATTAGTCAGATAATAAATCATTTAAGATGGTCAATTTCCATCGGCCTCGGGGGCTAATCTAACCTGTCTGCCCAATCGAGATTAGGCGCAATCATAACGATTGTTTTGCTTAAATCTGAGTCTTTTCCAAAATTCTTAGAAAGATAAAATCAAACAGATGTATAGTGATCCGTCAATGTAAAAAGTTAATTTCAAATCCAAAATTCTTTCATCGATTAATCTATTCACAACAACAAAGATCATACTTTTGCATTTGTCAACCGAAAGATCCTATGGGGAAATTTTTGGGGAAAGCAATATGCGATTTCGATCAAGGTTTTTTATAATGAGTGGGAAAGTACTAATAACCGGATCACTTTTGTTATTTTTATGTCTGACCAACCAGTATGGACAGAAATTCGATAATATCGCAATGACTCCGCCAATGGGCTGGAATGGCTGGAATTCTTTTAAATGCAGGATTAATGAATCGGTCATCCGGGAAATTGCGAATGCCATGGTCGCCGATGGAATGAAGGATGCTGGATATAGCTATATTATAATTGATGATTGCTGGCAGATCGGAAGGGATACAAATGGAACCATAATGGCAGATCCAAGTCGGTTTCCAGGCGGCATGAAAAAACTTGGTGAGTACATCCATTCGCTCGGATTGAAATTCGGCATTTATTCAGATGCCGGGTCGGCCACCTGTCGGGGAAGACCCGGAAGTAAAGGACGAGAGCTTCAGGATGCTATAACTTATGCTGACTGGGGGGTTGATTATCTGAAATATGACTGGTGCTCACATGGCACACAGGATGCAGAATCGTCATACCGACTCATGCGCGATGCCCTGTTTAAAGCAGGAAGGCCAGTGGTATATAGCATCTGTGAATGGGGTAAGAACAATCCATGGGAATGGGGCAAGGATGTTGGTCATTTGTGGCGGACAACTCCGGACATCATAAACTGCTTTGATTGCAGAAACATTTTAGGTGGAATGGGTGTTCTGGAAATCATCGACCGGATGGCAGACCTGGGAAGTTTCGCCGGCCCCGGGCACTGGAATGATGCAGATATGCTGCAGATCGGAAACGGGAAACTTACTCAGGCTGAAGAAAAGTTACATTTCAGCATGTGGGCCATGTTTTCTTCTCCTTTGATTGCCGGCAAAGACATCCGTAATATGTCTGAGGAAACCCTGTCAATTCTTACCAACCGGGAGGTGATTGCCATTGACCAGGACAGGCTCGGGATATCCGCTTTCCGATGGCTGAAATCAGGGGATCTGGAGATATGTTTCAAACCAATGGATTGCGGTGAATTTGCTTTCTGTATTATAAATAGGGGGATCAGAATAATTTCAATCGACCAGAACTTTCAAACGACAATTAGCAATCAGTTTACAATTGATGATTCCTATGTAGTCAGGGATCTGTGGAAACACGAAGTTATCGGAAACACCAGCTAAAACCTTAAAGCAAACCTAAACCCCCATGATGTGCTTCTGATAAGGCTGACACCGAAGATTTATTAAGTTGCTGAGAAATAAAAAAATCACAGGACTATTTTTCATTCTCCATTCTCCCTCACTAATCTCCAATTCTTCGCGTCACGCGTCACGATTTATGCATGCTTACCAAATCAACCCAAACAGGATCATCATGGCCGATAAAATAAAAATAACCGGACAAAGACGGTATGGAAGGAACTTTATTCTGAATCCCGTAAACAATGAAACGATGGAAAGGCTTACAAGCATTAGTACAATGGCCCAATACAAACGTAATGAGAGTCTGATGTCAGTAGACGTGATCGTTGTAAGTATAGTCAGGACTCCGATAAAGATTAAACTGACCCCTTCAACAATCCATTCCATCGTGATTATCCTTTTATTGTCTGTTGAGATATCCCCAAAGTTCTTTACTACTTTTTTCGTTGGGAAAAGATGAACAATGCCCCAGGTTATTGTCAATGCTCCTGAAAGGAAAAAAAATATTGTTTTCATGTTTTACAATTGGGTCAAAGTTTATTGTTAGTGATGTAAAATTGGAAGTATAAACGTAAAAAATAAAATCACATAAATTTCTAAGGTTATAATGAATATACGACCAGGTTTATAAAAATTAATAATATGTTAATACAACAGCTCGATTTGAAATTGACTTCCATCATACTTTTACGATTGATTAAAAATGAAATTATATAAAATGGAAAAGATAAAAGTATTATTCGTTTGTGTTCATAATTCAGCCCGCAGCCAGATGGCTGAAGCACTATTGAATAAATTAGCTGGTGACAAATTTGAAGCCACAAGTGCTGGTTTGGAAAAAGGCACATTAAATCCACTGGCTGTTGAAACCATGGCTGAAATTGGAATAGATATTTCAATGAACCAGACCAAAGATGTATTTGATTTCTATAAAAATGGGTATCGCTACAATTATGTGGTTACTGTTTGTGATGCGGCAAATTCAGAACGCTGCCCGATATTCCCGGGTGTCACTCAAACAGTCCATTGGTCATTTGAAGACCCGGCCACATTTACAGGAACCGAAGAAGAAAAATTGGAGAGAACCAGAAAAGTACGGGATGAAATTAAATCAGAAATTGAGAAATTCAGGTTGACCCATTAATACTTTTTTTCTTCCAAAAAAAGCAACCCCGTCTGCCAAAAATAAATGAAAACCTTTATCCAATCGTAAATCGTCAATTAAAAAAATCATTCGTAAATCGCCCGCCTACCGAAAGGCAGGTAAATCGTTCAATCGTAAACAACACTGTCTTATTCGTTCACATGAATTTAACATTGCCATCCTTTCAAATAATCTATCTTTGATAGTCCAAAACTAAACCACCCGATTCAACAATGATAACCATCGACCAGCAACGATGCAACCTCTGCGGGATCTGCATCAAAGTTTGCCATGAATCCTGCATGAAGGTTGAAAATGGATCGTTAAGAATTGATTACCGTTATTGCAGCACCTGCTCCCAGTGTATAGCCATTTGTCCTGAACAGGCTCTTTCATGGGATGGCATTCCCCCCGTCAGTTTTGATAAAACCAATTATCCAGGTCCTGATCAGATTGATGAACTCCTGGGGGAAAGAAGGACTATCAGGGATTTTAAGAAGGACAGGATTGACAGGGAACTCTTGCAAAAAATTGTTTCTTATGCCGGTTATGCCCCAACTCATAATTTTAAACTGAGAGCAATCGTTATTGACGATCCTGAGATCATTCAAAAGATTGATTCAATAATCTTTCTGTTTGTAAGAAGACTCCATCAGTTTGTTTACAAACCAAAGGTAATCCATTGGCTGGTCAGGGTTTTTGCTCCAAAAACTGAGTTTGAGTTCCTGAAAGCCAAACCTAAACTTGAGAAATCGATAGAAAGAGGAAGGGCATTTAAAACCATACCTGCTGCCCTGTTGATGATCGTCGGAGAAAAACAGATTCCACTTTCATTGGAAAGTGCCCAGTATGCTTTGTATAACATCGATTTGTATGCCCAGACCTGTGGATTGGGATGCAGGAACTTGGTCGGGAACCAGATAATCCTGAATCGAAGCAAATCCTTACGGAAACTTCTGAAAATAAGAAAAGATGAGAAGATCTTCGGAACCATTACCCTGGGTTATCCTGCTGTCAGGTTTAAAAATAAAGTAGTTGGGAAACAGATCCCGATTCAATGGAATGCAATAATTGCTGAAAAAAACATGCTATATGACAAGAAGTAAAATAATTATCCTGCTTGTTGGATTGTGCTTATTTACGCTGAGTACATCCGCACAAAATAATTCATCCGGAATGCCTGACGCCATCCAGTCGTATATAGAAAATCTTAAACTGAGAGTCGATACGACCACCCCGCCTGGTGATTCATTGACAAGTAAGATTCGCATCCTTCGGGCGGAACGGTCAAAACTCAACTTTGACACTGTACTTAAATATTCAATCATAAGTCAGCAGTCGAATGATACCAAACGTCCCAGGGAATTTTATCAAAATCTTCTAGAAGAATGCCAGCATGGTTATACTCATCATATGATCGAGAATGTACTAATCAATTTATACCGCCAGTGCTTCACAGAAAAGGAAATGGATCAACTGGTTGAGTTTTATAAGACCCCGGTTGGGAAAAGAATGATGTTGGATATATTGTTGATCACATCAACGGCAGGACCTGCTATTCAGCAAATTGTCAAAGAAACATCAGACAAGATTGATCAGAAGATGAAAGCCGGTGGTAAGATGAATTAAGCGAATTTAGAATCACTAATCTGTCATTCCGCTCAGCATCTCCGACAACAATAAAATTTATTATTACAGCAATTTGCTTTCAGTTAAGAAGATATTACTTTTGAGGCGTTTAATTAATTATATCAGGAAGGAGCGTTTATATGAAACAGTTTGACCATCTTTCGATTTTTGTTTCGATGATTATCGCATTAGGAGTCAGGCATTTAATTTTAAGTGTCGCGAGCTTGATCAATCTACGCGGTAAAGTAAAGATCTATTATCCTACAATGATCTGGATAATATCTCTATTGCTCCTCCAACTTCAGATCTGGTGGGTATTTTTTTACCGGCATGATAATTCGGAGTGGTTATATTTTAACTTTCTGTTTTATTTACTCATTCCAATAACGGTATCCATGTTAGGCCATCTTTTAATTCCCGAACTTAAAGCAGAAACCGACCTTGAAGGAATATATGAGCATAACCGTAAATGGTTTTTCGGACTTCTTGCAGGTATTGCCATTGTAAGTCTTACAGAAGATTTTTTTAGATCGGGAGCTGCCCATTTTGATCCTAATTTCTGGTTTCGTGTTGTATTCATTGTTCTTTCAATGACCGGTTTATCTTTTAGCTCAAAACGTCTTCAATTGCCTTTTGCTTTAATCTTTCTATGTTTATTTATTATTTACATTGCATTGATTTTCATGAGACTTGGGTGATTAGAAATACATTCATAAGAATTTAATTATTTAAGCAATGGGAATAGCGGGAATTATAATCATTGCAGCAGCATCTTCTGCAGCAGCAGTAGTAGTTGTTATGAATTCGAAAAAAAGGAAAAAAACAACTGGGAAAGACGAACAAACTAGAACTTGAGCATATGATCAGAAGAGTAAGTCATGGGTGCACTTCACTTGATATAACGAAATGATAATATTAAAAGATATGGAAAAAATGAAAGCAGTAGTCTATAACAAAAAAGGTTCACCCGAAAAGCTGATCTATTGTGATGTCGACAAGCCTGTACCAAACGACGACGAAATGTTGATAAAAATAGTTGCAGTGTCGGTAAATGCAGCAGATTACCGCTCCATGAAAATGGGCCTTATACCGAAGAGAAGAATTTTTGGAGCCGATATTGCTGGGAGGGTAGAATCAGTGGGTAAAAATATCAAGCAGTTTAAGTCCGGAGATGAGGTTATGGGAGACCTTGCCAAGTATGGATTTGGAGGTTTTGCCCAATATGTTACAGCACCTGAAAAAGCCTTGATAATTAAACCTGAAAAGATTTCATTTGAAGAGGGAGCTGCACTACCTATGGCAGCATTAACAGCCCTGCAGGCATTACGTGATAAAGGCAACATTCAAAGAGGACAAAAAGTTTTAATTGTTGGTAGTGCTGGCGGTGTTGGAACATTTGCGGTTCAACTTGCCAAATATTTCGATGCAGAAGTAACCGGAGTATGTGGTCCGAACAATGCGATACAAACGAGTTCTCTTGGTGCTGATTATGTAATTGATTACACAAAAGAGGATTTTACAAAAAGCAACATGCGTTATAACCTCATCATAGCTGTTAATGGAAATTATCCAATTTTTGCTTATAAAAAAATCCTGACTCCGAATGGCATATATGTGATGGTTGGTGGTTCCTTATCTCAAATTTTCAAATCACTTTTATTTGGATGGTTGTTGTCATTTGGATCGAAGAAGATGAGAACTATATCTGCAAAAGCAAATAAAAAGGATTTGGAATTTCTTACAAAACTTATAGAGGATGGCAAGATCAAGCCAGTTATTGACAGGCGATATACGCTTGATAAGACCGCTGATGCCATGAGGTATTTATTTGAAGGACATGCAACTGGGAAAGTAATTATAAACATTGAATGATACAAACGTCATGAAAGTTCAACATCGTATGGATCTTCCCTCTGGACTGTTTGTTTAACTTTTCTTTACATTTTATTATTACCCGCTTAACTATTTGTTGTTTTTGCCTTAACATTTAGATATTATTTTCGTTGCAACTTCGCGGTATGAAAATAAGATCTGAAAAATAAGCCTATGTCAGTCCGAACGATCAAGGCACTGTTTCTTAGTTGTTCACTGACATTAGCATTTTTATCCACAACAGGAAATGAATTAATCCTCAATAAAGGAGTTCCTGTAATTTCGCCTGCAACTACATCCACACAACTTAGAATTCTTTCCTGGAACATAGGGATGTTACCTTCTCTTAATCTTTTAAGTGAGAAGAATGACCGGGCTGAGGCAATCGCAAAAGCTCTTTCTTCAGAAGATTATGATATCATTGTTTTCGAAGAGGCTTTTATCGGGCAGGCAAGGATGATCATTCGTAATACTTTGAAGGATGCCTACCCTTATGTTTATGGTCCGGTAAATAAATCATTATTATCAATAAAAGTTAACGGTGGTGTATGGATCCTGAGTAAAATTCCTTTGATTATAAAGAAAGAAATAGAATTTACAAGTTCTGCGGGATTTGATTCTTTTGCAAGAAAAGGCGCCATATTATTCGAGGGACAAATAAAAAATACTCTATTCCAATTGATTGCAACCCATTTACAGGATGACGATTACCCTCAGGATATCAGAAATAACCAGCTTAGTGAAATTTATGAAAAATTGATTGTGCCCTATTCCGACCCACACATCCCACAGATTATCTGTGGTGATTTTAATACAGATGAAAAAGTTACAGAGAATTATACGGGCATGTTGAAAATTTTAGATGCTGAGGATGGAGCCCTTTCAGGTACAAACAGGATTACTTTTGATGATCAATCCAATGATGCTTTTCATTCCCCGCATCCTGATCCACGTCAAATTGATTATATTCTTACACGCAATTCACAGGTAATTAAATGGATGCACAGGCAAGTATCTGTCTTCAAATCGAGATGGGGGAAAGGCAAAGAGTACTTGTCTGACCATAATGCCATAGAGGCAGTTATTGAATTCATGAAGCTGGATTATTTGAGTGAAATTAACAAAAGCGGTATTAAATAGAAGATGGGATGGTAAAGTTTATATGGTTCAGAGTAAACAGTCTGGTACATTTCTTTTAACTTAAACTTAAATGGAGTTTAACACAGTATAGTTTTCGTATATATATATTTGTCCACAGATAAAATTCATAGTATTTACTTATAAAATCTTTTTATATGACAAGGAAAATTAGAATAACAATCTGTAAAGAAGACACCTATGACTTTCAAGACCTGGTTAATGAAATAAAAAGTGACCCAAAAGGTGCTTTTGAATTATGCGATGTTTACGATAATGATGGACTTACCTATGATTCATTTGCTAATTTTGATTCTTTGTCCCAGGAAGAAAAAGATAAATTAATTGAAGACTTCGCCTCCTCAAAAGCAGCAGCTGATGCGGACTTTACTGAAGAACAAGACGAGAAATTTGAAGCATTTCTCGAGGTTTTCGATGAAGAAGCCTAAATGAATCCCCGTTTCATTCAACCTTTAACAGCAAGGCGATTTATTTTAGATTTACCATTATAACATCCATCAAGGGATTGGTTGAATTTTAAATTATTTTATTCAACAAGCAGCTTCCCTTTCGATTTGGATAGGATCTTCCCTAATGATTGCAGGCAGATTGGTCACTTTCCAGGATTAGTGGATTTTACAAATCTGAGTAAAAAAAACATTAGATTATCACTGGAGATTACAATATATTTGTCTGCAAAATCCTTCAATTCAAATTTTGTTTCTGTTTTACCTGACCAATATATTATTCTATGTTTGGACTTGATACTGTTTACAGCATTTTCCTTATTTTATGCCTGATTGCCGCCTGTTCATTCGAATTTATCAATGGCTTTCATGATACAGCCAATGCGGTTGCAACTGTTATTTATACACATTCATTAAAGCCGACAATCGCAGTAATATGGTCTGGTTTCTGGAATTTTGTTGGTGTGAATGTTGGAGGAATAGTTGTTGCCATTGGCATCATAAACCTTCTTCCTTTAGACGTTATCCTTGACCAGAATCTTGCACATAATGTTGCAATGGTTTTTTCTCTGATCCTGACGGCGATTATCTGGAACCTCTCTACATGGTACATTGGCATTCCTTGTTCAAGCTCGCATACACTGATCGGTTCCATTTTTGGAGTGGGATTAGCCTTTATTCTACTTCCGGGAAACCATGAAGTTGCTTTGAACTGGACCAAGGTAACAGAAGTTGGTCTTTCTTTGCTTATTTCGCCCGTTTTTGGATTTGGGTTAGCTTTACTATTTATGTTACTACTGAAAAAACTCATAAAAAACAAAGATATTTTTAAGGAACCTCAGGGCAAAAAGCCACCGCCACTGTGGATCAGGAGTATTCTTGTGCTCACTTGCACCAGTGTCAGCTATGCTCATGGCTCGAATGATGGCCAGAAAGGTGTGGGCCTGATCATGCTCATACTGATCGCTTTTGTTCCTGCATTTTTTGCCATTGACAGAAGTAAGCCAGCACAAAACCTTTTTATGGATGCGAAAAGAATTGAGTGGTCCCTTCAAAAGATGGATACCCTTGCATTAACTGAAAAAGGAAAAGCAGGTTACTATATTGCTCTTTCAAATTTACATTATATAACCAGCCAGTTACGAGGAAAAACTAAAATTAGCGAATTAAATAAAAATGAGAATTTCAATATCCGTAAATCGATCTTTCTTCTTTCAAAGAATGTTACTTTGATCCAAAAAGAATCTTCGAACAAAATAAAACCATATTTGAAACCAGCAGATATTGCTAGCCTGAAATTAAACCTGAAAAAAATTAAAACTCATACTGAATATGCTCCCCGTTGGGTTATACTAATGGTATCTTTATCACTTGGATTTGGTACTATGATTGGGTGGAAAAGAATTGTCGTCACTATCGGTGAAAAAATCGGGAAAACACATCTTACTTATGCGCAGGGTGCCAGTGCTGAGCTGATTGCCGCCAGTACAATAGGTGTGTCTACCTGGCTCGGTTTACCGGTGAGCACCACACATGTACTTTCTTCCGGTGTGGCAGGAGCTATGGTTGCAGGTAAAGGACGACAGAACCTTCAGATGAATACAGTAAAAAATATTCTTGCAGCCTGGGTTTTTACACTTCCGGTAACCATCTTACTTTCAGGTGGTCTCTTTTTATTGTTTCGTTTAGTTCTGTAATGTAATTTCCAATGATAAATAGAGTTAACTTTATGTGTTGAATCAAAAAAGATGACAGAAGAAAATAGTAGCAGTTTATCATTTCCGGAAACGATCGTCCTTTTGGCCCTCAATGATAAAGGATGGTTTGGAAATTCAGAACAAAGGATAAGATTCGGACTCGCAGGGGCTCTTTTATTTGAATTGGAAAACAGAGGAGAAATCGAAATTGCCGGCGACCAGGTTCGGATTACCGGTGCCAGGGAGACAGGGGATAAAGTGATGGACTCAGCGCTTGAAGCTTTACGAAAATCGAAAAAGACACTTAATTTGAAAAAGGCAATCCAGAGGATAGTCTATAAAAGTGGATTGAAATGGAGGGTACTGCTGAAGAATCTCATCAAAAAGAACATTCTGAAAAAGGAAGAGTACCATTTATTCGGAATCTTTCACCAGGATAAATATCCCATTGTTAACATTGAATTAAAAAAACGGGTGCTCGGAGAATTGTATTCGAAACTAATGGGTGGATCTGAATTGTCAAATGAAGAATTGATGTTACTCTCCATCATGAAGACCTGCAGGATGATAGATAAGAACTTCCTTCTCCAGGAACATTTCCTGAAAGTCCGTTTAAAGGTCCGGGAAATAACCGAATTCAAAGAACCCTTATCAGAAACCACCCGGAAAATAAAAGAAATACAGGAAGCTATCCGGCTTGCCATCCTCGCCTCCAACGTCAATCTTCACATCTAGTTTCGATATAGTACCCACTTTCCACTACCTAACCCCCAAAAACCTTATACCCCCACCCAAAAACCAATATCCAATACCCAATACCCAATACCCAATACCTAACACCCAATACCCAACACCAGCTTTCCTTCACAATTTGTTAACACAAAGGTAACATGCCGTTAACACCGGCCTTTGTTATACGGCATATTTTTGCCGCAAACCTAATCAATAAACTATGAAAAGAGAATGTACTAAAGAACCCATTTCGCAGGAGAATAATTCCGTGCGTCATTCCGGTTTAATTAACACAAATTATTTCCGGATGAAAACGAAAAAGGCCACGCTATTCGCGTTAACATTGGGATTACTTGTTCCGATGATGTTGGCAAAACCGGTTTTGGCCCAGACAAATCCAACGGATACTTTACCGCAGCAGGTCAACACCCTGAGAGACCGGATTAACGGATTTGAGGACAGGATCACAACAGCGGAAGGTGATCTTGCAAAATTAACGAAAATCAAACTATCAGGTTACATCCAGGCACAGTACTTTAATTATGAACAATCTTCAAATTACCCTTATAATAATTTTATGATCCGTAGGGCCAGGGTAAAAGTTACTTATGAAGCTACTGATGGAGTTGCTTTTGTGTTAGAGCCAGATTTTCAGCCAGGTAACTTCACTATTAAAAACGCTTATGCACAGATAAATGAGCCTTGGATAAAGACCTTTTCATTATGGGCTGGAAAATTTGATCGTCCCAATTATGAAGTCGAGTATTCATCCAGTAACTTAGAGTGTCTCGAACGTTCGAAAGTAATTACTACCTTATACCCGGACGAAAAAGCCATTGGTTTTAAACTCGAAGTGAGACCCCCTAAAACACAGCTCAAAATCCAGATAGCCCTGTTAAATGGTAATGAAGGATATACTTATACTGACGCAAATGGAAATACAATTAATGCCGCTCAGAATAATGTTGACTTTGATGGTTTCAAAGATCTGATGGCTCGCGCAACCTATGCATTCAAATTCGGAAGTTTCGGTGGTCTTACCATTGGTGCCCATGGATATTATGGTAAAGTCAAAGCAAATACCAGTGATCTACTGAGTTCAGACTATACCCTTAATAAAATAGAATCCAGTCAGGGAAATTCTATCCGTCGGAACTGGGTTGGTTTTGAAGCTCAACTCTATATGGATGTTCTTGGAGGTCTTGCACTTAAAGGAGAATATATTATGGGTATTAATGGCGCTCCTGGTTCTTATGTCAAGAATGCTGCTGTAAATACTACTTCATATACAAATAAGCATGATACCCTGACATTGACCCAGACGGCCACAACAACTACTTTGATAACACCGGCCATTGAACGCAACTTCATGGGATACTACGTATACCTTATTAAAAATATTGGAAAACGCAACCAATTTGCTGTTCGTTACGATTATTACAGCCCAAATACTAAAATAAATAAGGATTCGATTTCAACCAAATATGGTTATAGTAAATCCACTACTACTACAACCAATGGCGCTCCTGCCTTTTCAAGTGCCAACAATATGTATACTATTAAACAAACTGTGGCAACCACTACGGAAAAACTGATGAGCGGGACAAATGATATTGCACTTGGGACATGGACGTTTGCCTGGACGTACTTCTTCAGTAACAATATTAAGGTTCAATTAGCTTATTCCATTCCTTTGAATCAAAAGTTATCTAATGCAGGAAAGGTTGTAACTAGTTATTCGGTGAATAATGTTGGTGGAACATATGATTATAATAATCAAATCCCACAGAATTTTCTGACTTTGAGAATCCAGGCTAAATTCTAATAAATCAATTGATAGTTCTAATTATAAAATATTGAATCATGAAAAGATCAAAAACAATAAAAACGATAACCGGTGTTATCCTTTTGGCGGTCATCACCTTCGCCTTCATGCCGGCGCCCAAAAAAATAACCATCAAAGGGTCGGATACCATGGTGATTCTTGCTCAGAAATGGGCAGAAGTATACATGAAATCACATCCTGAAGTTGCTCTTCAGGTAACCGGTGGAGGATCAGGAACCGGTATCTCTGCCCTGATCAATGGTGCAACTGATATTTGTAATGCCAGCCGTCCTATGAAACAGAGCGAGATGGATCAGTTAAAAGAACGTTATGGTTCATTGGGTATAGAGATCCGTTGTGCAAAGGATGGCATCACAGTTTACTTAAATGAATCAAATCCTGTAAAAGAACTTAGTGTGAAACAACTGAGTGGAATCTATACAGGGAAGATCAAGAATTGGAAAGAAGTTGGTGGACCAGATGCAGACATCAAACTTTACGGCCGTGAGAATAGTTCTGGTACCTATGTTTTCTTCCAGGAAAATGTCGTAAAAGGTGATTATGCAACCAGTTGCCAAACACTTCCCGGAACTGCAGCTGTTGTAAATGCAGTGAAAAATGATAAATATGGCATCGGTTATGGCGGAGCAGCTTATTCAAAAGGCGTAAAGCAATGCCTGGTGAAAAAAGATGATAAATCACCAGCATATACGCCTAGTGCAGAGACAATAAAAGATGGAACATACCCCATCAGCAGGTATTTGTATATGTACCTCAGGAACAGGCCAACTGGGGAAATGAAAAACTACATCGACTGGATCCTTGGCCCGGAAGGTCAAAAACTTGTGGTTGAACAGGGATATTTTCCAGTTAAGTAGAGGTTAGTAAAGGGTACCTAAGCAGCGCTAAATGCGCTGCTTTTGGTTTTTTTTAAGAGAATAGAATGAATACTGAAGAAACCAGACCATCAGAAGAAACTCCCGGGCTGACAGAAAAGCAGGAAGATATTTCAAAGAGTCAAACAAAAAAGTTTGTTTTCAGCCATGAGAGCCTGAAAAAACAAATGAGACCCTCGGAATTCTTTGCTGAGAAGATCATTACCGGTGTTGCATTCCTATCCATCGCGATAATTATCCTGATTTTTTTATTCGTTTTTCGCGAAACGTTGCCGATTTTTTCTGGTAAAGCAGTGACAAAGACTGAAATATCCTCAACAAAACAGGAGACCTACGGATCTTCAGGGCAAGGACAGAATACTAATAAACAGGAAGTTTATGGAGGAAGTGAAACAGCCGTTCCACCGACAAAACAGGAAGTATATGGGGCGACAAGTGACTCGATAAGTGATACTACGACTTCTGCTACTGCCGGGGGATTATCATACAAAGAAGATGATTCCGGAGAAGGAAACAGGGTAACACTAAAAGGTCTTGCCGGAAAGATATGGATGCCTGTATCCGACAGACCGAGATATGGATTGCTGCCATTGATTATCGGTACATTTAAAATAACCATCATCGCAATACTTTTTGCTGCGCCTTTAGCAATTCTTGCCGCATTGTTCTCAGCTGCTTTTGCACCTGGGTGGATGCGTGAGATTATTAAACCGGCAATTGAAATTCTTGCCGGATTTCCTTCCGTGGTAATTGGTTTCTTTGCACTGATCGTTATGGCAACTTTCTTTCAACATCTTTTTGGATATGAAACCAGACTCAATGCCTTTGTTGGAGGAGTAGCCATGGCTTTGGCAGCAATACCGATCATTTTTACAGTAACAGAGGACGTAATGACTGCCGTTCCATCAACTTACAAAGAAGCCAGCCTGGCACTGGGTGCTTCGAAATGGCAGACTGCCTTCTTTGTCACCTTACCTGCCGCAGCTCCGGGAATTTTTGCCGCTGTTTTACTTGGTATCGGACGAATTTTCGGGGAAACCATGATCGTACTGATGGCTACAGGGAATGCAGCATTGATGTCTTGGAATCCATTCGATTCGGTACGAACATTATCCGCCACGATTGGAGCGGAAATGGCAGAAGTCGTTTTTGGGGATACTCATTACAACGTTCTATTTTTGATTGGTACATTGTTGTTCGTTTTCACTTTTACTCTGAATGCGACAGCTGAATTTTATGTTAAAGGAAGATTAATGACCCGGTTACAGGGGAAAAAATCATGAAAATAAAAAAAATAACAGGTGGAATTCTAATGGGGGCTACCGGGTTGTCTGTGATCCTGATTATTGCTGTCATTGTCCTTATGCTGGTAATCATTATTATTGGCGGAAAGAACCAGATGTCCTGGGAATTCCTGACATCTTTTCCAAAGGAAGGAATGACGAAAGGAGGCATTTTTCCGGCAATATATGGCACAGCCCTTATGGTGATCATCATGTCGATTGCAGCTGTTCCTTTTGGAGTTATTACTGCTCTCTACCTTACTGAATATGCAAAAGAGTCCTCGTGGATCGCTAAAGGTGTTCAGTTTGCTGTCAGGACCCTTTCAATGGTGCCTTCAATAATTTTCGGCCTTTTTGGACTTGGGTTCTTCATCAAGTTTGTCGGAGGAGGAATGGATAAAGCATTTTTCGGAGGACAACTTACCTGGGCACAACCCAATATTCTTTGGGCCAGCCTTACGATGGCATTATTAACATTGCCGGTCGTAATTGTTTCTGTAGAAGAATCGATTCATTCGGTTCCAAGGGATTTGAGGGAAGCCAGTCTTGCACTGGGAGCAACAAAATGGCAAACAATCTGGAAAGTAGTTCTGCCTGGCTCAAGATCAGGTATTCTCACGGGCACTATTCTTGCGGTTTCAAGGGGGGCAGGAGAGGTGGCGCCGATCCTGTTTACCGGAGCTGCCTACTATCTCGCTACTTTACCACATTCACTCAGCGACCAGTTCATGTCGCTGGGGTATCATATTTACATTATGTCAACCCAATCGGTAAATGTTGATCAAACATTGCCGATACAATTTGCAACTACTCTCGTATTGCTCCTTCTCACCTTCACATTGAACTTTATCGCTGTTCTGATCAGGTCAAGGCTTAGAAGAGCTCATTAAAAACAAAGATAAGTCTGAAAGAATACAATGAAAGAACCAAAGATAAAAACGAGAAATCTTTCGCTTTTTTATGGAAGCAAGATGGCACTGAATAACATCTCGATGGATATTCCTGAAAAACAGGTAACAGCGCTGATCGGACCATCGGGCTGCGGAAAGTCCACTTACCTGAGAACCTTGAACCGTATGAATGATCTGATCCCGGGTGTGAAGATAACTGGGGAAGTATTGGTGGATGAATTCAATATTTATAATAAAAATGTGGATTCTGTTAACCTGCGGAAAAATGTAGGTATGGTTTTCCAGAAATCAAATCCCTTTGCAAAATCGATATTTGAGAATGTGGCATATGGTCCAAAGATAAATGGGATTCATGACCATAAAAAATTGACGGAAATCGTTGAGTTATCCTTACAGCGTGCTGCGATTTGGGAGGAGGTTAAAGACCGGTTACACGATTCCGCATTGGGATTATCAGGCGGCCAGCAGCAACGACTTTGTATTGCACGTACACTTGCTGTCAACCCTGAGATCATCCTGATGGATGAGCCTGCCAGTGCACTTGATCCGCTCTCCACATCGAAGATTGAAGAATTGATCTTCCAACTAAAGGATAATTATACAATTATTATCGTAACACATAATATGCAACAGGCTGCCCGCGTTAGTGACAACACGGCATTCTTTTATATCGGCGAACTGATTGAATCCGGAAAGACAAAAAAAATATTTACCAACCCGGATAAGAAACAAACAGAAGACTATATTACAGGGAGATTCGGATAAATTGATAATTGATAATTGATAATTGTTCGGTGAATAGTAAAAAGAAGAGTAACTAAAAAGATGCCCGAAGGGCATAATATGGATAACCTCCAGTGAAACTGGGGGTGCTAAAGAATAATAACTTAATTACAACTAATAATGGAACGACATTTCGAACTGGAACTCGAAAAATTAAAGAAAAGAATACTGAAGATGGGCAACCTTGTGGCATCTCAGATACATCAAACAATGGTTGCACTGATCAATTGTGATATTGAGTCAGCGGAAGAAATCATTGAAACTGAAAATGCTGTGGATAAGCTGGATGTAAAGATCGACAAGCTTTGCCAACGTATTTTCGCATTGACACAACCTGTAGCGACAGATCTCCGGTTGATCATGGCATCGCTGAAAATGAACAATGATCTTGAAAGGATGGGTGATCATGCGGTAAAAATTGCCAAACTGATTGAAGGGCTTAGTGATTACAAGGATATAGTGATAGAATTAAAGATCGATGAACTGGCAGGATCAACGGATGCCATTGTACGAGATGTGATCACTATCCTGAATTCAAGGAACACAACATTCATAAAAGATATTTATAACGATTCAGAAGTTATAAAAGAAAAGGTTCAGGCCATCGCGGAACAAATCATCGAGCAGATGGCAAAAAAATCAGATGTGGTAGTTGTTGCGACTAACCTGATGATTATCCTTACGGAGATTGAAAGTATCAGCAGGTATTCACTGAATATTGCAGAAGCCATTTATTTTCTTGTAGAAGGGAAACTGGTTAAACATTCGAAAGGCTTCTGGAATCAGGATCCCAAGACGGCACGGATTAAGCCTTCTGTGGCAGACGATACTAAGACTGAGCAGAATCAGTCTCCTGAGGTTGACGATGTTAAGACTGAACAGAATCAGTCTTCTGAAGAGTAAAGGCGAATGTAGTTCCCACGCCGATCGTACTTCTTACATTGATGGTTTGTTTATGGGCTTCGAGAATATGTTTTACAATGGCAAGTCCCAGCCCTGAACCGCCCTGTTCACGAGACCTGCTTTTATCAACCCTGAAAAACCGTTCAAATAACCTCGAGATATCTTTCGAATCAACGCCAATGCCATTATCAGTTATTTCGATCAGGAGGTTCTCATCCATATCAAAAAAGCTAACCTTTGTTTTACCGTTTTCAGTCCCATACTTAATGCTATTGTCCAGAAGGTTGATCAGTACCTGACGGATGCGTTCCTTATCGCCCCTAACAAATAATGGCTTTTCATATTCCCTGGAGAGGTTCAAACGGATGTTTTTCTTCCTTGCTTTAACTTCCAGGAGTTCGATGACATCTGTTGCAAGTGCAACTATATCAAAATTAATTATATCGAGTTTCATTTCTCCTGTTTCAAATCTGGAGATAACTTCGAGGTCTTCCACGATGGAGATCATGCGTTCGATATTTTTTCCGGAACGTTCAAGGTACTCTTTATTTATGGAAGGATCGTCGAGTCCGCCGTCAAGCAGGGTTAAGATATAGCCCTGGATATTGAAAAGAGGTGTTTTCAGTTCATGTGACACATTCCCGAGAAATTCCCTGCGGTAGGCTTCCAGTTTTTTCAGCTCTTCAATTTCCTGCTTTCGATCCTGGGCCCATTCGGACACTTCTTCGTTGACTTTGCTTATGATATCCTTATTGAGACTAAGATCCATTTCTTTAAAAGAGATCTTTGATTTCAGCGTATGGATCGTTTTATAGATCAGTTTTATTTTGTCGTATATGAACTTCTCGAGGATGTAACGATAGATGAAATAGGAGAGGAGAAATACTCCGGAATCGGCAATCAGCAAAGGAATCCAGAGTACAGGGTCATGCAGGATTAACGCGGAGCCAACATAAAGAAAAGAAAGGACAATCACGATGGTGACCGAATTGATCAGCATCCAGGAATTGGGACTGATGTTCTGGTCAGACTTCATATTTATAACCTACTCCTTTGATGGTTTTGATGTTATCGGAGTCCAGCTTTTCGCGGATCCGGCGAATGTGCACATCGATGGTGCGGTCGCCAACAATGACATCATTCCCCCAGACTTCTTCAAAGATCTGTTCACGGGTAAAAACTTTATCCGGTTTGGAAGCCAGCAATTCAAGGAGTTCGAATTCTTTACGGGGAAAGTTGATCTCTTTACCATTTTTCAGAATGATGTATTTTTCACGGTCTATAATTATATCTCCGAGATAGTATTCGCGTTTCCCGTTCAGCGGAATCAGGCGATCTTCTCAACAAAGCATTGATCCGGCTCATAAGTACGCGGGGCTTGATGGGTTTTGAGATATAATCATCACCACCGGCATCCAATCCCGCAATTTGTGAAAAGTCTTCACTTCCTGGCTGTTAAAAATGCAATCAGGGTTGATTTTAACGTTTCGATCTTCCGCATTTCAATGCAGGTTTCGATACCATCAATCCCCGGCATCATAATGTCAAGGATGACCAGATGGGGGATTACATTTTTTGCAATCTGGATGGCCTCTTTACCGTTGGAACAAGTGAAAAGTGTATAACCTTCTTTCCGGATATTATATCCTACAAATTCGAGGATATCCGGTTCATCATCAACCAAAAGGATCTTATATTCAGATTTTTCCATTGTTATCTCTTAAACTTCAAAATTAAGAACTAATTCTTAATAAAGAGTTAAGAAATTATTAATAACTAAGTATGAAAATCAATAAATTTGTGACCCAGCGATACTAACACTACATGAATAAGCTTCCGCAAAGGAAATCCCAGAAAACCATCCCGGCGCCTTCAAAAATAAGTGCTTTCATTCCTTTACTGATCATTCTTGCGGCGACATTTTTCATTTTTCTTCCTTCCCTGGGGAATGGCCTTATTCTATGGGATGATCATTCCTATACTTATGAAAATCCTTTTTTGAAGACTTTTAATTTCAGGGAAGTTTTTTCCTTCTCGACCTTCTACATGGGTAATTATCACCCTCTTACATTATTATGGCTTCACATTGAATGGCTGGTTTTTCCACATGGCGATCCAGGTATATATGCTGGTGTAAACCCTTTCTGGTTTCACCTTAACAACATCTTGCTGCATCTTTTGAATGTTGTCCTGGTGTTTTACCTGGTTTATGAATTAGTGGACAGAAAGGGCTGGAAGACTGCTGCGGTGACTGCTGCGCTGTTTGCCATTCATCCCATGCATGTCGAGTCGGTTGTATGGGTGTCGGAGTTGAAAGATGTGCTTTATGGCGCTTTTTTTCTTGGCAGCACTTTAGTATATGTTCGTTATATGAAAACCGGTAAACCATTATTGCTGATGGTTTCTTTTGTTTTGTTCATTCTTTCAAACCTTGCCAAAGCACAGGCTGTAACACTGCCTGTTTTGTTTTTCCTGTTTGATTATTACAAAGGAAGGAAAATAAATCTTCGTGTTATCCTTGAGAAGGTGCCATTTTTTACTCTTTGCATATTTTTCGGGGTTCTTGCCATCAGGGCTCAGATTGCCATCACTGCGCTTAACAATCAACACGTTCTTTCCTTTACCAGTGCATTGAACGCTTGCTATGGCCTCCTGATTTATCTTGTAAAATTGGTTGTACCCATTCATCTTTCTGCGGTCCATCCTTATTCTTATCAGGAACTGGGTTCTTTCCCATGGTACTTTTATTCCTTTCTGGTAATTCTTGCTGGTCTTGTCTTTCTGGCTTTTAAATCAACCCGGCATACAAAGGATTACCTGTTCGGGTTTTTATTTTACCTCATAACAGTTTCGGTTATGATTAAGTTTCTTCCCGTTGGCGATTCACTTATCAATGAGCGTTACACTTACATTCCATATATTGGTCTTTTTTTTATTGCCGGACAACTCTATTCACGGATAAGCGGAATACAGAAATGGAGGTATCTTGCTATATCAGTCATGACAGGGATCCTTGTGATTTTTTCTGTGATGACTATACAACGTTCTGCAATTTGGAAAGATAATTTTACATTCTGGAAAGATGTGATTTCGAAATATCCGGAGTATTGGCGAGGATATTTTGGTATAGGTTTACAATATTATAATTCCGGGGATTACAATACTGCCCTCGGGTATACTAATCAATCCTGTGAAAGGAACGCTCCGGCCGTACCTTATATGCTAAGGGGTACCATCTATCTTGTGAATTTGAAAAACTATCCCCTTGCCATTGAGAATTTTAAGAAAGTGATTTCTCTTCATGAACCATTAAGCCCTTTTGATCTTGATGTTAGATACGATCTTGGGCTTTCCTATGAGAATAATGGAAATTACCCGGAAGCCATTAATATCCTGGATGAATCTATCAGGATGGCTCCTGATAAACCCAGGGGATATGTCCTGAAAGGAGATGTTCTTGTTCATATGCAGCAATTTAACAATGCTGAGACGGAGTACACCAATACAATCAGGATTTCGAATGCTTACATCGATGCTTATCTGAAAAGAGGGTTACTTTATGAAGACAATCTCAACCTTTATGATCAGGCAATTGCAGACTTCAGGAAAGCGCTTCAAATTGAACCCGGTCGCAAGGATGCAACCGTAAATATCGCTATCAGCTTTTACAAAAAACATTCTTTCGATGAAGCTGTTCAGCAATGTAACCTTGCTTTGCAGTTATTCGGGGATGATTCCCAGGTGTATTACATCCGTGCACTGGCGTCCCGTGAAAAAGGGCTGTTCAGAGAGGCATATAATGACGGTCTGAAAGCCCGTCAACTGGGATATAATCTCAGCGATCAGGACCTGGAAATGCTGAAAAAGAAATCACACTAATTCAGAAGAAAACCGGGTGTCTTGTCAACCCTCAGCAACCATCTCAATCAGGTCGGCAAGACGTGCCGAATAACCTGCTTCGTTATCATACCAGGCAATGATCTTCACCAGGTCACCGCCAATGACCTTTGTCATCAGTGAGTCGTATATGGAGGAATGTGTATTCCCGATAATATCGCAGCTTACCAATGGTTCATCCAGATATTCAAGAATGCCTTTCATTGATCCGTTGGCAGCTTCTTTCATAGCGGCATGGATTTCTTCTTTGGTGACACTGCGTGAAAGCTCACATGTCAGGTCAACGAGAGATCCGTCGGGAGTGGGGACCCGCACTGCAAAACCGTCTACCTTTCCATCCAGTTCCGGGATCACCAGTCCGATGGCCTTTGCAGCCCCTGACTTGGTTGGGATCATGGAAATAGCGGCAGCTCTGGCCCTGCGAAGATCCTTATGCGGGGCGTCGAGGATGATCTGGTCGTTGGTATATGAGTGGATGGTATTCATTAAGCCCTTCTTTATGCCGAATTTGTCGTTCAGCACCTTTGCAACCGGTGCCAGGCAATTGGTGGTACACGATGCATTGGATATCAGCTTCATGTCTTTTGTAAGCTTGTCGTCATTCACCCCGATGACAACAGTCAGATCCACATCTTCCTTGTTATCAGAAGGTACCGATAAAACGACTTTCTTTGCGCCTGCTGCCAGGTGTTTCGACATTTTTTCCCGGGTACGGAAAATGCCGGTACATTCGGCCACGATTTCTACACCTAATTCTTTCCAGGGAAGGTTAGCGGGATCTTTTTCAGCGTAAACCCGGATCTTTTTCCCGTTGATCACGAGTGAATCCCCGTCAACGGCAACTTCCCCATTGAACTTTCCATGAACGGAATCATATTTGAAAAGATGTCCAAGTGTTTTGGCATCGGTAAGATCGTTGAATGCGACCACTTCAATGTTTTTCTTATTCAGTAAGGCTCTGAATGTCAACCGGCCGATACGGCCAAATCCATTAATTCCAACTTTTATCGTTCCCATAGCTTATTTTAATTGAGATTTAAATTTAATCTTTCTAAAAACCGGTGCAAAATTACAGATTATAGGGTTAACGAAAAATAATGAATGAAAATTTTATCAATTCCTTCAAAAAAGAAAGGTTCTGACTATCTTTGTGAATCAGGAGTAGCAATATCCTGACAATTAGCTAATAATTACCAATGGATAAAATATTTGTCATCTCAGATGGACGGGGGCGGACAGCCGAACAGGCAGTGATGGCCGCACTCACCCAATTTCCGAATGCCAGGCTGGAAATTATCGTAAAGCCTGAAATTCGTTCAGAACAACAACTCATGGAGATTATGCCTGAGATTGTTGCCTCTAAATCCATTATCGTACATACCCTGGTTTCTGAGTCTCTTCGTTCAATCATCATCAAAATGAGCCAGGGAGCATAACATTGATGCCATCGACATCATGGGTCCCTTGCTGTCGCGGCTTTCGCAGCACCTGGAAAATGTGCCATCCGAAGAACCCGGGTTGTTTTTTCATCTGAACAAGGAATATTTCAAGCGGATCGATTCCATGCAGTTTGCCTTTACCCATGATGACGGGCAGCGATACTATGAATATGAGAAAGCAGAGATCGTACTGGTTGGAGTTTCCCGGACATTTAAAACGCCATTAGTCATCTTCCTTGCTTATAAGGGTTGGTTTGTTGCAAATTACCAGATTGTACTCGGGGTAGATCCGCCGGATATACTGGAGAAACTTCCGCCGGGGCATGTTTTTGGACTGACCACTCACCCAAATGATCTGTCGAGGCTCAGAACTGTCCGGCAGGAATATCTTGGCGGTAATACGGGAGACTATTCTTCCCTCGAGCATGTAAAAAGGGAACTGAATTATTCACAAAACATATTCCAGAAATACAACTGGCCCGTGATCACGGTCACAAACAAGCCGATCGAGGAGATCTCTTCCGAGATCCTCGCGATCAAGCGCAGGATAAACCCACCTGAATATATCAGGAAAAAATGTGAATAGAATTCACCGCTTAATGCTTTTCTTTTCCTGATTTAAAACAGTAATTTTGCTGTTTTCTATACAGTTCAACCATAAATTGTGATGTCCAAAACAAAGTACATTTTCGTGACCGGAGGGGTTTCATCCTCGCTAGGGTAAAGGAATTATTTCAGCCTCTATCTCCAAGTTACTGAAGGCGAGAGGGTTTTCAGTGACAACACAGAAACTGGATCCCTACATCAACATTGACCCTGGCACACTGAACCCTATGAACACGGCGAATGTTTCGTAACTGAAGACGGCGCCGAAACAGATCTCGACCTTGGCCATTATGAACGTTTTTCAAATGTGCCCACTTCACAGGACAACAATATCACTACCGGGATCATTTATCAATCGGTAATCACAAAAGAACGGCAGGGAGAATATCTTGGTGAGACTGTTCAGGTGATCCCCCATATCACAGATGAGATCAAATACCGGATCATGCTGCTGGCAAACAGGGGTAACTATGATTTTGTGATCACGGAGATCGGTGGAACAGTCGGTGACATCGAATCACTGCCCTACATCGAAGCTGTCCGTCAGATGCGTTGGGAACTGGCAAAAATTGCGTTGTGGTCCACCTTACATTTGGTGCCTTACCTGGCTGCTGCCGGAGAATTGAAAACCAAACCAACCCAACATTCGGTAAAAACCTTGCTTGAGTCGGGAGTTCAGCCTGATATCATCGTTTGCCGGACAGAGAAGGCACCTTTCCGATAACCTGAAAAAGAAAATTGCGCTCTTTTGTAACGTGGCACCAAGTTCGGTCCTTGAATGCATCGATGCTGAATCAATATATGATGTTCCCTTGCTTATGCATAAGGAGAATCTTGATGTCGAGATCCTTAAGAAGGTAAAAGTGAAATGTGCCCAGGAACCGGATCTCGCTAGATTGGGAGAAATTTCTTTTTAAGCTGAAGAATCCGAAGAAAGAGGTGACAATAGGACTTGTCGGGAAATATGTGGAGTTGAAGGATGCTTACAAATCCATCAGTGAATCATTCATCCATGCAGGCGCTGAACGAGTGCAGGGTAAATGTCGGACTATCCATTCAGAATCAATAAATGATACAAATGTTGCTGAGAAGATGGCCGGATTGAGCGGGATTTGGTTGCCCCGGCTTTGGTCACCGGGGAATAGAAGGCAAGATCACTGCCATCCGTTATGTCAGGGAACATGATATCCCGTTCCTGGGCATTTGCCTTGGTATGCAATGCGCCGTAGTTGAATTTGGAAGGAACGTGCTCGGGATGGCTGGAGCAAACTCTACTGAATTTGATAAAAGTACTCCCTTCCCTGTCATAGATATGATGGAGATGCAGAAAAAGATCTCGGGGCTGGGAGGCACCATGCGATTGGGGGCTTATCCATGCAGACTAAAGAAAGGATCAAAAATTCATGATGTCTACAAAATGGAGGACATCTTCGAGCGGCATCGCCACAGGTATGAATTCAATAATGCCTACCTTGACAGGTACCTGAAGGCAGGATGATGCCAGTTGGGATCAACGAGAAAGACAATCTTGTAGAGATCGTCGAGTTAAAAGGACATCCATGGTTTATCGGCGTTCAGTTTCATCCCGAATTTAAAAGCACAGTAGCGAATCCACATCCTATATTCATGGCATTTGTCAAGGCAGCCATTGATTATAGTGCAAGACAGAAAAAAGACAAAAAAGCCGTCTGAGTAAATGGGTTCCGTTGGCATCTTTTCGTATTCACTTTTCAAGTATCTTTGCGCTCTCAATTCCACTCCGGTAATAACCGGTTTTTCATAGTTATCTAAATGATTTTTTAATTCATGAACAACAAGAACACGATCATAGGCCTGCTTTTGATTTTCGGGATCTTCGTCGTATACAGTCTGCTGATGACCCCTTCAAAAAAAGAGATGGAGCCCAAAGACGAAAGTCCGATTCCATTGCTTATGTGCAAAATCAAAAGCGGGAAGCACTTATTGCTGCACAGGCACGTCAAATGGCCATTGAACAGGCAGGAAAAAAACTGAAGGCCCTCTCAGGAAACCCAAATGACAGCGTAAAAGCGGTACGTGAGGTACTGAAAGAGCAGATGAGCGTTTTTGCAGGCTCGGCTTCGGGAACAAAGGAATCTTATACCGTCGAAAGCGATGTTTTAAAGCTCAGGATCTCTACAAAAGGAGGAAAGATCGAATATGTGGAATTGAAAAAGTACAAGGCATGGGATGGCAAACCGCTGATCCTTCTGGATGATGACTCTCTACATTTCGGATTTCATTTCTTCGTGAACAACAGGGATATCTATACTGACAAATTATTTTTTAAACCAGTATTAACAGGCAACAATAATAATAAATCCCTGTCGGTTACCGGGAAAAATTCATTACAGTTTGCGATGAGGCTTTATCCGGATGCATCTGATACTGCTTAGACCCTTCAAAATACATAGAATTCGTTTATACCATCAAAGGCGATCAGTATATGCTGGGCTTTCATTTGAATCTTAACGGAATGAAGGATGTATTTGACCCGGGAACCCAGTTCCTTGTACTGAACTGGGAGGATAACCTTAATCGCCAGGAGAAAAGTCTAAAGATGGAGCGCATGAACTCCACAATATATTACAAGTTCTTTGGGGATAAAGTAGATTACCTTACGGAAACCAAAGACCAGACCAAAGACATGAAGAACGAACGGATCAAATGGATCTCTTTCAAACAGCAGTTTTTCTCTTCGACTCTGATTGCCGGTGAGTTTTTTACTGATCCGAAAATAATAACCCGGACATTGCCAAGGGATGACAGGTATCTGCGGTCGATGTCGGCAGAAGCAGGAATTCCTTTTTCTCCCTCTGAAATCACTTCCATTCCTATGTCGATGTATTTCGGTCCAAACAAGTTCTATGGATTAAAATCCTATGATCATGGACTGGAAAGACAAATTCCACTGGGATGGAGTTTTGCCCCGATGGCATGGATCAATATTTGGGCCGTGATCCCGGTATTTACGTTTTTCGGAAACCTTGGATGGAACTATGGAATTATCATACTTATCCTTACCATTCTTTTGAAGATCATCCTCTTCCCGATCGCATTCAAAACTTATAAATCTTCGGCCAAGATGAAGGCCTTGAAGCCTGATATCGATGAACTTACCAAAAAGTTTCCGAAGAAAGAAGATGCCATGAAGAAGCAACAGGCCACGATGGATCTTTATAAGAGGGCAGGGGTAAACCCGATGGCAGGCTGCATTCCATTGCTGCTGCAGATGCCCATTCTGATTGCTATGTTCCGGTTCTTCCCCAGTTCAATAGAACTTCGCCAACAGGCTTTCCTTTGGGCCAAGGATCTTTCCTCCTACGATTCAATCTATACTTTTCCCGGTGGTTTTTCATTACCCTGGTATGGTAACCATATAAGTCTCTTCGCCTTGCTGATGACGATCTCCAGTGTGATCTATACCCGTATCAATGATCAAATGATGGGATCGTCCCAAACACAAATGCCTGGCATGAAGGTCATGATGTACATGATGCCGGTCATGTTCCTTTTCTGGTTCAACGATTATTCTTCCGGATTAAGTTACTATTACCTATTGGCTAACCTTCTCACCTTTGCACAGGTCTATATCATCCGTGGGACCATTGATGAAAAGAAACTTCATGCCCAGATCGAGGCAAACAAAAAGAAACCCAGTCAAGAAAACGGGATTCCAGAAAAGCCTCGAAGACATGGCGAAACAGAGGGGATACCCCGTAAAGAGGTAATTACGAGTTACGAATTGAATTAGTGAATTACGAGATATTTCTTAGCGCTTTTTTGCGTCTTAGCGTCTTAGCGGTAAAAAAATCACAGAGTAGGGGAATTAATTTCTTTCAGATACTTAAGGAACAATGTCAATCCTTTTTTCTTCTTTTCATCAAAAGGGTAGGAAATATTTTTTTCCAGGTACGATTGGCAATCTTCACCTGCAGGCAACCTGTCCTTAAAGAATTCCAGGGTTTCTTTTATATGATTAACGCCATATGCAAGTGCATTGTTTAACTCAAATTGCATTGGATCTGAAAGTTTTTTTGTCGTCACCCATGCGGCGAACACAAAAGGCAACGATGTAAACCTGATCCATTCTTCAGCCAGATCATAGCAAGAACGATATTTCCTGACCAGGTCAAACGTCTTATCGCCAATGGCTACAATAGCATCTGTCCCGGAGTCTTCTGATACCTGTCCCGGCAGAAGGTTTTTCCATGCAGGATTAATTTTCCAAAAATTCTTTGAAAGAACTTTTACGAGTTGAACAGAAGTCCTTGAATCATAATCCAACCCGATCTCCGTGATTTCCTGCAAAGGCTTATTGCTGAGCAATAATAACGGTCTTTACATTACTTACCGCCCCAATGCAGAAGTCAGTCACAAAATTATAAGATGCAAGGTCTGTGAGCGCACCCACGGGGATTAGTGCAACGTCCACCTAATCCGTCTTTCAGTTTTTTCGCACAGAGAGAAGGGATATCGAGGTCGAGCCGGTAATCTTTTAGCAGTCCCGATTGCTGGATCCCATAAACGAAAGGAATGGTATTGAGGTAAGATACAGCCGAAATTTTAAGTAGTTCCATATAGATCAATGTTGCGTGCCAAGCGCTGTTAATTTTTCGTGAATAGAAAGAACCTGGGGAATGATCATTTCAATTCCATCATTAAGGATCACAAAATCAGCAAGTCCGGCCTTCTCCTCATCCTCCATCTGATGCTGCATTCTTTGCAATACCAGGTTTGCATCGATGCCATCTCTTTTTACAACACGCTCAATGGCAATTGCCTTGGGACAGGATACATTGATGATCTTGTCAAAGATACCTGCCACCCCGCTTTCATAGATAATGGCGGCTTCCTGGATGATATAAGGATTTTCCCGGTATGCTTCACACCAATGCAAGAAATCATCGATTACTCATTGGATGAAGAATGGAATTGAGTTTCATCAGCGCTTTCCTATCTGAAAATACAATACCCGCCAATAAACGGTTGTCAATTTCCCCTGATGCAGTTCAGGATTGTTTCTCCAAAAAATGCCAGGATATTCTCTTTTACCGATGGATCACTCAGGAACTTCCTGGATTCCTGATCAGCATGATAGACAGGGACTCCAAAAATGGAAAACACCTCCGATATGAGGCTTTTACCGCTACCGATATTTCCTGTCAGGCCTACTTTCAGCATCACTTATTCATTACGTTTGTTGGATTCTTCTTATTAATTTGTGACCGGTAATCAGTTCCCGAATGCTGTCAGGAGGATTTAAAACAGAATCGACGGTTTGGGAAACGGTCAGGGTTGTTGATCTTTACAGGAGATAGTCGTTTTATGGCTTTCTTATCGAAGGTAAAGAAGATTGTATCAGGTGAAGTAGTAAAGATCTCGAGAGGATAGGATGTTTGTTCTGCAATATCCCTTGCGATACCACGGGTCAGAATGTAACCATTCACCTGGTCATCACCGATCTTCATTTTCATTCCACGCAGACTGACGTCACATTCCCGTTTTTTTCTCCGGAAAAACTGTTCGGAAAAGAATTCATAACCCTGTAAGCGGATAGTCAGGATGAGCACACTGTCTGAGCAGCTCAACATCTTCATGTTCCAGGGGACCTGGGTATAATTTAACCGGTATTCGGTAGTATAGAAGTATTCTTTCGAAAGATGAACCAGCAGCCAGAGAAAAATGGAAATAATCAGGCAAGCCAGGAAAACAGAAAGCTGGTTTCGGAATTTATCAACTTTTCTTTTCCTGGCATTCCGGATAAAATCAATGAATTCAGGTTCCAAGTTTTTCGAATTGAGATTCCCTGAGTTTATTTGTTCTCAATGGTTTGTGTGTTATCGATGGCAATGGCCGATTTTTCAACACGCAGCCTTACCTGGCCTTCGACCTCAATCGTCACTGTCGTGTCCTGGATTTCTACGATACGTCCATGGATCCCGCCGATCAGTGATGATCTTCTGACCTTTCTCCAGATGATTCCCTGAATTTTTTCTGATCTTTCGACCGTTTCATCTGTGGACGAATAAAGAAAAGGTAGAAAACCACAACAATGAGTATCAAAGGAAGAAAAGAATACCAGCTGCTTGAGCTGCTGACTGCTGCTCCGCCTGCCGGCTGTGCCATTAAAATAATGTTTAATAAATTCATCTTGAAAAGGTTTAATAATGTTTAAAATTCTATTATTTATCTAAAAAATTTCTTCTCACATCTCTTATTTTACTTCTCACTCTTGACCCTTACCCTTTTCCGCGTTACGCGTTACGCGTTACGCGTCACGATCCTACCTCGGAACCGATGCCATCGAAACCTCAGCCTTGATCCTGAGAATAACCGTATTCGGCTGGGTATTTGCAACGACTACAATGCTCTTATTCTGAAAACCATGCTTTCCCGCGCTATTGAATGAAACCTTGATGACGCCATCCTGGCCAGGATGAATCGGGGCTTTGGGATAGGAGGGAACCGTGCATCCACAGGAAGTGCTGACATCGGCGATGATCAGGTCTGACTTTCCGGAATTCTTGAATTTGAATGGATATGAAACAGTCTCTCCTTGCACGATCTTCCCGAAATCATGGTATTCTGCTTCAAAGCTGAAAGAGGGGAGTTGGGACATATCAGCTTTTCCGTTTGCAGTATTGGGATTTTGAATCACATCAGATGTGATCCTGTTCCGGTTGCAGGAGGTCAAAGAAAAAACAATTATCCCCGTATAAAAGAGTAGAATTGCAACAATATTTTTATTCATAAACGGATTTCCCTGATTTTTGTGCAAAAGTAAGAAATTTCAGCCAATAATAAGGGAATGAATCTTATTTTGGGAAATTCGTTTTTTTGCTGTGACTGCAAACGAAACAGTCAAAAAGTCATAAAGTCACAAAGTCACAGAATCAACCCTGAGTTTTAGTTGCAATGAGTTCCTTCCACAATTCTGAAGTCATAAAATTGTCGATGTATTGATCGGTAGGACATCTTGCAACATACTTCGCTAGTTCAACCGGATCTCTCTTGACAAACCTTTGCCTCTTACATACTTCCTTCCATAGATCCATGTGGGCCTGCTGACTCGGAGAATATTTCCTGTGTTTTTTCTTTAAAGGAAGTGCCTTCATAACTATTTTACCATTCTTCAATTTGCAGAAAACCACTCCTCCGCATTTTCCGCTTATATTATCAAATAAGGGACTAGATACTATCGCCATAATACTTAGATTTTAAGGTTACTATTAATTCGCCCACTAAAATATTGAAGGCTGATTGATGTGGGCCACACTTTGATTCATAATCAGCCTTTTTCACCGGGTCGGTCAGGATTAACCTGGCCATAGAATTCACTTCACTTAACAATTTACTATTTGTGTTTCTCAACTTCCTGAATCTTTTTGAATTAAAAGTCGGTCGTGATCTCATAACTATTTTATTATGGAAAACATAGACAATTACTCTTTTGCCGAGTTTTTTTCTCAGTTCGGCGATGCTTAATTTCGTTTCAACTATAGCCATCGGATAGAATTTTAAAGTTTGTATTGCAAATATATAAAAATAATTAAATAGTACTATAATAGAAATATAATAATCTTTTTAACAACTAATTGTGAATAATAAATATTTATATAT
>CAWDBP010000009.1:0-5914 GCA_963800585.1 uncultured Bacteroidales bacterium
AATTAGGAACTTCCAACTGAATCTTGTAAGGTTATTTGATTAAAACCATCCTTCTCGTATCATTGTACTTTCCAGCTTCAATTTTATAAAAGTAGAGGCCTGGTTTAAGATCTTTTGCATTTATCGTGAAAGTAAAATTACCGGAATTATTTTTTTGTAAAAAAACAGTGAGTACATTTCTGCCAATAGAATCCATAACGCTGATTTTGACTTTTGAGGGTTTAGGGAGATGATAATTCACTGCCGTAGAAGTTCTAAAAGGGTCAGGTCTATTCTGAGATAGACCGAATCCATTATTATCCTTTGCAGGTTTAATTCCATAACTTATTATAGCTTTTTTGAGAAGGATATTGTGGAACGGATCAAAGATAATATACACAGGTTTCTTTGCAAAAATGAAATCATACAACTGATTGTTCATATCATTGATGACCCGCATCACGATTTTGCTTGAATCAGCGAAGACAACCTCAATCTGAACAGGCATTTTAAAAAAAACAGTGTTTGTCTGATATTGTGACAACAGGAGTCTCAATCCCCATTTGCCATTATCTAGATTTGTGATCTCATATGAATTTAAATAAAGTGGATGATTCGGATGATAGATCCATTCATCGAAGAACCAATTAAAGTCGGATCCACAGATTTCGTTTGTTTTATCGATAAAATCCTTAGTAACCGCATTTTTAAACATGAAATTCGTATCCGTAGTGTATGCTTTAATTAAATGAAAGAAGCTTAGGTCTCCTATAACATACCTTAATTGATGAAGAACGCAGGCCCCCTTATCGTACTCAACCATTGCATTATAGAGCATATTGACATCAGGAGTGCGAATGGCCCAGGATGGGTTGTAGATTGCAAATCCCGGATTATTTGCAAGATAATTATTGGCTCTTCTTTCAAGATGGGTCCTGTATATAAGATCACCACCTAAATGCCCGAGCCACAAGGACTCACAATAAGTGGCAAAACTTTCATTCAACCATATATCAGCCCAGGTTCCGCAGGTGATAAGATCTCCAAACCACTGGTGAGAGAATTCATGGGAGATAAGTCCTTCCTGCCAGCCCTTTATAGCAAGATTGATCATCGTCTGGTTCTCCATACCTCCCCAGGGAAATGATCCATTTAAAGTGGCAAATCCTATCTTTTCAAAAGGATATTCTCCAAAAAGCAGCGAGAAATAATTGATCATTGGTCTGATTATATCTTCAATGGTGTCAGGGTTCTGACTTGCCTGGAAATAAAATCTGACCGGAATACTATCTGCAATATGATTTACCTTATGCCAATATATTATATTCAGTGAGAAATCGATCTTGGATGTTATTGTTATGAGATAAGTAGCTATCGGATCACGGCTGGCCCAATGATAATAAATAGTATCACCAGTAATTAAAGAATCTTTCAAGCTCCCGTTTGATGCGAGTTTGACATTTAATGGCACTTTAGCTATCAGATCGAAAAGAGCTTTATCTGATGGACGATCCCAGCATGGAAACCATTTGCGCGAGCCTTCAGGTGGAGTATCAGTAAAGACAAAACCATCATCTGCATAAAAAGCATGATCCTGAACATTTTTATGTCGATAAATTATTTTGACATTAACCTCTTGCCCAGGTTGATAGTTTTGATCAAGCCGGATAACCAGTGTGTCGTTCGCATGTGTAAAAGAAACTCCGGCCAAACCAACTGAATCGACCCGGATTGAAGTGTTTGTCGCATTAAGTCGAATAAAATTTAAAGCAGAATCGACCTTAAATGTAATAATCTCGGTTGCGGGAAAGTCTGTAGTAAAAGGTTTAAAATAACAATGATATAGGTTAACAGAAATACTGTACTTTAGGACATCATAGGAATGTGTCATGTAATAATGGGCAGTATCCATATGTTGCTGTGGTGACTTTGCACCAATGATCTGTGCATATGATTCTGCAAATGCAATCATTACCAATCCCAAAAGAAAGTATCGGGTACTTTTCATAAAGCAAGGATCATAAATATGGCCCGGGGTTATTCTGTCAGGATCATTCTCCGTGTTTGCCGGTAATCTCCTGCCTGCATAGTGTAAAAATAAATGCCTGGTGAAAACGTCGAACAGTCAATGTCAACCCAATGTTTCCCGGAAACTGCATTTTCATCTACTGGAGAAGTCATAATTTTCCCGCTGATATCCATAATATCCATGTGGACATGTGAATCTTTCTTTAATTCATAAACAATTTTTGTCATATTGTTTACCGGGTTTGGGATGTTCTGATAAAGATGAAATCCCTCCAGCAGACCAGGTTCTGAAATTCCTAGCACAGTGTTTCCCTTTTTCAGGACGATTTCGTTATTCGGATCAAAATCAAACTTTAAAGGCTTTTTGTCGAATGTCCAGGTAAACATTTGGTTGTTCGCATCATTCATTGCCCGGAAGAGCGTGTCCGTATGATCGGTAAAGGTCACCCGAAAATTTAGCAACATTCTGAAGAATGCCGGGTTGGTTTGTGCCTGTGAGGCCAGAAAATTTACGTTCCACTTGTCGTTTCCGAGACTATCAATACTGTACTTGTTTTGGTAAATCGGATGATTGGGCTGTAAAAACCAATCGTCAAAATACCAATCATAATTGGAACCGGATACTTCGTTGACCTTTGCATTGAAATCTGCAGTAATTGCCGATTTAAATCTAAGGTCTGTATCGGCGCAATAAGCCTGGAGTGTATGAAAAAATAGAGTGTCGCCAAGCATGTAACGAATCTGGTGAAGGGCACAAGCACTTTTATCATAGGTGATAGCAACATCGAAAAGGGTATCAACTGTTGGGGTATGAGTGACCCACCCGGGGACATAAATTGGCCATCCAGGATTTTGTGCAAAATAAGTCAAGGCATCATTTTGGATTTGATTTAAATAACCCGAATAACCAAGCGTTTTCTCAATCCAGAACGATTCTGACCAGGTTGCAAATCCTTCATTAAGCCAGATATCAGCCCATGTACCGCAGGTAATCATATCTCCGAACCATTGATGTGCAAATTCATGGGATACAACGTCTACGCTCCAACAATTTGGGCAGAGACTAGTAAGTGTTTGGTTTTCCATTCCTCCCCATGGAAATTCATTGTCTAATGTTGCAAAACCGTTTTTCTGAAAGGGATGTTCAATATAATTCTGAGAATAATAGGTCGTCATGCCTGGCAGGATGCTTTCAATATTATCAGGGTTTTCACCAGGATTATAGTAAAATCGTAGAGGGATACTGTCATTCGGATTACTCAGCTTATGCCAGTAAATAATGTCAAGGTTGTAATTCAATCCTGCAGTCAGTACCATGAGATAGGTCGCTAAGGGTTGCGCACTTGACCAATGATAAGTCAGTGTATCCCCGTTCAGGACAGAATCAACGAGTGCGCCGTTCGAGCCGCACTTTGCCGTAGCAGGAACTTTGACGGTGATATCAAGTAACGCCTTGTCTGAAGGTTTATCCCAGCATGGAAACCAGCGGCGTGCTCCTTCCGGCTCGCAATCTGTAAATACATGGCCCCCGGAGGCATAAAAAGCACCATCAGAAACGTTATTATGATGATAGCAAACCTTGACCTGAAATTGTTCCCCTGGGATATATGTTTTATCAAGTTGTATCGTTAGAATGTTGTTGATATGATTGAAAGAAACCCCCGCCATATTTACGGAATCTATTGTAAGGGAGGTTGTATTTGCATCGAGATTGATAAAATTAAGTGCCGAATCAGCTTTTATATGGATTATAATCTTTGCGGCATAATCTTTAGGATAAGGACTAAAAAAACTATTATAAATATTCAGGTTCATCGTATAACTCAGTACATCATAAGTATGAGTAGGGCCTCCAGTCAGAACCTCTTTCAATGCTACGAGCGATAGTTGGTTCATCGCAGATTTCTTTTTTGAGCAATAATAGGCACCGTTTTTATTAATTTCTTGGGCGTATGACAGCGAAGAAACCAATAAACTTATTAGACATAACAGGAATTTTTTTTTCATAGTTTGGGGATATTGAAATTTATGGAAACAAAATTACATTTTATTCTTCATATTTCCCGGTGAATCGAGCGAATGAAAATTCATACATTTGTTGCTTGGTTAAGATTATTTTATAATGAAAGGATACCTTTTTGCCAGCACTGTAATATTGATGATCACCGGGTGTTCAACTCAAAATGATCAGAATAACGGGAAAACAGTATTCAGATACAACGAAGCAGCAAATATTACCTCATTGGATCCTGTTTATGCCCGCGATCAGGCAAATATATGGGCGACCCATCAGATTTATAACGGACTGGTTCAGCTTGGGCATCAACTGAAAATATTGCCTTGCATCGCAAAATCATGGGATATTTCAACCGATGGCAGGGAATACGTCTTTCATTTAAGAAGAGACGTGTTTTTTCACGATAGTGAAGTGTTCCTTGGTGGAAAGGGTAGGAGGGTGGTTGCTTCAGATGTGGTATACAGCTTCTCGCGTCTCCTTGATCCTAAAGTGGCTTCACCGGGTACGTGGATATTTAACAATGTTGAAAAAAAAGGAGGAAGGTTTTCCTTTTTCCGCAAAAACGATTCGACTTTCAGTATCCGGTTACAACAACCGTTTCCACCTTTTCTCGGAATATTGACAACTGTGTATTGTTCTGTTGTCCCTCGGGAAGCTGTTGAAAAGTTCGGAGCTGACTTTCGCAATAACCCGGTTGGTACAGGCCCTTTCAAATTCAAGTTATGGAAAGAAGGTGTTAAGCTCGTTTTGGTTAAAAATCCCAACTACTTCGAGTTTGATCATGAAAACAGGTTGCCATATCTCGATGCGATTGCTATTACTTTTTTGGCGGATAAGCAGTCTGCATTTCTTGAATTTGTTAAAGGGAAACTTGATTTTATGTCAGGAATCGATCCTGGTTATAAGGATAACCTTCTTACCAGGGAAGGCTTGTTAAAGCCTGAATTCAAAGGGAAATTCAGACTCATCTCCCAACCCTATCTGAATACTGAGTACCTTGGTTTTCTTGTGGATTCATCTGCTGCAGTTGGAAATAAAAAACTTTTCTGTTCGAAAAAAATTAGGCAGGCTATCAACTACTCATTTGACCGTCGGAAAATGATCGGTTTTCTACGCAATAACGTTGGAATACCAGGATTGAATGGCATAATTCCAAAAGGTATGCCCTCTTTCGACTCCACATCGACATATTATGATTATGATCCTGAAAAAGCCAGAAAATTACTTAGCGAGGCTGGCTATACTGGTGGTCGTGGTTTGTCTCCTATAACCTTATCTGCGACGTCTGATTACCTGGACATCTGTAAATATGTTCAGTATAAAGCAGGAGAAATTGGTATCGAAATAAAAATTGATATTTCACCACCTGCAGCTTTAAAAGAAATGAAGGCACAAGCAAAATTGCCTTTCTTCCGTGCTTCCTGGATAGCTGATTACCCCGATGCGGAAAATTACCTTTCCCTGTTTTATGGAAAAAATTTCTCTCCACTGGGACCAAATTATACCCACTTTTACCGAAAGGAGTTTGATACCATTTTTGAAAAAGCCATGGCATGCATAATTGATTCAATCCGTTTTGAATATTATCATAAACTGGAACAGATAATTATGGATGATGCCCCGGTGGTTATTCTGTATTATGACCAAATACTAAGATTCGTTCGAAATAATATTGAAGGGATTGATGCTGATCCTATGAATCTTCTTACACTGAAAATGGTAAGGAAAAGAAATTATTAAATCTCAACTTTCAATCCGTCGTAGGCTTGGGTAATAAAAGATGGAAGTTCCTGTCTGCACATCTTCATAATACCCCATTTGGTGGCTGATATGGGTAAGAAATCCCTTTTCGGGTCTTAATTTTTCCAGGATTGAAACTGCCTCTGACAA
>CAWDBP010000010.1:0-105150 GCA_963800585.1 uncultured Bacteroidales bacterium
ATTTTTACTGTATTTCTGCTTCGTTCAAGCTCACGTATTGCTTAACAATATAGTTTGAAGGAACGGCTGCAGTGACCATTTGCATCAGAATAATTAACCGTAATTGTTTTGCGCCAGTGAGGTGCAGTGACATTCATGCTGTTGGTGCCTGTACCGGATGTGATAGTACCTCCTGCCGAAACTGACCAAACATAATTCGTCATGCCTGCATCGGTGTTATACGTGCCGGTGCTGTTCAGGCAAACAGAAGCCGGACCATTGATTGGAGGACCGGTAAAGGATTAACAGTAATTGAATAGTTAGTAGGTGTCAATGCTATGCAACCATTCAGGTCGTTAAAATTCACTGTTACAGCTTTAGCTACCAGGGTATCCAGGTAACAGTCGCCGTATTATGCGTTGTTGTGCCGCCTGAGGTTATCGTTCCTCCTGCAGAGACTGTCCATTGGTAATTACTCATTCCCGAAAGGGTGGTATATATATTTCCGGTTGAGCCGGGCCAGATTGATGCCGGGCCTGCAATAGCCGAAACCGGTAAGGGATTCGCCGTAACGTTGTAAATAAAAGGGCTTGCTCCGGTACAAGGTGATTAGGTAGGTATAATTAACTCCAATAGAATAGGTTCCGACTGTATCCCAGGTAAGGGTGATAGTGTTATCAGCATTGGTTCCACCTGCTGTAATAATTGCCTGCGAAGGGATGGTCCAGATGTAATTTGATTTACCGGGTTGAGTTATATAAACGTTACCCGGAATATTAAGACATACTGAGTTTTCGCCAGAAGTGAAGGATGGAGTTGGCCTGGGATCAACAGTAACCTGACTGGTGTTCGTATTTGTACAACTATCTGAGGAATGGGCTGTAAGAGATACAGTATAAGTGTTTGCAATAGTATAAATATGAACAGGATTTTGCACATGCTGGATGGGGGTTCCATCACCAAAGTTCCAATCCCAGGCAACAATCTGGTTCTGACTGCAAGTACTATGGTCAACGAATTGCATTCCCTGACCCACGCATGCACTGTCATGTGTAAAAGCAGCAGTAACGTTAGTAAAAGAAATGATCTGTTGGATATTTTGAACCTGGCAGCCATTTAAGGCAGTCACAGTCAAAGTAAAGAGATTTCCTGTGACGGCGCCCTCCGCGGCAGTTATGGTGACGGGATTACCTGTGTAAGTGGGCGGATTTGGGGGGCATGAAGCGCAATAGGGTCCTTGCCACACATATGTAGTAAAACCCGGAGGGCCGGTCATGGTCACCTCTCCCGATCCTTCACATCCAGCCACCTGAATAGTCATCGAACCACAGTAAGCAGAAATATAGGCATAACCCGGGTGGGCTGTAAAAGCGCATCCATGAACCATAAAAACCACATCAAGAAGTTGTCCGGATGTGATTCCGGGTAATCCACTCAAATCAACCCCGATCGTACTCCAGTCTTGCCAATAGAAGTTAAGGGGTGCTCCTGTCTGATTCCAGATTGTATAACCATCGCCTGGCCAAAGATCATAAAAACCACAAACAGGATCAATAGTGTCTCCGGTGAGGTGATCTAAAATTACAAAGGTAAACCTGGGTCTCCTGTTGGCTGTATTATGGGTTGGATCCTGGATATTGGATAAAACAACCGCACATCTGTAAATGAAAAAGCTATGACTGGGATCATAAGCTATTTGATAGGTTAACTGATCAACATAACCTCCTGCATTATTATTGCTGCAAGCCCGGTTTCCAATCAGTGCAGAATGAGCATCTCCCGCGAAAACCTTATTTAATGCGGGAATACAAGGATCTGTTCCTGGATTTTGGATACTAAAATGACCTCCTGTTGGTGTGTTGTACCATGGTTGACCAGGGTTATCACAGGCGGGAGTAAAAGGAGTGTACATACCGGTACAGCGGGTTGATCCGGCAAGTGTATCTGCACACCACTTACCTGAGCATCCTGACCAATTTAAAAACGTTCCCAGTGAAAAATCGGAATTTTGACATGCAGTAGCCGGTAAATTCTGACTTTCAGGTCCTGTGTTAGCTGGAATAACCGATATGCTCTGCTCTGGAAGAGGCGATTGGGAACATGTTGTATCTTGTGCATCAGCACTGCTGGTGTAACAGAAGGAAAGGAGAATTACGAAGATAATGTAAAGGACAGGGAGCCGGAAGCACTTACTGTCGGCTTTTTTCATTTTAACTATTTTTGGTTGGATCATCATAATCATGAACTTTATCCTCAGCTTAATGAAACAAAAGCATATGATGATATATGTAATTGTGTGTGTAGACGCATAAAAGTACTACATTTTTTGCCTGAAATGCAAATTCTTTTTACTTTTTAAACCTGATAACTGCAAGGCTTAGTTGGTAATTATACAAGTAGACAATTCTGAAACGAAAAGGTTGTCTGTTAATTTTTAATGCATCGAACAACAAATGCATTTGACCTTGCGGCAGGATAAAAAGATACGCTATGAATTAATTCCAAATAAAAGGAAAAGAAAGTAAAATATTCTCTTCAATATGCCCGTTTTGTCGAAAGAATTCGTAAAATTACAAAAAATCTGTAACACAGCCTTTGTTATGACAAGTTTTAGGATTGAAAGTGATTTAGTGGGAAGTAAAAATATCCAGGAAGATGCATTGTATGGCATTCATGCCTTGAGAGCAAAGGAGAATTTTCCTGATCAGACAGGCTTTCCCGTTGAGTGGTACAAGTCTATAGGAATTGTTAAACTAGCATGCTATGAAACCTGCCTTGCCTATTTTGATGCTGTCGCAGCAAAATATTCCGGAAAGGAGATTCCCTTTCACATAATTCCAAAGAATATTCTATCTATCCTGATTGAAACGGCAAAGGAAGTTTCAAATGGTAAATATTTCGACCATTTTATCGTACCTGCAATTTCCGGCGGCGCAGGAACCAGCATTAATATGAACATCAATGAGATCATAACCAATGCAGCCTTGCTTAAGCTTGGCCATAAACCCGGCGATTACAACTTTATCGATCCTGTTGAACATGCAAACATTTTCCAGTCGACCAATGACGTGATCCCTACGGCTTTAAAGGTTGCAGTGATGAGATTGCTTTCGGAACTTGAATCTGCTGTTAATGAAGTCAGGGGGAGAATTGAAGAGAAGGAGAATGCTCACAGTAATGATCTGCGGATTGGTTATACCCAGATGCAGGAAGCCGTTCCTTCCTCCTTTGGGAAATTATTCAGTACCTACAGTGAAGCTTTGTCACGTGATTGGTGGCGCGTTTCCAAATGTTTTGAACGGATAAAACTTATAAACCTGGGAGGAGGTGCAACCGGCACGGGACTTGCTATTCCACGGTTTTTTATCATGGAAGCTACGGGTAACCTTCAGAAACTCTCCGGATTGCCGGTTGCCCGCAGCGAAAATATGGCAGATGCAACTTCCAGCCTGGATTCATGGGTTGAAATTCATGCAACTCTTAAAGCGCATGCGGTGAATCTGGAAAAGATGGTTTCTGATCTCCGCCTTTTAGCCTCCGACCTGGTTGGTGACAAAGAAGTTGACCTGCCACAGAAACAAGCCGGCAGTTCCATCATGCCAGGCAAGATCAATCCTGTGATCCCCGAATTCGTGATAAGCGCAGTTCATCGTGTCTATGCCAACGACCAGCTTATAACCTCACTTTGTGCACAGGGCTGCCTTGAATTGAATGCCTATCTGCCTGTAATCGGGTGCTCCCTTATAGAAAGCCTCAAATTACTTATTGCTGCTGACTGTACAATAAAAGCAAATCTCATTGAAGAAATGAAGATCAATACTGTAACGGGGGAAGAAAAACTATTCAGGAGTCCTGCCATAACAACGGCACTTATACCGTTTATAGGCTATAACAAAGCCTCGGAACTTGCAAAAATCATGAAGAAAAAAGGAATAGATATCTTTGCCGCAAATGATGAGCTGAAATTGATCGGCCATGAAAAACTGAAGACCCATTTAAAACCTGAAAATTTGCTGAAGCTGGGGTATACACTGGAAGAATATTTTAGCAATGAATAATGAGTAATTATCGAATTAATAATTACCTGTTTATTCATTAATAATTCAAGAAAACTATGTTTAAAGGCCGCGATTTAAAACCACACATTGGAATTTTCGGGAGAAGGAACAATGGAAAGAGTTCGCTGATCAATGCATTGACCGGTCAGGAAACTGCAATTGTTTCGGAGATAGCAGGAACAACTACAGACCCCGTTAAGAAATCAATTGAGATAGCAGGAATCGGTCCAGTAGTAGTGATTGATACGGCGGGTATCGACGATAGCGGAGAGCTTGGGCAGAAACGCATTCTTCGTTCTAAAGATATGCTGAAACTTATTGATCTTGCCATTCTTGTGGTTGCAGATAATCTTTTTGATGAACCGGAAAAAGGCCTTATTCATGATTTCCGGAAGAATGATATTCCCTTTGTGGTTATTTCCAACAAATCAGATCTTCAACCTGCCGAAAAGGATCTCCTGAAAGTAATCAATGAAAGGTACTCGATACCGGTGATAGAGTTCAGCGCAAAGTATCCTCATAACATTGATGAAGTGATCAGGACCTTGCATGAAGCCATGCCGGAATCAGCATACCGGAAAAGACCGCTTGTGGGTGATCTTATTTCTTACGGAGATGTAGTACTCCTGATAACACCCATCGATATTGAAGCACCCGAGGGAAGGATGATTTTGCCCCAGGTACAAGTGATCAGGGATGTTCTTGATAACGATGGAGTGGTTGTCATTTGCAAAGAACGGGAAGTTGATGCCTACATCCGGAAAATGGATCCAAAACCTTCACTGGTGATTACCGACAGCCAGGTGTTCCCTAAAGCCGATGCAGCTGTTCCAAGAAATATACCACTGACAAGTTTCAGCATTATTCTGGCAAGGCAGAAAGGGGATTTTGATAACTACCTTAAAGGGACTCCTTTTATCTCAAAATTGAAAAATGGAGATCATATTCTTATCCTGGAATCCTGTTCACATCATGTTTCCTGTGACGATATCGGACGAATTAAAATTCCACGATGGTTAACCAATTTCACGGGTAAGAAACTGGAGTTTACCACAGTTGCCGGGCTTGACCGGATCCCGGAAGAGATGAAAAAATATGCCATGGTGATCCAGTGCGGTAGTTGTATGATTACCCGCAAGCAATTAATAACCAGGCTCAAACCTGCTGTAGATGCCGGGATTCCGGTAACGAATTATGGATTAGCCATCGCCTATGTGCATGGAATCTACAATCGTGCAATTGAACCATTTAATCTTTCCGGAAAAGGGGGAAAAGTTGATTATCTTTAGCTGATGAGGTGACGACCTTGATAGCAAAAGAGATTGTGTGGCTTTGGGTTTGCGGGGAAGCACTTTGTCAAAAAACAGAGTTGTCAATTTGCTAAATATTTGTCATGTGAAAAAAGAGCAAGCCAAAAAAAGAGCACAAAGTAAGAATCCTGTAAAAAAAGCTACTAAACCGGAAATACAAGTTGAAAAAAAAGAATATACCGGTCTGGTTGCTCCAGGTATCATAATCCTGCTGGGTATCATTATTTATTCAAACTCCTTTAACTGTTCCTTCCATTTTGACGATTACCCATCAATAATCAATAATACCCTGATCCGAAGCCTGGCGGACGTGAAAGTCTGGTGGAATTTTAGTCCTAACCGTCCTGTTCCTGTTTTTACTTTTGCTCTAAATTATCATTTTAACCACCTTGATATTTGGTACTGGCATCTTGTGAACCTTCTTATCCATTTAATTAATGCCTGCCTTGTCTGGTGGCTTACACTCTTGATCTTATCTACTCCTGCTCTAAAAGATGAGCCGATCAGCCAACAAAAAAAAATCATTGCCTTCTTTACAGCGCTCCTGTTTGTTTCAAGCCCTCTTGCCACACAATCGGTAACTTATATTGTTCAACGACAGGCATCAATGGCTGCCATGTTCTATTTATCAGCTTTGGCCCTTTTTGTGAAAGCCCGGCTTTCGTTAAAAGGCAAAAAATCCAGGATTTTTTTATTAACTGGTGCATTGATCTCTTCAGTATTGGCCATGCTTTCTAAAGAAAATGCTTTCACATTACCACTAACGATACTGCTCACTGAAGTGTTTTTTTTAAGGACAAAAAGGCTTTCAATAAATTTTAAAGATTATCGTCTCATCATTTTTTTAGCTGTATTTACAGGCATTATGCTGATCATACCTTTAAAATACTCATTCCGCATTTTCGATACGATTCATCCTGCGGGCGCTAATGCATATACAATAACTCCGATCAATTATCTTTTCACTCAGTTTAGTGTCATTGTAAAGTACATCCAACTTTTAACCCTGCCCATAAATCAGAATTTAGATTATGATTTTCCGGTTTCTAATAATTTTTTTGAGATCAGAACACTGTTAAGTTTCCTTGTTCTTTTATCATTAATTATTACCGCGATATTCCTTTACAAGAGATACCGGATCCTGGCTTTTGGCATTTTCTGGTTTTTTCTCACTTTATCGGTTGAATCAAGCTTCATTCCCATAGATGATGTGATATTTGAGCACCGGACCTATCTTCCATCATTTGGCATTTTCCTGATCATCAGTTCGGGCATTTACTTTTTACTATGGAAGAAGTACAAGTATATTGCAATTCCGCTATTATTAATCATTACAGGGTCAAATTCATACCTTACTTATACGAGAAATAAAGTCTGGAAAGATGATCTTACGCTTTGGAATGACGTTATTTCAAAATCGCCGGATAAGGCAAGGCCATATGCGATCCGCGGGTATTCATATGCTAATCTTGGGAATTGGGATATGGCCATATCCGATTATTCACGGGCAATTGAGATTAATCCGAAATATACAGAGGCCTACACTGACCGGGGAGTGAGCTATGGAAGCCTAAATCAGTGGGAAAAGGCGATAACCGATTACTCCACAGCAATCGGTATTGATGCTCAATACACAGATGCATATACCAATCGTGGTGTTGCCTATTGTAATCTTGGACAATGGGGGAAGGCAATTGCTGATTTCAACAGGGCTATTAAAATTAAGCCGAAATGTACAGAGGCATATACAAACCGTGGCATTGCCAATTGCAATCTTGGAAAGTGGGATAATGCAATTGAGGATTTCTCCAAAGCGATCAATAATGATCCGGAATGTATTGATGCATTTTACAACAGAGGCAATGCTTACGGCAATCTTGGGCAGTGGGAAAAAGCAATAACTGATTTTTCGAGGGTGATCAAGATTAACCCGAATTTCACACAGGCATATGCCAACCGTGACATTGTTTACAGGAAATTGCAAAGTGAGAAAAGGTGATTAACAATCTCCAACCTCCTAAGGTATTGTCAGTGAAACAGGAACCACTTTGCCGTTAAAAAACCGGTTACCCGTAACAGCGAAATCGGAAATAAACTGTGCGATTTGCGTAGTGGACTGCAATGCTTTGACACCGGGAAAGGCTTTATCGAACATTTCTGTTTGAACGCCACCCAAGGCGAGGCAGTTCACACTAATCTCTGATTCTTTTAACTCTTCTGCAAGTACTTCTGTAAAAACAGAAACTGCCCCTTTACTGGAACTATACGCAGATAATCCTGGAAATTTTTTATTTCCTGTAATGCCCCCCATGCTGCTGATATTCACAATATGCCCACCTTTATTTATTATCGGAAGGATTAATTGAGTGAAAAAGAACAGGCCTTTTATATTAACATTATAAATATCATCAAAGTCCTGCAGTTCAATTTTATCGAATGGCCGGTTTATTAATTTTCCTGCATTGTTGATAAGGACATCGCATCGGTGAAAAAAAGTTTCTATTTTCTGCAGAATAAAGGGATAAAAGTCAAATTGCACAAGGTCGAATTCAATGGTCATGATCTTGGAAGAAGGGTTGAGTTTATGACATTCAGCAGTAAGCCTGCGAAGGCCATCCACACTCCTGGAGAGGGCAACAATCTGGTTCCCTTTGTGTTTGCAAAGGGTTTTTACCAACTCCGAGCCTATTCCCTTACTTGCTCCTGTTATAATGATATTCATATATTTTGGATTTTTTTGAAGGATAAAAGTACGAACAATTTTAGCAATTTTAGTACTGGGAATTTCTTTAAAGAGAATTGTTTCATTATCAATGATCTTGAAACATAACTAAAAGTTTATAGAGATGCTGAGGAAAAGAAAGTTTGAATTATCTTTGCATTGTCCAACCAAAAATCTTTATTTATGAAAAAAATTTCTCACCTTTTAATTGGTTTCTTTTTTCTGGTCAATTTCGGCCATGCACAGCAAGTGCAGAACGAAGTTGGGAAACCTGTTGTTATAAAACCCAATTATTTTGATATTTCACCTCCTTTTAGGGACATGTACCAGGATCCTAAGGTGAAGATAGACAGAAGTTGGAAAGACGGGGCTGTGGAAAACCATTTTCATCCATCCAACCTGGTACAAAAGAATTATCCTGACGCAATTAATAGCGACCCTAACGTCCAGCGAAATTTTGGTGTTTCATACAATACTGATACAACAATACAGAACTTTGATGGAATTGCGAGCAATGCTACTTTGTGCCCTCCGGATCCTGCCGGTGACGTTGGCCCAAATAATTATGTACAGATTGTCAACTGCGAATATGCAATTTATAATAAAAGCGGTGTGAAACTTGTTGGACCGTTTTCGACAAGTCAGATCTGGAGCGGGTTACCAAATGATGTAAACGATGGTGACGGAATTGTGCTGTATGATGAACAAGCAGACAGATGGCTTATTAGCCAGTTTTCGGTACCAACCGGAGGTCCGTACTATGAAAACGTCGCTATTTCACAAACCAATGATCCGACGGGTTCATGGTATCGTTACCAGTTTAATTTTACCCATTTCCCCGATTATCCGAAATTTGGCGTATGGCCGGATGCATACTATCTTTGCACGAATCTCTTCAATGGAAATACATTTATGGGCCCGGGTGCCAGTGCCTTAGACCGTACGAAAATGCTGGCCGGAGATCCTACCGCTTCCATGATCTTTTTCCCTGTGAACAATCCCTCATATTACCATGGTCTTCCTGCAGACTGTGATGGTACATTCCCCATAACCGGCACCCCTGGATATTTTCTCTGGTCCTCTACGACAAAAATGTTTTTTTATGAGTTTCATGCTGACTTTACAACACCATCAAACTCAACATTTACGCAAACACTGCAATTGAACATTACCCCTTTTACGTATATTGCTTACGGAGTAGGACTCCCCCAAAAAGGTACAGGTGTAACAGTAGATCCATTATCTTATGATTGCACCATTATGAATCGTTTGCAATTCCGTAATTTCGGAGATCATTGGTCAATGGTTACCAACGCAACTGTGAATACAGGCAGTAATGTGGCGGGTATCCGTTGGTATGAATTCAGGAGAATCGGATCAGATCCCTGGTATGTGCATCAGGAAGCGACGTATGCTCCAAATGATGGGAATTCACGTTGGTGCGGTAGTATAGCGATGGATACAGCAGGTAACATGGGATTAGGATTCACCATAACCAGTTCAAATATGTATCCGAGTATCCGTTATACCGGACGAATGTCGTGTGATCCGTTGAATCAGTTTACAATCGCTGAATCCGGGATTATTAACGGAGGAGGCTCACAGACAAATAATTGGACCACTCCAAGCCGTTGGGGAGATTATAGTGCCGTGAACATAGACCCGTCTAATGTCAGTACATTTTGGTACACAAATGAATATTATTCATCTACCTCTCAGGATAATTGGAAAACAAGGATTGCATCTTTTAGCTTTGCCAATGTGTTTAACCTTCTTGGGACTGCAACGCCTTCAACAATTTGTTCCGGACAACCATCACAATTAAATGTTGCAGCAACCGGAGGATCCGGATCTTATACCTATTCATGGACTTCAATTCCGGCAGGATTTACTTCCTCTTTGCCAAACCCGGTAGTAACACCAACAGTCCCCACTCAATATATTGCTTCAGTGAACGATGGAACTACAACTAAAACAGATACTGTTCCTCTGTCAGTTATACTCCCACCTACTGCATATGCGGGTCATGATACTACCTATCCAAATTCACTACCTCTATTCCTTGCACAAGGCACTGCTTCCAATTATAGTTCTGTGATGTGGTTTACCGATGGTGACGGACATTTCAATATCGATACTGTTCCTGCCAGTTTATACTATCCCGGACCAGTTGATAAAAATAACGGTGGAGTTCATCTTACCTTAAAGGCATACCCGATTGGACCCTGTTCGGATACTGCATCGTCAACTGTTCATATTACAATATCATTCCCTGCAGGTATCGGACAAATTTCATCCGGGATTTTTGGATTTACTCTTTCTCCCAATCCTTCAAACGGTAATTTTACTCTCATCATTGATGGAGTGCAGAATACCGAAGCTGCAATCACTATTTCCGACGTTGCGGGAAGTGTGATTTACAGCGAATCAGGAATCACCGGTAACAAACCTACCAAAGAAATCAATCTAACGGGATACCCAAAAGGAATCTATTTTGTCAAAGTAAGTACCGACACGCAAACCGACACTAAAAAGCTGGTACTGAAATAAACTAATAATTTATCTGGATCTTTCGATCTTTAAAAGCGAGGCTCTCTTAAAAATCTAAGACAGCTTCGCTTTTTCTTTACTATGGCATTTATAAATAGTACAGTAAGATGTGTCTATTTTTCAGATACCCATAAACTGTTTTGGCCTGCATCAAGCATCCAGTTTCCAGCATTCTTTCATTGAAAATATCTGTGAAAATATTAACAATTTTAAAAATTATAGTATCTTTGTATTCCGTTTTCATTAATTCAAAACGGAGCATTTTTTAAGAATAATTTCTTCAGGGCAGGGTGAAATTCCCGATCGGCGGTAAAGTCCGCTAACCTTTTTTCAAACGAAATAAGGTGGAGCCGGTGAGATTCCGGAACCGACAGTTAAAGTCTGGATGGAAGAAGACATTATTTTAAAATTGGTCATATTTCAGTTTTAAAATAACAATAGCCCTGAGGAATAATTCTTCAGGGCTATTTATTTTTTTTCAGTGGAAGAAGATCGGAAATACATCAGACGCGCGATAACCCTTGCAAAAAGAGGGATGGGATGGGTGAATCCAAACCCCATGGTTGGAGCTGTTGTTGTCAAGAATGGACGTATAATAGGAGAAGGTTTTCATGCCTTCTTCGGAGGTCCCCATGCAGAAATCAATGCCATTGAAAATGCGTCAGAAAATGTAAAGGGGGCGACGTTATATGTAACTATGGAACCCTGCTCCCATCAGGGTAAAACACCCCCATGTACCGAATCAATCATTAAAAATGGAATTCACAGAGTTATTGCAGGTATGAAGGATCCCAATCCATTGGTCAATGGAAATGGTTTGAAGATAATTGCTGGTGCAGGAATTGAAGTAAAGTCCGGCATTGAAGAGTCTGCTGTGTTGAGAATGAATGAACAGTTTGTAAAATACATTGTGACCGGATTGCCTTTTTGTATCCTGAAAACAGCCATGACGCTCGATGGAAAGATTGCGACTGTTGAAAATGCATCAAGATGGATCTCTGGTGAGGATTCACGGAGGTATGTTCATGAACTGCGCCAAAAGTACAGCGCTGTTATGGTGGGGATCAACACTATCCTTTACGACAATCCTTTGCTTAATACGCGGAGAATACAAAAAAAGAGTAAAGATCCACTTAAAATCATCGTTGATTCTTCAGGGAAAATACCGCTGGAAGTAAATGTTTTAAAGATGAATCCCCAACTCGTCATTATTGCCACTACAGATAAAATTGAAATGACGAAAAAGAAGGATTTGGAGAGGCTTGGGGCACAGGTTTTAATATGCCCCGGGAAAGATGGGAAAGTGGATCTGGGTTACCTGATGGTTTCTTTAGGCAAGATGGGAATCGACAGTGTTATGCTGGAAGGTGGAAGCACGATGGCTTTCTCTGCCCTCATGAATGGGATCGTCGATAAGGTGATTTCCTTTATTGCACCAAAGATAATTGGAGGTGCAGGCGCTCCTTCCCCGGTTGGAGGCACAGGGTTACTGAGAATGGATGATGCAATCGGTGTGAAGGAATGGAAATACAGGAAAATCGGATCAGATATTTTAATTGAAGGCTATATAAGGCAGAATATTACAAAATGAAAGGAATATAACTCTTAAATAAGACGCAGGGTTTCATTTTTAAAAGGATAAAATAGTTTTGAATTTTTAATCTTCGGATTGACATGTTTACAGGAATTATTGAGGAAAAGGGGATCATTAAAAGTATCAAAAACGCAGGAAGATCGGCAAGGATAACTGTCTCTGCAAATAAAGTCCTTGAAGGGCTTAAGGTTGGCGATAGCATCAACACTGACGGGGTATGCCTGACAGTGACTGACTTTTCTTCGTCCACCTTCACTGTAGATGTGATGCCTGAAACCATGCATCGTTCCACATTTACGAAACTAAGATCCGGCAGCAGGGTCAACCTTGAACGGGCTTTACGTCTTTGCGACAGATTGGGAGGCCATATTGTTAGCGGGCATATTGATGGAACAGGGATGCTTGATAGGATCAGGAAGGATGAAAATGCAGTTTGGATCTCGGTTAAAGCTGAGGAACCGATCCTGAAGTATATTGTAGAAAAAGGATCCGTCGCCATTGATGGGATCAGCCTGACAGTGGTGAAGATCGACAAAAAGGCATTTGATGTTTCTATAATTCCTCATACACAGTCAGAAACAACCATTCTATCAAAAAGAACAGGGGATTCAGTCAATATAGAATGCGATATCCTGGGAAAATATATTGAAAAACTTAGCAGGATAAATGAGGGAAAAGTAAATCTGAATTTTCTGGCAGAAAATGGGTTTGTTTAGAGGGATCATGGACTTTTAGGACTGAATAGGTAAAAATCAGATGTTAAATTTTAATAATTATGACAAAATACAAATTCAACACCATTGAAGAAGCCATCGAGGATATTCGAAAAGGTAAAATGGTGGTTGTCGTGGATGATGAAGACCGGGAAAATGAGGGCGATCTGGTAATTGCGGCAGAGAAGGTAACACCTTCAATTGTAAATTTTATGGCAAAACATGCTGGCGGGTTGATTTGTCTTCCGATCATCCGCGAGCGTTTGGAAGAGCTGAATGTGGAACGTATGGTCGTGAAAAACACCGACCCGAATCGCACTGCATTCACTATTTCCATCGATGCAGCTGAATGTAAAACAGGAATTTCAGCACAGGAACGGGCGCTTACAATAAAGAAAATGCTGGATCCGGAGGCCAAAGTCAAAGACTTTACGCGGCCGGGCCATATCTTCCCAATCGAATACCGGGATGGGGGTGTTCTTGTGAGAGCAGGCCATACTGAAGCATCAGTTGACCTGGCAAAGATGGCAGGACTCTATCCTGCAGGTGTTATCTGCGAAATAATGAATGAAGATGGAACAATGGCCCGGGTACCCCAATTGATGGAATACGTTGCAAAACATCACCTTAAGATCATTACCATTGCTGATATGATCATTTACCGGCGGAAAACAGAATCACTCATTGAACAGGTAACCGTTGTGGATATGCCAACAAGATTTGGTGAATTTACAGCTTATAGCTATGTAAATAAGATAACACATGAAAATCATCTTGCACTGGTAAAGGGAAATATTGGTGATGAAGAACCGGTTTTAGTCAGGGTCCACTCCGAATGCCTGACAGGAGATGTTTTCGGGTCGCTGCGTTGTGATTGTGGTGAACAACTTCATGATGCTATGAAACTCATCGGCAAGGAGGGCAGAGGAGTTTTTCTTTATATGCGGCAGGAGGGAAGGGGAATCGGATTTGTAAATAAAATGAGAGCTTATAATCTTCAGGATAGTGGCATGGATACAGTGGAAGCCAACAAAGCACTGGGTTTTCCGGCTGATCTGAGAGATTATGGCATCGGCGCTGAAATCCTCGCGGATCTTGGAATAAAGAAAATCCGTCTATTGACCAACAATCCCAAGAAAGTATCTGGTATCGAAGGCTTTGGAATGGAGATCGTAGAGCGTGTACCGATCCAGGTCAGATCAAATGTTAAAAACATACGTTATCTCAAAACGAAAAAAGAAAAGATGGGGCATATACTCGTTTTTAATGAAGAGTCTATAAAAAAATCTGGATACAAATAATAATGTAGAACAAACAAAAAAACAATGAGAACAATTGAAGGTAAACTGGATGCCAAAGGAATGCGGTTTGGAATTGTAATTTCCCGATTCAATGAATTCATCAGCGCAAAGCTGTTAAGTGGATGCCTTGATGGGCTGAACCGACATGGCACAGATGAAAAAAACATCGATGTAGTATGGGCTCCCGGAGCATTTGAATTGCCTTTACTCGCAAAGAAGCTTGCTACAGCCAAGGAAAACAGGTATGATGCTGTAATCTGCCTCGGTACGGTGATCCGTGGCGCTACACCTCATTTCGATTTTGTAGCTGCTGAAGTCTCCAAAGGAATTGCAAATGTAGGATTGGAGACCGGAAAACCTGTAATTTATGGTGTTCTTACAACTGACACTATCGAACAGGCAATTGAGCGAGCTGGAACTAAGAGTGGGAATAAAGGATTTGATGCCGCCCTGGCCGCAATTGAAATGGTAAACCTGATGAAAACCATCTGAATCTGCTTCATGGGATTGTCCCTTCAACTTTAATGTTTCAGGTATTACTTTCGGAATCGGGATTTCAAGATATACCCCGATAATTCCTTTTGTAACAAAGATTCCCTGTTGTTGATCATTGATCAAAGCCTCACCGGGCAAAGATACATTGCATCCGGAATCTGAAATGTTCCTGAATTGTAGTTCAGAGAAACTATTGATATCCAGGCCAATTGCAGAAATATCCCCAAAATCTGAACCGGTAAAACTTTGTCCGAAACCATAATGAACAATCCCAACCAGGAAAAAAGCGACCCATTTTAATCTCATAATTTCAAACTTACATACATATCAATTCTTACCCAACAATCAAAGAATGGCCAAAACTAACGAAATTGAAGGGGGAATAATGTACGTAAATTTACCCGTTAATTTTCCAGATATTTTTGCGGGAAGTGATGTGAAAAAGCTTATCTGGCAAGGAGAATGTCATTATTTATTAAAAAACGAATCAGCTCAGGGGAAGAATGCAGGTCGAATTTTTTCATAATTTGTGATTTGTGTCCTTCAACGGTACGCTTACTGATGCCAAGATAATCGGCGATCTTGTACGTTGTATTTCCTTTCATCAGCAATTCTGCGACCTCGAATTCCCGGTCGGTCATCTTTACAGACAAAGTATGCCTGTCAGGCCTCCTGCCAGCTAATAATTGCCTTTTATCGATATTGGATTTTCTGTCCTTAATTTCAGCATCCTTTTTATTAGTGCCTTTAAGGAATTCAGATATTGTTTTCAAGATCTCACCGTCAGATGCGCCTTTTGAAATTACATAATTAATACCTGCATCATTAGCTACCGAAATAAGATCTTCCCGGTTACTTGCCGTGACCATTATGACACTTGTTTTATTAAGGTTGTGGGTGATGACCGATGCTGCCTTTAGTCCATCGAGTTTTGGCATCATTTGATCCATGAGGACAAGGTCTGGTTTCTCCCTTAAAGCTGTAACAATTGCCTGTACCCCATTATTCGCTTCAAAGAATGTCCAGTCGGGATAAACAGATTCGATCAAACTTTTCATTCCTCTTCTGGTAATGGAATGATCATCAACGATTAGTACTGTCATTATTTCCGGATGATTACAAAAACGGTTCGCCGATTTTTTGCGCGGCCCTCTTCTGTTTCGTTGGTCGCTACAGGAATAGTCTTCCCGTAGCCCTTATACGTCAACCGTTTTGCATCAATATGATTAACGATAAGATAATTGTAAACTGATTTTGCCCTGTTGGAAGAGAGTTTCAGGTTATCGGCATCATTCCCGATATTATCGGTATGACCCTGGATTTCAATAAAGATGGAGGAGTTTTGAGTAAGGAATTCGATCAGAAGATCCAATACGGCTTTCGACTTCTCTGTCAGTTCAAATGAATTAAAATTAAAATAAATATCATTAATGCGATACGACTTATTGAGTTCGATCTGCTGGATCTCAAGATCCAGGTGAGCAGGCATCCTGTAAGTACTGTCGGTCAATGCAATGTAACGTGTTTCATAAACGTACCCTTCCTTTTTTACCGTCATGATATAATCATTGTTAAATGGCGCAACTGCAACATACTTTCCGGTAATGGAATCGAGCGGGATTTCGGATATTTTTTTTGTCTCCATGTTTTTTAACTCAATACGGGTCTGGGCCATTTCAGACTCTGATTCAGATTTCACCGTTCCCGAAACGAACAAAACTTTCTCAGGTTTAGCCTTATCATAGAGGTCGAAAGAATATACATCCCATCCCCCAGGTCCTTTTAATTTATTAGATGCAAAATACCCTTTCTGTCCATCTGTGCTTACAAAAAAGCCGACCTCATCATCAGGTGTATTAATCGGGTACCCGATATTAACAGGGGTCGACCAGGTACCGTCATCTTTGAGACGGGAATAAAAAATGTCATAACCTCCCATACCCATCCATCCATCTGAAGAAAAATAGAGTGTTTTGCCATCCGGATGAATGAATGGTGATTTTTCATTTCCTGTAGAATTAATGGTCGGTCCAAGGTTAATAGGAGTCCCCCATTCTCCATTATCATTTTTCACTGACCGGTAGATATCATAACCTCCATAACCGCCTGAACGGTCGCTTACAAAATAGAGCGTCTTGCCGTCTGCCGATATGCTTGGCTGTGACTCCCAGGTTGTTGGCAGGTTAATCTTGTCGCTTACACTTTTAATTGGTGTCCATTCGCCGTCGACATATTCGGAATAATAGATGTCGCAATTATAGTAGGAATGGTTTAAAGTATACTTGCAGACCGTATAATAAAGCGTTTTGTTATCGACCGTTAATGAAGCTCCGCCTTCATTGTCATTGAGATTAAACGGATCAGGCATTTCTTCGCCAGAATCAAATTTTCCATCTGGCTGTAACCGGCTGAACATGAATTTTTCTTTGTATTTATCTGACTGAATGAGGGTATTCTTTTCTCCGGCTTGTTTCATTTCGCGTGTAAAAAAAGCCATCTGGTTATCCGCAGTAATAAAAGGCAGGTACTCGTTTTCAGGTGTTGAAATGCCCTCCACAACTTTAGGATCAAAAGGTACAGGGTTATTTATCATCTTCAAATAGAACTTTGAATATTTCAGGAGATCCGCAGCCCTGGAATAATCTTTATCGGATTTGATCTTATCCACATCTTTAAGGAAAACCTCACAATAATTTATTGTCGAATCATACTGTTCTGCTCCGTAACAAATCTCCGCCAGATAATAATAGGTATAAATATTATAGGAAGGGCATAACTCCAGAACTTTCAGGAAATCTTTTTTTGCTTCCCTGAAATTGGAATTCGTTCGTTTAAAGTATGAAAGCCCCATTACGTACCAGGCATCTGTGAAATCCGGCTCTTTATTGACAATACCTTTTAAGGTCTGAATTGCCTCCGTGTAATTGCCCCTTTTGAAGAAGTCGATCCCTTCATTATAGGTTTTTTCAGTTTTTTTATCATAGGACCGGGCACAGGAATCCGTACTTTGTGGCCAGGCTGTTATCGAATAAAACAGGAATATTAAAAGGAGCCGGATAAACATGTTATCCGGAATGAACCGGGATTTCATCCTGAAACTTTTTTCAAAGGTAAAGTTATTTTCGATTTATGTTTATCTTTACCCCCCTGTTGCGACTTGTTATTAATCGAAAAGCTTCATTCATAAAAGAAAGTACGACCCATGAAAAAGTTTTTTGTACTGGTTGGATTCTGTTCATCTTTTCTTGTTATCCGTGTAATTGGGCAAACGCCGGTACCCAATGGCGATTTTGAGAATTGGATTAATTATGGAAGTTATCAAAATCCCCAAAATTGGGATACACCAAATCAGGCAATTTTAATCGGATTGCCATTTGGCACACAGGTTGTCACAAAAAGCACTGATCATGAATCCGGTAGTTTTTCGGCAAGGTTGGAGTCGAAGCAACTGACTTTTCCATCGGTTGTTGTACCAGGCGTAGTGACCCTTGGGACACTCACAATTGATCTTTTAACCCAGACCTTTTCTATCAATGGAGGCGTCCCCATTTCTGATAAACCTACACACTTAAAAGGATTTTACAAGTTCATACCCAAAGGTGGCGACAGTTGTGCGATGGGTATCGGATTAACCAAATGGAATAATGGGACCAGGGATTCAGTCGGGATAGGCTCGTTTTCGACCCATGATACAATAAATGTCTGGACACCTTTTTATGCATGGATCAATTATATCCTCGATGAACAGCCGGATACCTTTAATATTCTTGCAATTTCAAGTGCCGACAGCTCCCCTACCGCAGGTACAGTATTGTTTGTCGATAACATTTCCCTTGATTATACCGTCGGGTTTAATCATGATGATCCTGCTGCCGGAATCAATATTTACCAGGACAGGGAAGAACAACAGATCCTAGTTTATTTCGATTTTGAAAAACCTGAAGCCACTGAACTCCAGTTTTTCAACATGACGGGCCAATTGATTTCAAAAACCCCGGTTGAAAACCTGATAAAAGGCAGGAGGATCATCAGATATAAAGGCTACCCGGCAGGGATCTATGTACTGGAAATTTTACATGGGGGCAAAAAATACAGTAAGAAATTCTATATTAACGATTGAGGATTTGAATGGAAAGAAAAGTGGTTAAAACCGGTCTGATTCAGATGGCCTGTGTGGCTGATAAAAAGGCCAATATTGAGAAGGCTGTGGTTTTGATCAGGGAAGCAGCCGGTAAAGGTGCACAAATCATCTGCCTGCAGGAACTATTTGCATATGAATATTTTTGCTGGGAAGAGAATCATGATTCTTTTTCTCTCGCAGAGCCTGTTCCCGGGCCGACTACACAACGTTTACAGGACATTGCAAATGAACTTGATGTAGTTATTTTAGCTTCTCTCTTTGAGAAAAGAGCAAAGGGTATCTATCATAATACACTCGCTGTGATTGATGCGGGTGGGTCTTACCTTGGGAAGTACCGTAAAACCCACATCCCGGATGATCCCGGGTACTTTGAGAAGTTCTATTTCACACCCGGGGATTCAGGTTATCCGGTGTTTTGTACAAAATACGCACGTGTTGGCGGACTTGTATGTTGGGATCAATGGTATCCTGAAGCAGCAAGGATCATGAGCCTGATGGGGGCCGAAATTTTATTTTATCCGACTGCAATCGGGTGGGCGGTTTCACAGGCAGAATCCGTTAACAGACAGCAATATAATGCATGGCAAACAATCCAGAGATCGCATGCAATTGCAAATGGTGTTTTTGTTGTTTCCGTTAACAGGACAGGACGTGAAAGGGAACTGAATTTCTGGGGTGGTTCTTTCATTTCAGATCCATACGGGGAATTATTGTTTCAGGCAAGCCCAGAGCAAGAGGAAGTACATGTTGAAGAACTTGATCTTGGAAAAATTGATGAGGCAAGGATTCACTGGCCATTTCTTCGCGACCGGAGGATTGATAGTTACGGGCCGATTCTAAACAGATATATTGACGAAAAATAATTATGCCGCTGAAGAACGAACAAACATTAAAATCACCAAAAAGAATGGGGTACCGATTCCCTGCAGAGTGGGAATTCCACCGGGCAACATGGCTCAGCTATCCTCATGCTGATTCCTATTCATGGCCAGGGACTTTGCCAGCCATTTTCCCCTTCTACCATCAATTCATCCATGAAATCTCAAAAGGGGAAAGAGTTTGCATCAATATTAATGATACGCAGCTTCTTGAGATGGTCAGGACAGAACTTTTAAGAACCGGCCAGGATCTTACAAAGATAGATTTCTTTATTCATCCTACAAATGATGCCTGGTGCCGTGATCATGGACCGGGTTTTGTCGTCAACCCAAATGCGGCATCACCACTCATGGTCGTTAGCTGGAAATACAATGCATGGGGGAATAAGTATCCATATGACCTTGATGAAAAAATCCCGGGCCTTGTCGCAAAATGCTTAAATGTACCTGTTGTCTACCCGAACATTGTGATGGAAGGCGGGTCTGTTGAAATTAACGGTAATGGCACCTTGCTAACGACATCATCCTGTTTGCTTAATAAAAACAGGAATCCGAATCTCAATCAGGGAAAGATTGAGGACTATTTGCGGAATTATTATGGGGTTGAGCTGATTCTCTGGCTGGGTAATGGAATTGACGGTGATGATACAAATGGTCATATTGACGATATAACCAGGTTTTTCAAGGAAGATGGTGTAGTTACCGTGGTTGAGCATGATAAAACTGATCCGAATTTTAAACCACTAAAAGAAAACCTGAAATTGCTTAAGGCAATGCGCGATTTGAAAGGGAAACAACTGGATGTTGCTGAACTTCCTATGCCGCCACCTGTTGTATTTGAAGGCCACAGGTTGCCCGCTTCTTATGCAAATTTTTATATCACTAATCATTCAGTTATTGTTCCATTATACCGTTGCAAGGAAGATGATAAAGCATTGAGCATCCTCCAGCAATGTTTTTCCGATCGGGAAATTGTGGGAATAGATTCGATCGAGATCATATGGGGGATGGGTTCTTTTCATTGTCTAAGCCAGCAGGAACCCGGGATCCGGAAAACAGATCAGGAATGAAAGGTTCAATATTAATCATTAATGACGAAGAGACCCTGCCGGGTGCCTTTGCCTGAGATAATGGTCGGCGATGACCAAGGCTGCCATGGCTTCTACGATTACAATGGCCCGGGGAACTACGCAAACATCGTGTCTTCCTTTTCCTTTCAATACAACTTTTTTACCATTGCGGTCAACAGTTTCCTGGTCCTTCATAAGCGATGCCACAGGTTTAAATGCTACCCTGAAAAAAATTTCATTTCCATTTGAGATGCCCCCCTGAATCCCTCCTGAATGGTTTGTTTTCGTTGTGATGACCCGGTTCCGGGTAATGAACAGGTCATTATAGTCTGATCCCTTCATCCCGGCAGCAGAGAAACCTGAACCATATTCAAAACCCTTCACAGAAGGGATACTCAGCATTGCTTTTGCAAGATTAGCAGAAAGTTTGTCAAATACTGGTTCTCCCAATCCAGCAGGGACTCCACTGATCCGGCAGGAAATAGTTCCTCCTAATGTGTCACCTTCTGCTTTGGCAGCTTCCAGCAACCTGATCATTTCGGTCTCTTTAACCGGGTCGGGACAACCAACTTTACTAACTGTCACTGGATTAGCGTTAGCATGTATAAAATTCTCATCAAGGCTGCAATTCCCAATCTGAGAGACGTAACCTACAATGGAAATACCCTGTTTAACGAGAACTAGTTTTGCAAATGCACCACCTATAACCCGTGCAACTGTTTCTCTTGCCGATGCTCTCCCCCCACCTCGGAAATCGCGGATCCCGAATTTTTTTTCCCATGTAAAATCAGCATGGGAAGGGCGATAAGCGTCTTTTAATTGTAAATAATGTTCAGGTTTAGCATTTGTATTCCTAACCAGAAAAGCAATTGGTGCACCGGTCGATTTTCCTTCAAAAACGCCGGAAAGGATCTCGAATTGGTCATCCTCTTTCCGGGCAGATGAAAAAAAAGCCTGGCCTGTCCTGCGGCGGTCCAATTCTGATTTAATGAAATCAAGGTCAATGGCGATTTGGGAAGGAATCCCATCCAGAATCCCGCCAACTGCAGCTCCATGAGATTCACCGAAGGTTGTAAATACCAAAATCCGGCCAAAAGAGTTTCCAGACATGATTTGAAGTATGAACAAAGGAACACGCAATACGTGTCACACGTCACGTGTTCATGCTATTGAGTTCTCAGCAATTTGAGCTTGGCTTCCATCACTTTAACATCACTCTTTGCCTTGTTTATCTTCTTCTCAAATTCCTCTTTCAGGATTGCAGCATTCTTGGAATTAGCAAGGAAACCAATATTGTTTTCCCACAGGTTTATGTCTTCCTTCATTTTAACGATCTTCCCCGAAAGTATTTCCCGTTCCTTGCTGATCAACCGTTTCGACTGGGGATCATTTTTGAGTGAATCAACATGGTTTTGGTAGGAGACTGTGGTCATTTCCACTTCACTGATATTCAATTTATCGAGACATTCATTAATAATACTTCGGAATTCACTCTGAAGTTTATCTTTCTCTTTTATAGGAATATGTCCAATCTCTGTCCATTCACGCTGGAAATTTTTCAACACATTAAGATTTTCATTCTTATCGGATCCAAACTGTGTCTCTTTCAAACGCCTTATGAGATCAAGTTTTTTATTCAGGTTCTCTGCTTCACTGGATTGAAGGTTTGAGAAATAGAAAGATTTAGCATTAAAAAATTCATCACATGCAGACCTGAACCTTTTCCATATCTTGTCTGAGTATTTCTTGGGAACAGGTCCGAGTGATTTCCATTCGTTCTGAAGGCGAATCAGATCGTTGGAGGTTTTCTTCCAGTCGGTGCTGGTCTTCAGGGATTCGGCTTGCATACAAAGTTCGACCTTCAGATTATAGTTGTGAACCTGTTGGTCTTTCAGTTTATCGAAGAAATCCTTTTTATTGGTAAAAAAGGCATCCAATGAGGATCTAAACCGGTTCCAAATCTCAGTATTGTGTTTCTGAGGCACCGGCCCAATACTTTTCCAGATCTTCAGGAGTTCATTCACCTTGTTTGTATTGGTTTGCCAGTCTTTCACTGTTTCGTTGCGGAGGGTAATAATATCTTCAGCTTGCTCGCAAAGGGCAGTTTTAGTCTCAAGGTTTTTTTGTTGTTCATCTTCTACTTTTGAGTAATGTTCACGACGACGCTCATTAATTTTATCTGTAGTATTTTTAAAACGTTCCCAGATCTCGTCTTTTTTATCTTGCGGTACCGGTCCGATATCTTTCCACTCTTCATGATACTTCTGAAGTTTCTTGAAGGTTTTTAGTACGGAGGTTTCGAGAAGTAATTCTTCCGTCTTCTCGCAAAGAGCGATTTTGGCTTCCAGATTTTTTTTCAGATCGAGGTCTTTAAGTTCTTTGTTCACTTTGACCTTATCAAAGAATTTTTCAACCAGGAAATGATAATTTTGCCATAGGTTGTTGATCTCATTACGCGGGACCATCCCAATCTCTTTCCACCGATCCTGGAGGGTCTTGAACTCATCATAAGTTTTCTTGAGAGTTTCCTCCGAACTGACCAATACTCTTAGTTCTTCAAGAATCTGGTTCTTCTTTTTCAGATTCAGGAGCTTGATTTTTTCCTGCTCTTCATTGAACCTGGCTTTGTTGGCTTTATATATATTAAAGAATTCGTTAAATCGGGTTTCAAAAGGATCTTCTGCTGGCGGAGTTACTTCCTTATGACCTTCTTCAGCTGCGAATTTCTCGTATTGTTGTAAATTTTCTTCTTTCTTTTTCTTCAGAAAGGCCACTTTGATAAGGGCAATCCTGGTCTTTACCAGATTCAGGTCGGGCTCATTAATGGCCTTTTCTAACTCTTTGACCAGTTGTTCCTTTGAAAGTGTGTTGACATCTTCTTCCAGTTCGCTGGCTTCATGCTCTGCTATTTCTTCCGAAAGTTCTTCGTCAGCATGCTCTTCTTTTATCTCAGTCAGGATCTCAGGAAGTTGTTCGTCATGTTCAATTTCTTCCGGGTTGACCTCAACGGTAATTTCCTCCTTCTTTTCAAGGTGGGTTTCTGTGAATTCCTCAATTGGTATTTCTTCGGTCTGAACGGATTCAGTAAGTTGTGTTTCGTTAATTTCGGATTCTGTTTCTTGAACAGGTGAAGAATTCTCTTCCTGAAACTGAGTATTCTCAGATTCCGGAATCTGATGGGTGTTTTCTAAATTTTCCATTAATGGTTATCACAAATTAAACATATTAATTTAGCGTCCGACCAGGGCCGGTAAAATGAATGACAGAATAAGTTGCAAAAGTAGCATTTTTTAATTGAAACCTGAAAATTGATAATCTGGCAATTTAATTTCATTCTACCTGACAGACTTACGCACAATCTCTCTGATTAACTATTTCATCAATTCACCTGTTAGGGTACGGCCTTCCGGTTGAACAAAATGTATCCGATATTTATATTAAATGTAAAATGTTCTGCCTTTTTATCATAATAATTAGCGCCCAGGCTGATAGGACCAATTAAAGAATTATAGACAATAGCCGAGGAGCCTATCCATGCACGGTCTTCTAAAGTCGGTCGTAATAAAACAGTCTGATCCAATGAGTTTTCGGTGATTTCCTGGTAAGGCTGGAATACATAACCCTCAAGCCGGAACTCAACTTTTTTATATAACCTGACAACAGTTTTTAATCCGAAACCCGCAAAACTCATTGCCCTGTATGCAGGTATCATCAGGGTTTGCATTTCCGGAACCGGATTGAAATCAGGTGCATTGATAATCGTCGATGTAAAATTATTCATCAATGGTTGGTTGGAAATATGAACTTGAGTATACAGGCCGAATTTAAATGGTCCCCATGATGCAAAATAATTATCATAGAGTAATTTTACATAAAACCAGGAATGATTGGCTCTGAACTCTTTCGTGTTTAAAGACAGGGTGCCGGGAAGGAAATCTTCATCACCATTGACATATCCGATTGCTAATTTTAAACATGCACCGGCATTTGCATATTGTTTCCTGTTGAGATTGTTTAATTCAAAACAAAATTCCGGATTGACAAAATTAAAACTGGTCTGGTCCGTAGTATCGAGCCGGGTGAACATATTGTTCTGATAATAACTGCTGTTGTTAAAAGCATAAGCAGTATTGAAACTAAGTTTTCCCTTATTGGTAACAGCCATCCCAATACGGAGATCTCCGAAATACTCTCTTTGCCTTATATAAGAAGGTGTTTTATCATCAAAAAAGTATGTCGTTGTCGCGAAATAATCATAATGGTTATAAGTATAACCTGTTTCCAGGAACCAGGGGACTTTAGAATTGAAATCGATTCTGGCATCGGCTTTTACGGAGTTATAGAACCTTCCTAGATAACCATTGACCATAAACCGGAGTGCTTTGGTCCAGAGGTATTTGTACTGGAGTTCAAGGAATCCCTGGCTGTTTGCGCCAAGACTGATATTTCCTCCAAACTGGAAATTAAAATTTTCAGCTTTCTGTATATCAAGATAAAGGTCGTAATACCCTGAAGATGGATTGAACCTTGCGATAGGATGGATCCCTTTTATGAAGCCCTCGTTGATAAAGCGAAAGTATTGTTTTTTCAAATCTTCCAGGCTGACAAGCCTTTTACCATGTTTCAGGATCTGTATCACATAGCGGGTTTGTGCAGGGTTCAGGCCAGTTATATGTATGGAATCAAAAATGATCACATGTTCTTTTTTATGAAAATTGTCCCGTCTTTGTGCCAGGATATCCGGGTCAAGGGAATCTTTAACAAGTACCCTTATTTCCCTGATCTTTCTTTTGGTCGCCTGATACCCGCTGTCTGCGAGTTGATGACTTTTTGCAAATGAAATAGGGTTAATGCGTTGAATGTTTGGGGTGATCAGAATAGAATTCGGATAAGGAATGCTATCATTTTGCCGGGTCATTAACATGCTTAACAACTGGGAAACAACATCTTCCCTGTCAGGAGTATTGTATCGTTCAGCCACCCTGCTACCAATAATCACATCCGGATGAAACTCCTGTGTGGCTACATCGGTCGGGAAATTGTCATACATCCCCCCATCGAAAACGAGTTTCCCATTGATTGTAATAGGTTTATAAACAAATGGGATAGTCATAGAACCCCGGACAGCACTACTTAAGTCACCCTTTCTCAGTACAAGTTTTTGTGTAGAATCGACGTCGGATACGACACAGCGGAATGGAATCATAAGGTGGTCGAAATCGTTGTTACAGGCTGCAGATGCGGATCCCAGGATCTGCAGGAACGCATAATCCATCTCATAGGGAGAAATAATATTTGTGGGAAGTTGTGAAGTCAGCTTTTTTTGAAATCGAAATCAATGGAAACCCATCCGCCATTGGCTTCTTCTTTTCTGTAAAAATAGATATATTGGTCGTCCATAACTCCAGAAGCCCAATTTTGAAAAGCTTCAGAATCCATAAGTTTTTCTATCTCATCTGTTGTATGTCCACTTGCATAGAGACTTCCGACCACAGCCCCAATCGAGGTGCCTACAATATAAGTAATGGGAATATGATTCTCCTCCAACGCCCTGAGAACGCCTATATGAGCTGCGCCCTTTGACCCGCCACCACTAAGTACCAAAGCAACCTTTTGAGCCGGTACAAATGTGGATATCAAAGAGAAATTCAGAAGAAAAATTAACCGTAACTTCCGGAACATCCTGTTAAGATTGACAAAACGGATTCAAACTTACGAAAAAAAGAACAGGGATCAATAAAAATTGATAATGATAATAGAAGTATTAGTTACCAGATAAAAGGTAATTGGCTTTTGTTTTTCGTTATTTCGCTTTTTTGCTATTTCACTATTTTATCCAATGCCTGGCTAAGATCGGCGATTATATCTTCCACATCTTCGATACCAACTGATAATCTGACAAGGTCATCAGTGATGCCACCTTGTTGTTTAGCTTCGGCTGACAATTTGGAATGGGTCATTGATGCGGGATGCTGGATAAGGGTCTCAATTCCACCAAGGGAAACCGCAAGTACGCAGAATTCTACGCTGTTCATCAGTGTTCTGCCCGCATCAAGTCCGCCTTTAAGTCCAAAACTTATCATTGCTCCGGGGCCTTTCATCAGTTTCTTTCCCAATTCATATTGCGGATGGGATTTTAAGCCGGGATACATAACCCAACCCACTTTCGGATGATTTTCAAGAAATTCAGCGACTTTCTTCGCATTTTCCTGGGCTCGATCAATTCTGATTCCCATAGTTTTAAGTCCCCTGCGGGTTAAGAAAGCCTGATGTGGATCCATGTTGCAACCAAGAATCACCATCATGGATCTGAGTTTCTTATAATCTTCTTCTTTTTTAGCAACAATGATACCACCTACGATGTCAGCATGTCCATTGATGAACTTAGTCATCGAATGCAGAACGATATCTGCTCCCAGGTTGAGCGGTTTCTGAAGGTAAGGACTACAAAAAGTGTTGTCAACACAAACAGGAATATTATGCCGGTGCGCAATTTCACAGATGGCAGGTATATCAGAAATCCCCATTGTTGGATTGGCAGGTGTTTCGAGGTAGATTAGCCGGGTATTCGGTTGGATTGCTTTTTTAACCTGCTCAAGGTGGGTTGTATCAACATAGGTGGATTCAACACCAAATTTCGACCAGGCACCTTCAATAATACTTCTGGCAGGACCATAAACTGCGTTGTGACTGACAATATGTGCTCCTGCGCCGAGCATGGCCATATATACAACATTGACTGCCCCCATTCCGGAAGAAGTCCCGATGCCTCCGAACCCATTTTCAAGGAGGGCAATGGTTTTTTCAAGATCAGCGATGGTCGGGTTGCCGATGCGGGTATAAATATATCCATCGCTTTCTCCTGAAAAGCATTTTGCACCTTCTTCTGCAGTTTCAAATGAAAATGTAGAGGTCTGATAGATCGGGGTTATCACGCTTCCCAAAGGATCATGAATGCCCGTACCGTGTACGAGTTTGGAGTTAAATCCTGATTTTTTTTGGCTCATTGATCATTGATTTTAAATACAGTATGATTAAGGTTTTTATTTGCGGGACGGGTATTCGATTGTATTTTTAACAACCCGGAATAAACAGGTTCCTGAAAAGCGGTGCAAAGGTAGAAAGAAAATCGCTGGAAAGGAAGAAAGCTAAGCCTGAAAACACTTACTTCGTCAAGTATTTAAAAAGATTTACCGATTTTTATCTTGTAATCGTCCGTTCACTAAGGTCATAGAAGACAATAATGATGCTCGTGCTTGTTATAACTTTGGGTCGACGAAATATCACCATTTGAACCACCGTATTGCAATTTCTTACTTATCAACCGCTATTCCCCTTGATATTGAGATTGCATTTGTGTTATTTGATTGTATAACAGAAAGGTAAGGTTGTCAGAAAAGGGAGACCTTTTTTGAATTGATTAATGATCCTTTTTCTTCAAGAATAATTATCAACATAAGAAAAATAGTAATTGTCATGGGATTTGTATGTTCATACTTAAGATTTTAATTCTTTATATTGCTGATTTATAATTAAATAAAATTTGAAGTAATATTTGGATTTTAAAGAATTATTTATTATAATTGCCTCTGAAGATTCATCAAAAAAATAGTTTCTAAAGGCCTATTTAAAGTCATGGAATTAATACAAACAATATGAAAATAAATTACTTCATGTTAGTTTTGTTATTTGGATATTTCCAGGCTTCGATTCCATTTGAGGCCTTCTCACAGAGTTGGTTATGTGGATCATCTTTTACTGATACACGAGATAGTGCGGTGTATAACACTGTTTTAATTGGTAATCAATGCTGGATTCAGAAAAACTTAAATTATGGTAGGAGAATCAACGGAAATTTGAACCAGTTGGATAAAAAAAATGCAGAGAAATACTGTTACAATGATCTTGTTTCAAACTGTAACCTATATGGTGGATTGTATCAGTGGGGTCAGATGGTTCAATTCTTTAATGGCGCATCCGATACGACTTCATGGGGAAGTGGACCATCTGGAAATATCCAAGGGTTATGTCCTTCAGGATGGCTTTTACCAACAGATCAGAATTGGTGTTCACTTACAAGTTACATAGATAGTACGGTAAACTGTGAGACTTTAGGTTTCACAGGAAAAGAAGTTGGCGTTGAATTGAAAGTAAGTGGAACTGCTTATTGGTCCAAGCCGAATTATGCTAACAATACAAGTCAATTTTCCGGACTTCCCGCAGGAAATCGTTCTATCAATGGAACATTCAGTGGATTGTATAATCAGGATGGATTCTGGACAATGTCTGAATACTCATCAAATACGGGATATGGTTGGGGGCTTGTACACAACGATAGCAGCATTAATAGGAATAGTATTAACAAAGCAACTGGTCTTTCGATTCGTTGTTTTAAAAATTGCACAACTCCTTCCTGTACAACCCCTTGTACAAACGAACCTGGGCCAACTAAAATTCAATGGTATTGGAGTAAAGTAATGGGTGCAATGGGATATAGGTGGGCAAAAATAAATAATTTTGATTCTGCAATAGATGTTGGTTCCAGTACTTCTTATTTAGAATCAGGATTGAATTGCAATACTTTCTATAACAGTTATGTTTGGGTATATAACGACTGTAATCATTCAAATTCAACCAGACTAAGTCAAACGACCACCTCTGATTCTCCCGTAGCACCCATTGCCGGTAATAATATCCCTGCCTTGACAAAAATAATCTGGAACTGGCATCCGGTTAATGGAGCAACCGGTTACTTATGGAGTACGACAAATGATACTAGCACAGCCATTAATGTTGGTACAGATACTTCAAAAGGTGAAACAGGACTTAGTCCAAGTACGATTTACAAAAGATACGTTTGGGCCTACAATGGGATTTGTGGAAATTCAATTCCCACGCCACTCATCCAAACGACAAGTACCTTTATTTGTCATGATTCCATCTCTTATAGTGGTCAAAGTTATGGTACTATTTTAATTGGCAATCAATGTTGGATGAAGCAGAATTTAAATGTTGGAAAACAAATTAATTCTTCTCATGATCAAACCAATAACGACACAATAGAAAAATATTGTTATCAGGATATTCCCTCAAAGTGTGATACTTTTGGTGGGTACTATCAATGGGGAGAAATTGTAAAATATGCACATGGAGCATCCGATACTTCTGTTGGGAATTTACCCGACACTGTTCGAGGAATCTGCCCACCTGGATGGCGTATTCCAACCAATGATGACTGGTGTATATTAATGAGGTTAGAGGATGATTCAGTGATTGATTGTGATACAGATGGGACATCCGGATCTGACGCAGGGATTAAATTGAGAGTAAATGATATCCGATATTGGAAAACCTCAAGTTGCCCAGGAAATAACAATAGCCATTTTACAGCTTTAGGTGGAGGCCTACGATCTTGGGATATTATTGGTGGCTGGGGTGGGATACGTGCTGTTGAATCTTATTGGTCTTTGACTCAATATTGTTCAGGTGCTGCGGCTATTTGGGGTGTTTGGTATAGTTCCGGGGTGGTAGATATTAATCCTTCAGTGGCAAAGACTGATTCCCACCCGATACGCTGTATGATGGATTGCACTCCTACATCAGCCCCATCACCAGGTAATAATATTCCGCACCCAACATGGATAATCTGGAATTGGCATACCGTTACGGGTGCAGTGGGTTATAGATGGAGTAGCACCAATAATTATGATTCGGCAATAGATGTTGGGTCAGTTACATCTTATGCTCAAACATCTTTACTCTGCAATACAGCTTATACAAGTTATGTTTGGGCTTATAATGCTTGCTCAATACCTTCATTAGTAACAACTTTGAATCAATCAACATTATCATGTCCGCCGTGTGGTGACACGATTATTTTTGGTGGTCAAAGTTATAGTACTGTTTTAATTGACAATCAATGTTGGATGAAACAAAACTTGAATGTTGGAAAACAAATTGATTCAACGAAGGCACAGACTAATAACGACACGATAGAGAAATATTGTTACCGTGATCTTGTTTCAAACTGTAACGTTTACGGGGGTTTGTACCAATGGGGTGAAGCAGTAAATTATTACCATGGTGCAACGGATACCACATCATGGGATACAGTTCCTATAGATTTTATCCAGGGAATATGTCCCCAAGGATGGCATATCCCTAGTATTTATGAATTTTCAACACTTGTAAATTACCTTGGCGGTGGTGATAGTGCAGGGTATTATCTAAAAGAAACTGATACAATTCACTGGTTACCACAAAACCCAGCAAACAATTCATCAAATTTTACAGCACTAGGTGCAGGAATATACGCGGATGCGAACTTTGGTAATTTAAAACAATATGGATTTTTTTGGACTGTAACAGAATATAATAAGTACCTTGCTTGGGATCCTAATGCGCAATCCAACACGACTGCTTTCCCTTTTGTTTATAACACAAAAGTACATGGTTTTCCGGTACGTTGTATAAGGGATTATTAACTTTGGGTAATTTATTTATTCATAATTTATTTTTGTTTTATACTTCATTGTAATAGAGAACTTAGATAATTCACATGATTTTGTTCAATCTTTATAATTTCAAAAATAATTTTGACCATAGGACTATCGTCATTACTTTAGAGATCTTAATAATATATGATTTAGGAAGTTGGTTAAACATATCAAAAAAATTGTAAGTATTTGAAATATTTTTGAATAGCATATGAAAATGAAAATAATAAAATCTTCACTTATTTTCTTTACCATTGGCATCTCATTGCCTTTGAATGCACAAACGTAGCCATTTCAATCAGAAGATATTGCAAAGTTTCCAAGCATGGGAATATACAAAAATACCACGCATACAAACACTATCATTTCAGCACCATATAAAACATGGGGCCATGATACCTATGTTGAGAAACACCTCTTTATTAACCAGCTAAGTGTACCTGGATTACCCGGTAATGAAGGTTTTAAAACTAAAGCTGACGCTGAAAAGGTCGCAAAGTTGGTGATTGAAAAAATAAAAAGGGGTGAAATACCCCCTAGTGTTACCATTGAAGAATAAAAGAAAATTAAAGTCTTATAAAAAACAAAGAATTATGAAAACGGTTTGCGTTTTTTTAGTGATCATTCTTATCACTTCACTACCTATTGAATCTTCAGCCCAAACACCAAATACCTGGACTCAGAAAGCCAATTTTGGTGGGACTGCACGTGAGTTTGGTATTGGATTTAGCATAGGGGCAAAAGGATATCTCGGGACTGGAGAAGACGCAAATGGTGAAAGAAACGACTTTTGGGAATATGATACCACTTCTAATGTCTGGACCCAGAAAGCCAATGTTGGTGGAGGAGTCAGATATCGTGCAGTAGGTTTCAGTATTGGGATGAAAGGGTATATTGGACTTGGCCAAAACGGAATTGGCTATATGAACGATTTTTGGGAATATGATCCTACTAACAATACCTGGACTCAGAAAGCAAATTTTATGGGAGTAGGGAGAATAGATGCCGTGGGTTTTAGTATTGGAGTCAAGGGGTATATAGGAATCGGTTTATCTCAGAATGCAGCTGATAATGACTTTTGGGAATATGATCCTTCCACAAATAACTGGACCCAGAAAGCAAATGTTGGAGGATCACCTCGGTATGGGGCTGCTGGTTTTAGTATCGGAGCTAAAGGTTATATTGGAATCGGGTCTAACTATAACAACCAACTTCAAAACGATTTTTGGGAATATGACCCTTCGACAAATACATGGACGTCGAAGGCTAATTTTGGAGGTGGTGCAAGGTATTGCGTTGTTGGTTTTAGTATCGGTAATAAAGGATATATCGGAACTGGTTTTGACCATTTTAATTACCATAACGATTTTTGGGAATATGATCCTTCTACTAATGTTTGGACCCAGAGAGCCAGTTTTGGGGGAACCGCACGGATTTATTCTGTCGGTTTTAATATTGGTACTAAAGGTTATATCGGAACCGGGTTGGATGCAATTGCATACAGAAATGATTTTTGGCAGTACACTCCTACATGCCTTTCGCCATCTCCACCAACCAATACCACACCTCCTGCAAATCAAAATATATGCATTGGGAATTCAACAACCTTAAGTGCAAGTGGCCCCGGAACCCTTGGATGGTACAGTGCAGCAACAGGAGGAACATGGCTTGGAGGAGGAAATAATTTCACAACACCAATATTGACCAGTAATACTACCTACTATGTGCAGGACAGTACTTGTGGACCAAGTCTTACAAGAACAAGCATAACCGTAGCAGTTAATCCATTGCCGGCACCAACTATTACCGGGCAAACCAGCATGTGTGTGAATTCTGGGTACTATAATTATTCAACTGAAGTCGGCATGCAAAATTATATATGGACTGTTTCTTCAGGTGGAATTATAAACTATGGTTCAGGAACCAATCAGATCCAGGTTTCCTGGATATTTGCAGGACCTCAAACAGTAAGTGTTACTTATGCCAATGGAACTGGTTGTAGTCCATTGATACCCACAGTATTGAATATAATCGTCAATCCCTTGCCTGGCACAGCCGGTACGATAACAGGAACTTCAAATGTATGTGCCGGTGCCAATGGTGTCCCCTATTCTGTTGCACCAATCCTGAATACAACCGTTTATGTATGGACATTACCACCAAATGCCACGATTGCATCTGGCGTTGGAACGAACTCAATAACTGTGGACCTTGCAACTAATGCATCCGGTGGAAATATCATTGTTTATGGCAATAACATTTGCGGTGATGGCCCGAATTCACCCCCATTAGGTGTAACGGTTACATCATTACCTTCAGCAGCAGGAAATATTCAAGGCCCCGACTCGGTATGCCAGGGATCCTTTGGCAAGGTTTATTTTGTTCCCCCTATCTATGGCGCTACCGGTTATACCTGGTCACTTCCAATAGGCGCTACAACTGGGAATGGTTCAAATTTCGACTCCATCACAGTTGATTTCAATAATATCGCAGTTTCTGGTAATATTACCGTTTATGGCAGCAACTCCTGTGGCAATGGCATAATTTCCCCAAATTTCGGTGTGGTTGTTGATCCTATTCCACCAACTCCTATCGTTACTAATACAGGCGACACCTTGCGGACTAACGCTTTAACAGGGAATCAATGGTACTATGAAGGAACTCTTATTCAAGGGGCCACTATACAGAAATATGTTGCAACACAAGACGGTTATTATTGGGATATAGTAACAATAAACGGTTGTTCTTCTGATGCTTCAAACCACAAACTAATCCTTGTTACCGATATTAATTCTCTTTTATCTGATGCAATCAATGTTTACCCAGTGCCCAATGACGGACACTTTAATGTTTCAATCAACACGACTTCAGAAAAATTATTCGATTTTATCGTTTATAACGAATTCGGATTAAAGATCTATGAAGAAACAAATGTTGAAATAATAGGTTCATTTCAAAAGACTATTGATCTTCGTCCTGTTTCCAATGGTGTTTATACCATGATCGTTGAGGATAGTCAAAATGAGGTGGTGAAGAAGATCGTGGTGAATAAATAGATATAATGCAATTGGAATTCATGATTCATTGTTAACTTTTCATTTTTCTCTGAAAAAAATGTTCTACTGGAAACAGTGGGATTATTTTTCGTTAATGAATTTCCTTATAGCGCATTGCCGGTCAGAAAGAATGCTATGCCTTAAAACGATAACTTCAACAAGTATTTAGGCGGATTTACCGATTTTTATCTTTTACTTCGCGGATTCTGAATAAATTTGTCTGACTATTATGCAATTTCCATTAAAAAAGTTAGATCTATGAAAAAAATTCTTCTGCTGATCCCGGCTTTATTCCTTTGTTATCATATGATGGCCCAGGATGAAGCCCGTTTGCTGAGGTTCCCTGCAATACATGGGAACCAGGTTGTATTTACCTGTGCCGGCGACTTGTATACAGTTGATCGTAACGGGGGTTTAGCCCGTAAACTTACCACCGATGAGAACGGCTATGAGATGTTTGCGCGCTTTTCCCCTGATGGGAAATACATTGCCTTTACGGGACAATATGACGGAAATACCGAAGTATACCTGATCCCGGCAGAAGGCGGGATTCCCAGGCGTTTAACCTATACTGCCACACTTGGAAGGGATGATATTTCGGACAGGATGGGTCCCAACAACATTGTGATGACATGGAAAGATAATGATAATATCCTTTTCAGGTCAAGAAAGCAATCTTTTAATGATTTTAAAGGCCAGCTATTTCCTGTGAATATTAATGGAGGCCTTCCGGAAGAACTTCCCTTGCCTGTCGGGTGGATTCTGCAGCTATTCTCCTGATAAAACTAAACTTGCGTTCAACCGGGTCTTTCGTGAGTTCCGTACCTGGAAATATTACAAAGGGGGAATGGCAGACGATATCTGGATCTATGATTTTAAGACAAACAAATTGAGAACCTGACAAACAATATTGTGCAGGACATCTTCCCGATGTGGGCAGGAGATAAGATCTACTTTTTGTCAGAAAGAGAACGCCCAACCAATCTTTACTGCTATGACCTGAATACAAAAGAAACAAAAAAGTAACCGACTTCAAACGATATCGATTGTAAATTTCCATCTCTGGGCGATGATGCGATAGTTTTTGAGAACGGAGGATTTATTTATGTCTTTCGATCTTGCAGACCCAAAAGACCAGTAAGGTTACAATTCGTCATTAACGATGATTTTGTCAACGCCAGGAGTTCCCTGAAAGATGCAAGTAAGATTATCAATTCTTTCTCCCTATCCCCTGATGGGAAAGAGAGTTGCTTTTGATGCTCGTGGCGATGTCTGGACGGTTCCTGCAAAGACCGGGATCACTAAAAACCTTACTCACACTTCCGGTGTTCATGAACGTAATGTCAACTGGTCTCCCGATGGTCAATATATTGCGTATGTTTCCGATAAAACGGGGGAGGATGAGATCTATCTGCAGAAACAGGATGGAAGCGCTGATCCTGTTCAGATCACAAAGAATGCCGATACTTATAAATATGATATGTCGTGGTCGCCGGATAGTAAAAAATTACTCTGGGCTGATAAATTACTCCGGTTGCAATATGTTGACATCGATTCAAAAGAAGTGACCCTTGTTGACCAGGCCACGGATTGGGAATTCAGTCAGTATGGCTGGTCGCCCGATAGTAAATGGATCACATATGCCAGGCCTGACCGGACCGCCGAGACGAAGATCTACCTCTACGAAGTAGCTTCTAAAAACAAGTACCCGGTGACCGATGGCTGGTATGAGGCCAGTGATCCTCATTTCAGCAGTGACGGTAAATACCTCTTCTTTACTTCCAATCGTGACTTTAACCCGATTTACAGCTGGACGGAATGGAACCATGCCTATACAGAGATGACGAAGATCTATTTTGTCACACTTGCGAAAAGTACACCTAATCCCTTCTCTCCTGTTGATGATGAAGTCGGAATTAAAAAGGACGAAAAGAAAGAAGGCGAAGCAAAACCTGAAAAGAAAGAGGTGAAAAAAGAGGAGAAGAAAGAGGGTGAATCCAAAGAAGCAGTTGATGTTAAAGTTGATATTGACGGAATTGTTGACAGGATCGTCGTCCTGCCAATAGACGCTGCCACCTATTACGATGTATCGGCTATTGGAGAGGATGTATATTATATCAAAGGTGGGGGAAGAGGTGAAGAACGCCCTTCACTAAAATTGTTTAACCTTAAAGATAAGAAAGAATCTGATTTAGGTGAGTTCAGGGGTTATGAGATTTCATTTGATAACAAAAAAATGATGGTCTTTTCGAATGGAAGGTATGCTGTTATTGATCTTCCCAAAAGCAAGATTGATGTTAAAGACTGGATGGATCTTTCAAATATGAAGGTAATGGTTGATTTGAAAGCTGAGTGGAACCAGATATATCATGAAGCCTGGCGTCAGATGAAATATTTCCTTTATGCCCCGAATATGCAGGGGCTCGATTGGCCTTCTATCCAGAAAAAATACGAACCGCTTCTTCCATATGTAAACAACAGGAATGATCTGACCTACATACTTGGTGAAATGGTTGGTGAAATCAGTATCGGGCATTCCTATGTTGGAGGTGGTGATAAACCTGACCCCAAAAAAATAAAAATGGGATTGCTGGGAGCAAAGCTTTCAAGGGATGCTTCGGGATATTATAAAATTGATGAAATCCTGAAAGGGGAGAATTGGACAAAAGAAACCCGTTCCCCGCTCACCGAATTGGGTGTTACTGCGAAGGAAGGTGATTATATAATAGCAATTGACGGGCAATCTGTAAAAGATCTGAACAATATTTATGAGGCTCTGATCAATAAAGCCGGTGTACAGGTCGAGTTGACCTTAAATAGTTCACCTTCTGAAACGGGAGCCCACAAAACCCTTGTTGTTCCCACTGACGGGGAAGCCGGGCTGTACTATTACAAATGGGTTCAGAACAACATCAGGAAAGTTAGTGATGCCACAAATGGCGAGGTGGGTTATATTCATATTCCTGATATGGGTGTTGAAGGACTGAATGAATTTGTGAAGCATTTTTACCCCCAATTGAGTAAACGTGCCCTGATTATTGATGATCGTGGGAATGGCGGAGGAAATGTTTCTCCAATGATTATCGAACGGCTTGCACGGGAGATGACCATGATCGAGATGAGCCGGAATACAGCTTCACATCCGGGCAGACTGGATATGCAATGGGGACCGAAATGTATTCTCATCGATCAGTATTCAGCCTCCGATGGTGACCTGTTCCCGTTCCAGTTTAAAAAATTGAAAATAGGTAAAGCCATCGGGCTCAGAACCTGGGGTGGTGTTGTTGGAATCCGCGGATCTCTTCCATTCATTGATGGAGGACAATTGATGCGACCCGAGTTTGCTCCATACGATAATGAAGGTAAATCGTGGATCATAGAAGGACATGGTGTTGATCCTGACATCGTGGTTGATAATGATCCGGCAAAAGAATATGCAGGTGAAGACCAACAACTTAACACTGCGATCCAGGAAATGAAAGATGAATTGAAATCCTGGCCAAAGGAGCTTCCACCTTCGCCACCATTCCCTGATAAATCAAAATAAAACCATTAGCAATAAAAAAACCAACCGGATCCGGTTGGTTTTTTTATTGCTAATGGTTTTCCTATTTAGCTGAAACGACCACTGTAGCAACCGATACAAAACTTGAATTATCGGATGTCCTGTTTCCTGTAAAAGTAAAGGTCCAGGTACCTGATTCCTTAGTATAAGTTGTATTAAGATAGTAAGTCGTACCTTTCAACAAATTGGCGTTCTGCATATCAACCGGTGGAATGCCAGTATTGATTGGATCTTTGATATCAATTCTGGTCATTCTTACATTATCAGTTGTACAGGTAAAATAAAAAATTAAATTTCCGGGATTGTTCTGGTCAGGTACTGCACTCATATTAAAGGTCGGTGCGCTGGGCGGATCACTGCTCTTTTTTTTACATGCGGAGAAAAGAATTACCGAACTCAAAAAAAGAATCCCAAGAACATATAAAAATTTCTGTCTTTTCATAATGCTTAGATTTAAATAGGTAAATAGATATATTTCATCGCAAATATAATGCTAGGGTGAAATTTTATCCAAATTTCTACCTATTTTTTTTTAAAAACTTTAATTGCTTCAATGATTTTTTCATCCATAGGCATTCTCCCTTCAATCCAATGGATCATTAATCCTGACCTTTCCATCTTTCTGAACCAGGTCATCTGTCGTTTTGCAAATTGATGAATGGCGATATTCAGCTGCCGGAACATTTCATTGTAGTCTAGTTTTTCTTCAAGGTATAACGTAATATACCGGTATTCCAGCCCGTAAAACTTTAACTGGTCAGCGGTAAGACCTGTATTCAGCAATTGGTTTACTTCTTCTATCAGTCCCTTGTTTAGCCTGGTTCTCAGGCGATTTGTAATTCGTTCACGAAGCAATTCTCTTTCCCACTGAAGTCCGAAAATATAAGATGTCAATTGTTCCGGGAAAGTTATTTCTTCAGCTTTTTCATCCTTTGAAATACTGATCAGAATAGCCCTGATCATCCTTTGCCGGTCAAGGAGGTCGGTTGTATTGTGCTGATTTTTCATGGAAAGCAGCATATCTTTCAATTCCTCGTCTGTTTTCTGTGAAAGAGTTTTAAGGGTTTCCAGCGTGGAATTTATTTTCCCCAGGCGGTATTTTTGTAAAACAGATTCAAGATACATCCCTGAACCACCACAAAGAACAGGTAGTTTCCCCCTGGAGGTGATATCATGATAAGCTGCTAAAAAATCCTGCTGGTATTCAAAAATATTATACTCGTAACCCGGATCGGCAATATCAATAAGATGATAGGGAATGTTCGTTCCATTCACAATATATTCCGAAAGATCCTTGCCTGTCCCTATCGACATTCCACGGTAAACCTGCCTGGAATCTGCCGAGATAACTTCACCATCAAGGGCATATGCAAGATGAGCCGCAAGGGCGGTCTTACCGGAAGCAGTCGGACCAAGAATGGTAATCATAATTCCTTATTCCAAATTCCAGCTTAATTGTCCAGTTCTTCGAAAATAGAGTTCTGACTTTTAAACTCCGGTACGATGGCTTTCATTTTTCGCACAACTTCTTTCTCGTTCCCTGAACGTGAAAGCTCAATCAGTTCATTGATCTGATGGTCGACTTTATCTGCATCATATTCTCTGACTTTAGCAATAAGAATACGGGGATGATGCGTAGGGATGGTATTTTCTTTACTGTTCAGCAGTTCTTCATACAACTTTTCTCCGGGCCGGAGGCCGGTGAATCTCATCTGAATATCTTTGCCCAGGGTTAACCCTGAAAGACTGATCATTCTTTTAGCAAGGTCGACGATACGGACAGATTTTCCCATATCAAAAATGAAGATTTCCCCGCCTTTGCCCATAGTGCCCGCCTCAAGCACCAGTTCGCAAGCTTCCGGTATCGTCATGAAATACCTCGTGATTTCGGGGTGGGTGACGGTAACAGGTCCTCCTTTTTCAATCTGGCTCCGGAAGAGAGGTATTACCGACCCATTTGAACCGAGCACATTCCCGAAACGGGTAGTTATGAACCTGGGTTCTCCGTTGCGGTTTAAAGATTGGGTATAGATCTCTGCAATTCTTTTGGAAGCTCCCATCACACTTGTCGGATTTACTGCCTTATCGGTAGAAATCATGATGAATTTTTTAGCTCCATATTTTATTGCGAGATCTGCCAGGATACGGGTCCCGTTCACATTTGTCAGAATCGCCTCTGAAGGGTTATTTTCCATCACCGGCACATGCTTATAGGCAGCAGCATGATATATGATATTGGGTCCTGATTCGCGAAAAATGTTTTCCATCCGGGAAGCATTTCTTATATCTGCCAGGATGAACCAGGGATGACCATCATGATAAGTTTCGGTAAGCTCCAACTCAAACTCATGCATTCCGGTTTCTGCCTGGTCAATCAAAACCAGGTTGAGCGGATGAAATTTCATGACCTGTCGTGCAAGTTCACTTCCGATAGAACCTGCCGCCCCGGTAATAAAAATGGTCTTGCCTGTTAATTCCGCACGTATCTGGCGGTCGTCCAGCCGAATTTCCTCCCGTTCAAGCAGATCTTCAATCCTGATCTTTTTTATTTGGTTGAAACTGAGTTCCCCGTTAATCCAATTAATCATTGGAGGCACTGTAAGAACCTTCACGTTATTCAAAAGGCATAAGTCAACTAATTCCTGTTTGCGATCAGGGTCAAATTGCTGGATTGCGAGAATCAATTGTTCGATGGAATGTAATTCGAGCAGCTCAGTTAACTTATCGCGGACTGACAATATCAATACCTTCAAGCTTTTTGCCTACCTTGCCAGGGTCATCATCGAGAAAAGCGATTAATTTGTACTTTGTACTTACATCCCTGTCGAGAACTCTTTTAGCCGTTATCCCTGCTTCCCCTGCACCGTATATTATCACATTAACATGAGTTCTTTCCGGGCGTTGTAATTCCAGAAATGCAATCTTGACCACCATCCGGAATGTAACCATGGCCATACAGGTAATAAGGAAATCAATGATGATGATCGAAAAAGGGATCAGGAAAGCTTTATTGATGAAAAAATAGGTGACGATATTTATTACCGCGAAGACCATACTTCCTGAAAAAATTGTTATAATTACCCTTAGGGCATCTGATGTGCTTGTGTATCGTATGATTCCAGCATACGACCGGGCAATTAAAAAACTTAAAGCACGGATGACAACAATAGCCGCAAAAGCCTGGGGAACCCCCTTTAATTCTTTTGCCGGAATAGAAAAGTTGAACCTCAGCAGATAGGCGAGAATTACCGAGCAACACACTATGAAAAGATCGATCAGGAAAATCAGCCAGCGGGGAGTATTTTGACGGGTTATAAACATCAAGGTAATTGATTATTAATCAGGAGCTTGAATCTGGAATCTTGAGTTACAAAAATAAACTATGAAGTCTATCTCCCTCTTGCCAACTGCCAGCTGCCAACTGCCAACTGCCAACTGCCGGCAGCCAACATCCAGCATCCAAAGTTACAAATTATTCTCTTCAATCCCCCTGAGTTATCAACTTGTTAAAGTTAGCAATTATAAAAGCCTTATTCAGGGCAAGCTGACAATTTTTTCTAACTTTGTGGCGTTTACAAAAAATATACTATGAAAAACACAGCATTTACAAAGTTCCACGAAGCCAATGGGGGCAAAATTGTTCCCTTTGCTGGTTATTTTATGCCGGTACAGTTTGATGGTGTTAATGTTGAACATGAAACTGTAAGGAAAGGTGTAGGCGTTTTTGATGTTTCACACATGGGCGAATTTTGGGTAAAGGGACCAAAAGCACTTGATTTTATTCAATGGGTGACATCCAATGATGCTTCCAAACTGGTTGACGGGAAAGTTCAGTATTCCTGCTTTCCGAATGAACAGGGAGGAATTGTTGACGACCTGCTTGTATACCGTGTAAACGCAGAAACTTACCTGTTGGTTGTAAATGCTTCTAATATTGATAAGGACTGGGCATGGTGCAACAAGCAAAACAAAATGGGAGCCATACTCTATAATGCTTCAGACGAAATTGCACAGCTGGCCGTCCAGGGACCCCTGGCACTTAAGGCAATGCAGAAACTGACGGATACCACCGTTACTGACATGGAATATTATACCTTCAAAAAACTGACATTTGCAGGTGTCAAAGATATTATTTTTGCAACGACGGGCTATACAGGATCGGGTGGCTGTGAGATTTACATGGCAAATGAAGATGCACCAAAGATCTGGAATGCTGTTTTTGAAGCAGGAAAAGAGTTTGGGATCAGGAATATCGGATTAGGCGCCCGCGATACCTTACGTTTAGAAATGGGATATTGCCTTTATGGAAACGACATCAATGATACGACTTCTCCTATTGAAGCAGGACTTGGCTGGATCACCAAGTTTACACCGGAAAAAGATTTCATTAATAAAGCAGAACTGCTTCGTCAGAAACAAGAAGGCGTTTCAAAAAAACTGGTAGGATTCAGGATGGTGGAGATGGGAATTCCGAGACATGGTTATCCGATCGTTGATGCCTCAGGTAAGGTGATTGGCGAGGTGACTTCGGGCACCATGGCTCCTTCCTTAAAAATCCCGGTTGGAATGGGATATGTTCCAACTTCACTTTCAAAAGAAGGTAGTGAAATATTTATAAAGATCCGTGATAAATCCTTAAAAGCGGAAGTCGTTAAGATGCCTTTTTATAAAGGATGATAAGGCCTCCTGCGATTCGGAATTGATCTTAACATTTAATATTAAAATTATATGACAGGAATGATCAACAAAATCAAATCACTTAAATGGCAGCATGTTGTATTTATTATTCTTATTGCTGCAGTAGCCGTAGGTTCAGATGGTTGTAAAACCACCGGAAAGATGTCGAAAAAAGAACAAAAAGCTCAGATTGAACTGGCCAAGAAACAACTTTCGGAGATCATCAACGGAACCAGTTCTAAATCTCTGGAAGCCCAGGGAAGGACCGTAAACGATATTGCAAACAAACATTTTAAGGATCCTGAACTGGACAGAATGATCGAAGAAGCGCGCCAGGTAATCAAGAATGCCATTGGAGAAAGGGATAAGCAAAAGCAGGAACAGATTGATGCGGCTCGGGTGGAATTGCTTGACATGCTGCTTAACAAGGATGAGAAATCGGCGGATGAACTGGAAGCAGAACTGTCAAAGATCAAGGCTAAGAACTTTGATAATAAGGATATAAAAGACCTCATTGCAAAAGTAGAAGAGAAAATTGCCGGAATGAGAACCAAGAAGAATGTGCCTCTCAAAAATCAACTTGAATATGCATTCCAGGGCATTGCAGATGCATCAAAATCGGGCAATTCGAACCAGGTGATGTCATTAACAAGAAGTGCTTTACAACTCTTCTCAAACGATGATGCGACCGTTTTGATCATTATCAGCAAAGAAGGGTCAATTGTGGATTATGATAAACCTACAACTATTAAACGGTACCTCGAATTTGTGCGGGATCAGAAAGCAAGCCGGAATGCGGTTGATACCTACCAACTTGACAGTGAAGGAAAGATAAAGGAACTCGACCTGATCAAAAAGTGATGATCTAAAATCAAAAGGAACGCATTTGAGCATTAACCATAAAATTATTGACACATGAAAAGCAGAATTTTGAGCATAGGATTGATCTGCCTCCTGATCCTTCCGTCATTTCTTTTTGCACAAACCAAAGATGAGAATATATCACCTCAGCGGAAACAAGCTATCGATAGTCTTGCTCTCGAAAAGGTCAGGGATCTTAGTAAGTATATAAGCATCATTGGTAACAAAAGTACCCCGTGGTCGGAATCCCAGAGGGTTATCGAAAGGGCTGTGGAACTTTTTATGGAAAACAGTGAGATTGGAGTATCCTCCCTTTCAAAACCGGATATTGCTTATTTCAAGGTCAGGGAATATTTTGACCGTTTAATGAAATTAAACTATGACAGGGTTAACATCGATTGGTACAAAATTCAATATGTAAGCGATCTCGAACGGCAACCGGATGGCACTTACGTTGGAGTGATCACAATATACCAGCGGTTCCAGGGATTCGATAAGGAAAAGGGGCTGATCTATGAAGATACAACCAAAAAGGATATAACCGTTTATGTAAAACGTAAAGAAACACAGATCGGCGGAAGATTGATTGGCTTTTGGGACGTGCTCCTCGGCGATATCCGGGTAAAAGAAACTTCAAAATAATTTCTGATTTCCGGCCAGGAGTCTGTTGAACAGGGAATTCAGACGATTTCCGGTTCCTGGCTTCTGCTTCTTATATTTTAATAATAATGGTACCTTAATGAGACTCATCTCTTTCTTTTTTATTATGTTCCTGCCACTGGCTGTGATATGTCAGAATGGTTCCTCTTTCAGTTCATTTACCGGTGATGAATCGAAATTTTATGCACAGACCAAGCAGGTCAACCAGTTTTTCCGGCGATTTAATGCTGAGGAAGATGTCAAAGGAAAGAGAACCTATTCAGGTGACAGCATCTTCAGGGATTTGAAATCACGAAAAAAATACCTGAATATTCTCTTTGACACCTATGGCTCCTCTGTTTCATTAGATAATAAAGACAAATTCATCGAACAGGTTACCAGCAAGAAAAACCCGGTATTCCTCGAATTTCATGGTAAAGACTGGTTCTCGGAGGTATCGGCAAGCTTCACCTATAAGCATGAAAAAGTTGACATCATTATTTACCTGAAACTGGAAAAACAAAATGGAGGATATAAATGGGTGTTTTCCAATGTTTATTTTTCCCGTTTTAATGATCTTTTTACCCATGTAGGAGATACGACCAACCTGAAGCTTTTTCTGCATCCCCTCAGCCATGAAATCGATTTTATGAATATTCATAAGGTCTTTGAAGAACCGGATAAAATGGATTATTATCTTGACCGCTATTATCGTCCGGATCAACTTGCCTTGTTTGTTGCCGAAATTAAAAACGGGGATCTGAAATTCGAATCGGTCAAAGAAGTCAAATTCCATTTTTTACAGGTTCCCGGATGGTACTTCGAGGTTGCCTATTTTAACCGCAACAGCAACAGCTCAGGCTGGCTTATTTCGAATATGGTGAAGATAACAGATAAAGACAAAAAAGAACTCATTCGAAATTATATCCATGAAGAATAGCATAATAAAATTTTCAATCCTTCTATTGTTTCTTTTCATTGCAGGGAATATCTATCCGCAGCAAAAAAAAGCGACTACGACTCAACAAAAAAAACCAATCCCTTCTCAGCAAGCAAAAAAAACACCTCCCACAAAACAAACTCCGAAACAGGGAACCAAACCTGTCATTACAGAATTTAGACCCGAACAGATTGAGGATTTTCGAACACAATGTTCTGCCCTGGTAAAGTTTTTTGAAGGAACCCTGAACTTTTTGGCCGATAAAAAAAATCCTGTAAAAGAAAAAGTGATCATCATCAATGAAAGCTACTCGAAGTTTTTTAAAGATGAGAAAGTCCAGGTAGAAGATGATCTTGATGAAAAACGCCTTGTTACACTCTATAAGGATATCCAGGCGTACCTGAGTGATGTGGATTTTTTCTTCAGGGGAGCAAGCTTCCTTTATACTGTTCAGGATGTAAGTGTCATGAAAAATGACATCGGTCAGACCTATTTCAAAGTCACGGCTAACAGGAACCTGAAAGGGATCACAGTCAATAACGACTCTGTAAACTCGAACAAAGTAAGGTATTTTGAGATAAATTACGATGACAGTAAGCAGGAATTGAAGATTGCAAGCATCTATACCACGAAGATGAATGAAAAGGATGATATGCGGAATTGGTGGAATGCATTGCCTGTGACCTGGAAACTGATCTTTGGAAAGAATCTGCAGTTGGATGCAAATATTACCCTGGACCAGGTTTCATCCTTTAATGATACCCTTGCAATGGTTAACGGCAGCCTTGTCCCGATAGATGCCGGACGGTTTTATTCTCTTGTTCTGCAGGTTTTATTGATGAAGCAGATTGATATTTCCGGGAATGCCGGTCTGACGGATTTAGAACCGCTTGCAAAACTTTCTTCCCTGAAGACCGTTTCGATTGCCAACACTGGTATCACCGATCTGATGCCGCTTCGAAATCTGAATCAGTTGGAAGAACTTGATATTTCAGGCACAAAGGTTGTATCCCTTGAACCCCTCCGGTATTCAACTCATTTACGCTGTCTGAAAATGAAAAAAACACCGGTCATCACTCTTGATGTGTTATCCGGACTTACTGCCCTTGAGATCCTCGATTTCAGTAATACCGTCATTGACAGTATTCAGCCACTGGCCGGGCTTACCCTGATGAAAGACCTGAGATTCTCTGACACCCATGTTTCAGATCTGCGACCCTTAGCAGGGCTCACCAACCTGGAAATATTATATTTCACGAATACTCCTGTTGCAAATCCTGATCCACTGAAGAACCTGAAGCTTTTATCACTTGTTTTTTTCGACAATACCGGGGTAAGGTCACTGGATGTATTTGAAAATACTCCCGGTATTAAAAAGATCTATTGTGATAATACTAAAATTGATCCTGACCAGGCCTTGAAATTCATGCTGAAACACCCGGATGTAGATCTTGTCTTTGAATCGGACGCGCTTGCAAAATGGTGGGGAAGTATGCAGGCTGACTGGAAAAAGGTATTCAATTTATACAGGAAGCTTGACAATTCACCAACCACGGAACAACTCCACCACCTCATCACACTTGATAGTCTTGACATTAGCGGAAGGATGGCCATCACTTCCCTCGATCCTGTTTCAAAACTGACCCGGCTCCGGGTTTTAGAATGCGCAAATACATCAGTAACCAGTTTTGAACCGTTGAAAGATTTGGCGGAACTGACAAGGATCAATGCCACAAACACCAGGGTCCCCAGCGTACAACCCTTGTCAGGGTTGATAAAACTTTCAATTCTGATCCTTGATCATACTTCAGTCAATGATATCTCGGCGCTCAGGCCATTAAAGAATCTGACATTTATTTATGCTGATAATACCGGGCTGACTCTTGCAAAGGCAAATGAATTCATGGATGAGAATCCACGCTGCCTTGTGATTTCTCAAACCTATGAAAATACCCAATGGTGGAGTGAACTTTCACAGGCATGGAAAAACGATTTATCGCACTATTTTGGTTTTACCGGTACGCCCGATAAAGTACAACTGCAGAAAATCATTGGGACAGAAAAGCTCGTCATCAGTGAAGATCCCGGAATTATCAGTTTGCAACCGGTAGTAAATCTTTCCCGTCTGAAGGAACTGGAAATATCGGATACAAGGGTTTCGAGCCTGGAACCCCTGAGCAGGATGACACAATTGCAAGTGCTGCGGTTTCCAAAAAATCCGATAACCCAGCTTAATCCTCTTTCTCCTTTGGATAACCTCCGTGAACTTGATTTCTCAAATACGCAAGTGGAAGACCTGATACCCATCCAAAACCTTAGCTTCATTGAAACGCTGAAATTCGCAGGCACACCGGTGAAAAACCTGAAGTACCTGCAAAATCTCAGAAATCTGAAAGTCCTGGAGTTTTATAACACAAAAGTCAGTAACCTCGATGTAATAGAGACCATGACGGGATTAAAATCGTTAAAGATCTTCAACACCAAGATCTCGGAAAAGAGGGTAGCCAAATTCAAGCTGACTCACCCTGGTTGTGAAGTTGTTTTCTATTAATTGAAAAATGAGCCCTGAAAAGAATAGCATTCGTTGCATTGAAGTGTGTCTCTCCCCCAAACTGTTCCCTGAGATCCTGACTAAAGAAAATTATATTGTGGTATTGGTCGATATCCTGCGGGCTACCACAACCATCTGTACGGCTTTTGAGAACGGGGTGCAGGCAATTATTCCGGTAGCCACCATTGAAGAGGCAAAACAACTGAAAGATCAGGGTTTCCTCGTGGCTTCAGAGCAGGATGGAAAGAAACTGGATTTTGCTGATTTTGGGAACTCGGCATTCAGCTTCACACGTGACAGGATAGCAGGAAAAACCCTGGTATATTGCACTACGAACGGCACACGGGCACTCGAGATGGCAAAGCATTCGGAACAGATAGTGATCGGCGCATTTCATTAACCTGAGTGCACTGTCGCAATGGCTCATTGATAAAAAAAAGAATGTGGTTATCCTCTGTTCAGGATGGAAGAATAAGTTCTGCATTGAAGATACCCTCTTTGCCGGTGCCCTCTCTCCCCGTTTACTCAATACCGGTAAGTTCATTACAAACTGTGATTCTACCTATGCTTCCATAGATCTGTGGAATTTAGCGAAATCTGATATCCTGGAATATATCGAAAAAGCTTCCCATCGCCACCGCCTGAAGAGACTTGGACTGGATGACGTGATTCCATATTCATTCACAACAGATCAAACAAAAGTCGTCCCGGTGTTTGACGGGAAAGAAATCATAAAGGAATGAAGAATTAACAGTACCAACTTAAATTCAATGCACATGAGAAGGGTTTTATTTAGTTTTTTATTAATTACAGCTTTACCATTAATGTCATTTATGCCTGAGAAAAATAAAAACGCAACGGATGCCAAAGTGTTCAGGTGGATCACTGAACAATTTGCAGATGCAAAAATATTAAGGTTCAAGGTGCCTGGATTTGAAGGATTAACCCTGAAACAGAAAGAACTGATCTACTATCTCAGCCAGGCTGCACTTTCCGGAAGGGATATAACTTATGATCAGAATTGCAAATATAATCTCCTGGTAAGGAAAACACTGGAAACCATTTATACAGATTATAAGGGTGACAGGAGTTCCGGCGATTTTCAAAATTTTACTATTTACCTTAAACGCATATGGTTCTCTAATGGAATTCATCATCATTATTCTTCAGACAAATTTTTACCTGAATTTTCCAAAACTTATTTTGCTTCCCTGATCAAAAGCGTGGATCCTAAGCAACTGCCTCTTAAACCCAAACAAACCATCGATGATTTCATCGGAGAGATCGTCCCCATTATATTTGATCCGGGCATAGCACCCAAAAAGGTAAACCAGGATCCAAAGGTGGATATGGTTGCAGGTTCATCCACCAATTTTTATGAAGGATTAACCCAGAAAGAAGCAGAAGACTTTTATACCAATCTTCGCAATAACGCAAGGAAAAACGGACAGGATACCCTTATCGCTTTTGGGCTGAATTCAAAGCTGTTGAAAGAGAACGGAAAAGTGGTCGAAAAACCATACCGGGTAGGCGGGTTATATGCCGGCGCGATAGAAAAGATTGTCTTCTGGCTCAACAAAGCCATGAATGTGGCTGAGAACCCTGACCAGCGTGCAGTAATTTCAAAACTGATTGAATACTACAGGACCGGTGACCTGAAAACCTGGGATGAGTATAATATTCTTTGGGTGAAAGATCAGGCTTCGAGCGTGGATTTTATCAATGGCTTTATTGAAGTCTATGGCGATCCCCTCGCAAAAAAAGGAACCTGGGAAGCCATGGTAAATTTCAAAGATGTGGAGGCTACAAAGCGCACAGAAACGCTTAGCAGGAATGCACAATATTTCGAGAATAATTCACCTGTCGACCCAAAATACAGAAAGAAAGAGGTCAGGGGAGTTACCGCTAAAGTCATAACAACAGTTCAACTCGGTGGCGACAGCGATCCTGCTACACCCATCGGAATCAATCTGCCAAATGCCCAATGGATCAGAAAAGAATATGGATCCAAATCCGTGACCATGGATAATATAACTTATGCTTATGATCAGGCCTCATTGGGTAACGGGTCCCTTGAGGAATTTGCCGCATCGCAGGAAGAGATTGATCTTGTAAAAAAATATGGTTACCTGGCAGGTAATCTTACCACCGACCTTCATGAATGCCTTGGACATGGTTCGGGTCAGATGATGAAAGGCGTGGTGAGTGAATCTTTAAAGAATTACCATTCAACCATCGAAGAAGCCCGGGCCGACTTATTTGCACTCTATTACATTATGGACAAAAAAATGATCGAACTTGGCCTGATCCCCTCTGATGATGTGGCAAAAGCCGAATATGATTCTTTTATCCGCAATGGGATGATGACACAACTAGTCAGGATTCAACCCGGCAAGGATGTAGCGGAAGCTCATATGCGCGACCGTTCTCTTATTGCCCATTGGGTGTATGAGAAAGGTAAAAAAAATAACGTAATAGAAAAATTTCAGAGAGATGGCAAAACCTTTTTCAGGATCAATGATTACTATGAATTACGACTCCTTTTCGGCCAGTTACTTGGTGAGATCCAGCGCATCACCTCGGAAGGAGATTATCCTGCTGCAAAAGAACTGGTAGAAGGGTATGGCGTAAAGGTTGATAACGTCTTGCATAAAGAGGTCCTTGATCGTTATTCAAAGCTGAATATTGCACCTTACAGCGGATTTATCAATCCCGTTCTCACTCCGGTAACTGATAACGGTGCGATCAAGGATATCAGGATTACTTATACCGACGATTTTACTACTCAAATGCTGAGGTATTCAAAGGACTTTTCATTTCTTCCTGCAAGATAGTTTTATTGAAGAAATCATTGAAAAATAATGAAGAACCTGGTCTTTTTTTCAATTCTGATTTTAGGATTTATTCTTCCAGGATACTCCATGGCACAATCCCACTATCCAAAGAACTACTTCCGCTCGCCAATCGATTTTCCGATCATGCTGGCCGGTGGTTTTGGTGATGTCCGTCAAAACCACTTTCATTCAGGGATTGATATTCGTACAGGAGGTGAAGAAGGCAAGCCGGTTTATGCAGTTGCCGACGGCTATGTTTCGAGGATCAATATCTCTTCAACAGGTTTTGGTAAGGCGATTTACATCACGCATCCCAATGGGTTTACTTCCGTTTACGGCCATCTGAAAAAATTAAATGGTGCCATAGGAAACTGGATAAAGGAACAACAGTATAAGAGGGAGTCATTCGAGATTGATACCCCGGTCGATCCAGGAGTTTTGGTTGTGAAAAAAGGCGATGGAATAGCTTATTCAGGTAACACAGGCCTTTCGGAAGGGCCACACCTGCATTTCGAGATACGGAATGCAGCTACACAGGAGATCATAGATCCGATGTTTTTTGGCCTTCCCTTTAAAGACAGCACACCTCCAAAGATCTACAATGTCAGGATCTATCCTTTTGATGATAACAGCTTCGTGAATTCCTCCAGCCATCCTGTGACGCTTGCAGTGACCGGATCAGGAGATCAGTGCAGAATAATGTCAAAAGATACGATCAGGGTTTCGGGTAATTTTATTTTTGGGATCCAGGCGTTGGATTTCAGCAACGATACAGGGTCAAGAGACGGCATAACTTCCATTGAACTATTTGTGGATACGGTTTGTTACTTTACCCAGAAGATTGAGCGTTTTGCTTTTGCCGAGACGCGGTATGCCAACACTGTACTTGATTATCCTCAGGTTGTCAGAAACGGTCAGCGGATCATGCGTTCCTATATTGCTCCCAACAACAAACTATCAATGTATGGGAGGAGTAAAAACAATGGCCTTGTGAGTTTTATTGATGCAGAGACGCATAATGTGAGCTACATTTTGAAAGACGCTTTCGGCAACAGATCAACGCTTACGTTCCGGGTTAAAAGTAATCCTCCTTTGTCAGGAGGGATGATGCAGGTCAAAAGGTTAAAAGGAACCTGGCTGGCTTGCGGAAAGAACAATCATTATAGTGCAGAGGGTATTACCTTCGACCTTCCTGCTGATGCGCTTTATGAAGACCTGGATTTTATCTGTTCTACCTCGCCAGCCATTCATGGCAGCTATTCTCCTGTTTATCATCTGCAAAATGATCTCGTGCCGGTCCATTCAGCCTGTACCTTGGCGATAAAGGCCGATGGTGTTCCAAAGTCCCTGATCAGCAAGGCCCTGATCGTTAAAGTGGACCCGAATGGTCATTTCAGCGGAAAGAGCAGTAAGGCAGAAAATGGCGTTATTACTGCCCAGGTTAAAGAATTCGGAAATTATGCGATTGCTGTCGATACAATTCCTCCGGTGATCCGGCCGGTCAACGTTGCACAAAATAAGAATGTCAGTAAACAGCAAACCTTGTGTTTTAAAATTTCCGATAATCTCTCGGGCATCAGATCTTACCGGGGAACCCTCAATGGAAAATGGATCCTGATGGATTTCGATGCCAAGAGCGACCTTCTGGTCTATTCTTTCGATGACAGGATCAAGCCCGGGAAGAACAGTTTCCGGTTGGTCGTAAGGGATGCTGTCGGAAATGAAACGGTTTACCAGGCCACGCTAAACCGTTAAACGGATCTTTTTTCTATCTTTGTGACATGCAAGAAACCATTCTTATCCTTGATTTCGGGTCCCAGTATACACAGTTGATTGCACGGCGGGTGCGGGAATTAAATGTATATTGTGAGATTCATCCCTATAATAAAATCCCAGAGATCACTAAATGGATCAAGGGAGTCATTCTCTCCGGTTCACCCTTTTCAGTAAGGGATAAAAACTCACCTGCACCCGATCTTTCCTCTTTCAGGACAAAGGTCCCTGTACTGGCTGTCTGCTATGGAGCACAATATATAGCACAACTTGACGGGGGTGAAGTGAAAGCTTCAGACAACCGGGAATACGGACGGGCTAACCTTTCTTTCATCGAGGGATCAAGTCCTTTAATGCAGGGGATATCAAATGGCAGCCAGGTTTGGATGTCACATGGAGATACCATTATAAAAACTCCTGCTGCCTTCAAGGTTATTGCAGGAACTCCGGATGTGGAGGTGGCCGGTTTTTCTATCGATCGGGAACAAACATATGGTATTCAGTTTCATCCTGAGGTATATCATTCAACCGAAGGTACAATTCTTCTGAGAAACTTTTTGATCACTATTTGCAGGTGTGCTGCATACTGGACCCCCGAGTCCTTTATAGGAACCACGATAGCCTGGCTGAAAGAGAAGATAGGCAACGATAAAGTTGTTCTTGGATTATCGGGAGGTGTCGATTCAACTGTTGCCGGGGTATTACTTCATCATGCCATCGGACAAAACCTCCACTGCATCTTTGTCAACAACGGGCTTCTCAGAAAAAATGAATTTCAGAAGGTTTTAGATTCCTACCAGCACATGCACCTGAATGTTAAAGGTGTGGATGCTTCCGATCTTTTCCTGGATGCCCTGGAGGGAGTTTCTGATCCGGAGAAGAAAAGAAAGATCATCGGGAAAACATTCATTGATGTTTTCGAGTCAGAAGCCAGAAAGATAAAAGACATTCACTGGTTGGCGCAGGGAACAATCTATCCTGATGTGATTGAATCTGTATCGGTTAATGGTCCTTCGGCTACCATAAAATCTCATCATAACGTGGGTGGGCTTCCCAAACACCTCAATCTTAAGATCGTAGAACCGTTGAAAAGCCTGTTCAAAGATGAAGTCAGGAAAGTGGGGAGAACGCTCGGCATCGATAATGAGCTTATCAGCAGGCATCCTTTTCCTGGTCCCGGACTGGCAGTTCGTATCCTGGGAGAGATCACCCGGGAACGCGTAAAGATCCTGCAGGAAGTAGATGATATCTTCATTGGCGGACTGAGAAATAACAATTTATATGATTCAGTCTGGCAGGCCTTCTCGGTACTTCTCCCGATCCGGACAGTAGGAGTGATGGGTGATGAACGAACCTACGAGAATGTTGTCAGTCTCCGTGCAGTGACCTCGACGGATGGGATGACGGCTGACTGGGCACAGTTACCCTATGATGTTCTTGCGCGGATCTCCAATGAAATCATAAATAAGGTAAGAGGGGTAAACAGGGTGGTTTACGACATCAGTTCAAAACCGCCTGCCACAATCGAGTGGGAATAACAGGAAAAGAATGAATAAGATCTTCATAATTTTAATTCTTCTTTCAGGAGTTTTGTCCTTGCCTTGTTATTCGCAGGAGAATCTGCGTCAGATGAGATCGACCAGGATTGAAAAGATCGACGGGAAAGACTACTATATTCATCTGGTCAAGAAGGGGCAGTCCCTGTATATGATATCAAAGGCGTATGATGTCGATATCAATGAGATAATACAGGATAATCCGGTTGTCAAAGAAGGACTTAAGGCCGGTCAGAAGATCAGGATCGCTGTACCCCTGCCTGCAAAACCTCCCAAAAAACCATCAATTGCAAATTCCGAAGAGAAAAAGCAATCAGCAAAATCCAAAGAGGAAGAACCTCTTCCATGCGGAATGGACAAATCTTCCATGAAAAGGGTTTACAATGTTGCATTAATGATCCCTCTATATCTCAGCGATGTGGTGCAGATGGATATAAACTCCGACGAGGAATCCTCAACCCAGGAAAGCAGGCCGTTGCAATTTATCGGGTATTATGAAGGGTTTCGTATGGCTCTCGATTCATTGGAGAAAACTGGCGTATCTCTTAAGGTAACCGTTTATGATATAGGGCATGATACCCTGAAAACAATCAAACTCCTTCAGAATCCTGAGCTTAAAAATATGGATCTTATTTTTGGAATGTTGTACCATCGTAATTTTCAGTTGGTTTCTGATTTCTGCGAAAAAAATAACATCCCTATCATTAATCCAATATCAGAACGCGAGCAGATCCTTGATAAGCACAGGAAGGTCTTTAAAATACACCCACCCCTCAAAAGCCAGTTACCGGAGTTAATTCATTACCTGGGAACCAATTTCAGAGATAGTACTATTATTGTGATCAGCGATGACCTGAGGACTAACAAGGCCACTGCCAATAATATCCTTTCGAAACTGGAAGAAGATACATTGGATGTACATATGGCGAATGGAGTTGAAGAGGTCCTAAGCCTTTTATCGAAGAAAAAAGGAAATATTATCATTTTGATATCAGAAGATAAATCCTTTGTTTTGAATGTGGTCACAGGCCTGAATGAACACCGGAATGAATTTAGTGCGACGCTCCTCGGGCTACCCAGGTGGGACCGCTTTGACGATATCGAAGCCGATTACCTGGTGAACCTGAAAACACATGTTCTGGCGCCGTATTTTATCGATTATGACGATCCCGGGGTGAAGAAATTTGTAGCCATGTACCAGGAACATTACCAAACGGATCCGGAGGTGATGGCATTTCAGGGGTTTGATATAACCTTCTATTTTATTACTGCCTTGTGTAGATATGGCAAATCATTCGAACATTGTATTCCCGAGCTGCATATGAAATCACTCCAAACGGATTTCCGTTTTTCTTCGACCAAAGGAAACGGATTCGAGAACCAGTATTGGGAAATGTACGAATATGACAATTACCATTTAAAACGGATTGTTCTGCAATAAAACTTCAACAAAAGGGCAAAGCCAGCAAAGGAACGTTCGTTGCCTGAAGGTTCTTTTTGGTTATTTTACGGGTGAACAGGTTATAGAAAAAACTGTGCTTATGGGGCTGGAAAACGATCATATCGATAGATTGGGTTTCGATCACCTTATTGATAGCTGTTTGCTTGTCTTCAGGCGCTTCGACTAGCTTAAATGAGATCTTCCCCGATTTTACTTCCTTTTCAAATGTTTTATGCAAACCTTCCATCTTTTTATTCTCTTCCGATTCATCTTCCCTGATCAGAAAATGGATACAGTACAGGTGGAACTGGAAATCGGTGAACATCGAAAATATCTTCCGGATTGAATCTTCAGTCCTGCCCGACAAATCTGCTGCCAGCATAATATTCTGAAATCCCCTGAATTTTTTTATTTCCGGAACAGTCAAAACAGGGACTCTTGAATGATTGATGATGTGTGTCGAAACCCTTCCCCATTGATTTAACGTTTTACCCGTTCCCCGGGTTCCCATAACAACGATGTCCGGTTGAAACTCCTTGCATAATTCGTGTAATTCACTCACAATTTCGCCGCCTACAAGGGTAACCTGGAACTCAATGTTCTTCCTGATATGCTTCCTGTTCAGTTCTTCAAGGTTTTTATGAAGCTCTTCCATCTTCTTTTCCGACTGATGAAAAACCTCCTTCAGCAATTCTTCATTGTACATGGTACTCATGTCGATGGCATCCGGAAAAGAACTGTCCGCAATGATGAATTGGTCGGAATAGGTATGAAAAAGGCGTATCACTGCGCCTTCTTTATCTGCTATCTCCAAAGCATACGTGCATGCAATCTCAGTATACCCGGAAAAATCAACAGGGACAAGGATCTTTTTCATAGACTAAGAATTGATAAATGATTCAGAATTAACCGCGCGTGGACAACAAAGATAGTAAATTCAACAAGCGGATGCAATTCTCAACATTGGAATGATATTTCAGCAATTTTTCCCTGCGCAGTGAAAGTCTTTCTTCACTAAAGGGCTGATGCATCAATTCTGTGACTTTTTGTCTGAGTTCCAGCGCATTGGTTCCTGTTTCGCAAAGTTCTCCGAGTTCCGTTCCGCAAACCATTCCCGGGTTCACCAGGCAATATCGTCCATTGAAAAGTGCATTCAGTAATTTTAATTTTAACCCGGTAGGCTGGAAGGTGACAAGAATATTGACCTGTGCATCGCTGATAAGCCGGCACATTTCCTGATCCGATGGATTGGCCACCAGCGTCACACCGGGGCTCCGGTTTACAAGTTTCTCCAATGAGCCGGGTGGATTCAATCCGGCAATAATAAAACGGATACCTGATCCCCTGAAAACCTCTTTTATTAGATACTCAGCAGCCTTTTCATTTTCTGCAACACTCAGGTTTCCCTGGTAAAGGGCAAAATCTCCAACCCCCGGCAGGCTTTTTACCTCATCATCCTGATGAAAGCTGGGCAAGTACTCGACAGGGATCATGGGGAATTTCCGGGAAAGGTACTCGTTATCCTCACTGGAAACATTAAGCATCATGGACGCATGAGAAAGAATACCCTGGAATGCCCTCAGTTTCAGACTGGATAAAATATAAAAGAGTTTCCTCCGCAGGTTCGACTCGGCTTTCGATAAATGATAATAATACAGATGCTCTATATTGCTTTCACGGTAAATCCGGATCCTGTTCTTTAATGCAGGATGCGATAAATAATAACAACTGTGAAGTCCTTCAAAAAGGATTGGATATTCATCTTTCATTAGTGTCTCCAGCAATTGACGGGACCTGCGGCTATACACAATGTAAGGTTTCCAGGTCAATGCCGATCTCACCCCCATTTTCCTGGGATAATAATGAACTTCCAGGCAGTATTTTTCGAGTTCGGGTGAAGGCTTGCGGTCATATGAAAAACAATGCAGATGGACCTTTACACCGGCTGAATGCAGTGCTTTTATCTTATAAAAAACATCGATAACGCCTCCGTAATTGGGAGGATAGGGGATGGTGAACGAGATAATATGTAGATGAACTTCAGACATAGGGAGAATAGATGCTAATTAATTCATGTTCCTCATTTTCCCAGCAAAGTTCAGTTGCAGCCCTTTGAAGGTTTTCAGAAAACAACTGTGAATTTTTTCCGTTACTCAGCAAGCTGTCAAATTTACTTGCAAGGTATTGTGGATCATGATTATCAATCATCTCACCGATCCCGTACTTTTCAACAATTGCTTTCATTTCAGGCAATGGAGAAACTAAAACTGGTACCCTCGCCTGGATGTAGTCGAGGAATTTATTCGGCAGACAATAGTGATAATTCACGCTAACGTCTTTTTCGATGGACAGACCGATATCAGCCATCAGCGTATATTCATATAGATCTTCAAAAGCAATTGGCCCGGTAAAAACTACTTTTTCACCGACTCCCTCTTCTGTTGCAAGTCTTTTCAACTGATCCAAAACATCCCCCGTGCCGATAATAACCAGGTAAGCTTTTTCCCGGATATACTTCATTGCCCGGATTGCTTCTTCGAGTCCACGGTCCACATTTACCGCACCCTGGTAAAGAATAATACCTGAATCCTCCGGAATGCCAAGTTCTGATCTGGGCTTGGCACTGACCTTAGTTTTGCTGACGGGAACATTTCGAATCACCCTCACCTCATTCCCGTATTCCTTATGGTAGATCTCTGCAATGGAGGCATTGACCGCATATACAGAACGAAGCTTTGGAAAAATATGATCCTCGATCTTCTTCCATGGCCCATGTTGTTCCGGTCCTTCCGTTCAGTTCAGGAACGCCCCGAAAATATTCATGGCAATCATGAACCAACGGTAACCTCCGGATAACCGAGGCAAGGTAATTTGCAAGGAGGGTATCAAGATCATTGGAAACTAATAGGTCAGCTTTATGAAACAGAAGGAATAAAAAAAGACGGATATTGTATTCTGCATAAAAGCAAGGCCCTTTCCTGAACAAGAGGCGCATTCGTTTCATCCTGTACTGCCTCGGTTTAAGCGGAAGGCTGTGCTTTCGTATTCTTCCAATAAGAAGCACATCGAATCCCTTCTTAACCAGTGTTTTGCAAACCCGGTCAACGCGCTGGTCGGTGGAAAGATCGTTGGTAACGGAGATAATTACGCGTTTCAAGAGGCATCTAACTTATCGGCAAATGTAACTAAAATAAAATTCCTTTCGAAGGTAAAGGCATTTCGATTAAATTTGAGCAGAATTCAACAACGTATGCTCCTCAGGGAAGAAATCTCTCTTAAGCCTTTTAATACATTCGGGATTGAAGCCCATGCCCGGTTTTTTATTGAAGCCTTTACAGAAGAGAATATTATTGATCTGGCCGGCAATCTCCCGGATAATTATCTTCCTCTGTTGGTTCTTGGAGGAGGCAGCAACATTCTTTTTACAAAAGACTTTCCCGGAACGGTTTTGAAAGATTTCGACGAAAGGGATCCTTGTCATAAAAGAAGATGAAGAAACGGTTTGGGTAAAAGCCAGTGCAGGCGAAAACTGGGACGACTTTGTCAGTTTTTGCGTAGATAAGGGTTGGGGTGGAATTGAGAACCTGTCGGCAATACCGGGAAATGCCGGCACCAGTCCCGTTCAGAATATCGGCGCCTACGGAGTGGAGATGAAGGATACTTTCGTTGAACTCGAAGCATTCGACCTGGAATCAAAGGGAATAAAGATCCTGTCAAAAGACGATTGCCGGTTCGGATACCGCGAGAGTATTTTTAAATCGCAAAATAAAGGCCGGTACATCATTCTCAATGTAACCTTCCGCTTGGCTAAAAAGGCCCATCCTTTGCCTGGACTATGGAAATATCAGGAACGAACTGGCCATCATGAAGGTGACTAACCCCGGAATTAAAGATGTCCGTGAAGCAGTATGCAGGATAAGATCTGACAAACTCCCTGATCCCAAAGTAACCGGTAATGCCGGCAGTTTCTTCAAAAACCCGGTAATTCTTCCTCAGCAATATGAAAATTTAAAACGATCCTTTCCCGGAAATAGTCTCCTTTGAACAAAACGGAAACATCAAACTGGCTGCCGCCTGGATGATTGAACAATGCGGCTGGAAAGGAAAACAAAAAGGAAATGCCGGCGTCCATCCAACCCAGCCACTGGTACTCGTAAACCTTGGCAATGCCACCGGACTTGAAATTATTAATCTTGCTGATAAGATCCGTCAATCTGTCTACGAGAAGTTCGGGATAATGCTCGAAACCGAGGTAAATATAATCTGATGTAGGGGCGGTAGATAAACACAGCATGAGACGAATACCTACCGCTATCAAGGCCCAACCACGAGCCCTATCACAAATAAGCAACGCTCACACTGTCGCGTGGCGTTTTGCTTACTTCTTGTGATAGTTTAATTATTTGGTCGGTTTAGATAACAGGTTCGGCTAACGCTATATCTTAAAATATTTTATTTCTGTCTCGTTTACTGCTTTCTTTGGATGTCCAAAATTAGTAAAATATTTTTGATCAGAAAAAACTTGAGGCTAAGAAACAACTTGGATTTAATTATAACAACACGCATCCTTCTCGCTTCTCACCTCTCACTAATCACTAATTCTTCGCATCAAGCTTCACGGGTCGATAGATATGCCGAGCTGTTGTTCGTAGTAATCCTTAACCTGTTCGAATACCTGTTTATGGAATACCGGCCGGCTGATTACCTTTACCAGGATCTTAAGCCCCTGGCCACTGGGACTGATAAAACAGGAATAGATATAGGGTATCTTAATTATTTTCGCTTTCGCTTCATAGAGTTGATCGTAGGTCAGCTTGTCGAGATCAAGGACAAGACAGCCGGAATACTCTTCCAGGAATTCGAGTTTCCGGCCGTTTTCGAATAGTCCCGAGGGTGTAAAAGCCGGTAAGGACTTTTTCTTCTCATTATATTCTGCGATCTTGTCCAGGCTGATCAGTTCACGAAGGGGAAGCACGATGGCTAAATACTTCCCTGAGCGTATATTCTCAAGAATCGTTGACAGATCAATGGTTTCGACTATCTGGTTGAAATTCTTAAAAACGGATACCTTCATTTTTTTCTGGGCTTGATAGGCTGGGTTTTTGAATAATTTCTCTGCAGGAAATTTTCAATATCATCGAGGCGGTAATAAATCTTACCTCCCATACGGCTTGACGACAGCAAACCTTTCCGACGATAATTCTGGAGGGTTCGTTTTGTTACTCTTAAAAGGCTGCTCGCATCCTGAATGTCGAGCCACACATGATGACCGGCATCTGCCGAATCATTATCAAGTTTAACAGTTAACTTGTCAATCCCGGCGAGTAACTTCTGAATGTTATCATTAATCATGCAGGTTGGATCCATAGCTGAGGGGTTTTAAAGTTATGCAGCAAAGATATATTGGTGAAAAAGGGAAAAACAGTTGCAGGGGGTTGCAACCCTAAGGAGGAAGAATGTATTTTAGTTGCAACCATTTGCAACCTGCATGAAGCCCTTACTGCTCCTTCGCTTCAATGCTTAAATTTAGAAAATCGAATAGATACGGATTTTTTAATGTTTCCTGTGCAAGGTTAGACTGTGGTTTCGGAAGTGTGAGATTAAAATTCGTCACCGCCTTGCCTTTCCGTTCCAAAAGTTTCCCTGAGATTTGCTGAATCAGGATATTGCGGCTCCAACCGTTTTTGATGGATTCACGGATATAATAGACACGAGAACCATTATCTTTAACTCTGTCCAGCAAAACCTGATGATGTGACCATGGAAGCTGGATAAGTTCTATGGCAGATAAACCGGATTTCTCTAATTTGGCAGCAGGTTGCTGCAAAATTATACTTCACTGTTTTTCTGACTGTTGAATTTTGGGAGCAGGTTGCTGTAAAAATTCTGAAGCCGTTAATTGAACCGAAAACTGAGGATAAACAGTAGAGAAATCGCGCATATAACGAAGATTCCGTGGAGATAATCCCTTCATCTCAGGAAATTCCATTCTAAGGTCAACCGATAGCTTACTGATAATTTTTGCTCCCCATCCTTTCTCCTTTTCAATTTCGCCAATGGTTTTGCCAATTTCCCAGTAAAGAGATAGCAACTGAGCATTGGTGGAAAGAGAAACCTGCTGTCGGGTTTGGAGAATCTTCTCCTTTAATCCTTGTAGAATTTTTAAATAACTTAAATCAATTTCCATGCTTGACACTGTACAGATTTTGAATAATCAGCTTTTTCTTGAACTTATCAGGAGGGATGAAGCCGTTGCTAGAACACCTGACTTTATCACTTACTTAATTTTGTATCATCATCGGCGGAAAAGCCTGGACAAAATGACTGATTTCATTAAAGGTAGGTTGTAGGCTGTTTTATGTTGGTATTACTTTATTAATGCTTAATCAGGCGAAAATGAAAAGGTAATTCGTTTGTTTATATTTTATTTGTTCACCGTTTCACCACGTCACAAATTCTTCGCGTCACACGTTACGATTTTACCTTTCACCTGAATTTACGAACATAAATCCTGCTAAAAAGATTAAAATATATGAACGTATTCATAAATTTCATATTAAGTCTATGAATACGTTCATAAATCATGATCCAAAAAATTATTTCTGGCTAACTCATCAGCAGCAGGAAATTGACCTTCTCCGGGAGAAGAACACTACGTTCGATGCCTATGAATTCAAATGTAGCCCAACAGGAAGAATTAAATTGCCAAACAGTTTCATTAAAGAATACAAGGCCGGCTCTTTCTACTCACCACCTCACCAGTTCACCACGTCACTAGTTCACCAGTTCACCAGTTCACCACATTTTTTCGCGTCACGCGTCACGCGTCACGATTGCCCCAACCAGCTCTCTCACGCTCCCAACCTTATGTAGCCTGCAGTAAGCTTCAATTCCATCAATGATTTTCAGGGTAACAGTGGGATCGATAAAATTTGCCGTCCCCACTTGTACTGCAGAGGCGCCGGCGAGCATGAACTCTATTGCATCCGTGGCATTCATGATACCGCCCATTCCGATAACCGGAATTTTTACGGCATTTGAGACTTGCCAAACCATGCATAATGCGACGGGTTTTATAGCAGGGCCCGATAACCCGCCCGTAATTGTTGAAAGCACTGGCTTGCGTTTATCGGCGTCAATGGCCATTCCTAATAATGTGTTGATAAGAGAGATAATGTCGGCTCCCCCGTCAACTATAGCTTTGGCCATTTCCCTGATGGAAGTTACATTGGGGGAGAGTTTAACGATGAGGTCTTTTTTATAGACCTTGCGAACGGCGGATGTCACTTCTGTAGCTGTAGAAGGGTTGGTTCCGAATACCATTCCGCCCTGTTTGACATTCGGACAAGAGATGTTTAGTTCTATGGCAGGGATCTTCTCCAGTTCGTTTATCTTTTCGGCAACAGCAACATACTCTTCAATGGTCGACCCGGAAACGTTGATGATGATATTTGTTTCAAAGTCTTTGATTGCAGGGTATATCTCCCGGATAAAATAGTCGACCCCCTTGTTTTGTAGTCCGACCGAATTCAGCATTCCGGAAGCTGTTTCAGCCATCCTTGGATAAGCGTTCCCATCCCGGTTACTTCCCGTAACTGCTTTCACCACGATCCCTCCAAGCCGTCCTGGATCCACAAAATCCCTGTACTCCTCCCCATACCCAAACGTTCCCGAAGCCGTCATCACCGGATTCTTCAGGTTAAGATTGGATATTTTTACAGAAAGATCAATCATTAGAACCAAATTGTATACCTGCCCTTATTAATAAGCTTCAAATTATAAATAACCAACTACCCAATAACCAATACCCAATAACCAATACATACTACCACTGTAGTACATTCGTACTAAATACCGGTCCTTCCACGCAAACCCTCTGGTTCCCATGAGCAGTCGGGGTTATACAGCAAAGGCAAACACCGAATCCGCAGGCCATGGTATTCTCCAGGGACACTTCGCATTCGATACCTTTTCTTTTAGCTATATGTGCAATGGCTCTCATCATCCGGTCAGGGCCACAGCAATAGATCCGGTCAAATTTCTTAAGTGACTGAAATATCGGATGGCTTATCACCATTCCGGTTTCTCCTTCCGATCCATCCTCGGTTGTTACAAGCAGATCTCCGCAGTGCTGGTAAGCCTCTTTCTCAAAGATATCTTCCTTACGTTTCCAACCGGTGAGCATTGTCACATTCACATCCTGTGCTTTCAACCATCCTCCAAGAAATAAAAGTGGCGCTACTCCGCACCCTCCGCCCACAAGCAACACATTCTTTCCGGAAGGCAGGGTAAAAGAATTCCCGAGGGGATACATCACATTCACTTTTTCTCCTTCCCTTAAAAGTGAAAGGTGCCGGGTTCCTTCACCTTTGATCTGGATCAGCAAACGAAAGGTGTTTTTTAAAGGATCAAAGGCATGGATTGAAAAAGGCCTTCTCAGGAAAGTGGAAGGAGAATCTTTCACCAGGACCTGTACAAATTGCCCTGGCAGCAATCGCGGAAGCACTTCCGGCGCTTTCAGTTCCAGGATAAAATGCCGTTTGTTCAGATGTATATTCTCCGTGACAACAAGGTCATGAAGAACTTTCTTCTCCTTCATTCGCAGAGCCTTGTTATTTCTTTAAATTAAATTTTGGAGTATAAATGATAATTAGCAATTCCAAAGTTTCTTTGTCCACAAAGACTATGATTGAAACAAATTCGCCTTTCTATTGCATACAGTTTTTGTTTCTTTGTTTTCTTTGTCTAGCTATTTTTAAACTTATTGTTTAATTGCTTCAACAACTTTCTTAACTCCCTCCCTAACAAAATTCTCGATAACGGGTTGTGGAATTAATTCGATAAGCGGTTGGCGGAGTATTATTTTCTTTTAGTTGGTTTAGTTTACAAATATTGTATATTGATTCAGGATAGAACTTTTTCCCAAATTTATATGGTACTTTACAGTTACAATCGTCGTTTAGTTCAGTACATGGCGTTAATGTGAATGTATAACTTCCTCCATATTCATTGTTTTTTACTAAAATTAGTTTAAATTCTATTGAAGCCCCATATCTTAAATAATTAATGTTCTTTAATATTACTTCTACGTCTTTTTTTGTATAAGCTCTATTGGTGTTGAAGGGAATCTTAGTGTCTACTTTGATAAGTTCTAAAATCAAATCAGTACCTGTTAAATCAGTTATTTTAGAATAGTCTAAATCTTTTTGACTATTTAGAACTTGATTAAAAAGTCCTCTGTCTTTTAAATTAAAACCTTGGAGAACTAATTCTTTTTCAATTGCTATATATAAATGGCTATTGGGGTCTGATTGAGTTGCACCTGCAGTATTTTGAGGAACTCTCAGAACAATAGAAGGATGTGGATTTTGTTTTAAAAAGGCTCTTATTTTTTCTGTAGCAATTAATTCATCTGGTATCGGTTTTAATTTTAAATAACCTTCTTTAATAGCACAAGAACTTAGCATAATAAGTGTGATTATGCTTGTTATAAGGTAGAGTTTTTTCATGGTTTTTGTCTTAAAATGGTTTATGATGGATTACTCTTTGGTTTCTTTTTTGCAACGGTTTCTTTCTTTTTCACTGTTGTCTCTTCACCTTCGGTTTTTTTAACAGCAGGTTTCTTCTTCTTTGCTGCCGGAACAGTTACAGGAGGCTCTTCAGCCTTTTCTTCAATCTTCTCCTCGGTTTTTTCTTCAACTTTATTTTCAGCCTTTTCCTCAGGTTTCTCCTCTTCCTTTTCTGTAAAATCAAGGAGCTGATGTTCAATGAGAAGGTTGTACCAACTGATGATCTTCCGGATGTCGGAGATGTAAACCCGGTTGGAATCATAATCCGGAACAACTTCCACGAAAAATGCCGTCAGCAGTTTATTATCTGATTTCGCATCAAGCGCAGGCTTTCCTTCCAGCTTCTCGTAAATCACTTTAAGTACGTCCTTCAATGGTTTATCTTCAGTGGCGGTGAAGATCGCAATCTCTTCCAGTGAACTGATCTTTTCATGAGCGAAAGCAGGAAAACGTTTTTTATCCAGCAGAGATTCAACAAGCACAGCATTCTTCAACTGTGAAACGACCTGGAATAACCCACTTCTCCCCGAGATCGATAAAATCTTACTTAAATCCATAAATACGACATTTTTTTACAAAATTAACAAAAGTTGTCAGTTATTTATAATTGATAAATAAATGTTCTTGTCATTTGTCCTTGCCTTGGCACTTGGCACTTGGCATACTCGTCACGATTTTCTCTTTGCGTCTTTTAGCGCCTTAGCGTCTTAGCGGTGAAAGAGGCTTTTCGGAGCAAACTCATTTTTTATACTTAAGAATCTTATAATTCTTGTACTCTCCGACAAGTACTCCCGTTTTCTTTTCCACCCATTTTAAAAACCGTGAAATAATAGAAAACTTCCGTTGACTCGGATCGAAATCGAACTTCCAGTTCTTCTCACGAATCCGTTTTTGCATAACTGAAGGATGCATTCCCTGGAAAAGTGCAAGAGAATCAATCCCTGAATAATCAAAGGATTCAAGTTCGGCTTTATTCTTCTTCATCCATTCCTCATCATGCCAGAGGGTATGGAAATATTGCAATTTCGACCGGATATATTCAGGAGGTTTTACCCAACCATAATGACATATTATGGCATCAACATCTTTAACCTGGAGTTTTTTCCCTTCTTTCCTGAATCCCTGGGCATCTTTATACGATCTGATCTTTTTATCATTCCTTATGATCCGCACTTCTTTCCGGTACCAATTCCGCGAATCTGCAATAAAATCAAATGAACCATAAAAATGAAGGTAATTGATAACAAACCCATCCACTTCCTTGTATGATTCCCATTTATTCATGGCCTCACGAATTTTTGAAAGCCCGTCTTCATGCAACACCTCATCGGCCTGGATATAGATAGCCCATGTACTGTCGGCAGAGATGGCATCAAAAGCTTTATTCGTCTCGACAGCCAGAACTTCACCGCCTTTGCGAAGTGATTCATCCCAAACCGTATCAATAATGCGGAGTTTAGCCGAATCGATCGATTCGATCAATGCCCGGGTCCCATCTTCAGAATGTCCGACAGCAACGATAACCTCATCACACAGCGGTAATATGGATGAAATCGATTCCACAACCGGATAATCATATTTCATCGCATTCCTTACAATCGTAAACCCGCTTACTTTCATCCTGAACTGCCTATAACTCTTTTCCCAAGTTCATTTGTACTGTTACAACTTCCCACTCCCGCACCCTCTATTCACCATTCAGCCTCTTCGCGTCACGCGTCACGATTTTCAACTGCCGACTGCCAACTGCGAACTGCCAACTAATTCGCGTAACGATTTTGACTGCCAACTGCCAACTGCGAACTGCCAACTAAATCGTGGGGTTAACCTCAAAAGCTAATAATCCCCGTATAATTGGCCGGCGTAATCTTCTTAAGCTCATTTTTCACCTGAGCAGAGACGTCTAGTCCATCTATGAATTTATGCAACTTTTGGCAGTCTATCTTTGCATTTCCGCGGGTCAGGTCTTTCAGAGCTTCAAACGGATCAGGATAGTTTTCCCTGCGCAAAATTGTCTGGATTGCCTCAGAGATTACAGCCCAGTTATCGTTCAGATCTTTCTCCATCTTTTCCTCGTTGAGGATCAGTTTATCAATTCCTTTCAGGAGTGACCGGAATGCAATCATGGAATGTGCAAGGGGGACTCCGATGTTCCTTATAACGGTTGAATCGGTAAGGTCGCGCTGCAGGCGGGAGATGGGAAGTTTAGCGGAAAGGTGCTCAAACAAAGCATTCGCAACACCCAGGTTTCCTTCTGCATTCTCAAAATCAATGGGGTTGACCTTATGTGGCATAGCAGACGAGCCGACTTCATTTTTCTTCACTTTCTGATGGAAATAATCCATCGAGATATACGTCCAGGCGTCTTTTGAAAAATCGAGCAGGATGGTGTTTATTCTTTTCAGGTTGTCGAAAAATGCGGCCAGATTATCATAATGTTCAATCTGGGTCGTCGTGGTTGAACGATCCAGTCCCAGGATATCCTGAACAAACCGGTCTGCAAATTTAATCCAGTCTATCGATGGGTATGCAACATGGTGGGCATTGAAATTCCCTGTTGCCCCGCCGAATTTAGCCGACGATGGAATCGATTGCAGCAGGTTGGCCTGCTTTTCAAGTCTTTCGACAAAAACATAAAATTCTTTGCCAATGGTAGTAGGGGAGGCGGGCTGCCCATGAGTACGGGCCAGCATAGGAATTTTTTTCCACTCTTTGCTTTTACGTTTCAGCGCTTCCAGGATCTCATCCAAAATTGGCTTGTAAACATTCAAAAAGGCTTCCTTCAGTGCCAGTGGGAATGCAGTATTATTTATATCCTGTGAAGTGAGCCCGAAATGTATGAATTCCTTGTACTCACTAATAGTGAGTTCTGTGAATTTCTCCTTCAGAAAATATTCGATGGCTTTGACATCATGGTTTGTAACCTTTTCAATTTCTTTAACCCGGATAGCATACTCAGGTTCAAAGTGTTCGTACAACGACCTGATCTCCGGAAATAATTCTTTCCTGAATCCCTGGAGCTGGGGAATCGGAATGTTGCACAGGGCAATGAAATACTCAACTTCTACCTTCAACCGGTAACGAATGATCGCCGATTCAGAGAAGTAGGCGGCCAGGGGCTCTGTCACTTTGCGGTAACGGCCGTCGATTGGGGATATTGCAGTCAGTGTTGGATCCATACAGTCAGGTTTATTGAACATTACCCACCATCCGGTTAATTATTGCAAAAATAAGGAATTCCGGGAATAATTCGTAAAGCGTGACACGTGACATTTTTTGTTACTTTTGCTAATCAAATTCAGCTAAAAACCCCAAACCTCATGACAAAAAAATTACACCTTCTGTTCCTGGTCCTTCTCATCACAGGAATTTCATACAATGCTTTCTCACAAGCAAGAAAGTATGTAATGATTGAACATTTCACCCAGGCAAGTTGTGGCCCATGTGCACAGCAAAACCCATTCCTGGAGGCCCTTCTGGCTGTAAACCGCGGAAGCATTCATCATATTGCTTATCATACAAGCTGGCCCGGCGTTGACCCGATGAATGCCTACAACCCATCCCAGGTAGCCGACCGTGTAACGTATTATGGTGTATCCGGCGTTCCCGATTGTTTTATGCTCGGAAACCAGTTTCATGGAGGACCGGCAAGTTTTTCACAGAATATGATTAATGATGCTGCCTCCGACCCTGATTCCTTAAGGGTTTTGGTCAATGAAACTTCAGATGGAGTGACCCGTACTGTTCACGTCAAGGTCATTACACTGAATACAATACCTTCTGCGAATTATAAGATCCGGGTGGCTGTTTGTGAGCAGGTGATAAATTATGCAACCCCTCCCGGCTCGAATGGCGAAAAATCCTTTCCTGACGTTTTTAGGAAGATGATCCCCAGTTCTTCGGGTGATGTCTTTACTCCTGTGTCAGTGGGTGATACTGCTTTTTACACATACACATATACACTCGATCTGGCTCATTGGGACACAACCAGGATCTATTCAATTGCTTTTATTCAGAATGAAACTACAAAAGAGATAATCAACTCCGGCTCTTCCTTTGATCCGGGTTGGGAACTCGCTCCCTTGCAGAATGCATTTGTGGCCGGACTCCCGGGAGATATTAAGACCTTCGGTTTTTCCCTGATCAACTTTAAGAAAACGGATGACAATTTCAGGATTAAGGTCCTGAGTAACCATCCTTCGGATTGGAGCACCTCATTTGTAATTAATGGGATCACTTATACGGATTCAGTTGACCTGCCCATTACAGCTAAATCATCACTTCTCATGCAAATGAGTGTAATTCTCGGTGATAAAGCGGGCCTTGGGAATTATACCATCTCGATGAAATCCCTGACGGATACAAGTTATGATCCTCAACAACTGAATACTTACATTATATCGCAAGTTCATGAGCTGATCGTGAATAATGATGGAATGTGGGGCGATGGACTTAATTCTTATCAACCTTCCGATTTTCAACAGATCTATGTGAACGCCCTTGCATTTGCCGGTAATACTGATTACCAGGCTATCACAAGGATTGGCCCACTCGAAAAGGGATATGCAAATAATGCACTTGGAACTGTCTGGAATTATTATTTCAATGTGAGTTGGACATTTCCTGCACTCACCGACAAGTCGGTTGCTTGTTTCACTTCAGAACTCAATGCCGGTAAAAATCTTTTCATCTCAGGTCAGGATGTGGGTTGGGATGCCAATACTCCTGAATCAGGCGGAGGGCATGAAACGCCAAATGTACTGAGTTTTTATAATAATTACATGGATGCGAATTTTTTAAGTGATGGAGTTACGTCAGATAATCAATTTATTGCGAATCCGGTAGACAGCGTGTTTGGTGGAGTCGGGAGTACCCCGCTAACTGCTGTTTATGGAAGCTCTTATTTCTTCCCTGATGAAATTCAATTGCACAACGCTACAGGTGTGTCCGGCTATGAGTGCTTTTATTACAATACAACACATTCGAAAATTGCCGGTGTGCGTTCGACCAACGGAACCTGGAAAGTCGTGTACATGGCCCCTGCACCGGAAATGATGAGCGATACGACCGTCCGGAGAAACATCATCAAGATCTCCCACGATTGGTTTGGAAGTTCAACTGTTGGTGTGAAGACAAATAACGGAACCCCCCGGGATTATATGAGCATGAATTTTCCTAATCCTGCTGGTAACTCCACAACAGTTTATTTGTACAACATTGATAAGGATATGGTACTGGAAGTTGTTGACATGACCGGCAGAGTTCTCCGGGAATCAGCAGTGAGTTCAGGATCGACCCGGATCACACTTGACCTGCAATCACTGAGTAATGGATTGTACCTTTACAGGCTTGTCAGCGATGGCAATGTACTTCAGACACGGATGATGCAGGTAATGCACTAAAAATATTTCAGGATCTTATTGATTCCAGAGCTTATTGATCCACGTCGCAATCTTCTCCAGTACATCTGGGGACATGGTTTCTTCAATTTTGCTGTATTCGTCAACGTTTCCCGTTTTGGCATGCTGGAAAAGATGGTTGGCATCAGGGATCTCTTCGATGGAATAATTGGAGTTCCCACCAAAGATCATAGCTTTTTCAATGCCTGCCAGGTTTTCCTTTGCAGGGACCTGGACATCCAGTGAGCCGTTTAATGCTAACAAAGGACAATGAACTTTTGAGAGGTAATTTACAGGGTCCAGCACAAGAAATGTCCGGAACCAGGGGATGTGCATTGTTTAATAAAAAGATCCATCTGTTGATCATCTAATCTGAGAAAGTCCTTGCCCTTTTGGATTCTTCTTTTTCGAAGACTGAACATAGTGCTTTTATTTTTGTCGCTGCCTTTTCATTGTCAGAGTTTTTTTTGATGACAGTATAGATCTTGTTCGTAAATGATTTTCTCTCCTCAAGTTCCTTGTCCGTAAAGCCTGTTCTTTTGTTGATTATCGCGGCCTGGCTTAGGAGGATCCGTTCCCCTGTCACTCCGGGGCCGGCAAGAAAACAAGAAACGCAACATCTGTTCTTTCTGATGCCACGATCGGGGCAATCAGTCCTCCTTCGCTGTGACCTGCGAGTCCAATCTTTGTCGAATCAATCTCTTTTTGTGTTTTCAGGAAATCGATTTCAGCAGAAACATCAGTCGCAAAATCAAGTGTAGTGGCTGTTGAGAAATTCCCTGTCGACTTTCCAAAGCCACGGTCATCACACGTAAAACGGCAATCCCTTTACGGGTAAGGTAATCGGCCAGTACCAGGAAAGGCTTATGTCCCATAAGCTCTTCATTCCGGTTTTGAGCACCTGAGCCGGTGATCAGGATAACAGCAGGAAAGGGTCCTCCTTTTTCAGGCAAGGTCAGTGTTCCTGCAAGATCAACTTTGGCTTCTTTATTCCTGATAGTGACTTCTCTTTCAAGATAAGGGAAAGGAGGCTTTGGCTCCTGTGGCCGGTTCAGACTGTATTTTTCAAAGGAATGATGAAGATCAAGAGGGAAGGTCATCCCGCTTTGTTTCCATTGCCCTTTAAGGGTGGAATAATTATCCTCAAAGGAACCCTGATAAGATCCCATAAGAACCTTTGATTTTACCATCAGTGAATCTGCGGTCACCGTCACCTTACTTGTAGCGATGCCTTTTACTCCCTGATCAGGACTGTCGATCGTGACATTAAGGTTGTTTGATCATCCGCACTAATGTTAATCACCAGGGTCAGTTCCGCCGACCTAATTTAATAGGTCCCGACCATGACCCCTTGATCTTCCCGATCAATTCCAGGCTCCTGCGAAAACCCCTGAATAGATACGATCATTAAGAACAACAATGATAAAATCCATTTTGAATAGAATGTAAAATTTTTCCTCATATAATTTTACTTTTACCATTTTACCATCTTACCATTTTTAACTCACCACGTCACCACCGTCACCACGTCACCACCTTCACTACTTAACAACCCTCCTCGCATAACTGCTCGAATAAGCCGCAAAGAAACCAATCCCCTGGTTACTTACATTTCCCGTGATATTCGCAGGGGGGCCGGTGAAGAATGGAATGCTGAAACCGGCCTCCTTAACCTGGTTTATGAAATTAAAATAGTCCTGGGTTATAGCCGATAATTCAACCATAAGGCTGTCACCTGGATAAAGTGTTTCCCATAAATGGGAATTATTGATCCGGAAAACCTGCTGCCCCGGTAATATACTTTCCTTCAAAAAACTGGTTATCGAACACAGCCACTTTGTTAATAGTATCCGACCAAAGCTGGTTATTGCGATAAAGGTTAAGCATATAATAATTTTTGCTGCCGGGCGGATCCTGCGCAAAAATATCCACCTCCCAAACTCCGTCTTTCCCTTCAGAAGAGTTGAAAACAACCTGGATGGAATCGAGCTTTGTAACACCCAGAAGTTGACTGGAAGCAGTATATGTAGACGTCCCGGCAATAACTTCCGGCAATGAGATATGCAGCGTATATTCTTTTCCGATGGTTCCTGCAAATCTTCGGCTCGTCTGGTAAACTCCGGATTGTCCCCGAACGGTTTCTGTCAGAGGAAAAGTATTGGTCCCATCTGTAATCGAAACGGTGGCATTGACCATCCTGGGTGCCGGAGAATTGGAAAAATAATCCGATGTCTTTGTCAGGTTGATGAATAGGCCATGGTGTCGGATTTTATATGTCCGTCAACAACCAGCCGTGTATAGGTAGAATCCAGCTTCAGGTTGATCTTCTCCGTACAGGATGCTGCAATGAAAGCTATAGCGAGGATGATTAAGATATTTTTATTCATTGTTGAAATGGAAATTAAAGGTTAAAGAAGGAATGATACCGAACAGATATACTTTTTCAGCATCAGTCACATTTGGAATTACTGCATCTTGCGTGAATTCAATCGCCCAGGTATTATGACGGTCGTAAACATTATAAATAGATGCATTCAGGTCCCAGGTGAATTTTTTACCGGGCATGGGCTTTGAAAACAAGGTTGCGGAAATATCGAGTCGATCATACGGCTGGTAACGATAGGCATTACGGGCAGAATAGATGGGGATGATTTTGCCGTCTATCTCCGCTCTTCCGATAGGAAATGTCAGCGGATTCCCGGTGGCATATACCCAGTTGGCAGAGAACCATCCAGCGTTTGGATATCCTGTAATTCAAGACGATTGCTACATTATTCGGCTTGTCATAGGATGCCGGATAAGTATTCCCGTTGTTGATCAATGGTATTTGCCTGAAAACCCGCGAATAAGTATAGCTGATCCATCCGTTCAGTTTCTTTTCATTCAATCTGACCAGGAATTCGGCTCCATATGACCAGGCTTTACCTGTGCGTAATTGTCCTTCCAGCGTGTCATTGAGCAGAAGAAATGCATTATCCTTAAAGTCGATCACATGCTGCATCCATTTATAATACAATTCAACCGAGGTTTCGATGGTATTATGCCGCAGGTTCCTGAAATATCCCATGGCAACCTGGTCACAAAGCTGGGGTTTCACATTTGGACTGGCAGGGAACCAAATATCCAGCGGAGTTCCAACCGTGGAATTCTGCGCCAGTTGCAGGTATTGATCAGTTCGCGCATAACTTGCTTTAATTGAGGACTTTTCATTGAATTCATAGAGAAACCCGAGTCGTGGTTCGATCCCGTAGTAGGTATGGAAAAAATCTCCGGATTTATAAACCGTTGAATCGATAGCATTGAAATTGGAGTTATAATGAAAAACTGTTCCCGGACCTACATTTTGGAACATCGACAGCCTTACTCCATACTTCAGGGTAATATGTTCTCCGAATTTTTGCTCATTCCCGGCATATAAACCCGTTTCAAGTGCATAATTTTTCGGCACGCTTATCGAATTGAAGATAGAGCTTCCGGTACCTTTGGCCATCCCGGGATCAATCATATGGTATGTGGAAGATATACCGAATTTGATGGTATTATTGGGATTTAAGAAATAACTGATATCTCCGTTAACCCCCAGGTCTTTCAGACTGGCATTCCATTGAAAACCTGTGACATCACCGCTTCCTCCATTAATCAAATAACGGTAGTCACTGTAATTGACTGAAAAGTTGGCAAAGAGTTTTTGAGTAAAGAGGTGATTCCACCTGAGGGTACCCGTTCCGTTGCCCCATTGCAGGCCTGCAAACTGGTTGCTGAATACATCCCTTCCGAAATATCCCGAAAGAAATATCTGATCATTCTCGCCGAGTTTATAATTTATTTTAGCATTAAGGTCATAAAAATAGAGTTTGTTATTCTGCAAAGCTTTATTTGATGAGAGTGGTAAATACAAGTCGGCATATGTTCTTCTACCTGAAACAATAAAGGAACACTTGTCATATACAATGGGTCCTTCAACTGTAAGTCTGCTGGAAATCAACCCAATACCACCATTAACTTCATATTTCTTCGAATTCCCATCATCCATGCGAATATCCAGAACCGATGAAAGCCTCCCTCCATATTCTGGTGGAATATCCCCCTTATAAAGTTTAACATCTTTAATCGCATCATTGTTGAATACCGAGAAGAATCCCAGCATGTGGGAAGCATTATATACGGTCGCTCCATCAAGCAGTATCAGGTTCTGATCAGGTGCGCCTCCCCTGACACTGAATCCACTTGATCCTTCACTCACCGACTGAACACCGGGAAGCATCTGTATAGCTTTGATAATATCTACTTCGCCAAACAGTGCAGGAATACTTTGAATGGTTTTAGTGTCCAGCTTAAAAGTGCTCATCTCGGGTCTAACCACATTATGATCATTCTTCTCGCTTGTAATCTCGACCTCCTTCAGATTTTCCTGTTGAACCGACAGTTCAATCTTCAAAGATATGTCCTTATCTAAAGTCACTGTCTTTTTTACGGAACCGTAACCAATGTAAGAAATGATTATTGTATATTGCCCCTGGGGCAGGGAGATCGAAAAGTGTCCATAGATATCGGAAACAGTACCGGTCTTCTTTTCGGCGATAAAGATCGTTGCCCCGATGAGCGTTTCTCCATTCTGGCTATCAGTTACTGTTCCACTGATAGTGTATGTTTTTAGTTTTTCCTTTTGTGCGGATAAAGGAGCCATATCCAGTATAAGAAATATAAGGATTAGCGAAAATATGCGATGAACCATTCAGTTTGTGTTAGGGGTGGGGATTTAAAATGCGAGGATTTCTTTAATTGCGTTGTATATTTTTTCGTCATTGGGAAGAATTGCTTTCTCCAGGATCCGGTTAAAGCCAATTGGAGTGTAAGTAGCCCCAATCCTTTTTACAGGTGCATCAAGAAAAAGGAAGCCTTGTTCCTGGATCATGGCGGCAATTTCCCCTCCAAACCCTGAAAACACTTTATCCTCATGCACTATAAGTGCATGGTTAGTCTTCCTGACCGACTTCAGAATAGTTTCCGTGTCGAGCGGGACAATGGAACGGATATCGATGACTTCGACCTGGATCTTATTTTCGTTGGCAATCTTTTCGGCTGCATGAAGACACATATGTGTAGTATTCCCGTAAGTGATAATTGAAAGGCGATCGCCAGGCCTGCGAATTCTTGCTTTGCCGAAAGGAACTTCAAAATCTTTGGGAAATGATGCTGCTGCGGCCGGATCATTGTAGAGTGCCTTTGGTTCAAGAAAAACCGTTGGACCTTTTGAGCGGATGCTGGTCCTGAGTAATCCTGCCGCATCATCGGCAAAAGATGGATATACAATTCTCAATCCTGGTAAGGTCGACAAAGCACTTTCGATGGTCTGGGAATGGTAAAGCCCGCCACCTATATATCCACCGCAAGCCAGCCTTATCGTGACATTGGCAGTGAACTTGCCATTGCTCCGCCAGTAGTCGTGCGACATCTCAACAAGTTGTTCCATGGCTGGCCAGAAATAATCAGCAAATTCTGCTCCTTCGATAACGATCCTGATTTTTTCTTTGAACCGGCTCATTCCATTAGCAGTACCAACGATATAGTCTTCTGCAATCGGGGCATTGAAAACCCTTTTCACACCAAATTCCTCCTGCATCCCCTTGGAAACATTAAAGATTCCTCCCTTTTCGCCACTGGCCATGTCCTGTCCCCACATAAAAGTGTCAGGATTGAACCGGAATTCTGTCTTCAGGGTATCATTCAGGGCTTCAATGAACTTTCTTTTTAGACCACTTCCATCAGGAATACCATCAGGGTATTTTTCTGATTTATAAGATTCTGCAGTAACAAAATTGAATATGCTTGATGGGTCAGGATCAGGGGCAGCCAATGCTTTTTTGTGTGCTATTGAGATCACCTGCGCTGTTTCTTCTTCAATCGCTGCAAGTTCTTCTTCTGTAAATTTCTCAGCATACAGGAGGATCTTTCTGAATTTTGCAAGCGGATCCAGCATACGGGCTTCCTGTAACTCTTCCTTACTGCGATAAAGTTCCTGGCGGTCGCTGTTGGAATGCGATCCGATGCGTATGCAGTTCGCATGAACAATGACTGGTTTCCCTTGTTCGAGAACTGCTTTCTTCGCCTTTAGCATGGCATTCATAGAGTTGAATACATCCTTGCCGTTGCAATAAATTATGCTGAGGTTCTTAAAGGCAAGAAAATTATCAGAAACCCTCGGATTAGCAGTCTGATCTGATTTTGGTACGGATATCCCGTAACCGTTGTCCTGGAAAACGAAGATTACCGGTAATTCTTCCCTGCTGGCCCCATTTATGGCTTCATAAACATATCCCTCCGAAGCTGACGATTCACCCTGTGAGCTGATAGCCACTCCCTTCGTACCATAATATTTCATAGCTCTTGCCACACCCACAGCATGAAGTGTATGGTTCCCGGTAGAGGAAGAAACATTATGAATATTCCATTCAGGCTTGGCAAAATGATTTGACATGTGCCGTCCGCCACTCGCAACATCGGTGGCCTTTGAAATCCCGTTAAGAATGATCTCTTCGGCTGTAAGACCTGCGGAGATCGTTGTGAGCATATCCCTGTAATAGGGAAAAAGATGATCAGTATGCCGATCAAAGACCTGTCCGATAGCCAATTGTATTCCATCATGACCTGCATATGGTGCGTGATATGACCAGCCAAGTGCTTGTTTAAGGTAATTCGGCGCTTTCTCGTCCAGTTTCCTCCCAAGGGTCAGAAGGTAAAACCATTTTCGCAAGGTTTCCTTATCCGTGCTCTTGATGGTGAACTCCTTGTCCTTCTTTCGGATAGCCAGTTGTTTATATTTGTTGTTTGTTGTCATGGGCGGACAATATGAAACTCCCCTTTTTCATTCAGTTTTATGATCCTTGATGGCTTTACCTCTTGCAAGACCTCCTGATCTAACTTAACGACATAATCAACATGATCCGTAATTTCTTTTGAGATAAATTTAAAAACCATAGGTGTGGGTTCGCCGGATATATTGGCAGAGGAGGAAATAATAGGCTTTCCAAACTCCCGTATCAGATTTTGGCAGAATTCATTCTTCACGATACGGATGGCAATGGAATTATCTTTAGCAATCACATTTTTTGCAATGTTTTTTGCGTTTGGATATATAATTGTCAAGGGACGTTCGACATTCTTCATCAGGTCTCTGGCAATGTCGGGAAAAGTCTCAACATATGTTGAAATATCCTTCATATCTGCCAGAAGGATGATAAGGCTTTTACTCTCAACACGTTTCTTCAGACGATAGATCTTCTCAACGGCTTTTTGACTTGTCGCATCACATCCTATTCCCCACACGGTGTCGGTGGGATAAAGAATAGTACCTTCCCTTTTCAGGACTTCAACGCATTTCATTATTTCAACGTTCACTCCGGGAAGCATGTCTTCATGAATTAACAAGGTCAGGTTATCTCACATTACCGTGTAAAATTACGTTAAAAATTGCCTTTAATTGTGTGAGGACGTTATTTTGGAATTTCAAAGGCAGGCAATAAGCTGATCCACATTTATTTGTGTGGCGCAACGAAAGTGTTTTTCAGGGCAGGAACGTAAGCCATGGATTCCACAGGGACGGCAGTAAAGTTCACCTGTCTCTACAATTTTTGAAACATCCGAAAGGGGGCCGAATCCGAAACGGGGAACTGTCGAGCAATAGATTACTGTCACAGGAGCATTCATTGCAGAAGCAATGTGCATGGGGGCTGAATCATTGGTAAAATTCATTCGTGCATCCTTCATCAAAGAAGCTGACTCCAGGAAGGAAAGTTTGCCTGAAAGGTCAATACAAGTCTGGTTCCCTGAATGCCGGATAATATCAGTGCACAACAAAGTATCATTCTGAGAACCAAGTAAATATATTTTGGTGTGAGCAGGGAAATAACTGATGAACTCAACCCATTTTTGGATTGGATATTGTTTCGTGAACCAGAGAGAAGCAGGAGAAATTGTGTAATAAACTCCTGATTTGTAAACTGCTGTCTTTGCATGGTCAGTCAATGAAGGATATAATTTTGGCTTGAGAAAGGAGGTATCAGTGAGTGTCTCGATCAACATAAGGTTCCGTTCAACTTCATGCATTCCTTCACGGAAAATATGAGGAACAGAAGTAGTGAAGAACATTGAAAATGGATTTTTTGAGAACCCAATCCGGATCTTTGCTTTCGAGAATGCAGTCAGAATTCCTGTAAGAGCAAACCGCTGAACATTAATGACGACATCATATTTCTCTTTTCGGATCATTTTTAAGATCCGCAGGAAATTTCTGAATTTGCCCTGAATTTTGTTCCAAATCAATAATGTTGTTAAGAAAGGGATGATTGCGGAAGAGGCCATCCATGCCGGTTTTAACTAAAAGATCGATTGATGCTTCCGGGTAAAACCTGTGAAGTTTTTCGATTATTGGCGTAGTTAGGATCACATCGCCAATGGAAGCAGTTTGTATTACCAGGATCTTTTTCAATTACATAATAAGTTAAACACTCACATTGTATTCTCTTAATACCTGGTTCAGCGTTGTTTTCAAATCGGTCGATTCTTTTCTTCTCCCTATAATAAGTGCACATGCAACATGGTAGGATCCGGCCGGAAATTTCTTCCCGAATGAACCAGGGATCACTACCGAACGGGAAGGAATATAGCCTTGCATTTCAATGGGTTCACTGCCTGAAACATCAATGATCTTAGTGGAGGCAGTCAATACAACATTAGCTCCCAATACGGCTTCTTTAGCAATCCGCACCCCTTCAACCACGATGCATCTGGAACCTAAGAAACAATTATCTTCAATGATTACAGGGGCTGCCTGTACAGGTTCAAGAACACCGCCGATTCCAACACCGCCGCTAAGATGGACGTTTTTTCCTATTTGTGCACATGATCCCACTGTGGCCCAGGTATCCACCATTGTGCCGCTATCGACATAGGCCCCAATATTAACATAAGATGGCATCATTATGACACCCTTTCCAATAAACGACCCATACCGTGCAATTGCATGCGGCACAATCCGAACCCCAAGAGCTTCATATCCTCTTTTTAATGGGATCTTATCATGGAATTCGAAGGGGCCAATTGTTAAGGTTTCCATCTTTTGAATCGGAAAGTAAAGGATCACTGCCTTCTTGATCCATTCATTTACAATCCAATCCGTACCAGTCTCTTGAGCGATGCGAATCTCACCTTTATCCAATAAATCAATCACATCCCTTATCGCCTGCTGAACATGCGGTTCATGGATCACTTCCCGGTTCTCCCAGGCTTGTTCGATAATTATCCGAAGATCACTTATCATCATTTAGTTAAAATGAAAGATCAAAAGTAAAGTAAATTTACGATTGGACGACTTAAGATTTTTGATTGAATATTCAAATTACGATTTTAGATTCAGTCTCTCAAACATATCCACGGATCAGGGATTCAACATTTATCTTCTGTACCACTCTTCATTTTTCATTCTTCATTCTTTCTTCAGGTTTCCAATTCATTTGTACCTTTGTAGCGATTTTTGAAAAAATGGGAAGAATTCTTGCAATCGATTATGGTCAAAAAAGAGTTGGACTGGCAGTTACCGATGAGTCAAAGATTATTGCAACGGCATTAACAACGGTTGCAGCAAAAGAGGTCATGACTTTTTTAAAAGACTATATCATCCTTAACGAAGTAGAGTGTTTTGTCGTTGGAGAACCCAAACAGATGAACAATACGGCCTCAGAATCGGCAAAATATATCGAACCTTTTATAAGACGGTTGAAATCAGAATTTCAGGATATCCCGGTTGAAAGAATGGATGAAAGGTTTACATCTGTCATTGCTGCGAAGGCAATTAAGGATTCCGGGCTGAAGAAAAAAGACCGCAGGGACAAATCACTGGTAGATGCTGTCAGCGCTGTCATCATCCTGCAGTCGTTTATGGAGAAAAGAACGATGACAAAATGAGATCATCGCTACAGTAATTTTTACTTAAAAAAGAAAATATAAAATGATACTTCCGGTTTTAGCATATGGGCACCCGATTTTAAGAAAAGTTGCAAAAGAAATTAGTCCGGATCATCCAGGTTTGACGGAGCTTATCAGCGACATGTATGAAACCATGTACCAGTCGGATGGGATTGGCCTGGCAGCTCCGCAGGTGAAACAATCCATCCGCCTTTTTGTTATCGATGCAGCTCCTTATGCCGAAAAATATCCCGAAACAGAAGGGTTCAAGAAAGTATTTATCAATGCAGAAATTTATAAAGAAGAAGGGGAAGAATGGGCATTTAATGAAGGTTGTCTGTGCTTCCCGGGAATACGTGAAGACGTTATGCGGAAACCGGTGATCCATGTTCGTTATCAGGATGAAAATTTTCAATTCCATGATGAACGGTACGACGGAATCATAGCTCGTGTGATCCAGCATGAATATGACCATATTGAAGGAATCATGTTTATCGACCGGTTGAGTTCATTGCGGAAAATGCTCCTGAAAGGTAAGTTGAACGATATCTCAAGAGGAAATGTGGATGTGTTTTACAAAATGATATTTCCGCTGCAGAAGAAGGGAAGGAAATAGGAATGAAGAATGAAAAATGAAGAATTCTAATAAATAATTTAATATCCATAATCATAATTAATTTTTTTCCAATGAAAAGATCCGTTTTACCCGCAATTATTTTGGTGTTTGCTATTTTAACAGGTTGTAGCCCATCCAGGGAAAAATCCGTTAAAACGATCAAATCACTAGAAACCAGTTTGTTTTCCCCTTCAGCTACAGGGTTTGATAAAGTCAAGGCAGACAGCCTTCTTACTGCCTATGAATCCTTTATAAAACATTTCCCTGAGGATTCACTTTCCCTGAAATTCACATTCAAAGCCGCAAACCTTTGCATGAATATGGGAGATGGCCAAAAGGCAATCGAACTCTTCGACAAGGTTATTGAAAAATATCCGGATGATCCCAAAGCGGCTATCTCCATGTTTTTCAAAGGATATATTTACGAAAACCAGGTTAAAAATTTGGATAAGGCAAAGGAGATCTACTTACAGTTCATTGAAAAATACCCCAATAACGATTTTACAAAGGATGCGAGGATAGCTCTACAGAATCTCGGCAAATCTCCGGAAGACATGGTACGGGAATTCGAGGAAAAACAAAAGGCCGATAGCATCCGGGTTGCAGATTCACTGGCCGCGTTGAAACCAGTGAAACATCCTAAGAAAAAGAAATAGTCCGGATTGATATTTTCTTATTTAAAGAAATTCTCCATTGCAGTTGATAGGTCAGAAGGACTTACCTCGCGTGACAATTTTCCTTCCACACTGAAAGAGATCCTTCCACGTTCTTCTGAAACAATAATAGCAAAAGAATCAGATTTTTCTGTAATCCCAACTGCAGCACGGTGGCGTAAGCCATAATTGGCTGGAATTTCAGGGTTGCTGCTAACCGGAAGAATACAGCGGGCAGCACGGATGGTTCCACCGGCTATAATGACTGCTCCATCATGGAGCGGACTATTTTTAAAAAAGATCGTTTCCAGGAGAAACTCTGAGATCCTGGCATCCACAATCTGACCGGTTTCAATATAGGCCTTCAATTCATTTTGCCCGGTAACCACTATCAATGCACCGGTATGTGTATCAGCCATTTTCTGGCATGCCTTTACGATTGTGTCAATATGAAAATGGATAGGATCCTCTAATTGAAACTTCCAAAATAGAAATCGTTTCCTGGTAGACCTTATAATCCGGGTATTTCCCAAAAGCAGCAAAAACTGCCTGATCTCTGGTTGAAATACTACAATCAGTGCTATAAATCCAACACTGATAAACTGACCCAATATCTCGCTAAGCAACTGCATCTGGAATGCCTTAACCACTTTCCAGATAAGGTAAACAGCGATGATGCCAATGAAGATCCGAATAGCGGCAGTGCCTTTAACAAGATTATATACCTCGTAAAGTAACACAGAAAAGAGGATGACATCGATGATATCGACGATACGGATATTGAACAGGCCATTGATGCTGAGGAGAAGCAAAATATTTGATTATGAATTATGAAGACTATTTTGTGCAAAAATAAGAAATTCCTGGATTCCTGCATTCCTTCATTCAACTCCCGTAGGCTTGTATTAACATAATAGCTTCTAATGCTTCCTTCACATCATGAACTCGTAAAATATTTGCGCCTTTCAGGAGAGCGATAGTATTCAGCGCTGTAGTTCCATTTAATGCTTGCTGTGGTTTAATATGTAAAACACGAGTGATCATTGATTTTCGGGAAAGCCCGGCCAGGAGGGGAACGCCAAATGAACGGAACGATTCGAAATGGTGCAGCAACTGGTAATTATTCTCAACTGTTTTTCCGAATCCAAATCCCGGATCGAGGATTAATTGATCAAATCCTGAGGGAAGAAGATTGATTCTGGTACGGAAGAAGTCATTAACTTCACTTATTACGTCCTTGTAATGAGGGTTGATTTGCATATTATCCGGCGTTCCCTGCATATGCATCAGGATATAAGGGATATTATAGTGGGCAACCAGGTTAAACATCTCATCATCAAACCTCCCGCCATAAACATCATTGATCATCATTGCACCGTGATCAATGGCCGCTTTGGCTACTGCTGACCGGTAAGTATCAACTGAAATAATAATTTCGCTGAAATGTCCACGAATGGCTATAAGTGAAGGTAACAACCGGGCTATCTCATCTTCCTGACTCACTGGAATTGCTCCGGGCCGCGTCGAATTAGCCCCAATGTCAATAAAGGTAGCTCCTTCAGTGATCATCTTATCAACCTGTTTCAGCTGATCAATGATGTTTAAATAGGAACCTCCATCGTAAAAGGAATCCGGCGTGATGTTCATTATCCCCATTACAAGGGGTGTGGCTAGACTTAACTTCTTGTCGCCAAACTTCAATTCTCTGTCTTCCATCCTTCAATATCCAATACCCAATACCCAACTCCTGTTAAGAAATTTCTGAAAAAGAAAATACAAAATTACTATCAAAATTCAAATAGTTCTTACCTTTAACCAATAAAAACAGACAGACCCCTGAATCAATGACTAACACCCAAAATACCGAACACGAATTTGAAACAATAATCCAAAAATGTCGTTTTATTTTTCTGACCAAGATGAAAGATTATGGCAGTTCATGGAGGATCTTACGGATTCCTTCACTCACTGACCAGATTTTCATAAAAGCAAACCGGATACGCAGCATTGAATCAAAAGGTATCCGGAAAGTGGATGAGGGGATAATCCCCGAATACATTGGTATCGTCAATTATTCAGTCATAGCTCTGATCCAGATCGAATTAGGGGAAGAAGGAGAACAGAACCTATCCCTGGAAGAGGCAGAAAAACTTTACAATAAACACATATACGGCGCCCGTGACCTTATGATGGACAAAAATCATGATTATGGTGAAGCCTGGAAAGAGATGCGGTTAAATTCACTCACCGATATTATCCTGATGAAGTTGATGCGTATAAAACAGATCGAGGATAACATGGGAAAGACATCTATTTCTGAAGGGATTGAAGCCAATTACCAGGACATTATAAATTATTCGATCTTCGCATTGCTCAAACTTGAAGAATGACTTCCTTACATTCGTTCTTTTCTTTTTATGATAAGAAAGGATGATGTGGGACATCTGAACATAAACCCTGTCAAAACAATGAAGATTTTTCGAAACGTCAGTCGTATTTTAGTAGGATTTGTATTTATTTTCTCTGGATTCGTAAAAGGAATTGATCCTTTAGGATTTTCTTATCGGCTGGAAGATTATTTCCAGGTCTTCGGGATGTCCTGGGCTATTCCTTTTGCTCTGTCTCTGACTATTTTTCTTTGTACTCTGGAATTCACAATCGGAATCTCTTTGCTTTTTAACCTGTGGATTAAAGGGTTTGCCTGGGCCTTGCTCGGGATGATGATCTTTTTTACGTGCCTGACTTTTTTTGATGCAGTTTTTAACCTCGTTCCCGATTGCGGGTGTTTCGGAGATGCAATAAAATTGACAAATCTTCAAACCTTCCTGAAGAATATTATTCTGATGATATTTGTTATCCCTCTTTTCACAGGAAGAAAGAAATTTAAAAACTGGGCGCCGGCCTGGGCTCAAAAGATATTTCTGTTGATCATCGGTCTGTCATTTATGGGGATCTCCGTTTATTGTTACAGGCATTTGCCGTTTATTGATTTTATGGGATGGAAAAAGGGGAATAAAATTAACCTTCCAGCTACACCTCTGAAATTTTATGTTACATATAAAAACAAGATAACCGGAGAAGAAATGGAATACCTGACCCCGAATTATCCCTGGAATGATTCAGTTTGGATGTCACAATGGGTTTTTAAGAGCCAACGCGCAGTAGATCTTTCAAAGAACCAGGTGCTGGCTTTAAGGGTAGAAGATGAACATGGAGCTGATGTTTCTGCTTCCATTGTGAATAACCCTGATCTGCAGTTTATACTCGTAGCCTGGGATCTTGCGAAAACTGATACCGCCGCATTTCATAAAATCCTGCCTTTATACAAACAAGCCACAAAGGAGGGTTACTCTTTCATTTGTCTTACAAGCTCCCTTCCGGGGGACATAAAAAAATTCAGAATGAACAATGGGGCTGGTTTCACTTTTTACAATGCCGATGATGTGGTATTGAAGATGATGATAAGGTCAAACCCGGGTCTGATCCTGATTCGAAATGGTATCGTCCTTGCTAAATGGCCGTTTCGTGATTTTCCAACCTATGATAAGGTGATCGAAAAATTCAAGAATCCATAGAGGGATTCAAAAAATCATAAGGGAAGGTGAATGGGGCAATTTTTTCTGAAACGGTTATTCTATGGATTTCTGGTGCTCATCGGGGTAATCGTGATCAATTTCTTCTTGTTCAACATTCTCCCGGGCGACCCTGCAAGAATGATGCTGGGACAAAGGGCAGATATAACTTCTGTGGAGGCCATTAACAAGGACCTTGGAAGGGACAAACCACTGTTGACCCAGTTTTTTAATTACCTAAACGATCTTTCCCCGCTATCTGTTCACAACGTTGTCAATTCCTCGAGTTACTGGTACCTTGATCCTTTGAAATACGTTTCCTTTGTGAAACTCTGCCCGGTTTCTAAAAATGCAGTGCTTGTTTTGAAGGCACCTTACCTCCGCAGATCCTACCAGTCGAAGAAACAGGTTAGTGAGATTTTAGTAGAAGGATTTATCAATACCATTATCCTCGCATTCGTGGCAATGTCATTTGCCATTTTTTTCGGGATTATAATCGGAATTATCTGTGCGGTCAATAAAAATGGTATTATAGATCGTGTATCCCTTGTCTTTTCTGTATTGGGAATGTCACTTCCTTCTTTTTTTGCTGCCATACTAGTAGCATGGATTTTTGCCTTCATTCTGGGGAAATACACTGGCTTGAATATGGCAGGGAGCCTGTTTTCAGTGGATGATTTTGGGAGAGGGGAACACCTCGATCTTAAAAACCTGATCCTGCCTGCCTTCACACTTGGAATCCGACCCCTGGCCATCGTGGTGGAGCTAACACGAAACTCACTGCTTGAAGTGCTCTCACAAGATTATATCAGGACAGCAAGGGCGAAAGGGTTGAGTAAATTCCGCATCCTCATGCGGCATGCTTTACGGAATGCTATGAATCCCGTTGTCACTGCAATATCCGGATGGCTGGCCTCACTGCTTGCCGGAGCAGTTTTTATTGAATATATTTTCGACTGGAAAGGCATCGGACTGGTCATCGTTAATGCCCTTGAAAAATATGATTTCCCTGTACTCATGGGCGCTGTACTTTTTATCTCTATCATCCTTGTTATAATCAATATTTTAGTAGATATTGTTTATGGGATGCTGGATCCGAGGGTGAGGGTGCAATAAGAAGCCTGAGGATTGAGTTTATTTAATTGCGGACAAGTTGAAATTGAGTTCTAAGATTTTAGTTGTTATTTAAAAAATAAAAAATGAGAAGAAAAATTGTAGCTGGTAACTGGAAGATGAATATGTCATTCCCGGATGCTGAGGAATTGATTGCTGAAATTGCTGATAAACTGGAGTCGATGGACACCTTTAACCAGGATGTGATCCTTTGTCCTCCTTATGTTTATCTGGAAATGGCCACAGATATTGCCGAGGACTCGGTTTTTAGTGTCGGTGCCCAGAATATGAATGAAAACGATAACGGAGCCTATACAGGAGAAATTTCAGGACCTATGCTGACCTCTATGGAAGTGGAATACTGCATTATAGGCCATTCGGAAAGAAGAAAGTACTATGGAGAAAACCATTTATTACTGGCAAAAAAGATAGATGCAGCAATTAGAAATAACATCAGGCCGATATTCTGTTGTGGTGAAGTCCTGGCAGAAAGAGAAGCGGGAAATCATTTTGAAGTAGTTAAAAAGCAGTTGGATGAGTCCTTATTCCACCTTAATGCTGAACAGCTCGAGCAGATTGTGATAGCTTATGAACCAGTTTGGGCTATCGGCACAGGAGTCAATGCTACACCTATTCAGGCACAGGAGATGCATGCCTACATACGTCAACAAATTGCCACAAGGTACGGTGAGAATCAGGCTTCAGAAACAAGTATTTTATATGGAGGAAGCTGTAATTCCTCGAACGCACGTGAACTCTTTTCCCAGGTAGATGTGGATGGGGGCCTTATTGGCGGTGCATCCCTTAAGGCAGACGAGTTTTTAAAGATTGTCACTTCATTCTGATATGGACTACATCGAGATCCATATTAATCCTGCTTCTGAGGAAAAACATGAGATACTTACCTCTCTGCTTGCTGAAGTGGGTTTTGAAAGTTTTGCAGAGTCGGAAGACGAACTTCTTGCTTATATCCGGGATAATTTGTATTCCCGTGAAGATGTTAAAAGGATATGCGAACAGTTTAATGTAAGCTTTTTCGAAAAACGAATTCCCGACCAAAATTGGAACGCTGAATGGGAGAAAAACTTCGAACCGGTGCTGATCGCAGGAAAATGTTACATCCGTGCCCCGTTTCATATGTCACGACAAGATTATCCTTTCGAACTTATTATCGAGCCAAAAATGTCTTTTGGCACAGCCCATCATGAAACAACGGCCCTGATGATCGAAATGATGATGAAGATGGATTTTCATGATAAGAAAGTACTCGATATGGGGTGTGGTACAGGTATTCTGGCTATACTTGCCGGTAAAATGGGTGCTTCGGAGATTGACGCTATTGATAACGACAACTGGGCTTTTACCAATGCTATTGAGAATAAAGAAAGAAACCATGCCTCACTTATAAATGTGAAAATGGGAGATATAGATGCTGCCGGTCCGGATTACAATATACTGCTTGCAAATATTAACAAGAATGTTCTTCTCATGCACATCCCGGAATATTCAAAAAGGATGACAAAGGGTGAATTGCTTCTAAGTGGTTTTTATGAAGAAGACTTGGGATTAATCCGGGAAACGGCAGAATTATATGCATTTTCGCTTGATAAAGTCCTTAATAAGAATCGATGGATCGCTGCCAGTTTTATAAAATAAAACATCATCTTTCAAGGTTGGCGCTCTACTTGTTGATGCCAATCTCTCTGTTTTTGTATTCACAAATCACTTGTGCGCAGAAGATAGACTATTTTTCAGGCGATTCAACAAAATTTATTGGTGAACTCTACGGGGTGTTTTCTCCACTGGTTGCCAATGAGTTGAAGATGAGTAACACATTGATGAAGGAATTCATTAAGAAGTGGGACGCTGAGAAATATGATCCGGGCCAGAAAAAACTTATCTATTTTATCGGCAATCAAATGCTTAAAAAAGGACTAAGGCCTTATCCAGATTTTTATAATTACATAAAAGCACTGAATGTTTTTATAGATAGTCAACAGCCGGATGAACGGTTTTATGAGTGGTTTAACGTTTTGAAAGGACTCCAGGGAAATAAAAACAATCGCTATTTTCTTCAGTTTATTGAACAATCCATTTACCTTTTCGATGAGAACCTGACTTATAAATCCCAAAGCGCACAGTGGAAAATTATTACTCCGGATTACCATATGAAGTTTGATTCAGTTCCCATCATTACTTTTAATCCTACTATGCTGGTTTGTTATGCTAACAAAGACAGTCTTGTGGTCTTCAATACCCAGGGGGTGTTTTACCCGTTGACGTTTTTATGGATCGGGAAGGGAGGAAAGGTTGACTGGCAGAGAGCAGGGTTGGATCCATCGCAGGTTTATGCAAATTTAAAGAATTACCGGATCCAGATGAAATACGCGAAGCTTGAAACAGATTCAGTTGAATTTTTTAATAAAAAGTTTTTTTCTTTTTCATTGTTGGGAAAATACAGTGATATGGTTCTTGCTAATGTTACCGAGGATCTGGCACAATACCCAACCTTCAGTTCCTATGATAAATCCATCGGTATCAAAAACCTTTTTAAAAATATTGATTACCTGGGGGGATTTGCAATGGAAGGTGCAAAAATACTCGGAACCGGTTCAAAAAAAGAGGATGCCAAACTTATCTTCCGTAAGAATAATAAGGAATTTGTGAGGATTTTCTCCAGGTTATTTGTTATCCGTACTGATCGTATAAACTCTGCCAAAGCTTCTGTCACAATCTATTATGAAAATGATTCAATATACAATCCGGTTGTTACAATGAAATACATCGATGAAAAGAGGGAATTGACGATGACACGGGACGAGAGAATCACGATGATAAGCCCCTGGTTTGACACCTGGCACCAGCTTGAGATTTATTGTGAGTCGCTGACCTGGAAGACGAATGAACCACGCATGAATTTTGAGATGATGAAAGGTCCTAACCAGGAAGGTCATGCAATTTTTGAATCTTCAAACTACTTTGCCCTGCAACGATATGATAAGCTGCAGGGAATTGACGAATTTAATCCACTGTACATACTTAGAAAGTATTCCGAGAAATATAAAACCAGGGATTTTACCCTCGATAAGATCGTAACATTCTGGCAGCGGCCAACCGAGCAGGTAGAGGCGCAATTGCTGACATTGGCTTACAAAGGATTCCTCTTTTATGATCCGGATGATAAAACAGGAAGGATCAAGGATAAATTAATCAATCATGTTAAAGCAAGAGACAAGAAAGTTGATTACGATGTGATATCTTTCAATTCAGTTGTAACTGCAAAAAGTAACGGGATCCTGACCCTCGATAGCTTCGACCTGGTAATCCAGGGTGTTGCCAAGGTTTTCCTGAGTGATTCACAGCAAGTGTTCATTTATCCTTCAAAAGAGCAGGTAATCATGAAAAAAGGTGGTGACTTTCTCTTTTCCGGGAAAGTGGAAGCAGGCCTTTTCGACTATTACACCAAGATGAGCTCTTTTGAGTACAATAAATTCAAGCTGAACCTGCCCTTTATTGATTCAATGGCGGTTTATGTCAGAAGTCGCACAAAAGACCCGAAAACACAAACCTATCCTTTCGTAAAAGTCTCAACATACATTACAAACCTGAGTGGTGACCTGCTTATTGATGATCCCAGGAACAAATCAGGGGTGAAGAAATTTCCCGAGTATCCCATATTTCATAGTAAAAATGTTTCTTACGCAAACTGGGAGAAACATGGAGTAGCAAGGGGCGTCTATAAGAAAGATAAATTCTATTTCAGTGTTGACCCATTTACATTGAAAAGTATAGGTTCATTTCCAACCGACAGTCTTCAATTTAAAGGGTTTTTGGTTTCTTCGGGAATATTCCCGGATATCAGGGAACCACTTAAAGTTCGTCCGGACTATTCTTTCGGTATCGAATCGAATACAGGACCTGGCGGTTTACCTGCTTATGGGGGGAAAGGTGCATTTTTCTCGAAAATCGATATGAGCAACTTGGGATTGAGGGGAGATGGCAAACTCCTTTACCTGAATTCGAACTCTCTATCGAACAACTTTATTTTTTATCCTGATTCTATGGCGACAATAGCGAGGTCGTTTGTTACATCAGAATTATCAGGCCTGGTAGAATGTCCTACAGTGAAGGGCGACACAGTACGAGAATTTTGGAAGCCTTATAAGAATATACTTAAGATTTCCAGTATCAGAAAGGATATTTCTATGTACAACGGCGAATCGGCGCTGGCGGGCAGTTTAAGTCTGACTCCTGCAGGATTGACCGGCCAGGGAACCCTCAGGATAAGGGATGCTGAGATGGAGGCCTTCTTATTTGAGTTCAAACGAAGAGTATTTGATGCAACACTGGATGTCTTCAAGATCAGGTCGTTGAATCTTTCTGCATTAAGTATCACAACAAGGAACTGCCTCGCGCACTTTGATTTTGATCAATTGAAAGGTGAATTCAAATCAAGCCGGGGTACGTCCAGGGTGGAGTTTCCTGTTAACCAGTATGCATGTTCCATGGACCGGTTCGACTGGTTGGTTAATCAACGTTCGATCCGGTTATACAATGAAAGGAATGAGCAGGATGAAGTTGCCGATACCCTCAACGCCGAAAGGCTTGCAAATTATAAATTCCAGGGAACAGGGTTTGTCTCCACTCACCCGCTGCAGGATTCATTAAGATTTTTTCCCCGTCAGGCAACGGATGATCTCAATACCAATATCATCAGTGCTGAAGATGTGAAAGTGATCAGGGTGGCCGATGCAGCGATTTTCCCCGATTCAGGGAAAGTATATATCCACCCTGAAGCAAAAATGAGGCCACTTAAAAAGGCGAACATCATTGCCAATACCAACAATCAGTTCCATCGTTTTTATAGCTGCAATATCAGCATTGCCTCACGAAAAAAATACGCAGGTTCCGGTTATTATGACTACATTGAAAGGAACAATCACAGGCAGCAGATTGACTTTACAAAGATTGCAGTAGATACAGCCGGAGAGACTGTTGCAGAAGGAAATATTCTTGATACGACCCGGTTCTTTCTCAGTCCGGAATTTGAGTTCAAAGGAACTATCAACCTGAAAGCATCCCAGCGAAATCTTACCTTTGAAGGAGGGTTCCGTCCGGTAATGGACTGTTTCCCGACAGCCCGGGCATGGACTTATTTTTTAAGTGATATTAATCCACAGCAGGTTATGATCCCGCTTGAGATTCCGTTGAGGGATATTCAATTCAGGAAACTTGGATTAGGAGTAATGTTCGCCAGTACGAACAATCGGATCTATCCTGCTTTCTTCTCACCTAAGAAATCATTCAGCGATTCCACTTTGATCACTTCACAAGGGAAGATTGATTATGACATCACAACCGGCACTTATAGAATCATGGAGATGGATTGCAGAAAGGACCCGACACTGCCCGGTAACAGACTCTCACTGAGCACGAAGGATTGCGTCCTTCATGGAAGCGGTAAAATCAACCTGGCGATGAATTCCGGGACTCTTGATATGGAATCCTGGGGAACAGTAGACCATTATATTATTCCCGATTCAACAAAAGCGCACATTGCCCTGGCACTGAATTTCCCATTCTATGAAGATGCAATGACAAAGTTTACTACCCAGCTCACATCGACAAACTTCAGGGACTTGTATTTTCCACATCTCCTTATCTTGAAGCTATGAAATCATTATTAGGGAAGAAGGAATTCGATAAAATAAAGTCAGAGATGGAGATGGTTGGCCGGTTCAAACGATTCCCTGACGAACTAATCCATACTATTTTCCTGGCCGACGTGAAGCTGAGATTTGATACATTAAGTAAATCATGGATATCCTATGGTCCAATTGCAATCGGGTGTATAGGAAAAACTCAGGTCAATAAGTATGTTAATGGGGTTCTTGAATTTCAGAAGAAAAAGAACGGTGATGAATTCACATTTTATTTTGAGTTGACATAAAAATGATTGGTATTTCTTTAACTATCGCAATAATATTCTTATGGCATTGAGTTCCAACTCTGCTTTCAATGATGCAGTGGAAGAAGGAGTCAAATCACCGGCTGAGAATGAAAAGACTGGGGAAACTTGTGAAAGGATACCGGTATACCATTGGAACTGACCGGAAAAAAAGAGATTTCCTGAGAAAATTTGAAACAGAATAACAAGTAAAGATTGAAACAAAAACCATAAATCATAAATCATAATTAATGGGTACTTTCTATCATATCCTTGAAATCCTTCTTGCTTACCTGATTAGGTTCCATTCCCAGTGCGGTATGGATAGGAAAGTTGTTTTATCGTACAGATGTGAGGCAATACGGAAGCGGAAATGCCGGTGCAACTAATGTGATTCGCGTCCTTGGCTATAAGGCAGGGATCCCCGTGCTGCTTTTTGACATTTTCAAGGGTTGGGCGGCGGTCCAGTTATTCTTCCTGTTCCCTCATGCCGGATGGAGTGATGATTTTATAACCTGGTCAGAATATGCCTGGCCTTTGCAGCAGTCCTTGGTCATGTGTTTCCCGGTATTCGCTGGTTTTAAAGGCGGAAAGGGCGTCGGTACCCTTGCGGGGCAGCGATTGCACTTTATCCGCTTGCTTTACTTATCGTACTTGCACTTTTCATTATCATACTGGCTTTGACAAGGTATGTTTCCCTGGCTTCAATATTTGGCTGGAATCCTGTTCCTTTTATTGTCATTTTCATTACTGGCCAGCGACATCCTGGTCTTATTATTCTTTCTATAATTGTTGCAGTCTTTATCCCTCTGACACATATTAAGAATATCAAACGGCTCATAAAGGGGAAAGAGAATAAATTTGATTTCAGGAGAAAAAAGAAAGAAGATGGCGCATTAATGTTTCCCGCAGGATCAATGTTTGAAATAGAATTTAATTATTGTATATTTGACAAAAATTTTGATTGAATCTAAGGCAGGATATTAGTTATTAATATGTAAAACGAAAAATTACACTTATTATGAAATTCATTGTTTCCAGTTCCCTTTTACTAAAAAATCTGCAATCCATTATCGGTGTGATCAATGCCAATAATACTTTACCCATTCTGGATGATTTTCTTTTCGACCTGAAGGAGGATATACTTACAATCACTTCTTCAGACCTGGAAACCACCATGAGTGTGATACTGAAACCGGATAAAGCACTTCAAAACGGAAGCATCGCCATTCCTGCAAAGATTTTGGTTGATACCCTGAAAACATTTGCCGATATTCCGATTTCCTTTACTATTAACGAAGATAACCAGGGCATTGAAATCTCGGCAGGAGATGGAAAGTACAAAATGGCCGGTCATAAGAGCGATGAATATCCCAGAGTTCCAAGTCTTGAAAGTACCACTTCTATTGAACTCACATCTTCTCTTCTTTCGCAGGCCATCACCAAAACCATCTTCGCAACGGGAAATGATGAACTCCGGTTGGTTTTATCAGGTGTATTTTGTGAATTATCTCCCGACGATATCACTTTTGTTGGTACAGATGCCCATAAACTGGTAAAATATAAGAGGACCGACGCAAAATCGAATGAGTCAGCTTCCTTTATCCTTCCAAAAAAACCCCTGAACCTTTTAAAGAATATTATCGCTGGCCAGGAGATACCTGTTAATATTGAATACAACCGCACCAATGCATTCTTTTCTTTCCAGAACATAAATCTTGTCTGCCGTCTCATCGATGGTAAGTATCCAAATTACGATGCTGTCATCCCAACCGAAAATCCTAATAAACTGATAATTGACCGGAATGCATTACTTACAACCATTCGTCGTGTAGCTATTTTTGCGAATCAGTCAACCCACCAGGTAAGGTTCAAACTTTCGGGTAAAGAACTGGTTCTTTCTTCGGAAGACCTCGATTTCTCAAAAGAATCGAAGGACCGGCTTACCTGTGATTATGAAGGTGATGATCTGGAAATTGGCTTTAACTCGAAATTCCTGATCGAGATGCTTAATAATATTGATACGGATGAGGTTCGATTGGAAATGTCGGCACCCAACAGGGCAGGAATTCTTCTTCCCGTGAACCAGGAAAACAAGAATGAGGATATACTCATGCTCGTTATGCCCGTCATGCTCAATAGATAGTATGGGGAAAAAAAGAAGCCATCCAAACGGATGGCTTCTTTTTTTGCATCACAATGAGTAGAAAAGATTATTAGTCTTTTTTGACATTGATAGCTTTTTTTCCTCGTTTGTCTTCCGTGATATCAAAAGAAACCTGGTCGTTTTCCCTTACACGGTCAATTAATCCACTGACATGTACGAAAATGTCTTCTTGTGTTTCATCGTCTACGATAAAACCAAATCCTTTTCTCTCGTTGAAAAACTTTACTTTACCTGTTGACATAACAAATATGAATTTAAAATTAGCGAACCAAAGGTAATATATAATTTGAGATAACAAAAAGATGATGAAAGAAAATTTCTTTCAAATTTAAAATTTTATCTGTTTGTCATTCGATAAACACAGAGCCATGCCTTAAATCGAAGGCGATAACATTTCCTTCCTGATTAACCGGTTTCCTTTGAAAACACCGGGGTTTCCATGAATTTTTATTAACAATCTGCCCCTGTTTACCAATTAGGATCAGGGCATTAGGTTGTGAATGTATCAACAGGTCGCCTTTTTTTATTGAAAAATGAAGATCGGCTTTGCAATCTCCGTTGAGGTTGCAGATTATCTTGCCACGGTTGACATTTATGTACCAGGAAATACTGTCAGTTGAAGGAACAACGATAGTAATATCGTTTGTTATTTCTGTGAACCATCCCATGTTCTGGATGATGTACCGGCTGGTATCCCCCGGGGTCCATAAGCCCCTGATCTTGCTGTTCGGGAACCCGAAGGCATTGATCTTATAATCGAGATGAAATCCGTTCCCGGGATTGATGATCACATCGGCATCATTGAGGTCGACTTCAACGACTCTGCAGTGCAGGGCTTTCAGTTGACTGCTGCTGACATCAATGTATTTCTTCGAAAAATAGGGCGTCGCCAGCATCAATCCGATGGTAATAACGGGAAGCAATATCCCTGTGATAAGAGTTGCCCGGTGGGCCCTCTTTTTATGTTCAGCCCTGGTGAGCGAAGAAACTTTTGGTGGCTTATCGGGCCGGAAGAGGTAATATCCTATGAGCGCAACAAACCAGGTCAGTCCTCCTGCCCATACCACATCGCTGGCAAAATGTCCTCCGGCCATCATCCTCGCAATGCCGATCAGGATTCCATAGCCAATACCAATTCCAAGGATTGAATAAGCCAGTATCTTTTTCCGGTTCCTGTAAAACAACCAGGGGACGGCAAGGTAAAATCCCATGGAACAATGCCCACAGGGAAATGATTTTCCTTCGTTGGTCCTGCCTGTTTCACATACGCAAAGGTATTGTTCACTGCCGCCGAATTCTGTGATCTCACGTGGTCTTGGGCGTCCGGTATGATCCTTCAGTACGAGGTTGACAAGGATACCCGGTCCAGCGATAATTGTAAAAATAAGGACAAAGGAAGCTTTCCTGAACTTCAGATATCTGCTGTGCCAATAGGACACCGAGATCATGATCAGCCCGCAGAATGCAAGGATATATCCGGGAAAGATCCCGTACCTGTAAATAAAATCCCAGAATGGTCTGTATTGAAGCATCCACCCTTTATCAGTAGTATAAAATAAATGTTCCAGCCTGATGTCAAGATCAGTGAACCGGAAAACCAGGGTCAGTATCCCAAGAATAAGGAGCAGGATCGAAAAATCTTTCCACGCCTGGGACTTAAGGAATTTTACCGGATCATACATTGAAGGGGAATCGATTATTGACGGGGATAAAAATACTAAATTAAAAGTTAAGAATGAGCCCCTTTCAATGACTCATTTTAACTATATTGCCATATCCTACCCTAAAGATGCAAAAAGTTCATCTTCAACGATATACCTCTTAGCGCTTTTTAGCGTCTTTGCGTCTTCGCGGTAAAAAAAGTCTTCTAAGAGTGGGATCAGACTTCATAAACTTTATGAACATTAAAAACTTATAGAGGTGAAAATTGATAATTTTGCACGATTAAATTGATGAGCCATGCCAAGAATCAACAGAATTGGAATCCTTACCTCGGGGGGTGATTCCTCAGGGATGAATGCCGCAATAAGAGCTGTTGTCCGCACAGCTATATTTCATAATGTGGAGGTCTTCGGTATATACCGCGGATATGAAGGCCTGATCGATGGCCAGTTTGAACAAATGTTCAGCCATTCAGTTTCAAACATCATTCAGCGTGGCGGAACAATTTTGAAAACGGCCCGGAGCCAGCGGTTTATGGAACGGGAAGGTCGTGATATGGCTTATAGAAACCTTAAGCAATTTAACATTGATGGCCTGGTCGCTATTGGAGGCAATGGAACCTTTACCGGCGCCGGTATTTTTGATGAAGAAAATGACTTTCCGATAATCGGATTACCCGGGACTATTGATAATGATCTTTATGGAACCGATGCAACAATTGGATATGACACTGCCATTAATACAGTTGTGGAAGCTTGTGATAAAATTAGAGATACTGCCAACTCGCATGAACGATTGTTTTTTATTGAAGTGATGGGCCGTGATGCCGGATTTATCGCTCTCAGAAGTGGAATGGCAGTGGGTGCGGAGTTCATCCTGGTGCCTGAAACAACTACATACATTGACAACCTTACACGTTTACTTAAGCATGACTGGCGCCGCAATAAAACCTCCGGCCTGGTGATTGTGGCTGAAGGAGATGATTTTGGCGGAGCCTATGCAGTAGCTAAAAAAGTGAAAGAGAAGCTCCCTGAAATGGATACAAGGGTAACTGTGCTTGGGCATATTCAACGGGGGGGCGCTCCCAGTGCTTACGACCGGGTACTCGCCAGCACGCTTGGATATGAAGCTGTCACTGCACTTCTGGACGGACAAAAAGGGGTTATGGCAGGGATCATTAATAATAAAATAGCTTTTACACCTTTTGAGAAGGCGATCAAGCATCACAAAGACATCAATCTCCAGATGCTCGAGATGACACGCATCCTGGCATTATAGACAGTTTTACACGTATTGTTTTGAATCAGGAATCAAGGTTTGCTGAAGTATTGCTGCCTTTACCGGTCAGCACTTTTACATATGCCATCCCCGATAGTTTGGCAGGGAAAGTCGTTAAAGGTGGCAGGGTTATGGTGCAATTCGGGAAAAGAAAGATCTATACAGCGCTGGTAGTTGAGATCCATGAAAACAACCCGGAAGGCCGGGAGGTAAAAGAAATCCTTTCAGTGCTGGATGAAGTTCCCGTCATTGTACCGTTGCAAATTACATTCTGGAACTGGATTGCAAGCTATTACCTTTGCCATCCCGGAGAGGTAATGAATGCAGCACTACCTTCAGCTTTCAAACTTGCCAGTGAATCAAAAGTTATCCTGAACCCTGATTATAATCCTGACAGGGAAGAACTAAATGAAAAAGAAAATCTCCTTCTGGAAGCATTGTATAACCGTTCGGCAATAGAGATAGCTGAAATATCGAAGATCATTGGTCAGATGAAGGTGATCCCTGTAATCAAAACAATGCTTGAAAAAGGGATTATCCTTATGGAAGAAGAACTTCCTGCAAGTTACAAGCCCAGAAAAGAAACATTTATCGGGCTTGCCGGAGAATATGCAGATGAGGATAAATTTAAAGATCTTTTTGACCAACTGGAGAAACATGCCAGGAAACAGCTTGAGCTACTGATGGCCTTTATGGTCCTTTCCCGGCAGGATAATGGTAAATACAGAGAAGTCAATCGCACCGAATTACTGAAAAATGTGAAAGCTTCTCCCTCTGCGCTGAAAGGACTCGTAGAGAAGGGTGTCCTCACGGTCTGTGAAAAGGTTGTTAGCCGCATAGGATCATATGAAAAAGTGGCCGATGTCAGTTCCATAGAATTAATGGATTTTCAGGTGAAGGCAAGCGATGCAATCAGGAAAGCATTCCTGAAGAAAGATGTGGTTTTACTTCATGGCGTCACCTCGAGCGGGAAAACCGAACTATACATAAAATATATACAGGAAACGATCGATCAGGGGAAACAAGTGCTTTACCTGTTGCCTGAGATCGCATTAACTACGCAGACCATCAGCCGGTTAAAGAAATATTTCGGAGAGAGGGTAGGCGTTTACCATTCGCGCTTCAATGAAAATGAACGCGCAGAGATATGGAATAAAGTACTGATGCACGGGAAACCTGGGAAAACCGGGTCATCATCTTATGACATCATTCTTGGAGCCCGGTCTGCAGTTTTTCTTCCATTTACACATCTCGGATTGTTAATTGTAGATGAAGAGCATGATTCTTCATTTAAGCAATACGATCCCTCCCCACGGTATAATGGACGGGATGCTGCATTGTACCTGGCCCACCTGCACAATGCAAAAACCATTCTTGGTTCGGCGACACCTTCCATCGAGAGTTATTACAATTGTCAGGAAGGGAAATATGCCCTGGTTGAAATGACTGAACGTTACGGGAACATGGAAATGCCGGAGATCATCGTGGTGAACATGAGGGAAGAGATCCGCTGGAAAAAAATGAAGTCACATTTCACTTCCGTTTTACTCAAACAGCTTGAAGATGCTCTCGGAAAGGGTGAACAGGCAATCATTTTCCAGAACAGGAGGGGTTTTGCACTTCGTCTGGAGTGCGAGACTTGCGGGTGGATGCCGGTTTGCCGCAATTGTGATGTAACCCTGGTATATCATAAACAAAACCACCAACTACATTGTCATTATTGTGGTTATACAACTTTTGTCCCCGACACCTGCCCCGATTGTAAAGGAATATCATTGAAGATGAAAGGCTTCGGAACCGAGAAAGTGGAAGAAGAATTGGCGATCCTGTTCCCTAAAGCAAGAATCACACGCATGGACCTTGATACCACCCGTACCAGACATTCTCATCAAAAGATCATTAATGATCTTGAACAACGAAAGATCGATATTCTTGTCGGTACGCAGATGGTCACCAAGGGACTTGATTTCGAAAATGTGAGTACGGTCAGTATCCTGAATGCCGACAATATGCTTGGGTTCCCCGACTTTCGTTCGGCAGAGCGAAGCTACCAGTTGATGGCACAGGTCAGCGGACGCTCAGGGCGAAAAAATAAACGGGGACGGGTGATCATCCAGACATACAACCCCAGGCACCCGGTGATCCTTGATGTCGTGAATCATGACTACAAGGCAATGTATGAACAGCAGCTTATTGACCGGAGAAAATTTAAGTATCCGCCATTTTACCGGCTTGTGGTGGTGAAGGTCAAACACAAATACCCGGATATTCTCAATAAAGCTTCTGATGAATTGGCTAAGCGATTGAGGGCATCATTCGGTAACCGGGTTCTTGGTCCTGAATTTCCCATGGTTTCCCGCATTATGAATTATTACATCAAACAGATCATGATAAAGATCGAACGTTCAGGCTCTCAAACCGAAATGAAGAAAAAACTGATGCAGGAAATCATGGAATTCAGTAAGCGAAGGGAGTTCAGCTCGCTCAGGCTGGTCATGGATGTCGATCCACAGTAGTATCAATCACAAGAAACACATCTTCCTTGTCTCTTTTCATCAGGTAATTCTCCCTTGCAAACTTTTCAATTTCGGAAGAATCTATAAGCAATTTTTGAGAAAGAATGGAATCATGCTTTATCTCTTCCAGGTAAAAATGCCTCTCCTGCTTCAGGTTATTAAGTTTTTCCTTGTATTTCATCCGGTTCAGCACACTACTGCTATCAAAAAACACCATCCATACCCCGAATAAGACCAGGGTGATGGTATATTTGTTGAAAAATATTTTGAATATCGTTTTAAGCATTTTTTAATTGATAATTGACAATTGATAATTGATAATTAGAGTCTGTCTTTAAACTCAAATTGTTAATAAATACTGAGGTTTGATAGGATATATGAAGAAAGTTCCCAGTAATTTTGAATCAAAGATAATGAATCTATGAAAATATTCAACGATTTGCTTCTGAAGTTCGAAAAGCCTGATTGGTCTGGTAATCCTGAGTTTTGTGTGATTGATACTATTTTGGAATCGCGGCCTGATATCATTTTGATGCTTAGATCGGACATTATAGGGGATGAGAAAGCTTCAACTTTTGGACGACAAGACACACCCAGTGTTGAACAAATTGCCCGTGCTGCGATTTTCAAAGAAATGCGTGGGATGGATTACAGGGAACTGGAATACGCTCAAAGCGATTCGAGGATCTGTGAAGCCTTTATAAAACTCGAAGGAAGGGATCCATACAGTTTTCAGTTGTTTCAAAAATACATTTCCAGGATTAATCCGGAATCTCTTCATCGTTTACTTGTGGAGATCAATAAAATAGCCATAAGCGAAGGATTGGAAGATGTGAAAAGTGTTTCACAGGATTCTACCGTTGTAAAAACAAATATTCATTATCCTACGAATAACTCCCTTGTCTGGGATTGTATAAAAACGAGCACCCGGTTATTGGAGCAATTGAAACAAGAGATTGATACACTTGATTTTATTGATTACACGAAATCCGCAAAGAAGACCTTTTATGAAATCAATGTTAATCGCAAAAATAAGGATCGGTATGATTTATTTTGTAAGCAGTTGATCCTTTTTACCAAAGTAATCAATCAAACGTCCAACGCGATAAAAAAAAAGTCCACGAGTAGTATCGCCTGGGGCATTCAGGAAGAACTGACTAAATTGCTGAGCCTGATGGTACAGGTATATAATGTAGCCTATCGCAAGGAAATTAATGGGGAAAAAGTCCCCAGTGAAGAAAAACTGTTTTCGATTTATGAACAACACACCGACATCATTGTGAAAGGGCAAAGGGAAGTGCTGTTTGGCCATAAAGTAAACCTGGCTGCAGGAAAGAGCAATCTTGTCCTGGATTGTCAGGTTTTGCAGGGCAACCCGGCGGACAAATCATTGTATAAACAAACCATTGACAGGGTTATTCAAAATTATGAGATCGTTCCGCGGGACAGTGCTACCGATGGAGGATATGCCTGTTTGGCAAACCTTGAGCATGCCCAGAAAGCGGGCGTTGTAAATATTGTGTTTAATAAGGTTGTTGGCAGTATGCAGAATATTGTCAGCAGTTTGAACATGGAAACACGTTTGAAGAGATGGCGCAGCGCCATGGAGGCAATAATCTCGAATATTAAGCGTGGCTTCAATATCCGTACTTGTAGTTGGAAGGGCTGGATTCACTTCCAGGCTAAAGTTCTTTGGAGTGTTTTGGCATATAACTTCAGGGTGATGACCGCCTTAATTCTTGACCGGCTTAAATCTGATCCTCTGGTCAGCTGATTATCTAAATGACCAGTAAAAACAGGCGTTTTGAATATTTAACCTATAAACAGGATGAAACAGATATGCGTGAAATTTCAAAATCCAGCGGATGTTAACAAATTAAGCTGGGTTTTTAACAGGGTTTTGGTCTAAAAACACTGACTAAGGATTTTATTTTGCGAAAATTCCCTCTGAGCATCAAAAATCAGTCGGTTATCAACAAAATGAGGGACTGTATGGACAGACACTAATTAATTGATCTTTATTAATTCATTTTTTTGTTCATTAATTGAAATAACATTAAAGATACTCTTGTTCTTGATCAATAAGAAATAGTTATTTTTCAAAAGTCCAATGAATTTTCCTGAAATCATTGTCTTGTCTTTTTTAATCAGGACGATATTTTCTTTGTAAGTGTTAATGAATGATTGCGAAGTGTCCTTTCCTTGTTTTTGATAGTATAAAAATGAAGAAAAATAGATAATAAATGAGAAGGTCAAAATATAGGTCTTCTGCGACAAAGGATCAGGAATCTTAAATTTCTTTATAGCTATTGATGTTAGTACAATTAATAATAGGAATAAAAATGTTATCAATAAAGACATTCTCCAATCAAAATCCGGTTTTAAAATATTAAATGATAAAAAGAGGATCAATCCAATCTCAATAAATGTAAATTTTTTATTTGTAAATACGTACACAAAATAAACACCACCACAAGAAGAGATAAAAATGAGAAAATAAATCCACGTTGTCGAAATGACCCTATCTATCGATAAATCAACGAATGAAATGTCTATGTTGAAACTATTGAAATAACTTGTCCAATAAACCCACCCCAAACTGTATAACAACACACCTCCAATTGGAATGAGAATACCTAAATCAGAAATTCTAATTTTAAAGGGTATCTCTAAAAACTGAATTGTTAATAAAAGGTTTATATCTAACTATATATTCAGTTAATACATGCTTATTAAAGCCGTATCTTTGGTAAAAATAATGAAAGATGCGCAAAAACAAGAACCGTGGACTCTTTGAGGATCAATTTCGCCAGGAAAAGACCAACAATATGAATGACTCGTTGGAGAAGTTAAACCGCTTTATCCGTTGGGAAGACTTCCGGCCTACGATAGATAAAGCTTTTCCCGTGACTGATCCTTCATTAGGGGGACGACCTCCATATGATCGTGTACTAATGTTCAAAGTACTGGTACTTCAAGGACTAACAATCGTTGATGATAATACCGAGTATCAAATTATTGCCACAGTTTCTGTAAATTCCTGGGTATAGAATCCTACGCACAGGTGCCTGATGCTAAAACCATCTGGGCCTATCGTGAACAATTGAAGACCCATTATATCATTGAAGAAATTTTTTCTTTGTTCAATGAAAAACTGGAAAAGGCTGCCTTGCTGTTAAAGGACGGGGCCATCATTGATGCTTCCATAGTTCAGGTCCCTCGTCAACGTAACACCAGAGAAGAAAACAAACAAGTTCGTGAAGGCAAGGTACCTGAAGATTGGCAGAACAAACCCAATAAGCTTGAACAAAAAGATCTGGATGCAGACTGGACCAAGAAAAATGGGAAAACTTACTTTGGATACAAAAATGATATCAAGATCAATATGGGTAGCAAGCTCATTACAAATTATCAGTGTTACCCCGGCCAGCGTGCATGACAGCGTTATGACGGAAGATCTGCTTGATCCAGATGAGGCAGATCAGCCACTTTATGCCGACAGCGCATATAGCGGAAAAAATTGTGATAAAGCGATCAAGGCTGTTAAAATGAAAAATCTTACCCACGAAAAGGCATACCGGAACAAAAAATTAACATCGAAAAACAACAAAACACCGTTAAATCAAAGACTCGTGCCCGTGTAGAGCATGTTTTCGGATACCAGTGGGTGAACCTTAGTGCCGGCCAGTTAATCCGGAACATTGGCCTTGACCGATGTGCAGTAGCCATTGGATTAAGAAACCTCATCTACAACTTTTTCAGATCGATCTTCATCATACAATCACAGAAATTAGCAATCATATTGTAAATCAGCCACAAATTGAGCCCATAGGTTACAAAATTTCAAAGAACGATATTCATATTTCTGTTTTTCAATGAAAGAAAGACAGATCAAGTGATATTACAAGTTGTTGTTTTAAATTTTTATAAAATTAAAGTTTCAAGAGGTACCCTTAATATATATTTTATCTTTCCTCTATAAATCACAAACCAGCAGTTAATTGGTACAAGCCAAAAATAATAGCAATAGGACAAGCTAAAATCAAGGCATACATTCTGTGCACAAAAGCATCTTGATGAATAATTTCCTCTGCGAGTTCAGGACTCAGGTGAGTGTGCGCAACAAAATAATGGGTCAGTTTGAAAACGGGGTCTAACCACCACAAAGTTAACCGGCCTTGTTATGCTTGAAGATTAAGAATCTGCTTTTCTAACCACACGATGCGTTTTTCTTTCTGTTCTTTGCTCAATTTAGGTTTGTACTCCTTATAGACTTCGTGCTTTGATAGAATGTGCCAAATAATCACTAACAGTTTTCTTGCAATGGCTATTAATGCCTTCTTTTGTGAACGTCGCTTTGCTAATTCGGTAAACTTACCACTTAACCAGCAACCCTTCGACCGGGTTATTGCCCATGCGCATTGCACGAGTATTCTTCTGAGGTACTTGTTGCCATTGGTAATCTTTCTGCTTTTGATTTTTTTTGCGCTTTAATCATTACGGGGCCTCAGTCCAACCCAACCAACTAATGATGCCGCGGTTATGAACGTTTTCAGATCAACCCCCAGTTCCGCAATTATCGTCATCGCACTCAATTTTTGAATGCCAGGAACGGTACAGAGCAATTTCATTTCTTCCTTGTACAAGTTGTCGCATATTTGTTCCATATCCTTTACACATTCCTGATGCTGACGAAAAGAAGTTCAACTCTTCATAATTGTGACGTAGGATAAACCGGTCTGAATCAGCAACAACCCCTTTTAACGAAGCTACAATTTTTTCTTTGTGTTTGTTGGTAATACGCCCGTGAATGTGTTTGATTAGTTCCTCTGAGGTGTTTTCTTCCTTCGATAATTCCCGAACAACACCTAATACCGATGCACTGCCAATTTTACTCGTAAAGTTGGTGATTCGGATATTGCAACGATGTAATTGCCGGTCAATTTCCTGTTCAACACAGTTTATTGTTCGCATGTTGTCTCATAACAACGTTCATACTATCGTAATTCCTGGATATGTTTCCCTGGTATGTAACTTCCACGGATCAATCCCTTTTGCAATACTGTAGCTATCCATTGGGAATGTTGCACATTTGTATTACTCGTCAGGGTAATTCTTTGATGAATATGGGTTCACGAGTTTCATCTCCACATGTCCCTGCAAATCCCCATATAGGAATACGGTATATACCCGTGCTTTCCATTGCAACTTCTACCACCTTTTGTTCCTTAATCAAATGAATCGCTTTAAAATATCAGTCTTAGCGTACTGTATTCTTTTTAAAAATGTTTGACCGTTTCCAGTTAATATACACAGAAAATCGTGTCTGTATGCACATCAAGACCACAACTTTGATAGTTTTAGCTCTAAAGGTCTAATGTTTCCTTGTGCCTCGAGCACGTTTCTGGATATGGTCGAGCTATAGATGGGTTCCGGTTTCGACCGGAACGCTGATATTTATGCCGTGTGTCCTTAAGAATTAAATTTTCTATGTA